>CAVWKA010000041.1:0-486582 GCA_963755515.1 uncultured Verrucomicrobiae bacterium | reverse complement strand
CATTGACGACGCCCACCTCATGCCACCGGACTCTCTGCGCAAACTCCGCCTGCTCTGCGAAGACTTCCCGCGCTCGCACTGTCTGGCGCTCATCGGCCAGCCGCCGCTGTTGCAATCACTCTCGCTGTCCATCAATGAGGAAATCCGCTCCCGTGTCACTTACTCGGCGCTGCTCTCACGCCTGGCTCCCGAAACCGTTGAACAATTTATCCTGGATCAACTGGATCGCGCCGGCCTGGGTCATAACACTTTCACCCCGGAAGCGCTGGCGCTCATCGTCCGCTCCGGCGAAGGTCTCCTGCGCCGCACCCGCAACCTCTGCCTGGGTTCACTCATCGAGGCCGTCCGCGACCAGACCCGCTTCGTGGATATCAAGCAGGTCAACCACGTCCTCATCCAACCCCACTGGCGAAAAGATTATGACAACCCCCTCCCCGAATCGCACTCGGTGGTCGCGTGAGCAAATCCGCGCCGCCCGGCTCGCCCCGCTGGTTCCGTTGCTCGAAAAGCGCGGTCTCCAACTCGTGGAGCGGGAGGCGGGCAATTTTAGCTTGCCCGCCTATCCTGGTCTCATCGTCAAGGACAGTTACTGGCGCTGGCCCCAACGCAATCTGGCCGGCAACGCCATTGACTTCCACGTCCAGGTCCTCGGCCTGTCTTTCCATGATGCCATGCGCCACATCACCGGCACTTGATAACACCGCTGGCGTCGTCACCTTACGATGTCAGTCCGGCCAAAAGCCGCTGCAACGGCAAAAATCGGCCCTTACGATGCCAGTGTGGGAATCCAGCCGGAAGCCGCCGCTTGCGATGTCAGTGTGGTGAAAAAATCCCGGAACGCCTGAAAATCCGAAAATGAACCAGCCGGATCACAACCTTACGATCAGAGCGTGGCTATTCGGCCACAAATTACGATGTCAGTGTGGAAAAAGTTCCAAAAAACCTACGACCCCAATTTGGCCGTTTTTACGATGTCAAAAAAGTGCGTAACAATTAACTGCCCGATGTTGTCATAAGTGTAATTGATATGATTGCCCGCCGTGAACACCTGCTGCGTCACTTCCGAACCCGGATCGTAGGAATAGGCATGCTGGTCAATCAGGCTCGCCAGCGGCGTATGCAAATACGTGTTCGTCATCCGCGCCAGACTGTCATAACCGTTGGTGATATACAAACTGCTGCCCGAGGGCGTCAACTTTCAAGTCAGTGACATCTTGTCATGCAATTGGTTGCCTATTTATTTAATCATTCAGAAATTCAATTCTCATTTTCGGAAACGGAAACGTTCTAGGCGCATTTAAATCGTAATCAGCCGATTTAGCAAGATATTCAATATTTTCAATCCCAAGAGCTATCGGAATTTGGTTAACTCCTCTGCTGGCATTTGGATACCATAATATATCTGAAGTTTTGACTTCTATTAACCGATCAGGCAAACTGGCGGACCATTTTATCTCTAAACAGGCATCGTATGAATGGCCTCTGTAAATATCAGAGGCATCGCCTTCAATAAATTCCTTATATTCGATTATTGAGCCTGACAAGCCGCGAGCGAGTCCTTTCGCTTTGGATTTTTGCTCTTTAGGTACGGAAAATGAAATTCCGACGATACTTTTGGACGGCCCGTGGCACAACACGTCGCCAAAAGAATGCCATCCTGGAAAGGAAACAGGATTTAGCGTCTCCCTGTTGTCAAATCTAATTGCACCATCTGGTAAATTCCTATTTAAAAGGCAAAATCTTACTGGATCAATCAAAGATATAATTACTGATTCCATTGTACTAATTGCAACTGGGATGTTTTGCTTTAAAATCACTAAAGTTTCCTGGAGATGGACCCTTTCCCCGTAAAGCGTCAGCGCGCGCCTGTTGATAAGCTTTAGCAACTGGGTCTGTTGCCTCCTTTGCTGCTTGTTCATAACCTTGAATGGCTTGTTGCTTTTCCGCAGTTGTTAAATCACTCATAAAGGGGTCAGTTAAGAATGGCCCTTAGATAAGGCGTAAATCAATGAAATACAGCCAGTTACAATCGCACTTAAAACTCGCTCCTTCATGTGCCGCCTGCGGCCGGTCGGACTGAGCGCGGAGCAAGAAAGCGTTTGATTTTGCTGGCTTTGCCGACATCCATTGCGGTAAAAGCTTTCCGATTCCCGCGGTTTTCAATGAAAACCGCCATTTTGTTGAGCCTTATCTAAGGGCCATTCGGGTCAGTTAATGATATTGTCATATTTTCAACATGGCTTGATCATTTGATTGCGGGCGTTTGGTTTTTGCGCCCTGTCCCAGTAGCCAGGCTAAATATCCGCGACCACCCATGTTCAGCCGCTCCGCAATCCATGCCAGCGGCATCGTCGTGTTTGCCCGCAAGGCGCGCGCCAACTTCACCTTCCCCGGTTCGCCCTTGCGCCGCCCCCTCAAATCGGCCTCGCTCCACCTTAAACGCTGGAGTCCCTCCTTCACCATCCGCTCCGCCCGGGCCTGCGCCGCCTCCTGCATCGCCTCGCCGAAATGGCTCGGACCGTCCGGCGTGCTCACCTGCTCCAGCAACTCCCGCCGAAACTCCTCCCGCCCCAGGCACCAGCCCCGCTTCATCGGCTTGAATTCCTCCCCTGCCGTTCTCCCCCCGCCGCCACTCCATCCGCTCCGCAAACTCACGCCTCCCCGCAATGCTGTCCCTGGGAACGCCCCACTCCCCCAGCAGCCGGTCCACCCGCAGCCAGGACGGTCGGCGCGAGGGCCCACTCAGATACCACCGATAGCTGCTCCAGGCAAATGCCTCCAAAGCTTGATCCGCCTTCATCAATTTGGCCCGCACCGGGTTCAAATGCACGTAGTCACAGGCCGTCTTGAGATAACCGTCCCCGCTCCCGTCCACCACCAGGGCCTTGTACCGACCGCTGAACAAGTGTCCGAATTCCTTGTGCCGCCGGTTGTACCGGCTGGTGTAAGTGCCCAGCAACCACTTCATTCCGAGCACCAAATTGGGCTGGGGGGTTTCCACCACCAAGTGAAAGTGGTTGCTCATCAGGCAATAGGCATGCACCTGCCAGCCGGTCTTCTGGCACGCCTCCGCGAGGGTCTCCAAAAACCTCCGCCGATCCGCGTCGTCGGCAAAGATGGCCTCGCGCCGGTCACCGCGATTCATCACACTGATAAATCGCCCCGGGATATTGAATGCGCAGTTTCCGAGCCACGCCCAGATCCTATCCCGCCCCTCCCGAATCCGTCAATAAAATAATACAATATCATTAACTGACCCCTTCATGCATCATAAAACGGTGGCAGCGGGGTCTCGCGGGGTCCCCCGCTGCCAGGCCGCCCGTTGCCTTTTCCTCGCGGCCAGTTTTATGTTGCACAATGTGACTCTTATCTGAGCAAGCAAACCTGTTTTTTATTTCGAGCGGTAGGGCGCATTCCCGCACAGGACGTGCCGACGCGACCCTGGCCGACACCACGACTCGCCTCGCCGTAGCTCCGAGCGAAGGCGGGAGCACGTCCTCCCTTGCGCGCGATTCGTAATTTCCTTTGAGCGATAGCGAACCAATTTTAGCAGTCACCGCAGAGCGGGACGGTCGTTGCCTGTGCTGCCGGTGGGGGCGGCTCGGCGCGATGACCGGGTGAGACATTCCAATTAGAAAGCGTCCCGTCTCGCCCGGACAGCGCGACGAACGACGCCACGGGCAGACTGATTTTGTCTTTGGGGCGAAGCTGGGGCGTGATGGCGTGGCGGCTGGCCTTCTTGTCGCGCCGTAGCGCAGCGAAGGCGGATCGCAGCCGCCATGTCAGCACGCGCCAGCGTAGGGGGAAGTTCAGTTGCCAATTTCAAGAACCGTTTATGTTTATTTTTCCGTTTTTTTATCTTTCCTCCTTAAAATTAGCTTTGAAAAACACCTGTAAACTGGCGCGAAAATTATAATATTTAACCCCATATTTCCCAAATAAACTTCGCATTCGGAAGTTAGCGACTTATACTGGAGCCGCATAAACAAAGGCTTTTCTCTATGTCAATCCTACAAAACACGGAAAATCTGGCGGGTGAGAGCAAAAAACAGGGTCTTGGCGTCGAATTTGACGGTCGGTTAAAGCTGGAATTTCATGGATCGAAGGTGACCTCCGACGCGGGTTTGCTCGCTTACCGGGAACTCGACGAAGCGTTGAACCTGACCACCATGGCACGCATATTTTCTACCGATCAACGCACGGGTAAGAACACCCAGCACTCGATGGTGGCCCTTTTGAGGCAATCGGTTTTCAGCCGTCTGGCGGGTTATGAGGACACCAATGACGCCGAGCGTCTCTCGGTCGATCCCGCCATGCGCTATGTGGTGGGAGGAAGAGCTTGCGAGCATCAGGCGGCTTCGACCAGCCAGATGAGTCGATTCGAGACCGAGGTGCTGACCCAAGCCGAAAATCTCATGGCCTTGAAAAAGATGCCGGGAATGTGGAATGAGCAGCTTCATCAACAAAGACCGATGAAGGAGCTGGTTCTGGATATGGACAGCTCGGTGAGCGAAACCTACGGGGAACAGGAGGGCAGCGCCTACAACGGACATTTTGCCTGCACCTGTTATCATCCTTTATTCTGCTTCAACCAGTTTGGCGATGTGGAAGGCACGCTGCTGCGCGAAGGCAACGTGCATAGCGCCAAGGACTGGCAGGCCGTACTCGAACCGATTGTCGCCCGTTATCGCGGCCAAGAGATTCGACTGCTACTTTCGCGGCGATGCCGCCTTTGCCAATCCAGACATCTATGAGTATCTGGAAGGGGAAGGCTTTTTGTATGCCATCCGACTTCCAGCCAATGACACCTTTGAACAAAATGATTGAACCACTTACGGTTCGTCCGGTGGGAAGACCCCCAAAACTCAGGTGTCGGTATAGGGACTTTGTATCAGGCCAAGAGTTGGAACTGTCCCCGCCGGGTGATTGCCAAAGTGGAATGGCACCGGGGGGAGTTGTTCCCTCGCATCGGATTCATCGTCACCAATCTGAGCCGGTCGGCAAAACGAGTGGTGCGTTTTTACAATCAACGGGGGACGGCGGAGCAGTGGATCAAGGAAGGCAAGAATGCCATAAAATGGACGCGGCTTTCCTGCCATGACTTCGTGGATAACGAGGTAAGATTATTGCTGTTCGTTCTGGCCTACAATTTGGGGAACTATCTTCGGCAGGCTGTGTTGCCCCGTTCAGTGAGTCACTGGACGTTGACGACTTTGCGGGAGAAACTGATCAAGATCGGGGCAAAGGTTGTGACTCATGCCCGGAGGGTCATCTTCCAGATGGCAGAGGTAGCGGTTCCACGGGAGTTGTTCCGAGCTATTTTGGAAGCCATCGACCGCTTGCGCGTGCCCGTCTCGTCCAGTGGATGAATGAAAATCACATGAAAACATCAGTTACCACGGGAGAGGTGTCTCTGCCTCGGCCAAGAAGGCCGACCAGCGAGCAAAATCGTCGGAAAACGGGGCAACACCAAAATACACCTCTTGGGCTTAGGAGAAGGCTTGACACGGCCCGCGTCGGCAGGAATATCATGAAAACGCCGGAAAAACCATTTGAAAACCGTGAACATCAGGTCAAATGGGAAATCCCGGTTAACAAGAGTGCCAACACATAAACAGCTAAACATAAGGCAAGCCAAAATAGAATCAACTCGATCATCCCTTGTGCATGTTTGCCAAAGCATTTGAACACATAAATGCCAACCCCTACTGCGATGATGATGCCTGGAATAAAGAGTGTGCCCAGTTTATTCATAAACGCATACTTCCAAAACATGGCGCAAGATAAATTTCCAAGCGTCTTGCCTCATATACAGACAATCGGACATGGCACAAAAACATAGATATAGGGGATTATAGTTGGCACAGGCCCAACGTATATCCATCCTGATCGAGAGCAATAGTTACAGTTGTTCGCCATAATTAAAACACCCCAGTAATAACCGTTAGACAATGGCCAACCCAGGTTTGCGCACAGGTATTCGCAGTAGCCGTTTTTGAGGTCCGCCCAACGTTGACCGTCAGGGTCAAAATGTGCCAATGGATCATTACCAACAAATGCGTAGAGATTGCTGTTATCTCCTTCATCTGATTGATTGTCGTTTCGTGAGTTACCGGCTAAGACGTTTAGCAAATTTTGATCATTGCCAGAAAGAGAATCTCCGAACGCTGAAAAATTGTTCATCGCCCATATCTTTGTCGGTGAGCCTGGTTTGCTCATCATTTCACCCCGGGTAGCATCGGCCAAAGCAGGCCGCATTTCAATCTCTCGCAAAAGGAGATTAAACAGATATTGTGGCATATAGCGGGGCACATATACTGGGTGAAGCGCCTTGTTTCCGAGTTCATCCTTCGGGTCTTTATTTGGCCACCTTTGCAGCCCTGGATCATAAAGGCGATAGAGGTAATAATATAGCCCGTCGTTGTCATTCCATTCCTTTGACGAAAAACGATAATGATTGATCCCCGCCAACAACCCGCTCATCGCCAGCATGTTCCCATACGGGTCATATTCGTAGCTGGCCACCTGGAACCCGCTCGGCTCCACCAACGCGGTCACATTACCGTTCCCATCGCTATGATAATACGATGTGCTCACATATTGCGGTCGCGGATTGACGGGAGACAATATCAGCGGTATCACCGACATCCGATCCGACCGCGCCAATAATCCACCAATCCCTCCCGCCCCCTGCAACGTTCCGCTCAAATCCGCCCCGCGTGTATAGGTCGTTATCGGCAGATTGTTCTGGTCCCGCTCCTGAAACACCAAGTTCCCGTCATACACGTAATGCACCTCGTTTGTCTCCACCCATGAACCGCCCTGCCAACTATAATCCCGTTCAATCCGCTTGCGCTGCAACCCATCATACACAAAATTATTGCTCCACGCGCTGGACACCCACACGCTGATTAACTCGTTCTCGTCGTCGTAGCCAAAGTTCCGCTTGCCGTCGTTGGTGAGGTTCCCGTTGGCGTCATACATGTAAGTGGCATTGCCCGTCACGTCCACCTGGATGCTGCTGCTGGCCACACGCCCGTAGCCATCATGCGACATTGCCGTCACCGTGTTCCACCCGCTCGAAAGCCCCACGTTCGTCGTCGCAAACGTCGCGTCCCCATACAGCTTAGCTGTCGTGCCGTTCACCGTCACGCTGGTTGCCGGGCTGGTGGTCGCGCCCGCGATGACCGGCGTCGCCAAACCCGTCACCGTCGAGTTCGTTAATTCGTTCAAATCATTCACGCCGAATGTTTGGATCATCGCATAATTCGTCCGGGAATTCAAGTTCCACGCCTTGTCATACCCATACCCAAACTGCTCCTGCAACCGGGGCGTTGTCCCGCCCGATTCATGCCCCAACGCCGTCTTCAACTGCCCGATGTTGTCATACGTGTAGTTGAGGTAATTGCCCGCCGTGAACACCTGTTGCGTCACTTCCGAGCCGTCATCATAGGAATACTGATCGTAAAACCTCGTCTTCGGGGTGAAGATTTGCAAATAAAACGGCCGCGCCAGGCCGTCATATTCCACAGAGGTCCCATACCAGGGGCCTTGCGAATCGGGCAGATCAATCGCCTCCACCCGATCGCCCCCGCCGGTAGCGTAATTATACGAGAAAGTCCCTGCCGGAGACCAAACTCCGCTCAGCCGCATCACGGCGTTGTAAGTGTAATCCTGAACCCATGGTGAAGCATTCGGCTGCGCCAGGCTCATCCACGTTCGCATCCGGCTGCCCGGATCGTACAATTCATTATTGCGCGCCTTTTAATTGTTTCAACGCGGCGATCTGCGTTTGAAGTTTCGCGGCGATTTGCTGGAGCTTTTCCGTCTGCTCTTTTTGCACGTCCTGCAAATGTTTCATCGCCGCCTGCTGATCATCCGCCGAGTTGCTGTTTTGGGCCGCGTCCAATTCATTCCGGGCTTTCGCCACCTGGCTTTGCATTTCGCTCGCGGCGGCGGTGAATTCCTTCACGGCTGCTTCCCGCAACATTTCAGTCCCTTCATCCAAAGACAGCGAGGCATAATTCGGCACCGCGCGCTTGACGGCTTCAATTGTTTCCGGGCTGACCGGCACCGGCGGTTGCACGACCGGTTGCGTGGCCGGGTTTGGGGCGGGGGGCGTCCCAGTGGATTCCGAAACCGCCGATGGCGGAGGAGAGGGTGGAGATTGATTTGGCGGCTCCTGCCTGGCGTTGAAATGAAACCAGGCCGCGGTCGCTCCCACGCCCAACAGAAACGAAACCACGGCCAACAAGCCGACGCGGGCGGAACCGTGTTTAGACGATGCCGTCCTGGAAAATCCATCTGCTGATCTCAGCGGTTGCATTTTTTCATTCAGACGGGTGAGCATAACGCCGTCGAGGGCCACGCGCCAGAAAAACGTGCAATCTCTTGTGCCACGTCCATTCGCCTGTTACCGTTCTTGTCAGTCGAAAAGCAAAAAGCGGTTGGCATACGGCAATAATAGAATAGCTGACCGTTCGCGGTTCATGTCAGGCTGATTGCGAATATCATGGACATGTCCGGCCAATTAAATCGTGTCGCCGCTGTGCGGTTGAAAAATTCGGCCAGCCGCGCACGGGCGGTCATATCAACCGCAGTCATTGCCTTTCTGACACCCCTTTGTGCCAGTGCCCAGGGCATCGTCCACTTGAGCACCGTCCAGCCAGGCGGGTTCCCGGGGACGCCCTTGTTGCAGGGAATTCAATCCGTTACCAACGGCGTCCATATCACCTGGGACGGTCCGCCGGGATATTACCAGGTTTGGGAAAAATCCAATCTATCAACGGGGAACTGGGTGGCGGTGGGCGGCCCCACCAATTTGACGTTGATGGCGACCATCACGGCGATGACCCGCAACGCCTTCTTTCGCGTGTCCGGTCCCGCGCCGAATTACGCCGGTTCGCAGGTCTGCATTAGTTGCCATGGGACTGTTCATTCGACGTGGATGCTCACGCCCCACGCGGAGGCGTTCACCAATGCGACTTTTGCCAGAGCGGGCGGCCAGACCAACGCCTCCTGCGTGGTCTGCCACACGGTCGGTTACGGTTTGCCGACCGGATTTATCAGTGCCGGCCAGACGCCGTTGCTGGAAGGTGTGCAATGCGAAAGCTGCCACGGGCCGGCCGCCAATCACGCCGCCAATCCCACCGATTTTAGCGTCATCCCGCGCGTGGAGCTGGCGGCGCAGGTTTGCGGGGGCTGTCACAACGCCCAACTCGCCCCGGCGTCCGTCGTTTCTCATAACCCGACGGCCTTCGGCTTTAACGATTGGATCGTCTCGCCCCACAGCGCCGTCGTGCCGGCCGTGTTGTCGGAGATGGCGGCATCGTCGGCCAACATCAGCAGTTGCGGCCGCTGCCATTCCGGCTCGGCCCGCCTGTCTCTGCTGGGCGACCAGGATCCGAGCGTGACGCTGACCGACGATTATGACGTGCCCATCACCTGCGCCGTCTGCCACGACCCGCACGCGCAATATGTCTGGACGAACGTGTTAAACGGCATCATCGCCTTCACCAATCCGCTGACGGAATTGACGGAGGTAATCACCAACGATGAACTTGGGGCTGTCTATACCAATCAACTGCGCGACGCCTTGGCCTCGACCAACGATTTCGTCCTGCAAACGACGGACGACTTTACCAATGTCTATAATCCGAACATCAACGTCTGCGGCCAATGCCACAACGATCGCGGCTCCGCCTGGACTGACACCTCGCGTTCGCCGCATGAATCGCCGCAATACAACATGCTCCTGGGCACGGTCGGTGAATTGTCGAGCGGGCCGACTCCGGGGCTGCCCTCGACCCATTCGCGGCTGGAAATGCAGTGCGCCGAATGCCATATGCAGACCGGCACGAACGACATCAGCGGCCACGCCTTTCAGGTGGAAACGTATCAGCTTTGCCAGAATTGCCACAACAACCCGGCCGGACTGGTGAATCTGGTCACCAATATCATCGCCTCACAGATTCAGCTTACTGCCTCCTACCTTGATCTTTGGGCAACCAATGTGGCGCCGTCCCTGGGACTGACGAATTACGGCACGCTGGCCTGGGAATACACCACGCCGGGCGCGTTGTCTCCCAGCGGCGCCGTCGGGCCGGGCACCGCCGACCAGGCGCTGATCCCCGACGATATCAAAAAGGCCCGCTTCGATTTGTATCTCGTCTTGTATGACGGCAGTTTTGGCGTTCATAATGGTCCTTACGACAGCGACCTGCTGCAATCGGCCCAGGCCTTCGTCGAAAATCAATTATATCAATAATCGCCGACCATGATCCCCCACAACACTCAAATTTGGAAACGGACGGTCGTGGTCCTTGGCGCGGCGCTGCTGCTGGCCACGGCGATCTCGTGCAGCACCGTTCACCGCACCGTCGTGGAATTACCCAATGTGCCCGGCACCTACTATGCCGGTTCTGAACAATGCGACCTCTGCCACGATGACGTTTACAAGGATTTTGTCACCGCCGACCATGCCGGATTATTGATGGCGCGCGGAACGAATTCCTTGGGCGCCGGCTGCGAATCCTGTCACGGGCCTTGCGGCGCCCATTCGGATTCCGGCGGCAGCATTCTGCCTCCTTACACGTTTACCGCCGGACGCGGCGCCCGGAGCAGCTACGGCGCGCGGCTCACCGATGAGCCGCCGCGTTCGGAGGAGACGGTTTGTTATAATTGCCACGCCGACGTGCGGGCGCAATTTCAATTGCCCGACCACCATCCCGTGCCGGAAGGCGAGATGGCCTGCACCGACTGCCACGATCCGCACCGGGGTTCCGTTTTCAAAGGCGGCGGCACGGCGTTGCTTTCGGAGAATGACCTCTGCCTGAAATGCCATCCGGCGCAACAAGGGCCTTACGTTTTTGAGCATGAAGCGCTGCGTGAAGGTTGCACGACCTGCCACGAGCCGCACGGCTCGATCAATGCCAAGCTGTTGACGGAGCGGAATGCAAACCTTTGCCTCAAATGCCATTTTCAGCAAATGAGCAATGGGAGAATTTACATCGGCGGCTCTGATCATACCGAGCGCCTGGCGGAAGGCACCTGCTGGACGGCCGGGTGTCACGAAGCCGTGCATGGGTCGCGCGTGGATGCGTCCCTGCGATTCTGAATGAACCCTGAACCAATCTCAGAAATGAAAACCCGATTCAACCCATGCCCGGAGAATAGACGGGGCGGCCTCATTAGCCCTGTCAGGGGCGCAACTTTTTGGTTCGCGTGTGTTTTCTTTCTCGCCTTCACGCTCATGGCCCGCGCCGACGACACCAACAGCCCGCCGCCCATGCAACCGCAGGATTATTTTGAAGGCGGCACCAATGCCTACACCGATTGGATTGCCCTTTCCGTCGGCGGTTTTCTGGCAAGCGGCGACCAGGACCAGGCCCAGCAGAATCAGCGCTGGCGCAACGGCGGCTTTGGCGGCATCGAAGACCTGCACCTCCAGGGCAACGTCAACACCAACGTCGATTACACCCTGGACGGCAACACGATTTATGACCAAAACGATTATGATTTGAAGTTGCGGCTCGAATATCCCCAGAAATGGTATCTCCAGTTCAACATGGACAATTACCGGAGCTGGTCGGACAACATCGGCGGATTTTATCCCCCCACGGGCATGTTATATTCAGCGCCCAACGAGGCGCTGGCGCTGGACCGGGGCGATTTCTCCTTTGAAGGCGGCGTTACACCGGCAAAACTTCCCGCCCTTACCTTCAAATATACCCGCAGCTATCGCGGCGGCGACAAAGACTCGACCATTTGGGGGCCAGTGCATCCCGACCCGATGAATTCTCCCGCAAGCGTTCAGGGATTGGCTCCGAGTTTCTATGACCTGGATGAAGTGGTGGATGCCTTTGACCTGGACGCTAAAAAGAATATCAAGGGAACAGACCTGGATGCCGGTGCGCATCTCGAGCACGGCGTTTTGAACGACGCCCTGGACGAGACGTATTATCCGGGCGAGCCAATTGGAAGCGACGTCACGCAGCAGGAAAAAGACGATTACGACATGTTCAGCGCCCATGCATCGAGCGAAACCTGGATCAAGGACAAGTTGATGCTTTCCGCCGGGGGCATGTTCGCCAACCTGGACGACAGCTTTGATGGCAGCCGCATTTACGGCAGCGGTTTCGATTCGGCTTACTCGCCTGGGCCGAACAACGGGGTGGGTTATTATGACCTCACCGGCAATTCCCATCTGGCCGAATACGTCATGGACCTGGACTTGCTGGCCATTCCCGTGAAGACGTTCACCATCGTGCCGTCCCTTCGCGCGGAAAAGGAAACCACGTCCGCCGATTCCAGCGGCACCGGCACGGACAGCAGCCTCTATGATTCGTCCACCGGGCCGTTCAATGGGCAGAGTTACCAGGACCAGATTGACGTGACCGAAGCTTTGGACTTGCGTTACACCGGCATCACCAACTGGGTCTTTTCCTCCCGGGGCGAATGGAACGAGGGTCAGGGCAACGTGAACGAGACCGGCGGCATCGGACCGACCAACGGGTTTCTCTATCTGATGGGAACCCCAACCACCGAATACTATGCAGTCAACAACCGGACCGACGACCGCCGTCTCTTCCAAAAGTATTCCGTCAACGCGCGTTGGTACCCGCTCTTTCGCCTGATTTTTGACGCGGGCGGTTATTACGAAAACGACCGGTATAATTACAGCTTTCCGTTGGACAGCACGCCCAACAACGCCGGCCAAGGCAACGACCTCTATCCGGGTTTCCTGGCCATGCAACGGTTTCAGACATACGACGGCAATCTCCGCGTTACCTGGCGGCCCTTTTCGACGGTCAGCCTGGTCAGCCGCTACGAATATCAATTATCCACGATTGACACCGAGCCGGACCCGGATTCCGGATTGCCCGAAATCCAGGCGTCCACCATGACCAGCCACATCCTGGCGCAGGACGTCAGTTGGATGCCGTGGTCGCGGTTGGACCTGCAGGCCGGATTCAATTATGTCTTGAGCACGACCAAAACCCCGGCCTCGGAATCCACGCAGGAAATCCTAAACTCGGAAAATAATTATTGGACGCTGAATTTCATGTCGAGTTTCGTGGTATCCGACAAGACGACGTTCGACGTGGATTATTTTTACTATCAGGCGGATGATTATGAGAACAATTCGACTGTGGCGCCGAATGGCGGCGTGCCCTATGGCGCCGGCTCGCGCGAACATGCCGTGACCGGCACCCTCACCCGGCAGATGAACCCGCACTGGCGGGTGAGCCTGAAATACGGCTATTACAATTACGACGACGCGCTGACGGGCGGGGGCAGCAATTTTCAGGCGCAACTGGTGATGGCGACGATGCAGTATCGTTTTTGAGGAAAGATTGGACTATGCAATTTTTGCGATGAAAACGACAATAAACGATTGGCAGGATTTAGCGTGGACTTTAAATTTCATGCGTTCGATTTAACCGTGTGACTGAGACATCTATGAAAATGAAAACACAAAACGCTGCAAAAAAACTCATCGCCGCCGCGCTGTTCGCCGGCGCGTTCGGCTGGGCGGCTTCCGCCCAGGACGCCACCACCCTGTGGAATTCCAACTGCGCCGCCTGCCACGGCAAGGACGGCAAAGGCCAAACCATGATGGGCAAAAAATTGGCCATCAAAGATCTGACCGATGCCACTGTCCAGGCCGGGTTGACTGACGACCAAATCACCGCGGATATCAAAAACGGCATCAGCGAAAATGGCACGACCAAAATGAAGGCCTTTGGTTCAAAGTTGAGCGATGACCAGATCAAAGCCCTTGTCGGCCAGGTCCGCTCGTTCAAAAAGTAAAATTTCCGGATAGCGGGCACGGGACCGGGTCCCTTGCCTTGTTAGACGGCGCGCCGGCATTTCCAGGAAATGCCGCGGATGCGCGGATGGAATTGTTTTATGCCCAATCAAGATCCAAAACCACCAAGATTCAATCTCTTCCGCAATTGGTTGAGTTTAATTGGTGTCTTGTTCGCAGTCGGGAGCGTCTTTTCCTGCCTGTTCCTGTTTGCCACCGAACTGTTCCTCCCGCGCAGCAATCCCTATATGGGAATTCTGGTTTATATCCTGGCGCCGGTGTTTTTCTTTTTCGGGATCGGCTTGATCATCCTTAGCTATTGGATGCAGCGCCGGCACAAACCGGTCTCTCTTTCCCTGGCGGTGGATTTTACGCGCCCACGTGACAGGAAACTGCTTGGCATTTTCGTTTCCGCCGGGGCGGTGTTTTTGCTTTGTTCAGCCATTGGCAGTTATCAGACCTATCAATACACCGACTCGGTTCAATTTTGCGGAACGGCCTGCCATCTGCCGATGCATCCGGAATACACCGCCTATCTGCAATCGCCCCACGCCCGGGTCGCCTGCGTGAACTGCCATGTCGGCCCCGGCGCCGGTTGGTATGTCCGGTCCAAGCTCAATGGCGTTCACCAGCTTTTCGATGTGACCTTTAACCGAATTCCCAAGCCCATTGAGACGCCCCTGGGCAATCTGCGTCCGGCCCGCGAAACCTGCGAGCAATGCCATTGGCCCCAGCGATTCATCGGGAATATTGACCGCACCTATCACCATTTCCTGGCCGACGAGACCAACACGCCTTTTTCCGTGCGCTTGCTCATCAAGGTCGGCGGCGGCGTGGCCAATGGCACGATGAGCGGCATCCATTGGCACGTCGGCAAGAATTTTAAAGTCGAATACATCGCCACCGACGTCCAGCGCCAAACCATCCCCTGGGTGCGCGTCACGGATTTGACAACCATGCAAACAACGGTTTTTAAGGACACAAGCTTCCACGGCGATCCGGGGGCCTCCCCGATTCGCACAATGGACTGTCTGGATTGCCATACCCGTCCCTCACACCGTTTTCTTTCGCCGGATGAAGCCGTGGACACGGCCCTGGCGGACGGACAGGTGGACGGCTCGGTGCCCTGGATAAAATCCAACCTGGTGGCGGTGCTGATTCGTCCCTATCAATCCACCGATGAGGCCACCAATGAAATCGCCGCCGACCTCCGGGCCACGTATCCCAAATTGGCGGGCATCAACGGCATCGTAACGGCGGCGCAGGACATTTTTCAGCAGAACTTTTTTCCGGAAATGAAGACTGACTGGCGCGTTCACCCGGACAATATCGGCCACAAAATTTCCGCGGGCTGCTTCCGGTGTCACGACGGCAACCATACGACGGCGGACGGAAAGCAGACGATCTCAGCCGATTGCAATCTCTGCCACGTTATTTTGGCGCAAGGCAGCGGCGCGCAACTGGACCAGCTCAACGCCCACGGCTACGATTTCTTTCACATTGATTCCACCTACACCGACCCCTCCTGCGTGATGTGCCACAACGGGGCGACGTTTGCGCAATAACGTTTGACTCTCTCCCGGCGTGTTTTGCCGGAGGATTCCGCCGGCTGCGGAATGAATGGTTTGGCCTTCCGGCTGTCCATATTTTGTTGTAGTGTTAGCAATTGATGGTGAGTGAATGGCAAGAGATGTCGTGCGCCAGTTCCCGCCCTGTAGTAAAACATTAACAGGATTTAACAATGAATCATTTCAAATATTTTTGCGGATTGTCCTGCGCCGCAGGCATCCTGGGCCTTGCCCTGGGCGGCTGCAAACAAGACAACGCCCAGACGTATTATGCCCCCAAGGAGGACACGCAAAGCCCGCCGCCGGCCCAGGCGGCCGCGCCCGACCAGCCGGTCAATGCCCCGTTGCCGCCGCCGGAGATGAGCGCTCCCACAGGTTTGCCCAAATTGACATGGAGCCTTCCCGACGGCTGGCAGGAAAAACCGGCCAGCGGGATGCGCGCCGCCAGTTTCACCGCCACCGGAACCAACGGCCAAACTGCGGACGTCTCGGTCATTCCCCTGCCGATCAGCGGACATGAATTGGAACTGGTGAATATGTGGCGCCAACAGGTGCAATTGCCTCCGGCCACCCAAGCCGACGCGGACCAGGCTTCCTCGCCGGTCACGATCGCCGGCAATCAGGGCAAATTGTTCGAATTCGCCAGCGACCAGCCAATCATTAACGGAAAGGCCCGCGCCGGAATTCTGGTCGCCGAATTGACCCAGGGCCAAATGAGCTGGTTTTTCAAAATCACCGGCGATCAAGCGTTCGTCACGTCCCAAAAGTCCAATTTCATCCAGTTTTTGAACTCGGTTTCGTTTTCTGATCAATCGGCAGTTCCTCCCCATCCGCTTGACTTGGGCCAGCCGCAGGCCGCAAGCCCCGGCACACCCACTTGGACCGTTCCGGCGGGATGGCAATCCGTGCCCCCCGAGGAATTTCTGCTGGCGGAGTATTCGATCACCGGCGCCAATGGCGCCAAGGCGACGGTGAACGTGGCACAATTGGCCGGTGAGGGCGGCGGAGTCACCGCCAACGTGAACCGTTGGCGCAGGCAACTGGGCCTTTCGCCCGCCACCGACGCAGACCTTGTTTCAACCACCACTTCCCTCGCCGCATCCGGCGGCACCGGCACCGTCGTGGATCTGACGGGCACGGATTCAAATACCGGACAAAAGGCGCGGCTCATCGGTATCATTCTGCCTTTGAGCGGCCAGACGTGGTTTTATAAATTGATGGGCGACGATCAAACTGTTGCTCAACAGAAGGACGCGTTCCTGCAATTCGTCCAGTCGGCAAATTATGCGAACGCTCATTGACCGGCTGGTTAAAATTTTGACATCGCTGCGGTTGACGGTGGTTTTGCTGGCGTTTGCCATCATTATTGTCTTTATCGGCACGCTGGCGCAGGTGGATGAAGGGTTGTTCAACGCTCAATCCCGTTATTTTCGGCAGTGGATCATCCTCGGCGCGGACTTGTTTGGCCACAAAATCCCCTTGGTTTTTCCCGGCGGCTACCTCGTCGGCACCCTATTGTTGCTCAATCTCCTCGCCGCGCATATTTACCGTTTTCAACTCACCATCAAAAAACTCGGCATTCAACTCGCCCACGCCGGCGTCATTCTGCTGCTCGTAGGCCAACTGGCCACCGACATGCTGGCGCGGGAAACTCAATTGCGCCTTGTCCAAGGCCAAACCAAATCTTATTCGGAAAGCCCACGAAACTACGAACTGGCCGTCATTACCGATGCCGGTGGCGGTCTCGAAAAGGTCGTGGCCATCCCCGGAAAACGGATCGCCGGGGGCGGCTTTATTGAGGACCCCCGCCTGCCCTTTACCATCCGCGTGAAGGGATACTGGAAAAATTCCCAGCCGGAATTCCGCGCGCCGATGGTGCAAAACGGCCCGCCGATGGCCCCCAACGGCGTCGCCGAGCATTTCGATTTCCAACCCGCTGCCGAAGCCAAAACGATGGATGACAAAAACGTGCCGACGGCGCTGATTGAAATTGACACTTCAAACGATCCGCTTGGCGACTGGGTGATTTCGGGATGGACGGCGGACGACGATTTGATTGCCGGCGTGCAACAGGATTTTACGCAGCAGGTCGGACCGGAGATGGCGCAGCGCATGGTCGCCGATTTGACCCGTCCGCAATCGGTGGTTGTCGGCGGCACAAATTACACGTTTGTTCTGCGGCCGGCGCGGTTGTATTTTCCGTTTTCAATGACCTTGCTCAAGGCGACGCACACCGTATATGAAGGCACGGACATCCCCAAGGATTTTCGCAGCCTGGTCCAGTTGAAAAATCCCTTCACCGGCGAAAACCGGCAGGTGCAAATCTACATGAATGCCCCGCTGCGCTATGACGGCCTCACCTTTTATCAATATCAAATGGACGCCGGCCAGGCGACCGCCGAGGCAGGGCGTGTCCCCTCATCGGTCCTCCAGGTCGTGCATAATCCAGGCTGGTTGACGCCTTACATCGGCTGTGCGATGGTCGGGCTTGGACTCGTCATTCAATTTTCGTTTCACCTGGTTGGATTTCTTTCAAAAAGAAAATGAAAAAAATTTGTCAAAAATGGATTCCGCCGCTGCTGACTTCGGTCATGGCGGTGTGGTTCGTCCTCCAATTGCGACCGGCTAAAGACAAGGATTTCGCCTTCAGCCAATTCGGCAAACTGCCGGTCGTGGCCGACGGCCGCCTCAAACCGATGGATTCGCTGGCTCGCGATTCACTATTGCAGATTTACGAGAAGCAGACGTTCAACACCGAACCGTGGAAGGGCTGGCCGCAGAAGCCGGAAATCATTTCCGCCACCGAATGGCTGGCCAACGTCATGATGAATTCGCAGGTGGCCGACGGCTGGCCCGTTTTTCGCGTGGACAATCCCGATTTGATCGCCTTCCTGAAATTGCCCGGCAAGAACCCCGCCGAACACCAGGACGGCCAGCATTATTCCTGGAATGAAATCGAACCGCAACTTGACGCCTTTGACACCGAAAACGCGCGTGTGGAAAAAATTGACTCCGCCGAGCGCACCGCCTACGAGCGTGGCGTCATCAAAGTCCATGAGCGCATGGCTCTTTATGCGCAGTTGAAAAATACCGTCCAACCGCAGAACGACGAGGGTTGGAAGACGGAACTGGCCGGCTACGAGAATCTGATTCCCGCTGGCGTCGCGGCGGTGCAGGGGCAGCAAGGCGGGAAAAAATACGACCAGGAGACCTTCAATGACTTCGCGGGCGAATTGCAGCGGTTCGATTACATGGCTGAATCGGAGGCGCCGCTGGTGGTGCCGCCGCAAAATCCCGGCGGCAACTGGCAACGGACCGGCACCGTTTTGCTTGATGCCGCCAAAGGCGATGCCATTCCGCCCGCCGTCGGCGATTACGCGAACATGGCCGATGCTCTCCAAAATGGCAACGCGGCCGCCTTCAATTCCGCGGTCCAAAATCTTTACGCGTCGCTGGTCCCGGGTTTTTCTCCTGCTTTGGCGAAGGCTCGCGCCGAGGTGTTCTTCAACCAGATGCAGCCGTTTTATAATGCGCTGGTCATTTACGTCCTGGCGGGATTGTTGGCTGTCTTCTCCTGGTTCAATCTGTCCGAAACGTTGCGCCGCTCCGCGGTTTGGCTGGTTTCACTCGCATTTTTCATCCATACCACCGGCTTGATTTACCGCATGGTTCTGGACGGCCGCCCCCCGGTGACCAATCTTTATTCCTCGGCTATTTTCATCGGCTGGGGCGCTGTCGCCCTCGGGCTGATTCTTGAAAAAATCCACAAAAATGGAATCGGCGTGGTTGTTTCGGCCGGGATCGGCTTCATCACCCTCATCATCGCCCAAAATCTTTCGCTCGATGGCGACACCATGGAAATGATGCGCGCCGTCCTCGACACGAATTTCTGGCTGGCCACCCACGTGGTCGCCGTCACCACCGGCTATGCCAGCACCTTTGTGGCGGGGTTTTTGGCGTTGATTTACATCATTCGCGGTGTCTTCACCCGGACCCTGGACGCCGAAACCGGCAAATCGCTCGGGCGAATGGTCTATGGCATCGTCTGTTTCGCCACCCTGTTCAGTTTTATCGGCACGGTCCTCGGTGGTATCTGGGCTGATCAATCCTGGGGACGGTTCTGGGGCTGGGACCCCAAGGAAAACGGCGCGCTGATCATCGTGCTCTGGAACGCGCTGATATTGCACCTGCGCTGGGGTGGAATGATTCGCGAGCGCGGACTGATGAACTGCGCGATTTTTGGCAATGTCGTCACGAGTTGGTCGTGGTTTGGCGTCAACATGCTCGGCATTGGCCTGCACAGTTACGGATTCACCGACGCCGCGTTCAAATGGCTGTCGCTGTTTGTTCTCAGTCAGCTTGGCTTTATCGCGCTCGGACTGTTGCCGCGAAAAATGTGGAAAAGCCCAGGGGTCCCGCTAAGCTCGCTGGCGGATGACAAAACCAACTCTGCTCGTTCTGGCGGCCGGCAGGGGCAGCCGTTACGGCGGCCTCAAACAATTTGACGCCTTCGGGCCAAACGGCGAGACGATTCTCGACTATTCCGTCTTCGACGCTCTCCGCGCGGGTTTTGGACGGCTCGTCTTTGTCATCCGCCGCGACATCGAAAAGCAATTCAAGGAATCCGTTGGCGCGCGGTTCGAGAGAAAAATTTCCGCCGACTATGTTTTCCAGGAATTGGACCAATTGCCGCCGGGATTTTCCGTGCCGCCGGGCCGCGTCAAACCGTGGGGGACAGGTCACGCCATTCTCGCCGCCGCCGATGCCATCCGGGAACCTTTCGCCGTCATCAATGCCGATGATTTTTACGGCCCTGATTCGCTGCGCATTCTGGGAGAGTATTTGCAGGTCGGGACTGAGGAATACGCGATGGTGGGATTCGTCATGCGGAACACCCTTTCAGATTTTGGCGCCGTGTCGCGCGGCGTTTGCCGGGCCGACGCCAATGGTTTTTTGCAGAGCGTCACCGAAGTGACAAATATTCAGAAGGAAGGCAGCGCCGTGAAATTCACCGGCGCCGACGGGAAAATTTCCCGGCTCACGGGCGATGAAATCGTCTCATTGAATCTGTGGGGCTTTACGCCGGGACTCTTCGGCCATTTGCGCGCGCAGTTCGGGGAATTTCTAAAACAACACGGGCATGAACAGGGGCCGGAATTTTATCTTCCCGCCGCTGTAAACGATCTCATCGCCACAGGCACGGAGCGTTGTCGGATTTTGAATACGCCCGATTCATGGTTTGGCGTGACCTATCGCGAAGACCGTCCCGTGGTCGCCGCCGGCATCAGCCGGCTCATTGCCCGGCGGCATTTACCCTCAACCCCTATGGCTGTAGAGAGATTGGAAAGGGTGAAGCAGCCCTTAAGTTCCTGGCCGTCATTATTATGCGCGGATAATTCTTGACGCGAGAGGGAGAAGCACATAATGGTGGCGTCTGGAAGGAAGATAAATTGTTTGCCGGGACGGGTTAAAAAGTCCGATGCAGAATCATGAAACAGCCCATTGGAAAACTATTCGTCGTGCTGGCAGTTTTCGCCGGCATTTATCAGGCCGACGGCGCCCCCGCGTTCACGATCACGCCTGCGGCCATCAGCAACACGTACGCGGATCCGTCACCCTGCAAATCAGCGGGCTGACCGCCGGCGACACTGTGGTGGTGCAGAAATTTCTCGACTTGAACACCAACGGCGTCATTGATGCAAGCGATTACCTTGTGCAACAATTTAATCTGACCGATGGGCAGGCCGGGCATGGTCATTAACGGCGTGACGAACATCAATGTGCCAGGCGATACGGACGGCGCGGCCAACGGTCAAATAACGGCGCAGTTAGACTTCCCAAGTTTTGACTTCGTCCAAAGCGCCATTGGCCAATATCTATTCAGGCTGTCCAGCCCGGTCGGACATTTCACGTCAATTGTGAAATCTTTCAGCGTCACCAATTTCCCCTACGCGCAATCCTTCGCTGGCAACGTGGTCAGCAACGGCACGAGCACGACATTGCCCAATGCCGTTGTCTTGCTGTTTCCTCCGCCGGACGGCCAAGACTTGGGACATCCAGTGGCTCTTGCTGTGGCGGATAATTCAGGTCATTACACTATTCCGGCACCGGCAGCGGGAACTTATTTGCTGTTTGCTGCAAAAAGCAATTTTGTGGCGAGTCTTGCGACACCAACGGTCGTCGCTTTGGCAGCCGGCGCGACTGTTATAACCAACTTGAGCCTGTTGCCGGCGACGCAAAGCATTTCCGGCCAATATGTGGATGCGAACAATTCCAGCATTAAATTGCCGGGTGTTTTCATTGGAGCGAGATCGGAAATCAATTCCTTAATCGCGCTTGGCTTTACCGACACCAATGGCAACTTTACAATAGGAGTGAGACCCGACGTTTGGGACAATAACAACTCCGGCGGTTTGATCGTTCTTGGCCATGTTGGCTTTGATAACAACGTCTTTACGGCTGACACCACCACCGGCAGCGTGGCAGGTTTGACCGTCGCCTTTCCACAAGCCACAGCGCTGTTTTATGGCACGGTCGAGGACAGTCTGGGAAATCCCTTACCGGGAATTACCATTGAAACCTTTGACGGTAATAACAATGTATATCGACAGGACGGCGACTCGGATGCGAATGGCAACTACGTCGTCGGTGCGGTAGGTGGGCTGGGCAGCAACGACCCGTGGCAGGTGTATGTTTACATAGCTCCTGCCGATTTCATTTTTTCACAATTTGCACAAGGAACGCAGGTCGCTCTTGGCACTGGCCAAGCCTATCAATACAATTTCACCGCCCTGCCCGGAGCAACAAATACCATCAGCGGCAATGTTCAGTTCAACGGCACAAATGTTGTAGGTGTTGGCGTAAATGCCAACGCCACCATCAATGGTGTCCAATATCAACCTGGCACTGCACACACCGACAGCAATGGCAATTATTCCATTAACGTTGCCAATGGTGATTGGAGCGTTAGTGTAAACTGCTATGGCGGTAGCGACAGCTTGGACAGCATCCTGGGCAGCGGTATCTACCAATGCCCAAACAGTCAGAACGTCACCATAAACAACAACAATGGCACGGCGAATTTCACCATCTTCCCACCCAATAGCGGGCAGATTTTCGGCTACGTTGCCGACGACTACGGAAATCCCGTGGACGGGGTGAGCGTTTATGCGAGTGACGGCCTGGGGGACAATTATTCCACGACGACAGGCGGCAATGGATATTATTCGATGGTCGTTGTGAACAGCGCTTACAATGTCACCATGGATTGCGGCCAATTGGACTCCATGGATTATCAATGTCCCGGCACGAATTCTGTCAGCGTGTCAAATGACTCTGTTGAAGCGGACTTCGCGCTGCAACTCATAACGACGCCGACCTATCCATTCACGCCTTTGTATGATTTTTCAGCGACTACGACCAATGCGATTGATTTCCTGACCAATAGCGATGGGGCCTATCCGTATTGCGGATTAGTTTTATCCGGAAACATCTTGTATGGCACGGCGTATGGCGGTGGCACGAATGGCGACGGCACCGTGTTTGCCGTCAACACAAATCTGACGGGCTTTGCCGCTGTGCATACTTTCGCGGCAGCCGCTGCCAACAGCTTCGGTATTTTCACCAATGGCGATGGGGCTGGACCGGGAGGGGACCTGGTATTATCAGGCACCGCTCTATACGGCATGGCAGAGTTTGGAGGCACAAACGGCAACGGGACGGTGTATGCCGTCAACACCAATGGATCGGGTTTCAGACTGCTGCACACGTTCTCGGGGCTTGACCAGACTTATTATACCAATAGTGATGGAGCGAACCCGTATGCCGGATTGATTTTGGCCGGCAACGCTCTTTATGGCACGGCGGAGTATGGCGGCACGAATGGCAATGGCACGGTGTTCGCCGTCAACACGAACGGCGGGGGCTTTCGAATCGTTCATACGTTCACGGCTTTGGATGCGGGTACTGACACAACCAACAGCGACGGAGCTTATCCGGTTGACGGGTTGGCTGTGTCCGGCAGCATGCTTTATGGCACCGCCCTAAACGGTGGGACAAACGGCTACGGCACGGTCTTTGCCGTCAACACGAATGGGACGGGTTTCACGACGCTGTATAGTTTTACCGGTAGTGACGATGGCGCCTATCCGTATGCCGGGTTGACCGTATCGAGTAATACCCTGTACGGGGTGGCGACTTACGGCGGCATGTGGGGCAACGGCACGGCGTTTGCCCTCAATACCAATGGCGCGGCTTTTACAGTTTTGCACGGCTTCACCGGCGGAGACGATGGCAGTGGACCGGCTGCCGGGTTGGTGGTATCGAGCAACGTCGTGTTTGGCACAGCATCCTACGGCGGCAGCGAAAACGCCGGCACGGTATTCGAGATTAACATTGGTGACACGAACTTTGCCGTTCTGCACGCTTTCGCCGATGGTAATGACGGAGCCAATCCGGAAGGCGACTTGATTTTATCGAACAACATTCTTTACGGCACGGCCAGTGATGGCGGCGCCAACGGCAACGGCACGGTGTTCGCCCTGTCTATAACCCCATTGCCGCCGGAACCGGCCTTTTCGTCGCCTATGCATCTCTCCAACGGGAAGTTTAGCATCCTTCTCAATGGAGTTGAGGGACAAAACTACACGCTTCAAATGTCCACCAACTTGATTTCCGGCAACTGGACGACGCTGTTCGTAACGAACAACGCGACAACCAACTCGTTCATGGTGACAGATCCAAACGCCACAAATTCGGCGCGATTCTATCGCGTGCTCGTGGGGCCGTGATTGGCTCTACGCGCGGGTCACAGCGGATTTGCCATTCCTCTGCTTCAATAATGGAACGGGGCAGGCGATGATTTGGTCGTTGCATTATGTCTGCCTTTCTTCCCTGAGGAGCAACGCCTACCGCAACAGAAACGCTCACTATTCGCAAGAATGTATAAAGCATTCTAATGAACGCGATTCATGAATCCGAACGGATGGCGCCATTGTGATGTAACCAGTTGACGTTAAGTAACATATATCTACGATTAGAATTTGACACATTGGGGGAAATTGCCTTATTCTATTGTAGTGATGTTGCGCTAAAGTTCCCGCGCTCTCCATTGCACATCGAAAGACAAATTAAATTTTTAAATTTCAATGAGTGACACAGTCGCAGACGTTTGGCCCTCCTCCAATGGCGCCCCGAAGATCGCCAAAATCAACGAGGCGGTAATTCGCATTGCCGGTAATTCGCAGGATGGTATCCAGGCCATCGGCGGATTTCTGGCCCGGCTCGCAGGTCGCAGCGAGCAGGAAGTCATGACCTTCATGACGATTCCCTCCACGATTTCCGGCGGCCCTTCGATTTTCCAGGTGCGCATCGGCTCGGGCGAAGTGCTGAGCGCCGGTGATGAGGCGGACATGCTGCTCTGCTTTTACCAGCACAGCTACGAGGACCACATCAAATCCCTCAAGCTCGGCGGCATCGTGCTTTACGATGCGGATCACGTGCAGCCGCGGGCGGATTGGGAGGAGAGCTACCGCCATGTGGGTGTGAATATTTCCGGTCTGACCGTCGAAGCCGTCGGCGGCACCGGGCGCGACAAGGGGAAGAATATTTTTGCCCTGGGCCTGCTGGCGAAAATTTTCGACCTGAACGTTCCTAAACTGGCCCGGCTCATCGAGGAACGTTTTGGCGGCAAAGACCCGTCGGTGGTCCAAAATGCGCTGACGTGTTTCAATGCCGGCTACAATCATTCGCTCGAGAACCTGCTCAAGACCTATCAATTTTATCTGCCGGAAAAAAAAGACCGCCATCAGGTGGTGATGAACGGCAACGAGGCGCTGGGCTACGGCCTGATTGCCGCCGGCGTGCGGTTCGGCGCGGGTTATCCCATCACCCCCTGGTCCGACATCATGGAATTGCTCCGGCGCGAACTGCCGAAATATGGCGGCAGCTTCATCCAGTGCGAGGACGAAATCGCATCAATTTCCATGGCCATCGGCGCCAGCTACGCGGGCCGCGTCGCGGTCACGGGATCCAGCGGCCCGGGAATTTCCCTGAAGACCGAGGCGCTGGGTTGGGCGGTCATGGCTGAAATGCCGCTGATCATTGTTGACGTGCAACGCGGCGGACCTTCGACGGGCATGCCCACCAACGTTGAGCAGTCCGACCTGAACATCGCCTGCTTTGGCGGCCACGGCGATTCCCCGCGCGTGGTGCTGGCGCCTGCCAGTGTGGAAGATTGTTTTTACACGGCGATCGAGGCTGTGAACATCGCCCGCAAATTCAGCACGCCCGTGGTCATTTTGACCGACCAGGCCATCGCCACGCGCATCGAAGCATTCGGGGAACCGCACTTGGAACAAGTCTGCCAGGACATTTCGCCCGACTTCACGCCCGTCGCCGACCACAAGCCCTACGATTTGTCCAGGCCGGACGGGATCACGCGGCATGTCGCGCCGGGCACGCGAATCCAGAGCGGCAAATACCCCATTGTTACCGGTCTGGAGCATGACGAACTCGGCCATCCGACGGGTTCGCCGAAGTTGCACCAGCAAATGACCGCCAAGCGGCGCAACAAATTGCGCAAGCTGGCCTGGGAATTTCCGAAATTAAAAACTTACGGTCCGGACGAGGGCCAGATTCTTTTGGTGGGCTGGGGATCGAGCCAGGGACCCATCCGCGAAGCGGTGGACCGCGCGCGCGGGATGGGCGATGCCATTTCCGGACTGAGTATCCGCTATCTCAACCCGTTGCCGAACGGATTGGAGGAAATTTTCAAGGGGTTCCATCACATTTTCGTCGTCGAATTGAATGACGAAGGCATTTATGGCTACGGCCAGCTTGCCTCAATCCTCCGCGCCCGCTATTGCGACCCGCGCATCCGCGGCATCAACAAATCCGATGGCCTCACCTGGAAGGTGAAGGAAATCCTCGACCGCGCCCGCGAGATGGCCGCAAAAAATCAATAATTTATGAGTACGCTTGCAACTGAAATCCCCGAACGCAATGGAAACATTGCTGTTGTGCCGCCTCCGCCCGAAGAACGCAAAGCGCTGACGAAAAAGGAAATTGCCGCCGATCATCCCACTTGGTGTCCCGGCTGCGGTGATTTCTCGGTGCTCGCGCTCTATTTCAAGCTCATCGAAAAGCGCAAAATGTGGCACGAGAAAGTCACCACCGTCGCCGGCATCGGTTGCTCCAGCCGGTTCCCCTATTTCGTGCAAGCCCACGGCGCCCACTATATTCACGGACGCGCCCTTCCTTTTGCGAGCGGCATTTCACTATCGCGGCCCGATCTACACGTGTTTGTTTTCGGCGGTGACGGCGACGCCTTCTCCATCGGCGGCAATCATTTCAACCATACCGCCCGCAAAAATGTCAAATTGACCTACGTCGTCATGGACAACTGGGTCTATGGCCTGACGAAAAAGCAGACCTCTCCGACGTCCCCGCTCGGTTTCAAAAGCAAGACCGACCAATGGGGCGCGGTGGATTATCCCATCAATCCGATGAAGCAGGCCATCGCCGCCGGGGCGACGTTTGTGGCCCGCACGACCCACACGAATCCCAACCACGTGTTGCAAATGATGGAAGCAGCGATGGAGCACGACGGTTTCAGCTTTATCGAATGCCTGAGCGAATGCGTGGAGTTTTACGAAGGCGCATTTGATGCCAGCAACCCGCGCAAGGGTGGTGTATTCAGCGACGTGCCCAAGGACCATGACACGGGCGACGAGGCTGCCGCATACCGCCTTGCCGGCGCGGATTTTCCAGGCTATTTCGGCATCTTCTATAAAACCAACAAGCCGACCAAGAACGCCAAAGAGGGGGACATTCAGCGCGGCATGATGGAGAAGTTGAAGGGACTGAAGGACTGGGAAATACTTCAAAAGAGTTTCGACCGGATGAAATAATTTACTCGGGCTTGGAGCGGATGATGGCTTGCCATCCGTAGCCCGGGAACCAATGGCGAATCAGCCCTCCTTCCACTCCGAAAGTCGGAGCTACGGAGGGCACCATCCTCCGCCCGGAACTTGGGATCGGGGGCATTTCCTCACTTTGCACAACGCGAGAGATGGCGTCTGGCAAACTCATGGCGGGAGCCGTTTTTCAGATATTTTTCAAATTCCTGGGCCAGCGCCAATATTTCAAAGGCGGCGGCAGTGCGCTAAAACAACCAAACCGAAACACTGTCACTCACTTGCCAACAAGCGAAATACTGCCGTCTCTGCTCACGCGCGCGATGAACGGCGGCTTTGTCGTCGCGCAGAGTTTTTTCATCACCGGCAGTGCCTTGACGAAAATCTGGCCGACTTCCGAGCCGCTCAAATCTCCACGCGCGGTCAGGACAAACGCGCGGACTTTTGCCGTGAGCAATGCTTGAAGTTCAATGGCCCGATAACGGATGTTTTTGTCTTTGGTGAGCACGATCCAGCCCTGTTTGCCGGCCTCCGCCAGCCAGATTTCATCTTTCGCGTTTTGGGCGAAAAGTTCATCGTGAACGCGGACTTCCTCGCTGGCGTTGCGAAGGGCATCAGGAATGATTTTGCGGCCCAACGAGCGGTCAACAAGAAAATCAACCGTTCCGGGGTGTTAATCAGCACTCCCTTGATTTCTCCGGGGCTGGGGCAATCGTCAGGCGGCAAGCGCAAGCTCGCACCGGACTGCTTCTTCGACGTATTCTCGCTGGCAGCCATAATCTTGGGCAAGCTCGTCAACGGATTCACCTGCCTTGTAACGCTCCGCGATGATTGCCGTCGTAACGCCCGTTCCAATAATCGTCGGGCGACCGAAGGAAACCCACGGGTCAATGACAATGACTTTCGGTTCGTCCAACTGGCGTTTGCGGATGAAGGGATAAAGCCGCGAGGCCAAGCCGGTTGCATCATGTTCCACCCGGCGCAGGTGTGCGGCCAGCATTTCCATCATCGCCAATTGGCCGGCTTCCGAGACCGCAACGAGTTTCCCGAAGCGCGATACGAACAGAGCGATTCCGTCCGTCTGGAATTTTTGGTCCGCCAACGGATTCGGTGAGCCGAATTGTTTTCTCACATACTCCAGCGCAATGCGAACATCGGGCAGCGGGATGTTGTGTTCCCGGCGAATCGCGTCCAGGACGTGGGCTTCAACCAGATTGACAAATGAAAGCGAGGGCAGCTTCGCGTCTGGCAGTTCAATGATCGGTTTGAAAAATCTCCTGCCACGCTCCGTCGGGTAGTAACGACCACGCACCCAGGAGCGCAGCGTGGCGAGTGGGATGCGCAGATAGTGCGCCGCCTCGGCAAGGGCAAATGCGGGCATCTCGCGCGGGTCATCGTTTATCATTTGGTGAATGTGTGCTTTGAATGGCATTGCGGCGTCACGGTATCCAGTGAAAGGATGATTCCGGGCGCGGCCAAATGCAAGGGGCTATTTTCAGAGGGCGTCCGGCGGTATTTTTTGTTTCAAGCGGTTGCGGAAATGAGCGCGGGAAAATGTTTCAAATAAGTTCGCTGGTTGCGGCGCGCCGGAAGTGAAGCAGGATGGCGCGGTTGGCGGTGGATTGGTTCTTCCTCACTTTGCACAACGGAAGAGATGGCGTTTGGCAAACTCATGGCCGGAGCCGCTTTTCAGATATTTTTCAAATTCCTGGGCCAGCGCCAATGTTTCGAAGGCGGCGTAAAATTTGACTCTCCACGGCTTAAGCTTAGATGTGTGTGGGCATTGCCCCGCGTTGTGTTCAGCCAGACGCCGCTTAAAATCCTCCGTATGACCCCGGTAGAATTCTCCGGGGATTGCCACCGATTCGAGAATATACGCGTAAAACATGGGAATCAAAAAGATGGCCTGCCATCCGTAGCCTGGAACCAATGACGAATCAGCCCTCCTTCGCTCCCAAAAGCGGAGCTACGGAGGGCACCATCCTCCGCCCGGAACTTGGGTTCCGGGGCTTTTTCCTCACTTTGCACAACGGAAGAGATGGCGTTTGGCAAACTCATGGCCGGAGCCGCTTTTCAGATATTTTTCAAATTCCTGGGCCAGCGCCAATGTTTCGAAGGCGGCGTAAAATTTGACTCTCCACGGCTTAAGCTTAGATGTGTGTGGGCATTTCCCCGCGTTGTGTTCAGCCAGACGCCGCTTAAAATCCTCCGTATGACCCCGGTAGAATTCTCCGGGGATTGCCACCGATTCGAGAATATACGCGTAAAACATGGGAATCAAAAAGATGGCCTGCCATCCGTAGCCTGGAACCAATGACGAATCAGCCCTCCTTCGCTCCCAAAAGCGGAGCTACGGAGGGCACCATCCTCCGCCCGGAACTTGGGTTCCGGGCGGAGGATGGTGGAGGCGGCGGGAGTTGAACCCGCGTCCCCGGCAAATAAACCAGCCGCGACTACATGCTTATTCCAGGAAATGTTTTCTGCTATGCGATGGCGCCTGGACTCGAGTCGCACTGCCTAGTCCGCATGAGATTTTCTCGGCGCGCCGCGCGCGGTCTCCGCGTCGCACCATGCCTGCTGTGGCGTTCGTCCGGCGTAGCAGGTGTCCACCGGCGAACGTCGCGGCAGTTAGGCCGCGAGAGCTAATTCTTCGTTAGCAGTTTTGTTTTGACCGATTGTTAACGGGGCCAACGGTCGTCCCCGGCATGCCGCCTCTGGCGCATTCATCAGGTCGAAACCGGTGCGCCCCCATCATTCGGCAGGTAATATAGTCCTCCAATTCGCGCCGCCGGTCAAATAAATCTCAAATTTCGAGCGCCTGCTTGTATTCCGGCACAATCACTTGCGCCTGCGGTTTCAACGCCCGCAAGTTTTCAGCGTTCGCGAGGCATTGCGATTCTTCGCCATGGATGCAGATGATCTTTTTCAAGTCGCCGGAAATGCGTTCCGCGTAAGCCTTCAATTCATTTCTGTCCGCATGGCCGGAATAGGAATCAATCGAGAAAATTTTGGCGCGCACCTGATGCGGCTCGCCGAAAATGTTCACCGGGTTCTTGCCGGCCACAATCTGCGCCCCCAACGTGTTTTCCGCGCAATACCCGATAAATAATATCAAATTGTTCGCGCAGCCGATGTGGTTTTTCAGATGGTGCCGGATGCGCCCGCCTTCGCACATGCCCGACGCGCTGATGATTATGGCCGGCTCCTTCAAGTCGTTGAGTTTTTTCGATTGCGACGCTTCGCGGATATACGTGAGATTTTCCATGCCGAACGGATTTTCCTTTTCGTGCAGGAATTTATTGATGGAGTCATTGAAGCATTCGGGATGCAGGCGGTAAATCTCGGTGGCGTTCACGCTCAACGGGCTGTCCACAAAAATCGGCGCGTGCGGCAACCTGCCCGCCAGCGTGAGTTGGTGCAGCACATAAACAATTTGCTGGGTGCGCCCCACGGAAAACGCCGGAATGATGACTTTGCCCTTTTGGTTGAGCGTTTCGGAAACAAGCCGGCGGATGGTTTCGTCCGTGTTGGCGCGGGGCGCGTGCTCGCGGCCGCCGTAGGTGGATTCGATCTGCAAATAATCCACATTGGCGGTGGACGCCGGGTCGCGAAGGATATCATCGCCGCCACGGCCGACGTCGCCGCTGAAAAGCCAGCGGAATTTCCCGCCATTTTCGACCAGATCCAAAATCACCTGAGCCGAGCCGAGGATGTGTCCGGCGTCGCGAAACGTGACCGTTACGCCATCCAGCACTTGCACGGGCCGCTCGTAATTGACGGAGACGAACTGTTCCAACACCCGCTCGGCGTCGGCAACCTCGTAAAGCGGCTTAACTGGCGGCAGCCCTTTCCTGGCATTCAGCTTGGAAACGAACAGCGCGTCATCCACCTGAATCTTCGCCGAATCCACGAGCATGATGCTGGACAGGTCGCGGGTGGCGAAGGTGCAATAAATATTTCCGGCATAACCCTGCTTGCGAAGGTTGGGGAAATTGCCGGCATGGTCCATGTGCGCGTGGCTTAGGACAGCGGCGTCAATCTGTTTCGGATCAAAGGGGAAGCAGCAGTTGCGGTTCGTTTCTTCTTCGCGATGCCCCTGAAACAGGCCGCATTCGAGCAACAACTTTTTGCCGTTGATCTCGAACAGATACATCGAGCCGGTGGTGGTTCGCGCCGCGCCAAAGAAATGGATTTTCATCAGAATAATCTACGGATGCCGATAAACGATGCGGGCCTTGTTCAGATCGTAGGGTGACATGGCCACGTTGACCTTGTCCCCGACGGAGATGCGGATGAAATTTTTCCGCATCTTGCCTGAGATATGCGCCAGGACTTCATGCCCATTGGACAGCGCCACCCTGAACATCGTTCCGGGCAGAACTTGCGTGACATTGCCGGTCACTTCAATTGGCTCTTCTTTGGCCACGGCGTCAAATATGCGCAAGTATTGCCATTGTCCCGGTTTGAAATCAATTTTTTTTGAAAAAAACAGAATGGCCTTTGTATTGGGCCGTGACGAGAAATTGATTTGACAAAAAGATCAGCCTTGCCACAGTGGCGAAACAACAACATAAGCTCTCAGAATGTCTTGTTGAATCGGGCGGCGTATAACAACAACACAACTATGAATCGTAATGTTCTTAGCAAGATCACCCCGGTGGGAATTTTGGCGCTCTTCCTTGGGTTTTTCCTTCACCTCTCTCATGTAAGAATGGCCCAGATGGGCAAGGACGCGTATCTGGCAAAGAGGGCGGCGATGTATGACCGCGTCTATTCCCATCCGGATTTCATCATCGCGGACGTAATCGTTTTTTTTATATTTGTCGGGATCTTTAGCCTGGCCTATGAGTTCATCGCGTTCATCACCGTGAAAATTCTGGAAAAGTTGAATATTCCAAGCTCGGAAGAAATCCCATCGCGGCGCGGCGGGCAATAGTTATCTGTTTCTATGAGTGGGCGGATTCTGTTGCCGTCCAATCGGCGAACCGGACGCATCTCAGCTTTTATTACTGAAGATGTCGCCCCAAACGGGGCTTGTGAATGTCATTGGTCTTATTACTGCAGAGATGTCGCGCCTACGGCGCTTCAAGGGCCGATCTACCAGCTCCGTCAGGAGCGAAATCTGTGTAGAAAACATCGCAAAGACAAGGCAAGCCCCGTTAGGCGCGACATCTTCTGCCTTTGTGGCCGGCCAAAACTGAGATGCGCCCCGAAGAACAGCCGCCTGCCGTTTCCCCTTTTCGTCGGATGAAATTGCGCTATACTGGCGCGCATGTATCGGACGCAGGATTTACATGTCAGAGAGATTGTCCGGCTCCTCTCGCCGCGTGAACTGAAAAATGAGACGCCGTCGAGCGAGGCCGTGGCCGCCACCGTCGCCCGCAGCCGCGAGAGGGTCATCCGCATTTTGCGACAGGAAGACCCGCGCCTCCTCGTTGTCATCGGTCCCTGCTCCATCCATGACCGGAAATCCGCGCTGGAATACGCTGAGAAATTGAACGCCCTCCGCAAGGAATTCGCCGACCGCATGGAAATCATCATGCGCGTTTATTTCGAAAAACCGCGCACGACCATTGGCTGGAAGGGCCTCATCAACGATCCCCACCTGGATGGTTCGCAGGACATCGAAACGGGTCTGAAAATCGCGCGGCAATTGTTGTTGGAAATCGTCGGCATGGGCCTTCCGGCAGCCACTGAATTTCTCGATCCGATTGTGCCGCAATACATCGCCGATCTGATTTCCTGGGCGGCCATCGGCGCGCGCACCACGGAATCCCAAACTCATCGCGAAATGGCCAGCGGCCTTTCCATGCCCGTTGGCCTCAAGAATTCCACGGACGGCGGTTTGCAGGTGGCGATTGACGCCATGGGCGCCACGCGGCATTCGCACAGTTTCCTGGGCATCAACGAAGACGGCGCCACGGCCATTGTGCGCACCACCGGCAACCCTCACGCCCACGTTGTCCTGCGCGGAGGGCGGGCCAAAACGAATTACGACGCCGACAGCATCCGCGCCGCCGAACAACAATTGATTGCGGAAAAATTGCCGCCGGTGCTGATGGTGGATTGCAGCCATGCCAATTCGGAAAAGCAGCATAAGCGCCAGGAAGATGTCTGGCACAGTGTGATTGAGCAGCGGGTCGAAGGCACGCGCTCGCTCGTCGGCCTGATGGTCGAAAGCAGTTTATTCGAAGGCAACCAGCCGATTCCGAAAAGCCCCAGGGACTTGCGCTATGGCGTTTCCATCACGGATTCATGCATTGGTTGGGAGGCAACGGAGCGGATGCTCCGTTGGGGATACAGCGCGCTGGAAAAAATCATTCCCGCGAAAATTTCGGCGGCCTGATATGAGCAACGCCGGTTACGATCCGATCAAATCATGGTTTCTGGCAGGGGAATCCATGGGAGAATTCATCGGCATGCGTTTTGCGCGCATTCCCCCCGGTAAATCCGAGCCCGACTGGATTTACATCCGCCATTGCGACTATGACGGCATTGGCGCCATCAAAAAAATGTTTACCGAACGCGGCGGAACGGTTGGGGAACTGCCGCAAGCGCGTCATCCCGCAAAACCCTCGTTCGCTTCCCTGTTCAAGCTGCTGAAGATGCAGATGCAACCGCGACGGCGGTTGAGATGGAAAGATTTGGGGAACAGTAAAAAAGTGAGCGGCACCCCGCAACCTGCGCCTGCCGCCGCGTGGCACGTTTTCGGCGAAACGGAAACATTGCGGATGCGAAAATTTTGCAACGCCGCCGGTGTGACGGTGAATTCCTTCCTGTTGGAGCATCTGACCGTCATTATCCGGCCGTATGTGGAGGAAGGAGCGTCGGCTCCCATTCCCTGGATGATTCCGGTCAATCTGCGCGGCCGGGTGACGTCTTCCGGCGAACTGGCCAATCACACGAGTTACCTGAGCGTGACGGTGCATGCTGGCGATTCATTGCGTGAGATCCATCAAAGCACACTGGCGGCGATGGACCGCGAGGAGCATTGCACGAACTGGTTTGCGTATGGGCTGGGACGATACCTCCCGCAGGCGGCGAAGAAATTCATCATCGCAAAGGAATTGGGAACGTCGCAATGGAACCTGGGTGCTTTCTCGAATCTCGGCGCTTGGGATTCTGAGAAGAAGATCACTTCGCCCGATTGCATTGGGGATTGGCTCGTGGCGCCGCCGGTGTTGAGTTTTCAACGGGTCGGCGCCGGCTGCATCACCTTCCAAAATCGCTTGAGCCTGCTCATCCAGGCGCATCCGGAATTGACGACGGATGCCGCCGTTTGCCGGAGGTGGATCCGGGACTGGGTGAAAGCGATCGAAGCAGCCCTGGCCCAATCTGACGCCGATCGCGTTTCCGCAGCCGTCACGGCTTAAAATTTATACGTCCCGGAGATGTTCACGGCTTTGTTGAACGTTCTGTAATTACCGTTGGCGGCGGGATAGTAAGTATCGCCCGAAACAGTGCGGGTGCCGTAAGCGAACTGGAAGGCCGCCGCCCAGTCCCAATGTTGGCCATGGTGGCCAAGGCCGACGCCGCCGAGATTGAGATTGGAATCGGGAATCAAGGGATTGAAAGAAGCGTCGGGGCTGGAATTTTCACTGTATTCATAACCGACGCTGGCGTAATAGCCGTCGCAAATTTGCCGCGTGACGCCGAACTCATAAATAAAACTATTTTGGTAATTGAGCGGCACCGGTACGTTGCCCAAGGGGGTGTTGTTGAGGGTAAGGGTTTTGATTTCACTCCACTTTGTCCAGTCCAAGTCAAATTCAAAATTCCAATTGGTTGTGGGGCGGAAGGAAACGCCACCGGTGATATATTCCGGAAAGGGAATGACTGCAGTGGCTGTTGTGGATGAAGGGAAGGGGGGGCCAAAGGTTTGCGAGGCATTGCCGCTATATTTGATTTCTGTGCTTGAGCGGTAGTTGAGGCCAAACGACCACACGGGGGTGGGCTGCCACAAAATGCCCGCATTATAGCCCGGGTCCCAGCCAGAACCGTGGTAATGGAAACGAGCGTTCGCGGGATAAAAGGGATTTTGCTGAAGCATTACCTCGGAGTAATTGAAGTTTGGTCCGATAGCGACGGACAAACTTGGGCAGATCTTCCAGGCGGCGACGGGATTAAAGGAGAGGTAGGTAAGGTTGCCTTGTTCGGCGACGCTACTGAGCAGCGTATTGTTTCCGTAATTGAGCGACAGACCGTAAGGGGCATACACGCCCAATCCAAAAGAGAGCGGAGCGTTTGTCAGTGTCCAAGTCGCGTAGAGTTGGGGCACGGGTTGCGGTGTGGTATCCGTTTTGGCGCTGCCGCCACCGGGTGTCGAGGAGGTAAAACTCGTGTCCTCAGAAATCAAATAGATGCCGGCGCTGACCTCGATGCCCGGCAACTGGGCAATGCCGGCGGGATTGTAATAGATGGCCGCCGGATCGTCGGCCGTGGCGACGAAGGCGTCGCCACGCCCGATGGCTTCCGGGTCCTGGTTCGGATCCCGAAAGGCATTAGCCCAAACGGACTCGACGGACAAAATAACCACCGCCAAAACGGCGATATTTTTGGCGCTGACGAACGTTGTATTAAACTTATATTGGTTTTTATTCATAAACAAATGTTATCCTTCTATATTTTCTGCGATTTCCCCGTCGCAAAACGACGCCCTTATTCGGGACACTAATGTCCATTGTCGTGACAAGCACCCTATAGATTTATGCCTGACAACCGTTTATTCGACGTTCCGATGACACACAAAGCAATAGGAATGCCAGCCATAAATGATTCTTTTCGCAAAAACTTATAGCGAACACCGGGCTGAACAACAATCCTTTTGTTTTGGCGCGGAAAATGTTCCAATTTATGTATCAATGAGTCAGACATTAAAAGGCAACGGCAATGGCGTGGGAAGACAGACCAAAGAACCCGCGGCGGCACGGCTTGCGCCCGCTTCAGTTGATTCGGGAAGTCACGTGACTTTTCAGACAGCGGACGGCGTCAAGCTCCATGGCACCCTCTCCCGGATCACACGTCATCTGGCAGTCTTCGAGCTTTACAGTCCGGCCGCCACGCCGCGTTTTTCAGAAGTATTGGGAGAATTCACCCTGGTGATGCAATCGCGCTCCGTTTATTCGGGCCGCGCGGTGGTTTCCAAAGTGCTGGACGCCGGCACGAAAATCATTTGCGAGGCGATGCTCGAGGAGGCGCATTGGAAGGACATTGATCTTTTGTTGTTGACGCAAGATCACCGGCAAATTGAAAAAGAGTTCAAAAATTTTCTGCAAGGCTGGCAGGGACTTTACCGGGTGCAACCGGAGTTCAAAGTGGTGGTTGCCGATCTGCAGACATTCTTTGATCACTTGCGTTTATGGCTGGACAAGTTGGAACTGCAAATCCGGAATTTTGCCCAACCCTTGCGAAGAGAGCTTGAAGGAGAATTCATTGAGAGTCTTGCCAAACCGGTTTGCGAGACGATTGATACATTCGTTGTCCGTTTTGAATCCATCGTCGGCAGGCTGGATGAGGAAATGCATCCGGCCTATCGGTCCTACTTTCGCCGGCAGCTTCATCCCTTCATTCTCGCTTCGCCATTTGCGCAACGCGCGTTCAACAAGCCGTTGGGCTACGCCGGTGATTATAAAATGATTGAGATGATGATGGATTCACCGTATCGGGGCGAAACGTTGTTTTCAAAAGTGGTCAATTTCTGGCTGCTGGGGCAATTGCTGGTGCGGGCCCACCTGAACCGCATCACGCGGCTGGAACTAAAGATAATCGAGGAAACCCTGCGTGTGAGAGGCAAAGAACAGCAGGCAAAAATCCTCAATATCGGTTGCGGGCCAGCCTTTGAAGTCACCCATTTTCTTGAAACACAACATATCTATAAAAATGCGTATTTCGCGTTGGTTGACTTTAACGAAGAGACACTGAATGACCTCCGACAGAAATTGGCCGGAATCAGCCGAAGATTGGACGAGCCGGCGTCATTTTCCTTCATCAAAAAGTCGGTGACACAGATTATCAAAGATCGCGGAGAGTCATTGAAGCGTTTGGCCGGGGCCGGTTATGATTATATCTATTGCGCGGGCCTTTTTGACTATTTATCGGACAACGTATGCAAGCAGCTGATGAATATATTCTATCAATTGCTCGCCTCCGAAGGGCTGCTGATGGTGACGAATGCCGCGGACGATTGTCAAAGTTCAAAACCATTTCGCTATTCCATGGACTACATGCTGGATTGGAATTTGCTTTATCGCAGCCGGCGGGAATTGGCCAATCTTGCGCCGGACGATGCCGACCCAAGCGCCGTCAATGTGATCATCGAAGACACCGGGACCAATATGTTTCTTGAGGTAAGAAAACAAAGAAATGGCTGACTACTTGACCAACTCCCAGGAGATTCATGACGCTTTCGTGGAATATGACAGAAAAGCGATTTTCACGAATGTGATCATCGGTTGCTGCATCGGCATTTTATTGTCGCCCTCTGGAAGTTTGTTGGATTATTACCTTTATCGGCCTGAATTTTCCTATTTCTTGAAGCTACGTCTTCTGTGTTCGGCTCTGATTGCACTTTTTATGGCCGTCGTGGTGACTCCGTTTGGCAAAAAACATCCGCGGCCACTTGGGGTGGTCCTGGCCTTCTTTCCGGCGGGATTTCTTTCCTGGATGGTTTACGCCTCCAATGGCACGAACTGTTCCTATTATGCCGGAATAAACCTGGTCCTGCTTGTGATCGGCTACGTCCTGCATTGGACGGTGACCGAAAGCCTGGTCGTCGTCCTCGGCTCCATCTTCATGTATGTCATGGCCTGCATTTTTCACGGCATTCACGGCGAAGGCGCGCGGATCAACCTGTTAAACAATTTGTACTTTTTGACTCTTACCGGGATCATCATTGCGGTGGGAAGTTATTTTCACAGCAAAACACGTTTCCGCGAATTCGCTTTCCGCTTTCAGCTTGATCAAAACAAACGCGCTCTCGAAGAAACCAATCGCAAGCTGGTCGAACTCGACCAGATCAAGAGCCGCTTCTTTGCCAATATCAGCCACGAAATGCGCACACCGCTAACCCTCCTTCTCGGCCCGTTGGAAGCACTGATGCAACGATTTGAGAAATCCTTCGACGAACATTCGCGTGATCTCCTCGCGACCATGCACGCCAATGGCATGAGACTCTTGAAATTAATCAACGATTTGCTCGACCTCATCCGCATGGAAGCCGGCCGCATGGACATCAAACACGAGCCTCTGGTGGTTGGCGCTTTCATCAAAGGCCTGGCCAGCGCCATCCGCCAAATCGCCTTGAACAAACACGTCACGGTCGAAACGGAAGTGGATCCGCAATTGACCGCGATTCTGGCCGACCGCGACCGGCTCGAAAAAATCCTCCTTAACCTGCTCTTTAACGCGTTGAAATTCACGCCTGAGGGCGGCAGTGTCCGGCTCCACCTTGAAAAGCAAAACAACGAATTGGTCCTGATTGTCAGCGACACCGGCATCGGCATTGCCGAAAAGAACCTGCCGTTTATTTTCGACCGCTTTTGGCAGGCCGACAGTTCGTCCCGCCGGAAATACGCCGGTGTGGGCATCGGTTTGGCGCTGGTGAAAGAACTGACCGAAATGATGGGAGGGAGCGTTAAAGTGAAAAGCACGGAGGGCAAAGGCACCACGTTCACGGTACGATTGCCTTGCGAGCTGTGCGCAATGCCGGCCAAACCGCAGAGTTCAGGGCCTTTGCCCGCCGGTGGGGCGGCCGAAGCCTCCGACGAATGGCTGGCCAATCTGTATCGCCGCGCCGAGTTATTCCCCGCCGTCACCGCCATACGCGGCAAAGCGCCCCCGGTGAATTTGGCTGGACGGCGCGCCGTAGTGCTGGTTGCCGACGACGAGCCGGACATGCGCCGCTATTTGAAATCGGAATTGGACGCCGATTACGACGTTCTCGAAGCGGAAGACGGCTTGGAGGCGCTGGACAAGGCCGCCGAATTTCTGCCGGACATTATTTTGCTGGATATGATGATGCCGCAAATGGACGGGCTGGATGCTTGCCGCGAATTGCGAAAGCGCGAGCAAACCATGAACATTCCCATCATTCTGCTCACGGCCCGCGCCGACGAAGAAACCAAATTTGACGCGCTGGAAATCGGCGCGAATGACTTCCTGGCCAAGCCGTTCTCTTCAACCGAATTGCAGGCTCGCATCAAGAATCTCATCGAGTCGCATCATTACCAGCGCAATTTGTCCAAACAAAACGTCGCGCTCACCTCGGCCATCGAGCAAATCAAGGAAACCGAAATGCAACTGGTGCAATCGGAAAAACTCGCGTCGCTCGGTCGCATGAGCGCCGGCATCATCCACGAAATCAACAACCCCTTGAATTACACCCTCACCGGCCTTTTTGCCCTCCGAAACAAGGGCAAACTGCTGGCCCCCGACCAGCGGGCCGAATACGACGAGATCCTCAATGATGTCGAAGAAGGCGTCAAACGCGTGCGCAATATCGTCTCGGACCTGCGCGCCTTCACTCACCCCGGCGGCGGTGGCGGCGAAATGGTGGACGTGGGCGATGCCGTGGATGCCGCCCTTCGATTTTTGGCTGGCGAATGGAAAGGGAAAGTCCATATTGAAAAAAATCTGGCCGCGCATCTGGCCGTGTGGGCGAACCGCAATAAATTGGTTCATGTCCTGGTCAACCTTCTCCAGAATTCGATTGATGCGCTGGCTGAGAAAAATTTCAGCGACGGCGCGCAACGGACCATCTGGATTGAAGGCCGCACGGAAGGGGAGCGGGGTGTCATTGTCGTTCGTGACAATGGCCCGGGCATTGCGCCACAAGTGGCGGATAAAATTTTTGATCCGTTCTTTACGACGAAGGACGTGGGAAAGGGCATGGGACTGGGCTTGAGTATTTGTTACCGGATATTGCAAGGTTATGGCGGAACAATTTCGGTGAAGAGCGAACCTGGCAAAAATTGCCAATTTACCCTCGAATTGCCGGCAAAGGAAGCTCCGGCGGAAATGGAAGAACAAAATGGACAACTTTTACGATTATAAAAAATTTGCCATCCTTTACGTGGATGACGAGGAAAAATCGCTGTCGAATTTTTCGCGCGCGTTTGGCCAGGAATTTCGCGTCTTTACCGCGCCGACGGCCCAAACCGGCTTCGCCCTGCTCCAAAAGAATGCCGACGAACTCGGCCTGCTGATGACTGACCAACGGATGCCGGGCGAAAAGGGCGTCTGGCTTTTGGAAAAGGCGCGGAACTTCCGCCCCAATATCCTGCGGGTGCTCGTCACCGCTTATTCGGACATGGACGCGGCCATTGCCGCCGTCAACAGCGGCGCCATTTACAAATATGTCACCAAACCATGGGACCCGCCCCAACTGGAATTGACCCTCCGCCAGGGTCTGGAGTTCTTCATGGTGCAGACTGAACGCGACCAGTTGTTACGTGAAAAAATGTCCGTGCTGCGCAATATGATGATCGCCGACCGCATCGTCAGCCTCGGTTTGCTGGCTGCCGGCTTGAGCCATCAGATTCGCAATTCCCTTGTCGCCGTGAAGACTTTTCTCGATCTGGCGCCAAAGAAAATGGCCGAGGAACGCGCCAGCGCCAACGGCCTGCGCAATCCCGATTTTTGGAAGGATTACCATCAGAATGCCCAGTCCCAAATTGAAAAAATCAACGGCTTGCTCAAGGATTTGTGGACTGCCTCGGAAAATTCCGCCGCGCCATTCGCCGATGAAATCTCGTTGCGCAACGTGCTCGTCGAAACACTCGAAGACTTCCGCCAGCCATTTGCCAACCGGCGGCTTGTGGTGGAACTGAACGTTCCGGAATCGTTGCCCAACCTGCGGGTGGAAAAAGCAAAATTTAAACGGTTGTTTGAATTGATTCTCAAAGAGGAATTGGCCACCTTGCCGTCTGGCTGCAAAATTGCCTTTGCCGCCGAATTGCAAGGCGGCGCCAAACCGGAAATTCTCGTCAAGATCAGCGACAATGGCCCCGGCCTGCCCCCCGATGCCTTGCGCGTCGTCTTCGATCCTTTTGTCGTCCGCGAATCCGTTCCCAGCGAATACGGGATTAATTTAATGGCCTGTTTTTTCATCGTTCATCATCACGGCGGGAGCATTGACGCCAGGAGTTCGCCCGGCGGCGGCACCACTTTCAGGATTCGCCTGCCACTGCACCCCGAACGCGCCGCCGTGGAAGCGCCAAACCAGGATGATTTTTTGCAAAAGGCGCTGCTGAACGAAGACCTATGGAAAAAACTCGCGTCCGGCAGTTGAACCGGTCCGTGTTGGAGGACCCGAAAGCCCTCGCCGTGAGTTCAACAATACTTGCCCCACCTGCGCCGCGCCGAATACCCTGTGCGAGTGCGGTTGCTTGACCAATATCTGCTCCGTGAATTGCTCTCGCCTCTGGCCTATTGCCTCGGCGGATTTCTCATTTTCTGGATTTCATGGAACCTCTTCAGTGATTTGGACAAATTGCAGGCCGCCAAATTGCATTTGTTGGACATTGTCGAGTATTCCATTGCCATGACGCCGGACTTTCTCGCGACCATTTTGCCGATCGTCCTGTTGCTCGCGCTGCTTTACACGCTAACCCACCACGCGCGGCACAATGAAATCACCGCCATGCGCGCCGCGGGCATCAGCCTGTGGCGGATTTGTACGCCCTATATTATCGTCGGCATTCTTGCGGGAATCGCCCTGTTTGGATTGAACGAATTCTGCGTGCCCCGCAGCGCCGATTGGGCCGACCGGATCTCTGAATCGCTACGTTCCCCGGCAAACTGGCGCCCCGGATCAGGAAGGTTTTGAAAATGGACCCGCCAATCGGACCTGGTACTTTCAGAAATCTGATTTTCGAAAAGGTGAGTTGTTTGGCGTCAAGGTCGTCGTTTCGACCAACGACTGGCGCCTGGACGCCGACCGTGCCCTCTACACCAACGGTTCCTGGTCTTTCTATAACGTAACGGAATTCGGCCAAACGCTGTTGCTTTCGACCAATGTTCTGAGGATGCCGCAACTCACCGAAACCCCTCGGGAAATGAAAATCCAATTGAAAATCGGCGGATACGAACGGCTCGGCTCACGCAAAACCGTCGTGCCGTTGCTGGATATCTTGAATTATCTGCGGTTGCGCTCCGGCGCCGACTCGCCGTGGTTGCAAACCCAGTTGCAGGAGCATTTCGCCGCGCCCGTCACCTGCCTCGTCGTTGTTCTCATCGCCATTCCCTTCGGCGCCGCCTCCGGTCGCCGCAATTTATTTTTCGGCGTCGCCGGCAGCATCTTTATCTGTTTTGCTTACATCGTGCTTCAAAAAGTCAGCATTGCCTTTGGCCAGGGCGGGCATCTTCCTCCGTGGCTCGCCGTCTGGCTGCCAAACTTTTTCTTCGGCGCAACCGGAATCATTTTAACAAGCCGAGTCCGTTAATTGAATCACGTGAATGATGAACTGGAAAAAATAAAATCACGCCACGCGCGGTTGCAGTTGCTCTACCAGGTGAGCAATGTGATTCATTCCACGCTGGAACCACAGGAGGCATTGCAGCTCATCCTGCGTGAAGCGGTGCGCTTGATGAATGCCACGAGCGGTTCAGTCGTCCTGATCAATCCCACCACCAACTTCCTCGAAATTCATGCCTCTGAAAACCTTCCCGCCGCCGCCGCCAAATTGACATTGCGCGTCGGCGAAGGCGTCACCGGCTGGGTCGCCCGTCATGGCAAACCCGCCCGCGTCGGTGACGTCCGCCATGACGAGCGCTATATCGCCGCGCGCCGGGGCGTGAGGTCCGAATTGGCCGTCCCCCTGGAGGTCAACGGCGAAATCCGTGGTGTGCTCAACGTGGATTCGGACCGCGCCGACGCCTTCAGCCCCGAAGACCAGGAATTGCTCCAGGAACTATCCGTTCAGGGGGCCAGGGTCATCCGCAATACCTGGCTTTTTGAACAATTGCGGTTGAAAGCCAGGTTGTTTGAGTCGCTCGCCGCCGTCAGCCGCGCGATCAATTCCACCCTGCATGTGGACGAAGCCCTGCGCGCCATCACCCGTGAAGCCTGTGAACTGATGCGGGCGCGCATGTGCTCGTTGATGATGCTGGATGAATCGCGCGAATGGCTGGATTTGCGGGCCAGTCACGGCGCCGGCGCGGCCTATCTCAAAAAGCCGCGCTTGAGCGCCCATGAAAGTTTTCTGGGCGTCGTGGTGCGCCGGAAAAAACCCATGCAATTGGAAAATGTCCAGACCTCGAACCGGTATCAAAACGTTGACATGGCCCGCCGCGAGGGTCTGATATCCCTTTTGAGCGTGCCGTTGCTCTTCGCCGGCGATGCGATTGGCGCCTTGAATGTTTATACCGGCCAACCCTATCATTTTTCCAACGAGGAAATCCGCATCCTGAGCGCCCTCGCGGAATTGTCGGCCATCGCCATTGAAAAAGCCCGGCTGTACGAGCGCATCGTGGACGTCGAGGAACAATTGCGGCAAAATGAAAAACTGTCCGCTCTTGGACTGCTTGCCGCCGAAGTCGCCCACGAAATCCGCAACCCGCTTACGGTGATGAAATTACTGTATCACTCATTGCAATTGAAGTTTCCCGAGGGCGATCCCCGCGCCAAAGACGCCCGAATTATCGATGGTAAAATCGAGCATTTGAACAAAATCGTCGAACAGATCTTGGATTTTGCCCGCACCACTGAGCCGAAACTCGCGTCCGTCAATCTGAATGAATTGATTGACGAACTCAGCCTGCTTGTTCGCCATAAATTGGCCAACCAAAATGTCACCATGCACCTGCAATTGCAGCCGGATCTGCCCGCGGTGTCGGGCGATGCCGGGCAATTGGAACAGGCCTTCTTGAATTTGATTCTCAACGCCGCCGAAGCCATGCCCGATGGCGGAACCCTTGCCATCAAATCGTGCGTCGTATCTCCCGCGCAGATTGCCGTCGAATTCAAAGATACCGGCCCCGGCATGAGTAAGGAGTTACAGCGCCGCGCCTTTACCGTCGTGTTGCGCACGACCAAAATCACCGGGACCGGCCTCGGGCTGGCCATCGTCGGCAGAATTATTGAAACCCACCACGGCAATATCCGCATCCAATCCCGCCCCGGTCGTGGCACGAACATTATCATCACCCTGCCGGTGAAGTAGCCGGTTTTTCCTACGCCGTCGCCAGATTGTCTTCCAGCATTTTCGAACGCCCGGAATTTTCCAGAGGTTCGGGCATGGGCGCATTTTCCAAAATTTTTATCGGCGCGTAAAACGTGTCGCGCTGGACCGGCGTGCGGCGGGCCTCTCGGATGGCCTTGAGCATGTCTGCTTCGGTCTGCAATTGCGGCGCGGTGGCGCCCGCCATGTGAAAAATGTGTTCCTCGATAATCGTGCCGTGCAAATCGTCCGCGCCATAGCTCAATGCCACTTGCGCGAGCTTCAGCCCCAGGCCAATCCAATAAGCCGTGATGTGGTCGAAGTTGTCGAGATAGACGCGGCTCACCGCAATAGTGCGGAGCGAATCAAAGCCGGTGGGCGGGTGCGCAACGGGAATGTCGTTGTCTTCGGGATGATACGCCAAGGGCACAAAGCCGACGAAACCGTGCGTCTCGTCCTGCAGCGCGCGCAATTGACGAAGATGGTCCACGCGGTCGGCCAGGCTCTCGACATGGCCATAAAGCATGGTGCAGGTGCTGCGGCCGCCAAGTTTGTGCCAGGTGCGGTGGACATCCAGATATTCCCCGGCGGATTCCTTGCCACGGGCGATGGCGCTGCGCACCTCTTTCCGAAAAATTTCCGCGCCGCCGCCGGTGAGCGATTCCAGCCCGGCTTCCTTCAATTCAATTAAGGTCTGCAGGGCGGATTTTTTGGCCAGCCAGGCCAAATGCAGGATTTCAATGGCGGTGAAGCATTTCAGTTGCAGCCGGGGGTCCAGCGCCTTGAGCTCTTTGAGCATATTCGTGTAGTAGCTGAACGGCAGCGACGGATGCAATCCGCCGACAATATGCAGTTCAGTAATGCCGAGCTTGAGCGCCTCCCGCGCCTTCCCGACGATTTCCGCGGTGGTGAGCTGAAAACCGTCGGCATCGCGCTTCTTGCGCGCAAACGAGCAGAACTGGCATGACAGGATGCAGTAATTCGAATAATTGATGTAACGATTGACGATGTAACTGGCGCGGTTGCCAACCTTCCGTTGCCGGGCAAAATCGGCAATGGCGCCGACGGTATTCAGGTCTTTGGATTCAAACAACCGCAGGGCGTCGGCGTCGGAGATGCGTTCGCCGGCGGCCACCTTGTCGTAAATATCAAGCAACTCGCTGCGCTGAATGAAAAAATCCATCGCCCCCAATAAAGCAGTTTTTGCGCGTTTAGGCAAATCAGGATTGTTCAAAGCCCGGTTGGATTCACCGTTATCGCAATTGAAATCCGCCATTAAAAATGACTTCCGCGGCGACAACGACCAGGAAAACCGCGCTGACGAGCGCGTTCAGCCGAAAGAACGCCAGATTGATCCAGTCCAGGCTGCGGCGGCGGGCGACCCAGTGTTCCAGCATGAGGCAACCCACGATGATAAACCAGCCAAGAAGATAAATGTAATGGAAACGGCACAGGATGCCGAAGGCAAACAGCAATCCGCACATGAACATGTGTGCGAGAAATGCCGTGGCCACCGCATTTTTTTGTCCCCACGCCACCACCAGCGATCGCAGTCCCTGCGCCTTGTCAAACTCGTAATCCTGCAGCGCATAAATGATATCGAACCCGACCAGCCATAAAACGACCGCCAGCGCCAGAATCGTCATTTGCAATATCTCCAGATTTGAAATTTGCCCGCCTTTCACCGCGAGCCACGCCCCGATTGGCGCAAGGGCGAGCGAGACGCCGAGAAAAACATGCGTGTAATTCGTGAACCGTTTCGTCAGCGAATAAAAACAAATCACCACCAGCGCGACAGGTGACAGATAAAAACAAACGGGGTTTAAGTAATAGCTGGCGGCAATCAATCCGGCGCCGGAACCGGCCCATAGCAGAATCGCGCTGACCAGGGAAATTTGTCCGGTCGGCAAGTGGCGATTCCTGGTCCGCGGATTGAGCGCATCAAATTTGCGATCAACGATGCGATTGAACGCCATCGCGCAGGTGCGCGCGCAGACCATCGCGGCCAGAATCAGCCCAAAAATTCTCCAGCCCGGCCAACCCCGGTTCTGGCGGGCGGCGACGAGCATCGCCGCCAGGGCAAACGGCAATGCAAAAACGGTGTGCGAGAAGCGGACGAAGCCTCCCCACTTTTTAACGAATGAGAACATTCAACCTGTCATTCCTTCTCCTCGTTCCACCTCGGAGCCAGGCGATTATCAATACCCAAATGATCGAGCACCCGCGCCACCACCGTGTCCGCCAGTTCGACAACGGTTTTTGCGCCCGCATAAAAACTGGGATTTGCCGGCAAAATAATCGCGCCTGCCAGCAGCAGAAGCTCCATGTTCTTCACATGCACCAGGCTCAACGGCGTTTCGCGCGGCACCAATATCAATTTCTTTTTTTCCTTCAGCACCACGTCGGCCGCGCGCAGCAGCGCATCCTCGCTGTAGCCATGCGCAATGCGGCCCATCGTGCCCATCGTGCAGGGAATCACCACCATCGCCTCGGGCGGGTTCGAGCCGCTGGCGAATGGCGCGTTCATGCTTTTCAGTGAGTGCGACTTGACGCCGTCTGGCAATTTGAGTCCGCCGGACAATTCCTCGGCAATCACCTGTTGCGCGTAGTTGCTTTGGACCAGGTGAACTTCGTGGCGACGCGCGTCCAAATTATCGAGCAATCGCTGCGCGTAAATCGCGCCGCTGGCTCCGGTGATGGCCACGAGGATTTTCAAATGCTTGAATCGTTCAACGAAATTATGGCCAAGGCGCCCGGTCGGGACAAGTCCTCAACGGATTGCAGCAAGGAATTGCTTTTGTTAATTTGTGGCAATGGACAACAAAGACGGGAAAATGCGCTGGCTGGTCTGCCTGGCGCTGGTATTTGCCACTCTGGCCACCTATTGGAAAGTCACCCGCAACGGCTTCATCAATTTTGACGATGACGTTTATGTGACCGAAAATCCGTGGGTAAACAGCGGCTTGAGTTTTTCGGGTGTGGTCTGGGCGTTCACGCATTTCTACGCCGCCAATTGGCATCCGTTGACCTGGATATCGCACATGTTGGATTGCCAGCTTTTCGGCTTGAATCCGGGGCCTCAACACGCCGTCAACGTGGTATTTCACGCCGCCAATGCCGTTCTGGTGTTTCTTCTGTTGCAGCGCGCCACGCGCGCGCTCTGGCGCAGCGCCCTGGTGGCCGCCCTTTTCGCGTTGCATCCGCTGCATGTGGAATCCGTGGCCTGGATTGCGGAGCGCAAAGATTTGTTGAGCGCATTTTTCGGACTGCTTGCATTGCTGGCGTATGTCCGGTATGCCGATGAATCCAAAACCGAGCCGCCGGCAACGGCCTCCGTGACTTCCGGAAATCAGCGCCCCAAAGTCTGGTATGCGTGTGCATTGGTTTTTTTTGCGTGTGGTTTGATGTCCAAGCCCATGCTCGTCACCCTTCCGTTTGTAATGGTGTTGTTGGATTTCTGGCCATTGCAACGGATTTCCAGTTCCGGCGCAACCCGCGCCTTCGTCCAATGCAAAAAACTGAAGCCGCTTCTCCTGGAAAAGTGGCCGTTCTTTGCATTCACGCTGATCCTGTGCGTGATCACGTTTTGCGCCCAAAAAAACGGCGGCGCGATGATGTCGGCGTCGCATGGGATTGGTTTTCGGATTGCCAATGCGCTGGTTTCGTATCTGGGTTACATCGGACGAATGTTTTGGCCGGTGCATCTGTCGGTTATTTATCCCTTTTCACCGCTGCCGGCCTGGCAGGTGTCGTGTGCGGGCGCCATCCTGCTGGTAATTTCCTTTCTTTGCGCGGCTACGGCAAGACGCCACCCGTATTTGCTGTGCGGGTGGCTATGGTACCTGGGAACTCTCGTACCGGTGATTGGTCTGGTGCAGGTCGGAGCGCAATCATCGGCGGACCGTTATACTTACATGCCGCTGATTGGCCTGTTTATAATGGGCGTTTGGGCTGCGGATGATTTTATGACTGGATTGAAGTTTCGCAAATGGATTGCCATTTTGGGGTCGGTGGCAATCCTCTTGTCCTGCGCGGCGGTGACGGCCTGGCAGATCCAGTTTTGGAGAAACGGCGTCATCCTCTTTGATCGCGCGCTGGCTGTGACCGTGAACAATCCGGTCGCGCAAAACGATTTGGCGGCCGCGCTGGTTGCGGCCGGCGACGTGCCGGAAGCCCTTCCGCATTATGAGGAGGCCGCACGGCTTGCTCCGGATAATGCGCTGATCCAAAATAATTTCGGCGCCGCACTGGCGCGCGACGGGATGACCAACGCCGCCATTGCCCATTATGAAACAGCCATTCAAATCCAAACTAATTATGCGGATGCCTACAACAACCTCGGCGTCGCCCTGACCGGGCAACGGGATTTTGAGGACGCCATTTTTGCCCTAAACCGCGCATCGGCGATCGAGCCGGACAACGCCGGTGTCCATGAGAACCTGGGGGCGGTTCTGATGCTTATAAACCGGCCTGAGGATGCCCTCGGTCAATATCGCCAAGCCGCCGCCCTTGCTCCCCGGGACCCAGCCGTCCATCTTAATTTCGGCCTCGCGCTCTTAAAAGCCGGCTTAATTCCTCAAGCCGCTGGGGAATTTTCCAATGCTGCGGGCCTGGACGCTTCTTCGCCCCAGGCGCAATATCAATTGGGTTGCTGTCTGGCCATCCTCCGCCAACCCGAGGCCGCCATCGCTCATTTGCGCGAAGCGGCGCGGTTGCAACCGGATTGGACCGAGCCACTCAATGCGATGGCATGGATACTGGCGACGGATGGCAACGCGCAAATCCGCAACGGACCGGAAGCGGTGCGGCTGGCGAAATCCGCGGCGGCGATGTCGCGGTGGCAACAGCCCGTCATTTTAAATACGCTGGCTGCGGCATACGCGGAAACCGGGCGGTTTGCTGAGGCCACCAATGTCGCCGGCAATGCCATCCAGCTTGCGCAACAGTCCGGCCAAAGCAATCTCGCGGCGCAGATTGAGTCGCTCCTGGCGCTCTATCAACAGGGGAGGCCGTTTCATCATCAGTGAAATCGCGAAACCGCTTGAGTCCGGCTGGCCGTTCCGCACAATGAGCGCGTGTTTAGATTTTCAGGAATTATTTTTGTGCTGGCGGCTTTTTTGGCCGGTTGTTCAACCTCGCCTTCCAGGCCCCCCTCAACCATTGAGGAGGCGGCGACAAACCCAATCTCGCCAACCCTCAACTGGACGAACCCGCGCCCGAATCCGTCGTTCCCGTCGCCCCAATGGCAGGAACCCGAGGCGCCGCTGCTGCATTCAAACCTCCCGCCGCCAATTGTCCCGGGACCCGCCCCCCCGGTAAATGTCTGGGCGCCTGTCCGTGAATGGGCTGCCGCTCATCACGTCGGCATGCCGCACCGCCTCGCCGATTCCCCCGTCGCCGCCTACGCCGTCGGTTCAAAGTACGGCACAATGGTCCTGGAAATCGGGAGCATCGAGGCCGCATGGAACGGCGTTATCGTCAACCTGGGCTTCGCGCCGCAGTTGATTGACGGCGAGATTTGCCTGGACAGGCTCGATTTGCAAAAAAATCTCGAGCCGCTTTTGTGCGGGCCGCCGCTCGCATTTGGGAAGGACCCGGTCATCGTGATTGATCCCGGCCACGGCGGTTCCAATACCGGCACGCACAGCGTTTTAGACGGACGCTTCGAAAAAGAATTCACGCTCGATCTCGCCCTCCGCCTCAAGCCCCTGCTCGAATCCAACGGCTGGACAGTTTTTCTGACTCGCGACAGTGACACGTTTGTCCCCAACCCATCCCGTGTCGTCTTTGCCAGACAGCATCACGCGGATGTCTTTATCAGTTTGCACTTCAATTCCGCCGCGCCCGACACCAAACAGGCCGGCCTGGAATTATATTGCTTCACCCCGACCGGAATGCCCTCCACCGTTACGCGCGGATACTCCGATCCTTGGGGCGAAAAACTGTCGAGTAATGATTTCGACGCGCAGAATCTGCAACTGGCCGTGAGGCTGCAAGGCGCTTTGCTGCACACCATTGGAATGAAAGACCGCGGCGTGCGCCGGGCGCGATACATTGAAGTGCTGCGCGGACAAGAATGCCCGGCCGTTTTGATCGAGAACGGTTATCTCTCCAACCCTGCCGAGGCCAGACTGATCGAAAGCCAGGACTATCGGCAAAAATTGGCGGAGGCGATCGCTGCCGCGTTGGGCGGTGGGAACGAGGACGCAAAATAGAAGCCGGAGGACGGATGACGCGAATGATTCAAAGATTCAAACGAATGGATGCCGCTCGGCAAAGTATTGGAGTCATGCTTAATGAGATGATCGCGCGCGCCGATGATTTCTGCGGCACACGCTAAAGCTGATGCCATCCTCCATTTTCCATCCTCACCATGATTCATCAGCCCTGGTCACCGGCGGCGCCGGATTTATCGGCGCGCACCTGGTGGAGCGATTGTTGAAGGATGGCAAACGCGTTGTGGTGGTGGATGATTTTTCGACAGGCAGTCTGAACAACCTGCGCAAAATCCAAAAGAATTCACGATTGAAAATCGTTCACTGCAAGATTTCGGGATGCAAAGAACTGCCGAAACTCGTGGCGCGGGCGGAATTCATCTTCCACCTCGCCGCCACGGTTGGCGTTGAATTGGTGGTCAAATCCGCTCTGCATGTTTTGGAATCGAGTTTCCGCGAGACGGAAATCCTTTTGCGCGCCGCCGTAAAGTATTCCACGCCCCTCCTCCTCGCTTCGACTTCGGAAGTGTACGGGAAGAGCGCGAAAACAGAGTTCGGCGAAAACGACGATTTGCTCATCGGCCCGCCAAACCAGTCCCGTTGGAGTTACGCCTGCTCGAAATTGACCGACGAATTTTTGGCGCTGGCTTGCGCGCGCGAAAAAAATCTGCCCGTGATCATCGCGCGCTTGTTCAACACCGTCGGCCCGCGCCAGACCGGGCGTTACGGAATGGTGTTGCCGCGGTTCATTGCCGCCGCCCGGCGCAACCAACCGCTCAAGGTCTTCGGCGACGGCCGCCAAACCCGCTGCTTTTGTCTGGTGCATGACGCGGTGGAGGCGCTTGTGCGCCTGGAGAATTGCCGGGACGCGCGCGGCGAAATTATCAATATCGGCGGCACCGAGGAAATTTCGATCCTCGAACTGGCCAAACTCGTCGTGGAAACCCTCGGTTCAAAGTCGCGCATTGAATTGGTCCCTTACGACCAGGCCTACGCGCCGGGCTTCGACGACATGCGACGACGCAAACCGTTGGTGGAAAAACTCGAACGCCTTGTGAAGTTCAAACCGCAAACACCGCTGCGCGAAATCATCCGCCTTGCAGCAAAACGAATTTAACGGCTAAAAGAAGCGCGATTGATTCCCTCCCGCCATTTTCAGTCCGAGCTTTTTATAACTCAATTCCGTCGCCACCCGGCCCTGCGGCGTCCGATTCAAGAACCCCTCCATGATCAAGTACGGCTCATAGACTTCTTCAATCGTGTCCGGCTCTTCGCCGACGGCGACGGCGAGCGAATTGACCCCTACCGGTCCGCCGTTAAATTTGACGATGATCGTCTCCAGAATCCGCTTGTCCATTTCGTCCAGGCCATTGTGGTCAATCTCCAGCATCGCCAGGGCGAGGTCGGCGATTTCCGCGGAAATCTTTCCGTCATGCCGCACTTGAGCGTAATCACGGACACGGCGAAGCAAGTTGTTCGCAATCCGCGGCGTGCCGCGGCTGCGCCGGGCAATCTCATGCGCGCCGGCTTTTTCTATTTCCACGTTCAACAATTTGGCCGAGCGCAGAATGATTGTTTCCAAATCTTCAGCCACGTAATAATCCAACCGCTCGCGCACCGCGAACCGCGTCAGCAAGGGCGCGGAGAGGAGGCCGCTGCGCGTCGTCGCGCCAATAAGGGTAAAGCGCGGCAAATTAAGGCGCACGCTGCGGGCGTTCGGCCCCTGGTCAATGATGATGTCCAATTTGAAATCCTCCATCGCGGAATACATATATTCCTCAATGGTCTTTTGCAGGCGATGAATTTCGTCAATGAACAGCACGTCCCCTTCTTCAAGATTGGTCAGCAACCCCGCCAAATCACCCGGTTTTTCGATGGTCGGCCCGCTGGTGCTTTTCACATTCGCGCCCATTGATTTTGCCAAAATATATGCGAGGGTCGTCTTGCCAAGGCCGGGTGGGCCATTTAACAAGATATGATCGAGGCATTCCTTGCGTTTTTTTGCCGCCGCAACGGCGATTTCCAGCCGCTCCTTCACTTTGGGTTGTCCGGTGAATTCGGAAAAGAGCGACGGCCGCAGCGTCAGTTCGAGCGCGGTGTCGGGTTTGTTCAGGGTGGAGGCTGGGCGTTCGGCCATTTCCAGCAGCATGAGACAAGCACTCCACGGCGGCAAGCGCGATTCAGGCGGCTTCGGAAAAAAATCGCCTTTTCCCAATCGCATTTTTAATTAAAAAATGCTGGAAAATCTTCCTGGCCTTATGCAAAATGCGCATCCGTTTGGACTTATGGGAATGATTAAAAAAGCTATTGGAGGCGCCGTTGCATTGGCAATCACCGCCTGCGCGGCAAATGCCTTTGCCGGTGAAACCGACATTAATCTGCCGTCATTGGACGTGTCTTACGTCCATGGAGCTTGAGCGGCCACGCCATCTTATACTTCGGCCTGGCCGTCTGCGTCATCGGCGCGCTGTTCGGAATCTTTCAATATCAACAGACGCGCGCCCTCCAGGTCCATAAAACAATGGGCGACGTTTCCAATATCATTTGGGAAACGTGCAAAACCTATTTGCTGCAACAGGGCAAATTTCTCGGGGCGCTCTGGATTCTCATCGCGATATGCATGATTTATTATTTCGCCGTTCTGCAGCGCAACTCGGCGGGCAATGTTTTGATTATTTTGGCCTGCTCCATTCTGGGCATCCTCGGCAGCTACGGCGTCGCCTGGTTCGGCATCCGCATCAATACGACTGCCAACTCCCGCGCCGCCTTCGCCTCGCTCAAAGGCGATTCCCTCAAGACCCTGTTTATTCCCCTCAAAGCCGGCATGAGCATCGGCCTGCTCCTCGTCTGTGTCGAGCTGTTTTGCATGATTTGCATTCTTGCTTTCATCCCGCACGAACTTGCCGGCCCATGCTTCATCGGGTTCGCCATCGGCGAATCCCTCGGCGCCGCGGCCTTGCGCATCGGCGGCGGCATCTTCACCAAAATCGCGGACATTGGCAGCGACCTCATGAAAATTGTCTTCAACTTGCCTGAAGACGATCCCAAAAACCCCGGCGTCATCGCCGATTGCACGGGCGACAATGCCGGCGACTCCGTCGGTCCCACGGCGGACGGCTTCGAAACCTACGGCGTCACCAGCGTCGCGCTGATCGCTTTCATCGCCCTTGCGCTGGGCGCGCCGGACCTGCAAGTGCAAGGAGGCAAATTGATTATCTGGTTGTTTGCCATTCAAAGTATAATGGTTCTCGCCTCCCTCGCCGCATTTTACCTGAACACGGTTGTCAGCCACGCCCGTTATGGCGGCAAAAAGGATTTCAACTGGGAATCGCCGTTGACGGATCTGGTCTGGACCAACGGCATCATCGCGATCTTGGCCGCTTTCGGCGCCAGCAAATTACTGCTCGGCGATTTTACCGGCAGCGACGGCGCGCCGCTCCAAAATCTTTGGTGGTCGCTGGCCGGGATCATGTCGTGCGGCGTGGTGGCCGCGGTGTTCATCATGGAATTTACCAAAATTTTCGTCAGCACCAGTTCCCGCCATGTCAAGGAGGTCACCCGCTCATCCGAACAGGGGGGCGCCTCGCTGAACATTTTGTCTGGCTTCGTGGCCGGAAATTTCGCGGCATTTTGGATGGGCCTGATCATTTTGACGTTGATGTTCATCGCTTATCTTCTCTCCCAAACCGGTGATTTGACGCGGCTGATGCCCCCGGCCTTTGAGTTCGCAGCGCCGATTTTCGCTTTTGGCCTCGTCGCCTTTGGCTTTCTGGCCATGGCCCCGGTGATTATTGCCGTGGATAGTTTCGGTCCGGTCACTGATAACGCCCAGTCGGTTTATGAATTGAGCCAAATCGAGGCTGTACCAGGCATCGCTGCAGAAATCAAAAGGGATTTCGGTTTTGATCCCGCCTTTCACCAGGCCAAACTCGAATTGGAAAAGGGTGACGGCGCCGGCAACACCTTCAAGGCCACCGCCAAACCCGTCTTGATCGGCACCGCCGTCGTCGGCGCCACCACGATGATTTTCGGCATCGTGATGCTGCTCGAAAAGACTTTTGGCGGCGCCGTCGCCAGTTTGAGCCTGATTCAGCCCCAAATTGTCTTCGGCTTGCTGATGGGGGGTGCAGTGATTTATTGGTTCACCGGCGCCAGCACCCAGGCTGTCGTCACGGGCGCTTATCGCGCGGTCGTCTTCATCAAGAAAAATCTCAACCTCGAAAAATCCGCCGCTTCCATTTCCGACAGCAAAAAAGTCGTCGAGATTTGCACGCAGTATGCCCAGCGCGGTCTCATCAATATCTTCGTGGTGGTTTTTGCGCTGGCCCTTGGCCTGCCGTTTTTCAACCAGTATTTCTTCATCGGCTATCTCATTGGCATTGCCTTCTTCGGATTGTTCCAGGCCATCTTCATGGCCAATGCCGGTGGCGCGTGGGACAATGCCAAAAAAATCGTCGAAGTGGATTTGCGTCAGAAAGGCACCGAATTGCATGCTGCCACCGTCGTCGGTGACACCGTCGGCGACCCTTTCAAGGACACCAGTTCCGTGGCAATGAACCCCATCATCAAGTTCACCACCCTTTTTGGCCTGCTCGCGACTGAAATCGCCGTGACGATGAAGAAAGCCGCCATTCAGGCCCACTCCACATCTCATGCCTCCTGGCTGATTGGGGGTGTTTGCCTCCTCGTCGCGCTCATCTTCGTCTATCGCTCATTCTACGCAATGCGGATCCCCGAGGATAAAACCGTCGCCAAATAAAACTCGAAAGTCGCAGCCAGAGGCCGCAAATTGTCGTCATGCCTGTGATTCAGCGCTCGATTCGTGTCGGCTGGCAGTTGCGCGTTTTTTTCACCGAGGACGTCTTCGCGGAGAAGAACCTCGTGCTGAAAAACGCGCTGGCCGACCACCTGCCGCGCAAGGTAATGGTTGTTCTGGAAGACGCGCTCGCACAGTCCCAGCCCACCCTCGAACGCCAGATCGAGTCCTATTTCGCGGTCCACACCAAACCGTTGCAATTAGTCCGCTCCCCTCTGTTCGTCCCCGGCGGGGAGCACGCGAAAAATTCCGTCACCATCGTCACCGACATCCTCTCGCAAATTGACCGCCATCACATTGACCGGCAGTCCTATGTGATTGCCGTGGGTGGAGGCGCGTTGCTGGATATTGCCGGATTTGCCGCCGCCACCGCCCATCGTGGCGTCCGGCACGTTCGCATCCCCACCACCACCCTCGCCCAGGCCGATTCCGGCGTTGGCGTCAAAAACAGCATCAACGCCTTCGGGAAAAAAAATTTCGTCGGCACCTTTGCCCCGCCCTACGCCGTCATCAACGATTTCAACCTCCTGGCCACTCTCAAGCCGCGCGAGAAGCGCGCCGGTTATGTCGAAGCCGTCAAAGTCGCCTGCATCCGCGACGCTGATTTTTTTGGGGAAATTGAGCGCGACGCGAGGAAATTGACTTTATTCGAGCCGGCGGCGATGAAAAGGCTTATCCGCCGCTGCGCCGAATTGCATTTGGACCACATCGCGACTGGCGGCGATCCGTTTGAAACCGGCTCGGCGCGCCCGCTTGATTTCGGCCATTGGTCGGCGCATAAACTGGAGCAGCTTTCGAATTTCCGCATTCCCCATTCCGACGCCGTCGCCATCGGCATCGCGCTCGACGTGATTTATTCGCGCGACACCGGATTGCTGGACAAAAAATCCTGTGAACGCGTCCTGAAGCTGCTCGAACGGCTCGAGTTTAAATTGTTTGCCTGCGAATTGCTGAATCGCGGCCCGGCTGGCGAATTTCAGATTGTTTCCGGCCTCGAAGAATTCCGCGAACACCTCGGCGGTGAATTAACCGTGACCTTGCTCAAGGAAGTTGGACGCGGAATCGAAGTCCATGAAATGATTCCGAAAAAAGTGATGGTGGCAATCCAGGAGCTTCGTGAACGCGCCGGCGGGAAATGAATCGCCTGGCCGTCATCAATGTCGCCGGCCTCACCAGCGCGCTCGTCGGTGAACAGACGCCGCGCATCGCCGATTTTGCCAGGCGCGGCGCCCTCGCCCAAATCACGCCCGCGTTCCCCGCCGTCACTTGCGCTGCACAGTCGAATTATCTGACCGGCGTGCCGCCGTCCCGGCACGGCATCGTCGGCAACGGCTGGTATGATCGCAGCCTGGCCGAGATTCATTTCTGGAAACAATCAAACCATTTGGTGCAGTGGCCGAAAATCTGGGATGAATTGCGCAAACAATCCGGAATCGCCAATCGCAATTCATCAATCGCAAATCTTTTTTGGTGGTTCAACATGTATTCCGGCGTGGATTATTCCATCACCCCACGGCCGATTTACCGCGCCGATGGCGGAAAATTTTTTGACATCTATTCCTGGCCGTATTCCATCCGCGCGGAAATCAAAGAAGAATTGGGCGAATTTCCATTTTTTGGATTCTGGGGGCCTGCCGCCGGCGTGAATACTCCACAAGGCGCCGCCGATTGCGTCTCGCGTTGGATTGCCGCAGCCGCCAAATGGGTTGAAAAAAGATTTTCTCCCACTTTGAATCTTATTTACGTGCCGCATCTCGATTACAATTTGCAACGCATGGGTACGGGTAACGCCATTGCCGCCGACTTGCGCGCCGTTGATTCCATTGTCGGCGATTTAGTTGATTTTTTTGCCAAAGTCGGCGTGCGGGTCGTCATGCTTTCCGAATACGGGATTACCAACGTGGACACGCCGATCCATCTGAACCGTTGGTTCCGGCAAAAGGGCTGGCTGGCTGTCAAAGATGAGCTGGGATTGGAAATTCTCGATGCCGGCGCGAGCAAAGTTTTTGCCGTTGCTGATCATCAAGTCGCGCACATTTACCTGAACGACCCGTCGCTGGAATCAAAAGTGCGCGACGTGCTGGAGAAACAGGTCGAAGTGGACGTAACGGTCCTCGGCGCCAGGGAAAAGGCCGCTGCGGGCATTGATCACCCTCGGGCCGGGCGACCTCATCGCGGTTGCTCCGGAGAACGCCTGGTTCACGTATTATTACTGGCTCGATGACGCGCGCGCGCCGGACTTTGCGCGCACGGTGGACATTCACCGCAAGCCCGGCTACGACCCGGTGGAATTGTTTCTCGATCCCAAAATTCCGTCGGCAAAACTGAAAATCGCCTGGCGTTTGCTGCAAAAGAAGTTGGGCTTTCGGATGCTGATGGATGTTGTCCCATTGGATGCGACATTGGTGAAAGGCTCGCACGGCCGGTGTCCGGCGGACAAAAAGGATTGGCCGGTCATCATCAGTCAACAGCCCGGTCTCTTAGGCGCCAAGGAAATCGAATCAACGGATGTCTATCAATTTCTTCTGCGGCAGACTTTGGCCGAAACTATTTGACTCTTCCCAGGTGACCGTGGCAATCCGTGGTTAAAGTTTTTTTGAACTGGGTGTCCAATCCGCCCACAACCATTCCAAGGCTTCAGGCAATGTCTGTTGTTTTACCGCGCGGTCGGTGTGGCCTGCGTTGCGCGCAAAAACAAACTGGTAGTGATAGCCCTTCGCCGCCAGCGCCTTCGCCATGCGTTCATTCGCCACCACCCAGTCATGCATGCCGTCCCGCATCACATTGGGATTGAGCAGGTCGCGGTCGCCGACTTCCATCCAGATGCGGATGGGCCTAGCCGGGTTGTCTGGAATCAGATGCTCGTGAAATTCCCACGCGCCGTGGGGGATGGCGGGGTTATACGGCCATTGCTGATTCACATACGTGCCCGAATAAGTAAGAACACGATGGTATAGCTCCGGATGATACCACGCCATAATCAAGGCACAGGAACCGCCGGAACTGCCGCCCATTGTCGCGCGCCGGTCAGGGTCACGGGTCAGCGTCACATGACATTTACCTTCCACTAGCGGCAACACTTCCTGCTCGACGAACTCCGCATAGCGCCCGGACATGGTATCGTATTCCAAACCGCGCTCGCTGCCCTGGGCATCGCCCCCGCCGTTGCCGATGGAAATGGCCACCATCACCGGCACTTTCTTCTCCGCAATCAAATGATCCAACGCCGTGAACAAGACCCGGTCCGGCCCGTCCGCGCCGACGATGAATGGCGCCACTGTGCCGGGCACATACTGCGCGGGGACATAAACCGCCACGTGGCGGGTATAAGGGGCAGGATGGCTCGTGGTCACGATAAGTTTGGCGGGATTGGCGGGATCCGGCGCGCCAAACGTCCCCCTGTCGCGCGCGATTCCCGGATAGGATTTGCTGTCCACCGATCTCATGGTGAACTCGTACACCGTTCCGTGGGGCGCGTTGGTTGGCGCCGTCATTTCCTGCGCGGGAGGATGTGTCGGGCCGATGATAAAGTTTCCGTCGGCGTCCACCGGTGGCACGGCGCCATCGGGCAGTTCCGTGGCAGTGACATATCCCGGCGTATGCGGATCGCGTGTCGGCGGCCTCGGGCGCGCAGACTGGGCCGGCGCGGGAATGACAATCGTCGCTAAAATCGCCAACGCAATGTAAAGGGTCTTCGACATTTTAATCCGGGTCCTTAAGGTGCTCCAGAATTTGTAACGAATGCCCCGCCCGTTGCCAAGCTCGTCCTGGCCGAATTTTACCGCCTCCGCCTGGCCGGGCCAAAATGATAGCCGCCATGGACGCGCACGGCCCGCGCTTTTCCCGGATATGCGCCCGGTTTGCCGGACTTGTCTTCATCGAACAGCGCGGTATAGCGGTAATCGAAATTCTCCAGTCTCACGCGTTCAATCCTCTTGCTGATGAACCGCTCGATGGCAAAAACATGTCCGCCGTCCTCGGCGGTCATGATGGTGAAGGCGTCGCCGGTGGCCTCGGCGCGGCCCGTGCGCCCGATGCGGTGGATGTAATCCTCCGGATGCTGCGGCACATCATAATTGATGACATGGCTGACTTCAGCGATGTCCAGTCCACGCGCGGCAATGTCCGTGGCCACGAGCACTTCAAAACGCCCGTCGCGAAATCCGCGCAACGCCTGCTCGCGCTCGCGCTGGGTGCGATTCGAGTGGAGAACGGCCACGGCATGATTCGCGCGCTTGAGCGTGTGCGCCACCCGGTCGGCGCCATGCTTGGTGCGGCAAAATACGATGACAGAATCGTATTTCACAGAATCGAGTAACTTGAGCAACAGATCCGTCTTCTGGGAATCGGCCACGGGATAAATGACGTGTTTGACCGTCTCCGCCGGCGAACGGCGCGCACCGATCTCAATCGTTTCGGGATTGCGCATCGCCCATTTGATGAGCGTTTCAATTTGTGGCGGAATCGTGGCGGAGAACAACGCCGTATGACGTTGCCGCGGACAGCGCTCCACAATTTTGCGGACATCCGGCAAAAACCCCATGTCCAGCATCCGGTCGGCTTCGTCCAACACAAGAAATTCAACCTTGTCCAGTCTGACGGTGCCGCGCTCAAGGTGGTCGAGCAATCGGCCGGGCGTCGCGACGACAATGTCTGTGCCGGCGCGCAACGAATCATTTTGCAGGCCATAACCAACACCGCCAAAAACGACGGTTATCTGCAAATCGGTGAAACGCGCATAAGTGCGGAACGATGTCTCGACCTGGGCGGCCAATTCGCGCGTCGGTTCCAGGATGAGAGCCCGCGGGCTTTTGCCAGGCAAATGCTTGCCGAGCTTCGAGAGAATTGGCAGGGCGAACGCCGCAGTTTTGCCGGTCCCGGTTTGCGCGCTGCCGATGACGTCGCGTCCGGCAAGGACGAGAGGAATGGCGCGGAGTTGTATGGGCGTAGGATCGGCATATCCCTTCGCCTTGACTCCATCCACTACCGTCGGAGCCAGGCCCAATTTACTAAATGGCATGTATTAATCTACCAGCAGAGAAGATTAAGGAAAGCCCGGATTTTACCGGGGTTTAAGACGGCGAAGGCACTTCTTCCGTCGGCCTGGTTTCCCCTGTGGGCGCTTCATTTTGCGCGATTTCCGCAGGAGCAGGTTCAGCCGGCGTTGGCGCAGGCCCCTCTGCTGCAGACTCAATTGGCGCGGAAATATCCGGCGCGGGCTCGGCAGGCCCCTCGGTCTGCGGCGGGGCCTCAATTCCCGCGCCCAGTTCATCCTCGGCTGCGGCCTTTTCCTCCGCCGGTTTCTTTTCGGGATTAGGCGGCCTGGGCAACGGCTTCTTGGCCGTTTCCATTCGGCCATCGGCAAATTCCAAAACATGCCCCTGATGAATCAACCAGTGCAAATCGGAAATCAACGCCGTTTGCTCCGGCGTCGGCTCGGTCGGAACGGGCACCTCCGGCTTTTCCGGCTTCACTTCCAAGACCGTGGGTTTGGGCGTCGGCGCCAGCGATTCAACCAATTTCCGCCGGGTGCATTTCGGATTGGCATTGATGAACTCGACAATGCGCTTGATGTTTTCGGAAACCGGCGTCGTTTCCAGGTCTAAAAATTGCGGCCGGGCCACGCTGACGTGGACGACGGTCTTGTTGACCTTGAAAAATTGCAGGCCGTGCGAGGCAAATTGCCTGCTCAGCGCCATCGCCAGTTGCAGCGGAAACCGCCTTTGATCCTCCCATTCCAATCGAATCAACCGATACAATCCGCCGCAACGCAAATTCCGGCTCTTGACGCCGTCAACGACAAGGGTCTCGACGGATTTGACGATAGTTTCCTTGTGCGTGGCGCGGAAGTGCTTCTCCACTTCATCCATCGCCGGTAATTTGAGCGGTTCAGGCACGTTGAGACAGGTGTATTCGGTCTTAAAACTTTGTTCCTCAATCCACTTCTTCACCACGGCTTCATCTTTGACGATTTTCACGCGCGCTTTGAAAACGTCGAATGGCATCCGGGAAAATCGCTCGATGTGCAGCTTGCGCAGTTGGATTTGGTAATCGTGATAATTGGGTGGTCCTAAAATGACCCCGCTCATGCCGCATTGCGCCACAAACGTATAAGTGCCTTTGGGCGGCTCCGTCGGGGTGCGCTCGGTCTGGTAAAATGTGCCAAAATGATTTTTGAGAATGTGTGCCACCGCTTCGTCCTCCGAAAGCCATGGCGTGTCGTCGAGCGCGCAAATGAAAAGCGGCTGGACAACTTTATCGTCCTTCTTTTTCAGCGCCAATTGGACCGAATAACGCTCCGGCTTCTCCAGGACCAATTGCGCAATTTGAAACAGGGGATAGGCGCGGCCGGTCATTTTGATTTGCCGCGCCAATTGTTCGACGCCTTTTTCTTCAGCCAGAAAAGTCACCGCCACTTCGGGCAACGGCGCCGGCGGCTCCGGACGCTCGCGCCGCTCACCGCGCCCTCCGCGTTCGCCACGTTCGCCCCGGTGAAAATCTCCCGTATGCCGGTCACTTTTTCCCCCGGGCTTCCTGCCGGAACGCGGGCGACCTTCGCGACGTTCGCCGCCTTCGGGTCGCGGACCCCGGCGTTCGCCGCGTCGGCGCACTGGCTCGGCGACCTCTTCACCGGTAAATTTTTCAAAGAGATTGGTTCCGGCCGTCCCTTTTGCCCAAGCCGGCTGAAACAAATTCTCCAAATCGAGACCGAGATCGGGAATATCGCTCATGTATATTTACCTTACAGCAATTATTCGGTCGTCGCACCATTGCGTTTAGCCAAAATCGCATCCACAATTTTTTTCGCAAGTGCGGGCTTTTCCGCCAGCGCCTTCTGCGCAGCCTCTTTCCCCTGCCCGATCAAATCACCCTCGAATTGCAACCATGCGCCTTTTTTCTCCACAATCCCATTTTCAATGCCCACGTCCAAAATACTGCCTTCCTTGTTGATGCCGTGGTTATAGACAATGTCGAATTCCGCCTCGGCAAACGGCGGCGCCACCTTGTTCTTTACGATTTTCACTTTGACGTGGTTACCAATGGCGTTTCCCGCCGGGTCTTTCAGTGTGTCCTTGCGCCGGATGTCAATCCGCACACTGGCATAGAATTTCAGCGCCTTGCCACCAGGCGTCGTTTCGGGATTGCCGTACATCACGCCAACTTTCTCGCGCAATTGGTTTGTAAAAATGCAGGTCGTCTTTGATTTGCTCAAAACCGCGGTCAGCTTGCGCAACGCCTGCGACATCAAACGCGCCTGCATGCCCATCGTCGCCATGCCCATTTCACCCTCCAATTCCGCTTTCGGCACCAGCGCGGCCACCGAATCAATCACAATCACGTCCAGCGCATTCGAACGCGCCAGCGTCTCGCAAATCGTCAACGCTTCTTCCCCGGAATCCGGCTGAGACACCAGCAGATCGTCGAGGTTCACCCCGAGCTTTTTTGCATAGCCTGGGTCTAGCGCGTGCTCCGCGTCAATAAACGCCGCCAACCCGCCGCCTTTTTGCGCGTTGGCAATCACATGGAGCATCAAGGTGGTTTTGCCGGACGATTCCGGCCCAAAAATTTCGACCACCCGGCCCCGCGGCACTCCGCCCACGCCGAGCGCCAGATCCACCGCCAACGCGCCGGTGGGAATTACCTCAATTTTTTTCAGCGCATGCGCCTCTCCCAAGCGCATGATGGCGCCGTCGCCGTAACTCTTGGTAATGGACGAAATGGCCGCTTCCAGCTCGCGCGCATGCGCGGCGGCGGGTTTGCTTTCGGCGGTTTTTTCGACGGTTTTCTCTGCTGATTTGGCTGCCATAAGATCGAATTTGGTTGTCGTTAAACGAATTAGAAGATTAACGAGTTTTCAGTCCCGAGTCAAACTGTCACGTCGTAAAAATGCGGACAAAATCATTGAATCCGGATTTGCACTGTTTGAACGCCGTCCGGCGATGCCGATCATTGCCACTGTCGCAATCAGCACAGTGACGCTGCGAAGAGCTGCCGGTTCGAAGGATAATTCCGCCGGAATGGCGTTGATCCCGGGAATACTTTAAAGGGAATTCATGCGGTAATTTTTTCATTGTAACGTCAATGGGAAAGGCAAAATTGCAAGCGTCTCAAATGCAATATGCAAACGTCCTTTGGCGGCTGCCGCGCACAGAACAGACAATGTTTTTTGAACTCCCGAATTCCCTGGAAAAATGTGCGCGCGGTTTTCACCGCGCCTTCAATCAAAATTGGCAAGCTTCAAGCTAAATACTTTCAGGAAGACGAGACATGGAATTGGAAAAGTTCGTGATAAAACGACAGGGAACACCTGGAAAAACACGAGCCAGACCCATTCAAACATGATCTCGCCTTCCGTTTTATTATCAGCCCTGCGATGAAACCGGAAAGCTTTCGATTGCCGGGACTGGCGCGTCTCTTCACTTTATGGTATCAGCATTGAAGAGTGATCCATCCATTCTCCATTGCCGCGCCGTCGCAACTACAGAGAAATTCCTATGAATGCTGGAAATAATGACAAATCGTTTGAACCGCCGCGCCGAAAACTTCGTCCGGGTTTCCAGTGGGCTTTTGTCCTGGTGTTCGGCATGGGGCTGGGCCTGCTGCTGGATCGCTGGATGTTAATGACATTTCTGCCTTCCGACGCTCTTTCGGATTTCCGCCTTATGGCGGAAGCGTGGAATACCATTGAACGGTTCTATGTGGACCGCGCGGCGGTCAAGCCCGAAGCCCTTACCTACGGCGCCATCAGCGGAATGGTGGATGCCCTGGGCGACACCGGTCACAGTGTTTTTTTGACTCCTGACATGGTCAAGGAACTTCACGTCATGGAGAGCGGGAAGCTAAAAGGCGTCGGATTGGAGGTTCAAATGAAAAACGCGCAGGTGGTCATCGTTGCGCCCATGGACAATTCGCCGGCGCTACATTCCGGCTTGCGCAGTGGCGATATTATTGTCAGCGTTGATGGTCGGGACATTGCCGGGATGCCGTTGAACCAGGTCGTCGAACAGATTTCCGGTCCGCCCGGCACTTCAGTCGAACTGGGAATCTTGAATCCAAAAACCCATCGCCTTCGCAATGTCACGATTATCCGGGCAACGATTAACATCAGCGATATCACCTGGGCGCGGTTGCCCGGAACGGACGTGGCGGACGTTCGCATTGCCGGTTTTGAGGACAATATGGCAGATGACCTGCGCGCCGATTTGCGGGAAATCCATCGGCGGCAGATGAGGGGATTGATTCTGGATTTGCGCGGCAACCCCGGCGGTGTGCTGGATGAGGCCGTCCAGGCGGCCAGCCAGTTCCTGACCCATGGCAACGTGCTGCTCGTCAAGGATGCCAAAGGAAAAATCACGGCCATTCCAGTGTTGCCGGGCGGCTTGGCAACTAATATCCCCATGGCAGTTTTAATTGATGACGGCACGGCCAGTGCCGCTGAAATTGTCGCTGGCGCGCTCCGGGACGCGCACCGGGGAGAACTGATAGGAGAAACCACTTTTGGAACCGGCACGGTCTTAAACGAGTTTCCGCTCCCGGGAGGCTCCGCCATGCTGCTTGCGGTCGAAGAATGGCTCACGCCCGACGGACAATCGTTCTGGCACAAGGGAATTTCCCCGCAGATTACTGTGGCACTGCCGCAGGACGCCAATGCGTTGTATCCCGAAGGCATGGAAGGCATGACCGCACACGACTTGAATGCTTCGCAGGACAAACAATTGTTGCGCGGCCTGGAATGGGTGACGCAACAAGGTAATCAGTGACTTTCATTCAATTTTACGATTTAACATGCACGCTTCGCATGGGCAGGCGATAAATCGAAAATCCTAAAAACGCCAACCGCAAATCGCAAGGGTCAGGCCGTGGTGGCCATTTCCGGCTCCGGCGTATCCAGGAACCCCTGCAAGTGCCTGACGCGCGTCGGATGCCGCAATTTACGCAACGCCTTCGCCTCAATCTGCCGGATGCGTTCGCGAGTGACATTGTACATCTTGCCGATTTCCTCGAGCGTGCGCTCATATCCGTCAAGCAGCCCGAAACGCATTTCAAGAATTTTGCGCTCCCGCTCGGTGAGAGTCGTCAACACGTCGCTTAATTTCTCCCGCAGCAGGCTGTAACTCGTCACATCAGACGGATTTTCCGCCGATTTGTCCTCGATGAAATCCCCGACACTCACGTCGCCGTCGTCTCCGACAGGCGCATGGAGAGAGACGGGTTGCTGCGCCATCTTGAGCAACGCATGAATGCGCGCCACCGGCATGTGCATTTCGTCGGCCAGCTCTTCGGGCGTAGGCTCCCGGCCAAGCTCCTGTGTGAGCTGCTTTTGCGCCCGCCACAGCTTGTTCATGATTTCAATCATGTGGACCGGAATGCGAATTGTCCGCGCCTGGTCCGCAATCGAGCGGGTGATGGCCTGTCGAATCCACCAAATCGCGTAGGTGGAGAACTTGTAGCCGCGGCGATACTCGAACTTCTCGACGCCCTTCATCAAACCGATGTTTCCCTCCTGAATCAAATCCAGGAATGATTGGCCGCGATTTGTGTATTTTTTGGCCACGGAAACCACCAAGCGCAGGTTGGCCTCCGCCATATGGGTCTTGGCCTTCAAGCCGCGGTCCGCGGCCGATTTCAGTTCCCCGAAAATTTTGAAGAATTCTTCGCGCGGCATTCGGACAAACTGCTCCAGGGTGGCGATTTTCCCGCGTTCGGCTTCGATGGCAACCCGCCGCTCGGGAGTCACCCGCTGACCCTCCAAGTCCTGTACGTGCCGGAGGCTCACCTGGAATTTTTCATGGATATTTCCGGCCACGACGATCATTTCTTCTACGACCTTCTGCTTATAATAAAACTTCGGAAACATGTCCTGCAGTTTGGCGCTCATCTTCTTCAATTCCCGCGCTAACTTTTCCTTGCGGCCCTTCTGCTGCGCCTTCTGCCAGTTGAAATATTTTGCGTCAACTTTTTGGTCGAGGCCATGCACCTTTTTGATGAGCTTGCGCAGGTCGCGCAAATGCCCTTCGCGATTGGCGATCTTTTTGTCAACGATCACCCGGTCAAACCGCTCCTTCGGCGGCTCGGACAATAATTTCTCCGCAATAGCGATATGCTCCTTGGCGGTAAAGCCGAGGTTGTAGATAATGGTCTTCATCGCCACTTCGGCTTCCTCGATTTTTTTGCAAATCTCCACTTCCTGTTCGCGTGTCAGCAAAGGCACCTTGCCCATTTGATTCATGTACATGCGAACCGGGTCGTCCAAAATTTCCAGCCGCGCGTCCTCGTCCACCTCTTCTTGCGGGCTGTCCGGCTGCTTGGTGCGCTCGGCACGCTCGGCTTCAGCCTGATCCATGACAATTTCCACGTCGAGGCTGCGGAGCTTGGTAAGCAGCGCGTCCAAATCGTCGGGGTTTAAATTATCCGGCAAAATGTCATTAATGTCGTCGTAAGTGATATAGCCGTGCTCTTGCGAGAGATGCAGCAAGGTTTTAATCGTCTCCGTCAAATCTATGGACGGCTGCGCCGGGCTCTGGGCCGCGCCATTAGCATGGCCGTTTTGCACACGCTTGTCCGCTTCGGCAATTGAGTTCGCCGCAGATTTGGATTTCCCATTTGTCTCCGGCGTCGGCGCGGCATTCCGCCGCGCGCTGCTTGCGATTACAAAACGCCGCCGGGGAGCAGGTTTGGCTCCGACCTTTCGTCCGGCGTTGCGATGGCTTTTATGCGACGCGCTGTCCGGTGACGATTTTTTTCTTCTTAACATAGAATATCAGACCTTTTCGAATGGCTTTGGTTCAGAATAAATCATGAATTTACCCAGCCCCGTCCGGCTGGAAATGTTCACCCGCAAACTCGCCTGTGAGTCCTAGAAATCGCGAACACCGGAAGCCCGACGTGGATTCATCCTAACTGTTTCTCCGCAGAATTCAAGCAAAATCGTAACTTTAACGAAACAATTGGGGCGGAATTAAAAACATGTAAAATTAAGTAAAATAGGCTGAAAATCAACATGTTATGTTGAATAATTAAATGCAATTTCAGAGAATTGTCACCAATTTAAGGCCGTTCGGGCGGCTGGACTGACTGGTTCAAAACGCCGTTTTCGACAACAATGGGCAATCTTTGCAAACCTGGCCCCGAGCTGGGGTCGCCTGGGAAGCCAACGTCGGAAGCATTCTGGAAATGTTGGCAATCTTCGCAGAGCTGGCCCTGCTCTTGTGGCCGCCTTTTTGATTCTTTGGGCACGGCTAGAATGATCCCGGACTGCCATCGTCACGCCTTGAACGCCCCCCGGCTCCGGTTTAAATTCCTCTGGAATGTCAAAGAGTGATCTCGGCGGGCTAAACGAGGTTTCGGACCGTTGCAATGTCTTTGCGGATTTGCGCCTGCAATTCTTCTTTTGAGCCAAAATGACACTCATCCCGGAGCTTTTCGCCTATTTCCACTTGCAATGTTTCACCGTATAGATCGCCATCGAAGTCCAACAAGTGTGCCTCGACCCGAAGCTCCGGTTTGCCTGAAGCAATGGTTGGACGAAATCCGATGTTAAGCGCCACCCGAAAGGTTTGGGCCTTGACGGTGGTGCGGGCAGCATAGACGCCGTTCGGCGGAAGGAGCAGTCCGCCGACATCGAGGTTGGCCGTCGGGAATCCAAATTTTTGGCCAATCCGGTCGCCGGAGATGACTTTGCCGGAAATGGCATAAGCCCGACCGAGCATTTGGCTGGCCGTGTCAATGTCGCCGGAACGGATAAACTCACGGATTCGAGTGCTGCTGACAATTTCTCCATCGAGCGAAACCGCCGAAAGGCCATGGACCTGAAAATTCAGCTCCGCTCCCAACTTTTTAAGAAGGGCCACGTTCCCGCCGCGCCGGGCGCCAAATTCAAAATCAGCGCCGACGCAAATGCTGTGGATTTTCCCGAAATCACCGGCCAGGTCCCGGATGAATTGCTCGCCGGTTTGTCCGCTGAATTTTTTGTCAAAATGAATCAGCAAAATATTTTCCACGCCAAGCGATTCAATCGTCAGCAATTTTTGCGGGAGCGAATAGATCAACGGCGGCACTTTAGCCGGCATGACCACCGTGTTGGGGTGCTGATCAAACGTGAGGACGACCGAGAGGGCATCATGCTGCCGCGCATCGGAAATGGTCTGCCGGATGATTTGCTGATGGCCCAGATGGACGCCGTCAAAAAAGCCGATGGCCAGGCATATCTTTTTGCCTTGGGCATTCAATTCATTTGCGGCCCGGATGATTTTCATTTTAAATCACCCCGCCAGCTTCAAAAACGGAATCACGCGCGCCGGCAGTTCGGCGGCGGTCATTTGCAGGATTGTTTCCAGCGGGGCGGCATCGGCGACGTCGAATTTTCCGGCAACGGTCCGGCGCAATTTTGCGAGGTGCGCGCCGCAACCGATTTTTTGCCCCAGCTCATGGGTGATGCTGCGGACGTAGGTGCCCTTGGTGCATGCCAGGCGGAATTCGCCGAGCGGTTGGGAATAACCCGTGAAGCGAAAATTGTACACGTGGACCAGCCGTGGTTCGCGTTCGACCTCCAGGCCTTTGCGGGCCAGTTTGTAAAGCGGCACGCCGTTCTTTTTTATGGCGGAGACCATCGGTGGAACCTGCATCAGGTCCCCGATGAATTGCGCCGCCAGTTCATTCAACTGCTCCAGCGCCAGGGGCGGGACGGGCTTCGTTTCCAGAGGTTCACCATCCGCGTCATACGAATCGGTGGCAATCCCGAATTTAATTGTTCCTTCATAGACCTTGTCGTCACTCATCAACTTTTCCGACAATTTCGTTCCTCTGCCGAGGACGATGATCAACAAGCCGGTGGCGTTCGGGTCGAGCGTGCCGCAATGGCCGACCTTTTTGATGCCGAATTTGCGGCGAATGGCGTCCACGACATCGTGGGACGTCGGCCCGGCAGGTTTATCAATCAGAATTGCGCCGTCGAGGGCGGAGAATTCTTGCATGAGATTTATTTAACGCCGATCAAGGCGCGTTTGATGGCGGCAATGACCTTGCGCTGGACGGAGAGGGGCGAGCCTGGGATTCGCGCGCCCGCAGCCGCCTGATGACCGCCGCCGCCAAACTGGGCGGCAATTTCGTTCACGTTGACGTTTGGATTTTTTGACCTGAGGCTGATGCGGGTCAATTCCGGCTCCAACTCTTCAAACACACAGGCGACCACCACTGGTTCGATGGCGCGGATATGATCAATCAGGCCTTCGGTGTCGTTGCTGTCGGCGCCGGTGCGCGAAAAGTCGGCATTTTTGAGCCACAAATAGGCGATGCGGTCGTTGGCGGTGAGGCGGAATTTGTTATAGACGTGCCGGAGCAGCCGGACACGAGAAAGCGAATAGGATTGATAAATCTCATCGCAAATTTTTGCAAGATTCGCGCCGCGGGTGACGAGTTCAGCGCCCGTGTGAAAGGTGCCCGGGCGGGTGGTGGGATATTGAAAGGAGCCGGTGTCCGTGGAAACGGCGGCAAAGAGGCAGTCGGCGATCGGGCGGGTGATGGGCCAGCGCGCGACCTTAAGCAGCCGGAAAATCAGTTCACCGCAAGAGGGTTCGCGCGCGGAGACCCAGTTAACATCCCCGTAGTGGGGGTTGCTTTCATGATGATCAATGTTGATGAGGACTTTCCGCTTGAGGGAACACCGGCCCGCTTTGCCGAGCCGTTCAAAACTGGCGCAATCGGCGGCAATGACACAGTCAAATTTTTTCCCCGACCGCGGTTTTTGAAAAAGTCCGTCAGGGTCCAGAAACCGATATTTTGGGGGAATTGCATTCTCGTTCCAGCAAACCACCGTTTTTCCGGCCGCTTTCAACGCAAGGGTCAGCCCCAGTTGCGAGCCGACGCAATCGCCGTCGGGCCGGATGTGTCCAACGACGCAAAAGGTTTTATGTTGGCGAATGACTTCGAGGATGCGATCAATGATTTTGGGGTAACTTTTCACGGAGAATCTTCTTCTTCCTGGCTGCCACGCGCCTTTTCCAACTCTTCGATGATTTGCAAAACGCGGTTGCCGCGCACAATGGAATCATCGAAGAGGAATTTCAATGTCGGCGTGTATTTCAAGACGACGGCCCGGGCGACGAGTCCCTGGATGCGGGCGCGGTGCTCGTCCAGCAATTGAATGCCTCGTTTCTGCTGGGCGGCATTTCCAAAGATACTGATGAAAACCGCGGCTGATTTCAAATCGCCGGCGACGTCCACGTCATTGACTGAAATCAAACCCGCTTCGCTGACGTTAAATTCACGGCGAATGGCTTCGCCAATTTCGCGCTTCAACAATTCGCGCACGCGTTCATGTCGCAGATTGAGCATCGTTCACCTCACAACTTGGCCGCGACTTTTTCGACGCTATAGCATTCGATCGCGTCGCCCACCTGGAATTCGCCGAAGCCTTCGATACGGATGCCGCACTCCATACCGGCGCGCACTTCGTTGACCTCATCCTGGAAGCGCCGGAGGGATTGGGTGACGCCTTCGTAGATGACGTCCTTGCGGCGGCGGACGCGGACTTTTCCGCGGACGATCCGTCCACTGGTGACCATGCAGCCGGCGACCGGGGCGCCCTTGGAGAGTTCAAAAACCTTCCGGACTTCGGCGGAGCCGCCGATGTTTTCCCGGATGACCGGTTCGAGCAACCCGGCCATCGAATTTTTCACGTCATCAATCAATTCATAGATGATGGCGTAGAGTTTGATTTGGACACCCACGTGCTTCGCCTTGTCGGCGGCGGTGCTGTCCACGCGCGTATGAAAACCAAGGATGACCGCGCTGGAAGCGGACGCCAGGGCGACGTCATTTTCGGTAATCGTGCCGACATCGCTGTGGATGATTTCGAGCGAGATTTTATCCGACTCGATTTTATTGAGGGCATCCACGATGGCCTCGACGGAGCCTTGGGCATCCGCCTTGACGATGACTTTGAGGCCTTTACTTTGGGCGGCTTCGAGGGTGGCGAACAGATTTTCGAGCGTGACCTTTTTAGCTTCCTGATTTTCGGCGCGGGTTTCGAGAAACCGCTGTTCGGCCAGCTCGCGCGCGGCTTTTTCATCTTCGACCACGGAAAATTCCAATCCGGCGTCCGGCACGCCGTTTAAACCCAGGACCTTGACCGCCACAGACGGCGCGGCTTCTTTCAATCGCTGTCCTTCTTCGTTAATCAGGGCGCGGACGCGACCATAAAACTCGCCGCACAACATGATGTCGCCCAGGCGCAAGGTGCCTTTGCGGACGAGGACCGTGGCGGTGGGGCCGCCAGGCTCGACACCGGATTCGATGACGTTGCCCTTGGCGCGCCGGTCGGGATTAGCCTTCAATTCGAGCAAATCGGCCTGCAACAAAATCATTTCGAGCAATTTATCTATTCCCTGTTTGGTGAGCGCGGAGACGTCAACGTAAATGGTATCACCGCCCCAATCGTCGGGCGCGAGGCCCTTGTCCTGCAATTGCTGCCGGACTTTCAACGGGTTGGCGTTGGGATGATCAATTTTATTGACTGCGACGAGGATGGGGACTTTGGCCGCGCGGGCATGGTTCAACGCTTCCAAAGTTTGCGGCATCACGCCGTCATTGGCCGCGACGACCAGCACGACGAGGTCGGTGACGTTGGCGCCGCGGGCGCGCATGGAGCTGAAGGCGGCGTGGCCGGGGGTGTCCAAAAAAGTGATTTGGGCCAACTGGTCCTTGCGCTCCGGGTGCGGCACGGAAATCGTATAAGCGCCGATATGTTGGGTAATGCCGCCGGCCTCGCCCGCGGCCACATTGGCCTTGCGAATCACGTCGAGCAAACTGGTCTTGCCGTGATCCACGTGGCCCATGATCGTGACGACTGGCGGGCGCGGCTTGAGCTGCTCTGGTTTGTCTTCAACATCCAGTTCGACTTTCTTTTCGACGGCGTGAATGATGCCCGCGCCACGCTCGCGTTTTTCCACTTCAAAGCGAAAGCCATACTTTGCGCAAATCTGCTGGGCGATTTTTTCGTCAATCGCCTGATTGACCGTTGCAAAAACACCGAGCTTCATCAAGTCGCCAATGATGAGGAAGGGTTTTTGTTTCAGAGCATTGGCCAGGTCGCGGACGATGATGGGTGGCTTGATGATGATGATTTCGCCGGTTTCCGGCGCGACAAATTTTGGCGGCGCCGCCGGAGCCGGTTTGGCGGCTTCGCGCAGGGGCTGTTGGTGGCCATCGCGTCCCCGCGGACCGTCGCGTCCTCGATGTTCGTCGCGCCGGGACGTCGGGGCGCCCGGTCGGGACGGCGATTTGAACGAGCCGGCTTTTTCGCCGGGACGGGGTGGTTGGGGCCGGCTGGGCAATTGAATGAATCCCACCTTTTCGCCGACGCGTGGTCCGGCTGGTTTGGGCGGCGGTGGCGGCGGTGGTGCGACCGGTTTGGGTTTTTCGACAACGGGCGGCGGCGGCGGCGTCTCGACTTTCGCCTCGACGCGGACTTCCGGTTTAGGCGGGGGGGGCGGCGTCGGCGGGGTGGAGATTATCTGAATTTTCTCTTCGACGGGTGGCGGCGCAGGTTTCCCGGCGGGGGGCACGGCGGTCTTTGGGGCGATATTAGGATGGTCTTTGAGCAGCTCGTCCTCGAGGTACCCGGCGGAAATCTTATCGAGGGAGCTGGAGGGGACTTTGGCGGCGGCAATGCCCAGCGATTTGGCCTTGGTGAGAATTTCCTTGTTCTCCAGGCCATATTTTTTCGCAATATCGTAGATACGAACGGGCATATATATATTTTTTCGCCAGGCGGAATGTGCAATTGGCCTTCATGGCTTAAATCGCAAATACAAATTTTATTCCGGCTTGCGCCATAATTTCAACTATTGACCGGCAGCGTGCGGCTTTCCGCGTGGGCGCGCACGGCCTTCAATATCTCTCCAGCTTTCTCGCCAATTTGCGGAATGCTGCTCAAATCGCTTTCTTCGGCGGACATCAAATCCTCCAGCCGGGTAAGCCCGGCATGCACCAGGGCGTCGGCTTGCTCGCGCGAGATTCCGGGAATCGCGGCCAGCGCTTCGATGGCGTCGGCGACCTTTTCTTCGAATCCCTTGGTGACCACCTCCTCGGCGTCAATATCCACCTCCCAGCCGGTCAATTTTGCGGTCAGCCGGGCATTTTGCCCCCGCTTGCCGATGGCCAGGGACAATTGGTCCTCGGCGACCAGGATGTTCAAGCGCTTTTTGGTGTCGTCCACCTCGATGGATTTGAGTTTGGCCGGTTCCAGCGCCTTGGTGACAAAGGCCCGGATGTCGGAAGACCAGGGAATGACATCCACCTTTTCATTGTTGAGTTCGCGGACAATATTTTTGACGCGCTGGCCGCGCATCCCGACGCACGCGCCCACCGGGTCAACTTTGGGATCGCGCGAATAAACCGCCATCTTGGTGCGGAAACCCGGTTCGCGGGCGATGCCCTTGATTTCAATCGTGCCGTCGCTGATTTCCGAAACTTCCACCTGGAACAATTTGATGATGAAGCGGGGGTCGGACCTCGACAAAATGATTTCCGGGCCATGCGCGCCTTCCTCAACCGCCTTGACGTAACAGCGGATGCGTTCGCCGACCTGGTATTCTTCCGTGGGCACGCGCTCGCGGTTGGGCAGCGTCGCTTCGTATTTGCCCAGGTCCAGGATGACATCTGAACGTTCGAACCGCCGGACGGTGCCGCTGACGATGTCGCCGACGCGGTCCTTGAATTCGGTAAAGATAAGGGACTTTTCCGCCTGCCGGATTTTTTGCATCAAGGCCTGCTTGGCATATTGGGAGGCAATGCGGCCGAAGCCCGTGGGGGTGACTTCCTTTTCGATTTCATCGCCGACGTTGGCGTCCGCCTTGATTCGGCGGGCGTCGAACACGGAAATCTGGTCGTGCTTGGAGATGACCTTTTCAGTGACGACCAGTTTGGCGAAGGCCTTGATGTCGCCGTTTTTCTGGTCAATTTCCACCCGCAATTCGCGGGCGGGTCCGACGGCCTTCTTGGCGGCAGACAACAACGCGTCCTGAACGGCGCCGACCAGGACGTCCCGGCTGATGCCTTTCTCGCGCTCCCAAAATTCCAAAACTGCCAAAAAATCTGCGTTCATAACTTCCACCAACCGTCCACCGAGTGGCACGCGGCGAATAAAAAAGCCGGAAGAGTGACCTCCGACTTCGCGCGCTGGCCAAACCAGCAGACTTTACCATTCTTGAACAAAAGGATAAATTTTCGCGACCCCGGCGTCAAGTGCCAATTCCGGCTGGTCTGGAGCCGCCGGATGGCGGACGCAAGCGACTTGATTGCAGAGGAATGCCTGTTTCGGCTTCCGTCGCACGGGCAAACAATCGCAGCCATGAAAATTGAACCAAAAAGATACCGGGTCCGGGAAAGAGAAAAAGTCCGGCTTAAGCAATGGCCCACGCGGGGGAAGTCCTTTTATAAATCGGACGAGCAATATAAAAAGGTCCTCGCCAAGCACATCAAGGAAATGAGCCGGCAGCAGGGATTGCTATACGCCAACAACCGTTATGCCTTGTTGCTGATTTTTCAGGCGATGGACGCCGCGGGCAAGGACGGCGCGATCAAGCACGTCATGTCGGGCATCAACCCGCAGGGTTGCCAGGTGTTCAGCTTCAAACAACCCGGCGCCGGGGAATTGGCGCATGATTTTCTCTGGCGCACCACGCGCTGCCTGCCCGAACGCGGGCGCATCGGCATTTTCAACCGCTCGTATTATGAGGAGGTGTTGGTCGTGCGCGTGCATCCGGAGTTTTTGGAGGCGGAGGAATTGCCGGCGGAATGTCTCAACGACAAAAACCTCTGGGAGCACCGCTACCGCTCGATCACCGAATATGAAAAGCATCTGCATCGAAATGGCACGCGCATCGTCAAGTTTTTCCTGCACTTATCCAAGGAGGAGCAGCGGAAACGGTTTCTGGCGCGGATTGATGACCCGGAAAAGAACTGGAAGTTCAGCCAGGCCGACCTTACCGAACGGAAGCTTTGGAAGGAATATCAGGCGGCTTACGAAGAATGCCTGGCCGCCACCAGCACGGGATATGCGCCATGGTATATTGTGCCCGCCGACGACAAGGAGAACGCGCGTCTCATCATTTCCCAAATCGTGCTCGATACTCTCAAGGATTTGAAAATGAGGTATCCGGAGGTGAGCGAAGACCGGCGGAAGGAATTGCTGGCGATCCGGAAGGAATTGAAATAAATGGTGGGATTCCCAAAGGTGAAACCATGAAATCCAATCTCCTCTCTCAATATCTCTAAGCTGAAACATTATTATTTCGTGAGTCATTTTTTCAAAAACCATTGGATTTCAATGTCTTGCTGCGAGATTATTGTGGATGAACAGAGGGCGAAAAAAGCTAACAAAAAAGCAAATAACGTTTAGACAAGTTCTTACGTCAATCACCTCATTGAGGGCACATCATATGGAATTCCAAGAGCTAGGAATGGTGAGGGTGGTGGCAAGCTCGCAATCACGAAGACTTTTTTCCTTAGGAAGTGGAAATAAATAACATTTACAACTTCGTAGAGTGATGCTATTCTTTCTTCCATGGTATTGCTGCAAGCAGTGCGGCGGAAATTGCAGAGTCTCTGGCCGCATCTTAATGAACGATCGCGACGGATGCTGGCCGCCGCCGAAGCCGCGCAACTGGGCTACGGCGGGGTGTCTTTGGTCAGCCGTGCCTGCGGATTGTCGCGTGTCACCATCATGAAAGGCATTCAAGAATTGGATGCGCCCGCCTTGCCGCTGGAGTGCATCCGCCACGTGGGCGGCGGACGGCATTCGCTGGTCCAGCACGATCCCCAATTGCCCACGCTGCTGGAATCCTTGGTGGAACCGTTGACGCGGGGTGATCCGGAATCGCCGTTGCGTTGGACCTGTAAGAGCACACGGACATTGGCGGACGAACTGGCCGGACGAGGACACCGCATTAGCCACGCAAAGGCGGGGCAATTGCTTCGACAGATGGATTACAGTCTGCAGAGCAACCGGAAGACCGAGGAGGGGGATCAGCATCCGCACCGCGACGCTCAGTTTCGACACATCAACCGGCAGGTACAACTGGCCATGCGGCGCGGCCATCCGGTGATTTCGGTGGACACCAAGAAGAAGGAGTTGGTCGGAAACTTGGAAAACAAAGGCCGGCAATGGCGTCGCCAAGGATCTGCGGAAAAGGTTCAGGATCATGATTTTCCAGATCCGACGGTGCCGCGTGCCTACCCTTACGGCATCTACGACCTGACCCAGAACAGGGGTTTTGTCAATGTTGGAACCGATCACGATACGGCCCGCTTTGCCGTCGCCTCGATCCGTGGTTGGTGGTGCCACGAAGGTCGGCGATTGTATCCGCAAACTACCCGCCTGCTGATTACGGCCGATGCCGGGGGTAGTAATGGCTATCGCCTGCGGCTTTGGAAATGGGAATTGCAGCAATTGGCCAACCAGACAGGCTTGGAGATTGCGGTCTGTCATTTTCCGCCTGGCACCAGTAAATGGAATAAAGTCGAGCATCGCCTGTTCTCGTTTATTTCGTCCAACTGGCGCGGCGAACCCCTGCGCGACTACGAAACGGTGGTTGGCTTGATTGCCTGCACCACCACCGCCAAAGGACTCAAGGTCAACTGCCGGCTGGACCGCCGCCGCTACCAGCCAGGAAAAAAAGTCACGCCCGAGCAAATGGCGAGCATCCATTTAAAGCCGGAGCGCTTTCATGGGGAATGGAATTACATCATATATCCCGCTCACAAGTTGTAAATGTTATTTATTTCCACAGCCTTAATTCACTGCCTTTGGCTTTTGGTGTGCGAGGTGCTCCCCATTGTCTAGACAATTTTTTAGGTGATTTTAGATGGTGAAATTGTTCGTCAAATCCTGGCATGATTAGCAAGTTAAATGAGCAGGGGGGCGAGCTTCGAGCCTTAGCTCGCGCCCCCCTGCGGTCGAAGTTGCGTTGGCAGCCGGCTTCATCTGGCGGCGAAAAATGCACGTCCTTGGGCGTGCGATAATCCAACGCTTGATGGATGCGTTGGTCGTTGTAAAACGGAAAATAGTTGCCCAGCCCTGGCGCGCCTCCGGTACGTCCCGGTAGTCCTTGAGATAAACTTCCTCGTATTTGACAGTCCGCCACAACCGCTCCACGAAGATGTTGTCGAAGGCCCGCCCGCGTCCGTCCATGCTCAGCCGCACCTGGGCCGCCAACAGCGGCGCCTGGAAGGGCGCGCTGGTGAATTGCACCCCTTGATCGGTGTTGAAAATCTCCGGTCGCTGGCGGCCATGCCCGCTCCAGCACGGCCACACAGAAGTCGGCTTCCAAGCTGATCGACAACTCCCAGGCCAGCACGTAACGGCTGTACCAGTCGATGACCGCCGCCAGGTAAACAAACCCGCCCCGCAGCCGAATGTAAGTGATGTCGATGCTCCAGACTTGATTGGGCCGCACGATGGCCAAACCCTTCAGCAAATAGGGAAAGCGCTTGTGCTCCAAGGGGTTGAGACTCAAACGCGGCTTGGGATAAACGGCCATCAAACCCATGCCCGCAACAAGCCGCCGCACCCGCTTGGGACCCACCGCATAGTGCTTGCAACGCGCAGCCACACCGTCATTTTGCGCACCCCGTAAAAGGGATGCCGCGTATATTCCTCGTCCAGCATTCGCTGATAGAAAAGGTTCTCCGCCGACTCCGGAACGGCTTGGTAATAATAGCTGGCCACAGCCAAGCCCAGCAGCGCGCATTGCCGCCGCACGGACAATTGTTGATGGGTGGGTTGAATCCATAATCGGCGCCGCTCAAGCGAACAACTCATGCTTTTTTTTTAGCCAGTCCAACTCGACCTTCATTTGCCCAATCTCCTGGTAGAGCCGGTCCCGCAATTCGCCTCCTGGGCCGCGTCCCGCTCAACGCCGCCGGTGAACAAGTCGCTGGCCCCGGCCACCAATCGCTGCTTCCACTGCACGACTTGCGTCGGATGGATTTCAAATTGCCCGGCCAATTCGTTGAGCGTCCGCTCCCCTTTGAGCGCTTCCAAAGCCACTTTTGCCTTGAAGGCTCCGCTGTGCTTTTTGCGTGGTCGTTTCATTCTTTTTCTTAGATGGTATTATTGTTTCTTCTGACTCACCATCTAAACCACCTGTCCAGTTTTCCGGGAGCACTATAGTCAGTAAACAACGACAGCGAAAAACATGACAAACACCAAACAGGAGAAAAAACATATGAAAAAGATAACCATTAGGACAAACGTTTGTGTGCTGCTTGGGGGATTATTTGCCTTCATCGCATCACAAGGGCTGGGGCAAGTATTCGTATTCGAAACCTACGGGCCATGCAACCCTATCATAAAGCATCAACCTAAACCCATCTGCAGTCCTCCTTCTGCAAGCATTAATTGGGTGACAGGTGGAGCTTCGTGCAAAGGCAATCCGCTATCACCTAACCTTGAATGTTTCCACACGGTTGGACATAAGACAGAATGGGGGAAACGGTTTGACGCGAATTGACGCGAATGGAACGCGAATTGAAATGGGAAGAGCATCCGGCGACGCCTGGGAGGCTATGCCGGACAGGGAAAGCGGGAAAACGAGGGAAGTTAATCTCACGCAACGGACGCCAAGGCCGCGAAGGGAAAGGCTAAAGGCTGAAGGCTAAAACTTTACAAAAGGAAACGAAGAAAACGAAGGCCGGATTTAACCGCGAATTGACGCAAATCGACGCGAATGGAAAGGGGAATGGCAGGTTCAACGGGGCCGCGCGCGGGCGCGGGCGGAAATGTATGACAGGATGGACAGGATGGACGGGATTGTTGCTTCAACGGGGCCGGGCGCGGAAATGGGGAATCTCACACCAAGTGAACGAAGGGAACGACGATATGCGGAAATAATTTTTACACCAAGGAAACTCTCCTGGCGGCAAACTTAGGGCGAGCCATTGTAAAAAAGCCGGCTTAGACAGTTTAAGAGTTGCGGAATGGCCGATGAAAAAAATCGGGGGGCAACGTTCTTTTCTTGTGGACAGACGCGCTAATGGCTGACCCGTTCACGGAAATTTAACAACAAAGAAACGAAGGAACGAAGAAGACAAGCTTCAACGGGGCCGTGCGCAAAATCATGCCCGTTGCCAGGACAAATTGCAGACGCAAAAAGGGACGAGCCGAAAAAAACTGATGCAGGTTCTTCAAGCGCAGGATCATCAATATGACAATATCATTAACTGACCCCTTGAAGCGCAGGATCATCAATATGACAATATCATTAACTGACCCCTTGATGACCCCTTGACGTTCACGTTCATGTGCGTGGCGGCTGTTGGCATATTCCAAAGCACAAAGGGGCTTTTGTTATTAGAGTCCGCCCGCAATTGCTTGTTTTGATGACTTGGCGAAGTGTACATGAGGGATTCATGGATAAACGAGCCGGAAGAAGACACTGCCATTTGTAATGCCGATTGGAATTAACATCTGATTCGTACTATTCGAGCCGGGTATCATGAACCAGTTCGTGCTCAGGCCGACACCCATCGTATTGGTCTGTATTTCCAAACTCCAGCCAGTATGATCAGCAGGCCAGGCAAGCTGAAGCTGCTCGCCGTTCAGGCTGAAAGCGAATTGTGGCGGCACGGGTGAACTTGGTCGCACACCAGCCTCCATGGAATTCGCGCTTTCCCCGAACGAATTGGTCGCGGACACCACAAAATAATACATTACCCCGTTGCTTAAACCCGTATTGGTAAACGTGAGGCCAGGATCAGTGACCACCAAGGTGTATGATCCGCCGCTGATGTTGGCACGCTTCAAGTTATAAGCAGTCGCCCCCAGCGAAGGTGTCCAATTCAATATCGCTTGTCTGTTACCAGCAACGGCCGTCAGGCTTGCGGGAGCCGCTGGCGGTGAAATGAGCAACTTGAAATTATCAAAGCTGCCGTCATCATTCGCAACGACACCGACGCCTTGAATCAGTGCCACAATATTGGATGCCAAGCTACCAGTTTGGAAAATAACTCCATTCGTCGAAAAGAACACCATGGCTGCTCCGGTCGCATCCAGTGTCAGCGTTATCTGAAAAGTGTTGGCGCCTCCCGTACCGGCTATTTCCAATCCGTTGTTCAATCCGGGACTACCGTAGAACGTTTGGCCTGAACCATTTCCACGCGCCAACAAAAACGCCACCGCATTTGTGTAAATCGAACTGGTATTGTTGGCGCATACAAAGGCGATGCCTATCCAGTTTGCGGAATCGGAAACCGGGGTCGGAATCAGGTCGGCGGATACTTCGTAAGTCAGGCCCGGCACCAATCCCGACAACGGCAGGCTAGACACGATACTATTATTACCAGACGAGATGATTATATTTCCTTTCGAACCATCGGTGGTGACACCGCCTGGCGCATTCCATCGCATATCATTCATGTCAACAACATCCGGTAAAGAACCATTCAGATTTGAAGGCGAACTGGTCGAACCCCGGCTGAACGAATCGTCGTAGAAAAGAATTGTTGGTCCGATGAAAGGAGTCGCGCTGGCTTGGACGGAATCGGCGCTTTCGTCACTACCATTCACAGCAGAGACGACATAAAAATAAGTAGCGCCACTAATGACGGCGGTATCGTCGTAACTAGTTGCAGTCACATTAGTGATGGTAGTATAAGGTCCGCCACTTGCAGTAGCGCGCTTTACGTTGTAGCTTGATGCGCCAGCCGAGGCACTCCAACTCAGATCCACCTGGCCAAGGGCCGCCGAAGCAACAAGCCCCATTGGCACTGGCTGTACATATTGCACGTTCCAAGCAAATTGATAATTGCCCGAGCCGACATTGAACACTATAAACGTTTGCGTATTCGTGCCTTCGATGGCATCAAACCCGACGCCCAGCACACTGTCCCCGACAGTACCGTTCTGAAATATCGTCGTGCCGCTTTCAGCGATGCTCACATTCGTCAACGGAGTGCCGAAGGTGGGGAGATAGACTTTGGCCGTCGCATTGACGGGAATGCCCACATTCCACAGGATGGTGTTGGTAGCACTACGAGTCCAACTCGAGGCAATCACGCCTCGTACTGAGTTGTAGGAGACGGTGACGTTTGTGAGGCCATCAGGCATTCCCGGCTTGAATTGAATCTGGCTATAGCCCGGTTGGAGCAGGGAAATACCACCCAGCGTCCGAAAGAGCCATTCGAAAATACCTGCATACATATCGTGGTCATGAGAACGGGTGACTGGATAATCCCAGTTTTCTGTGATGGTGGTCTCACCCCCATTAATCATGCTCAAATAACTTGGCAGCGCAGGTTGCATAATCATCGTTTGAACGAGGTCGTTCTGTCCGGCATCGCCAAGCGCCCGCCAGAGAAACGTTGTGCCAATATCACCCGTGGTGACATGGTAGGGTAAAACAGGACCAAAACTACCAACGCTGGCACCGCCACTCGGCGGGGAACCTGTTTCCCGCGGTACAGCGATGTCATTCACCAGGGCTTGCTGCACAGCCGCTACGCTGCCGGTTGGAACGATCCCAAATTCCAACGGAATCGCCTGGTTCGCCTGATTCATAGGCTGGTAGCATTGAAAATTGGTGTTGAAATAGGCATTGTTATAAGCCGTTTGAACCCGGACAAATTCGTTGCTGTAGAACGTGGCATCGTCAACATTGCCGAGCACATTAGCAATGTCCCGCATAATATCGGTGTCATGCACATAAACGGCGCCTTCGACATTGGGGATCGGCGACCCTGCTGGAGCCATCCAGTCGCCCAGCCCATAGGTGATCAACCCATTCACCTCCCGGCTCTTCAGATAAGCCAAATAGTTCGTCATCGTGTCATAGTTGTCCTGAAGTATTTTCGTATCACCATACGTCGAATAGACCAACCAAGGAGCATTAAATATCGAAGCTCCCCAAGCTGGCGCATCATCGTAAGGACCTTGGGAGGGCGTATTGGTTGTGTAGAACCAATTGGGTACAATATCCGGGCAAAGTCCGAATGTCCGTTGAGCATCGCGCACGTCCCGCATGACTTTCGCGAGGAATGTGAATAGATCGTGTTGGTACATGGATGAAGAAGGTGATATCCATACAACCTCCTGCCAGCCAAGGCGCTCGTAATTGGGGCCGTCCATGTGAATGCTGCAAAGCTCATTTTCCAGCGTCCTCAGTGCCAGATCATAGATCTGGTCATAGCGAGTGTCGGAGGCACTAAATGAGCCAACGGACGTGGCAGCGCTGCTGAGGCGGCAAGCTGTGACGTTTTGAACCAAGGGCAAGGAAGCGTTCTGCGAGTTGGTGGTCACATTGCTGAGTTGGATGTAACGAAAGCCAGTGGAGGAAAACGTCAGCTGCCAGGTTTCGGGACCGCCACCCTTGAGTGTATAGATTGAACCAGTCGTATTGCTTGGCGCGACCGGGCCATCACTGGAATTAAGCGCTTCACCCGGCAGTATATTCACCGTCATTCCAGCCGTTCCGCTTACCGTGATTCCATATTGGCCGTTCATGTTCTGACCAAAGTCATACACATAAACATTGGCTGAAGGACTGAAGATTTGGATCGGCTCCAAGGTCTGCTGCACTATAATCGGCGGTGCATTTTGGGAAACCAAGACCCCGCCCGGCGTCGAAGTCGCCACAGCATTCGACCATCCGCCATCGTTGAAACCGGCCACGTTCCAGCCAACTTGTGCCAGTCGCGCATCGTAGTTTTCTGAGCCATGGACTTCGGTCCGAGTAAATGGGCTTGTGGTGGATTTCCATGTTGGATCAGTGTCAATGTTCGTCGTCGTTCCGTCCGTGTAAACAATGTGCAATTGACCCCACAACCTCATCGGACCGAAATCACGTATTCCCGGATAGGCATACCAGCCGTTGCCCAGCATGACTCCCAACGCATTAGTTCCTTGTTGCAATTGCGACGTCACGTCGAACGTCACATAATAAATGCTGCGAGTATAGTCCGACCATGCCGGATCCATTACGTTGTTGCCGATATTCGTGCCATTCAACGAAGCCACAAACTGGCCAAGCCCGGTGATGAACAGATACGCCTGTATGACCGGTTTGGCGACCAGAAACTCCTTGCGAAAAATCGCCGGTGGATTGGCATTGGTTCCACCGGTCGTCGCAAGTGGATACTTTATCCATTGCACACCAGCATCCCAATCGCCCGGCTGAAAAAATGCCGTGACAAAATTCGTCTCCATGCTCCATGGCGAAACATTACGATTCATATTCCAAGTCCGCACCTTCCACCAGTACTGGCTCGTCTTCGCCAAAGGCGTCCCGGCATATGTAACGCCGTATTGCTGGTCGCTTAGGACTTTGCCGCTGTCCCAGGCGTCGCCCAAATTATTGCTGATATCCATTTCATTTGTGGCCACAATGATTTCGTAAGCTGACTGGCTTTCGCCACGGTCCGTGTCATTAACAACCCAGCCAAATCGGGGTATGGTTGAGTCAATCCCCATCTGGGAAAAACTGTCAATGACCCGGGTCTGCGTCGGGGCACTGGGAGTGTCGGCTAAACCCGTGGAATATCCAAATCCCAGACAGTAGAGGAACGAACCCACAAAGAATGTTCGTTTCATAAAACTGTTCATTCTAGTGGGCAAGTATTTGGAACCTTAATATTGTTCGGCAAAATTACTCTTATGCCCCTCGGTTAAACTTTCAGCCGACGTATTCAATTGCACTTTATATTGGGGTACGATTTTGACGCCATCCAATAACACGATACTTTGCTCACCGTTGAAATCGGGCCGTGCTTCTGGAGCAATGAGAATCGGGCTATCTTTGCTTAAAGGGAGAATTTCGAGACGCAAATCTCCGGTTAAAATTTTTGGGCCATAGCGGCGCAACCCCACTTCGAATGGCCGGCCGTTGTAAAAATTGTCGTCAAGAAGCTTTCCATCCAATGTGAGACGCGCCACGTCCCCTAAATAATTTATTCGCAAGAGAGGATCCGTTTCGGGGTCAATGTGTCCAGATATTTTAATCTGCCAAACCGCTGCTGATTTGAAATCCGCATCTTCCGGTTCTGCAGCGACCCCATCAGTGATCTTGCCCATCGGGATTTTGCGCGCGGGTCCAGCCGACTGCTTTTTCTCGACTGCGATAGTGAATATTGTTTTGGTTGGCACGGACGGTCTGAAATCCTTAAAGATGCCGTCATGGTTACCACGCAGTTTTTCTCCATCAAAAGTGACTTCGGGAGGCGCGGGATAAATACCGACATTCAAATCGGCACGGTTTTCAGAGGTGAGTTGCAAATTGTCTCCATCCAGCACAAGTCCGGCTTGGCTGAGGAAAGCCCTGTCGCAACCATGCCATGTTCCTTTCCACAGTTCGAGTGATTCGGCATCGCTTAAAACGACAATTTGCAAGGTGGCGTTGTCTCCTTTGATCTTAATGGCGGGGGAAACGCCAGGTCTGATACCATGGACAATAATCTGTCCGTTACTTCTTGCCGCATGACCGGAAAGGACCTGCAAGGTGACGCTGTCCTTAAATGCTAATTGTACCGGAATATCTTTGGTTTCGGCGAAGAACACGGTCCTAACGTTACCGTCATCAAAGGCGGTAAGCGGTTGCGCCGTGGCCCACGATAGTTGCACACCTTTTCCCAAGTTCAGATTGAATGGCCAAAAGAAACATGCGTCGGACGGAATAGTAGCTGGTTGTTCCGGAAATGTGAGCGAGCCAGACGGCAGGTTAATTTTGAATTGTACATCAGTTTTCGGCGGCATGGTTTGAAGCCTCTGATAGTTATTAACGAACACAAAGCCGTTGGTTCCATTCGAACGGACGCTCCAGCGCAGAGTGGTGACATCGTTTTTCCCTTGTGGTCGCTTATCGGGCATGGTGGCCGGCATGTCGGCCAATTCAGATCCCCATTCGTGAAGAAATAGATGGATGCGGCGAAGCAAGTTATACTGGGGCCTAATCTGGCCATATTGGCCGAGCGCGGTTTGGAAGTCATAACTCTTGACCGGCAGGTCGTTCATATAGCCCGTCGCCTGCGATTCCTCGAGGGTTGTGAGATTGCCATCGGGATTCTCGCCCCCATGGTACATGTAATAACCGAGTGAGACGCAGCCGGAACCGAGTTTGACCAGGGCAACGCTTTCAGCATCTTCAGGATAAATGAGAATCCGACGGTGATAGCTGGTCATCATTCCCGCGCCAATTTCGCAGGTTAGATAGGGGTAACGATCTACATCCGGTGCATCCTGGACATCACGGTCGCCCAAAATATCGGCTCCCATGGCCGTACCATCACGAAGGCAAGAAAAATAAAATCCACGCCAATAATCATCAGGCATTGGCGCAATCGTACGGTCCCAGAAACCTTCTGCATAAACGCCATAAAACGGAATGATTTCTCCAAATGGCAGTGGCGAGCTTAGGGAGGGCCAGCCAGTCTTGGTGTACAGCGGCACGTCAAGGCCGGCGGATTGCGCCATGCGTTTAAGTGTCAGCAAGTGTTCAGCCGGGCCGCTGTATTCATTTTCGAGTTGGATGCCAACGACCGGTCCGCCGTCTTTCCAGAGAAGTCCTTTGAGTTGGGCCGCAATTTGGTCATAGAAGATTTTGACTTGTGCCAGATAACGAGGATCATCAGACCGCAATTGCCAGCCCTTGTGGATAAGCCAGTCCGGAAAACCGCCGTTACGCACTTCCCCATGGTCCCACGGACCACAACGCACGATGACATTCAACCCAACTTCCTGACACGTTTGCACAAATCTCCTTAAATTCCGCCGGCCATTCCAGTCCCACTGGCCTTCGATTTCTTCCTGATGAATCCAAAATACGTAAGTCGAAACAGTATCAACTCCTCCAGCTTTCATTTTGAGCAGTTCCTCGCGCCATTCGGCTTCGGGAACACGTGAATAATGCATTTCCCCCACGACAGGAAACCATGGCTGGCCATCAAATAACAGGCTGCGGCTGTTAATCGAAATTTCGTGGCCGGCAGGATTTAGCGAAGTTCCCATCTTAAAACCGCTGGCATACGGCGTAGAAGGCACGGCGATTGTGACTGAAGCGGGTTCGACGGCAGTCAAATTCCCGCAAATCATCGCAACACAAAATGTATAAACCCATCGAATATTCATTCGGCCTTTAATCACATGGTTGCTTACCATGGACCGAGGCCAATAGATACGGGCCTGTCCCAATAGGTATCACGCGCGCCGGATGCGGAATAATTGATGAAACTGGTATTCCCTCCAAATTTAATCCAATCAACATGACCGTCCTCATAAAGGAAGTTGCCGCCCAAAGGTATGCCATTTGGGCCTGCATGGGAGGACCCCGGTCCACCATAAACGAATCCAGGTTCGTTAAATGCAACGTTCCAGTTTCCTGAGACTTTTAGTGGTCCTTCGATACAGTCACATACGACGGGAGCTAAACGATAATGGCCGCCAAGCTGTAAGCGCGGGTAATACCAACCGAGTACATTAGCGACCGTATATTCGGAGTTAAGCGCACGCGAAGGCAGCCAATGATATCCGAGCAATAATCCGGTGCCCTGTGCCCCGATTGTATTTCGATAGTCTTCGTAGCTGCGGTGCCACGTATCCGTCGGACAATAAAGGACGTTGTTCGCCGAAACATTTGTTGTTGTGCCACCCAAGGTGTTTTTGTAAATGCACGTTTGAAAAAAGTAGTTAAAGTTCGTCGTCGAAACATATCCCGGGTCATTAGGATTTGGAGGAGAGGTATGGTTATCGGGGAAATAATTATTTTGCTCGCCGGCATACATTGCCACGGCCAGTCCCCACTGCCTGAGATTATCGGCGCACTGCGCTCGAAGCGCGGTTTGCTTGGCGCCCGAAAGCGCCGGAAGAAGCATTGCCGCCAGAATCGCGATTATGGCAATCACCACGAGTAATTCAATCAATGTGAAGGCGCCTTTAACCATTGGCCGGTCTATCTTTAATATACTTATACTCCCGCAACATTGACGTGGCGACCAACACTGGCCGCCACGTTTCATATTTTTGATCCGTTGCCATCATTGAGGCTGTAGGCGGAAAAAAATCTGCGGTCCGGTCGGCAGGAATGTATAAGGTGATGTGTTCGTGTTTGTAGTCCACGGACCCGACAAATTAGTGGACTGTAGAAGCGTTCCCTCAAAGTTGACAACAATATTTCTGCCACTTTGAGCAATTGCCAGGGGAAGGACGCTGTCGGTAAGCTGGAGATTAGCGACAAGGCCGGAGGCTCCATTACCGCTTTGAGCACCTACGCCGAGATAGGCTATTGTTGGATTACCACCAGAGTAAACGTAGCTCCCGATAACGGTTCCGAAGGAATTTGTTGCGCCCTCCAACACGGTTGCCGTCCATCCGGTATTGGCGTTGGTGTTACCTGTGGTCGTATCAAGAATAAGTCTCCACGTGGTATAACCGTTTGTATTTCCGCCACTCTCCCCGCTGGTAAATGAGTTATAACCAGAAGAAAATTCCTGCGTACCACTGAAATCGGTACGTTGCAAAAACCAAGGCCCGGCGCCCTGGTCGGGCAGAGTCTCGTTGACGAAGTCGCTAGGGCTGAAGCCGGTAATCCATCCAGGCGCCACCACCGGCGAGGGGATAAAGTTGCACGGAGAATACATAAACATGCCCCCATTGTGGCGTAAAAGGCAGGAATGCCGTTTCGTCCACAACACCAGTCGCCGGCGGGATTAAGACGGCGTTGGTTGTGATCTCTACAGGGTAAAAGGATGCATCCGCAGTCCAAGTTCCGTCGAGGTTGTCAACAGTGGGGTTTAGCCCATTAAGCAGTGTGTTTGTTTCATCAAACGAGTCCTGGTAGAGCACGTAATTTTGCGGCGGATTGGGCAGCACGGTCAAGGTTGCCCCGACGCTGGGCGCCACACCGCAAGAATTAGAAGCCACCATATAATAGGTGCCGGCCTGCGAAGGCGTAACACCATTGAGGGTGAGAGTTAAATTAGTGGCCCCTGCTACATTATTGGTAACATTGCCGATAACAGACTGCCATTGATAAAACAATGGGGATCCACCGGTAGCTGCGGCAGTGAACGTTGCCGTGTTATTTGTATAAACTGCGACGGAGACAGGCTGGAGGGAAATCGAAGGTTCGCATGCCAGTGCCTGGCTATCGCTGAGCTGAAAGTCGGTAAAGAATCCGGTGTCACCGTTGTTCCCCCCAAGCCCGACGAAACTGGTGGCCGGGTCACTGCCATAGGCGTCAACGTTCGAAGTAAGTATGGCACCATCTTCAACAAATGTGTATGTCCATCCGGTATTGTTGTTTGAATTAACCGTCGTCGTATCCAGTATAATCGAAAAGATATCAGGGCCGGACGCATTGAAAACCGGGAGTCCTGATGTCGCACCGCCAAAATAGTTTTGAAAAGTCTGCACCTGGCCCCGGTCGCCGTCTGCCAGCAACCAGGCACTGGCCCCGTTGTAAAAGCCGCCCGAAGCGATTTGTTCTGAGTTTGCAAAACCAAGCGCCTGCCAGTTGCCGCTCCCGGTCGTGTCAGTCCCATTAATTCCTACTGATAAAACATAAATATGACCCGCCTGCGGAGAAAAGGGAAGATAAGCCTGCCCGCCGCTGGTAGTGTAAATAAGGTTGGTACCGCTCGTATCCAGTGTGGAAGCCGCATCCCAAGCCGCCCCGCCATTATCCTGCACATCGGGTGTTGTGCCATTCAAAGCTCCGATCCTCGTAAAGGTGTCTTGAAAGATTGTCGCTACCTCTTCAGGCCCTGCAACAATTGTCAAGCTGATTGGCGAACTGGTGGTTGTACTTACTGAGTTTGAAGCAACTAGGGTCAACGTATATGTTTGACCCGGTATTAATCCAATCGCTCCAACGGTCAGGTTGGTGCCAGTTTGGCCCGGAATGCCGACGGAGTTTGTTTCCCAAAAATAATATATTGGCGTTGTTCCCGTTACAATGGGATTGAACGTCAATGGCGCATTTGGAAAGCACGTATAAGATGAAAGAGCTGGCTGCATTGTGATTGACGGAGCTTGGGCATATGTAAAATTCGCAAACAACAAAACGGTTGCGAATCCAAGAATGATGGCTGATGTGTGTTTAGTTTTCATGATTTGGGTTTTGCTGTATGTTAAAAGATTCAGCTAATTTTTCCGGTCTTCAATTGGAACGAAGTGACTTTACCATCGCAAAGGGCATTTCATAGCCCAACAAATGTTTGGTTTTGTCCCAGGGGCCGACCCGCCGTTGATCCGGGGTCGAAATGGCCGGTTTTGCCGCCGGGTCAGCCTCCGAGCCGGGGTCGGAATGGCCGGTTTTTGGCCGGGCCAGCCGCAGCTACCTGCCCACCATCTCCCGGTTAAGGTCCACTTTGCGCGCAATCCGCCGAATAGACGGGACAGGTTCATTGGGACACAAATTGATAATTGCCGGAGGTAATTTCATAAACCGCTTTTCCGTCTTCTTCGCTCAAGAATTTCACCCCCCTGCTTTGTGAAGCGGGCCTGTCATTTTGGGTCACGGCAGAATCCGATTTTGCTGGAATAAACACCTTTCCCGTCGTGTTTGTCAGTTCTACAGACCGGGTTTTCCATCGGAAATTTTTACGGCGTCGCCATTGTAATGGACGATTGTATCCGGCGTTTCAGTCGAAGAAATTCCTGCGCCATGATTTTCGGAAATCCAGACAATGAGGAACGTTCGCGTTTTTAACATTCCACGAAAGTCGCCAACGCGTTTGCCGATTTCCAAAGTGCGCGTCCCTTCGTTCCATGAAATTGGAATCGTCGCAAATTTTCCTTTTTCATAATTGTAATTGTCGCCTTCATCTTCGTAGAGCGTGAAGCTGCCGCTCGCGCCGCGATAAACACGCAGTTCAATCGGATCGTTTGTCTGCATCGCATATTCAATTTGCGGACCGTAAGGAATGATGGAGCCGGCGCGCACGAACAGCGGCTCTGTTTCAATCGGCGCGGCAGCGTCGATTTTTTGCCCGCCGGAAAAAGTTTTGCCAGTCCAAAAATCATACCACGTCGTTCCGGCCGGAAGATAAATCGCGCGAGCGGTGACATTGGAATGCGTGACCGGGCAGACGAGAATTGCCGGGCCGAAAAGATATTCATCGGCAATATTAAAAACATTGGTGTCGGTCTGAAAATCCATGACGAGCGGACGCATCATCGTGTAGCCGTCGTGGGTCACCATCCATGAAACCGAATAGATGTAAGGGATGAGGTGGTAACGCAGTTTATCATAGCGGATCAGGATGTTCTGCGTGTTGGTGTCAAAGCGCCACATCTCCTTGGGATGGCCAGTGCCATGCACGCGGAACATGGGGCAAAAGGCGCTGAACTGGAACCAGCGCGTGAACAATTCGGCATAAGCAGGATCGGCCGGGTCGCCGCCAAAAAACCCGCCGGTGTCCGTGTTCCAATACGGAATGCCGCTGATGGAAAAATTCAAGCCGGCGGGAATTTGCCGTTGAAAAACCGGCCACGTGCCGCGAATATCACCGCTCCATGTCACGGCCGCGTTGCGCTGTTGTCCGGCATAAGCCGAGCGCGTCAAAATGAAAACGCGTTTCTCGGAGGTTTCTTTGCGCTGGCCTTGATAAACAGCGGTCGTGTGCATCTGCGGAAACGCATTGTGATAATTTGGATGTCCGCGCCAGCCCCTGTTCACTTCCGGTTCGCTGGCGTCGAGCCACCAGCCGTCAAAACCGTCAACAAAAAGCTCGCGCGATATTTCCTGCCAATAAATTTTTCGCGCCAGTGGATTGAGCGGGTCATACCAATAATCTGTCTTTTTTCCGCTGACAAATCCGGGATAGAGCGCGTCTGCCTTCGCCAATTCTTTGAAATTTGCGCTGCCTGGCTCAAACTTCGGCCAGACGGAAATAATGGCGTGGACATTTTCCGCGTGTAAATCCTCCATCAATTTTTTCGGATTCGGATAACGGTTCGTGTCGAATTCATGCGAACCCCACGGATGCGGGTTCCAATAATACCAATCCTGAATGACGCAATCCAACGGCACATGATTCGTGCGATACCAACCGGCCACGTCGAGCAATTCCTGCTGCGTGGCGTAATGCTCTTTGCATTGCCAAAATCCCCAAGCCCATTTGCCGAACATCGGCGCCGCGCCCGTCAATTGACGATACGACGCAATCACGTCGTCCAATTTCGGTCCGAACATGAAATAAAAATCAATTGCGTTAGCCGCCTCGGAAGTCCACGTCATCTGCGAAGGTTCGGCAGGCAACTGCCAGGCCAGTCGCACGACTGCCTGGAAGTTCCCTTGAAAATATTCCATGCGGATGCGATGCCGGCTGTTGGCAGCAAACGTGACCGTGGCATTGTCCGTCTGCGCAGGATGAATTCCCCAGTCGTCAATCACTTGCTGGTTGTCAATCCAAAGCCGCACACCATCGTCGCTGGTAGTGGAAAAAGTGTAGATTCCGCCTTGCCGGGCTTGAACAAATCCATCCCAGCGAACACTGTAATGGTCGTGCGGCAATCCCGGCGGCGGAATGTCGCTCCAATCAAAATCCACCTGCGCATCCGCGCGGTTGGTGACCAGTGTGTCAAAATTTTCTCCCTGATAATATCGCGCCGTCAGACCGCCGGATTCGCCAGTCTCGGTGCAGAGTTGCGCGGCGGGAATTACTTCTTCCGTGCCCACGCCAATACCCACGTCCGTGATTGCCGGATTGTCCCAGAAAATTCCGTAACCGCGGCTTGAAACCAAAACCGGCACGGCGCTCTCGGTCGGATTGCTCTGCTCCAAATGGATTTCCGAGCCGCGATAATTCATCAAGCCGTCGGCATGCTGGCCGAGGCCGAAAATTCCCTCGTCCGGCGCAAGCGCAAATTCATCGCGACTGCGCAAGGTGTCGAAATTGCCAATGCGATTTGGCGTCAGTGATTTTCCTCCAGCCGGATTTTCGGCAAGAATTGGCGCGCCGGATTTGTCGAAAAACGAAACCGCGCCGGTCGCGCGATTTACGCGTGCTTCAATTTCGTCCGTGTGCAAAACGATTTCATCGGTTGTTTCGACCCAATTCCATTCGGTCTTTTGCGGTCTGGCGATGACGGCAAGACTTTTCGTTTCGGGCAATTTATTTTGCGCCGCATAAGTCACGCGGATGATGCGTGGCGAATAGACTTCCAGCCGCATTACGCCGGGATTCATTTGCAGGATGATGCCATTGGGATTTTTTTTAACATTGAGAACCGCCAATGGTGAAGCGAACGTGATTATTGGCAAAAGCAAAAATATGCCGATCCAAATCAAGGGACGGGAATTATTCATGCGTAAAAGTTGGTAAAAGTTTGAAACAACCGCAATGTTAGTGACAGAATTTCTTATTGCATATTAAGGAAAATCAAATCAATAAAATCGCGCGCAATCCGCCGAATAGACGGGACAGGTTCATTGGGACACAAATTGGTAATTGCCGGAGGTAATTTCATAAACCGCTTTTCCGTCTTCTTCCCTCAAGAATTTCACCCCCCTGCTTTGTGAAGCGGGCCTGTCATTTTGGGTCACGGCAGAATCCGATTTTGCTGGAATAAACACCTTTCCCGTCGTGTTTGGAGGAATCCTCACGCTCAAATGAAAATGGCCGTTTTCAAATTTCCAGTTAGATTTAACCTCACCACGGATTGAATTGTATGAGGCGCGAACCCAGCGGATATCGCCCACCGGCTGTGGATCGATTATGATTTTTTTGAAGCCTGCGCTGGTTGGGTCATTTTGTATGCCTGCCAAGTCGTGGTAAAACCATTCATTAATTTGGCCAAGCATGAAGTGATCCTGCGAAGACCAGATATCCGCGTTCCATGCTTCAGTCAGGCTGGTTGCCCCCATTTTAAGCTGATAACCGTATCCCGGCTTCTCCGACTGGTTATTCATATCGAAAATTACATCGGAACGTCCACCTTCGGCGAGTGCTCGCAGCAAGTAACGATATCCCACATCGCCGGCCGTGATAGCATTCCCCCGCTTTCGCACGTCGTCAACAATGGCGTCTAAAACCCCGGCTCGATTAGTGGGATCGCAAAGACCCATGACAAGCGGAATGGCGTTAGCAGTCTGTGAGCCAGTTGCGTAAAGGTGATGGTGTGTATCATAAAATTTCTCATTGAAGGATGTTCGGATTTCATCGGCCAGGATTTGGAATCGTCTCGCATCCTCTGTCTTACCAAGGAGATTGGCGATATTGGACATGGTTTGCACATCGCAAAAATAAAATGCGGTTGCAGTCAGCGCAATGGGAGTCAGTTGGGCAACACCCCGTGGTTTCGGACCTATGTCAGACCAATCGCCCAACCCGTAGTTGACGATATGTCCATTCGCCCGAGTGCCCAGGTAAGTCACATAACTTTTCATCCGATCATAATATTTACGAAACAAATTCAAATCGCCGTCGAATTCGTATTGTTGCCAGGGTACAAGGATGGATGCGCTTCCCCATTCCGGCGAATCCCCAAATGAATTTCGTTCTTCCGCATTTGTCTGTCCGGCGTCCTGAAAAATGGAATATTCAGGAGCGGTTGAAGGAACCATCCCATTTGCAAGCTGAGATTCAGCCATGTCATTCATGGTCTTAGTGAACATCTGCGCGAGATCAAACTCGTAACGCAATGACGGGCCATTGAGGTGATCTTGCTCCAGCCAGCCACGTTTTTCGCGCTGTGGGCAGTCCGTCATGATAGACATCATATTATTGCGTTGCGCCCAAAGGACCAGTTTGTGTATGCGATTGAATAAATCATTTGAACATTCGAATTCGCCGATAGGTTCGGATGAACTCCGGATCGCAACAGCTTCGATGGATTTAATGACCGGTAAATTAGTCTCACCCATGGCTGGAGAACACTCCAATTGCAAGTAACGCGCACCACGATAGAAAAAGCTTGGAGACCACGTTTCTCGTCCCCTGCCGCTCAGAGTGTACTTCCACCAGGTTTGCCCTCCGCACATGGTATCCTCCAAGCTCCCATCGGCCTTAACCAATTCAGATGGAACAATTTTTACGACTGCACCCGCCGAACCTTCTGTGACAATTCGTGGCATCAAAGCCGCATTTTGGCCGAAATCATAAATGGTTATACCCGTTGCCAGAGGACGGGCTGAAATTGGCTTGAAGACTTCAAAAGAATGGATGGGAGGAGCTGGCACAAGAAATTCCCCGCAGTTTTCCTCCCGGACCATCGACGACTTGCGCCACCACCCATTTTGAATCATCAAAATCAGTCTCGTCCCAACCTTCTTGTATAAGCCGCGCATCAAAGTCTTCACCATCATAGACCGATGAAAAAGTGATTGGACCGGGTGCGACCCGCCAGTTTTTGTCTGTCCCAACAATCTCGACCGATCCATCAGTATATTCGAGTCTCAGTTGCGCAATGACTTTCAGCGGGCCGTACGTATATGGTGTATAACCTGGAGGAACAAAACGTTTGGTGTCATGCATGTCATACATTCCCGCACCGAGGAAAATTCCAATGGCATTCTTTCCCACGTGCAGCCATTGCCTGATATTGTAGGTATCATAAAGACACGTTTTGTCATATTTCGTCCAGCCCGGCGAAAAAAGGCCATCACTGGGTTGATGGCCATTTATTGTTAATTCATATTGGCCGAGACCGCAGATATTCAGGAGTGCGCGTTTCAGCTTGGGCCCTGCAACAAATTCACGCCGGAAAAGGATAGTGCTATAATTAGTATTTGGTGCGGTAATCCAATTGGCATGCCAATCCGAATTATCAAGAATTCCCATGGTCCAAGTGGCCGGTTTGCTCCAAGCTGATATTTTCCCATTAGCGTCCCAAACACGGACTTTCCAAAAAACTTGTTGAGAGGATTTTAACGGCTTTCCATTGTAAAGGATTTGGATGGTTTCATCAGATTCGCATTTGCCGCTGTCCCATAGATCGGCGCGGTTTTTTGCCAGATACTTTGATGTTGAGGCCAAAAGGATTTGGTAGGCAGCTTGTTTCTGTCCACGAACGTCACTTCGAATTTTCCAAAACAGACGTGGATTTGGGGAGCCTATGCCCAGTGGATTAGCTATATAATCGCAACGTAAAGCGATTGGTTTAACATCAGTCGCCAATACCCGGTTTCCTATCATTAACAAAATCGCGACAAAAACTGCCAAGAAATTGAAGTATCTTATAGATTTATTCATCATTTTTACGGGGACTGTGTGACTAAGAATCCCGGCCATTTATCCGAATTACCCAGCTTTATCTGCGCCAGTCAGCTTGCGTTTCCCGAACATGTAATGGTGCATTAGTTTTTTGATGAGTCATTTTCACATCATTTCCAGCACAAGTAGATTCCAATCCATAAAACCTTTGTTGCTCAGCGCCATTCCGGTGTCCGGGTGGTAATATTCGTTCAACGAGCCATTCGTCGCCAGATCCGCAGACAGCAGTCGCAGCGTCTTATCTGCCAGATCGTTCGCCTCGTCATGGAATCCGTAATCTTTAAGCCCCTTCCAAACAAAATAATTCACGATGATCCAGACGGGGCCCAACCAGTTGCTGGGATTAGAACTGAAATCCATGCAATACATGGTTTCCTTTGACGAAAGCGATCGAACTCCCCAATTTCCGCTAAAGCGGTCATCCGCCAGGTAATTCGCCTGGATCAGCGCCTTTGCCTGAACCTGTTTGGCCAGACCGCACCAGAGCGGCAGAAATCCCGTGAAGGTTTGTATGCGCAAGGGCAAACTATGCCAGGACATATCCATGCCCGGCTTGAGGTTCGGGATTAGATCCCTGCGCCGGTCAACGCATTGTACATCGGCGGTATAATAAAATTGATCGCGCGGATCCCAGCAATGTTTCTGAATCTGCTCCCCCAGCGCGCGGGCCTGGGCGCTTAGGCGTTGCGCGTCATTAGAACGATTGAGTCGGCGCGCCAGTTCCGCCGCTGCTTTCAAATCTTCATAGAAAAGGCAATTCAACAGAGGGTTCGCGGAAGAAAAGAATGGCCGCCCAAATGTGGTCGGATCATTGTCGTTACCGATGGCGACGTCATTTCCCCACACCAGAAGGCCGATCTGACTTTGATTACCGGAAACCCAGGACGCATGGAATTGCAGGAGTTTGTCGAATAGCGGAGCCAGCCAGTCCACGGAGCCAAGTTCATCGGCGATTAAAAGGGCGAGTTGGCTAAAAACCGGCTTGGCTTGATTCTGTGATTTGGTTCTGTCCTTGTTCAGGCATCCAAAGGGATCGGAATTATTCACATCCAGCGCCATGGCGAGGCGACCTTCGTCCGACTGATGATCGAAGAAATTCATAAAACTGCCGATGGCATGTTCACCCACCCTCGTTCGAAAATTGGAATCATTTGAGATTGTAGCGAAGCGGAAGAGACCGCGCGTCGTCCAATAGGTGTCCCAGTCCCAAAGGGTGGTGGAATACGCCTTGCCCGGAAGGCTACAGGCAATGCTCGGATGCACGAGGACGCCTTCAGCGGACCGCAAGAGCTGCGACGCAGTCTTGCCAAAGTAATCAAGAATCCGGTCGATTGCTGCTTTGCGGGCATTCGAGGACCATGAGGAATCTGAGCCTGGCTGACTGGCCGATGCCGGAACGAAGTCGGCGTTTGCGCCGACGAGTGATGAAGCGCCAAGTAAAGCCATTCCGGCGAGAAATTCGCGGCGCGATGTTTTGGGCATGGCTGACAAAGTAATCCCGGATTTTCCAGTTGGAGTAATTTTCATTCGGATTCGATGTGATTTCCCGCGATTTTATTGCCAGGCGGCGGTTTAGCAAGATTTCCCGATGACCAGCCTATAACATCGCTTCCACGTGAACACCGCCAACTGGTCCGCGATATTGGTTGCTTGGCATTTAAGGGATTAACCCTTAATACCCTCATAAAAGCTGGTGGAACCACTGCGATTCCCGTTTCAATTGCATCTTCATATTTGAAATAAATCCCAGGCACAGACAATGGCCGGGCCGAGGGCAACTCAATCAGCGTAAAACCCGGATTTTCCCAACCGTTCCCATTCATTTTCACATCCTTAAAACCTCCAATCACTGTTTATGGTAAGTCCCATGGGAAGCAAGCCATTGCGGGTCTTTGTCGCTTGTCTTATATGCGGTAAACTCGCTTAAAAAAAGATCATGCCATTGATGGAGTTCAGCATGGCCGTCGGCGAAGGAGAACGACGAGGAATTGCCATGATTCACAGCCGGCCTGTCAGTTACGCCCTCTCCATCCAACGAATAATCAAACCACCCGTCATTCAGACTGAGCGGATCTTCATCCAGCAACACGAAGCAATCCGAAGCGCTTAAAGTGGCGCTGAAATCCGAAAATTTTATGAACTCCTGATAATCAATGTCATTAGCTCCAGAGCCATTTGCGACGGCCTTGGCGGTTCCGCACTGCATATTCATGGAACACGACCGCACGCGCAACTGCTTCCAAAGCGGGTCAAGGTAATGGTCCGCCGGACAATGATACACGCCCTGTGATTTGGCATAGGGTCCAATGGAACCGACAAGGGTCACCAAACGAGAACCACCCTTCTGCCCTTCCACCCCCAGGTAAAAGGCATTCGTTGCGCACCCGTTTGGGTTCTCGGTAATACCTGAATTGTCGTGCGAGGAAAACGTGCCATCCACCCAACAAGGCAATCCGGTGGTTGAATCACCGCCGTTGGCGGGCGCCAGCAAAGCGTTGACTGGCATGTAATCCTGGTTGTCATTGCCGTACAAGAAGCACGCAGTCTGCAATTGCCGCATGTTGCTCAAGCAGGAGATTCCCTGCGCCCGGATTTTGGCTTGAGTCAACGCCGGCAACAGCATCGCCGCCAGAATCGCAATGATAGCGATGACCACCAACAATTCGATCAGAGTGAACGCATCCCGTATTTCCTTATGCGCAATCGTTATCATTCGATGTTATTTTCTCTAAATGGATCTTAATAAAGCGACTTTACCATAGCAAAGGGCACTTGATAGCCCAACAAATGTTTGGTTTTTGTCTCGGGGGCCGACCCGCCATTGAGCCTGGGTCGAAATGGCTGGTTTTGCCGCCGGGGCAGCCGGGGGTTGAAATGTCAGGTTTTAGTTTAACCGCTCATGCCGAAGCGTGGCTGCATATCAGCATGATCGGTCTCATGCTTCGCAGACTGGCTTGAACCTATGTGCGTGATTTTTCAGACACGCTCACAGAGTTTATTACTCCTTGCTGGAGAGGAACCTAAGTGCTGCTTCTGTTCGGGAACGTACGTGCAATTTATCATAAATGTGACACAAATGCCAACGTACGGTGGCGTCCGTGAGGCCCAGGCGACTGGCGATTTCCTTGTTTGGATATCCTCCTGCGACCAATTCCAGTATCTCATACTCTCGCGGAGTAACAGATTCCACATAAGATGACACGGTGGCCGGTTCCTGAAAAGAAGCAATTACTTTGCGCGCGATTTCCGGTGTCATTGGCGCGCCGCCGGATCTAATCTCACGGATTGCGGAAGCCAGTTCTTCCGGTTTACAACGCTTCAGTATATAGCCGCAGGCACCCGCACGCAACGCCTTAAAAATTCGCTCCGTGTCCTCATACACCGTGACCATAATAATATGAAGTGATGGGATAAGCTGTTTAAGATGTGCAGTACATTCGATTCCTGTCATGCAGGGCAATTGAATGTCCATAAGAACAATGTCCGGTCTGAATTTTGGTATTTCCTCGATGGCCTCTTCAGCAGTGGCACATGAATACACGCACCGGCATCCCGGATCTGTTTGCACAATTTCCGCGAGGCTCTCACGGATCACTCTGTTGTCTTCAACAATAGCAATCTTAGTCATAGGTTTTCAAGATAATGTCAGGGTAAAACGCACCATCGTGCCTGGCCTGTTTTTGGTATCGATTTCAAAATGCCCCTTTAATTTTTCCATGCGTTTCCGCATGTTTGCTATGCCGTCCATCCCGTCTATCGTATTACCGCCATTCCAACCCCTGCCATTGTCGGAAATGGTAAATTGGACGGACCTTTGTTCAATTATGACGTTCAAACAAGCTTCAGAAGCTCCTGAATGCCGGACAATATTTGTTAACGCCTCTTTAAATGCCAGAAATAATTGGTGGCGCGATTGTGAGTCAAGAGCGCGGTCGTCAAATTTTGAGGGGCTTTCAAGCCGCCAAGCCATATTCGCCAATCCCAGGAAACGTTTCGCATAAATGGAAAGATAGGTGATGGTCGAAGCCAATGAATCATGAGTGGGATTCATCGCCCATACGATTTCGTCCAAAGAGGTGACCATCTGTCGCGCCTTTTCAGCCATATTCTCCATGTAATCACTCTTTATTTCAGGTGTCGTTGCGACGTACTGCGCTCGTGCCGCTAACATCGAGATTTCGGTTAGATCAGATCCCAATTCATCATGGAGATCCTGTGCAATACGTGAGCGCTCCTGTTCCAACGCCCGATCGCGTTCGACCAGTTGCTGTTTTTTAATTTGATCTTCGAGTTGTTGTGTGCGTCGTTCAACTTTGCGGTGCAATTGATCAATCCAAAGCATTGCAGCCACAAGGACCATTACAAGTGCGCCAACCGCCATCCCCAGCCGCTGTGGTGTCCACCAAGGCGGCCTGGCAAGGACTCTTATGGAAGCGGGTGAATCTTCGAGGAGCAATTCAAACGTGGTCGAAAGTCCTTCGGACATCTGACTCTCGCTCAACGCCGCATACACGCCTGTTAATTCCAGCCGACAGCCAGGAGTTAAAGTGCCCAGAATTTTATCTTCAGCATCCAGACGGGCAATAAAGCTACGTCCCGCATCTTGCATATCCAAAACGCTTCCTTCTTTTGTCCCGCGTATTCCGATCAGTACTCCTTCGACAGATACACGAGTGGAATCCCACTGCGCGTCATTTAGATTGGCCGAATCAAGATGCGTGGCGTTCGGCAACGTAGTATGGCCTGTTTTACGCAACACCGCGTCCAGCAAAATGGGGGAGGCCCCGCCCAGTTCTGGCAGTCCAGCTACGTCTACTTTGTCGCCAACGTGAATATCCTCCACATTCCTCGCTACAAATCGCAATCCATTGGTTCCAGCCATTAAAAACCCATCCATTCCGCTCAAATATATAATTTGACCCGATACGCAAACACGTTGAAACAAGCTGGCTCGAGGATCGAACAATAACAAATCTGAGGGCGTTCGGCGAGGTGCTGAAAACACGTCCGAATTCGCCTGTTTCTCAGCGGTCACGATAGGGTCGCATATTCTAATCTCGCCCACCGTTACCTGATGTGTTTCAAAATTCCACTGCGCAAGCAATACTCCCCGGATTTCAATCAAAGAGTTCAAATAGGATGCAAGTTCTCCAGTCACCCTGCCATCCCTTGTTACAATAATGTGAATGACACCGTTAGGTGTGAGAATGCTGGCATCACGATCAGTGGCTACGGTGACAACACCTTTGATTTCGACAAATTGTGCATCCAGACTTCCATTTAAAATTTGATCCCAAGTCGGATGAATCGGTTCGGGCAATTGTCCCACGCCCAATTTGAGGATTCGCCTGGCTATAACCGTGGGGGCAAAATAACCTGGATCTGTCTTGCCTTCGATTTCGATAAATTCTCCCACCTGAAATAAATTGGTTTCGTCAAGCTGCAAATTTTGCGTTGCGCGCGCATCGCAATTTGAGATATCACAATATACTCCTCCGCTGGCATCTTGGAGAACAAGACTATGATAGGCCGACTCCATGCCGGTAACAACGCCGCGAATTTTGACTGGATAAGCGCGTTGGGCTTCCACACGGGACAGATGGTGCACAGCGTCCGCCGTCGTTAATTCCGGAAGTGCGGCGGAATTTGTTTCCATCGGAACGGGAGCCAGATCGAGGACTTCCATTTGCCGCCAGCTCGGAACCAACAAAATGCATGGGATTTTAAAACCTTGTGTATTATAACCTCCAAGACAAAGACCAACCAAACGCACAACATGGTTCATTAAATTTGTTGAAATCTGATCCTTTCCTTCACCGATTTCGGCCCTCAAATGGGCATTTCCGACACTCAATTCCATCATAGTCGAATGTGCAAAATGATTGATTTGGGTGATCTGTCCTTGTGTCTCTGCCCAAAAACCGTTGTCATTTGATTCCAATATCTGATCAATGAAGATTTGACGGGGTGACGGGAAAGAAGCCCAACCCAACTGTTCCACCTGCAGTGGCCTATTGTCCGGTGCAAGGCCACGTTCGATTTGGATGATAGAGCCCTGTTCTGAAACCAGCGCCGCACCTCTTATTTGTACTTTTTGGCCAGTCAGCAACTGAGTCCCATTCAATTCCGCCTTCAAGATTGCGCCTCCGGATGCATCCAACAATCCGAACTCTGATTCTGCAGAATTGGTCCAGCAAATCAGGCCCTCAAGGTGAAGCATGACGTTGGATCTTAACTTTTGAAGGCAAATTTGTCTTAGTTGCGATAGATTGGTGACTGTCGAGAACGGTGCTGGCGCTTCGACAAGACTGACTGGAGGTGATGCCGCACATGATATTGCCCAAAATATGCCCAAACACCAAATGACGGCGACACCCAGCCACCAAGGGAAACCGGATGAGCGCATGTGCGAAGTATAGGCGCATGTCTGTCGAATGGCAATTTTTCCCGATTTCAACAATCTGTCCGGCATTGAAATTACTTTATTGTGGGATCGGAATCCGATTGTCTGACGTGCTGGAAAAGCGCCGCTTGGATCAAGCCCTGAATACCGACGAGTTTGCCGTCTGCGCCGGAATTTCGAACTCAACGGCGCGGAGATGGTTTCACCTGCCCGGTTTTCCTGCGTTTCGCGGTGTTGTCTTCTGGCAGGATTTTGTCCAATGGCGCTCCAGTCAAAATCGTTTTGCAGACCAGGCCGACAACGTCTCAATCAACCGGGTGCGGTCGGTTTGAAGACCGCGTTGCAATAGTTGATCGGTTTGCTGCTCGAAGGAAAGTGCAGGTTTGGCGTATTTCACGACCGCCTCCCCGCCCGCATCCGGGCAATAAAAAACCCGCCACATTTGAGCTTGGCTTGCGCCAGAGGCTTGGCAGGTATGCTGGCATAAGAAAACCCAAATGCTGGTTTTGGCAATCCATAAATAGACGGCTACTGTCACCATGAGCATTCCGATTCCAAATCAATGTCCAAACCGGCAGGTTCAACAGGAATCGTAAACCCCGGAAAAGATTAGGCAATGGAAAAAAGGGGATAAAGGCTTCCCACCTACGCCAAAAGGCTTCGGTGGGCAGGGAAGGATGAAGAATGAAGAATGAAGGCGGAAGGAGGAAGGAGGCGATGCGAAAAAGGAAATCGCAGGTTACGGAGATGAGAAAGCGGCAGAGGTTCCGCCGTCGCTCGGAAGCTATGGCGGGACAGGCTGCCGCAATCCAAAACGCTGGCGCGTTAACGAGAAGTTTCGTGGGAATTAGACGCTCCCTACGTCGTGAAGCGGGCCGCGTCAACGCGGAACTCCAAAAGCGCTAGGAATTGGGCGGGCTGCATTGGACGGAGGCGGATTTGATCGCGCGCGCCAAGGGCGACGGTTCCGGGCCGTCCCGCCGCGCTGTCCCGCGCAATCCGAGTCTCCGGCCAGCCCGTGTCAATACTGCGAAATGATCCGAACGGTCGTTAGATAGATAAGGAATGAAATACGGAATTTGGTCCTTACAGTGGCTTACGAATCGGAATATGCCGCTCCTGATACGGAGCTTGGAATTTTCAAGCGGTCGGTTCTACAAATATGTCGCGCCGATGGCGCTAAAGGCAACGTTGTCGCAAATCGTTGTGTGCCAGAGTTTTGCTTCTTAAGTGAGCGCCATTGTGACCCCTTCACATTTTTTAAGCTGCCGCAATTCTTTTTTGACCTGTGCCCACGGAATGCGCCGGTCATATGGCGCATAAATTCGCAGCTTTAGCGTTGCACACACTGGAAAGTGAAATCCCGCGATCAAATGTCACCAGCCGGCCCTGGTTTTCCGCCGCCAGGGCCAATAAATAAAGATCGGCGAGTTGACGCGAACTGTGGATCCGTTCCGCCGCAAATTGTTTTTTGTCGCGTAAAGAAATACCATCCGGCCAAAATTCGTGATTGCTGTTATTGGCAAATGCCGCAAGCCGGTTGATCAAATCCGATGGATGGTATTTTATTTTATGGCTGTAATTTGGATTGGACAGGTTCCTCACCACTCCGTTTTCTGTGAAAGGACAACTCGCCCATCCTCGCCGGTTATTGCCCGCCCACCAATCATGCGCGCGCTCATAAAGCGCATGATCTTTATCAAGAAGCGCGATAATGACATTCACGTCAAACAACGCTCGCATGAGTAAATATCCCCGCCCAAAGGGCGGGGCGTTTGAGCTTGGCCTCTATAAAAGGCCGTAAATCGGTTTTCGCAAAGTGGATGACCTCTCGACCATGAACGCCGACCGGCATAGCGCCAACTTCCAAGTCGGCTGAATCGCGGGCTTCCAAATCCGCAAGCGATTCGTTTTTGGACGGCACGCCGATTGGGAAATCGGCGATACAGCAGGTTGGGAAACCTGCGCTACGACCTGTGTGTCCTTCCAGCATAGCTTTTTCTCCAACCCCGTTCAGAGAACGGGGGTTTCGCGCTTATGACTAAATGCCTTCCTGGTCCATCAGATTCTGAACGTGTTTCAGGGTTATAATTTCACCCCGGGAAGCCAGCACGGGCACGCCTCCGCGAATCTCCGGAGATTTTTTCGGCTTCCGTATCGGGCCGGCCAGCCCGCGCCGCGCCAAAGTGGAAATGATCTTTCCCGTTGTGCCGCCTTCGCGTTGCGCCAACTCTTTGGCGGCTTGCAATACGTCGTCTTCAATGTCCAGTGTCGTTCTCATGCATCTGATGCTATTGCATCAATGCATCACGGTCAACCTGCTTTTGTTCAGGGCGCAGGTAACGGCGCATCTCAGTTTTTGAGCGACACGGAAGGGCAAATCCGGCGCAGTCCCGCAGGGACGACTGAAGGGGGAATTTTTCAGCCGTCCGTTCGGGACTCGACGCTGGAATGCTTGGACACGGCATTGAAATGCCGTGCTATTTTCAACTGTTCCTACGGAACAAAATCCCGCCGGGAAGACGCTCAAAAACTGAGATGCGCCCCACAGGTAAAACAGTTCATCAAACCTTGCAGGATTTTATTGATAGGTTTGAGCAGTGTGTCCATAAAAAATGCTTAATACGGAGTCGAATCAGAATATGCCGCTTCCAACGGATGGAAATGAATTCTGGAAACGAGACCGTTGCCCATGCGGAATTTCGAATGTGGAGTCCGGATTTTATTTCACAAAGCGCAGGCTTTGAGCAGCGCGGCTTTGACTTTTTTCAGATCGGTTTCCGGCAGGGCGCCGAGCCGCTTTTCAAAGCGCACGGACGGCAGCGCGCCGATGGCCTGCACGTTGGCGACGGATTCAGAATCGAGAAACGGCAGATGGCCAAGCGGCACCTCGAGTTCACTCCCGCGATTCTGCCGCGTGATGGGAATGTGGATGATGAGCGTGCGCGGGGCGTCAAGATGGTCGGCAATGAGAACGACGGCGGGGCGGGTTTTGGCGGTCATGCCCATGTCCACCAACCAAACTTCGCCGTGGCGCGGGTTCATTTGCCGTCGAGGACATCCAGCTTTTCCTGCTCGACTTCGCGCGAGGGCAGCACGTCGGCCCACTCTTCCTGTGCCCGTTGACGTTCGAGGAATTTCAAGTAATGGAGAACTTCGCGCACCACCGGTTCGGGCTGGCGTTTGATTTCTTCGATCAAAGTTTCCTGCGCGCTCATGGTGTTATTATCCGGCAAAGTTGGTCTTTGGCAAGCTGTATTGCCCATCGCTCATCTCAAAACGGATCCGGTAGAGAGTCCCTTTAAAATGCGGAATTTGGAATGCGGATATTTCAGCGGAAACCTTCCACGTCCAGCCGCTGCCTTCAATGGTGCTCTTCAGCGCGCCGATGGGAATGGGTTTTCGTGTTGGCAACAGTGTATTCTGCCGCGAGGCCAGTGCGAGCCGGGATCAGCCTGTTTGAGTTCAATCAAGCTCGACGCCGTTCAGCCGATGGATTAAGGTTCTCCGGTGAGAAGCACCGCATCGCGTTTTTCGACCAAGACGGCAAGTCGGTGGGGCAGGAAGCTGGCGGCTGATGTTTCCGCCGTGATGTCCCGCCATCCCGAAGCCGATCCCGAAGATGTGCGGCTCACATTGATAGCGCTTCAATCGCCTCCGCTGGCGCGGCTTAACCGGAGTTTGCAACGTGGCCGAGGTTTTGCCGCTTTCAGAAAGTGAACTCCGCCTGCTGGAGTCGCTGCTGCGCCATAATATCCGATTTATGGTGGTGGGTCTTTCCGCCGCGGCATTGCAGGGTGCGCCGGTCGTTACCGAGGACGTTGAGTTGTGGTTGAACCCAGGGGACCCTCACCTCTCCCTGACCCTCTCCCCTCCCATCAGAATGGGAGCGGAGAGGGGATCCGTCTTCGGCCGGCTACGACGGGACAGGCAGCAAGCGGACGCCGTTCGTCGTTTGGAAGCGGCGATGGATGAGGCAGGTTTTGGCAAAGGTGGGTGCCGCAATATATCCCGCCTTTCGGTTCCTCCCCGTGATTCCAAGGGACCCTCACCTCTCCCTGACCCTCTCCCCTCCCATCGGATGGGAGCGGAGAGGGAATAACAGGCGAATGCTGATCGTGTTTTGGAAGGTTTCGCAAAATTCTCCGCCTTTCCCAAAGCGGCGTCGCGCTGCGCTTGCCGCCGCACTCCAAGACGCTTCGCGAGTGTGAACGCAGGGAACCCTCACCTCTCCCTGAGCCAATGAATCAGTTTTCTCCCCACAACCCTCACCCGGTCCCGCGGCGGACCACCCTCTCCGCCAAATTGGTGATTGAGGATTGAGAATTGATGATTCCCTCTCCTGCTCCCGCAGCCTCCCATCAGAATGGGAGCGGAGAGGGGATCCGTCTTCGGCCGGCTACGACGGGACAGGCAGCAAGCGGACGCTGATCGTGTTTTGGAAGGTTTCGCAGAATTCTCCGCCTTTCCCAAAGCGGCGTCGCGCTGCGCTTGCCGCCGCACTCCAAGACGCTTCGCGAGTGTGAACGCAGGGAACCCTCACCTCTCCCTGAGCCAATGAATCAGTTTTCTCCCCACAACCCTCACCCGGTCCCGCGGCGGACCACCCTCTCCGCCAAATTGGTGATTGAGGATTGAGGATTGATGATTCCCTCTCCTGCTCCCGCGGCCTCCCATCAGAATGGGAGCGGAGAGGGGACAGCCACGCGAGCCGGGTTCAGCCTGTTTGATTGCGCAAATCGTCTCCCGCGCTAAACTTCATCACGATGCCGGACATCGTCCTTTCCACGCTCAACGCGAAGTTCATCCACGCCGCGTTCGGCTTGCGCTATCTGTTCGCGAACCTCGGCGACCTGCAATCGCGCGCGCGGATCGTGGAATTCGACATCAACCAGCGTCCGGTAGATATCGCGGAAATCCTGGTGGCGCAAAATCCAAAGATCATCGGCCTGGGGATTTATATCTGGAACGTCGCCGAGGCCACCGAAGTCGTCGCTGCCATCAAGCGCGTGCGCCCCGAGGTGACCCTCATTCTCGGCGGGCCGGAGGTCAGCTACGAAACCGAATCGCAGCCGATCGTCCAGCTTGCCGACCATGTCATCACCGGCGAGGCGGATTTAAAATTTGCCGAAGTGTGCTTAGAATTGCCCGGCTTTCGGGTGGCGGAAGGCATCCGGCCCAGTGAACAAAGCGCCAATGGGTCCACGGGCGCTAAAATTTTCAACGCGATGCCGGGCGGCAGGATGCCGCCCTTCACGGCAGGCAAGATGCCTGCCGCCACGATTCCGAAAATCATCCCCGCGCCGCTCCCGGAGTTTTCGCAACTCAAACTGCCTTACGAATTTTACGATGACCGCGACATCGCCCACCGCATCATCTATGTGGAAGCTTCGCGCGGCTGCCCGTTCACTTGCGAATTTTGCCTGTCGTCATTGGAGATACCGGTTCGCGCCGCGCCGCTGGAACAATTTCTGGGTGAAATGCAAAAACTGCTCAACCGCGGGGTGCGGCAATTCAAATTTGTTGACCGCACGTTTAACCTCAACATTGCCGCCAGCCGCGCTATTTTGGAGTTTTTTCTGGAACGCCATCGTCCGGGCAATTTTTATCATTTCGAGATGATTCCGGATCGGCTGCCGGACCCGCTGCGCGACATCATCAAACGTTTTCCTGCCGGTTCGCTGCAATTTGAAGTGGGCGTCCAGACCATCAATCCGCAGGTCGGCCAGCTCATCAGCCGGAAACAAAACCAGGAGCGATTGGAGGAAAACCTTCGCTTTTTGCGTAACGAAACCGGTGTCCATGTCCATGCCGATTTGATTGTCGGTCTTCCGGGCGAACCGCTGGAAAGCGTTGCGGCGGGATTTGACCGGCTGGTCGCATTGCGTTCGCAGGAGATTCAAGTGGGCCTGCTGAAGCGGCTGCGCGGCACACCGATTATCCGGCACGATGCTGAATGGCAGATGGTCTATAATCCGCATCCGCCATACGAGATTCTTCAGAATCGGCTGATAGATTTTGCGACGATGCAAAAACTGCGCCGTTTTTCGCGCTATTGGGACCTGGTGGGTAACAGCGGCAATTTCGTCGCCACGACTGGGCTGATTTGGGAAGATGCCACTTCTCCTTTTGCCGCCTTCATGCGTTTCAGCGAATGGCTGCATGAACGAGCCGGCCGCACGGACGGCATCGCCCTGGCGCGGTTAATGGAATGGCTGTTTGAATTTCTCACCGTCGGGCGCCAGCTTGAGGCGCGGCGCGTGGCCGGGATTTTGTGGAGCGATTACCGCCGCGGGGGACGCCGCGACAAGCCGTCCTTCCTCCGGGCCTATTTGCCGGACGCAGAAGCGTCGCCACCGCGGGAGCCGGTGGGGCTTCCGAAGCGGCAGACGCGGCATTTGACGCAGAACGAGCAGAACGCAACCAAAGGTGACTTTAACCGCGGATGACGCAGATAATCGCTGATGGGATTCAAAGACGGAAAAAAATAACCGCGAAATACACGAACTGCACCGACACAGATCTTCAGCCGCGAAAATGCGCAAAAGGCACAGCGCGGCGGAGCCGCAACACGGAAAAGCTTTGACGCGAATTGGCGCGAAGGGACGCGAATTTGACAAAATATCAACCACGGATGGACACAGATGGACACGGATAAAAATACTGAAAACCAAATCGGAAATAGCTTTTTGAACAGGAGCGAACCGAGGGATGAAGGAATCAACGCGGACTTTCCAACCGCGGACCGGAACGATGCAATTCAATTTCACGCAAAGGTCACAGAGCGGCCGCAACCAAAAGAGGGAAAATGAGGTTTTGCAGTTGCACAAGAAATCCTCGCGAAATTGAGTGACTCGGACGTATTGCAGTGCAGTACGGCCAGTGACAGAGGCGCCACAAGCGATTTCCAAATCGGCAGAGTGTCGGAATATTGAGCGCGTTGAACCGGCGGAAGGCAGGGAATAGAGGTCAATCGCATAACGTATTTTGGCATACCATGTTACCTGGCAGAAGATGCCGCACCTACGGCGCTGATAGCGGGACCCATGTATGTAATTGAGTACCATAGTCTTGTATGGTAACTAAGTGGTCTGAGGCGTAAATACGATGACGTTCGTTGTGATGCTTTTGGCCTGTGGCGAGGCGCGAGGAGGGAGCATCCGCTTCCTGGGGCTGTGACCGACGAGCCACGAAGCTCATAGGCCAAAAGCAACGCAACCCTCTGGGCGGCAGCCCTTTTTGGCGCAGGCTTCGTTGTTCGCTCCTCACAGATCCATGACGGATATGCTCGTCGCTCTGGCTTCGCCTGCGCCAAAAATGGCTTGCCGCGAACGCCATCGTATTTACGCCTCAGACCACCAAGCGCGATTCCGGATGGCAGGCGGGTTTGGGAAACCCGCGATATGGCAGATTTGGAAATCTGCGTTACGAGTTTTGAGGTGAGTTTGGAGAATGCGCTTGCCAGGACTATGCTCCGGTGCAAGGTTACGGTCGCCATGAGCGCAAAGTTCAAAGCCTACGCGGCAACCGGCCAAGGCCAGCCGCTCACCCCTTTTGAGTTCGATCCCGGCCCGCTGGGAGCGGAGCAGGTGGAGATCAAAGTCAGTCACTGCGGCATCTGCCATTCCGATCTCTCGATGCTCAAAAATGAATGGGGTTTCTCCACCTATCCGTTTGTGCCCGGACACGAAGTGGTGGGGACCATTGTCGCGGCCGGCGACCAGGTGAAGCGGGTGAAAATGGGTGACCGGGTCGGGTTGGGTTGGTATTCGAGGAGTTGCCTGTTTTGTCCCCAATGCCTGGCGGGCGACCATAACCTCTGCAGCACGATCGAGCAGACGATGATTGGCCGTTACGGCGGGTTCGCCGACCGGGTGCGTTGCCACTGGCTTTGGGCAAGCCCTCTGCCGACGGCCATTGAAACGGTCAAAGCCGGGCCATTGTTTTGCGGAGGAATCACGGTGTTCAATCCCATTGTTCAATGCGGCGTGCAGCCGACGCAACGGGTGGGCGTCATCGGCATCGGCGGCCTCGGCCACCTGGCGTTGCAGTTCCTGAACAAGTGGGGGTGCGAAGTGGTGGCCTTCACGTCCAGCGAGAGCAAGCGCCAGGACGCGCTCCAGTTCGGGGCGCACGACACCGTCAGTTCGCGGGACACCGGGCAGATGCAAAAGCTGGCCGGGTCGCTGGATTTCATCCTGGTGACGGCAAATGCGGACCTGGATTGGCCCGCGATTTTGAACACGCTGGCGCCGAAGGGGCGTCTGCACGTAGTCGGCGCGGTGCCGGCGCCGATTTCCGTGCCGGTCTTTGCCTTGCTGGCCGGGCAGAAAGCGATCTCCGGCTCCCCCTTGGGCAGCCCGGCCACGACGGCGAAGATGCTGGCGTTTTGCGCGCGACACGGCATTGCGCCGACCATCGAGAAGTTTCCGATGTCGCGGGTGAACGACGCGCTCGAGCGTCTGCGCGCGGGGAAGGCCCGCTACCGAATCGTCCTGGAAAACGACATTGGATGACGGCGCCAGCGGCGTGGATGGACGGAAATTGCCGGGCGCGAAAATCGTTGTTACGTGGCAGAAGATGCCGCACCTACGGCGCTGCCCTGATCAGCGGCACCCAGGCATGTCATTGCGCAACAAAGTTTTGCATGCCAGCTAAGCGCCATTTCCCCTACGGGGTTTTTATCGGCGGCTGCGCATTTCGGAGAGGCAACAACGATGAGCATTCTGGTTTACTTACCGGTGCGTGCCCCCTCACCTCAATCCTCTCCCCCGAGGGGGAGAGGAAGTTTGGACGGACGCACAATCTGGTGAGGCAATGATCATGAGCATTCTGGTGTTCTTCCGTGCGTGCCCCCTCACCTCAATCCTCTCCCCCGAGGGGGAGAGGAAGTTTGGACGGACGCACAATTTGGTGGGGCAACAACGATGAACATTCTGGTGTTCTTCCGTGCGTGCCCCCTCACCTCAATCCTCTCCCCCGAGGGGGAGAGGAAGTTTGAACGGACGCACAATCTGGTGAGGCAACAACGATGAGCATTCTGGTTTACTTCCGTGCGTGCCCCCTCACCTCAATCCTCTCCCCCGAGGGGGAGAGGAAGTTTGGACGGACGCACAATCTGGTGAGGCAACGACGATGAGCATTCTGGTGTTCTTCCGTGCGCGCCCCCTCACCTCAATCCTCTCCCCCGAGGGGGAGAGGAAGTTTGGACGGACGCGCAATCCGGTGGGGCAACGACTCTGAACATTCTGGTGTTACTTCCGTGCGCGCCCCCTCACCTCAATCCTCTCCCCCGAGGGGGAGAGGAAGTTTGGACGGACGCGCAATTTGGTGAGGCAACAACGATGAACATTCTGGTTTACTTCCGTGCGTGCCCCCTCACCTCAATCCTCTCCCCCGATGGGGAGAGGAAGTTTGAACGGACGCACAATCTGGTGAGGCAACAACGATGAGCATTCTGGTTTTCTTCCGTGCGTGCCCCCTCACCTCAATCCTCTCCCCCGAGGGGGAGAGGAAGTTTGATGCGGACGCGCAATCTGGTGGGGCAATGACTCTGAACATTCTGGTGTTCTTCCGTGCGTGCCCCCTCACCTCAATCCTCTCCCCCGAGGGGGAGAGGAAGTTTGGACGGACGCGCAATTTGGTGAGGCAACGACGATGAGCATTCTGGTGTTCTTCCGTGCGCGCCCCCTCACCTCAATCCTCTCCCCCGATGGTCCGTCTTCGCTTCGCTTCGACGCGACACGGGCGAGGAAGTGCCGAACGGCTGAGTTTTCCTGGAACCGCCATGGGGTGAATTTTTCTTTGCACTTTGGCACCGTTACAGGAAATTTTCCGGGTGCAAAGACTTGGCAAAAATCTCGGCGGGTACCTCGGCGAAACGATTGATATCCAGACGGTGCTTCACGACGCCGAAACGGCGGCGCAACGGCACGGCTGGACAAAAGAGATTTTCTTTGAGACCGGCGAACTGAAGTTGTTTGCGTTGCATCGGGCGGCGCCCGGCGCGCCGGACGCACGGCGCGTTTATATTTCCGCGGGAATTCATGGGGACGAGCCGGGCAGTCCGCTCGCCGCGCTGCAATTGTTGCGGGAAAATCGTTGGCCGGAAAATCTGGCGTTGTGGCTCTGCCCGTGCCTGAATCCAGTCGGATTCAAATTAAACACGCGAGCCAACGCCAAAGGCATTGACCTCAATCGCGGTTATTTGAATCCGGTGGCGGAGGAAATCCTGGCGCATATCGCCTGGCTGGAACGGCAACCGCCGTTCGATTTGTGCCTGATGCTGCATGAGGACTGGGAATCGAATGGCTTTTATCTCTACGAACAAAATCCCGAAGGACGTCCGTCGTTTGCGGAGGAAATGGTCCAAGCCGTGGAGCCGGTCTGCCCGATTGACCGCTCGGAACTGATCGAAGGACGTCCGGCGAGGAACGGGATTTTGCGTCCGAATATTCAGCCGAAGGACCGCCCTGACTGGCCGGAGGCGTTCTATTTAATCACGCACAAGACCCGGCAAAGCTACACGCTGGAAGCGCCGTCGGACTTTCCGCTGCCCGCGCGCGTCAAGGCGCTGGTTGCAGCGGTAAACGCCGCTCTGAGAAAATTTTGACGGCGATCGTTCGGGCGGAAGTCATCTCACGTCGCTTCAGCCATAGATCGCCGAGGTCCGAAAGCGTCCGGGTTTTGAGCAACTCTTCCGCCAGCGGGAAGATGATGCGCTCTTCCTTGTCGAAATGCTCGCGTGAATGCTGCACGGCTTGCAGGAGGAGCAACCGCGCCTGTTTGAATTGTGTCGCCTTTTGCACCGCCGCGAGCTTGGCGTCAATTTCGTCATGCTCATCGTGAAACGTTTCGCATTGGCCGATTTGCGCCAGACCGTGTTCCAGCGGGCCCATCAGCAAATCATCTTCCGTTTCGGCATGAGGCCGCATGACCACATCGAGCAGGGCAGCGATTAACTTGATTTCGGCGATTGTTTTCAGCCTCGGCGCCACCTTGTCAATGTGATCGAATAAATTATGGAACACGGCGTGTTCCGCCAAAAGAATGTCGGTAATTTTCATTGCGCGCAGCTAATTGCCTGAAAAAAAGTCGCTCGTTACCGCCGCCCGCGCTAACCCGATATTGCCATTTTCTTATCCCGTGTTATTGAGGCAGGCTTTGGCGAAAGTGGGCGCCGCCCTTCGGTCCTTCCTGTGAATCCAGGGACCCTCACCTCACCCTGACCGCATGAATCCGTTTTCTCCCCACAACCCTCACCCGGTCCCGCGGCGGGGCCACCCTCTCCGCCAAATTGGTGATTGAGGATTGAGGATTGATGATTCCCTCTCCTGCTCCCGCGGGCGAGGGACAATCTCCCCTCCCATCGGATGGGAGCGGAGAGGGAATCCGTCTTCGGGCGCGGCTACGACGAGACAGGCAGCAAGCGAATGCCGATGGTCGTTTGGAAGCGGCGATGGGATGAGGCAGGCTTTGGCGGAGGTGTCCATGCCGGCGCAGGAACAGACGGGATTACGGTCGCCGAAGACATTGTCCACGCGCCCGACGTGCGGCCAGAAATTGTAATCGAGCAGGGATTTCGCGGGAAACGCCGCCTGCTTTTTTGCAGATTTCAATCTCCGAATGTCGCACCAGTGCTCACAGCTTCAATCCAGCGGCTGATCCGATGTCTTCATCAATTGCTCGACTTTGGCGACCAATGGCGGGAGATGTTTTTCAACCACGCCCCAGACCGTGGCATCGTCCACGGCGTCGTAGCCGTGAATGATGCGGTTGCGAAAGGCGACAATACGGGGCAGTTCGGCGATTTGCGCAGCCGTTTTCGTGTCCTCCACGCCCAAGCGGTGCAAGGCTTCGCCTATGATTTCAAATTCGCGTTCCACCGCCCGGCGAAAGCGACGGTCGGAAAGGTATTCGTCGTAGGAACGGCCGGCGCACCATTGCCGGATGGCGCGACCGGGAATCGAGCACGTCAAACAGCAGTTTGCGCGTCTGGTCGTTCATAAATCGGCTGGCGGGAGGCTTCGACGACACGGCGGAAGTAGGGATTGCGAACCGATTCCTCGCTCACCAAATCCACCGGGCGCTGGAAAAGACGCTCCAAGGCCTCCGCCAAATCTAAAAAGCGGTTGGCATAATCGCCGGTCGGCTGGCGGTCGGCAAAACGCACGAGAAAATCCAAATCACTGGTTTTTTGGTTAAAATCGCCGTCGGCCGCCGAACCGAACAAATCCAGACGCGTCACCTTGAACTTCCGGCAAAGCTCGGTCAATTCGCGTTTCTTTTTTGCCACCAGCGCGATCACGCAAAAAATTTAACATCGCCCGCCGGCCAAGACGAGCGGAAAGATGGCCCGCCTTTTTAAGAATAATTGTCCATGCCGGCGCAGGAACAAACGGGATTGCGGTCGCCGAAGACATTGTCCACGCGGCCGACGTGCGGCCAGAATTTGTAATCGAGCAGCCACTTTGCTGGAAACGCCGCCTGCTCGCGCGTGTAGGGACGGTCCCAATGATCGCCGGCGATCTGGTCCGCCGTATGCGGCGCATTTTTAAGCAGATTATTTTTCGCATCCACCGCGCCGGTCTCCACGGCGGTCATTTCGGCATGGATGGCGATCATGGCGTCGCAGAACCGGTCCAGTTCGTATTTTGATTCACTTTCCGTAGGCTCGACCATCAGCGTGCCGGCCACCGGCCACGAGAGGGTTGGCGCATGAAAGCCATAATCCATCAGGCGCTTTGCCACATCCTCAGCCGTGACGCTGGTGAACGCGCGCAAATCGAGGATGCACTCGTGCGCCACCAGATGGTTGCGGCGATAGAGCGTTGGAAAATAATTTTCCAGACGTTTGGAAATGTAATTTGCATTCAGGATGGCGTATTGGGTGGCCTCGGCCAGTCCTTCGGCGCCCATCATGGCGATATACATCCAGGAAATCGGGAGGATGCCGGCGCTGCCCCACGGGGCGGCGGCGACCGGCCCGATGCGGTGGCTTGAGTGATCGTTCCCAAGCCGTGACGTGAAATAATGGTGGTTGGGCAAAAACGGAACCAAATGTTTCGCCACGCCAATCGGCCCCACTCCGGGACCGCCGCCACCGTGCGGGATGCAAAACGTCTTGTGCAGGTTTAAATGGCAGACATCCGCGCCAATGAAGCCGGGCGAGGTCAAGCCCAGTTGCGCATTCATGTTCGCCCCGTCCATGTAAACCTGGCCGCCGTTGGCGTGGATGATGTCGCAGATTTCACGGATGGTTTCCTCGAACACGCCATGGGTGCTCGGATAGGTAACCATGAGGCAGGACAAGTCGTTCTGGTGAGCCCCGGCTTTGACGCGAAGGTCGGCCAGGTCAATGTTGCCGTGGGAATCGCACGCGACAGCAACGATTTTCATTCCGGCCATCGCAGCGCTGGCGGGATTGGTGCCGTGCGCCGAGGTTGGAATCAGGCACACGCTGCGATGCGCTTCGCCGCGCGATACGTGGTAGGCGCGAATGACAAGCAGGCCGGTGTATTCACCCTGCGAACCGGCATTGGGCTGCAAGGAAATGCCGGCGAACCCGGTGCATTCCGCCAGCCAATCGTCAAGATTTTGGAAGAGAATTTGATAGCCGCGGGCCTGGCTGAGCGGCGCGAAGGGATGAATTCCAGCAAATTCCGGCCAGGAAATGGGGAACATTTCCGCGGCGGCATTCAATTTCATCGTGCAGGAGCCCAGCGGGATCATTGATGCCGTGAGCGAAAGATCACGGGATTCGAGCCGCTTGATGTAGCGGAGCATTTCGGTTTCGGAATGGTACGAGTTGAAAACTTTGTGTGTGAGGAATTTTGAATTCCTGGCAGGGTTTTGAACCATACCTGCAATTGTATCGGCTGATCCAAAAATTTGGATGATTTCCTCAACATCCCCGACATTCGTCGTTTCATCCAGCGAGATACCAATGGTTTTATCGTCAATGATCCGAAAATTCATCTGGCGCTCGGCAGCGGCCTTGAAAAAGGCGGACACGGATTGAGTGGCCAACTCAACGCGGATTGTATCAAAATAATTCTTTGTTAGTATGCGTTGGCCGGTCGTTTCCAGTCCACTGGCCAGATAATGCGTCAAGAAATAAACGCGCTTCGCAATTTTCGTCAATCCTTCCGGCCCGTGATAGCAGGCATAGAGCGAGGCCATGTTCGCCAGCAGGGCTTGGGCGGTGCAGATGTTGCTGGTGGCCTTTTCGCGGCGGATATGCTGTTCACGGGTGCCCAGCGCAAGACGCAACGCCGGTTTGCCGCGCGAATCCTTGGAGACGCCGACGATGCGTCCGGGCATCTGCCGTTTGAATTCATCGCGCGTGGCGAAGAACGCGGCATGAGGCCCGCCGTAGCCGAGCGGCACGCCGAATCGTTGCGCGCTGCCCACGGCAAGGTCCGCGCCAAACTCGCCCGGCGGTTTGATCAGCGTAAGCGCCAGCAAATCAGTCGCCACCGTCAGCATTCCACCCACGGCATGAACCTTTTGCGCCAGCGCAGCGCAATCATGGATTGCCCCAAACGTGTCGGGATATTGCACGAGCGCGCCAAAAACTTTTTCAGTGAATGAAAATGAATCAAGGTCGCCCACGACGATTTCGACGCCGAGCGCCGCGCCGCGTGTTTGGACCACTTGGATGTTTTGCGGGTGACAATTTTCAGAGACAAAGAACGTGTTTTTCCCCTCACCGCCTTTGAGGCGATGGCTCATCATCATGGCCTCGGCGCAGGCAGTGGCTTCATCCAGAAGCGAAGCGTTGGCGATGTCGAGCGCGGTCAAATCAGCGACCATCGTCTGGAAATTCAACAAGGCTTCAAGCCGGCCCTGGGAAATTTCCGCCTGATAGGGCGTGTATTGGGTGTACCAACCGGGATTCTCGAGGACGCTGCGCTGAATGACGGGCGGCGTGATGCAATCGTAATAGCCCTGGCCGATGAAAGACCGAAAGACCTTGTTTTGAGCAGCGATACGCCGGAGTTCGGCGAGCGCTTCAAATTCACTTTTTGCGGCGGGCAGGGTTAGTTTTCTGTCGAGCCGGATTTTTTTCGGGACGGCGGCGTCAGACAAATCGTCGAGGCTTTTAAAGCCGAGCAATGCGAGCATTTTGGCGGTTTCATCGGTGTTTGGCCCGATGTGGCGGCGGACAAATTGGTCGGAATTTTCCGGAAAATTCTGTGTCAAAGACATTTGACCAAAATAAAGTTCGCCCGCCGAAAAAGCGAGTGGATTTGGAAGGGCGGGGACTGTCTGGGTGTGGGGCAAAATTCTTCTGATCCTCTGGCTGCCACCATGGGCGAGGCTTGGGACGATCATTCAATCGGACAACTGCAAATGATTTAACCGCGAATGAACGCCAATGAACGCGAATTTAAAATCTGACTCCGCTATGAAACAAAATTCTTCCGGAATTATTCGCGTCAATTCGCGGTTGCACAATCTTCGGAGGCAGTTTGAAGCGGAACAATCGCGGGCAGGACAGGAGTCCCGAAGGGACGGCTGGAATCAATCCCACAACGGCCCCGTAAGACGCGCCTGTTATTCAGCCGTCCCTTCGGGACTTATACAAATCCCGAATGCGGTCGCGGCATTGGAAATGCCGGGCTATTGCCGGATGTCCCTGACGGGACAACAGGGAACGTTCCAACAGCGTTAACGGATCAATAGATACGGACATATATATTCGCCGCAAAAAAAACCACAAAAGCAAAGGGTTGAAGAAATTTGTCTGACGCCCCTGCGGTATTACGTGTTTTGCATGGCGGCGCGGACGATACGACATTCGCCGTAGCCGTATTTGCCGCCGAGTTTCCCGACCACGACGCCCAGGCTTGTGAAACCGCGCTCCTTGAACGCGGCGGCAATTTCGCGTTGCGCCTGGGCGGACACCAGGGCATTCACGTCAATGGCCTCGCCGGCGAGGATCGCCTCTTCAAGGTGACCGTAAATTGTGCCGTCCTTTACGCCGCGAATTCTGGAAATCTCCGGCACGCTGCGGCCTTGGCGGAAAAAATGCAACGTTTCGCGCGCGGTATCCGTCAGGCCGGACCGCCGCGGCATGGGCGCCGATGGTTCGGTGAACGAATCGTCGGCGAAAATCTGGCGCGCGGTCGTCTGCAAATGCCGTCCGATTTCACCCATAAACAGGACGCCGAACTCCCGGAGTTTTTTCTCGCCGATGCCGCTGATGCCCGAAAATTCCCGCGCGCTGACCGGGTAAAACCGGGCCATCTGCCGCAACGACACGTCTGAAAAGATAATATAGGGCGGCACGGCGCGTTCATCGGCAAGTTGTTTGCGCAAGGCGCGCAGTTTTTCGAACAACGCCTCGTCGCAGGCAATTTCGCCGACCCCGTGTTTTGCCGGCCCGGTCACCGCGACGGGTTTGGTGAGGGTGATTTTTTGGCGCGATTTCAACGCGTCGCGGCCGGCGCCGGTCAACTCGGCGATGTTGAATTTCTCCGGGTTTTGAAACAGCAAGCCGAGGCGGACCAGTTCGCGGCCAATCGCGCCCCATTCGGCGCGTGAATGTTCGCCGCCGATGTTGTAGGTGGACAGATTCTGGTGGCCGAATTTGCGAATCTTTTCGGTATCGGCGCCGCAGAGCACTTCCACGACGTGCTGGATGCCAACACCAAACCCGCTATTTTCACGGATGCGATAGACGCAGGAGAGGAATTTCTGCGCGGCAAGCGTGCCGTCCCATGTCGGCCGCGGCGAAAGGCAATTATCGCAGGCGGAGCAATTGATTTCCTCCGCCGCAGAGCGCGGGTGGAGGCTCCGGCCGGTTTTGCCTTCAATTGGGGCGTTTCCGCCCTGATGGCCGCAATATTTCTCGCCAAAATATCCCAGCAAAAATTCACGGCGGCAGGTCGCAATTTCGGCGTAGTGAATCATCTGCTCCAGTTGCGCCCGGGCCGTTTCGCGTTCCCGGGGGTCCGGTTTCTCGTCAATAAACCGCATTTGCTTTACGCGGTCGCCGGGACTGTAGAGCAGCAGGCATTCGCCCGGCAGGCCGTCCCGTCCGGCACGGCCGGTTTCCTGGTAATATCCCTCGATGTTCTTGGGAAGATCGTGGTGGATCACGAAGCGGACATTCGGTTTGTTGATGCCCATTCCGAAGGCGATGGTGGCGCAAATCACGCGCGCCTCGTCGTGGAGAAACGCCTCCTGATTTTTCGTCCGCCCGCCGGCTTCCATGCCCGCGTGATAAGGCAACGCTTTCACCCCGTCGGCGGAAAGCCTGGACGCCATGCGGTCGGCGGTATTGCGCGCCTGAACGTAAATAATGCCGCTCTCATTTGGGCGCGCCCGGACGAACGAAAGAATCTGCTCATAGGCGCCGGATTTTGCCGCGACCCGGTAGGTCAAATTGGGACGGTTGAAACTCGCGACGTAGCAGGCGGGACTTTTCAAGTGAAGCTGATGAACGATGTCGCCACGCACACGCTCGGTGGCGGTGGCGGTGAGGGCCATCATCGGCACGGCGGGGAAAACGTCGCGCAGCGACAACAACCGCCGGTATTCCGGGCGGAAGTCATGCCCCCATTCGCTGATGCAATGCGCCTCATCAATGGCGAACAGATTCACGTTCCATTTTTTCAAATCCTCGAGAAAACCGGAGAGCATCAGGCGCTCCGGCGCGACGTAGAGGAGGCGGAATTCGCCTTGATGCAGGCCGCGCAGCCGCGGGCGCGATTCGCCGGCGGCGAGCGATGAATTCAAAAACGTTGCGGCCACGCCGGCGGCTTGCAGCGCGTCCACTTGATCTTTCATGAGCGCGATGAGCGGCGAGATGACGACGGTGAGTCCGGGCCTGAGCAGCGCGGGGAGTTGAAAACAGAGTGACTTGCCTCCGCCGGTCGGCAGGACGGCGAACACATCCCGGCCGGAGAGCGACTCGCGGATAATTTCTTCCTGCAAGGGGCGGAAGGAGCGGAAGCCGAAAAACTGTTTCAGTGGCGCGAAGAGTTGGTCCCGGTGAAGAATCACTAGTCTAGTGATAACACCACAATCCATTTGGCCGTCAAGCCAAATCCGCACAACTAATAGTGTTTTTCGATCAAAAATTCCTCAAATAAACATTGTGTGAAACCGCTGTTTTTCTTACAATTTTTCGCTTAAATCCAGTGTCGGAAAACGGTGCTGGAACGACTGATTTTTTATGGCAAAAAACACCGATTTAACTGAGGAAAAAGGCGTGGTTGCGGGCGCGGTAAAAGGGAGCTACGGTTCGGCGCAACTGGGCAAATTGGAGGGGCTGGAGGCCGTCCGCAAGAAGCCCGGCATGTATATCGGCGGCACGGACGAGCGGGCGCTGCACCATTGCGTGAGCGAGGTCCTGGACAATTCGGTGGACGAGCATCTGGCGGGGCACTGCGACAAAATTGAGGTGACCATTCACGTGGACGGTTCGATTTCGATCCGCGACAACGGACGCGGCATCCCGGTGGACATTCATCCGCAATATAAAATCCCCGGCGTGGAACTGGTTCTGACGACGCTGCACTCCGGCGGAAAATACGGCCAGGGCGGTTATAAATTTTCCGGCGGCACGCACGGCGTCGGCGCCAAATGCGTCAACGCAGTGAGCGAATGGTTCGAGGTGGAAGTTTCACGCGACGGCGAGGTGCATCACATGGAATTCGAGCGCGGCAAAACGATGCAGAAACTTGCACGTGATCGGCAAGGCCAAAGGCACCGGCACTCTGATCACGTTCAAGCCGGACCCGGAAATTTTCCGCGACACGACGGAATTCAAGGCGGACATCATTGCGCAACGGTTGCGCGAACTGGCGTTTTTGAATTCGGGGCTGGAGATCATTTTTGCGGACGAACGTCAAAGCCGAAGCGAAGCCGGAGAGCTTTTTCTATCAAGGACGGCATCGAGGAATTCGTCAAGCAGCTCAACAAGAGCAAGGAGCCGCTGCATCCGAAGCCGATTTCATTTCCGCAAGGAAACGACGGAAAAACTGGACGACAAGGAAATCGAAGTGCACGTCGAGGTGGTGCTGCAATACAACGACAGCTACAACGACCAGGTGCTTTGCTACACGAATACGGTTCACAATCCCGACGGCGGGGCGCATTTGAGCGGCTTCCGCAGCGCCTTGACGCGCGCCATCAATCAATACGCGAAGTCGAACGAGTTGCTGAAGGAAAAAGACCCGCAAATCACCGGCGACGACGTGCGCGAAGGATTGACGGCGGTGATTTCCGTCAAGCACAGCGATCCGAAATTTGAATCGCAAACCAAGGTGAAATTGCTTTCGCCCGAAGTTGAAAAAATCGTCGGCTCGGTGACCTACGAAGGGTTGATGACCTATTTCGACGCCAATCCGCCGATTGCCAAGCGCATCATTGACAAGGGCCTGAATGCCGCGCGTGCCCGCGAAGCGGCGCGCAAAGCGCGTGAAGCCGTGCGCAAATCGGCGCTGACCGGCGGCGGATTGCCGGGCAAACTGGCCGATTGCTCCGACCGCGACCCGGTGAACACGGAGCTTTACATCGTCGAGGGCGACTCGGCCGGCGGCTCGGCCAAGCAGGGACGCGACCGGAAGTTCCAGGCGATTCTGCCGATCCGCGGCAAACTGATCAACGTCGAGAAAGCGCGGCTGGACAAGGTGCTGCAAAACAATGAAATCCGGACGATGATTACCGCCATCGGCACGGGCATTGGCGATGGCGAGGGCGAGGGCGCGTTCGACATCAACAAATTGCGCTATCACAAAATCATCATCATGACCGATGCGGACGTGGACGGTTCGCACATCCGCACGTTGCTGCTGACATTTTTCTACCGGCAGATGCCGAAGCTGGTGAAGGACGGCTATGTTTACATCGCGCAGCCGCCGCTTTACTCGGTAACGCGCAAGAAAAAAACCGATTACATTGACGACGACGCGCAGCTCAACCGCATCCTGCTGCAAAACGGCACGGAAGAAGTGAAGCTGAAAAACCTCGCGGACGGGCGCGAGTTCGCGCCGAAGCAGCTTGAAGAGATTTTGGGGCTGCTGGAATCGCTCGATAAATACGCCACGTTCATCCGGCGCCAGGGCGGCGATTTCGGCGACTATGTCGAGAAGCGCAGCAAGACGGGCGTGTTCCCGGTTTACCTCATCAAAGTGCGCGAGGGCAACGACGAGACGGTCCATTATTTTGAGGACCTCGACGAGGTGCAGAGATTCAAGGACAAGAACGACGATCTGTTCAGCGAGAACGGGGAGAAATCGGACAAGCCAAAGAGCCAGACGCGGCGGGCGGTGGAGGCGGATTTGCACCTGGAAAGCAAAGCGATCGCGGACTTGCTCGGCAAACTTTCCAAAAAAGGCCTGGCGGTCGAGCATTACGCGGCGCAGGACAAGCCGCTGTTTGAATTGATTGAAGGCGAAGGGGAGCGGGCCACGGTTTCGCCGTTGTTTTCCATTCCCGAAATTCTTGCGGGCGTGAAAACGGTTGGCAAAAAGGGCATGCAAATGTACCGCTTCAAAGGCCTGGGCGAAATGGACGCCAAGGAACTATTTGAAACGACCATGAATCCGTCCGCGCGGAAGCTATTGCGGATTGATTTGACGGACGCGGTGGAGGCCGAGGAAATGTTTTCAAAATTGATGGGCGAGGAAGTGGAACCGCGCCGGCAATTCATCGAAGACAACGCGCTGAACGTGAGGAATTTGGACGTGTGAAATGAAATTTGAAGAAAAGTTTGACAATGTAGTCACATGAGACTACACTCTGGGATGAAAAGGAAAAAAACATTACACAGGCAGTCGTTGCCGGCACGGAAAATGAAACTGGGAATACCAGAGGCGCGAAAGGCCCGGCAGCCCATGGTGCTGCGCGACGTGGCGACCCTGCCAGGCATCGGACCCATCATCAATGTCCGGGCGGCCAAGGCGCATCTATCGGCATTGCTGGAGCTGGTGGCGGGCGGACAGGAAATCACGATCACCAGCGATGGCAAGCCCAAGGCGAAACTGGTTAAAGCTGAAGCCGAGCGGCGCAAAGTATTCACGGGCACGTGGGAGCATCTGAAAAAAATGCCACCATGGCGCGGTGGACCGACTGCGGAAGAAATCATCCGCGCTGATCGCGACGGACGCGGCTGGTAGTCATGTATCTTGATTCCTGCATTATCGTCAAGTTGCTGGTCGTCGAGCCGGACAGCGAGAGCTTTGTGGGCGCGTTGAATGGCAAACCGCTGGTCACGTCGGAACTGGCGCAGGTCGAAGTATTTTCGGCGCTGCTCGCGCGGGAGCGCGCCGGGAAAATCGAGGCGGCAGATCGGCAGCGGGCGTGGGAGGAATTTCACGCGCGCACTGCCGCCGGTGAAATTAAAATTGAGCCGTTGAATCCAATCGCCTTGCGCAAAGCGGCGCAGTGTCTGGAACGGTGTCATCCCAACATCCCACTTCGCACGCTGGATGCCATTCATCTGGCCACGGTGGATTTGTGCCAGGAATTTCCGTTCTGCACCACCGACGCGCGGATGCGCGCCGCGGCGCAATTAATTGCCGTGCCGGTGTTTCCGGAAGAATTGCCTTTGAAAGATTAACCGATTTACAAAATGCCTGACGAAAACAAGAAAGACCCCAACTCTCTGCCGGTGAGCAACACGCCGTTGTTCGCCGCGGGCGAAAAAATCGCCAAGATCAACGTCGCGGACGAGATTAAAAATTCGTTCCTCGACTATTCGATGTCAGTGATCATTTCGCGGGCGTTGCCGGACGCGCGCGACGGGCTGAAGCCCTCGCAACGCCGCATTCTATATGCGATGCACGAGCTGTCGCTGTTTCCCGGACGCAAACATTACAAGTGCGCCAAAATCTGCGGCGATACTTCCGGCAATTACCATCCGCACGGGGAAGCGGTGATTTACCCGACCCTTGTCCACATGGCGCAGCCGTGGGCGATGAGGGAAAAGCTCGTGGACGGCAAGGGCAATTTCGGGTCGGTCGAAGACGATCCGCCGGCGGCGATGCGATACACGGAGGCGCGGCTGACGCATCTCGGGGCGGCGTTGATGGAGGACATGGACAAGGACACGGTGGATTTTGTCCCGAATTACGACGAGCGGATGACCGAGCCGACGGTTTTTCCATCGGCTTTTCCGAACCTGCTGGTCAATGGCGGGACGGGCATCGCCGTGGGCATGGCGACCAACATGCCACCGCACAATCTGGGCGAAGTGATTGACGGCATTTGCGCGCAGATTGATGATCCGAACATTACCATCAAGGAATTGATGAAATTCGTCAAAGGCCCGGATTTCCCCACGGGCGGCATGATTTGCGGCGTGGAAGGGATCAAAAATTATTTTGAAACCGGCCGCGGCAGCGTCAAATTGCGCGGGCGGGTCGGCTCGGAGGAGTTGAAGGGCAACCGCGAACAACTCGTCATCACCGAAATCCCCTTCAACGTCAATCGCGCCGCGCTTGAAGCGCAAATTGCCGATTTGGTGAACGAGAAAGTCATCACGGAAATTTCCGCGATGCGCAACGAGTCGGACGAAAACTGCCGGATCGTGATGGAACTGAAGCGGGACGGGAACCCGAAGGTGGTCATCGCCAATCTCTACAAGCACACGCAGCTTGAAGTGTCGTTCAGTGTGAATGCGCTGGCGATTGACCACGGCAAACCCAAGACGCTGAATCTCAAGGAGCTGATCCAATGTTACATCGAGCATCGGCGCGAGGTTGTCTTGCGCCGGACGCGGTTTGAGTTGAGGAAGGCGGAGGAACGGGCCGAATTGCTCGAAGGTTATCTGATTGCGCTAGCGAACATGGATGAATTCATCTCGATCATCCGCAAATCCAAGACCCGTGAGGAAGCGCGCGTCAAGCTGCTGGCGTTTGAATGGACGCAGAAACAGGTTGAGCGGTGGGGGATATTGATTCGCAGCGACGAGCGGCTGGAAGCAGGCCGGTACGCTCTGACGGAACGCCAGGTGGATGCAATCCTCGAACTGCGCCTGTATCAATTGACCGCGCTGGAAATCAACAAGGTCGAGGCCGAATACAAGGAATTGCTGGAGCGGATCAAGGATTTGCTGGACATTCTCGCGAAAGAATCGCGGGTGATGACCCTGATTAAAAATGAGCTGAAAGCCATCAAAGAAAAGCATGCCACGCCGCGGCTGACGCAGATTGTTCCCGATGAAGGCGAAATCGCGATTGAGGATTTGATTGTCAACGAAGGCGTGATCATCACGCTCACGCACAATGGGCTGATCAAGCGCACCAATGTTTCGAGCTATCGGGCGCAACGGCGCGGCGGCAAAGGGGTCATCGGCATGAGCACGCGCGAAGCCGCCACCGACGAGGACAAGGATTTCATCGAGCATCTGTTCACCGGCAGCACGCACGATTACCTGATGTTCTTCACGAACACCGGGCGCGTGTATGTGGAGCGTGTCCATGAAATCCCCGACATGGGCCGCGCCGCCAAAGGGCGGAGCATTGCCAACCTCCTGGAATTGAAGCAAGGCGAGACCATCGCGGCTCTTATCCGGGTCGTTTCGAGGACCGATGCGAACAAGGAAGATGTCACCTGGAAACAGGACGGCTTCGTGCTCTTTGCCACCAAGCAGGGCACGGTGAAAAAAACCGCGCTGACCGAATTCGCCAACGTCCGCAAGGGCGGCATCATCGCCATCGGCATTGAACCGGGGGACGTGTTGATTGAGGTGAAACTCACCACCGGCAAAAACGAAGTGGTGCTGATCACCCGCGACGGGATGAGTATTCGGTTCAACGAAGAGGACGCGCGGCCGATGGGCCGGCCGGCGGGGTGCGCGGCATTGATCTTTACAAAGGCGACGAAGTGGTCGCCCTGGCGATTGCAGTTTCAGATGCAAAGCTTTTGGTGGCCGGCGAAAATGGCATCGGCAAGCGAACGGACTTTGAGGAATACCGGATTCAATCCCGCGGCGGGAAAGGCATCATCACCATGAAGACCACGGAGAAGACCGGCGCGGTCATCGGCGCGCTGACTGTGCGCGACAACGATGAAATCATGCTCATCACGTTCAAAGGCCAGATGGTACGGATTTCAGTGAGCGGCATCCGCGAAGCCGGCCGCAATACGCAAGGCGTGAAGCTTATCAACCTGGACGCCGGGGACAAATTGCAGGCGATTGCGCCGGTCATCGGCGAGGACAAAGAAGATGCGGCCGAAGAGGAAGTTCAAAAATAATTCTGGAAAACTTTTTTTGATTTTCTTGTCAGGTCCGGTTTTTGAGCTAGAATAAAATCCGCTGCAATTGTTGCAGGCCGTTGTTGACAGACTTCCAGTTATGTCGGTTTTCAACCGGTTCCACTCAGGTATTATATGCACAAACACATTTTTATTGCGTTCATGGCCATCGCCTTTGGCGTAAGCGCGCGGGGCAATACTGCCACGCGCCTGCCGGCTTGCGCCACCAACACGGCGCCGTTGTGGCAAAACAGCCTGTCCTTCGGCTTCACCCTCACCCGCGGCAACAGCGACACCACGCTGGCCGACGGTGAATTCAGCGCGCACCGAAATGATCCAACCAATGAAGTCATTGCCAGCGCGGAAGGCCTATACGGTGTGGCGAATGAGGTGAAGAACGCCGAATTGCTGCACGGGGTTGGACAATACAATCACCTCTTCAGCCAGCGCCTCTATGGCTATGGGCGCGGCGACGCGTTCCATGACGGCATTGCCGACGTGGAGTATCGGCTCACCGTCAGCCCCGGCGTGGGTTATTATTTTGTCAAAGACAAGATGACGACGTTTGCCGGCGAAGCCGGCCCGGGCGGCGTGTTCGAAAAATTGGACGGTTCGTATGAAAATTATTCCGCGCCGCGACTGGCCGAGCACTTGGACCACAAATGGGATGAGCACACGCATTTTTGGGAAAACGTGGAATTTTTGCCGCAGTTGGACATGGGCAACAATTTTTTAGTCAACGCGGAAGTCGGCGCGGAGGCGCCCCTGACGAAGCGGATCAGTTTGCGGGCGGTGTTGGACGACAACTACATCAACATTCCCGCGCCTGGCCGCGAGGACAACGATCTCAAATTAATCAGCGGGTTGGTCTATAAATTTTAAAAAAAACGTGAAATCGAGAGGACCGGTCCGTCGGCATTGACGCCGACATTATGCCGCGACATCCCGCCATTGGAGATGTGCTGGTACCGGTATTCCAAGTTTACCGACCAGTTTGAACTTACAAAATACCGCGCCCCCACGCCGAGGTCGAGGTTGAAGTTGAAATTTTGGCCCTCAATCCGGCGGTCCAAGTCCGTTTCACCCGCGCCGGCGCCGAGTTCCGCATACGGAACAAACCGTCCAGCCGGCCGCACGAAGTTATACCGCAACCAAAACGTTCCGCCGGCGACATAATTGCCCTGCCCGCGAAAGATTGCGCCGCCGAAAGCTTCGCCGGCACATTCCAAGTTTCCGTGAAGAATGCCCCGGCCACGGGGGTCGGTGAGCATGCAACCCAATTCGAATTCGGTCAATGTATAATCAACCATCGGAGCATCGAGATGAGTGACGAACGGCGAAACGAAAAATCCACCGCCGAATGAACCTTCAAATTGCCCGCTTTGAAATTGACTTTCCACCGTTGGTTCGCCAGCGGCGGCAACCCTTTCGGTGTTTATCAAATTTAAAAAAATTCCCAGGACGACAACCCCAAAGCGATTTTTCATCCGTCGGGACAATAGGCGCATTTCTTCAAATTGCAAACGGCGGAATAATCTGGATGCGCAATCAGTTATGGCGCAATCCGTTCCAGCTTCCACGAATTATCGGCTTGTCTGGTGTATTGAAAGCGATCGTGCAAACGGTTTGGGCGGCCCTGCCAGAACTCAATCCGTTCCGGCTTCAGGACAAACCCGCCCCAATTCGGCGGCAGCGGCACCTCGGCGGGAAATTTCCCCTTCATTTCGTCCCATTTTGCTTCGAGCGCCGCGCGGTCGGCCACCACGTCGTTTTGGTTGGACGCCCAGGCGGCGAGTTGGCTGCCGCGCGGGCGCGATTTGAAATAGGATTCAGAAGCTTCGCGCGAAACCTTTTCCACGCGCCCGGCCACGCAAATTTGCCGTTCCAATTCCGGCCAATAAAACGTCAAGGCGGCCTTTGGATTCCCGGCGAGTTCGCGGCTCTTGCGGCTGTCGTAATTGGTGAAAAAAGTGAAACCCTCCCGGTCCACGCCCTTGAGCAAAACCGTCCGGGCCGAGGGCGTCCCATTTTTGTCCGCTGTGGCCAGGACCATCGCGTTTGCATCCAGCGGCGAGTGGCCGAGAATGGCATGCCAGAGCTTGTAGAGGGCGATGCCGATGCGCCGCCAATACGACGATGATTTTTTATTCGCGGCCTGGGCAAACCAGTTTTGAAATTGCGCCAGAGGATCCGCGTCCAAATCCGCGCGCTGCAAATTACCGCGGGCGTAATCTCTTCTGATGTCCGAAATGTTCATGGCGCATTACATTGCGCGAAACGCCGTCAGGCCAAGAGCGATCACGAACAGGGCAAAGGCGAGCCGGATGACACAGCCGACGAGGATCCGCGCCTTCGTCTCGGTGGCCCAGATCAAAATGTCGCGGAGCCGCCAAGGCGTGATTGTGAACCAGATTCCCAGGACCACCAATAGATAAGCCCAATATTGAATCAGCAACACCCAGGGCGACTGGCCCAGGTGCGGGCGTCCGGTATCCACCATGAATTTTGCCAGCAGCAGCGCCACCACCGCGAGGCCGCGCACGGCCAGGAAGTCCCGCACGTAAATGCACGAAAAAACCCCGACGGCGATGAAACCGCCGATCATATAGGGTTTGAAAACGGAAAAATCGGCGACCGGCTCCGAATACACGTTCCAGGCAAACCAAGCGGTGCCCAGGAGCATGAGAACAACACCCACGCGCAGGTTTCGGGGAAATCGCCGCGCTGCCGCCGCGAATTTCCCCGGTTTGGCGATACCAAAGATTTGCGGCAGGCTCATGCCCGCGCCGAGCAAAATGGCTAAAAGTGACAAACTCATTTCGACAATTTAACCATGAATGGACAGCAAAGAACATGAAAAATTCATTAGAGACGAATAAGACAAATAGGACGGATACGACGCCGGGGACAATGAACCCAGGGGACCCACACCTCACCCTGACCCTCTCCCCTCCCATCCGATGGGAGCGGAGAGGGGACAGCAGGCGGATGCCAACTGTCGCTTGAAAGTCAAGCCATTGGCGGCGGGTTCAGGGGTTCAATGCGCGAATATCGTAATTTCGGGGAATTCTCTCCCGCTCCCGCGGGCGAGGTATATTCTCCCCTCCCATCGGATGGGAGCGGAGAGGAAACAGCAAGCAGATGCGCAATGGTGCTCGAAAGCCTGATAGAATGCGGCAGGTTCAAAGCCCCAATACGCTCATTAAAAAAAGATTCGCCGCCATTATTTTGCACTTTGAACGGCCGGAGAATTTTCCATAATGGGAGCATGAATGTTCTCGTCACCGGCGGCGCCGGCTATATCGGCTCCGTTTGCGCGGAAGAGCTGCTGAATCAGGGGCATCAGGTCACGGTTTATGACAATCTGACCGAGGGTCACCGCTCGGCGGTGGATTCGCGCGCGAAATTTATTCCCGGAAAACCCGAGATGGATGGCGACATTCTCAATGCGGTCAAGGCGGCACGGCCCGACGCCATCATGCACTTCGCCGCCAATGCGCTGGTCGGCGAATCCATGACGAATCCGAAGAAGTATTTTCACAACAATTTCGTCAATGCGCTTAAGTTGGCCGATGCCGCCGTGGAATGCGGCGTGAAAAAATTTGTTTTCAGCTCGACCTGCGCCACCTATGGGCCGCCGGACAAGGTCCCGATGACGGAAGATTTGCCGCAGCGGCCAATCAATCCCTATGGCGAATCGAAGTTGATGTTTGAGAAGGCGCTGGTTTGGTATCAGCAGATTTACAAATTGGAATTCATTGCGTTCCGTTATTTCAACGCCGCCGGCGCCAGCGAGAAGTTCGGCGAACATCACCGCATCGAGACGCACTTGATTCCGAACGTACTTTTCGTGGCGCTCGGCCAAAAGCCCCACGGCGATATTTTTGGGGTGGATTATCCCACGCCCGACGGGACGTGCATCCGCGACTATATTCACATCCGGGACCTGGCGCAGGCGCACATTCTGGGACTGGCGCGAGGCAAAACCGGATTTTATAATTTAGGGAATGGGGATGGTTATTCGGTGAAACAGGTCGTCTCGGTATGCGAGAGAATTGCCGGCAGGAAAATTGCGATGGTGGAAAAGCCGCGCCGCGCGGGCGATCCGCCAAAGCTGGTTGCCTCCGCTGACAAGGCCATTGGTGAATTGGGCTGGAAGCCGCAATTCCCAAAATTGGAAGACATCGTGGCGACGGCCTGGGCGTGGCACAAAAAACATCCGCACGGCTATCCTGATTGAGCCATGAAAAAAATATTAATCGTGGATGACAACCCGATTATCACGAAAATTTATCGCGAGCGATTTTCCCAAGCGGGGTTTCAGGCGGAAACGGCGGAAAACGGATTTGCGGCCATGAAATCGCTCCTGGGGCTCCGTCCGGACCTCGTGGTGCTTGACCTGATGATGCCCGTAATGAATGGAGTGGACGTTCTTCGATTTATGCGCTCCACACCGGATTTGAAGGCCACGCCCGTCGTCATTCTTTCCGAGGCCTATATGAGCGAATTGGCGCAGGAAGCATCAAAAATCGGGGCTGAACTGACGCTGCTAAAATCCGGTTGCACCCCGGCGCTCCTGCTCGACGCCGTTGACAAGATCCTGTCGGGGACACCGTTGGAATTGGACCCATCGTTTATGCTGGCCGTCCGCCCAAAAAATCCGTAATGCCGCAATTGGGCGTGGGGTTCTTCTGATCCTCTGGTTTGATTCCGATGTTTCTTCAATACCATCAAAAATTCCTCTTGGAACCTGCGTTTGCGATGATGCTGTTTTTGGATTTATTCAGCCGTCCCTTTGGGACTTATGCAAATCCCGAATGCGGTCCCGGCGTTGAAACAGCCGGGCTATTGCCGGATGTCCCTGACGGGACAACAGGGACGTTCCGACAGCGTCGAAGGATCAATCTATTTGCCGACCCGAAGCAAATCGGATGAAGAAACTTGTCTCGCACCGGCCCAATTGAAGGTTGAAGATTTTGCTTGCCAAGGGGCGCGGTCGTCCTTCATTTTCCGACATGGCAGCAACGCGCAATTCAGACTTCGACAGTCCGTTCTACCAACCGGCGGACGAATTTTTTCCCGCGAACCAAAACATCGGTTTGACGTTCGACGACATCACCCTGGCGACGCTCTATTCGGAAATTCTTCCGCGCGACACGCAGTTGGAAACCGTGCTGGCGGAAAATTTGCGCCTGAACCTGCCGTTGATTTCCTCCGACATGGACACGGTCACGGAGTCGCGCATGGCCATTGCGATGGCGCTCAACGGCGGGCTGGGACTGATCCATTACAATCTGCCGGAGCGCCAGCAACTTTCGGAAGTCAGCCGCGTCAAAAATCACGTTCACGGCCTGATTCAGGAGCCGATTAAAGTTTCGCCCGACGACTTCATCGGCGACGTGCTGGCCGTCATCGAACAAAAGAAATTCGGCTTCAGCACGTTTCCGGTGGTGGACGAAAAGGGAAAACTGGTCGGCCTGTTGCCGGGCCACGTCGTCAAACCGCGTTATGCCAGAAGAAAAATTTCCGAAGCGCTGACGCCGCGCGCGCAGGTGCATACGATCAATCGAAAGGAACTTGGCAAGGACCCGATTGCGCGGGCGGACAAGTTCTTCACCGAGCATCTGGGCATCCACAAGCTGCTGGTGGTTGACGACAAGGACAAGTTGTGCGGCCTCATTACGTTAAGCGACGTGGAACGCATCACGCAGGAGCGGTTGGCCCAATTCAAGCCCAATCGGGACGGCAGTTTTCATCTGATTTGCGGCGCGGCGGTTTCGGCCACGCGCAACGCCTTCGGCGAACTGGATCGCGAACGGGTTTTGAACCATGTCAGCGGCCTGGTCGAGCGCGGGGTGGACGTGGTGGCCGTTTCAACGGCGCATGGCCATACCCTGGGAGTGGGCGATATGGTCAGGGTTTTGCGCGACGCCTTCCCGAAATTGCCCATCATCGCCGGCAACGTGACGAGCGCGGCGGGCGTGGAATTTCTGGCCGAATGCGGGGCAAACGCGGTCAAGGTTGGGCAAGGCCCCGGCTCGATTTGCACCACGCGGATAGTGGCCGGTGTGGGCATTCCGCAAATGACGGCGTTGTATGTGTGCTCGCGCGTCGCGCGCCGGAAAGGTGTCTCCATTCTAGCCGACGGGGGCATCACCAAATCGGGCGACCTTGTGAAGGCCTTGACGCTTTCGCAGGCGGTGATTTGCGGCGGCATTTTCGCCGGCTGCAATGAAGCGCCCGGGGAGGTGGTGGAGATCAGCGGAAAATTCTACAAGCAATACCGCGGCATGGGCAGCCTGGCAGCGATGAAAACCGGCAGCGCGGCGCGTTACGGCCACGAGAAAAATTCCGCGCAGAAGGTGGCCGCAGAAGGCATTGAAGCGCTCAAGGAAAGTTGCGGCTCGGTGGACCGGGTGCTGGCCCAGCTCATCGGCGGCATCCAAAGCGGCATGGGCTATCTGGGCGCAAAAAACCTTGAACAGCTTCGCAAAAAGGCGCGATACATCCGCGTCAGCCCCGCCGGAATGCGCGAAGCGGCTCCGCATGACGTGGTCGAGTTGAAGACAGGGGACTAAATGAAGGGATTCTCTCAATCCTCCGAGAACAGGTATTCCAAGTCCGTCGCTGTGAGGCTGCGGGCAAAGCCTTCTTCGCCGAGCACGTCGGCAATCGTCTGCGCCTTGCTCTGCTGCAATTCCCAGATTTTTTCCTCGACGGTGCCGGGCGCGATGAGGCGGTAGGCGTTGACGGTTTGGGTCTGGCCGATACGATGCGAGCGGTCTATCGCCTGCGCTTCCACCGCCGGGTTCCACCACGGATCGTAAAGCACGACATAGCTGGCGTTGGTCAGATTTAATCCCGTGCCCGCGGCGCGCAGGCTCAAGAGGAAAACGCCCGGCCGGGTGTCCGCCTGAAATTCGCTGACCACGCGCTGCCGGTCCTTCGTCTGCCCGGTGAGCATGTGCGTGTGAATGTTTCGCGCCGCGCATTCCTTTTCCAGCAATTGCAGCATTTGCACGAATTGCGAAAAAACGAGAACTTTCTGGCCGTCGGCAATCAGCGGGTCCAGCAATTCAAACAGGGTTTCGGTCTTGCCGCTGGCCGTATCGCTGCCAACGAGTGAGGGATGGCAGCAAACCTGCCGCAGCCGCGTGAGGGCCGCCAGCACGTGCATCTTCGATTTGTTCAACCCCTGCGTCTCCACCGCCTTCATCACCTGATCCCGGCTGCGCCGCAACTCCGCGAGATATAACTTGCGCTGCTCGTCGCCGAGCGGGCAATCGCGCCGCTCTTCGATGCGGTCGGGCAAATCCTTGGCGACGTGCTTCTTTAAACGGCGCAACAGGAGCGGGCGCAATTTCGCCGACAGCCGTCGGCGGGCGATGCGCTGCGCGCTTTCGGCATTCTCGCCGCGCGGCTCGTAGGTTTCCAGGAACTGTTCCTGATTGCCGAGGTAGCCGGGCTGGATGAAGTCCACGATGCTCCACAAATCGAGCAGGCGGTTTTCCAGCGGCGTGCCGGTAAGGGCAATTTTGTGCTCGCACTTCAACTGTTTCACCGATTGCGTCACCTGTGCTCCGGGGTTCTTGATGAACTGGGCCTCGTCCAATATGACCGCGCGGAAGGCGAATTTTTGCAATTCCTCCAGGTCGCGCCGCAGCAACGCGTAATTGGTCACGATCAAATCGTGCTGGGGAATTTGTTTGCGCAGATTGTGCCGCGCGGCGCCGCTTTCCAGCACCAGCACTTTCGCTCCCGGCGTGAATTTCTCCGTCTCGCGCCTCCAATTGTGCAGGACGGATGCCGGGCAGATCACCAAGGAAGGCTTGGGGTTTTTCACATGATGCTCCTTGAGCCACGCCAGCCAGGTCAGCGTCTGGAGCGTTTTGCCAAGGCCCATGTCGTCGGCCAGAATGCCGCCGAGTTTGATTTGAAACAGATGCGCGAGAAAATCGAAGCCGTCCTTTTGGTACGGGCGCAGGTCGGCGATCAAGCCATGCGGCAAACCGGTATTGGGAACCCCTTTGAAGTCGGCAACCCGCTTGCGCAATTCCTTGGCCTCGGACGTGTCTGCAAACCGCGAAAATTCCTCCTCGCCCAGGTGCGCCACGTGCTCCAGGCCGACCTTTTGCGGTACGGCAATCAATCCGTCCACCCCCATGTCCGCCATGGCTTCGTGCGCCCCCTGCACGGCGGCCGTGTCGAGCTCCACCCAGCCGGCATTCGGCAATTTGACAAAATGCCCCGTGGCCGACGCCAGCCGTTCCAAATCGGCTTTGCTCAATTTCAAACCTTCCGCCTCCCATTCGGCGGAAACCGCCAGCCAGTCAATGCCGCTGCCTTTGACAATCAATTTCGGCTTGAGCTGCCGCGGCGTCAGGAACAACCGATGAAACGCCGGATTGCCGAGAAATTCCGAGTCGGCCGGGCGGGAGGCCCACGCCGCGGCGAGGGCGCCAAGAAAATTTTCATTTGCGTCGCCAATCCACAGTCCCGGCTCGGGCGTGAACCAATCGAGTATGCGAAGCCATTGCGTTGCCGGCTCGAGGCGGGGATCGTCCAGGATTTCCGGCTTCTCGTGCGCGCGCTTTTTCGCGTCATTGGCCACCCACTCCAGACCGTTCCAAAACCACACGCTTTGGTCGCGCGCGCTCCTGGCCAGCAACCGCAGGCGGACCGTGTCGTCGAGCAACTCAAAAACAAATTGCGGCGCCGCCTTATGGGTGAGGCAGAGCTGTTCCCAATCCATCCCGTTCGCCGACTGTGTTTTGCGCAGGTGCAGCAGCAGGCGGTGGCTCAATTTGCGGACGGGGACCGACGGCCTTTGCGCCAGATATTTCAGGACCCGGGGCGGCGGCGCGTTTCGCAACAGGAAGAAGGTGTTGCCGACGAGCGCAACCGGCGGTTGATGATTGAAAAATTTCGCTTCGGACACGCAATGCGTCTCGCCGTTCGGCAATGCGAACCGGTGGGTGAACGAAAGCTCCCGGTCACCGTTTTCGAGATGCGGTTCGAGCGCGATGATTTGCCCGTAAAATTGCAGCGGCCGGCTGGCGCCGCTCAGTTCCAGGCGGTCGGTATGTCCCCATCTCGCCAGCCATTGCAGCAATTCAGCCTCCGACAATACCAGCATGTCGGCGCCGTCGTTGCGATGCCGGTGCGTGTCGGCGATCCACTGGACGAATTCCCAGTCGCGCGTTGGAAAGAGTTCCTGTTCGTGGGTGGCGCGGACGACCAGATCAATCAACTCATGCAGGGTGCGCGTTTTTTCGCCTGTGCGCGGGCGCGACAGCAGAAAGTTCACGGCGAGCCGGTGGCGCGAGGGTTCCTCTTCATCCGGCTGGGCGCGGCAGACAACGCGGAGGGTGGCGCGCGGCGTATCGAGCAACGGCATGGCCGGCGGCGAGAGCCAATGCTCAAGTTCCTGGACCAGCTTGAGTTCCTGCTCGGCTTCCTCGGCTTGGGCGAAACGGTCCGGGCTGGCGTGTGGCTGTAATTCCGGGGGCACCGGTCGTTTGGCGCGAAGGAAGAGAAACGCCAATTCCTCCAGGCGGTTTTTCCCCTGGGCCGTCAGCAGTCGCGGCCACCAGTTGGTGTCTGGAAAATCCTTGCGGGAAAGCGACAGTTTCTCGAAGTAATCTTCGAGCAGGAGCCATGAGCGCTGTGAATCGGGACACGCCGCGAAATTGCGCAAAATCTCTTCGCGTCCGCCGACCGTCTCCTTTGAGTCCGACAATTCGCGGCGCAACTCGGCAAAGGCGCCGTAAGTTTGCGCCAAAACCTTGTGATGCGCGTCATATTTCGTCGTCCCGGCTTTGTGCCCATTTCCGTTTCTGACTGAAATTTTCGGCATTTGAACAGTTTAGGCTTACCATTTCGTCACAGCTCACCCTCATGGTCAATGATAAAGCGAATAAATTTATGCACAGAAAATCCCCGGTTATTGACGCACGGCCTGTTTCTGATAGGATATCCGGCCATTTATGAATCGTCCCATGCACGTCGCCATCGCCGGCGCAACCGGCGCTGTTGGCATTGAAATGATTAAAACGCTGGAAAAGAGGGGTTTTCCAGTGGGCCGCCTCTGCTTGCTGGCTTCCGCACGTTCCACGGGCAAAAAGCTGAAATTCAAGGGGCAGGACGTTTCCGTGACCGAACTGACCAAGGATTCATTCCGCGGAGTTGACATCGCGCTCTTCAGCGCCGGCGGCGGCATTTCGAAGGAATTTGCGCCCATCGCGGCCAAAGCCGGCTGCGTGGTGGTGGATAATTCGAGCGCCTTCCGCCAGGACGAGCAGGTACCCCTGGTGATTCCCGAAATCAACGCCGCCGACGTGCGGTGGCACAAGGGCATCATTGCCAACCCCAATTGCACCACCGCCATCACCCTGATGGCGCTCTATCCGCTGCACCAGGCGTTCGGCGTGAAACGGATTTTTGCCTCCAGCTACCAGGCGGTATCCGGCACCGGCGCCAAGGCCATTGAGGAATTGAAACGGCAGGTCGGCGAAATTGTCGCCGGAAAACCCGTGACCAAAGAAGTGTATCCCCACCAGATTGCCTTCAATGTACTGCCCCAGGTGGACGTTTTTTTGCCCAACGGTTACACGAAGGAAGAGATGAAGATGGAAAACGAAGGCCGCAAAATCATGCACCATCCGAATTTTCGGGCGAGCGTCACCTGCGTGCGCGTGCCGGTTTATCGTTCGCATTCCGTCGCCGTGAGCGCGGAATTTGAAAAACCCGTCACCGTGGAAGCCGCCCGCGCCGTCCTCAAAAAAGCCCCCGGCCTGGACGTAGTGGACGAGCCGGAAAACAAAAAGTACCCGATGCCGCTGTTCACTTCCGAGAAATACAACTGCGAAGTCGGCCGCATCCGCAAGGATTGCGCCCTGGACAACGGCCTGTGCTTTTGGGTGAGCGGCGATCAATTGCTGAAGGGCGCGGCGCTTAATGCCGTCCAGATTGCAGAGGAATTGCTGAAATAAATTTCACCGGCGGTTCGGGCAACTGAAATTCCTGTTACTGTTCTGGTTCATGCGGAACCTGACAGCCATCGCCGCAGGAATGAAACGCGCGACTTGCTACAGTATTATAGTTTGTGAATCAGAATATGCCGCTCCTGATACGGAGCTTGGAATTTTCAATCGGTCGGTTCTACAAATATGTCGCGCCTACGGCGCTAAAGGCAACGTTGTCGCATGTTGTTGTGTGCCACAGTAATTACGTCTTAAGCAAGCATTCCCCCTGACGGGGCTGGGACGATTTTTCGGGCGCCTTACTAAAAACATGTTGCGCCTACGGCGCTGCATTTACTGCGTCGCCAGCCGATAGAAGGCCGCGCTGTTGGTCATCGGCAAAGTGATTTCGTCCAGCAGGTTGGCGAGGTCGAGGCGCGGTTGATTGGTCAATTCCGACCAATTTTGCAAGTCGGAGCTTTCTTCCAAAACAAAATTGGTGGAGGGGACAATCCAAGAGAGCGCAACATTGTCGTTTGCTTGAGAAATATTCAAAAAAGGCGCCGGCATCGTAAATGACATATAAATCGGGCCGGGAAGCGGCATGGGTGCTCCGCCGCCGAAGGTAAAACCCGCGACGAGCGTCCCGACGATGAGCTCCTCTCCGTCAGCCGAACACGCAATCGGTCCCGAAAGATTAGTTTCCTGTATCCAGGTCGCACCCAGGTCGGTTGACCCGTAAATTCCTGTCCCCGTTTGCATGCTGCTGATCATGGCCGTTAGTTTGCTTCCATTCGCTGATGACATTATGGCATCAGCGCCGAAATTGTCGTTGGTGGTCCAATCGGCGCCGGAATCCGTTGATAAAGCGACGCAGCCGGGAGTGGGAGCGTTTCCACCGAGGCCAGGGAGCGCAGGAGCAACCGCTAATAATTTATTTCCATCCGCTGATGAACACGCGCCAGTCCAATCCAGGGAAGGCAAATCAGTTTGTGTCCACGTTGCGCCTGAATCTTGCGAAATCCAAACCTGGCCGTCATTCGCAGCGATCGCCGTCATTCCATTCGCGGAACAGGCCACCGAATCCCAATACGCAACAGGCGCGTTTCCCGGCGACCAATTCGTGCCACCATCGGTTGAATAATAGATCAAATCTCCGGAAGCAGCGGCCAACAATGTTCTTCCGTTGGCCGATGACGCCACCGCCTGCCAGTCGTCCGGCGGCGCCATGGTTGCCATCCAGGCAAGTCCTGAATTTGTGGAAATAAAGACCAGATTTGACATGCCGCTGGACGCCGCGATCAAATTCACGCCATCGGCAGATGAAGCGATTGCCGTCCAATCATTCGTAGGCGCGCGTGTTGGAACCCAATCAAGGCCTGAGTTTGTTGAAATATAAATCAAGCCGTCGCCAAGGTTGGCCAATCCGGCAGCCGCCACGAGTTTGCTGCCATCCGCCGACGAAGCGACAGAAACCCAATCATTGCTAGGCGCGCTGGTTTGTGTCCACGTTTGGGCGAACGCCGGGATTAGCCCGGTCCAAAGTGCGATGAGCAGCGACAATGTTTTGATGGTCTTCATCCTGTAATCCCGCCCTTGAATTTTCCAAAGTAACATTATTGCGCTACTGCTTCGGCGTCTCCTTGGTGAAGGCCACGAGCGATTTGATTTTTGCGGCGGCGGCGGCGTCGCGCACCTTCACGACTTTCCCCCACGGCGCATCTTCATCGGCATTGATGGCGAGCACGAGATTCGGATTTTTCGCAACTTCAGCTTTAAGGTCGCTTTCGAGCTGGTCGAACGTCACCGGCGTTTTATCCACGAAATAAATGCCGTTGGTATTGATACTCACCACGAAGGGCGGATTATCATTCGCGCCCGGCTTATGGGCTTGCGACGACTCGGGCAGCGCCAGCTTGAGGGCGGATTGCTGCTTGAACGTGGTGGTCACCAGCAAAAAAATCACCAGCACAATCAGCACGTCAATCAGGGCCACGATGATGACGGCGGGGGTGGTGCGGCGTTTGCGGACGTAAAAGTGCATGGCCGGTCAATTCACTTCTCCGTGTACTGCCGCCGGATGAAATCGTCGCAGAGGGCTTCCATCTCCACGGCAAAGACCTCGACCTTTTTGCTGAAATAACTCCAGGCGACGAGCGCGGGAATGGCAATCAGCAGGCCGATCAGGGTGGCCCGCAAGATGAGGGCGATCCCCGCGGCAAGCTTGGCGGCGTCATTCAAGCCCACCTGCCCCACGTCGCCGAAAACGGTCATCATGCCGGCGATGGTGCCGACCAGCCCCAGCAACGGCGCAATGCCGACGATGATTTCCAGCACCACCAACCCGCGTTCCAGCCGCACGATTTCATGGCGCGCGGCCGTTTGCAGGGCGTCCACGTTGTCGGTTTTGGGCCAATCCAGGCGTTCGGCCGCGAGCTGGATGAGACGTCCGAGCGGCGACGGTTTTATTTCGCACAGGCGCACGAGTTTTTGCACGTCATCGCGCGTATGGCACTTGAGGAGGGCGGTGGCGATTTCCGGCGGCACCACCCGCCTCCAACGCAGGGTCCACCACCGTTCGACGATGAACGCGAGTCCCACAATCGAAGTGAGTCCCAGCAAAAAGTAAATCAATTCGCTATAGATCGTTTCACCCATAAATTTTCAATAATAATAAAACGTAAAAGTGATTTCCCGATAATTGGCGCCGACCATGCGGCGCATGTCCTCCGGCCAGGGAGCGTAGGGCGCGGGATCGTTGATGGCGTCCTGGCAGAGAGTGCCGAGCAATTCGCCCACCGAGTTGTCCAATACCACCATGTCGGTGATGGTGCCGTCGTAATTGAGGTGAAAACTCAGCATGACTTTGCCGGTGCGGTCCAACGCGAATTGCTGGCTGTCGAGAAGTTGATACCAACGCTCGGTGACCGCGTCAATGAACGCCTCGTCATAGGCCCCAAACGGCGTGGCCCTGACATCCAGGGACGGTTCCAGCGCCACTTCATGCGCACCGCCGGTCTGGTGCATCAACAGGCCCGGAATTTGATGCGGGAGCACCTGTGAGAGCGTGCGCGGGCGCTGTTGCGGCTGTTGCTGCGGACGCAACTGGTCCAGCCGTGCCAATGTCAAATCACCCGGATCAACCATCGGTTGCGGCTGCGGTTGCGCCTGATCCGGTTGCGGCGTGGGTTGAAGCTTGTTGAATTCCGGCCTGGGCGCTTGTTCGGTCTGCGGAACATCGGTTTGTTTGCCCTTGATTTCCGCCAGGTCCAAATCGCGATGCGTTGAATCAGCGGCGCGCGAGTTTTGCGAACTGTAATACTTCGCGTTTTCCGGGGCGGTGGCCGAAGGATTTGGCACCATGACGAATTCCAGCGGCTGCTCGGGGGTTGGTCTCGGGGCCGGGGCCGGCGCAACCAGGGCGATCTTTCGCGCCAGAAATTGCATCCAGGGGTATCTGGCCAATTGATGGGCCAGTTGGTAACCGCCGAAGATGGCCAGGTGCGCCAGGAGGGAAATCGCCAAAGCCAGCGCCAACCGCTCGTTGTCAAAGCGGTTCATTCGCAGCGAATCCAAAGTTCTGCCGGCTCCGGCCATGACGTATAATTTGCCGCAGGAAAACCAGTCGGGCAAACCAATTTCAGATCAACTTTAGGACTTTGCGGCCCACCTGGCCGTCCTTTAACCATCTTCGGCCTCCATTGCTTTAGCTAAATGGTTTCGGCGCGGCCAGCTGCCAGAAAATACAGGGAGCATTTCGTGGCCGGCCTCGAATAAATTTTTTCCAGCGCCCGGGCATAAAGCTTCAATTGCGGCGCGTAAAATTTGATCTTGGCGGGCAAATCCTGCGGCCGAACATCATCCGTCTTGAAATCCACAATCCAAATCTCGGTCGGCAGCAGCGCCGCCAGGTCCACCACGCCCTGGACCACGACGAATTCGTTTTCCAAACCCGGCGATTGGGTCCCTAGAATCTCATCCAGTTCCCGCGGACTGAATTTGCCCGTGAATGGCAGTTCCCGCCGCACAAATTCCGGTTGCGCCAGGAACTTTTTTCCAATATCGGAATTCCAAAACGCCGCAATGTTTTTCAATTCCAAAGCCGCGCCCTCCTCCGGCGTCAAATAATTTTCCTTTTCCAATCGCTCCGATTCCGCTTCGAGCCAGGACAAATTCCCGGCATTGGCAAGGCGGAAATGCTGGAGAAATTTGTGATGAGCCAGTCCGGCATCAACCGCGGATAGTTTGGTCCGCGCTGGAGGCCGCGCCGGGCGGAACACCGCTTCCGCCTCATCGTCCAGTTCTTCATTGGCCTGGCGCCTTAAAACGGTGACCGACGCCTTGGCCGCGCGCCGGGTCGCGGCTTCAAACGGGTATTGCCACTCCAGGATATTGCGGAGCCGCCGGCAGGTTTCGGAATCCGGCGGCGGGGATCCAATGCGCGATTCTGCCGGGAAAATCTCCTTCATGTCACCGTGGCCGCGTGGATCGGTTGTTTCGCTCCGCCCCCCGCCCAGTCCCGCCGCGGAACGCAATTCCCCATCATGCACCAGACGCCAGCGCAGGTGCGGCAATTCCCCCTGCGATCCGTTTTCGACGACAATTTCCGGATGCCGCAGCCGGAACCATAGCGCCAGCCAATCCGCGTAACTCCGGGCGGAAAGGATTTGCCTTGTCGAAATGGCATCGCCTTCCACGCGCGCCAGTTTTTTTTCCGAAATACTGCCGCACAAAATCAGGGTGTCCTGCGCGCGAGTGAGCGCGACGTAAAGCAACCGCAGTTCCTCACCGCGCAGTTCCCGCCTCTGGTTTCGCCGGCCCAGCCAATAGGAAAGCGACGGGTAACGTCCGCCCGCGTCAGGCGGCTTGACGCGCGGACACAGGCCAAACCGCTCGTCGAAAATAAATTCGCCGCGCAGGTCCTGCTCGTTGAAATTTTTGGAGAGGTCCGCCAGCACGACGATTGGAAATTCCAGTCCCTTGCTCTGGTGGATGCTCATCAACCGCACGGCATTTTCTTCCGCCACCGGCGCGACGTCCGGCTCCGCCTCGATTTCGCGTTGCGCCTTGATGAACTTCAAAAAGCGGAAAAGTCCCTGTCTTTGAAACTGGTCGAATTGCCCCGCGAAATTCAAAAAGCGCCGGACGTTGCCCTGACGCTGCGCGCCCCGCGGACGCGACAACAGCCAGTCATCGTAATGCGTCTCCGCGAGAATTTCTTCGAGGCATCGCGACAGGGAAATCAGCCGGGCGATCTTGCGCCAGCGCGCAAATCGTTCGAGGAATTTTTTGGTTTTTTCCCGTGTTTCCGCCGGGAGCGCGGACGCGGATGGCGCCCGGCCGAGGGCGAACCAGAATCGCCCCTTCTGCAGCAAACGGATTTGCGCGAGTTCATCCAGCGAACAACCGACGAACGGAGAACGCAACGCGGCTATCAACGGCACGTCCTGAAGCGGATTATCCACCAATTGCAGAAGGTTCAATAAATCCGAAATCTCGCAGCTCTCATAAAAACCGCCGCGTTGGACAAGCAGGGGAACGCCCGCCCGCTCGAAATGTCTGGCAAAAATTTCGGCCTTGCCCCCGGGAGCGCGCAGCAGCACCGTCATGTCGCGCCATTCCGCGGGGCGAAAATCTTTTACCTCCCCATCCCAAATCGTGTGCCGCGAATTTCTCAAATCCAGCAGGCGCAGCGCGAGCATTCGCGCTTCCCTTTCCACCTCCTCCAAATCGCCCAAGTCGTCGTCGTCCGATTCCTGCCCGGCGCGATTATTTTTGAGACGCAGCAGCCATTCCGTCCGCGGCGCGGGACTTTCCGTCACCGTCAACTGACGGCGCGACCCGGGTGAGCCGAATTTCAACCGGGCCTCCTCGTCATACACCACGCTCCCCGCTTCTTCGCGCATCAGCGGTTGAAACAGCGAGTTTACAAAATCCAAAAGCGATTCCCGGCTGCGAAAATTTTCCGTCAAGGGGATGGTTTGGCCGTTTTCACCGCGCCACGAGCGCGCATAATTCCGAAAGATTCCCGGATCCGCCAGCCGGAAACGGTAGATACTCTGCTTGACGTCGCCGACCAGAAAACGGTTTGCGTCTTTTCCTTCGCGCGCAATCGCGCCAATAATTTTGTCCTGCGCCGGGTTGATGTCCTGATATTCGTCAACAAAAACGAAACGCAGCTTCTCGCGCCAACGCCCGGCGATTTCCGTCGGCCGCCCCGCCTGGCAATCCCAGAGCAGTTTAAGGGCAAATTGTTCCAAATCGTGAAAATCGAGAACGCCGTCCGAGCGTTTGCGCGTGAGAAACAATCCGGCGAATTCCGCCGTGAGCTGGAGAAGCGTTTTCACGTGGCCGCGAATCCAGCCCCAATCCTCCGCCAGCGGGTCGGCGACATTCGTGGCCGCGAGCGAATTCAAAAATTTCGCATCCGCAAAGAATTCCTTGAGCGGCTCGCGGAGCGACGTGAATTTTTTTGGCGGAAAATTCTCCCTGCCGTCAGCGGCGAGGATTTTATGAAATAATTCCGGCGCGCGAAATTTTCTCAGAATTTCGAGGCATTCGGCGGCCTTGGGATTCTCCCCTTCAAGATTTTCCAGAGCCGGTTGCCATTCGCTCCGCCAGTCGGAAATCGCCTCGCCCAGCCATTGCCGCCATTGGACGGGTTCGGCGTTGGAAAAATTTTCGATTTGCTTCGAGAGCCAGTGTTCCGCGTCGGCGCGCGTCTGAATGTAATTGTGCAAATGCCAGACCAACGCGCGGATTTTTTCGTCGCGCCCGCCGCCGTAAGTCTTGATCGTTTCCTGGATGGCGAGGGAGAAATCGTCGTTGTTTTCGTAATGAGAATTAAATTGTCCTTCAAGGGTTTCGTTGGCAAGCAGGAGGGTTTGGGCTTGGTCGAGGACGGTCAGTTCCGGGTCGAGGCCGAGTTGCTGAAAATGCCCGCGCACCAGTTTGAAACAAAAACTGTGGAGCGTGCCAATGGGCGCGGCATCGAAAAGGGCAAGCGGCGCCGCGGCGCGCGGGTCGTTCGATTCTTCAAGCGCGCCACGCAGACGCCGTTTTATTTCGGCGGCGGCAGCTTCGGTGAAAGCGACGATGAGGATTTCATCGAGGGAAACGTCTTCTTTGCGAATCAGCGCCAGGCAGCGGGCGATGAGGGTATGGGTCTTGCCTGCACCGGCCCCGGCCATGACCAGCACGTTTCCACGCGCGGCAATGGCCCGCTGTTGCGACGGGGTCAGGAGATTGTCTTTTTGCGACACGATTTCGCTTTCCATCGTAAGACGGAAGTCGTAAATGGTAAACCATCATGTCAGAAGGAATGCGGCTGAAAGACCAGCCGCCGAGTGAGCGTCCGCGCGAACGGCTTGCCGCCCTGGGTGCGGACAAGTTGCACAATGCCGAATTAATCGCCATTTTGCTGCGCACCGGTTTAAAGGGCGCGAACGCCGTCGAGATAGGCAGGCAATTGCTGCAACGGTTCGGGACATTGAACTCGCTGGCCAAGGCGTCGGTGGTGGAGCTGCAAAAAGTCCGGGGCATTGGGCGCGACAAGGCGGTGACGCTGGTGGCGGCGTTTGCGCTGGCGCAAAAAATGGCAGTGGAGCTTCAGATGGAATCGCCGGTGTTGGACAATCCCGAAAATGTCGTTGCCTTGCTCCGCGCCAAAATCCTCGGAAAGACCGTTGAAACGCTGCAGGTGCTGATGCTCAATACGCGGCATCGGTTGATCCAAGTGGACGACACCATCAGCGGCACGATTGACACGCTGCTGGTGCATCCGCGCGAAGTGTTTCAGAAAGCCATAGCCGCCAACGCCGCCGCGGTGGTGTTGGCGCACAATCACCCCAGCGGCGATCCCTCGCCGAGCGAAGCGGACATCAAGGTGACCCGCGATTTGATTCGGGCGGGCCAGTTGTTGAAAATCGAAGTGTTGGACCATGTCATCATTGGCCACGCCACACCGGAACGCCCGAAGGACTACGCGTCGCTGCGCGAATTGGGGTATTTTGCCGGGTAGCGGATAATGCCGATTACCAATCCAATACATCAAAATTCCGGGGAATCGGCCCTTTTTAATTTCACAACCCGGTAATGAGACCGGTGACCGTCAACGGGGACGCGGAATTGGTCAACGCCAGGAAAATGGACGCGGGGTACACGTGCGTGAAAAAAACGGCGGTCAACCGCACGCAATCCAAATGCTCCGGAACTTTCATCGCACCCGACGAACGCGGCCCGTTGGCAGCTATACCGTATCAATAAAAACTGTGGCCGGAGAGGAGATGCGCGCTTCGCGCGGCTGTCGCAAATGGCGGTTGTCGTTGGGGCCGGGAGACCCAGGGCGGCGCTCGCAGACTCGCTTGCCCTGGGCTAATATCGGTCACCCTTTCAGGGTTTTATTCGGCGGCTGCGCCGGAGGTTTTGTTGGAGTCAAAGCGAACCAGAAGGAAAGGACGCGGCTACAGTTTTTCTTTAAACGCACTATTGACCGGCCAGCCTGAAGAAGAGTTGGGCGGCAGCGGGCGTTATGGCAACGTTGTTCGTGCCATTGGCCGTGGTAAGCGCGCCGCCCCAATCGGTCCAGCCAACCGCGGATGGATTGCCGTTAGTCTGCAAGGTGTAGCTGCCGGTGTCCGGCCAGGACAACAGCAGTTGGGCGCCGGCGAAGCTGATTTGCAAAGGAGGCCCGGAAATGACCTGTCCGAGCCGAACCGTATTGTTGTAAGTGTCCGCGACATAAAGGTTCCCGGTATTGTCCGGCGCAATGCCTTCGGGGATGTAGAACAGCGCGTTGGTGTCAATGCCATCGGCGCTGCCGGAGATTTGAACCCGCCCGGCGATGGTGCTGGAAATCCAATTGGTCCCGGATGGGGTGAGGCGGCGCAAAGTATCGTTGAAGGAGTCCGCCACATAGAGGTTCCCGATTTTGTCCACGGCGATGCCTTCAGGAAAGTAAAAGAGCGCATTGGTGCCAAGACCGTCCGAACCACCGCTGATGCCGGGTTGTCCGGCAATGGTGGTGACGACCCAATTTGCGCCGATGAGGGACAGTTTTCGGATGGTATCATTGACGGTGTCCGCCACATAAACATTTGACGCCGTGTCCACAGCGATGCCGTGCGGCTCAAAAAACAGCGCGTTGGTACCGATGCCGTTGGTGTTCCCGCTTGTCTGGGCAGAACCGGCGATGGTCGTGACCACCCAGTTCGTGCCGACGAGGCTGATTTTCCGGATGGTTTCTCCGGAACTGTCAGTGACATAGACATTGGTGTTTGGGTCCACGGCGATGCCGGTTGGGTTGTAAAAAAGGGCGTTGGTACCGATGCCGTCCACCTCAGCCGGCGGGGCGCCGGCATTGCCGGCCAGGGTGGTGACGACCCAGTTCGTGCCAATCGGCATCATTTTGCGAATGGTGTTATTAAAGATGTCGGCCACATAGACATTGTCGTGATTGTCCACGGCGACATCCTGCGGGTAATAAAACCGCGCCTGCGAGTTGGTGCCGTCGCTGCTGCCGGGATTGCCAGCCAATCCGGCGATGGTGCTGACGACGCCGTTCGTCGCAATTTCGCGGACGGCGCTGTTGTAGGCGTCGGCGACGAATACGTTATTAGAAGCGTCCACGGCGATACCGGTTGTGCTCCAGAAGCGGGCGACGGGACCCGGGCCGTCGGCGGCGCCGGGACCGATGCCGGCCAGGGTGGTGACCACGCCATTGGCGCCGACCGGCGTTATCTCACGGATGTTGTTGTTATTGACATCGGCCACCAGCACGTCGCCGGCGCTGTCCGTGGCCAAACCGATCGGAGAACCGAAGCGCGCGGCGCTGTTCGTGCCGTCGGCTGAACCCTGGACGCCCGCCAGACCGGCAAGGGTGCTGACCATCCAGTTTGTTCCGAGAGGCGCAAGTTTGCGGACGGTTTTGTTGAATGAATCCGCGACGTAAAGGTTGTCGTTGGTGTCAACGGTCAGCCCCGCCGGTCCCGAAAACAATGCGTTGGTTCCCAGGCCATCGCCACTTCCGTACTGATCGGCCTGCCCGGAAATCGTGGTGACCACCCAGTTGGTTCCCACGGGAGTCATCCTGCGAATGGTGTTGTCACCGTCGGTCACGTAAAGATTGGTGAGACTGTCCACGGTGATACCGTCCGGGCTGGCAAACTGGGCGGTGTCGTTCGTGCCGTCAATGCTGACGTCGCTGCCGACCTGGCCGGCGATGGTGGAGACCAGCCCGAGAGGCGTGATTTTGCGAATGACATCATTGTCCTGGTCGGCGACGTAAAGATTGCCGGCGGCATCCACGGTGGCAAAGGCGGGTTGGTTGAAGGCCGCGTTGGTACCGGCGCCATTGGCGAAGGCAGCCACTCCGGCCTGGCCCGCGAAAGTGCTGACGACCCACGTCGAGCCGTCGGGGGTGAGTTTCCGGATCACCTCATTCCATGTGTCCACGACGTAAAGATTGCCACTGGCATCGGCCACGAGGCTTTTGGGGAGAAAGAACAACGCGTTGGTGCCCGTGCCGTCCGCGTAACCCGGGACGCCAGCCTGGCCGGCGATGGTCGTGACGACACCAGCCGGGGTAATTTCGCGAATGGCACTGTTGTCCGAATCCGCGACATAGACATTGTCCTGAACATCCACAGCGACGCCTTGCGGCGCAAAAAATCGCGCGTTGGTGACCGAGCCGTCGTTGCTGCCCTGGCTGGCTGACCCGGCCAGTGTGGTAAAATCATAGGTTTGGGCAGAAACGGGCGAAGTCCTGTTTAACAGCCATATCGAGAGAACTGCGAAGCAAATGTTCCAAGTGTTCCTTGCATTCATAAAAACGGGAGTAGGATTTTCGGCAAAGCATTTGGAGAGCATACGGCAGGCCAAATATCTGTTTAAACCCGATTTCGAATTGCGGCTCGCTTCTGCATTTCAAGGCCTCCCCGAAGTTTCAGCGGCTTCCCCAAAGCGGCGTGGCGCTTCGCTTCCCGCCGCACTCCACGACGGCAAGCGAGTTCGTAAGGTTATCCGCAGATCGCTTTGCGTCGTGGAGTGCGGGGCTGGCGGGGAACAGGGCTGACACCGATTTCGAATTGCGATCCGCTTCCGCATTTCAAGGCCTCCCCGAAGTTCCGGCGGCTTCCCCAAAGCGGCGTGGCGCTTCGCTTCCCGCCGCACTCCACGACGGCAAGCGAGTTCGTAAGCTTATCCGCAGATCGCTTTGCGTCGTGGAGTGCGGGGCTGGCGGGGAACAGGGCTGACACCGATTTCGAATTGCGATCCGCTTCCGCATTTCAAGGCCTCCCCGAAGTTTCAGCGGCTTCCCCAAAGCGGCGTGGCGCTTCGCTTCCCGCCGCACTCCACGACGGCAAGCGAGTTCGTAAGGTTATCCGCAGATCGCTTTGCGTCGTGGAGTGCGGGGCTGGCGGGGAACAGGGCTGACACCGATTTCGAATTGCGATCCGCTTCCGCATTTCAAGGCCTCCCCGAAGTTCCGGCGGCTTCCCCAAAGCGGCGTGGCGCTTCGCTTCCCGCCGCACTCCACGACGGCAAGCGAGTTCGTAAGGTTATCCGCAGATCGCTTTGCGTCGTGGAGTGCGGGGCTGGCGGGGAACAGGGCTGACACCGATTTCGAATTGCGATCCGCTTCCGCATTTCAAGGCCTCCCCGAAGTTCCGGCGGCTTCCCCAAAGCGGCGTGGCGCTTCGCTTCCCGCCGCACTCCACGACGGCAAGCGAGTTCGTAAGGTTATCCGCAGATCGCTTTGCGTTCGCAGGCGAACAGGCTCTGGAAATCACTCGTCGTTCCCCTCCGGAATACGTCCCTTTCAAAGCGCGAGGGGGCTGGCGCACTCCAAAAGCTGGCGCAAAATTTCATCGCCCCCGACAATTCGATGAGTTACCATTTTCGGCGCTCGCGCCAAATGACAACCAATGACATGATTCATCCGACCGCCATCATCCATCCAAATGCGAAAGTGGATGGCAGCGTCCGCGTAGGGCCGTTTGCCGTGATTGATGAAGGCGTCGAGACAGGCCCGCATTGCGTCGTAGGCCCGCACGTTTATCTGACTGGCGACACGAAAATTGGCGCGAACAATAGTTTTCACGCCGGCTGCGTCATCGGCGACGCACCGCAGGATTTGAAATACAGGAATGAGCCGACGCGCCTGCGCATTGGCGATGGAAACGTCTTTCATGAGCACGTCACCGTCCATCGCTCCACGAAAATGGACGCCGAAACGGTCATCGGCTCGAATAATTTTCTGATGGCCAATTCGCACGTGGGGCACAACAGCGTGGTCGGTGATCATGTCATTATGGCCAACGGCGCGATGATGGGGGGATATGCGGTGGTCGGGGACCGCGCGTTCATCTCGGGCAATGGCCTGGTGCATCAATTTTGCCGGGTAGGAACGCTGGCGATGATGCAGGGCGGGGCGGCCATCAGCAAGGATTTGCCGCCGTTTTGCACGGCGCAGCGCATCAATGAACTGTGCGGGTTGAACGTCGTGGGCTTGCGCCGCGCGAATGTTTCGGCGGCAGAGCGCATGGAATTGAAGCGCCTCTATCGTCTTTTGTTTCGCAGCGGCCAGAATTTATCCAGCGCCGTGGCGGAAGCGCGGAAAGATTTTTGCAGCGCGCCGTCAAAAATTCTGCTAGAGTTTGTGGCAAGCGCCAAACGCGGCGTTTGCGCGGACGTTGGCGGGTCAATGTCTGAAGACGAATAATTGCCATGTATAAAATTGTGGGAGCAGATGGGCGGCTTTATGGGCCGGTTTCTGCCGAGCAAATCAAACAATGGATTGCCGAGGGCCGGTCCAATGCGCACACCCAGGCGCTGGCTGATGGCGCCACGGCCTGGAAACCGTTAAGCCTATTTCCCGAGTTCGCGAGTTATTTCGCGGCCCAAGTCCCGCCGTCCATCCCGCCGTTGTCCGTCGCCGCACCGCGCAAAATCAACGGGTGGGCAACCGCGGGATTGATCTTTGGGGTGCTGTCCCTTGTCTGCTGCTGCAAATGTTTGTTCGGCATCCTCGGTATTGTTTTTTCCCTGGTTGGTCTTTCGCAGATCAACCAATATCCCCATATTTACGAAGGCCGCAGCATGGCCATTGTCGGGCTGGCGCTTTCCATTTTGGGCATTCTTTTTGGCGTGCTTCTGCTTCTTTACCTCATCGCGTCGGGCAATCTCCATTACCATTGGAATTTCCAACGTTTTAACACATGATTTCCGCTGGACCAGGAGCTGTGCCGCCAAGGATAAAAACCGGGCCGTCGCTGCCGCTGTTTGCGGGGGCCGTTTCGGCGTTTGGCATCGCCGCCGGGCTGGCCTTCGTGTTCGTCTTCAATCCCAGCACCCACGGATTTTATCCGACGTGTCTGTTTCATCAACTGACTGGATTGAATTGCCCCGGTTGCGGCGCCACGCGGGCGCTTTACGCCCTCCTGCACGGAAATTTCCAAACCGCGTTGCGCGACAATGCCTTGTTCGTGGGTTCCATCGCCGGCGCCGCCGTATTGGGCGCCCGTTTTCTTTTTCAGAAGCGCCAAAATCCCCGGGTGGATTTCCACCTGTCGCCAATATTCGTTTGGACCTATTTGGCTGTGGCGCTGGTCTTTACGATTTTGCGCAATCTTCCGGCGTTTTCATTCCTTTCACCTTAGAATTTTTGGCTTTTGCCACCTGCTTTACTGGTGTTCAATTCCGCCATTATGAGCCTGACCCATCCATTGACAACAACCACATTCGAACTGCCCGGCTATCGCATTACCAAATCGTTCGGTGTGGTGCGGGGCATCATCGTCCGCTCGCGTTCTGTCATCGGCAACATCGGCGCGAGCATCCAAAGCATTTTTGGCGGGAATATTTCGCTTTACACCAATTTGTGCGAACGGGCGCGTGAAGATACCTTTAACTTGATGCTCACGCACGCCGGCGAACTCGGGGCCAATGCCGTGGTGGGCGTCCGTTACGATGCCACGGAAATCGCGCCGGGCATCACCGAAGTGCTCTGTTACGGGACGGCGGTCCATGTGGAGGCGCACGTGAGTTGAGGTGAATGTGAGGCCACCGGCCATTGCTTCGGGATGGCTTGGCCGGGAGTTGAGAGGATGGATTTCCAGACTCAAGACCTTTATCGTCTCACAACCATCCACGAACAATTCTCAACGATTACAATGGCCGGACACAACAAATGGGCAAAGGTCAAGCGAATCAAGGCGGTGGTGGACGCCCGGCGCGGGAAGATTTTCTCCAAACTAGCCCGGGAAGTCACGATGGCGGCCAAAATTGGCGGCGCCGATCCGCAGATGAATCCCCGCCTGCGCATGGTGCTGCTCAAATGCCGCGCCGTCAACATGCCGGCCGATAACATTGACCGCGCCATCAAAAAAGGCGCTGGCGGCGGCGAAGCCGCCAACTTTGAGGATTTGACCTACGAGATTTACGGGCCGCACGGCGTCGCCTTGCTGGTGGAAATCAGCACCGACAACCGCAATCGCACGGCGGCGGAAATCCGCAGCATTGTCACCAAAAACGGCGGCGCCATTGCGACGCCCGGCTCCGTGAGCCGCCTTTTTCAACGCAAAGGGCAAATCATTGTTTCCCGCAATACCGCCCCGGAGGAAAAGTTGATGGAACTCGCGCTGGAAGCCGGGGCGGAGGATTTCAAAACCGACGAAGAGGGATTTGAAATTTCGACCGAACCGGCGATGTTTGAAGCTGTGCATCAAAAAATGGAGAATGCGGGAATCCAAATTGAATCGGCGGAAATCACCTCCCTGCCCGCCACCGCGGTTCCGCTGTCCGGCGCGGCGGTCGCGGCGGCCGGCAAGTTGATGGAGGCGCTCGAAGAACACGATGACGTGAAAGAAGTGTTCACCAACGCCGAGTTTCCCGAGGCGACCTGACGCATGAAGGCATTGACCGGCGACTCCTTTCTCGCGCGGCTGCTGGGCAAAGTCGCGGCGGCGGTGATCCGCCGGCGGCAGTGGTTTATCTGGCCGCAACTCGTGCTGTTTGTCGTCGGCGTGTTGATTACCGTCCGCTATTTGCAATTCGACACGAATCGTGACGATTTGGTGGGCAAGGACATGAAATACGAGCGGAATTTTCTCGCCCTGCAGAAGGAATTTCCGCAACAGGGGAACGACCTTGTGGCGGTCGTGCAAAGCGACAGCACCGAAAAGAACCGGCAGTTCATCGAGCGGCTGGCGATGAAAATGGAAACGGAAACGAATTTGTTTCGGGACATTTTTTACCAGCATGATTTGGCGGAGATGGGGACCAAGGCGCTGTTTTTTGTGCCGGAAGACGATCTGGCGGACATCAAGAATACGCTGCATGAGGACCTGCCGTTCATCCGGCAATTCACGCAGACGACCAACCTCATCACCTTTTTCGAGCAAATCAACACCGATTTTCGCACGTCCTCCGGCGGCACCAATGCCCAAACCGAATCCATGCTCCAGGCGTTCCCGGTCCTGACGCGGATTTTGACCCAGGCGACGGCGAGCCTGGAAATGCCGGGACGGCCCCCGTCGCCGGGCGTGGCCTCGCTGTTCGGGGCGACGGACGTCTCTGACGTTTATATCACCTACGGCCATGACACGATTTTCGTGCTCACGACCCACCCGCCCTCGGATTCGCTCACCGGCGACGCCATCGAGGAACTGCGGCGGTTGATCGCTCTCACGCAAAGCGAAGTGCCCGGCGTGAACGCCGGCCTGACAGGCGAACCGGTTTTGGATTATGACGAAATGGTGCAATCGCAAAAGGACATGACCAAGGCGAGCATTGTGTCGTTGTTTTTGTGCGCGCTGATTTTTATTTACGGTTACAACGAAACCGGACGGCCGATCAAGGCGACGATCTGCCTGTTGGTTGGGCTGGGTTACACGATGGCCTTCACCACCCTGTCCGTCGGGCATCTGAATATTTTGACCATCACCTTCGTGCCCATGCTGATCGGACTGGGGATTGATTTCGGCGTCCATTTAATCACCCGTTACGAGGAGGAATTGCGCAAGGGCAAAAAGAACGCGCCCGCGCTGACCAGGGCCATGGTGTTTACCGGCCAGGGCATTTTTACCGGGGCGCTGACCACGGCGTTCGCGTTCATCGCCATGGCCTTTACCCATTTCAAGGGCATCCAGGAAATGGGAATTATTTGCGGCGGCGGACTGCTCCTGTGCCTGGTTCCGATGATGACCCTGCTGCCGGCTCTGCTGCTGCGCGGGCGGCAAAACATCATTGACCGCCACATGAAGGAAGACGTCACCCGGGCGCGAATTGAAAACATCTGGCTGAACCGGCCCGTGGCGGTAATTGTCGTGGTCCTGGCCCTCAGCGCGTGGGGCGGCGCGGAAATGCTCCGAGGCAAGGTCAAATTCGATTACAATCTGATTCAAATGCAAAGCCCGAATCTGGCCTCGGTTATTTTCGAGCAAAAATTGATTCATTCCGCGGACAAATCGCTTCTTTCCGGCGCCGTTGTGGCGACCAATCTGCCAGAGGCCATTTTCCTGGAGCAACGAATTCAAAAATTGCCGACGGTGCATGATATTGAGCCGCCTCCGGACATGCTCGATGATTTTATTCCCGGAAACCAGGAAAGGAAGCTTGGCTTGATCCACGCGATTATGGAAGAAGTGGCGCCGCTGAATTTCAGTCCGCCCGACACGAGACCGGTCGCCATCAACGATTTGAGCGCCACGCTCTACTCGTTGGGCGGCTATTGCGGGCTGGCCGTGGACCAAATTGGCACCAATGATCCTCCACTGGCTGCGCAATTGATCGCCTTGCGCGCAGCCATCATAAATTTCCGCAAGGCCATGCTCGCGGGCGATAGTGTTGCGCAGGCGGCGCACGCGGACAAATTGGCGGAATTTCAGCAGGCGCTGTTCAACGACGTGCGCAACACCTTTCAATCTCTCAAGGATCAAAACACTGCGTCACCGTTGCGCCCGGACGATTTGCCCGCCGCCTTGCGTGATCAATTCATAGGCCAGGACGGACAGTTTCTCTTGCAGGTCTTCCCCAAGGCGGATGTCTGGCAGCGCAAAAATCAGGAAGCGTTCGTGGACGATCTCCGGACGGTTGACCCCAACGTCACGGGCACGCCGGTGCAGTTGCTCGAATATGAAACGCTGCTCAAGAAGAGTTACATTCAAGCCGCCTGGTATTCCCTGATTGCCATTGCCCTCATGGTTCTGGTGCATTTCCGCAGCGTTCTGGCGGTCGTTTTGGCGTTATTACCCGTCGCCATTGGCACGCTCTGGACAGTTGGCTTGATGGGCGCGACCGATATGTCGTTTAACCTCGCAAATATCATGACGTTGCCCCTGGTCATTGGCATCGGCGTCACCAATGGCATCCAAGTGCTCAATCGTTTTGCCGAGGAACGCACCCCGGGTATTCTCTCGCGCAGTACTGGCAAAGCCGTGCTGGTATCGGGATTGACGGCCATCGCCGGATTCGGCAGCCTGATTCTGGCCAAATACCGTGGCATCCACAGTTTGGGCTGTGTAATGTCCATCGGCATTGCCGCATGCATGATTGCCGGATTGACCTTTTTGCCTGCATTGCTCAATTTAATCGGCCGATGGCATCCGCTAATAAAAGAACCCAGTGCCGACAATGTGCCGACACCGGGTCAGGAGGAACCGAGGTTAAAACCTCAATTGACACGAAAATAGTTGAAAATGCCCTAAAGTCAACAATGAATTATCGGTATCAATGTTAAACCTGGCTCAAATTGGCATAAAACAGCGCAAAAACCATTTTCAATAACGTTAACGAAAACGCCGGGAATTTTTTGAAAAAATTGAAGGATTTACGAAAACATCGTGATCTCTTTCCGCGAAATCACACTTCGCGGTTCATATCACTTTTATTTGTTGGAATTTCGGTGGCTCTTTGCCGCCTGGCAATTGCGCAAGACATTTCGACTAACGGTGCGAAAGGGTTAGACGCCGGACCTTTGTATGACAATTTTCCATTAACGTTGTCTCCGGGCAACCGCACTGAAATCCTCGGCCCGCTTTTTTATGAGCAGCAAACCGGGTCGGAACGGACGTGGGCACTGCCTCCGATTTTCTCGCATCATACGGACCCTTCCGTTGATTTGCTTCAGGATGACTGGCTCTATCCAATCATGACGTACCGTCGTTACGGCCGCGAATACCGCTGGCAACTCATCCAGTTGTTTTCGTTTTCGGGCGGTGAAGACCCCAAAGGCTTTCAAATGAAGCGGCAAGTGACGATTTTCCCGATTTATTTTCAGCAACGTTCCCCGTTGACGAATGACAATTACAGAGCCCTGATACCGTTTTACGGGCATCTCAAACACCGGCTTTTCCGGGATGACATTTTTTTCGTGATGTTTCCAATTTATAGCCAGACGCGAAAAAAGGACGTTGTCAACGACAACTATGTCTATCCATTTTTCAATATCCGCCACGGCGACGGAATGCATGGCTGGCAGTTCTGGCCGGTGGTGGGCGCGGAGCACAAAATCGTGACGTGGCAGACCAACGGTTGGGGCGATGTCGTGACCAACGGCGGCCATGACCATCTTTTCGTGCTCTGGCCAATCCATTTCTGGCAGAACAACGGAATAGGCACGGGCGATCCTGAGAAAATCCGCGCCGATTTGCCGTTGTATTTCCTGCAACGCTCGCCGCGGAGGGACTCCACCTCCGTGCTCTGGCCGCTGTTTATGTGGATTAACGACCGTGGAAAGAAATACCGCGAATGGCAAATGCCCTGGCCCATCGTGATCGTCGCCCGCGGGCCGGGAAACACCACCACCCGCGTTGTGCCGCTGTTCGGTCGTGCCCACAATGACGAGTTTGAGGACAATTTTTATCTTTGGCCGGTATATAAATTCAACGCCGCTCACAGCGCGCCCCTGGACCGCCGGTCCACGCGCATTTTGTTTTTCCTGTTCCAAAACACCACGGACACCAACACTGAAACCGGCAAGGGCACCCGTCGTGTGGATTTGTGGCCGCTCCTGGTTTATCACCGCGATTTCGACGGAAACAGTCGCCTGCAACTCATCGCGCCGGTGGAAACTTTTGTGCCGAACAATCCCTGGGTGGAACGAGATTGGTCGCCGCTATGGTCGTTATGGCGCGCCGAGAACGACGTCAAAACCGGCGCCAGCAGCCAGTCATTATTGTGGAATTTATACCGCCGCGAGAAATCACCTGGAACGAAGAAGATCTCGTTTTTATTCGGCCTATTCCAATATCACTCCAATCCGCAAGGAAAGAACCTGCGGCTGTTTTATATTCCAGTGGAAAGAACCAAAGCACCTGCCCTTCAATGAAGGAAAAACATCATCATGACAATCGAAGCCCGGTCAGAGACGGCATTTTCTGCCAACGGTCGCAAACGAAATTGGATGGGCCCCATCCCCCGTCCCTCGCAACGCGGCTGGTAATTTTATCCGCTTCATTCTACATTCTGCCTTTGAAACGTTATGTTTGAGAATCTCGGCGAAATGGTGCTGCTGTTCTGGCGGACGCTCCTGGCGTTGCCGCTGGCATGGCGGCAGCGCCAAAAAATTTTCGACCAGTTCTTCGAGATCGGCAACGCGAGCCTCTTAATGGTCTGCATTTTGTCCTTTTTCATCGGCGGCGTGCTTTCGCTGCAAATTGGGCCGTTCATGGCGGACAAGGGCCTTTCGGGTTACCTCGGCGGCATCGTCGGCTATGCCCACGCGCGCGAACTCGCCCCCATCATGATGGCCATCCTCATCGCCGGACGCATTGGCTCCGCCATGGCGGCCGAAATCGGCTCGATGCGCGTCTATCAGGAAATTGACGCGTTGCGCACGATGAACATCAATCCCATTCATTATCTCGTCCTCCCGCGCATCGTGGCCATCGCCTTCGCCTTGCCCATGCTCGTCGTCTTTTCCATTCTGGTTGGTTGGTTCGGCGGCGCCGTCGTCGCCGCCGTCAATACCCACATCGGCGTTTCTTACCAGGGATTTTTTTCCGACTTGCGCAATGTTGTCCAAATCAAAGATGTGGTGAACGGCGTTTTCAAAAGTTTCTGCTTCGCCATTATTGTCGGCATCGTTTCCTGCCATCAGGGATTGGTCACCATCGGCGGCCCCCGCGGTATCGGACGCTCGGTGACCAAGGCCGTTGTCAATTCGATCGTCCTCATTGTCATCTTTGATTACATCCTGACCCGAATTCTGTTGAAATGAACGCCGCCAACAACCATTCCGGGGTGACCCTGCAAGTCCGCGGCTTGCGGAAAAGTTTTGACGGCCAGGAGGTCCTCAAGGGCATTGATTTCGAAGTCGAGGCGGGTGAAATTTTTGTCATCATGGGACCCAGCGGCAGCGGTAAAAGCGTTTTGCTCAAGCATCTCATCGGCCTCGAATCCCCCGATGCGGGTGAAATCCGCATCAACGGGGAAGCGGTTCAATCCGAGGAAATTCCCGCCAAATACCGCACGGCCATGGTGTTCCAATCCGGCGCGCTCTTGAATTCCCTGACCGTCGGCGAGAATGTCGGTCTTTACTTGAGCGAGCACCAGCTCAAATCCCCGGAGGAAATCGAAAAAACCGTCTTGGCGAGGCTGACCGATGTCGGTTTGGCGGATGCCGCCAATAAAATGCCCGGCGAACTTTCCGGCGGCATGAAAAAGCGCGTCGCCATCGCCCGCGCCCTCGTGGTCGAACCTCAGTTGATCCTTTATGATGAACCGACGAGTGAATTGGACCCCATTTCCTCTGTCGTCGTCGGGAACGAAATTTTGAAATTGCAGGAGCGCACCCACGTCACGTCCCTCGTCGTTTCGCACGACCGCGACCTGGCCTTCGGCATCGGCGACCGCATCGCCGTCATCGTGGAGGGGCGAATCCTTAAGATCGGGACGCCGGAAGAAATTAAAAATTTCAACGATCCGCTCGTCCAAAAATTTTTAAACGCGGAATTTAAACATCACACGAAATGAGCTTATGAAAAATTCACTCGAAACCCGGCTGGGCTTTTTTGTGGCCCTGGTCATCATTGCGGCGGTCGTCATCGTGGAAACGCTGGGCGGCCTGGAACTATTTCAAAGCGGCTACTACGTCAGCGCGCTGTTCAACACGGTGCAGGACCTAAAAGTTGGCGACAGTGTCAAAATGGCGGGCGTTGAAATTGGGAAGGTTGACAAGATCGGGCTTGAAAGCACCAACAACAAGGTACGGGTGACGATGAAAATCCACAATGATGAACCGTTAAAGACGGACAGTGTGGCGACGGTCAAATTTACGGGCCTGATGGGGCAAAACTATGTTGACATTGGTTTCGGCAGCGTGGCGGCGCCTCGCGCGGTGGATGGCACGGTCCTGGCCACCGTCGAGCAGCCCGACCTCAATGCGGTCATGGCCAAACTCAACGATGCCGCCACCGGAATTGAAAACTTCGGACGGAGTTTCAGCGGCCAGAGCATTCAGGACCTCATCGGCCCGCTGATGGACTTCGTGAAACAGAACAGCGGCAACCTGGGCGGCACCATCACCAACATTGAAAACATCACGGCCCAGATCGCCAGCGGCCGCGGCACCGTCGGAAAAGTGATCTACGACCAGACCCTGTATAATTCCGCCCTGGACACGGTGAGCAATCTCCAAACAGACGTCGCGCAGGCGCGCGTCATCATCAGCGGCATCACCAACGGACAGGGCACCATCGGCAAGCTGATTACCGACGACACCCTTTACAATTCGACGACCGCTTCGATGACCAATCTTGACCAAATCCTCCTGAAAATCAACGGGGGGCAGGGCACAGTTGGCAAACTCGTCAATGACGAGGATTTTTACAAGAACGCCAAGCTCTCGCTCCAAAAACTGGATACTGCCGCCGACAGCCTGGAGGATGAAGGCCCCCTCAGTGTGCTGGGCATCCTGTCCAATAATTTGTTTTAGAGCATTTTCAGAAAAGTTATAGCCATTCGGTTGGGGAAAAGGAGCAGCGGATCTTTTGGGTTTTGGCTTCGTTTTCGCCCAGTCACCGTTTATTTCCGTGCGTGCCCCCTCACCTCAATCCTCTCCCCCGAGGCTACGGGGATTTATTCGGCGGCTGCGCCGGAGGTTTTGTTGCAGTTAAGGCTAACCAGAGGGAAATAACGCGGCTTAGCCCGACTTTCGCAACTGGAAGGGATGAGGCGCAAAAATCCCTGAAAAAGAGCAATTTTATTCAAAAGGTCTGCACCAAGGATTTATTCTGGCAGTAGCTCTCCCTTCTGGGTAATGCGCGGTGGTGATTGAGGCGGCAGTTCCCAGCCCAGTTGTGCCAAAATCATTTTATGGTCATTCTCGGGTTGGGTGTAACGGTGGAAAATCAATTCCCGTCCGTCGGTGGTGGGAAAATGCACGTTGAGCATCTGCATGGCTGCGAACTTGTCCAAAACGGCGCGCGGGGTCAGTCCCGAGGCCAAAGGCCGCAGGCAGGCACGCAAATGGACGTGCAGACAATAGGCCAGGAACGACACAAAAATGTGCGCCTCAATTCGTTGTTCGTCGGAATGATAAATCGGGCGCAAGGCTAGGTCGTCTTTGAGGTCTTTGAAAGCGGCCTCCACTTGGGTCAACTGAATGTAAAACTGCCACAACTTCTCCGGTTCCTGGGCGCTGAGGTTGCTGCGCAATAAATAACGACCCTCGCGTTTGCGAACCTGACGCAGTTTTTTCCTGCGCAATTCGAATCGAAAATTGGGCGGCTGCAGCTTGAGGCCCGCTTCCGAAACCTCCACGGCAACCAGCCGCCAGGCCGCTGGATACTGTTGCCTGGCCGCGCCCAATTTGAGCAAGAGTTGATCCCGCTTCAGTTCCATTTGTGCCAGTTCTTTCAACCGCGTCCACAGCCCTTTTAATTGCCGCCGCCGCATGGACCGTTCCTTGTTCACCCGGTCTTTGCTTTCAGCCAGGACCAGCAGCTCGCCTTTCTCCGCCAGGAGTTTGACGTGGACTCCCTCTCGCACCACTTGCCAGGGCTGCTCCAAAAACGCTTGCTCGTGCCGGCTCAATCGGCCCTTGGGCGTGCCCACCAAATAGCGCACGGGCGGATCGCTGACCCGCATCTGGGCCAGCACCTCTTCGGTCGGAATGCCCCGATCCATCACCCAAATACGCTCGGCCTTGCCGTGCAGTTCCTCGATCTTTTTGAGAAAGTCGCGCAGGGTGGTCTTGTCGGCCGTGTTGCCGGCCATCACTTCATAAGCCAGCGGGAAACCCTCCGGCGTGACGATCAGCGCGATGACCACCTGCACACAATCGGGCCGTTTGTCCCGGCTGTAACCGTAGCGGCGATTGTCTCCTTCTGGAAAGGGCGGGGCGCTTTCAAAATACGTGCTGGTTAAATCGTAGAGCAACACCTCAAACTTCACCCCGAACAAATCCTGCCACCGTTGCCGCAAATGCCCAAAAAGCGCCGCGCGGTGCGCCAACAACTTGTCCAGACAACGGTACAGATTGTCCTTTTGTGCCAGCGCAAAATCCGCCTCCAGCAAATCGGCCATCGCGCTGTGCTCAAACCATTGCCGGTGTAGCCGCCATTCGCTCCCCGGATCCACCAACCGATAAATCGTCAAGGTCTCCAACACCTGCCGCCAGCAAGTCCCTTCCCGTGAATCGGGCAACCGTTCGCGCCAAAACTCATCCAGCTGCAACTGTTCCCACAGACGGCAGCCGATCCAGCTCGCGCCCCATTGCCGGGGACGCCGCAACTCAAATTCGCTCAACCGCACTTGCACGCCATACTCGCTGGCGTGATCGGGCACTTCCCGATCCGACGGATACAATGCCACGGGGCGGGTTTGTTCCCGCTCCGGATCAAACACCTCCGTGACCTTCGTCCAGGCCGCCTTCTGGCTGTCATTGATCTCGCCCAAATAAAGCAGAGGTCGCTGCACCCAACCGCGCTGTGTCCGCACCTTTTCGGCGATGCTCCAGTAACAATGATCCTTCCCGTTTTTAAAGCGATGGTGACAGTGCAAAAATGGCTTGGCCTTAACCACGATCAGCACTTTACCAAAACCAGCGCCTTTGGTGAAAGGGGGTGGGTCTGCACCAAACCGCTTTCGCAACCCAAAACCTTCAAATCATTGGCAAATTCGCAGCCGAACTCTCAAAAAATAATTTAAAACCCTTCCAGTTGCGAAAGTCGGGTTAGTGGTCTGAGGCGTAAATACGATGACGTTCGTTGTGTTGCTTTTGGCCTGTGTCGAGGCGCGAGGAGGGAGCATCCCCTTCATGGGGCTGTGGCCGACGAGCAACGAAGCTCATAGGCTAAAAGCAACGCAACCCTCCGGGCGGCAGCCCCTTTTGGCGCAGGCTTCGTTGTTCGCTCCTCACAGATCCATGACGGATATGCTCGTCGCTCTCGCCTCGCCTGCGCCAAAAATGACTTGCCGCGAACGCCATCGTATTTACGCCTCAGACCACTTAGTTTTTCTGGAACTGCTATAGCGGCCCGTCGGCCCACCGGCGAATGAAATCAACGATCTCTGGAAAAGTTCCGCTCCTCGCCGCTCGCACGAAAAAACCCGAGGCGGCGACCCCGAGGAAAAGTCGTTCCTCCGCCGCGAGACCAAGCAATCCGCCCGCCAACCAGCCCGCATTGAAACGATCGCCCGCCCCGACACTTTTCCGCGGGCTGGCGCAGAAAGGCCCCTTTACCGTCACCGCGCCGGCCGCGGTGGCGCCGGTCGCCGATTGCGTCAGATGGATGCCCACCTCCGAAATTTGCGCCCGCTCACGCAGCGCCGTCGCGAGCTGCTCGACGTCGTGCGCCTCTCCTGTGGTTTCCGCCAGCCCAAGCGCCCGCGCCATCTGGTTCGCTTCATTCCCGTTGAGGCTGAGGGTCGTCGCGCCAACCTTCTCGAATCCGCCGAGTGCATCCAACATCCCCAGCAAATCACCCGGAGCACGACTGGCCGGGTCGGCGAGGTCCAGAAATATTTTTGGCCGGTGCTTCAAGCCCGAAAAAATTTCTCCCTGCAAAAACTTCCAGCATTCGGTCATGTGCGGATACACCGACCAGCTCGTCAGGACAATCCCCGCGGCCGCTGCGCAAGCCCGGCGGTAACTGCCATCGGCCATCTCCTCTGACAGATAGCCCGGTGTGAACCGCGCAAAATGGCTGACCGAGCAGAACATCAATTTGCCATCCTGAAATTCATAGACCAGCGACCGGCCCGCCTCCATTCCAAGCGGATGCACGGACCGGCACTTCGCGCGGTATTCATCAAAAGCAGGGTCCGGCGGGGTGCCCATGCCCGCAAACGCATCCACTGGAAAACCAAATGCCGCAAGGCCATCCCCGGTATTCACCGTGCAACCGCCAGCGGCGCGGCCCAGAACAACATATTCCCTCAATCCGCTGCGCCCCGCTGACGCCGTCGCCCATCTCCCGAATTCGCCAATCGTCCCCACCGGCACGTAGGCATCGGGCGCCGTGCGCGTGCCCACGACGTGGATGACTTCGTCCACGAACGCATCAAACCCCGCGACCACCGGCAGCGAGGCTGCCAGTGACGCCCGGCTTTCCAGATTTGCCGCCAGTTTGGAAGGATTCATGGAGAGCTTCGACCTCCAAAATTGGACGCGCATCGGGGCCATGAACCTGTTCGGGGTTCCGCCTTCAGGCGGCCGCGTACACGCGGAACTCCAAGCGTCAGGTTCGGGCGGCCCGGACCGCGTAAACGCGGAACTCCAAACGGCAGACTCATGGAGAGGCGCGACCTCCAGAATGGACGCTCATCGGGGCGTGAACCTGGGGCATCTTTCAGGCGGCCCGGACCGCGTAAACGCGGAACTCCAAATGTTAGGTTCATGGGATTCATGGAAAGGAATTTACTTTATCGTTTCCCACAACAGGCGGACGACCGGCGGTTCGTCCTCGATGATCTCCGGGAACCGCCCGATGTTCGGGTCCACAAAAAAATTGTCGTTCGCATCATCATTGGCCGTCGAAACTTCGCCGATGACGGCTTCCACGCTTTCCGGCCAAAACGCATGATACATCCGCGGCTCAATCGTCACCCGTTCGCCGGATTGCAAAACCACCGGCTCGCCGGAACGCACTTCCACACGTTCGCCGTTGCGGCAGACGGAGAAGGTCTCCCCTCTCCGCGTTTTCTCCGGATGGCCGCGCCACAGTTCAATGGCCAGCCGTCCGTTGCGGCAGATGATGTCCTCCTTCTTTTTTGCGTGCGTATGCATCGGCGTCACCTGCCGTTGCCTGGAATACATGATTTTCTCGCAGTATTCCGGTTGCTCGGCGAGGTTGACCAAAACCAGGCCGACCTCGGCGAACCGGCCCAGTCCGCAGTCCGTTACGTCCCATCGAGGCCGTGGCGGCAGCGCCCATTTGACGGCCTTGAAACAGTGCATGGCGTCGTTCAACGCCCGGTTGATCTCGGATCTTTTCATAATTGGAAAGGCCATTTGGCCGGAATTATTTTCTCGAAGAGCTTCCCGCCGGCAAATCGCGCGCGGCTGCCAAGTTCGCGTTCGATGCGGATCACTTCGTTCCATTTGCTCATGCGCTCGCTCCGGGAGAACGATCCCACCTTGAGCTGGCCCGCGTTGGTCGCCACTGCCAGATGCGAAATGAAGGCATCTTCCGTTTCCCCGGAGCGCGCCGAGATCACCGGCAGCCACCCCGCCTGCTGCGTCAGTTCGATGGCCCGCAACGTTTCCGTTACCGTGCCGATTTGGTTCAGCTTGATGAGCACGGCGTTCGCCACGCGCTTTTCAATGCCTGCCTTGATGCGTTCGAGATTGGTGGTGAACAGGTCGTCGCCAATCAATTGCACCCGGTGGCCCAGGGCTGCGAAAATTTTCCGCCAGCCGTCCCAATCCGTGTCCGCCATCGGGTCCTCGATGGAAATGATCGGGTACCGGGCGCACCAGTCCGCCATCAGCGCGGCAAATTCCGCCGATGAAAAAGTTCGTGCCTCCAGCTTGAACTGGTATGTCTGCGTGCCTTCGTCGAAGAGGTCGCTCGCCGCGATGTCGAGCGAAATGGCCGCGTCGCGACCGGGTTGGTAGCCCGCCGCCTGAATCGCCTCCACGAGTGCTTGCAACGCTTCTTCGTTGGTCTTGAATTCCGGCCAGTAGCCGCCTTCATCCGCGACGCCGGAATATTTGCCGCGTCGTTTCATGATGTCGCCGGCCGCATGGAAAACATTGTGTGTGATCTCCATCACCTCGGCATAGCTCTGCGCGTTGGGCGCCACCAGCAGAAAATCCTGGACATCCGTCCGCCAGTTCGCGTGCGCTCCGCCGCCGATGATCTGGATTTCCGGCAACGGCAGCAGGTCGCCCTTTCCATGGCCCAGCCAGGCGAACAACGGTTCCCCTCGCGCCGCCGCCGCCGCGTTGGCCGCCGCCATCGAGACGGACAGGATGGCGTTCGCGCCCAACCGCTCCTTGTTCGGTGTGCCGTCGAGCGCAATCATCACTTCATCAATTCCGCTCTGATCGAATACGTCCCGGCCCCTCAAAGCAGGCCCGATCACTTCCTGCACATTGGCAATCGCCCGGAAAACCGACTTGCCGCGAAAACGCCTCGGATCCCCATCGCGCAATTCCAGCGCTTCAAATTGTCCGGTGGATGCCCCCGACGGCACCAGACCGCGGCCGCGCGCGCCGTTTTCGAGCGTGACCTCGGCCTCGATAGTGGGATTGCCCCGCGAATCGAAAATCTGCCAGGCGGAAATCGTCTCGATTTTCATGCTTGAAGCGTTTTCAATTGTTTGAACCAGGCTGCGGCGATCTGTTGCGGGGAGAATATTTCCGCCGGAAGTTTTGTGCCGACAAATTGGCGCACGAAGTCCTGCCGTCCCGCATCGAGATATTCCACCGGCGATTTGCCGTCCACGCGCGCGAGCAGCAGCATCAGCAGCAATCGCCCTGTGCGCGGTCCGATTTCCGCCGATGGCCGCGCCGCCTGATAGGCCGCCCAAAATTGCAGGACCATCGCCGGGATTCCCGCCTCCTTCGGTGCGTGAAACAGCGCCTTCAACAGCAGGTGATTCAAAAAAAACGCGAGGTCAAATGCCGGGTCGCCATACCAGGCGACTTCGCAATCCAGGATCACCATCCGGTCGCCGTTGACCATTATATTTTTCGGACTGAAATCCCCGTGTACCAGACATTCACGCGCCTGTTCGAGCCGCTTCGCTTCCGCCTGAAACAGTGGATTTAACGCCGGATGTTTCGCGCCGGTGGCCAGCAGGTAGGGTTCGATGCGTAACTGGAAAAAATTGGCCGTCGTGTCGAACACTTTCCGGGCCTCAACATCGCCCGCTGAACGCCGGTGAATTTCCGCCAGGAATTTTCCCGCCCGCGCCGCGGCGCTTGCGTCCGCGATTCCAAACAATAACAACTGTTTCCAGTTCTTGAATCCGCCCCCAACGTGCTCCATCGCAAAGTAGTTGCCTTCCGTTGAAACGTGTCGCAGCGACGGCACCGCCTCCGGCAGAAAATTCGCGACGTAGCGGATGTATTCCCATTCGCTGCGGTTTCGGTTCACGTCCGCATACCAGTCCGCCTTCACTCTCAATTTCGCCAGGGCGCGCTTGACCACGAACTTTTCGCCGCCGTCCTCGACAAGGTGGATGTCGCACGACACCCCGCCGGCCAGTGGCGTCAGCCGCGGGGCGGCTGAACGGACAACGCCGTCGCGCCGGAGCAAAGCCAAAAAATCGCTGGTGGCCTCTTCCGTCATGCGATTCACCCCAGCGGTCGCGCAATGGTTTGCGCGCGCAGATAATCCCGAAAGGTGTCGGGGCTGTTGACGCCGCCGCCGAGCCCGCTCAAGTTCACCCCGCCATAGGGCAATCCGTACGCGAAAACATTGTGCGCGTTGATCCAACTGTTGCCGGCAACCATTTGTTCGGCCACCCGGTTGGCGCGACGGAGATCGGCGGTCCATACGCTGTTCGCGAGGCCGTAGGCCAGCTCGTTCACCATGCGGACTGCGGCGGATTCGTCCCTGAACTTCAAAAGAAACGCCGTCGGGCCGAAAATCTCCTCGCGGCAACAGACGTTGTCCGGTGAACCCGCCAGCAAACTCGGCTGCACGTAGAATCCTCCCTCGGAACCGCGCGGCGCCGCCGTCCCGCCCGCCAGAACCAACTGCGCGCCTTCCTCCTGGCCCCGCGTCAGGTACCCGGTGATGCGTCGGCGCTGCGTCTCGCTTACCACCGGCCCCATTTGTGTCGCGCGATCCGTGCCGGGACCGATTTTGGTCTGCTTGAGCGCGGCCACGACTTTCTCCACGAACGCATCATAGATTGCTTCATGCACCAGCCAACGGGTGGCCGTGCAACAAACCTGGCCGGTGTTCAGGGTAATTGCGCCGGCCAGCGCTTGCGCCGTGGCCGCTGCGTCGGCGTCGTCAAAAATCACCGCCGCCCCCTTTCCCCCAAGCTCCAGTTTGCAGGGAACCAGGTTGCGCCCGCAAACTTCGCCGATTTTCTTGCCGACGCCCGGCGAGCCGGTGAAGGAAATCCGCTTGATTTGCGGATGCGCCGCGAGCGCCGCGCCCGCCGAACCGTCACCACAGACGACGTTGATGACGCCCGCCGGAATTCCCGCCTCCGCCGCCAGTTGCGCAAAATAAAGTGTGCTCAACGGCGTGACCTCGGACGGTTTGACGACAACCGTGTTGCCTGCCGCCAATGCCGGCGCGATGCCCCACAGCAGCAGCGTGAACGGAAAATTCCACGGAAAAATAAATCCGCAAACCCCATACGGCACCAGATGGCGGCGGGCCTCAATGTTTTTGATCGCCAGCGGCAGATCGCAGACCGCCTGCGCCGAGAGGTTGGCGAAGTAGCGCAGACATTCGATTCCAAATGGCACGTCAAAGCCCTCCGCCGCCGTGATCGCCTTGCCGACGTCGAGCGATTCAAGCAATGCCAGGTCGGCTGCATGTTTGTCGAGGTGTTCCGCCAGGCGGTGCAGTCGCGTCGCCCGGTCGGCAGGCGCGAGCGCGGACCAGGCTGGAAATGCCTTTGCCGCCGCAGCGACTGCCACGGCGATTTCCGCCGCGCCGCCCCACGCAACCTCGGCCAGCGTCGAACCGTCCGACGGGTTCACCACGTTAAACGTCGCGCCGTCGGTGCTCGGCAAAAATTGTCCGTCGAAGTAATGGGTGATGGGCGCCTTCAAAAACTTCGCCACGTTGTTGGTCAGTGCGGTGCGCATGGGTTTCCTTAATAGTGCAGACTGGTGTCGGTGATTTTCATGTCTTCAGCCAGCGAACGCCGGGGATGAATCTTCCTGGATTTCAGCTCGCCGTGGTAGGCCTTGACCGCTTCTTTGGCGGTGATTTCGCCTTCCACGATGCGCCGCAGAAAAATAATGAACGTCAGCGGGTCTTCGGCCGCTTTGATCTTGCGGCCGTAGAGCGCCACCCGCGCGCCGTATTTTTGCGCGTCGGCCAGCAGCTTGAACGCGTCGTGGATCGTGCCGTTGCCGCCACCCATCACGCCAATCACCATCGAAGGGTCATACGCAACGAGTTCTTCCAATGCGCGCGGGCCAAAAAAGGGCACTTTGAGGAATACCGGCCGGTCTGGGAGCGACACGCCCGCCAGCGTGCGGCAGATGTGGTCGTTCACAAACGACGGGATTTCCCCGCGCCCCAGCCCCGCCTTCACGTTCGGTGGAAAAACTTCGAGAAAATAATTGAACCCTTTGCGGCGCGCCTCGGCGCGGAAATCACGGAAGGCCTTTTGAGTCTCGAGATCGGCGCGTGTGTCGTTATTGAACGTGATCGAATATAACCCCAGATTGACCACGGGTTTGCCGCGTCTGGCGCCGATGACACTGCCGAACTGCGCTTCCTCGAGATAACCGGACGAGAACGGTAGCGAGGGATGCTCGCGATACTTGGCGCCCCGCGGAAGCCAGATGTCGCTGGTGTCGTTGGCGCGGATCGCCGGGGTCACATCGGATTTGTCAAACAATCGTTCTTGGTGCGCCAACCGGCTCATCGTCGAGGTGGATGCCAGCAGAATGTCCACGATTCCTTGCCGCACAACTTCCCGGATCTGCTCGTGAAATGCCGGCATCGTGCGATAGCGTCCCCTGCCGGCCATCCGCGGATAAATTTCACCTGCGCTCGGCACGCCCCACGCCATGTCGGCATCCTTGGCGTCGGCCAGGATGAATTCGCGGCTCGCGGGGTTCTCGCGAATCCGGGCCAGCTTGCGGATCAAGGCGGCCTTCATGCAGCTCGGAATAATGGTTCGGTGATCATAACGATTTATGGACTCTGGACTCTCGCACGAAGTCGCCCGGCGGGCTGCTACGCGCTTGCAAATTATACATACTCAGTTAACACTGGCCGGCGATTCGACCGCCCCGCTTCCCCCAGATTTTAGCCTTTGGCATTCAGCCTTTAGCATTTGTTCTCGCCTCCGCGTCCTTCTCGCGTGGCTGCAATGCGAAGGGCCCCATGCGCCCCCATGCGAATCAATGCCTTTCGCGCGCTTTCCTCCTGCCGCAGCCGCGTCTGGTTCCGGAACATGCTCGGCGTCATGCCGGTCAGTTCACGAAACCGGCGGTTGAAATTGGCGAGATTGTTGTAACCGCACTTGAACGCAGCCTCGGTGATACTCATTTCGCCGCCAGCCAGAAGCGCGCAGACTTTTGCCACGCGCAATTCATTCACGTAGCGCTGGAAGACGCGTCCCACACTGGCCTTGAACCAGCGGCTGAACGCCGCCGGCCCCATCTTCACCTTGCCGGCTGCCTGCGCTTGCGTAATGCTCCCGGACATCTGGCCTTGTATCCATTGCAAAACCAGTTCCAGCCGGGAATCCGACTGGCCCGGCCTTCGCTCCACCCGCGCGTCGTTCAACGTCCGGGATGGCATCCGGGTCAATTGATCGAAGATTTTGAGAAATAGGACCAACCCTTCCAGCGAATAACCGGGCATGGCCGCAAGCTCCTCGATTTGTTTTCCAACTCGCGGTGCCAGCGGACCGGTGAATTGTACCCCGCCCGCCGACCGAAGCAGCAAGTCGTTCATCGTCGCCAACTCGGGCAGTTTCCAGAAACCTTCACTCCAGTGCCTGGGATGGAATTGGATGACGGACCAGATCGCATCCGAGGACTGCCCGATTTCCGAAGCCCAGGTGTGCGGCAGGCCGCCGCCCAACAACACCAGGTCGCCAGGCCCAAAATGCCTTACCGAGCTGCCAACGTAACGCAATCCGCTCCCCGCGCGGATCCAAACCAGTTCCACCTCGTGATGGTAATGCCAGAGAAAGTGAACTGCCCGTTCATGGTAACGACTGGTGATAAACGCACGGGTCTCCGCCTCGGGCAGTGGGACCAGCCGTGGATGGCCGGACCTTGCCTTTAAGCGCTCACCGTTGAGGACATGCATCAGATTTAATTTACCCTTCCAATCGCCGCTCGCCAATCGCCAATCGGCATTCCCCTCTTATAGCCTCCGGCGCAGCCGCCGAATAATACGCCGAAGGGGTGACCGAAAGTAGCCCAGAGGCAAGCGAGTCTGCGAGCGCCGCCCTGGGTTTCCAGGCTCCAACGACAGCCGCCATCTGCGAAGCCGCGCGAAGCGCGCATCTCCTCTTCGGCCACAGTTTTCATTGTTCCGGTATATTTCTCCCTTCTCACTCCTCTTTCTTCCGTTTAATGTGTCCCGCGGAAGCAACCATGCTCGAAACTCTCAACATTCACCGGCTATGGTAAGAAACTCGATCGTCATCCTGCTCCTGGCTGCAAGCGCGAATTTCGCGGTCGCCAAACCGTTCGAACCGCTCCTCTTGCGGTTACCGTCCTTGAGCCAGACCCAAATCGCCTTCGCCTACGGCGGCGAAATTTGGATCGTCAGCCGCGATGGCGGTGACGCCCAACGGCTGGTGACCGGCAGCGACCGGCTCGCCAAACCGGTGTTTTCCCCGGATGGTACACTCGTCGCCTACTCCGGCAACTACGACGGCAACAATGATATCTACGTCGTGCCCGCCGCCGGCGGAGAACCGCGGCGCCTGACGTATTATCCCGACGACGAAGTCCCCGTCGGCTGGACGCCCGACGGCAAGAACGTGCTTTTCACGTCTCATCGGGCCAGCTATTCGGACCCGGCACAGTTTTACACAATGCCGCTGCATGGCACGGGCTATCCCACCGAACTCCCGCTCCCGATGGGTTCGGATGGGTCTTATTCGCCGGATGGCAAACAGCTCGCCTACGTCCCGATTTTTCAGTGGGAGCCTTATTGGAGGGATTACCGGGGCGGCCAGACCACGCCCATTTGGATCGCCAATCTTTCCGATTCCAGCATCACCAAAATTCCGCGCGACAATTCCAACGACAAAAATCCAATGTGGGTCGGCAACACCATCTATTTCCTCTCCGACCGTAATGGACCCACGACATTGTTCGCCTATGACCTGGACACCAAAGCGGTCACCGAGCTGGTGCATAACACCGGTTTCGACATCATCTCCGCCGCCGCCGGCCCCGGCGGTATCGTCTATGACCAATTCGGTTCACTCCACATTTACGATTTTGCCACCCATGCCGAACACGAAGTCCATGTGCGTGTCGCCGCCGACATGCCGCAATTGGAGCCGGGTTTCCAGAAAATTTCCGCCGACGATGTCCACAACTCGGATATTTCGCCAACCGGAAAGCGCGCCGTATTTGAGGCGCACGGCCAAATCCTCACCGTGCCCGCCGAGAAAGGCGACGCCCGCGACTTGACGCCGGCCTCCGGCGTCGCCAACCGCGACCCGGCCTGGTCGCCCGACGGCAAGTCCGTCGCCTGGTTCTCCGACGAATCGGGCGAATACACCCTCCAGATCGGCGACCAATTTGGTCTGGGCAAAATCCGCAAAATCACTCTCGACCGCCCGCCGTCGTTCTATTACGAATTGACCTGGTCGCCCGATAGCCAAAAAATCGCCTATTCCGACAAGCGCCTCAACCTTTGGTATCTCGATTTGACCAATGGTGTTCCGGTAAAGGTGGACACCGATTATTACGAGGAAGGGCCTTCGCCGTTCAATGTTCACTGGTCCCAGGACAGCCAGTGGCTCACTTACAACCGTATCCTGCCAAATATGCTGCACGCCATCTTTGTGTATTCGCTGAAATCCGGCAAACCCACGCAAATCACCGACGGAATGAGCGACGCGCGCTTTCCGGCCTTTGATAAGAATGGCAAGTATCTTTATTTTGCGGCCAGTACTGATTACGGGTTGACCGCCGGCGACAGCGACATGTCCGGCCTGTCGCGTCCGGTCACTTACAGTATCTACGCCATCGTGCTGCAAACCAATGTGCCGTCGCCGGTCAAACCGCAAAGCGACGATGAATCCGCGACCAACGCAGTCAGTTCAACCAATTCAGACGAACAGGCCGATACAAATCTCGCCGTTAGCTCAACCAATCTGGACGATAAGACCGGTAAAAATCTCACCAGCCATTCAGCCAAAAACGAAAAAAAGGAAAAGAAAAAGCCGAAGGAACCGCCGGCCTTCACGATTGATTTCACCAATATTTCGCAACGCATCGTTTCCTTGCCGATTCCCGCCCGAAATTATACGGATTTGCAGGCCGGATCGAACGGCATTGTCTTTTTGTTGGAAGGACCGAAGCTCGTGAACACGCCCGACGGTGGCGCGCTCAACCTCCATCGTTTCGACCTCGACACGCGAAAGACGGAACAGATTCTGAGCGGCATCCGCGATTTCGCCTTGTCCGCCGACGACCAGAAAATGCTCTATCGCAATGGCGACACGTTTTACATCGCCGATTCGTCAAAGGCGCCCGATGACGGCAAGGGCGCGCTCAAATTGGATGACGCGGAAGTCTATGTGGATCCGCCGGCGGAATGGCGGCAGATGTATCACGAAGTTTGGCGCATCGAACGCGATTTCTTTTACAACCCCCATTTCAACGGCCTGAATATCGAGGAAGCCGAGCGGGTTTATGCGCCCTTCCTGGACCGCGTGGCCAGCCGGGATGATCTGAACGATTTGTTCCGCCAAATGATCGGCAACCTCGTCGTCGGCCATCTCTGGGTCGGCGGCGGCACCGAACCGGACGTTAAAGAAATCAACGTCGGCCTGCTCGGGGCCGATTACGATGTCGCCCACGACCGTTACCGATTCCAGCGCATCTACAGCGGCCAGAATTGGAATCCCGACCTCCAGGCGCCGCTCACCCAACCCGGCATCAACGTCAAAGTGGGTGAATACCTGCTCGCCGTCAACGGACGCAATCTCACCGCCACCAATAATCTCTACAGCTTTTTCCAGGAAACCGCCGGGCAGCAGACGGTCATCAAGGTCGGCCCGAATCCCGATGGCTCGGACTCGCGCGATGTCATGGTGGTGCCGGTGGGAGACGAGTTTGGCCTGCGACATCTCGCCTGGATCGAAGGAAACCGTCGCAAGGTGGACGAAATGACCGGCGGTCGCGTGGCCTATGTCTATCTCCCCGACACCATGTATGGCGGCTACGACAACTTCAACCGCTACTTCTTTTCGCAAACCGACAAGCAAGCCGCCATCATTGACGAACGCTTCAACCACGGCGGCTACCTGGCCGACTACGTCGTGGATTATCTGCGCCGCCCGCCCCTGAACCGCGTGATGACGCGCGAAGGCCATGACATTTCCGAACCGCTGGGCATTTTCGGTCCCAAAGTGATGATCATCAATCAATTTGCCGGCTCCGGCGGCGACGCGTTGCCGTGGTATTTCCGCGAACTGAACATCGGGCCGCTCGTTGGCATGAGGACCTGGGGCGGCCTCGTGGGCATCGGCGGTTATCCGCCATTGATTGACGGCGGCTCCGTCATGGCCCCGCGTTGGGCGCTGTACGGACTTAACGGACACTGGGTGGTGGAGAATCATGGCATCCCACCGGATTACGAGGTGGGCATGGATCCCCAACTTGTGCGCGAAGGACACGATCCTCAACTGGAAAAAGCGGTGTCGGTGGTGCTTCAACTCCTGAAAGAGAATCCGCCGCCTGTGTATCCCCGCCCGCCGTATCCGAATTACCATCAAACCCTTCCGCCGCCGCCGTAAATCCGGTCTCTCGAAGATGTTGAAAGTTGCTGTTGATTCTGAAATCATAGCGCGGCGGGCCTGTAGCTCAATTGGTTAGAGCAGAGCACTCATAATGCTTTGGTTCTCGGTTCAAGTCCGGGCAGGCCCACCATCTCCAAATCTTCGATCATGAATACGAGCAGGAATAGGACGTCATGCGCAGCCCGTCCATCGAACCGCCCGAACCCACGCCGGAACGTAAGCCGGAAGAACCGAAACCGTGATCTTCAATCGTGCAGTGAAAGTCTACGGCACCGCAACGACGAATTTATGTTCTTTCACGTGATAAGCCAACGTCAGGGCTTCATAGCGATTGAAAAAAGTTTCAAAACCGTTCCGTTGACATTGTGCATCCGTCAATGGCGAAGGACAAAGCGTCGTCAGGCACTGAAAACAGCGAGGCGTTGACGGTTGCCCCGGAGGTCGTGTATTCGCCGATGGTATTACCCGTCGTCACAAACAGATCGTTTCCATCCACGGCGACGCCAATCAATTCATTCAGTCCTGAAATGAGCGAGGCATTGACTGTGGCCCCGGAGGTGGTGTATTCGCCAACGACGCCGGTGTTTGGCCGGGCGGGCAACATGTTGCCTTGACTCGTCACGAACAAATCATCTCCCGCCAAGGCGAGTTGCTGGGGTCCACCCAATCCTGAAAGAAGCGTGGCATTGACCGTTGCCCCCGAGGTCAGGTATTGGCCGACGGTGCCGGCGTCCCAACTCTCGACAAACAACTGGCCACGGGCGGTGCCAGCCAGCAACGCAATCCAAAGCGCCAGCAGGAATTTATCATTGATTTTGCCGCATCTGGTTTGAGTTGAAGTCTTCACAAGTTTCAAGGGTTCAACGTTCGAAAATCCATTCACACAGACCAAAGGCAGGCTAACGTATGCAGACAAGAACGCAAGCAATTCTAATAAGAATTTGAGAGGCGTTTTCAGAAAAACCCAGCCAATCGTTTGGGTAAGAGGAGCAGCGGTATCTTTTGGTCACAGGAGAGGCAACCACTATGAGCATTCTGCTTTGCTTACCATGCGTGCCCCCTCACCTCAATCCTCTCCCCCGATGGGGAGAGGAAGTTTGGACGGCGGACGCGGAGTCCGGAGAGGCAACCACTATGAGCATTCTGTTTTACTTACCATGCGTGCCCCCTCACCTCAATCCTCTCCCCCGACGGGTCCGTCTTTGCTTCGCTTCGACGAGACACGGGAGAGGAAGTGCCGAACGGCCACAGTTTTTCTTCAAACGGTTCAGAACGCGACGACGCGGTAGAACTGGTTGGTTGTGGAAATTGGAATGGAGATTGATTCCAACGCATCGTTGCCGGCAACCGTGCCTCCCCAATTCGACCAATTTGAACCACGCAATAGGTTCTCAAACTGGAGTTGATAAGCGTGCCAGGACCCGGTCGGAAAGGTAATGACGATGTTCGTACCCGTCAGATCGGGAACGGCGCCGATGTTAAACATAGGAGACAGCCAGAGCTGGTCGGCGTAGGCGGTGGCGAAGGAAGGGCCAACTTCGCCACCGGCGCCGTTGATAATATTATTGATCTCGCTGGTGCCACCACCGGAGGTGTTTCCGGTGATGTAAACATCCATCATATGATGCACATTGACCTGCTGGGGATTGGTTGGGGTCTCGATGGCGTCAAAGCAACTTATATTTGTGGAGTTAATGAACACCGCATAGACGCCAAGGCCGTAAGCCTGATGGCTGGTAACGGTGTTGGCGACTTTGTAGGACGCATAACCGTCCACGCCAGGAGCCTCGGACCAGGCGCTTTGGGAGGGCGGATCGTAAGGCATAAAAGTAAAGCCGTCCGCCATTTCCGTTCCATAACCCTGGTACCGCTGATGATGTTCGACGAAAAGGTCTTCATTTGAAGGTCTTCATGGTCTCGATCACTGCCTTGACTCGGGGCACTTCGTGCGTGCGGAACAAATCCGTTCTGCCCAGCGCCGCGAGCACGGCGAAAAATGGCTCGGCGCAGCGGACCTGGTCGCGAAAGAATTCAAAGGCGTGCGGCAAGGCGTGGCAAACGGGCCACCCGAGGGTCCGCAGGCGGAACGTATTCAGAAAGATGGTCATTTGATGGCGCACGCGCACCGCGCTGTCCTGCAGGTTGCGATAATAGAATCCAAGCCCGGGATCGAGGATGATACGTTTCACCCCGGCGCGCTCCGCAGCTTCTATCTGCCTGGAAAAATATTCCCGCATTTTCGCGATGGGGTCCGCGCTGAAATCAAAATCACCGACTTCGCGGACATTTCGGCCCTGGACATAACAAATAATCACGGCAGCATCATGATGCGACGCCATTTTGAAAATTTCCCTGGAATGAGCAGTGCCGGTGAGATTCAAGATATTGGCGCCCGCCCCGAGGACTGCGCGCGCGACTGCCGGGGAATAGGTTTCAGCGGATACAAGGATTTTCCCGGCGCGCAACAGTTTGATGGCGGGCAACATTTTTGATTTTTGCGCCGCGTCATCGGCCCGCGCGGCATGCGCCAACGTTGATTCGGCGCCCACGTCCACAATATCGGCGCCCTGGGCGGTCAACATTTTTCCGCGCTCGACGGCGGCTTCCGGGGAGAGACAGACGCTCTCCCGATACCACGAGTCAGAGGATAAATTGACGACGCCCATGACGGCCGGACGGGAATTGAAATTAAATTTTTTTTTCGCGATGTAAAATTCCTTTACAGTCGCGAAGGCGGCGGGGCGGTTTTCCTCAAAAAGTTCCGCCAAATAATCCAACTGGAGCATTTACGGGAAAATGTAACGGAAAGGCTACACTCGTAAATAAAAAGCGAAAAGTTTTTCGACGGGGCTTGTGCAAATTGCAGCGGGCGAAATTGCAATTCGCGCCACCCGCGCCGGAAAGTCGTTAAATTTCAGGAATTTCCGCCTCAAAGCCGCTTGGCACCATTTATGTTAGTCATTCCGGCGTGAAGATGGAGGATACATTCGAGTGCCCGAAGTGGTACTGTGCGCGGACCAAGCCGAAGCACGAACATATTGCCGCGGCGAATCTGCAAAAGAATCTTCAGTTGGAAGTTTTTCTGCCGCGGTTGCGGATTGAGCGCGCCACCCGGCGCGGCGCGGTCCGGTGCATCGAGCCGCTGTTTCCCTGCTATCTATTCGTGCGTTGCCTGATTGACGAAAAGCTCGATGAAATCAAGCACACGAATGGGATCGGCAGCCTCGTTCATTTTGGCGGAAGGATTCCTGTGGTGGAGGACGGGATCATCGAAGAATTGCAGGATTGTTTTGAGGCGGACGAGCCGCTGACGGTGGACAACCGGCTGACGCCTGGCAGCGAAGTTTCCGTGGCCAACGGGGCTTTTCCCGGCATGCACGCGTACGTGCTGCGCAATATGCCGGCGAAGAAACGCGTTCAGGTTTTACTGGAAGTTTTGGGACAACCGACGCCCGTGGAAGTGGGGCGGGAGTCCGTGGTTCTGATTGAAAACACGCTGGCGCATCTGGCGCCGGTGTTGGCGCGCCGGGAAACGGCGCTGGTTTAACAGTCCCGGCGGGAGCGCCGGAACGGGTTGGGAAGAAAGTTGGGAAAGCAACAAGTGCGGAGCTTTACTTTAATGAATAGGGTCAATGGAAAAGAAGGGCGGGAGACAAACGGGATTCCTCGCTGGAAACGCGTCTTGGACATCAGCCTCATCGTCTTGGTTTCACCTCTTTTGATTCCGGTGGCCCTGATGGTCGCAGCCGTGATCGGGCTGGTATCAGACGGCCCCATCTTCTTCAAACAGGAACGCATCGGCTGGCGCGGTCAAAAATTTATTTGCTTCAAATTCCGCACGATGTTTGTGGGGGCCCAATCGCATCCCCATGAGGGCCATTTGCGGCAATTGATTCAGACAGACGCCCCGATGATAAAACTGGACTCGCGGGATCCGCGCATCATACCCTTCGGAGGCTTTCTTCGTTCTTGCGGCTTGGACGAATTGCCGCAACTTCTCAATGTGCTCCGCGGTGAGATGAGCCTGGTTGGCCCGCGTCCGTGCCTACCCTACGAGTTTGAGGAATATAATTTCTGGCAACGCGAGCGCATCAAGATAGCGCCCGGCCTCACGGGACTCTGGCAAGTCAGCGGGAAAAACCGGACCACCTTCAAGGAAATGGTCCGTTTGGACATCGAATACGGCACACGCCGCAGTCTGCTGCTCGACCTCGAAATCATCTTCAAAACCATTCCGGCGCTGGTGATTCAAATGTTCGACGCCCGAAAGCACAAAAATTCAGCGGCGAGAACCGCGGCACCAAAGGTGTTGGCGCCGAAGACGCTTGAGCGGAAGATTTTCCGCACGCCGGCGGTGAATCAATAACGGTTTCCCCCCGTCCTTCCATTCCCGGCAGTTGCCGGCTTCAACCATAATTTTATCATGACAAAACCGATTAAAATTGGCGTCGTTGGCTGCGGCTATTGGGGACCGAATCTGGTCCGAAATTTCAAAACACTGCCCGATTGCCATTTGAAAATGATGTGCGATACGAGCGAAGACCGGCTGGAGCATCTCAAATCCCTCTACCCTGACGTCCAGCGCGCCACCGATTTTGGGTTCATGCTCAATGGCGTCGGCCTGGACGCAGTGGTCGTCGCTACCGCCGTCAAATGGCACTATCCGATGGCCAAGGCCAGTCTGCAGGCGGGAAAGCACACATTCATTGAGAAACCGATGGCGGGTTCTTCGGGGGAATGCGAGGAGTTGATAGAAATCGCCCGAAAGAAAGGGCTGGTGCTCATGACGGGGCATACATTTCTCTATTCGCCGGTCGTGCGAAAAATCCAGGACATCGTGGAGCACGGCGATATTGGCGACATCCGGTACATCTGCGCGCGGCGGTTAAACCTGGGCCTATTCCAAAAGGACATCAACGTGGCGTGGGACCTGGCGCCGCATGATATTTCCATCATCCAATACATCATGGGCGACCCGCCGACGGAAGTGAATTGCCGCGGTTGCGCCCATATCACGCCCGGCATAGAAGATGTGACGACGATCTGCCTGACGTTTCCCAAACAACGAACCGCCATCATCCACAATAGCTGGTTGGATCCGCGCAAGGTGCGCGAAATGACGATTGTTGGCAGCAAGCGGATGATCGTCTATGACGACGTGGCGCCTTTGGAAAAAATCCGCGTATTCGACGCCCGCGTGGAAATCCCGCCGCACTATGACACTTTTGCGGAATTTCAATACGCATATCACTACGGTGACGTTTACGTACCGTACGTCAAACAGGAAGAGCCGTTGCGGAGCGAATGCCAACACTTTCTCGACTGCATCAAGAACGGGACGACGCCGTTGACGGACGGGAAAAACGGCCTGAACCTCGTTCGCATATTGGAAGCATCTTCCGAATCTCTCCGCCTGGGCGGCGCACCCGTCCAATTTTCCGGACAACAGGCGGCGACGCAATCCGATGGCAATGGGCACGGGTATGAATTGCACGGCGCGCGCGCGCGCAGGGTACCGGTGGTGGCGCTCGGCGGAAGGAAACGCACCGTAAAAATGATTAAAAGAGTTGTACCGGTGGTGGCGCCAGGGATGGTTGCGTCATGAGCGCGCAGGGACCATGTCCTGCCGGGTCGTGGAGACAGATTGCCGGCGACGTGCGACTGGGAAAAAATGTCCGGATTTACGATTTCACGAATCTTTATGGCTGCGAAATTGGCGACGACGTGAAGATCGGCACATTTGTCGAGATTCAAAAGGGAGCAAAAATCGGGAATCGTTGCAAAATTTCCAGCCACACGTTTATTTGCGAAGGGGTCACTCTGGAGGATGAAGTTTTCATTGGTCATCACGTGGTGTTTACCAACGACCGTTATCCGCGCGCAACCAATGGAAACGGGGAATTGCAGGCCGAAACCGACTGGGAATGCGTCCCCACGGTGGTGAAACGCCGCGCCTCCATAGGTTCCGGCGCCATTCTCCTCTGCGGAATCGCCATCGGTGAAAATGCGATTGTCGGCGCCGGCAGCGTTGTGACACGGGACGTACCGCCCAACACCATCGTTGCCGGCAACCCGGCCCGCGTTTTGAAGCCTCTCTTGAAAAATCAACGCCAGGAAACTTTGTGTTCGTTGGAAGTTTAATATCGCAACGGATTGGTCCGGTCCCGGATCTGGCTGCCCGGTCGGGAGCCAGCGGCGTCCAATGGACCAATCCGCTGGAGCATTCTGATTGGGACCTTCGCATCCGGCAACATCCGAACCAGTCATTTTTTCACACGGCGGCGTGGGCGAGGGTGCTGGCGGAAACATACGGTTACCGACCGATTTATTTTGTCGGCCACGATCGTGGCGCGGTTCACTCGCTGTTGCCGCTGATGGAAGTGAGCAGCCGCCTGACTGGCTGGCGCGGCGTGGGGCTGCCATTCACCGATGACTGCAAGCCAGTTTGTTCGAACCAGGCTTCATTCATCGAACTTTTTCGCAACGCGCAGGAAATTGGGCTTCTTCGCGGATGGGATTATCTGGAAATCCGGGGCGGCCGTGAATTCAACCCGGGTGCGCCGCCATCGGTTTCATTTTATGGGCACACATTGGACCTATCAGGGGACGAGAATGAATTATTCGCCAAGTTAAAAAGCCCGGTGCGGCGGGCCATTCGCAAGGCGGAAAAGGAAGGCGTGCGCGTAGAGATTTCGCAGGACCTCGCGGAAGTCCGGACCTTTTACACGTTGCAATGCCGGTCGCGGAAGAAACATGGACTGCCGCCGCAACCCTTTGTGTTTTTCAAAAACATCCATAAGCACGTGTTGTCGGAAGGGCTCGGGTTCGTAGCTTTGGCGCGGCGAAAGAAAGTTTCGGTTGCCGGCGCGATTTTTTTTCATTCCGGCGAAAAGGCGATCTATAAATTCGGGGCGTCGGACGATGCGTTTCAAAATCTGCGCGGAAACAATCTGGTGATGTGGGAGGCGATTGGCCGGCTGGCGCGGGCGGGCGTGAGGAAATTGGATTTGGGGCGCACGTCGCTCGGCAACGCCGGCTTGCGGCGATTCAAATTGGGGTGGAATACGCGGGAAAAATCCATCGGCTACTTCCGGTTTTCTCTAGACGAGAAAAAATATATTCCGGCGCGGGATGAATCCCACGGCTTGCACAACCTGGTCTTCCGGGCATTGCCGATCCCGATTTCGCGTTTTCTGGGCAGAATATTGTATCGGCACTGGGCATAACCATAACCACGGAGGCTGTCGGATAAGATGAAAGATTGAAATTGGAGGAATGGCGGCTAGCGAACCCTTCTCAAGGCTGTTCTCCATGAATCCTTCGTCTATTTCCCCGTGGCTAAAAGAAAGTAAAAATGAAAACGACCAACCACAATCAAAACAATGAACCGCCCGGGATGACGCCGGGGGACATTTACTTCATTCTTTTCCGCCACAAATGGAAGATCATTCTTCTCTCGCTGGCGGGCGCCGCGGCGGCGGCGGGGTATTGGTGGTTTTATCCGCCACCGTTCCAATCGGAAGCCAGGCTGTTCATCCGATACGTGCTGGATAACCGGGCGGTAAGCCCGGACGCCAAGGAAGCGGTGACGTCGCCGGATGCGATGGGGCAAAGCATCATGAACTCGGAAATGGAGATATTATCGAGTTATGACGTTGCGGAACAGGTGGCCAAAGACGTCGGCCCGGATAAAATTTTGGCGCAGTATCAAGGGGGGAACGATCCGGTGAAGGCGGCGGACATCATCAAACAAAATCTGACGATTGAGGCGCCGAAGGACAGCAGTGTCATTCACCTGGTATTTCGCAGCAAAGACCCTTCGGTGGTGCAGCCGGTGCTTTCGGACGTCATCTCGGTTTACTTGAACAAGTATTTGCAGGTGCATCAGTCCAGCATGTCGGATGATTTTCTGGCGCAGGAAACGGCGGAGTTGCGTTCGCAAATTGACCAGATAGACGATGAGTTGCGCGCGGCGAAAACCGGCGCGGGGATCATATCCGTGGCGGATGCGGAGAGGTCCTATACCGACCAAATTGCGGATCTTCGCCAGCAACTATTTGAAGCGGAAGCAGATTTGGCGGCGCAGGAGGGGGTGCTCAAGGCTGAATCCCAACAATCAACGAATGCCGCCGCACCGGCGGCCACTCCGTATGTGCCGCCGTCCCGGGTGGATGAATACCAGCGGGTTTGCGCGCACCTGGATTATCTGCAAAATCGCCAAAACCAGTATTTCTCCCAATACGGATTCACGGATGAGAATGAGCTGGTGCAGGAAGTGCGCCTGCAAATCGCACAAACGCAACAGTTGAAGAAAAGCCTGGAAGAAAGTTATCCCAGTTTGATTGGCACCTACATGCCTTCGTCAAACCCCGCGGAAGAGAACAACGGGCAATCGTCCGAGGAGGCGGCCAACCTGCAGCCGCTCTCACTCCAAGCCAAAATTTCGGTCCTGAAACAGGAATTGGGCGGGTTACAAGCGGAAGCCTCCAAAGTGGACACTGCGGAAACAAAGATCGCGGACCTTCAGCGTCAGAAAGAAATGTTGGAAGGGAATTATCAATACTTCGCGACGAGCCTGGAGCAAGCGCAAATCAATGAGACCCTCGGCCCGGGGCGCGTGTCGAATATCAGTCCGATTGAAGAGCCGACCCCCCCGAGCAAGGACAACACGTCGCGGGTTAAAACCATGGCGGCGATGATTGGCGGGGGGATTGCCGCGGGCCTGGCCTGGGCATTGTTCATCGAATTATACCTGGACACATCCGTGAGGCGCTCGAAGGAAATCGAGACGCGCTTGAAATTACCGCTGCTGATTTCCATTCCGGACATCAGCCGGAACGGACATCGCCACCTGGCGCAGGCGGCGGAACGGCGGCGATTGCAGTTCCAAAGCGCCGATGGCAACGGGATTGAATACGCGGCCGAAAACGGGGCGGGAATCCTCTCGTGGGAAACGAGCGGTTGCCTTAACCGCTTCTACGATGCGCTGCGTGACCGGCTCGTGAATTACTTTGAAAGCGCCGGGGACACGCGTTCGAAGCTGGTGGCTGTGACCGGCACCGAAAAAGGCTGCGGGGTGAGCGCCATTGCCGCGGGGGTGGCGATCTCTGTCGCGGAATTTGGCGAGCGTGTATTATTGGTGGACATGAAATCGGAGCCGGGAGTCTCGCAACAATTCTTCATGGGCAAGCCCAGTTGCGGGCTGGAGGAAGCCTTGGAATCCGGCGTTCGGGACAACGCCTTTGTCCAGGAAAACCTCTATGTCGTCACGGCGGGATCGCCTGACGAAAAATACCAGCGCATTTTGCCGCGCCATTTTGCGTCGCTGCTGCCGCGGCTCAAAGCGAGCGATTACAATTACATTATTTTCGACATGCCACCGGTCAGCCAGACCAGCATCACGTCGCGCCTGGCGGGGTACATGGACATGATTTTGCTGGTGATCCAGGCAGAACGGACCGAGCGCGATGCGGCCCAGCAGGCGATCGAACTGCTGTCGCTTTCCAAGACCAAGGTGGGGATCGTGCTGAACAAGACGCGCAAGTACATTCCGGACCTGCTTCATCGCGAGACCCTGGCGGATTTCTGAGGATTGCAATCGTAACCGGTCGGCGGCGCCCCGGCCCGTTGTCGGGGACGCCGCCGCCCAATGGTTTCTTAAAATGCCAGCGTTGTTATTCAGCAACCGGATTTATTACCGGTTCAAGCCCTATCTGCCGTGGCGGTTGAGGATGGGTCTGCGCCGATTCATCGCGCGCCGCAAGCGGGAGGCATTCAAACAGGTGTGGCCGATCAATGAAAACGCCGGCCGCGCTCCTGAAAACTGGCGGGGCTGGCCGAATGGAAAGAGATTCGCACTGGTCCTGACGCACGACGTGGAAGGCGCGGCGGGGCTGGCAAAATGCCGCGAACTGATGGACCTGGAGCGCAAATACGGTTTTCACTCATCGTTTAATTTCATCCCCGAGGGCGATTACCGGGTCCCCCGCGACTTGCGCAATGAGCTTCTGCTCAATGGATTTGAAGTGGGGGTCCACGACCTGCGCCACGATGGGAAGCTGTATTGGCGCAGGAACGATTTTCACAAGAGCGCGCGGAGCATCAATGGCTATCTCAAGGATTGGAATGCCAGCGGATTTCGGGCGGCGTTCATGCTTCATGATCGCGACCGCCTGCATCATTTAAAGATTGAATACGATGCATCCACCTTTGACACCGATCCGTTCGAGCCGCAGCCGGAGGGCGCCAATACGATTTTTCCCTTCTGGATATCGGATGGCAACGGGGGCGGGTACGTCGAGTTGCCCTACACCCTGCCGCAAGACTCGACGCTCTATCTGGTGCTCGATGAGAAATCACCGGAAATCTGGAAGACCAAGCTGGATTGGCTGGTCGCGCGCGGCGGGATGGCATTGCTGAACGTACATCCGGATTACGTCGGATTCGGCAACAAGCTGGATGCCTCGGAATATCCGGCGGTATGGTATGAGGATTTTCTGCAACATGTCCAACGGCTCTATGCGCGCGAATACTGGAATCCGCTGCCGCGGGACATGGCGCGATGGTACAAGGAAAATCATCGGGCCGACAAGCACACCCACTATGAAGCCGATACGCAGGGCGCCTCCAACGGGCATGATGCGAACGTTTCCCTGGAAAAAGTCGCCGCCGCAGTGGTTTTGTATTCCTATTATGCGTCCGATCCGCGGCCGCGCCGGGAGGCGGAGGCTTTAAAAAGCACCGGCGCGGAGGTGGACGTCATCTGTCTTCGCAAGAATAATTCCGAATTGGCGTGTGAAAACATCAATGGGGTCAATGTTGTTCGCATCCCGCTCAAGCGGCGGCGCGCGGGCAAACTCGTTTATATTTTACAATATGCCTGGTTTTTGGCCGTTTCGTTTTTTCTACTTTCTGTTTGGAGTTTAAAAAAGCGTTACAAACTTGTGCATGTCCACAATATGCCGGATTTCCTGGTATTCGCCGGCCTGTTTCCGCGCTGGTTCGGGGCAAAGATCATTTTAGACCTGCACGACCCGATGCCCGAGTTGTTCCAAAGCATCTATGGTTTGCGCGAAGAGCATGTGGTCGTCCGTTGGTTGAAAAAGATGGAGCGGGCGAGCATCGCGTTTGCCGATCTGGTGCTGACCCCCAATCGGGCGTTCAAGGAATTGTTCACGTCACGAAGCTGTCCCCCGCACAAAATCGAGACGGTCATGAACTCGCCGGAGGGGGCGATATTCAATCCGCAAAAAAATTTGGCGGCTGCCGGCTGCCAATTGCCGATTGGAAGAGAAAATGGGGCGAATCTTCCAATTGGAGATGGGAAAACGCCAAGTAAGAATGGCTTCACCCTTATGTATCACGGGTTGATTGTGGAGCGCCACGGATTGGATCTGGCGGTTGCGGCGATAGCAAAACTGCGCGGGAAAATGCCTGGCGTCCAATTGCATCTCTATGGCGAACCGACCGACTATCTGGACAAAATTCTGGCACAGGCGCGGAAACTCAACGTGGGCGATGCCGTCCAATTTCACGGGTTCAAGACCCTGGAGGAAATCGCGCGTGACATTTCGAACGCCGATTTGGGAGTGGTGCCCAATCGTCTGACGGCGTTCACGCAGATCAATTTTCCGACGCGGATTTTCGAATATCTGGCGATGAGCAAGCCGGTCATAGTTCCTTTGACGCGGGGCATCCGTGATTATTTTGGAGACGATGAGATGTTGTTTTTTGAGCCAAACAACGTGGATGATCTCGCCGCGAAGATTGAATGGGCGCATGCGAATCCATTGGCCTTGCAGGCCCTGATGGAGAGGGGGCGAAGAGTCTATGAAAGAAACTGTTGGCATGCCGAACGGCAGAAATTTTTGGGTCTGGTCAGCCAGTTAGTCGAACGCCCGGCGGTTGTCGTTCAAACCGAGAAATCCTTCGCTTGAAACTTCGAGCAGCAATGTTTTCACGCAGGCGATCATGAAAAGCATTTCCACGGCAAAAATGGATTAATATGCCTCCAACACTCGCATTATATCTTACGCTTGGCTTCATTGCTTTTCTTTTTTGGCGGGATGCACGCGGAAAAGCCGAGGGAACCAGCGCGCTTTGGCTGCCGTTTTTCTGGATCATTGTCGGCAGTGGCTCCCGGTTTCTTTCGCAATGGCTGGATATTTTTGGCTTTCATACGGGGGGGATTACGGTGGAGGATGGGAGTCCAATTGATGCGGCGTTTTACCTGTTACTCATCCTGGCGGGCATTTATGTGCTTCACCAGCGACGGGTAAATTTCGCGACGTTCTTCCGCAATAATCACTGGGTGACTATTTATTTCGCGTATTGTTTGCTGTCCATCGTTTGGTCGGACTTCCCTTATGTGGCGGGCAAACGCTGGATAAAATTGCTTGGCGATCCGGTGATGGCCTTGCTCATTCTCACCGAGCCTGAGCCGCTTGAATCGTTCGCGCTGCTGATGAAACGTTGCGCCTACGTGATGCTGCCGGTTTCCATACTGTTCATCAAATATTATCCTTGGTTGGGGCGCGGCTTCGACGATTGGACTGGCGTGGCGCATAACACCGGGATTGCAACAAACAAGAACGAACTTGGTTTCGATTGCTGGATTTTGGGTTCGGTATTGTTCTGGCACTTGTTGCGGGTTTGGAACCGGGAATCCGGAAAAGCCAGGCGAAACGAATTGGTTCTCTGTATCGGCCTTTTGGCCATGGACGTGTGGTTGTTGCATATGGCGCAAAGCGCCACGTCATTGGTGGCGCTGGTGCTGGGCGGGTTAATCATGTTGGGGGTGAACTTTCGATGGGTCAACGTCAAGCGCATTGGGTTTTACATCTGCGCCGGCATCATTGGCTGTGTTTTGGCGGGGGTGGCCTTCGGACTGTTCGGCGACGTCATTCATCTTTTGGGACGAAACGAAACGTTCACGGGAAGAACAGACATCTGGCGCATGCTCTGGAATTGGAAAATCAATCCGGTCATTGGCACCGGATTTGAGAGCTTCTGGCTCGGCGAGCGCCGGGAGGAAATCCAAAGCCAGCTTTCTTTTCTGAACGAAGCCCATAACGGCTACCTTGAAACCTATCTCAATCTGGGTTACATCGGTGTCGGCCTTACCCTGGCTCTGTTGGTGGCAACGTACGCGAAGGCCCGCCGCTCACTTCTGGCCAATTTTGAGTGGGGGCGCTTCCGATTGGCCTTTTTGTTCGCGTTTATTGTCTATAACTGGACCGAAGCCGCCTTCCGGTTGAACGCATTTCCATTTTTTATGTTTTTTATCATCGCGATAGACTATCCGGAGCGGCAAGTCATCGCGGAAGAGCAAATCACCGATCGTGCGGAAGCTGGGGCCGGGACTGAGCAGGATTACGCATCCGCTGGATGGCCAATTGCGGTAAATGAGAGGTAGGGTAGGGAAATAGGTTGCTAACTTTACTCGCGACGAATCGAATGGGCTGAAAGCGCCGGGGCAACGCCCCCGGAATGGAGGCGTCGGCCATCCGCGCCTTGAAAGGGGAATGGCGCTTACTCAAGGAATGAAACACACAGCTTGCCACAGTATAGAAGATTGTGAATCGGAATATGCCGCTCCCACGGAGCTGGGAGTTTTCAGGCGGTCGGTTCTACAAATATGTAGCGCCTACGGCGCTAAAGGCAACGTCATCGCATGTTGTTGTGTGCCACTGTTTTACGTCTTAAGTAAGCGCCATTCCTTTGAAAGGGAGCGCCATAGGCCAACAATGACCGCGTCTTTTGGATTGCCCATACAGTGCAAAGGGAAATCTCACCTTTCCTCCCGACGGCATTGCTCCCGGCTGCAATGGTTCAGGCGCCTGACCTGCCATATACCGTCCGTTAATTTACGCACGATCACGCTGGTGGCGAGTCTGTTACTCGGCACCGGATTGCCCGCGGACGCCAAACTTATCAATGCCGTAAGCGGTTTATTTTCCGATATCAGCAACGCGCTTGCGAATGCATCGGCCGGCGACGTGGTGCTATTGCCTCCCGGAACCAACGTTATGACCCAAACCCTCAATTTATACGGTGTCTCCTTGATCGGCGCTGGCACGAATAAGACCGTGCTCATTGATGAAGAGAACCGCTCGGTCAGCGCTCAAGTGATTAATTTATACGCGACCGCCGGCCATCTGACAGAAATCGCCAACCTGCAACTGATGGGCGGCGTGACCAACACCAGCATCAACTATTACGGCGCAATCGCGTGCTACGGCACGACGAATACGTCGTGGCGGGTTGATAACGTTGATTTTAACGGGCTTTATGCGAAGGGCATTTGCACCTACGGCAATTCGTTTAGCGTAATTGATCACAATGTTTTTTACGAGAGATCCATCTCCGTCTCTGCTGGCAACTATATTCCCGGGGACAGCGAAGGCGATGAATCGTATGCGTATCCGCCAACTTACGGTCCGAACAGCGCCAATGTTCTTTACGTTGAGGACAATTATTTCACCAACATTGTCGGATATGTGGCCAGTGTTGGCGCGTGCGACGGGAACACCGGCGCCCGCATGGTATTTAGATATAACACGGTTTGGAATGACTTGTTCAACAATCACGGCACGGAGACTGGAGGGCGGGACCGCAGCGAACGCAGTTTCGAGATTTATGGCAATACCTTTAATTACAGCGCGAGCGCTCCTGGTTATCCGTGTTTTGCCGCGGCGCTCATTCGCGGCGGTTCCGGAGTCATCTTTAGCAATGCCTGCAATGGCTATAATGCTCTAGTGGCGCTTCGGAGCTTTCGTTACACGACCTCCTTTTACGGAGAATGGGAGCCGTTTGGCGGGGCGACGGGCATAGACCCATGGGATTCGAACAGCCCGACCTTGTATTTGAGCGGCACGAGTTCCGGTCCGAACGGCGCTTCCTATCTGCAGGTGACCGGAGCCGATTGGGCGACCAATCAATGGTACGGCTACACGGTCCTGGACACCAACAACGGTTTGTTCTCGGTGATTACTTCCAACACAACGAATACTATTTATTACATCGGAAGTGATACTGCTTCGGCGAGCATCATCGCGGGGAGCCCGTTGACTTTCAATACCGGGGATGCGTTTCAAATTCATCTTGTCTATGCGGCCTTGGACCAGCCGGGACGGGGTTCGGGGGATTTGTTGCGTGACAATGGCCAGTCCCCCGTGAACGACTATCTGATTACCATTGACACGTTGACTGGCACCCAATCCTGGCCGAACGAAGCCCTGGAACCCATCTATTGCTGGGGCAACACGCTTAACGGCGCGCCGGCGGCAATGACGAGTTCCTATCCGCAAATCCAAGCCGGACGGGATTTTTATAATAACACACCGAAGCCGGGCTACACGCCCTACGTGTACCCCCATCCACTCGACCTGGGAAGCCCGACCTACGGCAATACCAACACGAATTCCAACCCGTTGTTGCCGCCGGGTAATTTTCATTTCATTGGACAGTAACTTATGGCCGAATTACTCCAAAGGATCCGAAACAAGGTCCATCCGCCGCTGCCGGTCTTCAAATGGTGGAACCGGCAAAAAGAACAGTTTGTCTGCCCCGTTTGCAATTACGAGGGACCCTTCATGGATATGAACGGCTTCGCGGGTTTCCGCCGCCACGCCAAATGTCCCCAATGCGGTGCCTTGGAACGCCATCGTCTTCAGTATTTCGTAGTCATGGAGCTATTTAAACGTATCAACGTCTCCAAATTGAGGATGCTCCATTTTGCGCCCGAAAATTTTTTCCGCCCGTTTTTTCAGGATCGCGTTGGCAAATATGAGACGGCGGATTTGTGCATGAAAGGCGTTGACCACAGGGTGGATTTGCAAAACTTGCCCTTTGGTGATGGCAGCTATGATTTTGTATTTGCCTCGCACGTACTCGAGCACATTCCGGACGATGAGAAGGCCATCAGCGAAATTCGGCGGGTGCTCAAGCCGAACGGTCTGGCGATTTTGCCGGTCCCGGTCGTTTGCGAGAAGACGGTGGAATACCCGGAAGCGAATCCGCTCGAAGGGTATCACATGCGGGCGCCGGGGCTGGATTACTTCGACAAATACAAACAGCATTTTGAAAGGGTGGAAGTATGCGATTCGGGATCGCTGCCTGAGAAGTTTCAATTGTTTATCCATGAGAACCGGCGGCGGTGGCCCACGCCTGAGTGCCCGCTGCGCCAGCCCATGTCCGGCGAAAGGCACGCCGACTTTGTTCCGGTTTGTTACGCGTGAAATACGTCCTCATCACCGCGGCGCGAAACGAAGAATCGTTCATCGCGCAAACCCTTGAGTCGGTCACGCGACAGACCCAATTGCCGGAGCATTGGGTGATCGTGGATGACGGTTCAACGGATGGCACCGCGGAGATCGTCGAGGACTATGCGGACCGTTTTCCGTGGATTTCGCTGGTGTGCCGGACAACGAACCGGCGGCAAAGACATTTTGGAGGCAAGGCGGAGGCGGTGAACGCGGGGTTCAAATTTTTGGGGACGGCCGAATTTGAGATTATCGGGAATGTGGACGCCGACATTTCGTTTGGGCCGGATCTCATGGAATTTCTGATGCAAAAATTTGGCGACAATCCGCGGCTGGGGGTTGCGGGCGCGGCCTACACTGAAGAAAATTGGGACTCGGTCAAGGACAGTTTTGAAGGAGAGCACTCGGTCCATGGCGCCTGTCAGCTTTTCCGCCGGGAGTGTTTCGAACAGCTTGGCGGCTATCTGGCGGTGCCCGGCGGGGGGGTTGACTGGATTGCGGTGACCACGGCCCGAATGCTCGGATGGGAGACGCGAAATTTTCCCGAAAGGTATTTTCATCATCATCGGAAGATGGGAACGGCGGAACGGAGCCGCATCGGCGCGCTGTTTGATTATGGAATGAAGGATTATGGCCTGGGCGGATCGCCGCTATGGCAGTTGTTCCGCGCGGCCTATCGGACTGGAAAAAGGCCTTACGTCCTGGGGGGGCTTGCGCTTTTTATGGGCTATGCCTGGGCAGCGCTTAAGCGCGTGAAACGCCCGGTGTCCCCTGAGCTGATGCGTTTCCATCGCCACGAGCAAAGGCAGAAACTGGCGGCAATTCTGGGCGACATCGTGCGATTGAATAAAATCGAAAAATTCCATCTCACCTCCCGGATAAGGAAGGGCCCGGATGCCGCGTCGTTCGGAAAAACTGCTGAAAGATTATGAAACCAGACCTTGCCAATGTCCGGGAATTTTGGAACGCGAACCCCTGCCAGTCGGATCTGTCGGAGGCGCCGCAACGCCGGCGATATTTCGAGGAAATATCCTGGAAGCGCTATCATGGGCGGGAATGGCATGTGCCGCAGGTGGCCGATTTTGCGGCATTTGACGGCAAGGATGTGCTGGAAATCGGCTGCGGCGTGGGGACCGACGGGTTGGAGTTTGCGAGACGCGGCGCGCGTTATACGGGGGTTGACCTGACACCCTATTCCATTGAACTGGCACAGGAGCGTTTTCAGGTATTCGATGTTCCCGGAGAATTGGTCGTGGCCAATGCGGAGGAGAGGCTGCCGTTTCCCGACGAAAGTTTTGATCATGCCTACAGCTTTGGCGTGATTCACCACTCGCCGGCTCCGGATAGAATTGTCGGTGAAATTCGCCGGGTGCTGCGGTCGGGCGGCACGTTCACCGTGATGCTGTATAACCGGCCTTCGATCAACTACCACCTCGAAATCATGTTTTTACGGAAAATTCTGAGGTGGTGCCTTTTGCCGGAATACATGCCGCGAACCCTTGCGGCGATCACGGGCTTTGACCGCTGGAAGCTCGAAGGCCATCGAGAGATGTTGCTCAAAAAGAAGCGAATGACGCCGCTCGAATGGATCAGCATGAACACGGATGGTCCCTTTTGTCCGCTGGCCCGCGTTTATAACCGCCGGGAAGCGGCCGCGCTTTTCAGGGATTTTGTCAATGTCCGCCAGGAAGTGTGGGAGTTTAATTCCGAACATTGGTCCTTTCTTGGAAAATGGATTCCTCCCCGCCTCGAAAGATGGATCGGCCGGCGCTGGGGCTGGCATCGGATCATCCACGGCAATAAACCATAACATCCCCCCAATTTATGCAGACCACTGAACTTTACGGTATTGTAAGGAACTTTGCCGATTGGCTCGAACGATTTGGCGAAGTTTCGCGGGACCATCAATCGTTTTTTGCCGGGCCGCTTGGCCGCCGGGCGAAAGCGCTTTATTACCACAGCAAACTGCTGGGGACGCCCGCCGTGGCGCCGATGATTTTTTGCGAGGCGTTTCTGCCGGGGGCGCGGAGGTTTTTTCATCGGCCGATGCGGCTGCCGATTGCCGACGCGCATTACGCGATGGGCTTTGCGTATCTTTACGAAGCCACGGGCGAACGGCATTACTTTGAAAAGGCCGTCCATTTTTTGGAAGTGCTCGAGAAGACCCGCTGTCGGGAATTCAAGGATTTCTGTTGGGGCTATCCATTCGATTGGGTGACGCGCAGTGGAACCATTCGGGCCGGCACGCCGCTGATTACCACCACACCCTATGTATTTGAGGCGTTCTTACAGATGGAGATATTGGAGCCCCGCCCGAAATGGCGGCGGATATTGCAGTCCATTGCCCACCACGTCCGGCATGACATCAAGGATTTCAAGGTTTCAGAAACGGCGAGCACCTGCTCGTACACGCCATTTGGGAAAGTCGGCGTGGTCAATGCTTCGGCGTATCGCGCCTTTGTGCTGACCCGCGCCGCGCAATATTTCGGGGACGACGTCTTTTGGAAGGCGGCGCAGGCCAATTTAAATTTCGTGCTGGGATCACAAAACCCGGACGGTTCGTGGCCCTACGCGGTGGACGGCAAGCGCCCATTTGTTGACCACTTTCACACCTGTTTTGTGATAAAAGCACTTGCGAAAATTTATTTTCTCACGGATGACAGCGACTGCCTGGCGGCGCTGGCGGGCGGCATGGATTTTTATCTGCAAAATCTGTTTTCGGAAGATGGGATGCCGCGGCCCTTCGCGAGGGCGCCACGCCTGACGGTCTATCGCCATGAGCTCTACGACTGCGCGGAATGCATCAATTTGTGTTTGCTTCTGAAGAGCCATTTTCCGCAATTGAAAACGACATTGGAGACAGTGGTTGCGGGAATCCTGAAGCACTGGGTGAAACCCGACGGCTCATTCCGTTCGCGCCAATTGATGTTTGGCTGGGACAATGTGCCGATGCATCGCTGGGGGCAGTCGCAAATGTTTCGCAGCCTCGCGTGGCACCTGTGCGAGGCCGAAAAGGCGGAGTCCAAACCATATGAACACATCAAACCAAATTTTTATGTGCGGGATTTGCGGGCAGCTTAATTTAGCCAAAGACGAGCCGGTAAATCGCGAGACGATTCGCCGCATGTCGCGGTCCATGTTCCATCGCGGGCCGGACGACGAGGGTGAATTCGTGTCGGGACCGGTCGGGCTGGGTTTTCGGCGGCTTTCGATCATTGATTTGTCCGGCGGACGGCAGCCGATGTCCGACATTGAGGAAACGGTGCGGGTCGTATTCAACGGCGAGATTTACAATTTTCGCGAACTGCGGGGGGAATTGGAAAAGCGCGGGCATAAATTCCGGACGCGGTCGGACACTGAGGTCATCGTTCACGGGTACAAGGAATGGGGAACGGATGTATTCAACCGCCTCAATGGAATGTTCGGGATTGCCATATGGGATGAGCGGAAACGCCGGCTGGTCCTGGCGCGCGACGCGATGGGGATCAAGTTGATTTACTATCGAATGGATCAGGGCCAATTAAGTTTTGGATTCGAATCCGGCCCGTTCTAGCCGCCCGAAATTCCCTGCCGGAAGTTCATTCCGCCGCGTTGGGGCTGTTTTTGCGTTTTCGTTACACGCCATCGCCACTCACAATTTTCAAAGGGGTGAAAAAATTGGCGGCGGGGACCATGCTCATCGCGGAAAACGGGAATTGCCGTGTGGAACGCTGGTATCAATACGTGCCCGCGCCGTTTCCGGAGCGGCTCAAGGACGGGGAAGCGGCGGAGGAACTGCTCGAACTTTACCGCCGGTCGGTGAAACGGCAATTGTCGGCCGATGTGCCGGTGGGGGTGCTGCTGAGCGGCGGGATGGATTCGGCGCTGCTGCTGGCGTTGATGAATGAGTATGGCCGGCACTGGCCGGCATACACGGTGGGTTATGGGCGGCGGTTCGCGGATGACGAACTTCGCGCCGCGACGCAAACGGCGCTGCATTTGGGCGCGCGGCATGTTGCGGTGAGGATCGACCAATACGACTTTGAAGATTCGCTGCCGAAAATCGTTGAATATTTGGAGGAACCGGTGGCCAGTTCCTCCGTGGTGCCGATGTATTTTGTCTGCAAACGGGCACGGGAAGATGTCAAAGTGGCGCTGATTGGCCAGGGGCCGGACGAGCTGTTTGGCGGCTACAATCGGCATCTGGGTGTCCACTATGGGAACCTTTGGCGCAAACTGCCGGAACGCTTGCGCTCGCGGGTCAGCTCCGCCATTTCGCGCCTGCCGCGAAACGAGACGCTCAAGCGCGGCATTCAATCGCTGGGGATCGAAGACCGTTTTGCTCGTTACGAGAACATTTTTTCGTTACATCCGGCTGAAACCGTTGGAGGGCTTTTCCGGAAGCAATTTTTGCCGAACGGCGACGGCGAATTGTCCGCCTATTTAAGCCCACTCTATCCACAGATGGAAAAAACCGATGAGCTGGGAGGCTTCCAGCTTTTGGAAATCCGCTCGTCCCTGCCCGACGAACTACTGATGTATGCCGATAAGCTTTCAATGGCGCACGGTCTCGAAGCCCGCGTGCCGTATCTGGACCGCACGATTGTCGAATTCGTGCAGCGATTGAACGCCGATCACAAAATCCGCTTTGGAATCCGCAAATGGCTGCATCGGCGTGTCTGCTGGAACCTCCTTCCGCCACAAATCCTATTCCGGAAAAAGCGCGGTTTTGCCGTGAACGTCGTGGACAACTGGTTCAACCACCGCGCTCGAGGAAAGCTTTCCGAGCTGTTGCTCGATCCCGAGTCGCTGATGTTCAAGTATTTACGGCCAGAGCCGGTGAAGAAGCTTTTAGACGCGCACCGCGCCCGCCTGGAGGACAACCACAAATTGCTGTTCAGTCTCGTCATGTATGAACAATGGCTTCGGGGCGTACGCGCGAATTTTTCGGCTGACCGCCTGGCGGTAGCCGCCTGACCCGTATGTTTATCGCCGACACAGAGATATCCGTCTCGGGCAAATTTTTTCGCGTCGCAAAATTGCGCCACGAATGGTTTGATTTTCTTGAGGCTCCGACACCCGTCTTGCAAGGATTGCGGGATCGCGGACCGGCTGCGGACCTGTTCACCTTTTTGCAGGAGGCGCACGTGCCGCACAAGGATCATCCCTATCATCGGGAGATGGCGGCGGCTTCAGTGCTTGCGATTCCGAGCTATGAGGCGTGGTGGGACAATCTTCATTTCAAAGCGCGGAACAAGGCGCGCAAGGCCCGAAAATGCGGCGTCCAGATCCGCGCGGTGGAATTGGACGACGATTTTGTCATTGGTGTGGAAAAGATTTATAACGAATCGGCGCTGCGGCAGGGGCGGAAATTCATTCATTACGGGAAAGATGCCGCCACCATCAAAGAGGACCTGAGTTCATTTCCGTCGCAATCGTTGTTTGTGGGCGCCTATCTCAAAGGCCAGCTCATTGGTTTCATGAAGCTATTCCACGGCAATGAAATTTTGCGGCTGATCCACATCATTGCCACCCTCGAACATCGCGACGTCTGCGTGATGGATGCGCTCATCGCGCAGGCCGTGAAGATTTGCGACGAAAGGGAAATCCGGTATCTGCATTATGGCGATTGGGCCTCACGCGGCCTCGGCGCCTTCCGGGCAAAATACAATTTTCAACGCCACGAATGTCCGCGTTATTTCGTTCCCTTGACGGCGCGTGGAAAATTCATGCTGAACCTGCGGTTGCACCGTCCGTTGCGTGAGCGTCTTCCGCAGGGATGGGCTGACCGGCTGGTGGCAATTCGGAATCATTTGAACATTCTGCGCTACGGGATCGCGCGCGCGGGAAACTCAAGGAGAGGTGGCTGAGTGGCTTAAGGCAGCGACCTTTTATGGGTTGTTATGCGGCTTGTCCGCATCGGAGGTTCAAATCCTTCCCCTCTCCGCCACTTTCCCGATTGAAAAAATGCCTGGAATAGCAGCCATCATCAGCCGCGAGCCGGCGGAGAAATGCCGCGCCCGGCTGGACGCCATGCTGACGACAATGTCGCATGAGAGTTTTTATACATTGAGGACGCATTGCATTCCGCGGCTGGGGATTTATGCCGGCTCCATCACGTTTGAAAATTCCCCGGATGGGATTTTTTCGAATCGGGAGCAATCCATAGGCCTGATATTTTCGGGCGAATGCTTTTTGGATTCAGAAATTGCCGGTGGAGAAAGATTGATTCAGCTGTACGAGGCCCAAGGCGAAGAATTTCTGAAGAAGCTCAACGGTTTGTTCTGCGGGCTGCTGATGGATTTGCGTTCACGAAAAATATTTTTATTCAATGACCGTTACGGCATCCAACGGGTTTACCATCACGAGGCGAAAGGGGGCTTTTATTTTGCCAGCGAAGCGAAGGCGCTATTGCGGATTTTACCGGAATTGCGGCGATTTGACCCGGAAGGCGCGGCGGATTTTGTGGCCTTTGGCTGCACGCTGGATTGGAAAACATTGTTTCAAGGAATCCAAATCCTGCCGGGCGGTTCGAAGTGGACCATTGAAAATGAACACTGTCGCAAAGAAAGGTATTTTTCGCCGGACCTTTGGGAGACGCAGCCGCACCTTCCTGCGGAGGAATTTGAGAACCGATTGCGCCAGACGTTTTGGCGCATCCTGCCGCGCTACTTCGGCTCCGGCTCAAAAGTCGGCATCGCGCTTACGGGCGGATTGGATACCCGCATGATCATGGCCTGTCGCCCGCGACACAACGGCCCTACCACCTGCTACACATTTTCCGGCAATAACGGCCAAACGTTTGATGACAAAATTGCGGCTCGCGTCGCCGCCGCTTCGGGCTTGGAGCATAAACTGTTGCGGCTTGGCGCGGATTTTTTCGTGGCATTTCCCGCGCATGCGGATAAGACGGTCTTTGTCACCGACGGCTGCGCGGGGATATGCAACACGCACGAAATCTATTTCAACCGGCGGGCGCGGGAGCTGGCGCCCACGCGGCTGACGGGCAATTACGGGAGCGAGATTTTGCGCGGCGTTTCGACCTTCAAACCGATCCGAGTTTCGCCACGGCTGTGTCATCCCGAGATGCGCGCGAGGGTGAAATTGCGGGCGGAGAGGCTGGGCATGGACAGGACGCCGGCGCTGACTTTTGCGGCATTCAAGGAGATTCCGTGGAACCTTTTCGGCAACCTTGCGGCGGGGCGCTCGCAAGTGCATTTTCGGACGCCGTATCTGGACAATGAAATCGTGGCGCTGGCTTTTCAGGCGCCTGAAGCGGCACGAAAATCGGCGCGTCCGGCCCTGGGGGTGATCCGCGAGTCTGATTCGAACTTAAGTGAAATCCCAACGGACCGGGGATGGGGCGGGGACAATACGGGGATAAGGTTTTTGGTCCGGCGCATATTGGCCGAGGCGACCTTCAAACTGGATTACTATCATGATGAGGGGTTGCCCAGTTGGTTTGGCCCGCTGGATCCGGCTTTCAAAACGATGACGGCCCGGCTTGGAGTCTCCGGCCGGCACAAGTTCCTGCATTACCCCAACTGGTTCCGAAACGAACTGGCGCCCTACGTAAGCGAAATGGTCATGGAGGCCGGTCATAAAAATAATTTTTGGAACCCTGATTTTCTGAAAGGCGCCGCGGTGGAGCATATCAGCGGACGGAGGAATCGTTCACGGGAAATCAACCTGATTTTGACCCTGGAATCCGTTGACCGCCAATTTTTCCGCGAACTGCCGCGCGATTTTTAATTTCCAATGTCCGATAAAACCCCATTTGTTCCGCAGGTCAGCCTGCTGACGGCCGGCAAGGACCCTCATTATTCGCTGGGACTGGCCGATGCGCTGAACGCCGCCGGCATCCATTTTGATTTTATCGGCGGCGATGACGCGGCCAGCCCCGAACGATGGCCGGCGACCCAGGGGCGTTTCCTCAATATACGCGGCGAGCAACGCGAAGAAGCGAACCTGCGGCACAAAATCAGCCGGGTCGTGATTTATTATATCCGACTATTGATCTATGCGGCGACGTCGCGCGCAAAAATTTTCCACATACTCTGGAACAATAAATTTGAGTTTTTTGACCGGACGCTTTTGATGGCCGTTTACAAGCTGCTTGGGAAAAAGACCGCGCTCACGGCGCATAACATTAATGCGGCCGCCCGGGACGGCGGCGACGGGTTTCTCAACCGCGTATCGCTAAAAATCCAATACCGGCTGACCGACACAATTTTCGTGCATACGCGAAAAATGAAAGACGAGCTTATTTCGGATTTCGGCGTGGCGGCGGAAAAGGTTGTTATGATTCCCTACGGCCTGAACGATACGGTTCCTCACACCGCGCTGGCCCCGGGCGAAGCGCGGCAGCGGCTGGGATTGGGCCGGGAAGAGAGGGTCATTTTATTTTTCGGCAATATTGCGCCGTATAAAGGGCTGGAATTTCTCGTCGAAGCCTTTGGCGCCATTGCAAAAGAGGATCCTCGAATGCGGCTGGTAATTGCCGGGCGTCCCAAGGGGCCCAGGGAATATTGGGAACGGATTCAGGTCAAATGCGAGAGTTGGGGAAGGCGCATTCTTCAAAAGATCGAATACTTGTCGGATGCGGACACGGAAATACATTTTAAGGCCGCTGACGTTCTGGTTCTGCCCTACGTCCATATTTTTCAAAGCGGCGTGTTATCAATTGCGTACAGCTACGGGCTGCCAGTGATCGTCGCAGATGTGGGTTCATTCAAAGAGGAAATTGTCGAGGGACAAACCGGGTTTGTGTTCGAGCCGAAGAATCCGGCGGCGCTGGCGGGAACTCTTCAGGGTTATTTCCGAAGCGATCTCTACCGCCAACTCGAATCGCGCCGGCGAGAAATTCGGCGGCTGGCTTCCGAGCGGTGTTCCTGGGACAAAGTTGCCGCAATCACGACCGCAACGTACGGGGACATGTTGCGGGGGAACAGGCGGCGTTCCTCGAAAGGCGCCGCGCCGCAAAAGCCGGTTGGGACATTCGCCGAAGGAAAATTATGAAGCCATTGGTATCAATCCTCATTCCAGCCTACAACGCGGAGGCATGGATCGCCACGGCGATCGGCTCCGCTTTGCGCCAAACCTGGCCGGAAAAAGAAATCATTGTGGTGGATGACGGGTCCACTGACCGCACGCTTTCCGTGGCGGATGAGTTTTCCGCCCGCGGCGTGTTCGTCACCTTTCAAAAGAACCAGGGGGCGTCCGTCGCCCGGAACCGGGCGTATTCATTTTGCCGTGGGCAATATATTCAATGGCTTGATGCGGATGATGCGCTGGCGCCGGACAAGATTTCCCGACAAATGGAGGCGGCGGAACGACTGTCCGACGCGCGCGCGTTAATGTCCTCGGAATGGGGGCGGTTTCTGTATCGCCTGAACCGCGCCAAATTCGCGCCGACGGCGTTATGGAGCGACTTAGCGCCGGTCGAATGGCTGGTGCGAAAGATGTCCGGCAACATCTGGATGCAAACCGGGAACTGGCTGGTGAGCCGCGAATTGACCGAGGCCGCCGGACCCTGGGATGAGCGGTTGTCCTTTGACGATGATGGCGAATATTTTTGCCGTGTGCTTATGAAAAGTTCCGGAGTCAAATTTGTTCGGGGTGCCCGGACGTATTATCGGACCACCGGGCCGAACAGCCTGAGCAACGTGGATGATTCGAACAAAAAACTGGAGTCGGCCTGGTTATCAATCCGCATGCATATTCACTACCTGCTTGAACTTGAGGACAGCGACCGGACGCGGCAGGCCAGCATCAAGTTTTTGCAAACGTGGCTGCCCGCGTTTGATCCGCATCGCCCGGACATTTGCCGCGAAGTACAGGAAGCGGCCGAAACGTTGGGTGCCCGGGTGGAATTGAAAGACACCGTGGACCCGTTGCGCTGGAAATTCGCATGGATGAAAAACGTCTTCGGCCGCCGCATCGCCTATCGCGCCCAGGTGAAGTTGCCGGAGGCCAAGCATTCACTGATTCGATTATGGGACAAGGCGATGTTCCAAGTAGAAAGAGTGGCGTTTTCGAAATATGACTGAGATGTTAATCATCGAAGCCGGAAGGACGGAACGCCAATACTGGCGCGACCTATGGAAATTCCGCGAATTGTTCTACTTTCTGGCCTGGCGCGATTTTCTGATTCGTTACCGACAAACCATTGTTGGAGTGGCGTGGTCGTTCATCCGCCCGTTTTTGACGATGTTGATATTGACGCTGGTGATGAAGGTGGGGAAATTGCCGGCGGGCGGCGTGCCGGCCCCGTTATTTGTATTTTGCGCGATGCTACCCTGGCAATTTTTCTCGACGGCGCTGTCGGAATGCGGCAACAGCCTGGTAAACAATGCCAACCTGGTTTCCAAAATTTATTTTCCTCGGCTGGTCGTACCCGCCAGCAGCGTCATCGTGAGTTTTGTGGATTTTCTCATTGCGGCCGCATTTCTCGCGGTCCTGATGTTTTTTTATCATTTTGCGCCGCCGCCGCAGATCCTCTTCGTTCCGTTTTTTGTAATATTGGTATTTGCCGTTTCCCTCGGGGCGGGCCTGTGGATTGCAGCATTGATGGTTGAATATCGCGATTTTCGTTTCATCGTGCCGTTCGTGGTGCAATTCGGGTTGTATGCGGCGCCCGTGCTGACGATGACAAGCCATGTTCCAGAGAGATGGCGCTGGATTTACTCTTTGAATCCGACGGTCGGCATCATAGACGGTTTCCGTTGGTGCCTTTTGGGCGGGAACAACCTGATTTACTGGCCCGGCCTTGCGCTGTCCGTGCTGGTCACCCTGTCGGTCATTCTGTCTGGTCTATGGTATTTCCGGAAAACGGAGCGCACCTTCGCCGACACCATTTAAATCATGGAAGACACAATCATCCGCGTCGAACACCTCTCCAAACGTTTTTCCATCGGCCACAAACGGGAGGACGGCGATGGCCTGCGCCATCTACTGGAAAGGTCGCTTCGGAACCCCCTGGCACTTTGGAAACGTGGCAAGGGTGAACGGGAGGAGTTTTGGGCGTTGCGGGAAGTGTCATTTGAAGTGCAAGCCGGCGACGTGGTGGGGATTATCGGCCGGAACGGCGCGGGCAAATCCACGTTGTTGAAGATTCTGAGCCGGATCACCGAGCCGACGTCGGGGAGGATCGCCCTTGGCGGGCGCGTCGCCAGCCTTCTGGAAGTTGGCACGGGATTTCACCAGGAACTGACCGGACGCGAGAACATTTTTTTGAATGGGGCGATTTTGGGGATGAGCAAGAACGAGATCAAACGCAAGTTTGATGAAATCGTTTCATTTTCGGAGATTGAAAAATTTCTAGACACACCTGTAAAGCGGTATTCGAGCGGGATGTATATGCGGCTGGCATTTGCGGTGGCGGCGCATTTGGAGCCGGAGGTACTGATCGTGGATGAGGTGCTGGCGGTGGGGGACGCCGCCTTCCAGAAAAAATGCCTCGGGAAGATGCAGGAGGTGTCGCGCAACCAGGGGCGGACGGTATTATTCGTGAGCCACAATATGGCCGCGGTGCTGCAACTGACAACGCGGGCGATTGTATTGGAGAAAGGTCGGCTGCGTTTTGACGGTCCGACGGAGGAAGCGATTGAACGCTGCTCGGGGATCATCAGTTCCGATTCCGCGGTATTCTTTCCGGTGGAAAATCTGCCCCGCCAATACCGCGGAACGGAGAGTGTCCGGTTTGTTTCCTTTCATTTCGACCGTCCGGCGCCGATTTTTTCACCGGGCGAGAATTTTCTGTTCATCGCGAGGGTCCGCGCCCTGGAGGATGCGCCGAGAATCCGATTCAGCATGACGGTTTTTACCGGGGAGGGCAATCCGGTGGGGTCGTGTTTCGGCACAGAGCGTGCGGGGCTGCGACGGGGGGAGGAAGCCGAATTTGAGATCTGGATTCCGAATCCGCGGCTGGCTCCCGGCCATTATAGTTGCGGAGTTTCCGTGGGAAAAGGGGATAACCGCACGGCGCAAGTAGATTACGATACCGTGCTGGAAACACTTGCATTCGAAGTCCGGCCTGAAGAAGGCCAAGACGGGACCATCGCACATTGGTCACGAGGGTGGGGACCGATGGTATTGCCGAATTTGAAATATCAACCGGCGGACGGAGTCAATGGGGGGAACCGAGAAGCGAATGGCGGAGCGGTTTTTCTCAATGACCTTGCCGTTTAACAATTTATGAGCGCTGCCCAACTGGCCGTTGTGATTCCGGCCTACAAATCCCGTTATTTCCGCGAAACATTGGCTTCGTTGGCCCGGCAGACGAACCGGGACTTCAAGGTTTATATCGGCGACGACGCGAGTCCCGAGCCGCTCGAGAAAATAGTCCGCGAGTTTTCCAACGAGATGCCCATCCATTACGTCCGTTTTGAAAAAAATCTGGGGCGTATTTCATTGACCAAGCACTGGGAGCGCTGCGTCGAATTGGGAAATGAGCCGTGGGTTTGGATGTTTTCCGACGACGACATCGCCGACGCCAACTGTGTTGAGAAGTTTTATCTGGAACTGAAGGCGACTGGCGGCCGGCATGATTTGTATCGGTTCAACACGGTATCGATCGGCGGGGACGGCCGGCCACTCTCCGAAAATGCGGCCCATCCGCAAAACGAGTCCGGGGCGGACTTTCTGGTCGCGCGGCTCCGAGGGCGTCGGACCAGCTATGCGCAGGAGTTGATATTCTCGCGGCTGGCGTGCGAGTTGACGGGAGGGTTTCCGGATTTTCCGCTTGCCTGGGCTTCGGACGACGCATTCATCGCGCAGATGGGCATTCGCAAAACGATTCACGTGATCCCTGGAGCGCGGGTGAGTTGGAGGTTGAGCGGGCAGAATATCTCCGGAGAAAATTCGCGCGGCACGGCGGCGCAAAAGTTCCAAGCCTGCCGGGAGTTTGTGCAGTGGGCGGTGGCGTATTTTCAAAAGCATCCGCCCAGCAGCCATCTGCCAACCAACGGCGAGCTGGCGGCGCTGTTTGAGGACTGGTTTTTTCTGCAGATGATTTACATGCGCCGGCTGATTAATTTCAAAACGAGCCTGGAGATTGATAAACTGGCGGCGGATGCGTGGCATCACCGGCGCGGATATGGATTTTTGAAGACGATGAAGTTCAACACGCAAATGGCCCGCGACAAATTTTTCAATTCCTGACACCATGCCAAGATTTCTTTGCGTCACAGCCCATGACCCGGACGGCTCGGACCATGGGGCGGTCCTGCGAGTGCGCCATTTATTCCGGATGCTTGCCCGATTGGGCGATGTCCGTGTAGTGCTGGTTGGTTATTTTGGTCCCGTTGACCAATTGCCGGAACCGCCGCAGCGGGAATTTGAAATTGTCGGAAAAGTAAGATGTTGTTTCACGGGGAAACGTTCCCTGGCCGAGCGCCTCTGCCGCGAGTTCGACAGGCGCTTTCTAAATATCGAAGGCGTTCAGGCGCCGCCGTCCGACCGCGAGCGTCTGCTCCAACTTATGTCCGAACACGACATGGTATGGGTACACAACGTAAAAATTGCCAACGCGGTAGGCATCTGGCGCTGGCCGAAGTCGGTGCTGGACGTGGACGATTTGTCCAGCGATTTTTCAAAGACGTATGTGTTCAATTCCACCGGAATGGTTGAGAAATTGCGGAATCTGAATCAATTTTTGCTTTGGCGGCGACAGGAAAGAAAGATCACGGAGCGATTCGATGTTTTTTGCGTCTGCAGTGATTCGGATCGCCTAAAGCTTCCTTTCCCTGCGAAAACTTTTGTGCTGCCCAACGGATTCGTATCGCCCAAAGAGGAGCCGGTGCGACGTCCGGTGATGCCGCCGCGAATCGGGTTTGTGGGGACGTTCAAATACCCGCCCAATTGCGAAGGGGTGCGATGGTTTCTCGACCGGGTCTGGCCCCGCTTGCTGGGGCATTTTCCGACGGCGCGACTGCGTTTGGCCGGCGAGGGCGGCGCGGGACAAAACTGGAACCGTCCAAACGTTGATGTGCTGGGCTTTGTTTCCGGATTGGGGGAGGAAATGGCAGGCTGGGCGCTTGCCATCGTCCCGGTTTTTGCCGGCGCCGGCACGCGAATAAAAATTGCGGACGCCTTCAGCCGCAAATGCCCGGTGGTTTCGACGCCATTGGGCGCGTATGGTTATGACGTGCGCGACGGCCGGGAATTGTTCATCGGCAAAACGCCGGAGGAATTTTTATCACGATGCGTTCGCATTTTGGAACGACCGGCGGTGGGCGACGTTCTGGCGGAAAATGCGTGGAAAAAGTTCCGGGAAAAATGGACGTGGGACACCCACGTTGAACGTGTCACCGAAATTGTCAAAACGGTTTTGAACAGCGCGAACCAATCGCATCCGGATGCTCCCGGGTTAGCGGAAGCCGCCTGATTTTCGTCATGTCCATCCCCCTGGTAACAGTCGTGATTCCGGCGTTCAACCGCGCGCATTGCGTTGGTGAAGCAGTGGAAAGCGCGTTGGCGCAGACGTTTAAAGACATTGAAATCGTCGCAATAGATGACGGATCAACCGACGGGACGGGGGAAGTCCTTCAGAAATTTGGCGGCGCGCTCCGGGCGCTGCGGCAGGAAAACCGCGGCGTGGCGGGCGCGCGGAATGCCGGCATCCGGGCGGCCCGTGGAAAGTGGGTGGCCTTTTTGGATTCCGACGACCGGTGGCATCCGGAGAAACTCGAAAGTCAAATGGCTGTTGTGGAGAAATACGGGGTGAAGATTTGTTTTACCCGCAGCATCACCACGGGAGGCGAGCTAGTGCGGGACATCGAATTTGTTTCGGCGAACCTTTGCGAGCCTGGGGTGTATTATGTGGAAGAGGCGGCGGACGCCGTCTGCCTCTCGCCGCGGCATCCATTAATCCCGACGATGATTTTGGAAAAGGAACTGCTCGAACACGTGGGCTTGTTTGACGAGTCGTTTCACGCCGCCGAAGACGCCGAGTTGATTTTCCGGCTGTCATTTCAATCTGGATTCGCGTATCTAGACCGGCCCCTGACGACGATTTATGAAGATTCGGCCAACAGCCTGACCTACAGCGTCAAACTGGATTCGATGGCCCGGCGAAACCAATCCTACCTGCGGCTTCATGCGGAAATGTATTGGCGCCTGATGGACGTTTCTCCCGATAAGATTGCCGTCATGAGAAAACGCCTTGGATATTTCATGTCGCGCCGCGCGGAAATTGCGTGTGCCGGCGGCCAATGGCGCGTGGCGCGCGCGCTGGCGTGGGACGGGCTTTTTTTTGCAGGGAATTTTCGCGATCTGGCGCGGTGCGCCGGCATTTTACTTTTTCCGGCCTGGTTGAGCGATCGCGCCCGGAAGAAATGGCCGGCATCGGACGATCGGGAGGCGCGACGGCGCAATTGTCCCCGCCCGAATGTTTTGGAGGAACGGGGACTACGAGTTCCGAATGTTCAGGCGCGGAACGAAGTGGCGGGCTTGAATGATTGAAAATGGCATTGCGTTCAGCCGCAAAATATACGAAAACGATTTTTGCTCCAGGGAATGGATATGATTCTGGTTTTGGGAGCCGGCAGTTACATCGGGAGACTTTTTTGCGCGGAATTGCGCCGTCGCGGGAGTGATTTCACGCTCGTGGCTGCCAAGGATTATACGGACTTTGACACGCTGTTTGACTGCATCCGCAAAACAAACCCGGAGTTTATCATCAACGCGTCCGCGTGTTGCGCCAGCGCCGACTGGGACCTTTGCGAATTGGCGCGTGAGGAAACGCTTCATGCCAACACGATATTGCCCCATATCATCGCGAAGGTCTGCCTGATGACCAATACTTCATGGGGACATATCTCGTCCTGCGCGATTTATTGCGGCGCGAAAGTCGCGAGCGAAGAGGGACTGGTGGTTGAAAAGAGAATGAGGGGCAACGAATTGCTCCGGTTGCTGGCGGCAAACCCCGAACGCATCCATGGCTATAGCGAACTGGACGAGCCGAATTTCTCCTTTCGCAACATCCCCTGCAGTTTTTTCAGCGGCACGGCGGCCCTGGGCGAAGAGGCCATCCGCGGCATCGGCGCCAACTACATTTGGCGGCTCGGTGTGCCGTTCAATGAGCGAGACGAGCCGGAGAACCTCCTTCACCGGATCCAGAATGATGAAAAAATTTACCCGGGGGTGAATCCGCTTTCGCACACTGATGATTTTGTCCGGGCCTGCCTGGACCTGCGGGAATTGCGGGCGCCCTACGGCATTTACAATGTCGCCCATCCCGGGATTTTGACGACGCGGCAAATCGCGGAAATGCTGGAGAAAATCCTCAAACCGGCCCGGCGACTTGAATTTTTGGAAGATGAGGGCGAGTATTATATGGATGGGAAGCATGCCCTACGCCCGAATTGCGTGGTGGACGCGTCGAAATTGGCCGGGGTTGGCATTGTGTTGCGGCCGGCGGCCGAAGCGGTGGAGGATTCGTTGCGCCACTGGCGCGCGGAACCGTTTTCCGAGGAACTGCACAGGGCGGCAGCTTAGGCGGCAGGGGGGGCCTGTCGCCGTGACGAAAGGAGGTGCGGCGTTCCAGGAACTGCCTAGTGACTGGATGCCTGGCAAAACGCGGGGGGTGACATTATGAAACCAAAAAAGAGTGGCTCCGTTATTGTCTGTAAAAATAAATTTTTGCCCCCGCTCTTTGGCCTTTTCGTTTTAAGCCGCGCCGCCCATGCCCAACCGATCCAATACCAGTTGGCGCAACCCGAAATGGTTCCGGTAGAACCCCAGTCGCAACAGATGATGACCAACGAATTCCAGGTCTTCGCGCCGCCCAAGGCGGCTCCCATGCCCCGCCCCTACGAGCCATTCCGGATTGATGACATTGTCTTCATGCCGCACATGGATTATCAATTCATCGTGGCACACGATCTTCTGGCCGGCCCTGGAGACACCGAAAATACCACGATCGAACAGTTTTCCCCAGGGCTTCTGATTGACCTTGGAGACCATTGGGCCTTGGACGACACCGTCACGCTGGACTATTATTCGAACAAGCGATTCGGAAGCGACTTCAACAATACACTCACCCTCATTGGGCAAACGGTTTATACCGACTGGACTTTTGGATTTGAGCAATTGGCCAACTACTCATCCGCACCGCTGATCGAAACCGCGCAACAAACCGACGTCCAGACGTATTCCACCATCGTTACTGGCCACCATGAGGTGAGTGAGAATGTCTCGATGGATTTGCAGGCCGAACAGGACCTGTATTTCGTGAGCGGCGGCCTTCAAAACTCGCGTGATTGGACCACTCTGGATTGGTTGAATTATGATTTTGCGCCGGGGCTGACCATCGGCGTTGGCGGCGGGCTGGGTTATGTCAACGTGGATTTTGGCGACGACCAGACGTATGAGGAACTGTTGGGGCGCCTAAACTGGCGCGCGACGGATAAAATCAGTTTCCAATTAAACGGCGGGGCTGAAGAATGGGAATATCTCGGTATCGGCGGCGGAGCGCTCTTCAATCCTGTCTTTGGCGGCTCGATCCAATACCAACCCTTTGACGTAACTTCGATTTATTGCAGCGCCAGTCGCGGCATCCAGGAATCGTATTACCGGGGGGAAGTCAACGAGATCACCACCCTTGAGGGGGGAATCAGCCAGCGTCTTTTGCAGCAGTTTTATCTCGGCGTCAATGGCGGCTACCAGCTCAATCAATATATTGTCCAGGGTGACACGACGGCGAGCCGGACGGACAATTATTACTATGTCGGCGCGCGTCTAAGCCATTCGTTCCTGGAGCGCGGCACCGCCTCGATTTTTTACGAATACAGCCTTGATAAATCTTCCGCGCCAGGATTCAGCTACCGCAGCCCACAATTCGGGGTCGAACTCGAATATGCCTTCTAAGTGGAAATGAAGAATGAAGAATGAAGAAAGCTGACAACGCGGTCTGTCTTTGGAGCGCGGGTCTTTGACCCGCGGCAACATCCGTCTTATCTGTCCAATTTGTCCCATTGAATTGGCATTCACCAATCATCAACCGCCGACCGGCAATCTTCAATGAATCTATGCTACTGGAACAAACACCTGAGTTAGGCGATAGAGGCCGCGAGATGGCGCTGGGGCCATTTTCAACGGCGGAAAAAGGAGGGGGGACCGCCACGCGATTGCGACTGGCCGGATTTTCTGCGGCCGTGAGCGTGCTGGCTCTATGTTTTTGGGTTCCCATTGTCCGCCTGCTGCGGCTGGCGGGGGGAGATGATTTATATTCCGACATCCCGCTGATTCCGTTAGTCAGCCTCTATTTTGTCTGGCGGCAACGAGACGGGCTACCGCGCCATTTCAGTATCCTCCGCCGGCCCCGCGGCATTTTTTTTCGCCGCCGGCGCGGTGACCGTGGGTGTTTACCGGCTGGCGTCTTATTCCGATCCAATGTCGATTGCGAACTCTCTCGCCCTGAACCTGTCGGCGTTGTTGTTTATCCTAATTGGGCTCTGCTATGCCTTTTGGGGGGCGGAGTGTATGCGCCGGCTGGCATTTCCAGCCAGTCTGCTGGTGTTTACCATTCCATTTCCGGATTTTCTGCGGCAGGTTTTGGACAGGTTTTTGCAGGACGGCTCGGCGGTGGCGGCGGGATGTTTTTTCAGCGCATCGGGGATGCCCTACTTACGGGAGGGCGTGGACTTTGAATTGCCTGGAATCAATTTGCAGGTGGCGCCCGAGTGCAGCGGCATTCATTCCAGCGTGGTGTTATTGATCCTGAGCCTGATTGCCGGGGCATTGTTTCTGCGTTCACGCTGGCGGCGGACGGCGCTGGCGCTGGCGGTAATTCCGCTGGGACTGCTGCGGAACGGCTTCCGGATATTCGTGATTGGTCAACTCTGCGTTCATTACGGGCCGCAAATGCTGGAGTCCCCGATCCACCGCCATGGGGGGCCGCTGTTTTTTCTTCTGTCGTTAATTCCATTTTTCACGCTGCTGCTTCTTTTAAAAAGGGGCGAGCGAAGCGATCCCAAACCTGCAGCCAGAAAATAATTATGAGAAAATTAAATCCATACCTCACGTTGTTTGCCGCCGCCATGCTGGGGCTGGCCAACGCCGGTCTGCACTTCCGGCGCCAAGAGGACTTATCACGCCGAACGCGGCGATCACTATTTCAAAACCGGCCAACTGGCCCAGGCGGAAATTGAATACATGAGCGTCTTGCGCATTGATGCCGAGAACGCGCACGCCTACGGGCAGCTCGGCCTGATTTATTACGAGGAGGGCCGTTCGCAGCGGGCGGCGCCTTTCCTCTATAAGGCCAGCCAACTGGACACGAATAATCTGCAGGTGTGCCTGACCCTGGGACAAATTTACCTGAACATCGGGCGCTCGACGGACGCGTGGAACGAGGCGCAGATGGTGCTGGGAAAAAGGCCACGGGATCCGGGGGCGCCGTTGCTTCTGGCTGAAGCGGCCGCGCCCGGTGAAGTAGCCGCGGCCCGCGAGCAGTTGCTGTTCCTGACCCACAATGCCGATAGCGCTCCGCTGGAAACGGCGCTGGGATTGCTCGCGGCCCGCCAGTTGGATTTCCAAACGGCGGCAAAGGATTTCAAGGCGGCGCTGGCCCTTGACCCCAAATCCGCCGATGCCTATTCGGCCCTGGGAAATCTTTTTTGGACACAAGGCGATCTAAAGAGCGCGGAATCAGCGTTTCGCACCGCCGCGGACCTGGCCGCGCCGCGCTCGCCGGAGCGATGGCAATTTGGCGAGTTTGAACTGCAGACTGGCAAGACCGACGAGGCCGAAAAGGCCTTCCAAGAAATGACCGTCGAGGCGGCGGATTACATTCCTGGGTGGCTTGGCCTGGCGCAAGTGGCACTGGCGGAAAAGAAATTCGATGACAGCGGGGCGGCGCTCGGCAAGGCGCTTGACCGCGACGCCAATGATTTCAACGCCTTGATGTTGAAAGGCCAATTGGATTTGGCTGAAGGGCACGTGAAGATGGCGATCGAGGAACTCCAACGGCTTGCGGGGAGTTATCCGCAAGCGCCGCGGTTGCGATATGAGCTGGCCCTGGCTTATTTCGCGAACGCCGAGACCGACAAAGCGGTGACGCAATTGAACGCGGCGGTGAATCTGGACCCGGATTTTGCCGATGCCAATTTTCTGCTGGCCGAAATTGAAATCAAGAACGGCAGCGCCGATTCGGCCGTGGCGCTGCTGAAGACCTTTGTCCAGCGAAAGCCGCGATCGCTCCAGGCGAAATTGTTGCTTGCGGACGCCTGCCGGGTGGAGGGCGATTTTAACGATGCACTCGCCATTTACCGCGATTTGGAGAAAACGTCCCCCCGGAATCCTGAGATTCCATTGTTAATGGGTTCAACGTTCATCGAACAAAAAGACGACACCGACGCGCGGCTCCAGTTTAACCATGCCCTGCAAATCGCTCCAGACGATCCGACCGCGCAGGAGGAACTGGTGGAATTGGACATATCGGAAAATGAATTTGCGGCGGCGACGGCCGAGGCGGACGATTTGGCGCGGAAAGATCCGGCTTTTCCGGACGCGCATGTGCTCCTGGCAAAAATATTCCTGGCGCAGGCCCAAACCAACGATAGCGAGGCCGAATTGTCCAAAGCCATCGCCTTGCATCCGACGGGTCAGTTGCCGTATTTGTTACTGGCGCAATTGCAATACAGTTCGGGAGACGATCAAAATGCCCTGGCCACGCTCGACGCGGCATTGGTGAAAAATCCAACCGACGCCGCGACGTTGATGCTCGACGGGGAAATCCAGACGGCAGCGAATAATGACCAGGCGGCGGCGGACGAATATGAAAAGGTGATTGCGGAGGATCCGCGGTATGTCCCAGCGCTGAACAATCTGGCGTGTCTCTACGCCCAAAACCCCGGCGAGCTGGACCGGGCGCTTGACCTGGCACAGCAGGCCCGTGGGTTGCGGCCCAATGATCCAGCGATTGAAGACACACTTGGCTGGGTCCTCTTCAAAAAAGGACAATTCCCGTCAGCGGAAAAGTTGTTGCAGGACAGCGCCGGACAATTGGCTCAAGCGCCAGAAGCGCAATATCACTACGGCATGGCGGCGTACATGCAGGACGATGAGGCGAACGCGCGCACTGCCCTTCAAGCGGCACTCCAGGCCGGCGGAAGTTTCCGGGAGAGAGACAACTGCAATCGCTGCCTGGCCACGCTGGCTATTGATTCCAAATCCGCCGGCGACGTTGTCGTGGCGAACCTTGAAAAAGTCCTAGCCGAAACGCCCGCCGATCCGGTGGCGCTGGATCGTTTAGCAGCGATCAATCAAATGAGAGGAACACCGGAAAAAGTCATTCCGTATTGCGAAGCGACGCTCCAAGCCAATCCGCAAAGCGTCCGGGCGATGATTTTGCTGGCGCAATTGGAGGCCAACAGCGATCCGGCAAAGGCCTTTGAACTGGCCAAACAAGCGTATCAATTGAAACCGAATGACGAAGAGGTTTGCCATACGTTGGGCCGCATGGCCTATTTGACCGGCAACTATCAGTGGGGATACAATGTTTTGCAGGACGTGGCGCAAAACCAGCCGGAAAATCCGCAAATCCAGTATGATTTTGCCGAGGCTGCTTTCAGCGTCGGCAAACTGGACGAGGCGCTTGCGGCGATGAGCAGCGCCACCCAGGCCGGCCTTTCAGGCAAAGAGGCTGATGATGCCAAAAACTTTGCCACGCTGATTCCGCTTTTCCAAAATCCTGACAAGGCTGCCGCGGCCGAATCGCACGTTCAGCAAATTCTGGCCGGCAATCCGGACTATGCGCCGGCGCTTCTGGCGCAGGCGGTGATAGATTCACAAAAGGGAGACGCCGTTGGCGCGGAGCAGAACTATGATAAAGCGCTGGCCCGTTATCCTGATTTGGCGCCGGCGCAGAAAAATCTGGCCATACTTTACGCGCAAAATCTGGAGGATCCGGACAAGGCCTATTCTCTGGCGATAAAAGCGCGGGAGACGTTTCCCGACGATCCGGACCTGGCCAAGGCGCTGGGCATGATTGTCTTTGAACAAGGAAATTACGCCCGGGCGGTTACCCTGCTGGATTCGATCAGTGATTCCAAAAACGCCGACGCTGAACTGTTTTATTGCCTGGGCATTTCGGAATATCACCTGAAGAATTATGCCGCCAGCCGGACCTCACTTGAGCGAGCGCTTGGCCTGAACCTGGGTGGCCAGCAGGCAAGCGATGCGCGGGAAACCCTTGCTGAACTGAAATGATCTCGCCCGTCGGAAAAGCTTACGGTTTTACAGTGTTTGAAAACAGCAACGATTTAATAACATGTTTAAATTAAGGGTTTTATGACTAAAGTCTTTCGGGAAATCTGTTGGCATTTTCTCTGCTAAGAATCAAACCGTGACGATTGCAAAATACAACAACAGCAAAAACAAAGGAAAAGTGGTATGAAAAACAAATGGGTAACAATGACGGCGGTTGCAGCGGCCGTCTTTTGTCTGGAAGGAGTAGCGAGCGCAACTCCGATCTCAGGCGACATCACGTTTGCCGGCGGGGTCACGCTTGACACCGATTCAGCGGGAACGGCGACGGAAGTGACAGCGTGGACCGGTGCGGGCGGGGTAGGCTCGCCGGTGGTGATCAGCGCGGACGGGAGTTTTTCCGGAATCGCGGGTGGCACCGCGGCATCGTTCACGGCGCCGTGGTTCTTCAATTCGGGCGCGGTCGCCGATCTTTGGAGCGTGGGCGGATTCACGTTCGATCTGACTTCGTCGAAGATTGTGTTCCAGGGCGGCAATCCCGCGGGCGTATTGGTTGACGGTATCGGCACCGTCTCGGGGCCGGGTCTAAGTTCGACGCCGATGGATTGGAGCTTCTCCGTATCCGATCCGTCTGCTTCGACAACGTATGGAGCGATCTTTTCGTTCCAGGCCGCGGGTGGCAGCGTTCCGGACGGCGGGACGACGGCGATGTTGCTGGGCACGGGAATTCTCGGGCTTGGCCTGCTGAAAAAATTGATGCTGGCTTAATCCAAACGGCGTTCAATCCGATTTTGGACAGGAAAATCTTCCTGTCCAAAATTTCATTTTTCATTCCGCGCCTCGAACGGGGGTCCCGGCGCCATGGGCCGTAACCGCATGAACCTGATTGCGATTCCTTTTTTCGTCGGGGCGATTGTTTCCGGAGCGCTGGCGTTTGTGGTCGGCTGGCGGGAACGCGGCACGGCGCATCGTTCCTTCGCGGCCGGAATGTTCGTGTTGGCCATGGAAAGTCTGGTCAACGGACTGGCGGCCGAGGCCGCTTCCGTTGAGGAAAAAATTTTCTGGGAAAAGTGCGGACTGCTGGCGGTGGCATTTTTGCCCGGCATCTGGCTGTTTTTCAGCTTGAGCTATGGACGCGGGAATTATCGGGAATTTCTGCATCGGTGGCGTTTTGCCCTTGCGGCGGCGTTCCTCGTCCCTCTGGCGCCCGCCATCTTGCTTCGGCACGAACTCATTATATCGGCGAACGAAACGGACGATGGCCGTTGGATGCTTTCGCTGGGGGCGGCGGGCGTGGCGCTGAACCTTGTCTATTTATCGGGCGCGATTTTAATTTTGATGAACCTGGAACGCACCTACCGCGCCGCCGTTGGCACGATGCGTTGGCGGATCAAATTCATGATCCTCGGCCTTGGCGTCCTTTTCGCGGTGCGGTCCTACGCGGCCAGCCAAGTGCTTCTCTTTCATGCGATTGATGTGTCCTGGCAAGCGGTCAATGCCGTCGCCTTGTTTGCCGCGTGCGCCTTGATCCTTCGTTCGCTTTCCCGCGCGGGGCATTTCGACGTGGACATTTATCCGTCGCATTCGGTCCTGCAAAATTCGCTGACGGCGGTGTTGGCGGGAATTTATCTCCTGGTCATCGGTATCTTTGCCAATGTCGTGGCCTCGCTGGGCGGCGACGATGCTTTTACGATCAAGGCATTTTTTGTTTTGGTGGCGCTGGTCCTTCTGACGGTTTTGTTGCTGTCGGACCGTGTGCGGCTGCGGACGAGCCGGTTTATCAGCCGCCATTTCCAACGCCCGCAATATGATTACCGGACGGTCTGGCGAAAATTCACCGAGGGCACGGCTTCGTGCGTGGGTCAGGAGGAACTATGTCGCGCCACGTTGAAACTGGCTTCGGATGTTTTCCACGTCTTGTCCGTAACGCTCTGGCTTGCCGACGACAAACGAGAGCAACTGAATTTTGCCGGCTCAACGTTTCTGTCGGAAGCCGAAGGTGAAGGAATAAAACTGTCAAAAGAGGATGCCGCCCGGGTCCTCGGCGCGCTGGAGAAGCGGCCGGATGCGGTGGACATTGATTCGTTCAGGGAATCCTGGGCGGTCATTCTGCGAAAAATCCATCCGGAGGCATTTGCCGAAGGGGGCCATCGCGTGTGCGTGCCGCTGGCTGTGGGAGGGGAAATTCTGGGCTTGATGACCTTGGGAGATCGGATCGGCGGCATCCCGTTTGCGGGCCAGGATTTTGATTTGCTGAAGTGCGTTGGCGATGAGATTGCGGCGAGTCTGTCGGCGGCGCGGCTGTCGCAAAAATTATTGCAGGCCAAGGAACTTGAAGCGTTCCAGACGATGTCGGCATTTTTCGTTCATGATTTAAAGAATGCGGCCTCGACGCTGAATCTCATGCTTCAGAATCTGCCGGCGCATTTCGAGGACCCGGCGTTTCGTGAAGACGCGCTGCGCGGCGTTTCGAAAACCGGGGCGCATATCAACCGGCTGGTTGAGCGGTTGAGCCTGCTGCGGAATGAGTTGAAGATTCGGCCGGTGGAGGGAGATTTAAACGAGTGGATCTCCAAAACGCTGGGAGATTTTGAAAAGACTTCCGGGGTGAACCTGGTGAAGGAGTTCAAGCCGCTCCCGAAGGTTCCGTTTGACGCGGAGCAATTATACAAGGTGGTCACGAACCTGGCGCTGAACGCCCGCGAGGCTTCGGCGCGCGACGAACCGATCCGGGTAGGGACCAACCAGGTGAACGGCTGGGCGGTGCTGTCGGTATCCGACAACGGTTGCGGCATGAACGCGGAGTTTTTGAACCGCTCGCTCTTTCGTCCATTCCAGACCACCAAGAAGAACGGGTTGGGCATTGGGATGTTCCAGAGCAAAATGATCGTGGAAGCGCATCGGGGGAAGATCGAGGTCCAAAGCGAGCCGGGGAGGGGCACCACGTTCAAGATATTTTTACCGGTTAAAAAATGAGGCCGAAATTACTGATAGTAGATGATGACGAGGAAATTCGGGCGCAAATGAAATGGGCGCTGGCGAATGACTATGAGATCTATCTGGCGGAAGACCGGGCCGTGGCGGTTCAAACATTTGAGACTGAACGGCCGCGGATGGTGCTGCTTGATTTGGGTCTGCCGCCCGATCCGGGGACGCCCGACGAAGGCCTGGCCACGCTATCCGAATTGCTGGGGATCGAGCGGCTGGCCAAGATCATCGTCATCACCGGCCAGAACGAGAAGGAGATCGCGCTGCGGGCGATTGGCGCCGGGGCCTATGACTTTCTGTGCAAGCCGATTGACACCGGTGAATTGAAACTGTTGTTGAAACGCGGTCTTTACGTGGCGCAATTGGAAAAGGAATTCTGCGAGCTGCAAAACTTCCTCGGAGGAGAAACCTTCGAGGGCATCCTCGGCAGCAGCCCGAAGATGCGGCAGGTATTTGATTCCGTCCGCAAAGTCGCCACGACGGATGCGCCGGTGCTGATTTTGGGCGAGAGCGGCACGGGCAAGGAAATGGTGGCGCGGGCGATCCATAAGAAAAGCCGCCGGCAACACGGCGCGTTTGTGGCGATCAACTGCGGCGCGATCCCGGAAAACCTTTTGGAAAGCGAATTATTCGGCCATGAGCGAGGGGCCTTCACCGACGCGCACGTTCAGCGCAAAGGCCGGGTTGAAACGGCCAACAACGGCACGTTGTTTCTGGACGAGATCGGCGAGATGCCGCCGCCATTGCAGGTGAAACTGCTGCGGTTTTTGCAGGAGCAAACGATCGAGCGCATCGGCGGGCGGGAGGAAATCCGCGTCAACACGCGGGTGATCGCCGCCACCAACGCCGATCTGAAAAAGAACATGGCGGGAGGAACATTCCGGGAAGATTTGTTTTACCGGCTGGCGGTGGTCCAAATATCACTGCCGCCGTTGCGGGAGCGGGAGGGGGACATCTTGATGCTCGCGAAATTCTTTTTACAGCATTTCTCGCGCGAGGCGAACAAGACCGACCTGGGGTTCGACGCGGACGCGATGCGCGTTCTGGGCAGGCATCCGTGGCCTGGCAACGTGCGCGAGTTGGAGAATTGCATCCGGCGGGCGGTCATCATGGCGGAAGGCAAACGGGTGACGACGCATGATTTGGAACTGGGCAACGGGGCGGCGGCCGCGAATGGGGCGACGACGTTGCGTGACGCGCGGGAAGCGGTGGAACGGCAGATGGTGCAGCAGGCGTTGAAGAAACATTCGGGCAAAATCGCGCCGGCGGCGGTGGAGTTGGGCCTAAGCCGCCCGACGCTGTATGAATTGTTGGAGAAGTTGGGGATTGCGAGGGAGAGCCGGAATTAGAGCATTACCCGGAGGTTTTCCTGATTGACATTTTGTTCAACAGGCATTAGATGAGGCGCTGTTGAATCTAAACCTCATGAAAAAGCTTCCGACCCTGGCAATGCTGGCGTTTTTGTTCAGTTGTTTTGTGTCGGCGGCGCAGGCAGCCTCGATGCATTCAGGACTCCAACACCACAAACACCACAAGCATCACCACCACCATCACCACCGGCAAGTCTGACGTCCAATTGCCGTGGAGGCGTCATGCTGGCGCTGGACTATTTCGGCTCGACGATGGTCAGCGTGCCGCATTGGGTGACGCGGGGCGGGCCGCCGCCGATTTTGGCGCAGCGCGCTTTCACGACCGGCATGAACGGCGAATTGGTTTCCAAAACAAAGACCTCGCATGAATCCGGGTCCGGCCCGGGTTTGGCCACGGTGGGAGGATAAACGTGTTGGTGGTAGCCAAAAATTTCGCCGGAAACAGCCAACCTTTCCTTCGTCTCGAAAATCAGCGGATAGATAAACGAAACCGTCGCCCAAGCGGCATCAATGTGGTTTTGGGTCAAATAGTGTTCGACTGCGTCCAAGTCTTTCCCCGGAATCCGCGTCATCGTCAACTCCCTTGAGGGATTCAAGGTCAAGGTTTCGATTTGGTTATGGCGGGCTGTTTGAACCTGCACTGTCACGCCGCCGGCCAAAATCATGAGGAGCAAAACGATTGCCCAAGCGCGCGAACTCCACGAGACTGAGGCAAATCCCCGGCATAATAATCGTCCAATCAGCAGGGAAAGGAAGAAGCAGCCGCCCAGGAAATAGCTCGGCACGCGGACGGCAGCCGTCAGGTAAGGGACAAAACACGCCAACGCCAGGATGAACACCAAAAAATCCTTGTGTTCGTCGTTCGGCACGGCATTGGGGCACAGCGCGTTTGCAATTTTCACAGGCGCTTTGATAAACGGGAGCAGCGCGGCGATGAGCGCCGCTACCGCGATCGCATAAAACATCAGGCCGATGGGGGGGACCTCGGGGTAATACCAGAGGACGGTGTCCGGCCCGAAAAATTTCGGCATTTCGGCCAGGAAAATTCGCGCCACGGTCAATAAATGAAAGAGCCGCGAGGGCGCGTTGGTTTTGTCCAGGAAAACCCAACGCCAGTTTTCAAAATTGTGGGCCAGGTTGTAAAGGATGGCGGGAAGGTAGCCGAGGACGAAGCCGCCGAGTGCGGCGAACAAACTTTTGAGGGAAAGCTTCCGACGGACGGCCAATAGAATCCAGAAGGCGGCGACGAGGGGCAGAATCAATTCCAGGCCCCAGACGCTCAATCCGCAAAGCAGGCCAAAGACGAAAAATCTTCGCAGGCGGGAAGGCGCGCCGGATTCGATCGAAAAGAAGAGGGCGGTCAAAAGAGGAATCGCCAAGAAATAAAAGGAATAGCCGCGGACCTGAAAATTCCATTTAAAGAGCGACGGCAACAAAGCGAGGACGAGGCTGGACCACCAGGCGATTGTCAGGCCATAGAGTTGACAGGCGAGGCGATAGAACAGAACGAGCCAGGCGAGGGACAGGACGACGATGCAGCTCTTCAATTGGACCACGCCCACGCCGAAAACGGCAAAGACAACGGCGGCGAGATAGGCCTCCCACGCGGCGAATGCGTTATACGGCTGGCCATACATGTAAAAGGGAAAATAACGACCTTCCATAATATGCTTGCCCATCAACCCGATGATCGCCTCATCACTATGCACGTGGGTTTGGGAGAGGAAAAGAACGACAAAGCGCGAGAGCGCCACTATTGCCAAGAGCGCCAGGAATGGACGATGCCTTGGAGCGTATTTTGAGAATATCCCCGTCGGTCCGGCGGCGGGGTGGGTTGGCTGGCTTTGTTGCACGTCGGTCACAGATTTCTCTCGAATATGCTCTCTTGTTGCGCCTCGCCATCCACCCCACCACGCTCGCAATCCCCTTCCCGTCCATCTTCAAAACAAGCTTTTCGCATGAAGATGCGAAGGTAAAATCCGGCATCGCGAAAGTCAAAACGAATGGATGGCGGGGTGCGCGGGGAGGATAACTCATGGTTAGACCATAATGACCCAAACTATTGCCGATGGCCACGTCTTCCTGGGCTGAAGATTTAAGTTGCAATGGCGGGCGGAATTGCGTTACTGAATAGCGAATGGGTTCACTCAAAAAACGCCGCAAGGCGAAGATCAACAAACATAAACGGCGCAAGAAGCTGCGCTTGAATCGTCACAAGAAGCGCACCTGGCAGGCCTGATGGCCCCTGTGCTTTGATCCAGCCGTTCGCGGTATTGCGCTGCAACCGCCGCGAACGGCCTTTATTTTTGCGCCCTGAATATTGCGATGGACTATCAATTTCAAAAGCATTACACGCGGGAGGAGGCGCGGGCGTTGTTGCCGCAAATCCGCCAATGGCTGGGGCGGCTTGATGAGTTGCGGAAAGAGTTGGAACGGCTGGAAAAACGGCTGGCCAGCCTGGGGGGAAACGACCTGGGGGGCGACACAGTGAACCAGTGGATTCGCCACCTGGCCGACATGCAGGAAATTCTCGCTGAATTTCACCGGCGCGAAATTATCATCAAAGACCTGGAACGGGGCTTGATTGATTTTCCGGCGATCATCAGTGGACGGGAGGTTTTTCTGTGCTGGGAGTCCGATGAGGAGGACGTTGAATTCTGGCATGATTTGGAGAGCGGCTACGGGGGGCGGGAACGACTGTGAGGAGAGATTAATTTAATAGATGGCGACTCTTCCGGTGTGTTGGGGGTTGGCGCGGAACATTGGCCAGGGACTTTTTGCGGGGGGCGCGGCGTTGGTCGGCGCCACGGCGACCAAATCCGGCCCGCAATCGAAATAAATCGTTCCGTTGTCGGCGGCGGTAAGGGAGCTGGTGATGTTTCCGTCGAGCTTAATCTGTTGGACGAATGGCTGGCTCGGCCGAACGCCCATCAAAGAGGACCATGGCCAGGCAAAATAAGCATCTCCGTTCGCCAAGACCACCGGCGTGGTGTCGTTCCACACTACCGCAGTAATCCAAAACCAATTATTTTTTCCGGCGCTGCTGATGGAATAGAACCGAATGCCCGCGATGATATAAATGACACCTTTGCCCAGGACGGGGGATGATTCCGAGGCGCCACCAGTGCGGACTCGCCATTGCTGTGTTCCATCGGCGCGCAACGCGTAAAGATTTCCGCCGGTGGAGGCAAAATAAACACTTCCATCGTCGCCGACTGCCGGGGAAGAGGTGATGGGGCCCTGGGTTGGAAATTTCCAGCGCAATTTTCCATCCGGCGAGAGCGCGTAAAGGTTTTGGTCATGCGAACCGAAATAGACGGTGCCGTCGGAGCCGATAGCCGGAGAGGAATCAATGATGCCGCCGGAGGGAAATTTCCATTTCAGCGAACCGTCCGGGTTCAGCGCGTAGAAATTGGTGTCCCATGAGCCGAAGTAAACGGTGCCATCGGTGGCGATAGCCGGGGACGAATCGTTCCAGGCGGCCGTCGCGAAGCTCCATTTCAATTTTCCGGCCGGGGTGAGCGCATAAAATTTCCGGTCTCGCGAGCCGAAATAGATGGATCCATCGTCAGCGACGGCGGGGGAGGATTTTATCTCCAAGCCGGTTTTGAAGGACCATTTCAACTTTCCATCCGGGCGGATGGCGAGAAGATTGCCGTCAAAAGTTCCGACGTAAATGACGCCATTGGGGGCGAGAGCCGGGGTGGAAGTGCAATCGCGTTCAGAGAGGTGGAAGGTCCAGAGGATGGAGGATTGGGCGGGACAACGACAGGACGCGGCGGCGAGAGCGCAGGCAAGGACGAAATGTCGGAAACCGTTCATTTGCGAAAGGTTCAGCTTGGCTTTTCCGGGCGGGGAAGAAAAGCCGGAAGTAAGGGGAATACTTCAAAGGCATTTCCTCAAGGTTCCACCGCGATGACCACCTTGCCGAAATGGGCGCCGCCTTCCTGGTAACGATAAGCGGCCGGCGCGTCGGCAAACGGGAAGACCCGGTCTATCACCGGTTTGAGTTGGTGCAGCGAAATGGCGCGGTTCATGGCGGCGAACATATCGTGACTTCCGACAAAGATGCCGCGGATGACCGCTGATTTGCCGAGAATGTCGCGCAATGCCACATCACTTGTGAAGCCGCTCACACCGCCGATGACGCTGATCGTCCCGCACAATGCCACCGCGCGCAGCGACCGGGGAAAGGTGTCGGTACCGCCAACCTCGATGACATGGTCCGCACCCGCCTTGTCCGTGAGGCGGAACACTTCCTTATCCCAATCCGGCGTCGTCCGGTAGTTAATGAGGTCATCGGCGCCCAGTGCCTTGGCGCGGGCGAGCTTGGCATCACTGCTGGAGGTGATGATGACCCGGGCACCGTGCATTTTTGCAAATTGGAGGGCGAAAATGGACACGCCGCCGGTGCCGAGCACCAGGACGGTCTGGCCGGCCGCGACGTGGCCGTCCGTAACGAGAGCGTGCCAAGCGGTGAGGGCAGCGCAGGGGAGGGTCGCCGCTTCCTCAAAGCTAAGGTGAGGCGGCAACGCGATGACGCCGTCGGCCGATAGCGCGACGTATTGGGCCAGCACGCCGTTAATGGAACCGCCCAAGGCGGTGCCAAAGGTTTCGCGCTGGACCGGGCCGCTCTGCCAGTTCTGGAAAAAGGCGCCGACGACGCGGTCGCCCGGTTTCCAGCGCGTCACGCCGTCGCCGACGGCGGCAATTTCGCCGGCGCCGTCGGAAAGCGGGACCAGTGGGAGCGGGAGGCCCGGGCCGTAACGGCCGGTGGCCACCATCAGGTCGCGGTAATTCAAGGAGGTCGCGCGCATCCGCACCACCACCTGGCCGGGACCGGGCGTTGGTTCAGCCCGCTCAATCGTTTTCAATGCGCCTGCGCCCGAAGGCGCTGTGAGTTGCCAGGATTTCATAAATTCAAATTAACGGGCCTCCGGGGGGAAGGCAAAACGTTCAGAGCGAACTGACGCTCGCCGCCACGATTTTACGGCACGCGTTTTCGAGGGGGAAGGCAAATTGAGCCAGCGCACGGGGCTGCCACGAAATGAATAATTTAGATGGCCAGGAGGAGTCTCTTGATTTCTTTCAGGCGGGCTCTGGGGTCCTTTTTTGTCAGGCGCGGGAATTTGCCGCCGAGGGTGAGGTAGTCGCTGTTGCGGGTGAGGATTAGTTTGTCGTCGGCCACTTCGATAGCCGAAACGGATTTATCGGCGGCAAGAAACTTGAGTTCGGCGATCTGCAACAGCGCTTCGACCGGCGGCGGAATGGGACCAAAGCGGTCGCGGAGTTCGTTCCGTAAATTTTCGAGCGCGGTTTTTTCATTGGCCTGGGCGAGCTTGCGGTAAATTTCGATACGATGGTGGGATTCCGCGAGGTAATCTTCCGGCAGGGTTTTTTGGTCGAGGAAATCCAGTTTGACGCCGACTTCGACGCGCGGTTTGACCTTTTCGCCTTTCAACGAGGCGACGCTTTGTTTGAGCAATTGGCAGTAGAGTTCGAAACCGACGGCGGTGATATGGCCGCTTTGCTCGGCGCCGAGGAGGTTTCCGGCGCCGCGAATTTCCAAATCGCGCATGGCAATTTTGAAGCCGCTGCCGAGGGAGGCGTATTGCTTCATGGCGCTGATGCGTTTGCGGACATCGGTGAGGAGGCGGGCATGGCGCGGCAGAAGGAGATAGGCGTAAGCCTGGTGTTTGTAGCGGCCAACGCGGCCGCGCAGTTGATACAAATCGCTCAAGCCGAAGCGGTCGGCACGGTCAATGATAATGGTGTTGGCGTTGGGAATATCGAGGCCGCTTTCGATGATGGTGGTGGAGAGGAGCACGTCCGCCTCGCCGTTCACGAAGCGGGTCATGACTTCTTCCAACAGGTCCGCCTCCATTTGTCCATGGCCGACGACGATGCGCGCGTTGGGGAGGAGCGATTGGAGCCGTGCATGAACGGTGTCTATGGTCATCACGCGGTTGTGCAGGAAGAAAACCTGTCCGCCGCGGCTGATTTCGCGGAGGATGGCGTCGCGAATGAGACGCTCGTCGTATTGGGTGACGATGGTTTCGACGGGGAGGCGGTCGTGGGGGGGAGTCTGGATGGTGCTCATGTCACGGGCGCCGGTGAGGGCCAGGTAGAGGGTGCGGGGGATGGGAGTGGCGCTCAGGGTAAGCACGTCCACGAGGGTGCGGAGCCGTTTGAACTTTTCCTTTTGCAATACGCCGAAGCGCTGCTCCTCGTCAATTACGACCAACCCCAAATCTTTGAAGGCAATGTCGTCCTGGACGATGCGGTGGGTGCCGATGACGATGTCCACCGCGCCGGCGGCCAAATCCCTGATGACGCGCGACTGCTCGCGCCGGGTGCGAAAGCGGGAGAGTAATTCGATGCGGACGGGATAATCGGCCATGCGCTCGCGGAAATTGTTAAAATGTTGCTGGGCCAGGACGGTGGTGGGCACGAGGACGGCGGCTTGTTTGCCATCCATTACGGCTTTGAATGCGGCGCGGATGGCCACTTCGGTTTTGCCGAAGCCGACGTCGCCACAGATGAGGCGGTCCATCGGTTTGGGTTTTTCCATGTCGGATTTGGTCTGGGAAATGGCGGTGAGTTGGTCGGGAGTTTCTTCGTAGATGAAGGCGCTTTCGAATTCGGTTTGCCAGGCGGAATCGGGCTTGAAGGCGTGGCCGGACTGGGTGTCCCTGGCGGCCTGGATGCTCAACAAATCGGCCGCGACATCGCGGACGGCGCGTTCGGCCTGTTCCCTGGCCTTCATCCAGCGAGTGCCGCCCAAGGTATTGAGGGGTGGATGGGCCTTGCCCGCGCCAACATATTTGCCGACGAGATGGGCTTCGCTGACGGGCACATAAAGCTTGGGCGGCTGATCGGCGGGATTGGCGGGGGCGTATTCAATGACGAGGCATTCGGTTTCGGCCGGCGGAACGCCGGGGGCGGGAGGTTTGGCCGCCACCGGCAGATTTTTCAGGCCGAGAAATTTTCCGATGCCGTATTGCAAATGGACGACGAGGTCGCCTTCCTCCAAATTGGTGAAATCAATATCGAGGGCGGACCGGGCGGCCAGCGCGTGGGGCGACTTCAATTTTCGCGGGCGCTGGATTTTGTATCGGCCGAAAATCTCGGAGTCGGTGACGACGACCAATTTCAACTGGTCGCAGATGAAGCCACGGGACAATGTTCCGAGGTAGAGGCGCAGGTTTTTTTCCGCGGAAAATCCGCCTTCCCGCCAGATTTCCTGGAATCGGCGGCGCTCGCCATCGTTGTTGCAAAAGACACGGATGGAAAAATCCTGGCGGAGCCAGCGATGCAGTTGGGCGAAAAATTCGCGGCGCCGCGCCTCGGCGATTTGCGGATCGAGGGCGCGTTCGGCGAGCGGACGAAAAACTTCCAGCGAGGAAAATTGCAGCGGGCCGGATGGCGGGACGCCGATTTCGCCTTCCATGATTTGGACGACGGTGATTTGCTTTTGGCTGGCAGCGGCCGGGAAATCACGCCAGGGGCCGAGGAACGGGTCGCCGGGGGGAATCTGCGATTCATATTCATCGGCGCGCAGCGAAAGCCGATCGGGTTCGCAGAGGACGAAGATGGAATCGGGGGGAAGATAACCGAGGAGCGTGGCCAAAGGCGGCTTCGCGGCCGGGGCATTCCGCAATTCCCGGTTCAGGATTCCGAGTTCCCCGGCCGGGGGAAGGGTGATTTCGGGAATGGCTCCGCGCGAGATTTGCGTGAGCGGATCGAACTCGCGAAGCGATTCCAATTCATCGCCAAAGAACTCGAGGCGCACGGGCCAGGGACTGGTTGGCGGGAAGATGTCAAGGATGCCGCCGCGCAAGGCGGTTTCGCCTTTTTGGGAGACCTGCGCTTCCGGTTCGTAGCCTTGCGCCTCGAGCCATTCGATCAGGTCGAGCGGGGCGATTTTATCGCCGCGCTGCAAACGGCGTGTACGTGCCTTCAATTCGGCGGGAGAAAACGTTTTTTGCAGAAGGGCGACAACATTGGCAACGATGAATGGCGGTTTTTGGGATTGGGGTGGGGAGATTTGAGAAAGGGAAACGAGGGTTTGCAGGCGGTCGCTGACGATGTCGGAATGGGGCAATTTGTTTTCGTGCGGAAGGATTTCCCATTCGGGATAAAAGAGCGGGGACGAGCCGAGCCAGGTTTCCAAATCCTGCTGGAAGGATTCCTGGGTTTTGAGGTTATCGGCGACGAGGACAATGGCGCGCCTGGGGAAAAGATTATGGAGCCAGGCGGCGAAGAAGGGCTGCGCGGGCGGGGCGATGCCGGGAAAAGAAAACGCTCCGCCATTCTCCAGTCGGCGCGAGAGAGAACGCGCGGCGGGAGCCGCATCGGCGAACACCATGCCTGCCGCTTCAACTGCGGGAACCTGCGCCAAGCGTGGAGAGGGTAGCGCGATTCAACGGGCGCGTCAAACGGGTCAATTGAGTTTGACGATGTAGAAGTCTGGCGGCGTGCCCATGCGGGAGGCCGCCAGCATTTTTCGCGGGAACGTATATTCGCAGACCACCGTGCCGTTGTATTTTTTCAGCCAATGCCGGATGCTGTCGTAGGCTTTGTTGACCGCATTGCCGTTGAGGACCACGTAATGAATCCCCATCGCCTGCAACCGTTCGGGCGGATCATTCGGCAGCACGCATACCACCCGGTGCCCACCGAGCCAGATGCCGCTTTCGTCTATGTCGAGAATCTGGGCAAAATAACCGACCACTTTTTCCCCGGGTGGCAGCGCTTTTTCCAAAAATTTCCGCCGCGCTTCAATCGCCTGGTAATTGGACTCGACGTAATAATAATACTCGGTCGAAATAACTTCCGATTTTGGATGTTCTTTATAAAGCGCCGTAAGGAGGGTTTGTGCGGGAAACAGCGGACGGTCGGTCAACGTTACAATCACCGCCGCGGTGAACGCCATGACGGCCAAGCCAAAGCGCTGCCAGCCGCGCTGCCGAACCAGCGGTTCGTGTCCGGTCCGGACAAGAAAGAGCGGAAATAAAAACGGATAGTAGGCGGAGAGGTGCCGCGCATTTTCCATCGTGCCGATCTTGGCCATAAAAACCAGCAATGCCAGCCACGGCGCCACTCGCAGCAAAAACGCCACCGGGTTGGGGGAAAGATCACGGGAGAGAGCGAGACGTTTCCGCAGCCGCCCCGCATCGAAGATGGAGATAAGCATCAAGACGCAAATGCCCAGGCCGATTCCGGCGTTGCCTTCGGAGATGCCGTTGTAGAAGGGTGTGGTCAAAAAGCCAAATTTCTCAAAGGAAGCAAAGTGAGAGCCAAACGGCGTCTGGACAAAGTCGGCCATGATCTGATTCCACCCATACGGCCAGGTATCGTAAAGGGGCGGTATCAGATAATAAAACGGCGGGACCAGATTTTGCACCGGAATATAGAGAGAATTTCCAAGAATCCCCCAGAACGGATTCAGGTGAAAAGTTCCCAGCGCGGCCGCGCCCGTTCTATCTTCGGGTATCAGGCTGCCGCCGTAGTAAAAATCGAAGCAGGTGATGGGGACAATGGACACCAGCACACCCACACAGGCCACCGCCACGGTTCCCGCCCAATGGCGCCGCAGCAGGCGAAGTCCCGGCCACGCGGCAATCAGCCACAACAACACCAGCGGCATGTCGGTTTGCTTGGCGCCGGTGAGCAACGCCGCCGCCAGCAGCGACAGCCACCAATCGCTCACCTTGCCGGTTTCGCGCGCGCGCAAGGCCAAGTCCACGGAGGCGAGGGCATAGATGACTGCGAAGCCGTCGTTGTCCACCGAGCTGGCTTGCAAGGAGAAGCACCAGCCCGAGGAGAGCAGCCAGGCCCACCACCAGGCAACATGTGGGCGCACTTGCAAACGCGTGAACACGCTAAAAATCAGGCCCGGCAGCATCAGATAGGAAATCCAATTTGGCAGGAAGATGAGGCGGTCGGTGTGGGTGAACGCGACGAGCGGGGCGGCCAACCACCGGTAGCCGCAGCCGAAAACATTCATCCGGAAGTCGTCTGTGCGGATCCAATGCCATTGCCCCGCCGCCAGCCAATGAAAGAGGCTCGGCAGGCGATAGGCGTTGGCGTCGTAATTCAACGCCGGATAAAACGCGCCTGAGAGAAGCGACAGGACAACCAGCACGAGAAAGAGCAGTGGCGCGGGACGATGGCATCGCTGGAGGAATTTATAGAGGAAAATTATTAGGTCGCCGCGTGAAGGCGGCGTCCGCTGTTTTGATTTGAAGATAGCAAACGCAATTGCCGCCACAACGAACACCACCAGATAACCGGCGCGGTTCAATTGGTGAACCGCCGACAAAATCCAGCCGGCGCTGACGAGCAAGGCTGAAAGCAGAACCCAAAACCGGACGAAGGCGGTCATATTCTCAAAAATTTTCGCGGCAATTGAGCAGATTGGGCGGGCGCGAACAAGCGAATTTCCACTATTATTTTGAATTGGCAGGCAAGGCGGCACCGCGCCAGCCCGCGGCCTCGTATAATTTCAAAGATTCGGTGTCATTGACGTTCAGGTTGGTTGGCTGATAAACCACATCAAAATCGCGGCAATGATTGGCGAGGAATTGGGCCATCTGGTTTTGCCAGGCTAAATCGTAGGGCCGGTCGGCCCAGCCGGTATATTTCAACGGAGGAGGCGGCAAGGCGGCCGGCATCGGTCCGGGTTGGGGCAGTTCCATTCTGGCAACCACCCAGAGATGATGGCCGGATTGGAGGGCCACGGAAATTTTTTCGAGCACCGGCTGGATGGCGGCGGTGGTCTGCATCTGTTCGCGGACCAAATCGTAGCGGTGGACGGAATGGTCGTTCAGCGGCGGCAAGGTATTCCAAGGAGCGGCGCCATTGAAATAATGTCCAAAGGTGATGCCGTCATACCATGGGGAGACGATGATGAAATCATCGGGCTGTGCGGCGGTGGCGAGTCGTTGGGCAATGACATCAATGTCCGTAAAGCGCCAATCGAGATTATTGCGCAAAGGAGGGAGGGCGAAGAGGGTGGTAACGGCGGCAAATCCAAAAATTGCGGCGCGCGCATGGAGGCTGCGCGGCAGGGCGATTTCAAAGCACGCCGCAGCGAGGGCCATCAATGGAAGGAAATACCATAACTCGACGGGGAGGGCGGCATAGCGGAGGAATCCGTAGAAGGCGGCGAGTCCCGCCAGCAAGGTAACGCCGGCAAAGAGGGAGAGCTTCTGCGGAGCGGATTGGGGACAGGCAGTCGCGGCCGGGGGGGGTGAAGGGCGTTTCTGCCAACGGCCGGAATCGAGATAAAGGATGGCCAGGGCGAGGGCGGGGAGGAAAGGCCAGCGCGTTTCCGGCGAAACGATGAACCAGATGAAACCGAACGCCGCCGCCAGCGCTGATGTCAGCGCGGTCCATTTTACCGTTGGCGAGCTTTGCATTTGGATATTTTGCTTTCGGCGACAAAGCGCGGCGACGGCACAAGCGGCGGTGAGCAATACAAAAGACGCCCAGAGCCAGATATATTGTTCGAAAGGAAAGCCGAGGGCGTTATCGAGACTGACGCGGAGCATCTGGAGGTCAAATCCGCCGCGCAGGCCCCTGGCGGCGTCGGGCAGGGCGGCGACGTGGGGCCAATAGGGCAGAAGCGATGCCGCGGAAACGGCAGCGACCAGAAGAATTTTCAACGCGGCGGCGGCATTTTTCTCTTTCGCGCAGACGGCCCAGGCGCCGAGACAAATTGCGGCGACCAGGACGGCGTTTTGATAGAGGGCCTGAACGCTCACCATGGCGAGCAATGCCAGAATGGCCGCGCGGGTCCGGGTTGGATTTATCAGGAAAAGACCGGCGGCGGCGGCGGCGAGCAAGATGGCGAGGCTGCCCAGGCCATAAGCGCGCAAGGAATCGCCGTAGGTGATGAAGGTGGAATTAAGCGCGAGGAGTGACAGGCCCAACAGCGGCGGAGAGCGGCGGATTTTCCATGCAGCGAGCCAGAGGCCCGCGGGGGTTCCCAGTCCAATCAGGGCGCCTAAAATGCGGAGGCCGAAATCATTGCCACCGAGACCCAAGGCCGACCAGATGCGGACGGCGACCGGCATCAAAACGGGAAAGGAATCCTTTTCCATTTCGGCGAACGACTGGCAGTGGGACAAGTTGATGAGGTTGACTTCATCGCGCGAAAAGCCGCCGGCATGGCACAGGAAATAAACGTGCAGGCAGACGATCAGTGCGGTGAGGGCCAGGGCTAAAATCGAGTCAGGACGGCACAGATTATTTTTCCATTTAAAATTCAGGACTTTAGTCATTTGCGTCCAGATCCGTCTTGACGGTTTTTAATTGCGGGTCATTTTTTGCCGGTCCCGCCATAGCGAGGGACAAGGCAATGGAAATTGAAAGGATGGATGCGACGACGATGAGAGACGCGAGCGTGGAGATTTGGATTTGAAACCACTGCGGGGCGGGGCCATGCGGGGCCAGCAGCATTTTTACGCCAAAGAAAACCAGGACGACCGAGAGGCCGACTTTCAAGCAACGGAAATATCCCAATGCTCCCGCGAGCAGAAAATACATCGAGCGGAGGGCGAGGACGGCAAAGACATTCGACGAAAAGACGATAAAGGCCTTGCGCGTGATGGAAAAAACCGCGGGGACGGAATCCACGGCGAAAATCAAATCAGTCGTCTCAATCAGCAACAGCACGAGGGCGAGCGGGGTCAGGGCCAATTGGCCATTGACGCGGGTAAGGAATTTCTGGCCGTCGGTGTTCGAGGAGATGGGGAAGATTCTTTTGGCCAGCCGCAACGCAGGATTTTTTTCCGGCTGTACTTGCTTTGTCGAAACGAGCATTTTGATGCCCGCAAAAACGAGGAATGTCCCGAACACGTAGAGGATCCATTCGAAACGGTTGATGAGGGCGATGCCGGCGGCGATCATGGCGCCGCGCATGGCCAGGGCGCCAAGGACTCCCCAGAAGAGCAGCCGATGCTGCCATTCCAGCGGCACGCGGAAATAGGCGAAGATGACCGCCATCACGAGGATATTGTCGAGCGAAAGGGACACTTCGATGAGATAGCCGGTGGTGAATTGGGCCGCCTCGGCGCGGCTGCGGCAAAGGAACAGGGCGACGGCAAAGAGCATGGCCAGCGCGACCCAGAACGCGCTCCAGGCAACGGCCTCGGCGACGCGGACGATATGCGCGCGGCGATGAAAAACGCCGAGGTCCAGGGCGAGAAAGAACAGGACAAAAACGATGAAACAGAGCCAGAGCCAAGGCGTGATTTCTATCATTTGCGATTTACGATTTACGATTTGCGCCCGAACTGCAAATCCAATCGTATGGGCGGGATGGATTTGGAGTGAAGGGGATTTTGGGAAACGCCTCCTCTCCCCGGCCCTCTCCTCCAATAAGGAATTGGAGGAGAGGGAGACAGAGCGGGGGCGTGATTTCTATCATTTGCGATTTACGATTTACGATTTACGCCCGAACTGCAAATCCAATTGTATGGGCGGTTTGGAATTGAAGTGAAGGGGATTTTGGGAAACGCCTCCTCTCCCCGGCCCTCTCCTCCAATAAGGAATTGGAGGAGAGGGAGACAGAGCGGGGGCGTGATTTCTATCATTTGCGATTTACGATTTACGATTTACGCCCGAACTGCAAATCCAATCGTATGGGCGGGATGGATTTGGAGTGAAGTGGGTTTTGGAAACGCCTCATATCCAACGGGGCCAAGGGTCGAGAAAGGACGGCAGCGGCTATGAGTTCGTTTTATCTGAATCGGGGAAAATGTCAGAGCGGACTCACGTCCGCTGCTACGAGGTTGGTGGGGCGGGAGAGGCAGCGGCGCCGATGGCCAGCCGAACGCCGGGCAGGATGCGGCAAGGGAGAGGCAGTGGTTCAGGACGTTGGCCGGATTATCAGGCTTTGGCGGCTGGCGCCGCATTTTGGATGGTCACCGCCGACGCCCCGATATTTGGACGCTGGCCCTTGTGCCACCACAAGACAAACGCGCTGGCGATGTAAATCGAGGAATAGGTGCCGGTGATGATGCCGACGAGGAACGTGAAGGCAAAATCGTTGATGACGCCGCCGCCGAAAAGGTACAAACAGCCGGTGGCGATGAACACGGTGCCGCTGGTGATGATCGTGCGGCTCAACGTCTGATTCAGCGCCGTGTTGATGACTTCCTTGAACGTGCCGCGCATGCCCAGTTTCAAGTCTTCGCGAATCCGGTCGAAGATGACGACCTTGTCGTTGATGGAGAAGCCGATGATGGTGAGGACGGCGGCGACGACCGTGGCGTTGAACTGCCGGCCGGAAATTTCATTGGCGATGCAATAACAGCCCACGGTCAACAGGACGTCATGGACGACAGCCACAATCGCGCCAATGGCGAAGGAAAACTCATAGCGGAAGGCGACATAGACGAGGATGCCGAACATCGCCATCAACGATGCCTCAATAGCGGAATTTCTGACATCCTGGCCCACCGAGGCGCCGACGTGCTGCTGCTCGACGACGGCGAGTTTTGCCTGGGGAAAATCGTTCTCCAAAGTTTGCTGGACTTTCCTCGCCGAACCTTCGGACGAGGTGACCTGCAAATTCTGTTCGCCGCCGGTGACATTCTTTTCGTATTGGATTTGCGCGTCTTTCTCGCCAATCCGCGCGAGCGCCGAGCGGATGTCGTCCATACCAATTTTCTGAACAAAGCTGAATTTTGTGCTGTCGCCGCCGCGGAAGTCCACGCCGAAAAGGCTGGCGCCCCGGAAGACGGCGCCATAGATCAGGGCAGCCACCGCGAAGGTCCAGGTCAAAATGAAGAGGGGTTTGGCGATGGCCATGAAATTGACTTTGGCGCTGCGGATGAGATGGAACATGCCGAGTGATTTGATCAAGTTGCGGTCGAGCAAAAAGTCAAAGATGAGGCGCGTGACGACGAGGGAAGTGAACAAACTGGCGGCGACGCCGATGGTGAGGGTGACGCCGAAGCCTTTGACTTCGCCGGTGCCCATGAAAATGAGGATGACGGAGGAAATGAGTGTGGTGACATGCGAGTCAAAGATCGTTCCAAAGGCGCGCGCATAACCCGCGGCGATGGCGCCTCGCAACGATTTGCCCTTGGCGATTTCCTCGCGCAAGCGCTCGTAAATGAGGACGTTGGCATCCACGGCCATGCCGATGGTGAGGACGACGCCGGCGATGCCCGGGAGGGTGAAAGTGACGCCGGCGGCGCACATGACGCCCATTAAAATGATGATGTTGGTAATGAGCGCGATATTGGCGGTAAGGCCGGCAAGGCGGTAATAAACCAACATGAAAAGGGAAACGAGGGCGACGGCCCAGAGAGAGGCGCGAATGCCGCTACGGATGGAATCCAATCCGAGCGTCGGCGACACATCGGAAGACGATTCGAGGACCAGCGGCGCACGGAGCGGGTTTTGCAAAACGGTCGCCAGTTGTTCGGCGTCTTCGATGGTGAAATCACCACTGATTTCCCCGCTGCCATTGATAATGGGGCTATTGATGCGCGGGGCGGAATAGAGTTGGCCATCCAGAACAATGGCCAATTCCCTGCCCACGTCAGCCGTCGTGACATCGGCAAACCGTTTGGCGCCGTCGTCCGTGAGAGTGAATTCAATCGTCGGCTGGCCAAGGCTATCGCGACCCACCATGGCGCTCTTGACGATGTTGCCTTCAAGGCCGTTTTCAGCCTTTTTCCTGACGACGTAAGAGTAGGTTTCCGGCAGGCCATTTTGGCCTTTCTGGGTGCATTTCATCAGTTCATAGCCCGGCGGAATCGGCTCGTGGTTGGCGAGAATATCGGAGCTGTCCTCTTTCACCATTCGAAACTCAAGATAAGCGGCTTTGGAGATTTCGGCCTCGGCGGCTTCCTTGTCCGCCTGGGAGAGGCCGGGCAATTGGATAAGAATCTCGTTGCCGCCGACGGGCTGGATGACGGGTTCGGCCACGCCGAATTGGTCCACGCGTTTGCGCAACACTTCGACCGCCTGCGAAAGGGCATTGGCAGTGTCCTGTTCGCGGTTGAGGGAATTGGTTTGCGAAAGGGCGAGAGCGTTGGTGTCCATTCCCACGAGGAAGGCGGTGCCGCCCTGCAAATCGAGGCCGAGTTTGATTTTGCCGGCGGCGTCGCGCTGGATGCGGTTCAAAATGAACGTGGTGGGGTTCAACTGATTGGTGGCATCGGTAATAAAGGGAAAATATCTCGCGACGTCATTGGTGCCGATGGCGGCCTGGAGGTTTGCAAACTCGCTGTTGGTGGCGGCTTGCTGGAGCAAATCCGCCTTGTGCAAAATATTGGTGAAGGTTGCGTCCTTGTCTTCGGCGCGTTGGGCAAATTCCTGGATTAAATCACGCGAGGTTGGGGGATAGACTTCGACGAGTGCCCAGGCAATGAGCACCAGAACGGCAACGACCCAGAATGTCCGGTTTTTCATGGCTCAGGATGCGGATTTTTCTTCGTTGCTCCGTTCGATGATTTCGGTAATCGAAGCTTTAGTGATTTCCATTTTGGCGTCCGCCGAGCGGATGGAAACGGTTTTGTCCTTGACGGTAATGACGGTGCCGACGATGCCGCTGGCGGAGACGACTTTATCGCCGGGCTTGAGGGTTTCGATCAATTGGGCCTGGCGCTTGCGCTGCTGGGATTGGGGGCGAATCATGACAAAATACATGATCACCAGGATGAGGGCCATCGGCACTATAAAGCCGAGGGGCGAACCTTGCGGTTGCGTGGCGGGCGCCGCACTGGAACCTGGAGCCGGCGCAGGTGTGCTGTCCGCCAAAAATGCTTTCAAAGAATTCAAATACATGATGTGAAAATGGCCGAACACTTTACGACAGTCGCGGCGTTTGGCAAGCGTTATCGGCGATTCAATCGGTTAAATGTGGGAGGATGACGGAAGGGGAGGCTCTCCATGATCCGCCGAGCCACACTTCACCCTGGCGCTCCCCTTGAAATCAGGGAACCCACACTTCACCCTGACCCTCTCCCCTCCCATCCAATGGGAGCGGAGAGGGAACAGCAAGTGAACGCCGATAGTCGCTTGGCAGTGGCGCAGGATACGGCAGATTTGGAATCCGCCGCCATGAGTCCGCGCACCAAATTATAGGCCATTTGGAATCTACGCTACGCCGTGTTCATGCGGCCGCCTGAAGGCGGAACTCCGAACCCACGACGGCTGCAATTTGCAAGTTCCCTTCCGCCGAAAAATTGCACTCTGCATAACGTTCCGTGGCTGCGGGAAGGCCGGCCGGGCGGATTTTCGCCGCGGTTTTATTGCCAAAATGGCAAACGGCAATTCCACTCACTTTTGGCACGTCTTTTGCAGGAAACCGGGAGGCTTACTGTGCCCTGGTTTGGATTGGCTAAATCAGAACGGGAATAACAGTCAGAAAAACAAATTTAATTATGAATGAAGAAACGATTGTCGAATCGTCTGTCAATGGAAATGGAGACATGGTGGACGGCGAAAATTTCAAACGCCAATTGCTGGGAGCGCTTACCGCGGTAAAGAGTGGCGATTTTACGGTGCGCCTGCCCGCCGATTTAACGGATATCGACGGGAAAATTGCGGACACGTTTAATGATGTGGTCTCCCGCATGGGGCGTTTCGGCGAAAATGTCAGCCGTCTGAGGCAGGAAGTGGGCCGGAAGGGAAGGATCAGCGAGCGGATGCCCATTGGAGATTTCACCGGCGCCTGGGCGGAACGGATTGAGTCTCTTAATTCCCTCGTGGACGATCTTTCGCGTCCAACCCTGGAAATGGCCCGAGTTATCGGGGCGGTTTCGAAGGGGGACCTCACGCAATCCGTCCCATTGGAAACCGCCAACGGCGTCCTCCAGGGCGAATATCTGCGCACGGCCAAACTGGTCAACGGCATGGTCGACCAACTCGCCGCTTTTTCGGTGGAAGTGATCCGCGTGGCGCGCGAAGTGGGCACCGAAGGCAAGCTCGGCGGCCAGGCGCAGGTGAAGGGGTTTCCGGGCGTATGGAGGGAACTGACGGAATCGGTCAACCAGATGGCCGGCAATCTTACGGCGCAGGTCCGCAACATCGCCGAAGTGACCATTGCCGTTGCCAACGGCGACCTTTCCAAAAAGATCACCGTGGACGTTCGCGGAGAAATATCTGCAGCTCAAGGAAGCCATCAACACCATGGTGGACCAGTTGCGGTCGTTTGCGGCTGAAGTGACGCGCGTGGCGCGGGAAGTGGGCACGGAAGGCAAGCTCGGCGGCCAGGCCGTCGTGCCGGGCGTGGCCGGCACGTGGAAGGATTTGACCGACAACGTCAATTCGATGGCGTCCAACCTGACGGCGCAGGTTCGCAACATCGCGCAGGTGACGACGGCGGTGGCGCAGCGGCGACCTTTCGCGCAAGATCACGGTGGACGTGAAGGGGGAAATTCTCGAACTCAAGGACACCATCAACGTGATGGTGGACCAGTTGAATTCCTTTGCCTCCGAAGTGACGCGCGTGGCGCGGGAAGTGGGCACGGAAGGCAAGCTTGGCGGCCAGGCGGTGGTGCCGGGCGTGGCCGGCACGTGGAAGGACTTGACGGACAACGTCAATTCGATGGCGTCCAATCTGACCGTCGCAGGTCCGCAATATTGCCGAAGTGACGACGGCGGTGGCGAAGGGCGACTTGTCGCGCAAAATCACGGTGGACGTGAAGGGCGAAATTCTGGAATTGAAGAACACGATCAATACGATGGTGGACCAGTTGAACGGGTTTGCGGCGGAAGTGACGCGCGTGGCGCGCGAAGTGGGCACGGAAGGCAATCTGGGCGGCCAGGCGGAAGTGCCGGGCGTGGCCGGCACGTGGAAGGATTTGACCGACTCGGTCAACGCGATGGCGACCAATCTCACCGCGCAGGTGCGCAACATCGCCGAAGTGACCACGGCGGTGGCCAAGGGGCGACTTGTCGCGCAAGATCACGGTGGACGTGAAGGGCGAAATTCTGGAATTGAAGAACACGATCAACACGATGGTGGACCAGTCTCAACGGCTTTGCCTCGGAAGTGACGCGCGTGGCGCGCGAAGTGGGCACGGAAGGCAAACTGGGCGGCCAGGCGGAAGTCCGGGCGTGGCCGGCACGTGGAAGGACCTGACCGACAACGTCAATTCGATGGCGTCCAACCTGACGGCGCAGGTCCGCAACATCGCGGAAGTGGCGACGGCCGTGGCGCGCGGCGACCTGTCGCGCAAAATCACCGTGGACGTGAAGGGCGAAATTCTGGAGTTGAAGAACACGATCAACACGATGGTGGACCAGCTCAACGGCTTCGCGTCGGAAGTGACGCGCGTGGCGCGCGAAGTCGGCACGGAAGGCAAACTGGGCGGCCAGGCGCAGGTGCCGCGGCGTGGCCGGCACGTGGAAGGACCTGACGGACAATGTCAATTCGATGGCGGCCAATCTTGACCGGCCAGGTGCGCAATATTGCCGACGTGACGACCGCCGTGGCCGACGGGCGACCTTTCGCGCAAGATCACGGTGGACGTGAAGGGCGAAATTCTCGATCTGAAAAACACCATCAACACGATGGTGGACCAGCTGAACGCGTTCGCGGCGGAAGTGAGCCGCGTGGCGCGCGAAGTGGGCACGGAAGGCAAGCTCGGCGGCCAGGCGCAAGTGCCGGGCGTGGCGCGGCACGTGGAAAGACCTGACCGACAACGTCAATTCGATGGCGACCAACCTCACCGGCGCAGGTCCGCAACATCGCCGACGTGACCACGGCCGTGGCCAACGGCGACCTTTCGCGCAAAATCACGGTGGACGTGCGCGGCGAAATTCTCGCAGCTGAAAAACACGATCAATACGATGGTGGACCAACTGAACGCCTTTGCGGCGGAAGTGAGCCGCGTGGCGCGCGAAGTGGGCACCGAAGGCAAGCTCGGCGGCCAGGCACAGGTGCCCGGCGTCGCCGGAACGTGGAAAGATTTGACCGACAACGTCAATTCGATGGCGCACAATCTGACCGGCCAGGTCCGCAACATCGCCGAAGTGACGACCGCGGTGGCGCGCGGCGATCTTTCGCGCAAAATCACGGTGGACGTGAAAGGTGAAATTCTCGAATTGAAGAACACGATCAACACGATGGTGGACCAGCTCAACTCGTTCGCGTCGGAAGTCAGCCGCGTGGCGCGCGAAGTGGGCACGGAAGGCAAACTGGGCGGCCAGGCCATCGTGCCCGGCGTGGCGGGCACGTGGAAGGACCTGACCGGACAACGTCAATTCCATGGCGTCAAACCTCACGGGACAGGTGCGCAACATCGCGGAAGTGACGATCGCCGTGGCCAACGGCGACCTGTCGCGCAAAATTACGGTGGACGTGCGCGGTGAAATTCTTGCAGCTCAAGGAAACGATCAACACGATGGTGGAGCAGTTGCGATCGTTTCGCGTCGGAAGTGACGCGCGTGGCGCGCGAAGTCGGCACGGAAGGCACGCTTGGGCGTGCAGGCGGTGGTGCCCGGCGTGGCCGGCACGTGGAAAGACTTGACGGACTCGGTGAACGCGATGGGCGCCAACCTCACGGCGCAGGTCCGCAACATCGCCGAAGTGACGACGGCGGTGGCGCGCGGCGATCTTTCGCGCAAGATCACGGTGGACGTGAAAGGTGAAATTCTCGAATTGAAAAACACGATCAACACGATGGTGGACCAGCTCAACGCCTTTGCGGCGGAAGTGACGCGCGTGGCGCGCGAAGTGGGCACGGAAGGCAAGCTCGGCGGCCAGGCGCAAGTGCCCGGGCGTGGGCGGCACGTGGAAAGATCTGACGGACAACGTCAATTTCATGGCGGCGAACCTGACCGACCAGGTGCGCGGCATTGTGAAAGTGGTGACGGCGGTTGCCAACGGAAACCTGCGCCAGAAACTGACGGTCGAAGCGAAAGGCGAAGTTGCGGCGCTCGCGGAAACGATCAACAACATGACGGACACGCTGGCGATTTTTGCCGAACAAGTGACGAACGTGGCGCGCGAAGTCGGTGTGGAAGGCCGGCTCGGCGGCCAGGCGAACGTGCCCGGGCGCGGCCGGCACATGGAAAGACTTGACGGGCAACGTGAACCTGCTGGCCGCCAATCTGACGACCCAGGTGCGCGCCATCGCCGAAGTCGCGACGGCGGTGACGAAGGGTGACTTGACGCGGTCGATCCAGGTGGAAACGCGCGGCGAAGTCGCCGAACTCAAGGACAACATCAACACGATGATTGACAACCTGCGCGTGACGACCGAGCGCAACCAGGAGCAGGACTGGCTGAAAACCAACCTCGCGAAATTCACCGGCATGTTGCAGGGCCAGCGCGATCTGTTCACCGTCGGCCAGATGCTGCTCTCCGAACTCGCGCCGCTGGTGGAAGCGCAGCAGGGCGCCATTTATCAGATGGAAGTCGAGCGACGACAACAAATGGCACTCTTGCGCCTGCTGGCCGGTTACGCCCAGCGGCCGGACCAGCCGGAGCGCATCATTCATCGGCGAAGGCCTCGTGGGCCAATGCGCGTTGGAGAAGCAACGCATCCTGCTCAACCGAAGTCGAAGTCGGATTATACCGCGCATCCAGTCGAGTCTGGCGACGCGCGCCCGGCGAACATCGTGGTGCTGCCGGTGTTGTTTGAAGGCCAGACGAAGGCGGTGATCGAACTGGCTTCGCTGCACGCCGTTCAACGTCACGCACCTGACGTTCCTCGAACAACTGACCCAGTCCATCGGCGTGGTGCTCAACACGATTGAGGCGACGATGCGCACGGAAAACCTGCTGCAACAATCGCAGCAACTCACGGTGGAATTGCAGTCGCAACAAAAGGAATTGCAGCAGACCAACGAAGAGCTGGCGCAAAAGGCGCGGCAACTTGGCCGAGCAAAACGTGGAAGTCGAACGCAAGAGCCAGGAAGTTGAGCAGGCCCGGCGCGCGCTGGAGGAAAAGGCGGCGGAACTGGCGCTCACCTCCAAATACAAATCCGAGTTCCTGGCCAACATGTCGCACGAATTGCGCACGCCGCTCAATTCGATTCTCATTCTCGGCCAGCAACTCGGCGAAAATTCCGCGGGCAATCTCACCACCAAACAAGTTGAGTTTGCCCGCAACATCTATTCCTCCGGCTCGGATCTGCTCAACCTCATCACGGACATTCTGGACTTGTCCAAGATCGAATCCGGCACGGTGACGGTGGAGGCCGAGGAAATCAGCTTCGCGTCGGTGCGCGATTCGGTGGAACGCAACTTCCGGCATGTGGCGGATTCCAAGAACCTGCCGTTCCACGTTGAATTCGATCCGGCGACTGCCGCGCGCGATGACGACCGACCCGAAACGCCTGCAGCAGATTCTGAAAAATCTGCTTTCCAACGCGTTCAAATTCACCGCACAGGGCCATGTGACCATGCGCGTGGCGCCGGCGACGGTCGGGCTGGACGCCGGAACATCCGGTGCTTGAGCCGGGCGCAAAACGTCATTTCGTTTGCCATTAGCGACACGGGCATCGGCATCGCCCCGGAGAAACAGAAGCTGATTTTCGAGGCGTTTCAACAAGCGGACGCCGGCACCAGCCGCAAATACGGCGGCACGGGTCTGGGTCTGGCCATTTCGCGCGAACTGGCGAGCGCTGCTCGGCGGGGAAATCCGCCTGATCAGCTCGCCGGGCGAGGGCAGCACCTTCACGCTTTATCTGCCACTGACCTATCCACGGCGGCACCGCGACGATCTCGCGCCAGACCGGCGGCGCACGCCGGTCGATGTTGCCGGCGCCGCGCGAGGAAATCATTCCCGACGACCGCGAGAACATCGCAACCCGGCGACCAGCGTGCTGCTGATCGTGGAAGACGACCCGCATTATGCGCGCGTGCTGGTCGGCCTGGCGCGTGACAAGGGATTCAAGGCCATCGTCCGCCACCCGCGGCCATGCGGCGATTGCCCTGGCGCGGCAGTATCTACCCACCGCCATCACGCTGGACATTTTCCTGCCGGACATGCTGGGCTGGACGGTGCTGAACAATCTGAAACTCGATCCCGACGACGCGGCACATTCCGGTGCAAATCATTTCGGTCGAGGAGGAACGCCAGCACGGTCTTTCGCATGGGGCATTTTCCTACACGATCAAGCCGGCGACGACCGGAAGGGCTGGAACAATGCTTCGACCGCATCAAAACTTTCGTCCAACCGCGCACCAAGCGCCTGCTCGTCGTGGAAGACAACGAAGTCGAGCGCGACAGCATGGTGGAATTGCTCAAGCACGATGACATTGAAATTGACACAGTGGGGACCGGGGCGGAGGCCTTCCAGAAACTGATGGACAACCAATTTGATTGTTGTGTGCTGGATTTGCGTTTGCCGGACATGAACGGCTATGCCCTGCTCGAAAAAATGCAGGGCGAATCGAGTTTGCGCGACGTACCGGTCGTCGTTTTTACCGGAAAGGAACTGGATGCCGGAGGAGGAAAGACAATTGCGGGCGATGGCGAAAAGCATCGTGCTCAAAGACGTGCAGTCGCCGGAGCGATTGTTCGACGAGACGGCCCTATTTTTGCATCGCGTGGTTGCCAAGCTGCCCGAGGCGAAAACGCGAGATGCTGTCGCGCTTGCATAATTCCAACGAGGCCTTGCGGGGGCGCAAGGCGCTGGTGGTGGATGACGACGCGCGGAACATTTTTGCGCTCACCACCATCCTGGAAAACCACGAGATGGAAGTCCTGAGCGCGACCAACGGACGGCAGGCGATCGAAATCATCCGTAACACGCCGGACCTGAGCGTGGTGCTGATGGACATCATGATGCCGGACATGGACGGGTATGAGACGTTGCGGGAGATTCGGAAGAATCCCGAGTTCCGCGCCCTGCCGATCTTGGCGCTTACCGCCAAGGCGATGAAGGGTGACCGTGAAAAATGCCTGGATGCGGGGGCGTCCGATTACATCGCCAAGCCGGTCAATACGGATCAATTGGTTTCGCTGTTAAGAGTGTGGCTCTATCGCTGACCACGAATGAAAGCCTGTTTTGAGCCTCGAAGAATTCATCCGGACGCAGATCGAGTCAGTGGACGACCTTCGGGCGCTGCTGCTGTTGTATGCGGCGCCGCGGCGGGAATGGGACGTGATGAGCGTGGCGGGAAGACTGTATTTGCCGCCGGAGCAGGCGGCGGCGGTATTGAGGCGGCTGGCCGCAAAACAGTTTTTGGTTGCAGAAGGCGACCCGTTGCGCTACCGCTTTCAAGCGCAGGCGCGAGAAGCGGAACAATTGATCGGGGAACTGTCCGAACTGGACCGGGAGCGGCCCGTGACGTTGATCAACATGGTTTACGGCCGGCCGGGGGCGATTCGCGCATTTGCCGACGCATTCAAAATCAAGAAGAAGGAAAACTAACTTATGGCAGGCGGAGTCTATTTATTGTGCATGGCCACGGCGCTGGTTTGCTGTATCCTGCTTTTTCGCGGCTGCCGGCAGAGCGGGGCGCCGCTGCTGTTTTGGAGCGGCCTTTGCTTCGCCACGCTGGCCGCGGAGAACCTGGTTCTGTTCCTGGACAAGATTGTATTTCTTCAGATCGATTTGTGGTGGTTTCGGTCCAGCCTAACCCTGCTGGCGCTGGCATTTTTGCTCTATGGATTGATCTGGAAAGCCAAATGAATGGATATGTCGCATGATTTTATCGGGGGGATAATCGCCATGGGTTTCCTGGTGGCAGCGGGGTTTTTCCTGCGGTTTTGGCAGGAAAGCCACGACCGGCTGTTTGCATTTTTTGCGGTCGCCTTTCTGCTCATGGCGCTGAACCGGGGGCTTTTGGGCAGAGGGGAAGATACATTGCTGCCGTATTTGATTCGGCTGGCATCTTACGCGATAATCATGATAGCCATTGTGGACAAGAATTTAAGACGCGCCTGAGCAGAGCCGCACGGCCAATGACAAAGTCGCGACAAGCACTTGAGAATCAAGGGTGGCGTAGCGCAGACCTCCGAGTCTGCGGGTGTGCGGGACATTCCTGTCCCGCCTTCCAAAACCGGCGACTGGAAAGTCGCCGGAACCCGCAGGCTCGAAAGCCCGCGCTACGACTTTGTCATTGGCCCTGAGCAAAGGAACCGGACAAGAAGCCGTCATGCAAGCAGTCGAACCGGAAAAAATCGTTGACGTCATCTCCGCGACGGAAGCCGTTGTGGAGACGGCGAATATTTTGTTGGTGGACGACGAGAAGCGGAACCTCGACGCCCTGGAGAGCATTCTCACGGCGCCGGATTTGCGGCTGATTCGGGCGCAGGGCGCGGAAGAAGCGCTGCTGGCGCTAATGAACAACGAGTTTGCGTGTATCGTGCTGGACATTCAGATGCCGACGATGAGCGGACTGGACCTGGCGCGGCTGATCAAAACCCGCAAGCGCAACCAGCACATCCCGATCATTTTTCTCACGGCGTATTTTTTGGAGGAGCGCGACATTTTGCATGGATACGGGGTGGGCGCGGTGGATTATCTGACCAAGCCGGTGAACCCGCAAATCCTGAGGTCCAAGGTCGGCGTATTCGTTGCCCTCTTCCGCACGGCGCGCGCCCTGTCGGCGGCCAACGCCTCGCTGGAATCTGAAATCGCGCAGCGCAAAAAGGCTGAAGAGGCGCTTCTCCAGACGAACAACGAACTGGAAACGCGGGTTCAACAGCGGGTGGAGGAATTGAAGTTCGCGGAGAAACGCTACCGCCAAGTCGTCCGCAATCTTCCCGCGGCCGTCTATGTGACCGATGTGGAAGGCCGGGTGACACTTTTCAATGAAGCGGCGGTCGCTTTGTGGGGACGCGAACCGGAACTGGGCAAGGACTTGTGGTGCGGCTCGTATAAAATATTCAATCCGGATGGCAGCGAACTGCCGCTGAATGAATGTCCGATGGCGGCAACGCTCAAAACCGGCGTGGCGGTGCGCGGCCGAGAAATCGTTGTCGAGCGACCCGATGGCACGCGCCGAAATGTTTTGCCGCACCCCGAACCTTTGCACGATGCCGCTGGGAACATTATCGGGGCCATCAACATGCTCATGGACATCACCGAGCGGAAGCGCTCGGAAGCCGCGGCGCAACGGCTGGCGGCGATTGTGCAGACTTCGGACGACGCCATCATCAGTAAAAACCTCACGAGCATCATCACGAGTTGGAACGAGAGCGCCGAGCGTCTTTTTGGATTCAGCGCCGGGGAAGTGATCGGCAAACCGATCGGCGTATTGGTCCCGCCGGGGCACCAGGACGAAGAGACAGAAATTTGGAAGAGTATTCGCAAAGGCGAGCCTGTGCATCAGTTCGAGACGATCCGGCGGAGAAAGGACGGCTCGCTGGTGGAGGTTTCGCTGACCGTATCGCCGATCAAGGACAATGACGGGAAAATCATCGGCGGCTCGCAGATTGCGCACGACATTACGCAACGCAAACGGGGCGAGAAGCAACAGCGTGTGCTTTACGAATTGGTCGTGGCCGTCAACCGGGCCTCGTCTCTTCCGGAAGTCTGCGACGCGGCGCTCGAAGCAATATTTCAATGCCAGGCCTGCGACCGCGCCTCGATCCTCCTGTGCGATTCGGCCGGGGTAATGCGATTTACCGCCTGGCGGGGCCTTTCGGATGATTATCGCCGGGCCGTTGAAGGGCACACCCCCTGGAAAAAAGATGAGATGCCCGGGCCGGTTTTGATTTCCGACGTTGAGACTGCGCCTTTGGGCGAAGAGCTTCGCTCCATCGTCAAAGGCGAAGGCATCCGCGCGCTGGCGTTTATACCGATCATGTACAACGACCGGTTGCTGGGAAAATTCATGGTTTATTTCAACACGACGCACGAGTTTGCGCCCGGGGAATTGCAGCCGGCGCAGACGATCGCCTCGCAAATCGCCTCGGCGATCGAGCGGCAGCGCGTGCTGCTGGAACTGAAAAAAGCGCACGACGAGGTGCTGGGCGCCTCGCGCGCCAAGGACGAGTTTCTGGCGACCCTGAGCCATGAATTGCGCACGCCGCTCAATCCGATTTTGCTGGTTGCCAGCGACGCCGCCACCAATCTGACACTGCCGGCCGCGGTCCGCGCGGATTTTGAAATGGTGCGCAAGAATGTGGAATTGGAGGCGCGGTTGATTGACGACTTGCTGGACCTGACCCGAGTCACCCGGGGCAAGGTTATCCTCGAAAAACGAATCCTGGATGTCCATGCCGTGCTCAAAGACGCGATCGCCAACGTGCAGGAGGAAATGAAGCAAAAGGACATTATTCTCACCATTAAATTTGGCGCGATGATCCATGCGGTCTATGCCGATGGCGTCCGGTTGCAGCAGGTGTTTTGGAATCTGCTGAAAAATGCCGTCAAATTCACCCCTCCCCGCGGCCACATCACCGTCGAAACGGAAGTGCCGGATGATTGTCATATCTTCGTCAAAATCACCGACACCGGCATTGGCATGAACGAGCAGGAACTCAGCCGCATCTTCAACGCCTTTTCCCAGGGTGACCATGCCAGCGGCTCCGCGCACCGGTTCGGCGGCCTGGGATTGGGCCTGGTTATTTCGCAGAAACTGATTGAATTTCATTCGGGATGCGTTCGCGCCCATAGTGGCGGACGGGACAAGGGAGCCGTCTTTACCGTCGAACTGCCGCTGGCCTCCGCTACGGAAATCAACGGTCATGGAATGACGCCAAACCAACTCACGGACACAACATTCGTTTCGCGGGCAAAAGGCGGGCGCATCCTTCTGGTCGAAGACCATGAACCGACCCGCACGTCGCTGGCGAGGCTTCTCACGCGACGGTCGTATGAAGTCGTGACGGCGTCGTCGCTGGCGGAGGCGCGGGCGCTGGCCGATCAAGAGGATTTCACGCTGCTGATTTCCGATATAGGCCTGCCTGACGGCAGCGGCTACGAGTTAATGGCAGAAATGGGAAAGAAAGGTCCGATCCATGGGATTGCGCTGACCGGCTATGGGATGGAGGAGGATTTGGCGCGCAGCCGGGATGCCGGTTTTGTGGCTCATTTGACCAAGCCCATCCGCATCCAATCCCTCGAAACGGCATTAAATGCCGTGCGGGCACTCGAGGAATGAGCTTTCGAGATGCGGGTCGTTTTCGTATTTCAGAGCTTGCCGAAATTTGCAGCGCCTTCCCCAAAGCGGCGTCGCGCTACGCTTGCCGCCGCACTCCAAGACGGCAAGCGGGTTGGTGGCACGTCCGCACATCGCTTTGCGTCTTGGAGTGCGGTGGCTGGCGGGGAACAGGGCTGACACCGCTTTCGAGGTGCGACCCGCTTCCGTATTTCAGAGCTTGCCGAAGTTTACGGGTGCCTTCCCCAAAGCGGCGTGGCGCTACGCTTGCCGCCGCACTCCAAGACGGCAAGCGGGTTGGTGAGCACGTCCGCACATCGCTTTGCGTCTTGGAGTGCGGTGGCTGGCGGGGAACAGGGCTGACACCGCTTTCGAGGTGCGGGTCGTTTTCGTATTTCAGAGCTTGCCGAAATTTGCAGCGCCTTCCCCAAAGCGGCGTCGCGCTACGCTTGCCGCCGCACTCCAAGACGGCAAGCGGGTTGGTGGGCCTGTGCGCAGATCGCATTGCGTCTTGGAGTGCGGTGGCTGGCGGGGAACAGGGCTGACACCGCTTTCGAGGTGCGGGTCGTTTTCGTATTTCAGAGCTTGCCGAAATTTGCAGCGCCTTCCCCAAAGCGGCGTCGCGCTACGCTTGCCGCCGCACTCCAAGACGGCAAGCGGGTTGGTGGGCCGTGCGCAGATCGCTTTGCGTCTTGGAGTGCGGTGGCTGGCGGGGAACAGGGCTGACACCGCTTTCGAGGTGCGGGTCGTTTTCGTATTTCAGAGCTTGCCGAAATTTGCAGCGCCTTCCCCAAAGCGGCGTCGCGCTACGCTTGCCGCCGCACTCCAAGACGGCAAGCGGGTTGGTGGGCCGTGCGCAGATCGCTTTGCGTCTTGGAGTGCGGTGGCTGGCGGGGAACAGGGCTGACACCGCTTTCGAGGTGCGACCCGCTTCCGTATTTCAGAGCTTGCCGAAGTTTACGGGTGCCTTCCCCAAAGCGGCGTGGCGCTACGCTTGCCGCCGCACTCCAAGACGGCAAGCGGGTTGGTGAGCCCGTGCGCAGATCGCTTTGCGTCTTGGAGTGCGGTGGCTGGCGGGGAACAGGGCTGACACCGCTTTCGAGGTGCGGGTCGTTTTCGTATTTCAGAGCTTTGCCGAAATTTGCAGCGCCTTCCCCAAAGCGGCGTCGCGCTACGCTTGCCGCCGCACTCCAAGACGGCAAGCGGGGTGGTGAGCACGTCCGCACATCGCTTTGCGTCTTGGAGTGCGGTGGCTGGCGGGGAACAGGGCTGACACCGCTTTCGAGGTGCGGGTCGTTTTCGTATTTCAGAGCTTTGCCGAAATTTGCAGCGCCTTCCCCAAAGCGGCGTCGCGCTGCGCTTGCCGCCGCACTCCAAGACGGCAAGCGGGTTGGTGAGCCGACCCGCAGATCGCTTTGCGTCTTGGAGTGCGGTGGCTGGCGGGGAATAGGGCTGCCGGGCGCGCGCTAATAGTTGATTGAATAATCAACGCGATTTGAAACTGCGATGGCCCACATATTTTGGGGATCAACGGCCTGGGGGAATTTGATGAAGCGCGCGCTGCCATCGGCCATGGCATAATTGGATCCGCCGCTGCTACCGGCGCCATTGAGTTGCGCGCTCGTCCTTCCGCTGTTGTCATGGCGGCCCTGCTCGGCAATGCCGGTAAAATCGTTGCCGCCATTTTCCAGCAAATCCATGTAAAAATCGCCGGCATCATGCTGTTTTTCACCGAGCACAACGGTATCGGTTGGAAGAGCGATGACCGTTTCCTTAAGGCCCATGGTGGCCATGTCCTGCTCCAAAGTTCCCCAGCCGGGATAACCAAAGTACCCGTCAAAGTAATCGTTCCAGCCATTGATGAGGTAACTGCGGGGCGCGGCATCGGCGACGTTGTTCGAGGCGGAAGCGCCGATGGACATGGGTGGACCCAGCAACAGGTCCGTGGGACAAAGCAGGGCATTGATATTCTTGCCATAGTAACTATAGAACTGGTTCGGCCAGCGGTCATTGTCATTGCGCGGCGGATAGGTGCCCTGGCTGTCGTCCACATACATTTTCGAGGCCAGGCTCAATTGCTTGAGGTTGTTGAGGCAGTAGATGCGGCGGCCGGTTTCCTTGGCGGCCGCAAGCGCCGGCAGCAGCATCGCGGCCAGAATGGCGATGACCGCGATCACCACCAGCAATTCAATCAACGTGAAAGCGGAAACACGACTGATGAGGTCTGGCGGTTTTTCCCGAAGCGCGGCCGTCGCCGGGTCGCCGGTCGTTTTCCCGTCTTTGCGCTTCGCTTTGGCCAACCGTTGCCGTAATGTCTTTTTCATAACCGTTTCAATTGTTTCCGCGTCTGATAGACAGACGCGCGCCGCGGGGCGCGCGTTGCAAATATTTTTATGAATAAAAAGAATCTCGCGCTCATCGCCTTCGTTTTGGCGCTGGCCGCCGTTTATGTCATTTTCTTTACGGATTGGTTCCGGACCAAGCCGATGGTGATTTCGCACACCTCGCGCCCAATGGGGCGGGGCGGCCGGATGCTCACACTTTTCTCGCTGGGCGACGAGTATGATCTGACCGAGATCAAAGTCGTGCCGCTGGCCGAATGGGAGACCAACAAACTGGCGCAGCCGCTATGGCATGTTGTCGGCCACTCCGACGATCCTGTCAACCATTTTATCTATGGCCAGGGGATTCGCGGGATGGATCCGGCCGTGGAGGGGGCGCGGCCGTTGCCACTGCAAATGGGGGTTTCGTACCGAATTTTTATCACCGCCGAACGGCTCAAGGGGTGGCATGATTTTCAATTGGGGCCGCCCGGCGGCAATTCACCGGCGCAGCGCGCGAATGTCATCCAGGGTCCCTGATCGAAACATCCACGAGCAAATCCGCGGCAATTTTCTCGAGGTCCTTCTTTAGCGCCGCGACGTCACAGGAATCCGGCAAATGCAACCGCGCGGCGGCTTTGAACAACGACTCGCCGCTCATTGGGGCGCTGGCAACTTCACTGGAGAATTCCTCGACATTGACGCCGGCGCGGGCGAGAGCGGCGGAAATTTCGCGGACAATTCCCGGGCGATCGTGGCCGACAACTTCCAATTCAATTTGTCTTCCGCCGGCGGCTGGGATTCCGGATTCATCAGCGCGGACGGTGACGGTGAGGCCGGCAATTTTTTGGAGCGCGGAAACCAGCGCGGGTTTGTTTTGGTTGGGAATTTCGACCCTCAAAATTCCGGCAAATTCGCCGCCGAGACGGCAGAGGCGGCTTTCCAGCCAGTTACCGTCGTGCGCGGCGACGCAACGCGCCACCGATTCGACGAGGCCGGTCCGGTCGGGACCGATGAGGGTCATCACCAACGGGATTTGCATTAGAAGTCAAGGCTGGCTGGTAATCTTGAGCCAGTCAATGCCCTGGGTGCCGGCATAAACCGCGAAGGCTTTTTCATTTTGAATGAGGACGGCGCGGACGACGCTCGAATCGTCGGCGCGGCCCATGTCGAGGATGCTTTCGGGCAGGATGCCCATTTTTTTGTGGGCGTAAAGGAGGGCGAATACCGCCTGGGCCACGGCCATGTAAGGCAATTCGCGGTAGGCGCCCTCCACCGAGTCCTCCACCGCATCGGCCAGAAATTCGAGCTGGTCCACCAGGTGCGGAAATTCAGGAGCGCGGATTTGCGTGAATTCGAGTTTCCATTGAGGCAACTGGCGGAGGACCTTTTCCGCGATGGCCGGCGTGATACCGCAGGACCCGCTGTTCACGAACTTCGCAATTTCTGGCATGGCGGCAATTTAGGGCATCCATCGGGTGCGTCAAAGGATAAATCACTGATGGGTGAGGAGGAAAATAGCAATCAACAGGAGGGCAAAGAGCGTCCAGATGAAGATCATGCGGAAATAGGGGATTTTGCCGAGATTGGAGAGGGTGGCAATGGGGCCGAGGTCGAAGGGGCGGGGCGCCATTTTTGAAATTTGGAAATCAGGTCCGGCGAGAAGAAAATTTTCGCGCATGGCGGTGACGAATTCCTCGGGCCACGGTCCCGGGCGCAGGAATTGTTCCTGCCATTTACCGGGCATATCGGCGAGCAAGAGGGCGAGTCGTCCGCGGGTGGAAAGAGATCTGGTCGGCCTTGGCGGGGGGCGTTTGGAGGACTTCGGAGAACCATTCGTTGACTAGGCGGTCCATTTCCTCGGCGGCGAGTTGGGTGGCGGAGCGGTTCGGCTCGTCGGGTGCGCGGCGCTGGGCGCGCTCGAGCACGCGGAGGACCAATTGGCCGAGGAGGGGCTTGTTGCGGATGCGGAGGGCATGGAAATAATTTTCCACTTTTACGTAGGCGGCGTTCCATTCTTCCAGGGGCCGTCCGGCCAGTTTGCCGGTGGCATCGGGCAGGATTGCGGGATTCATGGCGGACTCCATTGGTAGGTCCAGGTTTCACTGACGACGTTGGTGCCTTGTTGCAGCGTGCAGCGCAAATCAACCGGTTCGTTGGTTTTCGGCTGCATTTTCAAAACGACGCGCCAAGCGTCGGCGAAAGGATTCCAGACGACCTGATTGAACAAAATGGCGGCGTTGGTGGTGCAATTGGCAATCGCCGTCGGTGGTGAATTGGCCGGGATGGCGTCAAGTTTTGGCCCTTTGAAATCAATCACGATTTGCCGGGATTGTCGCAGCTGGGGTCAATACCGATGCGGGTGGCGACCACTTTTTCGTCGGACAATTTCATTTCGGTTGACCAATAAAGGGTGTAGCCGAATTTAAAGGCGTGAGCGGCTTGGGCAGGACCCGCGGCGACCAAAAGGCGACAATGTTATCGAGACCCTCCCAATTGGCGTCAAGCTCGACGAGATGCAGGTCGCCGTCGTGCGGCCAGTCGCTGTGCGGCTCGACCCACACACTTGGTTCAGTTTGAAACGGGGTAAAGAGGTCCTCATATCCGGAGAAATCACGGTTGCGTTGAAGGAGGCCGAAGCCGCGAATGTCCGGCGCGGTAAAGACCTGGTGGCGCATGACCGCCGGGTTGTCGAGGGGGCGCCACAACGTTTCGCCGCTATTCATTTTAATGAGCAAACCATCGGAGTCATGGACGCCCGAACGATAATCGTCGAATTTCCGTTCGGAACCCTGACCGAACCAAAACATGCTGGTGAGCGGGGCCATGCCGAGAAGGTTGACGGGCCGGGCGTTGGTATCCGCCAAACGAATGGTTTTGGGATCGCGCATGTAGATAATGGCTTCCACGTCGGCCACGGTCGTCTCACCGGGACGGATATGGAATTCATACGCGCCGGTGCAACTGACGCTGTCCAGCAGGGCATAAAGCGTCAACTGGGTATCGCCCTTCTGGGGCTTGCCGAGCCACCAGTCGGTGAAAATCGGAAATTCCTCGGGCCGATCGGTTTCGCCGCAATTGAGGGCCAGGCCGCGGGCGGACTGTCCATAGGTCTGGCCCTTGCCGAGCAGCCGGAAATAACTGGCGCCGAGGAATGCGCCGAGTTCGTCCAATTGATTGGTTTGGTTCAGGCAATAGAGGATGCGAAAACCGGCGTAACCGGTGCTGGCGGGAATTTGATTCTGGATGGTCAAATTGCCATAATCGAAAAACTCCTGCACGAAACGAATGGGCTGGACGTGCGTGGCCGTGAATTCATAAACATGGACGGGTTCTTGATAAATATAACCGGGGTGGAAAAATTCAACACGGAAGGGAAGGTCGTCTGCCGTCCAAAGCGCCTTGTCACGGCGAAAACGGATTTCGCGGTATTGATCGTAATTAAGATTTGCGAGGACTTTGGGCAAATCCGCGCGGGGAGAGTGAAACGGTTGCTGGGCGCGTTCAAGAGCTCGTTGCGCGACATAATCCAGGTTCACCTCGGCGGACTCGCTTGCGGCATTGGCTCGTTGAGCCAATCCCGTTGCGACTATTAGAAACAGACAAATCCACCGCCACATTTCCCCTAATAAGAACCCAACCGAGTGCATTTTGCAAGTTTCTCAGGTGGCCCTCCTGCCGCGGGGCTAAATGCATGCTGTCAATGTTCCCCGCCGTTTTCCAAATTCAGGAGTTTGAATTCGAAATACCCTGCCAGGTCCATGAAAGCGCGGTATTTCATTTCTCTTTCGGATGCGGGGGAAAATTTGGATTCAAAGTCAGCCGGCTCACCGAGGGCGCGCCAACTGCCAACGCGAATGTCATTGAGCAGTTGCAATAATGTTTCCCGTTCTTGCGGGTTGAGGCACAGCCGCGCGCCGGCCGGTCCGGCGCGGGGCCTGCCGGAAGCCAAAAGTTTCATGGCCTGGCATTTAAGGTCGAGCCGGTGTCCCGCGAGTGATTCATTCAGCAGCCGCTCACGGTCATCGGCCCCGGGACCGGACTCGGTCCTGCTGATTCTGGCGACGGCGATTGGCGTCGCCGGAAATTCCGCAATGAGTGTGCGCAGACACGCCGCCTCATGCTGGCTTAATTCATATTCCCAACCATCCTGAAATTCCCTAAGCAATTTCATTTGACCGGCTCCATCGTGGCTTGCAATTGGTAGCCTTGCAATTGGTGAACATAAAATTCGGCCTTTTCGACGCTTTCACGAACCAGCACGCTTTTTCCCTTTTCATGGACTTCCAACATGTGCTTTTGGGCCGTTTGACGGTCCCATCCGAAAATTCTCATGAACACATGAGTCACATAGACCATCAGATTCACCGGATCGTTCCAGCAGATGACGTAGTACGTGGGCGCCAGGTCGTCATGGGAAGAGGTTTCGTCGCCGATCGTTGGCGTCGGCGCGATGGCTGGCTGCGGACCGCGTGTCATGAGTTTCAACGCTTAAATTTGGAACGCCGAAGGGAATTTGGCCAGAAATTTTTGTGGAAGGCGCGGGCGATTTATTTGGGAGCTGCCCGATTCAAACTTTCATGAGTTGGTGGAATTGGTGTCATCGAGCCAGCCGGCTTGTTGAAGGAATTGGACCAGGCGCGGGTCATTGGCGGATAGTGGCGGGAGCCAGAGCCCGAGTTCCTCCCGTTTCCACCAGTTGCCTTCGGGATTTCCCGCGCGGGGCGAATTCATAGCGGTAGAGCACGGCGCGAATGTAACGCGGCGGCTTGTTTGGGAAACGGGTTTCCGCCGAACAGACTCAGCGCGCCGGGATCGTTGTGCAGAAGTTTCCAAACCAGATTCAGCGTCCACGGATATTGGTCGGGCGTGCTCATCGCGGCGAACCACATCTGCCAGTCGAGCCGCGGCTGATAAGGCGCGATCTGCGGCGGTCGCCGATCCAGCGCCACGGGCAACGCGCGGTAAGGATAGGCCTTCCAGACGGCATGGTCGTCGGGCACGTCGGCGTCCGTGCCTTCGAAACACAACGTTCAACCGCTCGCGGCCCACCGTGCCGAATGCGCCGTAGGTATTCACGAGGTCGAGCGGATCAAACGACGTGTTCATGATCTGCTTTGGGCGAAATCATATTGGCCACGGGCTGGAAGCTCAACACGCGACGATGGCCGCCACTGTCCAGGCGACCCGGCGCATGGGGAGGGCAGGGGTGCGCGGACGCGGCGGCGGCCGTCGCGCGTTGAACGAGTGCGCGGGGCAACAGTTTGGACCAGAAACCGTCGTCAAAACAGGCCAGAGCGCCGGGACGATGGTCAGCCAATTCAGGAACGAAAGGTTGCCGCTCAGGATCAGCGTGAATTGAAACAGCACCATGATGACGCCGGCGATATGGCGGGCCAGGCGCGGATAAAAGGCAAACCACGGCGCAATCAGTTCGGCGAGAAAATTGAACAGGACGCCGGCCTTCAACATCCAGTGCGGCAGGAAATCAAACCAGCGGCTGAAGGGACCGGGAATCGGCTGGGTCTCGAAGTGATAGTAAAGCGCGGTCAAATCGCGCCAGCAGGAGTCGCCGCGGAGTTTGATCAACGCCGCGCCGAGCATGATGCGAAAGATGAGCCAGCGGAACAGCCAGAGCACCACCACGGGGGGTTCGCGTTTCGGAAAAGGCCGGCCATCGAGCAGGGGGCAAAGGAAGATTGCGAGAAAGCCGGTTTCGAGAAGTTGAATTTCCCAGCCGTAGCCATACCAGTCCTGCCCGACGTGGACGAACGACATGTAAAGCGCCCATAGGACGGCCATGACGATGGCGTTGGCGTAACCGGCCACGACGACGCACGAGAGGGCGAAGCCGATCCATGCCGCCGTTTGCAAGAAGGTGTCGGAATGCGCGAACCAGAACAACGAAGGCAGCCGGATGAAACCGGCGACCTGCGATCCCAAAGCCGTCTGGACCTGATCAAGAAACAAGCCGAGCGGCAGGAGGCCGTGCGAACCGATGAGCGGCAGGATTTGATTGGCGGCGGCGAGGAACGCCACGGCATAAACAAAGCCGAGCAGGCGCAACATGACAAATCGCGTCAGCCAGTAACTATTTGCCGCATTGTGGGCTGCCGATGGTTTCGTGGCTTCCGTCATCGTTGAAGCTCACTCTGAAGCCTCGTCTGCTTTGTGAAAATAAAAAAATGTCTCAGGCCGGGGACGTTCCTATTCACAATTCCTTCTCCATAAATATGGCGCCAGGGCCGTCGTTATAACGTTCGATCTGATGGAACCCCAGTCGTTGATAAAGCCTGTTTGCGGCTTCAAGTTCCGGGGCGGTATCAAGCCTTACACGGTTGTACCCAGCGGAACGCGCGAACTTGAAAAGCAAGCCGGCAATCCGGGTCCCGTCACCCTTTCCCCGGTAAGCCGGCAAGAACCACATCCTTTTTAACTCGCAAGTTTGGTCATCAAGACGGCGTATTGCTCCGGTTCCCACAACCCGGTTTTCATCCATAAGCACCAGGAAAATGCCGGAAGGCCGGACATAATGTGATGAAATGTGATCCATGTCCGCCAGGTCGGCGTGAGCTTGTCCGAAAAACTCAAGGCATCCGGCCGCGATAACGGCCTTCGCCGCTTCGACTTGGCTGGCATTCAGTTGTTGGATGGTCAGGGCCATGCCACAACTTCAATCGTTGGCGACCCAATGCCACGGCTCATAGATGACTCCCAACTTGTTGCCTTTTGGGTAGCTCATCAGAAAACCAAAGTCAGGCCCTTTCCGCGTCAACCATTCAAAGGCCGGTGTGTGGTCAAATGCTTCGGTCACTGGCGGGCACCCTGTTGTTCCAATATCAACAGCCCGTCCCGTGTGATGCTCACTGAAACCGGGCAACGCGCTCACGCTGATGATCTGTTCGATTGAAAGCCCGGACGCTAGCTTCCGTTCAATAATCTTTCGTTGGTAATCGAAGCTGCGGAAGCCGGAAACCAATGCCAACGCGACACCGTCATTTTCGGCGGCCGCAACCATGGACCGCCACTGTGCTGCCGCCCGCCGTTCCAATTGTTGCTCACGTCCGAACATGTCCAGTCCAACGGGAACCAAATCCTCACATTCGCGATGGAAAGAACGGCGGCGTTGCGTGACCAGCGAAGTTGGAAGGCCCAATTCTTTCAGCGTTTTAATGGCTCGTTCTTCGCATTGCCTTGCCGCGTTCATGGTTTCCAAACGCCTTTGTAAAGATCACGTGACCGTCACCCGCGTTTTGATGGAGTTGGCAATGAAGCATTGTTCGTGCGCCAAGTGATGCAACCACTCTTCGTCCTCGGGCGTGGGGAGATTCCCGCCGCTGTAGAGTATCTTCGGATGGAGCGTAATCAGGCTCACCCAAGGGACGCCGCTCTTGTTCCTGGTCATTTCGCCGACAGCCTCGTCGTGGTAGCTGTCCACATGGAACCCCTGTTGGCTCGCAAGGTATAAATACGTCAACATGTGACAACTCGAAACCGCGGCGACAAATGCCTCCTCCGGGTCCACGTGCGCCGGATTTGACCAGGGCGGTGGAACAAGTCCTGGGGACGGGGAAGCGGGAACGGTGATGCCGCCGTCGAATGTCCAGGTGTGCTCGCGTGAATACTTCCCTTTGAGGAAGTCCGGTCCCGCACGCTTCCAACGGATGGTTGCTTTATGATTAGACATAATCGTCGGTTGGCCGAAGTCATCGTTTCCGGGCATGTAATTGAATAATTCCATCTGACATCTCCCATATGACTTCCGGTCCGCGACCGGCCAGGCGGTTTTTCAGCATGGTCTTTTCTCTGCACACTTTGGCAAGTTTTTTTCGCAATATACGAGGGCAATAGTCAGGCGATCTTTTAGAGACGTTATCACCGGCGCGCGTCAAAGCCGGTCACCCCGGTCACCACTCCGCTGGTTCGGCGCCCATTCAACCTCCATCCTCCATGTCGATCTTCGTCTTTCCGCTCAGCGAACGGCCAATTTTCCTGAAAACATTTATTGCGCAACGGCGGGTTTTGAGCCAAAAATAAGTGGAACGACGGCTGATTGCCAGATGACGAAAAACCTGACGCAACCAAATGAAGAGCACCGGCGCGCAAAAATACGAAAAGTTTCTGCACCGCCGAAACAGGGGCTTTACGACCCGCAGTTCGAGCATGACTCGTGCGGCGTCGGGTTTCTGGTTCATATCAAGGGACAAAAATCGCACGGGATTGTTCAGGACGCGCTGAAGATTTTGCTGAACTTGGACCATCGCGGGGCCTGCGGGTGCGAGGCGAACACCGGGGATGGCGCGGGGATTTTGCTCCAGGTGCCCCACGATTTCCTCGTCAAGGCCACCCGCGAACTCGGTTTCAAACTTCCCGCCCCGGGCCAATACGGGGTGGGCATGGTATTCATGCCGCACGGCGCCGGCGAGCGCGAGGCGGTGAAAGGGGCTTTGGCAAAAATCGTTTCCGGCGAAGGCCAGACGTTGCTGGGCTGGCGCGATGTTCCCACGGACAATTCATCGCTCGGCAACGGCGCGAAAAATTGCGAACCGCACATGATGCAGGTGTTTGTCGGACGCGCTCCGGGAATCAAAGATGAGGAAGCGTTTGAACGGAAACTTATATGTCATCCGCAAAGTCGCGGAGCAGAGCATCCGTTACGGCAAAGAGGTACCCGGTGGAGACGTCTTTTACGTTTCGAGCCTGTCGTGCAAGACGTGCATTTACAAGGGCATGTTGATGCCAGAGCAACTGGCCAAATACTATCCCGATTTGGGGGACGCGGAGATGAAGACGGCGCTGGCGCTGGTGCATTCGCGTTTTTCCACGAACACGTTTCCGAGTTGGGACCGGGCGCATCCGAACCGCTACATTGCGCACAACGGGGAAATCAACACGCTGCGCGGAAATGTGAACTGGATGCGGTCGGCGGCAGGCGAATTTCAAATCGCGGTTGTTCGGCGAGGACATCAAAAAAATCATTCCCGTCATCAACACGGACGGGTCAGCGACTCGGCGCAATTTGACAATTGCGTGGAGACTGCTGGTGATGGCGGGGCGGGAATTGCCGCACGCGATGATGATGATGATCCCCGAGCCGTGGGAAAACCATGAGAGCATGGACGCGGAGCGGCGCGCGTTTTATGAATTTCATTCGTGCCTGATGGAGCCGTGGGATGGCCCGGCCTCGATGGCGTTCACGGACGGAGAAATCATCGGCGCGTGCCTGGACCGGAACGGCCTGCGCCCGTCGCGTTATTATGTCACCAAAGACGACCTGGTGATCATGGCGTCGGAAGCGGGGGTGCTGCCGGTGGCGCCGGAACGCATCGTGCAAAAAGGGCGTCTGCAACCGGGCCGGATGTTCCTGGTGGACACGGAGCAGGGCCGCATTGTTGCGGACGAGGAACTGAAGAAGAAATACGCGAGCGCGCAACCGTATCAAAAATGGCTGGACGAACATCACGTGCTGCTCGAGAATTTGCCGGAACCGCCGCAAAAGGCCGAACCGGACCACCGGAAGATTTTGCAGCGGCAGCAGGCGTTTGGCTACACCTTTGAGGATTTGCGCCTTCTCATGGCGCCGATGGCCAACGACGGCGTTCAGCCGCTCGGCTCGATGGGCACGGACACGCCGCTGGCGGTGCTCTCGAACCAGCCGCAGTTGCTCTACAATTATTTCAAGCAACTCTTCGCGCAGGTCACCAATCCGCCGATTGACCCGATCCGCGAGGAGATCATCACCTCGACGGAAACGATGGTGGGCGGGCCGCGGCGGCTTGCTGAATCCGGGGCCGGAGAGTTGCACGATGATCAAGCTGAAGCACCCCCTGCTCACGAATGAGGAATTGGAAAAGCTACGCTTCATTGAAACGAAACCGTACCAGGCGGTGACGCTGCCGATTTTGTTCGAAGCGAGCCAAGAGGCGGCGGTCAAGAACCTTGAAACCGCGCTGGAAAAATTATTTGCCGAGGCCGACAAGGCCATCGCCGGGGGCGCGAACATTTTGGTTTTATCGGACCGGGGGATTTCGCCTCAACTGGCGCCGATCCCGGCGCTGCTGGCCGTTGCGGGATTGCATCATCATCTGATTCGGGCCGGCACGCGGGGGCGGGTGGGGCTGGTGCTGGAATCGGGCGAGCCGCGCGAGGTGCATCATTTTGCGCTGCTGATCGGCTACGGTTGCAGCGCGATCAATCCCTATCTGGCCTTTGCGACGCTGGATGATTTGATACAACAAGGGCTGCTCGTCAACACCGACCACAAGACGGCGCAGAAAAAATACATCAAGGCGGCGATCAAAGGGGTCGTGAAGACGATGGCGAAGATGGGGATTTCGACGATTCAAAGTTATCGGGGCGCGCAGATTTTCGAGGCGGTGGGCTTGAACAGCGGCGTGGTGGACAAGTATTTCACCTGGACGCCGTCGCGGATCCAGGGTGTGGGGCTGGACGTGATTGCGGGGGAGGCGCTGGCGCGGCATCACCATGCATTTCCCGATCGTCCGGTCAACGGGGTGCTGGAAGCCGGCGGCCAATACCAGTGGCGCGACGGCGGGGAGTTTCATTTGTTCAACCCGCAGACGATCCACAAATTGCAGAACGCCTGCCGGACGGGCAGCGAAAAGATTTATCGGGAGTATGCGGAGTTAATCAACAACCAGGCAAAAAATCTCTGCACGCTGCGGGGCCTGCTGGAGTTCAAGAATGCCGACAAGGCGCTGCCGATTGAAGAAGTGGAACCGGTTGAGGAGATTGTGAAGCGGTTCAAGACGGGGGCGATGAGTTACGGCTCGATTTCGAAGGAAGCGCACGAGGCGCTGGCGATTGCGATGAACCGGCTCGGCGGCAAATCGAATACCGGCGAAGGCGGCGAAGATCCGGACCGCTACATTCCGCTTCCGAACGGCGACTCGAAGAATTCCGCCATCAAACAGGTGGCGAGCGGGCGGTTTGGAGTGACGAGTCATTACCTGGTCAACGCGCGGGAACTGCAAATCAAGATGGCGCAAGGCGCCAAGCCCGGCGAAGGCGGCGAGTTGCCCGGCAAAAAGGTATATCCGCCGATTGCCAAAGTGCGCGGCACCACCGCGGGGGTGGGATTGATTTCGCCGCCGCCCCACCACGACATCTATTCCATCGAAGATTTGGCCGAATTGATTCACGATTTGAAAAATTCGAATCGGAACGCGCGCATCAGCGTCAAGCTGGTGGCCGAAGTGGGAGTGGGGACGGTTGCGGCCGGCGTGGCCAAGGCGCACGCGGACGTGGTTTTGATATCCGGCCATGACGGCGGCACGGGGGCCTCGCCGCTGTCTTCGATCAAACACGCGGGAGGCCCGTGGGAACTGGGAGTGGCGGAGACGCACCAGACGCTGGTGTTGAACAATCTTCGGAGCCGCATTTACGTGGAGACCGACGGCCAGTTGAAGACGGGGCGGGATGTGGCGGTGGCGGCGCTGCTCGGGGCAGAGGAATTTGGATTTGCGACGGCGCCGCTGGTGGTGCTGGGTTGCATCATGATGCGCGTTTGCCATTTGAACACCTGCCCAGTGGGGGTGGCCACGCAGGACCCGCGGTTGCGCGCGCGTTTTGCCGGGCAACCCCGACCATGTGGTGAACTATATGCGCTTCATCGCGAAGGAACTTCGCGAAATCATGGCCAAGCTCGGCTTTCGCACGCTCAACGAAATGGTTGGCCGCACGGACAAATTGAATCCGTGGAAGGCGATTGACCATTGGAAGGCGCGCGGGCTGGACCTGACGCCAATTTTGCACCAACCCGAGGCGGGTCCGGAAGTGGGGCGTTACCGCCGGGAGGAGCAGGACCACGGCCTGGAGAAATCACTCGATGTGACGAAGCTGCTGGAGATCTTGCAAACCCGCGATTGAGCGCGGGGAGCAGGTGCGCGCCGAACTGCCGATCCGGAATGTCAATCGTGTCGTCGGCACAATCACCGGCGGTGAGATCACAAAAAGGCACGGGCCAAACGGATTGGCGGAGGACACGGTGCAATTGAAATTCACCGGCAGCGCGGGCCAGAGCTTCGGCGCGTTTGTGCCCAAGGGCATGACGCTCGAACTGGAGGGAGACGCGAATGATTATTTTGGCAAAGGACTGAGTGGCGGCAAGTTGATTGTCTATCCGCCGAAAGGTTCCACGTTTGAGCCGGGAGAAAACATCATCATCGGCAACGTGGCGCTTTATGGCGCGACCGGGGGGGAGATTTTTGTGCGGGGCATGGCCGGTGAACGATTTGGCGTCCGCAATTCCGGCGTCAATGCGGTGGTGGAAGCGGTGGGCGACCACGGATGCGAATACATGACCGGCGGGCGGGTGGTGATCCTGGGCCGGACCGGGCGCAATTTTGCGGCGGGCATGAGCGGGGGCATCGCCTACGTGCTTGATGAAGCCGGTGATTTCGCCTCGCGATGCAACAAGGAACTGGTCGGCCTGGAAAGACTGGCGGATGCCGACGAAATCGAGGGGGTCTGGAAACTGGTCCAGCGTCATCAGGCCTATACCGACAGCGGGCGCGCCGCGAAGATACTCGGCGATTGGAAAAATTACGCGCCTAAATTTGTCAAAGTGTTGCCGAAGGATTACGCCCGCGTTTTGCAGGCGTTGAAAAAGGTCGAGTCCCAAGGCTTGAGCGGCGACGACGCCATCATGGCGGCATTCGAGGAGAACATTCGCGACGTGGCGCGGGTGGGCGGCGGATGATCCTATTTTTTATGGGTCTTATTTATACAGGCGGCAAAATTGCGAGGCCGGCTGAAGAATCAAAGTCGGCGATTGCGCCGCGTTTAAGGGTTAATTTGCGCCACAGAATCAGCTTGAAACCAAAAAACTGAAATGGGAAAACCAACCGGATTTTTAGACTTTAATCGGGAACTGCCGACCGACCGTCCGCCGCTGGAACGGGTCGCGGACTGGAAGGAATTCCATCATCACATGCCGGAGGGCGAGGTGAAGAAGCAGGGGGCGCGATGCATGGATTGCGGCATTCCGTTTTGCCACACCGGACAACTGGTGAGCGGCATGGCCAGCGGCTGCCCGATTCATAATCTGATTCCAGAGTGGAACGACCTGGTTTATCGCGGCCTATGGAAGGAAGCACTGGAACGGCTGCACAAGACGAACAATTTTCCTGAATTCACGGGACGCGTCTGTCCGGCGCCGTGTGAAGGTTCATGCGTGCTCGGCATCAATGCGCCGCCCGTCACGATAAAGAACATCGAATGCGTCATCGCCGACAACGGGTGGGCAAACGGGTGGATCAAACCCGAGCCGCCGAAGAAGCGCACGGGGAAGAAAGTGGCCGTGGTCGGTTCCGGCCCGGCGGGATTGAGCGCCGGCGCACAGTTGAACCAAGCCGGGCATCTCGTTACGATTTTCGAGCGGGACGACCGCCCGGGCGGTTTGCTCATGTACGGGATTCCGAATCCCAAGCTCGACAAAAACGAAGTGGTGATGCGCCGCATTCAACAGCTTGAGGCCGAAGGCGTCAGCTTTGTCTGCAATACCGAGGTGGGGAGGGATTATCCGGCGGACAAATTGCTGAAAGAATTCGACGCGGTCATACTGGCGACTGGCGCGACGAAACCGCGTGACCTGCCGGTTCCGGGGCGCGAACTGAAAGGCGTGCATTTCGCGATGGAATTTCTGACGGCCAATACGAGGAGCCTTTTGGACGGGCATAAGAACGGGAATTACATTGACGCGACTGGGAAGGACGTGGTGGTGATTGGAGGCGGAGACACGGGGACGGATTGCGTAGCCACTTCGATTCGGCACGGCTGTCGATCGCTCGTACAAGTGGAAATTCTGCCCAAGCCCCCGCCGGAACGGGCGGCAGACAATCCATGGCCCGAATGGCCCAAGGTTTACAAGCTGGATTACGGCCAGGAGGAAGCCGCCGCAAAATTCGGCGCCGACCCTCGCATTTATCTGACGACGGCTGCAAAATTTGAGGCTGACGGCCACGGTCGGGTCAAGGCCGTCCACACTGTGGAAGTGCAATGGGAGCGAAACGAGAAGGGCCAATTCATTCCGAAACACATTCCGGCCACCGAAAAAGTTTTGGCTGCGCAACTCGTTTTGCTTGCGATGGGTTTTCTAGGGCCGGAACAGCCGTTGCTGGACGCCCTGGGCGTAGAACGCGACGTGCGCAGCAATGCGAAGGCGGACTTTGAGAAATACGTGACGAACCATCCGAAGATTTTTGCCTGCGGGGATTGTCGGCGGGGGCAAAGCTTGGTGGTGTGGGCATTCAACGAAGGGCGCGGCGCGGCGCGTGAATGCGACCGTTTCCTGATGGGGGCGACGGATTTGCCGTAGGTATTAATCAAAGACCCGGACAAATACATGAAAATCATTGAAAAAGCCGAGGCAAAACAGGGTCAAAACGGGCAAATGGCATGGTGAAATTTGGCAAAATTACCTGTTGACATTCGCCTCCGCCTCCGTATAATCAAGACAGATAGTAAAAAAACTCGAAAAGCCTTATATGAAATCAGCCCGATTTTTGTATCTAGTGGCCGCAAGCGCCCTTGTTTTCACCTTCGGCGCGAATACATTTGCTCAATCCAAACCCGGTTATGCGACCGTTGTTCGCATGAATGGCGAAGCGCGCTATTCTGCTGATGACGCCAAGACATGGCATGCACTGGTTGTGGGGATGACGCTGGGCGCGGGCAATGTCATTGAAACGGCCGGCAATGGGACGGTTGACTTGGTGCTTGGGCGGAAGCTTTTGGTGCATAGCGTACAAAATCCGAGTGTCGTTGCGCCTGCGGCGGACAGCCCGGTGACGGGATTGGCCACCTTTAAGTCGGCGGCGGAACAAAATGTGATTCATATGGACACCGACACGGTGCTGGCGATTGACACGTTGACGATTGGGGATACGGGCGTGGACGCGGTGAGCGACACGGAACTGGATTTGCGGCAAGGAACGATATTTGGGACGGTGAAGAAGCTATCGGCGACTTCGCAATATCTGATCAAGATGCCCAACGGCATTGCCGGTGTGCGGGGCACGACGTTTGCGATCAGCGCCAATGGCGACATCACGGACATCTCCGGCTCAATGGTGGTATCGCATACGAACGCGCAGGGACAGGTCACCACTACGGTTCTGGGGCCGGGCGAAGAAGTCAACCCCCGAACCGGCGAGGTAAGACAGTTAACGCCTGTGGAATTGACCCGGGTGGAAAACCGGGCGATTTTTATCATCACGCTTGATTACGGATTCATCAGATTTGCGCATGATCGGACGATTATCTACATTTCGCCGACGGCCGGACATTTCTGAGGCCTTTTTAAATTTAACCCGTGGCCAGAGCAGCCTTGAGTTGCTCTGGCTTTTTGTTTAATCCCAAGGGGTGAAGTTCACTCCAATCAAGCGCGCGCCAGTGATTTTGGCCGGCGCGGTTCTGGTTCTCGTTTGCGGGTTGCAAATGGCGCGGGAGGATTTCTTCGAGCGTCTTGAGTGGATGACCTACGATTTGCGCATGCGGGCCGCGCTTCATTTTCCGGCGCCTGCCGCCACCAATCTTGCCTTTGTTTCCATCCAGGAATCGAGCATCAAGGCCGTTGAAGATGGCAGCGTCGGTTTCCATTTTGGCCTTTATTGGCCGCGGGAAGTTTATGGCCGCCTGGTGGATGAGTTGCGCGAGCAAGGCGCAAAGGCCGTCGCCTTCGACGTGCTTTTTAGCAATTTGCGTCCCGACCAACAGATGCTGGTGCAGATGGCCAACGGAGATTTTATCACGAGCGACGAATTTTTTGCGCGTCAACTGCGCCTCGCCGGAAATGTGATCCTTGGCGACACGGGTGACGCTCCGCTTCCCGCCTTGTTTGCGACGAACGCCCTGGCGCTAGGGGACATCACCAGCGACAGGGATTCGGACGGCATCCTGCGGCGGGTCAAGGCGTTCCAGGACTATCGCCGCTGGCATCCTTATTTCATGAAAGCCGCGGATGAATTGGGTCTGGACCTGGATCATGCAATGATTGAGCCGGGCAAGGTTATTTTACGGCAGGTTGGAACAACGAACGTTGTGAGCGTTCCGGTTGACGCGAAAAATGAGTTTGATTTATCTGATTTTATTGGAACCAATCTTCCGGCGGGGACAGCGCCCAAGGCCAAGGCATTCACTGGGGAGCGGGTCTGGCAAATGGGCGTAGTGCTGGCCGCGCAGGACTTGGGGTTGGATTTGTCGAATGCCGAAATTGACCTGGCGCAAGGGCGGATCGTTTTGCGTGGTGAAAATGGCATCGAACGAACCCTGCCGGTTGACCGTGACGGTTACTTTTACATTGACTGGCGGTTCGAGTTGAACGACCCGCGGCTGCTGCAAGCGCCGATTGAGAATCTGCTCGCGCAAAATTACCGGCGATTGAGCGGCGAGACGAACGGTTTGACCGATGAATTCCGCGGCAAATTGGTGACCGTTGGCTCGATTGCCCAGGGGAATGACTTGAGCGACCGCGGCGCGACGCCGCTTTCGCGCGAGACATTTCTGGTGAGCAGATATTGGAACATCGCCAATTCCGTAATCACGGACCAATTTATTCGCCGCGCCTCGTTGCCGGCGGGACTCTGGAATCACGATTTTCCTGGGTGTTCTAACGGTCTTTCTCACCCTGCGATTGCGGGCGTTTTCGGCGCTGGGCGGCAGTTGCTCGCTGGCGGCGGTTTATTCCGCCGTGGCGTTTTTTGCCTTCATCCGATACCGTTTTTGGCTGCCGATGGTTTTTCCGATCATGGGGGCCATATTTGCGGAACACATTGTCCTAGTTGCCTACCGTGTGTTGTTTGAAGAGGGTGAAAAGCGGCGGGTCAAATCGGTTTTTTCAAAAATGCTGGCACCCGAAGTCGTCAACGAATTGCTGGCGATGAAGAAGCTTTCGTTTGGAGGCGGCCGGCGCGAAATCACGGTCTATTTTGCCGATGTCCGCGGCTTTACTGAATTCACGGATCAAAGCCAGGGCGACGTCATGGAATACATCCGCAAACATAATCTTTCCGGAGCTGAGGCGGAAGCGGCCATCAGCGAAGAGGCGCGCGAAACACTGAACACGGTGAACCTATATCTCGGCGCGATTGCGGACGTCGTCAAGCGGCACAATGGCATACTGGACAAATTCATCGGCGACTGCGTGATGGCATTTTGGGGCGCGCCGACGCCCAATGAAAAGCACGCGGTTGCCTGCGTCCGGGCGGCCATTGAGGCGCAACGCGCCATCTATGAAATCAATTGGCGGCGGGTTGAAGAGAATCAAAAGCGGGACGTGGAGAGGGCGATGGGCTCGGGGCGTCCGAAATCGAAATTACCGATCCTCATGCTCGGGAGCGGGATCAATACCGGGCCGGCGACAGTGGGTTTGATGGGGTCCGACGAACACGGCCTGAATTACACGGCATTCGGTCGGGAGGTGAATCTGGCCAGCCGGCTGGAAGGCGTATCGGGCCGCGCCCGGATTATCATCAGCGAGGCGACCTACCGGCATCTGGTGCGCGATGATGCCGGGCTGGCGGGGCTCTGCACGGCTCTGCCGCCCGTAAAAATCAAGGGTTTTATCGCGGAAGTGAAGATTTACGAGGTGGCGTGGCGTCCGCCCGATGCCTCGCCATTTGACGAGGAGCTATTTTCCCCGGCAAAATCATCGGAAGGGACCTCGCTGACGGGAATCATCAACCGGGAAGGCTAATGACCTTTTTTACTCGCCATTCGGGGCTAAAAATTCGAAATTTCAGCAATGAGAACGGCGATTTATCCCGGCAGCTTTGATCCATTGACCAACGGGCATTTGGATGTGCTCCATCGGGCAGCGAAATTATTTGACCGGGTAGTTGTCGCTGTGGCCAAAAACGAAAGCAAGAATCCGTTGTTTTCCCTGAGCGAACGGCTGGCGTTGATGAAACCGGCCATCGCCCATTTAAAAAACGTTGACGCGGAGATTTTTTCCGGACTGCTCGTGGAGTACGCCTCGGGCCAGAAAGCGCAGGCGATCGTCCGCGGATTGCGGGCGGTATCGGATTTTGAATTTGAATTTCAACTGGCGCTAATGAACCGCAATTTGAATGAAAAGATTGAGACGATCTTCATGATGCCCAAGGACACTTACACGTTCATCAGTTCGCGGATCGTCAAGGAAATCGCGCGGTTGGGGGGCGACGTAAGCCCTTTTGTGCCGCCGCACGTGGAAGCGGCGCTCAAGCAAAAATTCAAGCGGTGTTAATGCGCGCGATTGAAGCCGCGGTTGCGAAATTGAACGCGAGGGCGGTTTCTTGTTCAAAAGATTATGCTATTCGTGAATCTTCGCCATTTGGAACCGCATGAAATCCGTTTGCACGGTGAACTGGCGGTTGAGGAATTGGACTTAAATTTAGACGATGAAATGATCCAGGCCGAAAGGCCGCTGCAATACGATTTGCAGGTCGAAAAAATTCATCACGCGATTTTGGCGCAGGGACGATTGCAGATAACGCTGGATTGCCAATGCGTTCGCTGCCTGAAACCATTTCAAAAGAAGCTGGTATTGGAGAATTGGACACTGCATCTGCCGCTGGAAGGGGAGGAGAAGGTGGCGGTGGATAACGATTGCGTGGACTTGACTCCATTTGTGCGGGAAGATATTCTGCTTGAATTTCCGCAACATCCGTTGTGCAAGCCGGATTGCGGGGGTTTGAAAAAAATCAGCCAAAAAAACCGCGAAGAAAACAAATCGGCGTGGGCTGAATTGAACAAGTTAAAACTATAACCTGAATTATGGGCGTCCCAAAACGTAAACCGTCAACCAGCCGGCAGCGAATGCGCCGCGCTTACAACAGCGTGCTGAAATTGCCGCAATTGAGCAAATGTCCGCAATGCGATGCGCCCTATGTGCCGCATCGCGTATGCCCCTCGTGCGGATTTTACAAGGGGCGGCAGGTCATCAGCGTCACCGCCGGCGGCTGAACCGATTTCATTGAGTTTTGAATCCCGGGCTGTCCCTTCAAGTCAAAATCAACCCATCGAAACTCAAGACTTGCCATGCGAATCGCAGTGGATGTCATGGGCGGCGACCACGGTTGCGGGGTGGTCATAGCGGGCGCCAAGCTCGCCCTTGAGGCGCATAAGGACATCTCCGCGCTTTACCTTGTTGGCGACCAGGCGGCAATTCATGCCGCGCTGCCCCCGGGCGGATTTCGCGACCATCGGGTCCGGGTCATTCACGCCAGCGAAGTGGTGGAAATGGGGGACAAGCCGGCAGCCGCGTTACGGCGCAAGAAGGATTCGTCCATTGCCCGGGCCTCTGAGTTGATTGCCGAAGGCAAGGCTGACGCGCTGGTTTCGGTGGGAAACACCGGCGGCATTTTCGCGGCGTCCACGTTCAAGGTGGGGCGGATTGAGGGAGTTGACCGCGGCTGCATCGCCACGGTGATTCCGCGGCAGGGAAATGAATTCGTTTTGCTTGATGCCGGGGCGAATATCGAGTGCAAGCCATTCCATTTGGCCCAATTTGCCGTGATGGGCGGGGTGTATTCCCGCGAAGTGCTGGGCAGGAGAAATCCGCGTGTCGGCCTTTTAAGCGTTGGCAGGGAAGATTCCAAAGGAAATGAGTTGACGTTGGAAGCGTTCAAGCTCTGCGAAAAATTGGATTTGAATTTCATCGGGAATGTCGAGGGACACGACTTGTTCAGAGACCACGTGGACGTGGTGGTGTGCGACGGCTTTGTGGGCAACATTGTTTTGAAGACTTCCGAAAGCCTGGCGGTGGCGATGTTCTCGATGTTAAAGCGGGAATTGATGCACTCGGCGCAACGCCAGCTTGGCGCATTTTTGGCCAAAGGCGCCTTCCAGACGATTCGGCGGCGGATGGATCCGGAAGTGTACGGAGGCGCGCCTTTGCTGGGATTCAAGGGATTGGTCTTCAAGGCGCACGGCGCCGCGCGCGAGCGCGCCGTAGCGGGGGCGATGCGGGTGGCTGCGGGCGCGATAAAACATCGTGTCAACGAAGTCATCGCGCACGAAATCGCCCGGGCAAATAAAAAACTAGAGGCAGTTCGAGCCCGTTTCCAAATGAGTCCCAAATTCAAAAATCCCCGGGCGAGGCATAATTTCGTCGGACGCACCTGCTCGATCACCGGAATTGGTTCGTATGTGCCGGAGAAAATCCTGACGAACCATGATCTGGAAAAGATGGTGGAAACGACCGATGAATGGATCGTGACGCGGACGGGCATCCGGCAACGGCGGATTGCGGCGAAGGACGAATTCACGTCGGACATGGCTGCGCGGGCGGCGCAACGCGCCATGAAAATGGCCGGTGTCACCGCCGCCAAATTGATTTAATTATTGTGGCCACAATTACGCCGGACATGCCCTTTCCGGCGACGGCCTGTTTAGTTCAACACAAGATCGGCGCCACCGGGGCGGCGGCATTTGATCTGGAGGCGGCCTGCTCGGGCTTCATTTACGGACTGGAAATCGGCCAGCAATTCATCATGTCGCGGACTTACGATACGGTGCTGGTGATCGGCGCGGAAAAGCTTTCGGCGATTACGGATTGGAAGGACCGCAACACGTGTGTGCTTTTTGGCGACGGCGCCGGCGCGGCGGTCCTGCAGAACCGCGAAAAATCGCCACGGTCTGCTGACTGCGGTGATGGGCGCGGACGGCGAAAAGGCGAATTTGCTTTTCATGCCCGGCGGCGGCAGCCGGTGCCCCGCCAGCAAGAACACGGTAGATGCCCGGATGCATTATCTGCGGATGGAAGGCAAGGAAACGTTCAAGAACGCCGATCCAGGCGATGTGCAATCAGCGGCCACGGAAGTGTTGCGCCGGTGCGAAATTGATATCTCCACGGATCAAATGCATCATCCCGCATCAGGCCAACCGCCGCATTATTGACGCCGTGGGCGAGCGGTTGGGCGCGACGCCGGAACAATTGTTCATCAACGTGAAGAACTACGGCAACACGTCCGCCGCCTCGGTGGCCATTGCGCTGGATGAAGCCGTCGCATCGGGACAGATTCCTCGAGGTGAATTGATCTTGATTGATCGTTTTTGGCGCCGGCCTGACGTGGGGGGCGGCGGTGATTGAGTGGTAAAAGCGATCGCGAGTGAATTTGACGATTTGGTAAGATGTGTTAGCTTAAAGAGACTTATGAGTGCAAGAAAAATCGGAAACATTGGTTCATTCGAAGAATCAGTCACTGTTGAAGCGCGGCAAACCAGTCTGGAGCTTTCTGCCGATACGGTAGCCATTCACAAGAATGGCATTGAATTCCGCAGCCCGATGCCGTTCAATGTGTGGTCGGAAATGACGGTGGCGCTGCAATCGCCGGGCGATGGAGGCAGGTTGCATTGCAGCGGGGTAGTGGTTTCGTGCTCCGGCAACAAACACGTCGGGCTACCATGTTTCCATGCTCTTTACCGGCATGTCCAAACATGCGCAATCGCAGCTGAATTCGATGGCGTATTCCGAATTGGGCGCGGGTTGAGTGCAGATTTTTTCAATCCAATTCGCAAACCCTGAACATCTGTTCAGGGTTAATTTTTTTGACCCTGACGGCGGAGTTTTCTAAACTTCCAGTTTATGAAAATCCTGCTCACCACGACTTCATTTCAAGATACGCCCGGGGCGCACCACGATTTGCTCGCCAAAGACCGGCTGGGAAATCGTCCGCGCCCGCGGCCCGCTTAACGAAGCCGACACGCTCAAGCTTGTCGGCGACGTGGACGGCTACATTTGCGGCGACGACGCCATCACGCGCAAGGTGCTGGAAAAAGCGCGTCCGAAACTCAAGGTCATCAGCAAATACGGCATCGGCGTGGACAAGATTGACGTGAAATCCTGCACCGAATTCGGGATTCCCGTGCTCTTCACGCCCGGCGTCAACCACACCACCGTGGCCGAACACACCTTCCTGCTGCTGCTCGCGCTGGAGAAAAATTTCCTGTTTCATACGGACTCGACGCGCAGCCGGCGGCTGGAAACGCAAGACCGGCCACGAATTGCTGGAAAAAACCATCGGCATCGTCGGTCTGGGCCGCATCGGCAAGGAAGTCGCCATCCGCGCCCGCGCCTTTGGCATGAATCCGATCGGCTTTGACATTTATTGGGACGAGAAATTTGCGCGGGAACACGGCGTGAAACGCGCCGCGACGCTCGACGAAATTTTCGCCGCCAGCGATTACATTTCGCTGCACACGAATCTCACGCCGGAAACGCGCGGCATGATCAACGCCAAATCGTTCGCCAAAATGAAGAAGGGCGTTTTGATTTTGAACTGCGCCCGCGGCGAAATTGTGAACACGGAGGACATGGTGGCCGCGTTGAAAATCCGGCCAGGTGGGCGGTTACGGCACGGACGTGCTGGACAAGGAACCGCCGCCGGCCGATCATCCGCTGCTCAAGCTGCCGAATGTCATCTGCACGCCGCACGTCGCTTCGCGCACTTACGAAAGCGTGGTGCGCCAGGCGACGACCGCGGTGAAAAATCTCATCCTCGCCATGAACGGCGAAAAGCCCATTGCGCAGGTCAATCCGGAAGTGCCGGTGAAGAAAGTGGTTTGAGTATTTTATGCCCGAAACCTATTACATCGTTCCCAAGGAAAAACACGACGCGCTCGTGACAGAAGGCGTATCTCAAGCGCGGTTACGATGCCGACGAAGCCGCCGCCGGCGCGCGGTTTTGCTCCAGCGCGTCGTATTACGGCATCCGCACGCACAACGCCATCAAGGCGCTGCACCTCGACGAATTGTTCGGCAGCAAGGTCGGCCGCTGGAAGCCCGGCGCGAAAATCGAGAAGCTGCCGTCGCGCTTCGCCGCCGCCGAAATCTGGAACGCGCATTTCAAGCTCGGCCAGGCCGTGGCTTACGAGGCGATGGACACCTGCATGAAGCTCGCCGACAAATTCGGCGTCGGCATGGTGAGCGTGGACAACGCCACGCATTATCTCTGGGGCGGCGGCTACGTCATGGACGCCGCGCTCAAGGGCTACATCGCCTACACGAACTGCACCTCGGCCACGTCCGAAGTCGTGCCGTTCGGCGGCAAGACGCCGACGATGGGCACCAACCCGCATTCGTGGGCGTTTCCCGACGCAGGACGCGATCGGTTTTCCCATCGTGATTGACTGGGCGACTTCGACCGTGGCGATGGGCCGCGTGCAGGTGATGAAACGCGAAGGCAAACAACTTCCGCCCGGCTGCGCCGTGGATGCCGAGGGCAAGCCGACGACCGATCCGAACAAGGCCGTCGCGCTGCTGCCGTTCGGCGCGCACAAAGGCTACGGCCTCGGTTTGATTGACGAACTTTACGCGGGCTTACATCGGCGGCGGGCTGCCGCAAATCCGCGGCACGGCGCTCGGCGACCCGAAGGCGAAAAGCGCGGCTCGACGTTTTATTTTCCAGGTCATCCATCCCGACGCGATGAAGGGCAACGATTACGCCAAAGGCCGTTCGCAAATCGCAGAACGTGAAGGCGGTCATCGCCGACATGCTCGGCCACGGCAACGAGAAGTGCCTGTTGCCCGGCCAGCCGGAAGCGCGCAACGGCGAGCTTTCCAAGAAACACGGCGGCCTGCTGTTCACCAAGGCGGAAATCGAGGAATTCAACCATCTCGCGCAGGAAGTCGGCGAAACGCCGTGGAATTTGGCTGATTTCAAATCCGTGCAAGTTTAAACTTCATGGAATTGAACTGACAAATTCAATCAACAAAATTTATGGCAATTCAACTTACGCGACAAATCCATCCTGCAAATACGACCAAATCTCCCTCGGCGAAATCATGCTGCGGCTCGACCCCGGCGAAGGCCGCATCCGCACCGCGCGCGCATTTCACGGTCTGGGAAGGCGGCGGCGAATACAACACCTCGCGCGGCCTGCGCAAATGTTTCCGGCTACAAAACCGCCATCTGCACCGCGTTGGTGGACAACGAAGTCGGCCATCTCATCGAGGATTTCATCATGCAGGGCGGCGTGGACACGGATTTCATCCTGTGGCGGCCCGACGACGGCATCGGCCGCAGCATCCGCAACGGCTTGAATTTCACCGAGCGCGGCTTCGGCATCCGCGGCGCGGTCGGCGTGCCGGACCGCGGCAATTCCGCCGCGTCGCAACTCAAGCCCGGCGATTTCGACTGGGACAACATTTTCGGCAAGACTCGGCGCGCGCTGGTTGCACACCGGCGGCATTTTCGCCGCGCTGTCCGAAACGACGGCGGCGTTGACGATTGAAGCGGTAAAGGCGGCGAAGAAGCACGGCACGATTGTCAGCTACGATTTGAATTACCGCCCGTCGCTCTGGAAATCCATCGGCGGCCTGAAGAAGGCGCAGGAAGTGAACCGGGAAATCGCCAAATACGTGGACGTGATGATCGGCAACGAGGAGGATTTCACCGCCTGCCTCGGCTTCGAGGTGAAGGGCGCGGACCACAACTTGAGCAAGATTGAGACGGACGCGTTCAAGGCGATGATTGAAACGGCGGTGAAGGCGTATCCGAATTTCAAGGTGGCCGCGACGACGTTGCGCCGCGTCATCACCGCGACGAAGAACGACTGGAGCGCGATTCTCTGGCACGACGGAAAATTTCATCGAGAGCCGCAAATATCCGGAACTGGAAATTCTCGACCGCGTCGGCGGCGGCGACAGTTTTGCCAGCGGCCTGCAATTCGGTTTTCTGGAATTCAACGACGCGCAGAAGGCGGTGGATTACGGCGCGGCGCACGGCGCGCTGGCCTCGACCACGCCCGGCGACACCAGCATGGCCACGCGCAAGGAAGTGGAAAAAACGATGGGCGGCGGCAGCGCGCGGGTTCAGCGGTAAACGTTGAACAAACGTTAAACCGTTTACCGCGTCAACCGAATTACAAATTTATGAAAACACCAGCGGAATTATTTTCACTCAAAGGCAAAGTCGCGGTCGTCATCGGCGGCACGGGCGTGTTGTGCGGCGAGATGGCCGAAGGGCTGGCGGCGGCGGGCGCGACGGTTGCCCTTGTCGGCCGCGACGCGGCCAAGGCGCAAGAAGCGGCTCGACAAAATCGCCAAGGGCGGCGGCAAGGCGGAATTTTTCTCCGTGCGACACGACGTCGCAAGGCGGGCTTGCAAAAGTTGCTGGCCGACGTGCTGGCCAAATTCGGCCGCGTGGACGTTTTGGTCAATGGCGCGGGCGTGAATTCGCCGACGCCATTTTTCGACATTCCCGAGGAGGAATTCGACAAGCATTCGTGACGGTGAATTTGAAGGGCCTGCATGCTGGCGTGCCAGATTTTCGGCAAACACATGGTCGAGCAAAAATCCGGCAGCATCATCAACGTCGGCTCGGCGTCGGGCCTCGCGCCGCTGTCGCGGGTGTTCACCTACTCGGCGTCGAAAGCGGCGATTCATAACCTTTCCAAAAATCTCGCGCGCGAATGGGCGACTTCGGGCGTGCGCGTGAACATTCTGGTGCCGGGATTTTTCCCGGCGGAACAAAACCGCAAAGTGCTCAACCCCGAGCGTGTGGCGCAGATCATGGGCAAGACGCCGATGAAACGGTTTGGCGAGGCGCATGAATTGGTGGGCGCGGCGCTGCTGCTGGCGTCGGACGCGGGCAGTTTCATCACCGGCGCGGAGATCGTCGTGGACGGCGGGTTTGACGCGATGACCATTTGATGTTATGAAATTCTGTGACAAGGACTTTTTATTGTCGAACGGCGTGGCCCGCGAGTTGTATCACGGCACGGGGTGCAAACAACCGATCATTGATTTTCATTGCCATCTTTCGCCGCAGGCATTGGCGGAGAACGGGAATTTTGAAAATATCCACGAACCCTGGCTGGGCGGAGATCATTACAAATGGCGCGCGATGCGCGCGAACGGCATTCCTGAAAAACTGATCACCGGCAACGAAACGTCCGCGCGCGAAAAATTCCAGGCATGGGCAATCACCGTCCCGAAAACCCTGCGCAATCCGCTTTTTCACTGGACGCATCTGGAATTGCAGCGCTATTTCGGCATCGAACGATTGCTGGAGGAAAGCACCGCGCAGGAAATCTGGGATGAGACGAGCCGGCTGCTGGCGCAACCGGGCTATTCGGTCCGCGGCCTGGTGGAGCGGATGAACGTTCAAATCATTTGCACGACGGATGACCCCGCCGATTCGCTCGAATACCACCAGGCGATCAAGAAGTCCGGGTGGAAGGTGAAAGTGTTCCCGGCGTATCGCCCGGACAACGCCCTGCGCGTCAACCAGCCGGAACGGTTTAGAAAATGGGTGAAGCAGTTGGGCGAGGCTTCGGGCACGAGCGCCGGCACTTTCAAGGGTTATCTCAAAGCATTGAAACAACGGCATGATTTCTTCCATGCCAACGGCAGCCGGCTGTCGGACCACGGCATGAATCAAATGCCCGGGCTTGATTGCACGGAACAGAAGGCCGCGGCGATTTTTTTGGCGGCGCTCAAGGGCAAAACGGCGTCACCGGAGGACGCGGACCGGTTCGCTTCATTTATGATGGAATATTTTGGCGTGCTCGACGCGGACAAGGGCTGGGTGAAGCAACTGCATCTGGGCGCGTTGCGGGACCCGAATTCGCGGGTGGCGGCCCGGCTCGGCGCGGACACCGGCTGCGACACGATTGGAGATTTCGCGCAGGCAAATTCCCTGGCGCGATACCTGGACCGACTGGACCGCATGGGCAAATTGCCGAAGATGATTCTGTATAATTTGAACCCGGCGGACAACTATTTGTTCGCTGGAATGCCGGGGAGTTTCCACGACGGTTCAATGGCTGGCAAGCTGCAATACGGGGCGTCGTGGTGGTTCCTGGACCAGGAACACGGCATCCGGGCGCAGCTTGACGCGCTTTCGGATTTGGGGTTGTTGAGCCTGTTTGTCGGAATGTTGACCGATTCGCGGTCGCTGCTTTCCTATCCCCGGCACGAATATTTTCGCCGCATCCTGTGCGATGCGCTGGGGAGGGACGTGGAGACGGGCCGCTTGCCGGACCGCCGCGAATGGCTGACCGATCTCGTCAAAGATGTCTGCCACCGGAATGCGAAGAAGTATTTTCAATTTCCGGTGTGAGGTTATAAATCGGTAATGGGTTGATGCCGCGGCACGAGCGCTTTCATGATGGCCCAGGCAACCAGGTAGCTGAAGCCGCACAGGCAGAACATGATGAGATAAACGGTTGACGATGAGGCCTTAAAATGATCGGTCAACAAGCCGGGCAACAGTTGCACCAGCACTCCGCCGATCCCGCCGGCGGTGGTGCCGATGCCGGTGACGCTGGCCACGGTTTTCTTGGGAAACATGTCAGACACGGTCGTAAAGAGGTTTGCCGACCAAGCCTGATGCGCGGTAGCGCCGATGCAAATCATCGCCACGGCGAGGTCGGCGGCCATGCTGCCAAACCGGTTCACATTGCCGAAAAATTGTGTCAGCAAAACCGCGAGCGGAAAGACGGCGATGATGAGCATGGTGGTCATGCGGGCTTGATAGACCTCCCTGCCGCGTTTAATCAGCGTCATGGGAATGCTGCCGCCATAGATGCTGCCGACGATGGCGACGCCATAAACGATGAAGGTGGGCAGCATGATTTGCTGCTTGGTCATGTGAAACTGCTTGAACAAATAATCCGGCAACCAGAACAGATAAAACCACCAGATGCCGTCGGTCATAAATTTGCCGGCGAAGAACGCCCAGAGCTGGCGATAGCGGAATAATTTCCACCAGGAAACTTTGGCGGCTTTGTCGCCGATTTGCCGGTCAACGGCGGATTCATCGTCAACGTGGATGTAAGTGTATTCCGTCTTTGACAGGCGGGTCTGTTTGTTCGGGGGGTTGTAAAGCCAGAACCAAAAGATCAGCCAGAGAAGACCGGGGGCGCCGGTGAGAATAAAGGCCATTTTCCAACCGAGTTTATTGCCGAAATGGATCAGGCACCAGGGAACGAAAATGGCGGCGATCATGGCGCCGCCGTTGGAGCCGGCATTGAAGATGGCGGTGGCCAGAGCGCGTTCGCGTTTGGGGAACCATTCGGCGACCGTTTTAATCGAGGCGGGAAAGTTTCCGGCTTCGCCGGCGGCGAAGAGACTGCGGATGGCAATATGGGCGGTGATGAGGCTGCCGACAAACGCGTTGGCAATTCCGAAAACGGACCAGGTAATCAGGGAGAGCGCCAGTCCAAGTTTGGTCCCGATTTTGTCAATGATCCACCCCGCGATCAACGTAAAGCCCGCGTAAACGCCGGTGAAGAAGGCGGTCAAGTGGCCAAAGTCCGTGGTGGACCAGCCGAATCCGCCTTGCGCCGTCGGCGCGCAGAAGATGTAATCTTTCAGATAGCCGATGACCTGGCGGTCCATGTAATTGACGGTGGTGGAGAAGAACAACAATCCGCAGATGACCCAGCGATAGTTGCGAAACGTCGGAGCGTTTTGATTTTCGGGAATCATGGCGAGACAGCAATAGCGAAAAGGGGGGCGGCGTTCAAGCGTTGAAATCCAACTTTACAAAAGGGGGAGGGTTTGCCAAGCTAGGGTAATATGAAAAGAATCTTAATGTTTTTACCGATTTTGATGCTGGCCGGTTGCGCGACGCAGTTCACCCGATTGACGCCGCTGGAGCAGCCGCGGAGCGCGAACAATTTCTATCCTGTGGAAGTGCAATTCAATTCCACGGAGCAATCGCTGCGGTGGGACAGCGTCAAGGCCTATGTGCTGGTGGATGGCAACCTGTATCCGATGCATCGGGTGCCGATGATTGACAATCGTTGGGAGGGATTTGTCCCGGTCCAGCCCGGCTCGGATGAAGTGGATTTCCGTTTCAAATTTGATTATCTGGTCAACGCGTTTGGTTCGACCCCGCAGCCAAGCAGCGCTTACTCGCCACTGTATAAGATGAAGATAATCAGTCCGTAATAACCGCCGGTTATTGTCTGGGCCGAAGCAGGATGGCCTTTTTATCCGTGCCGTCCACTTCAACGCTGTGGGTTTCCACGTCGGGGTCGTCCTTGAGAGCCTGATGGACGACGCGGCGGTCAAAGGCGTTGAGGGGTTCCAATTCCACCGCGTCTCCCCAGCGGCGGACCTTGTCGGCAGCTTCCTTGGCTTTTTTCACGAGCGCCTCGCGGGCCTGGGTGCGATAACCGCCGACGTCCACCATTACCTTGGGGGCATCGGGGCTTTGCTGAAAGAGCAGGCGGTTGGTCAGGTATTGCAAATCGGAAAGCGTTTGGCCCTGGCGGCCAATCAATCGTCCGGCGTCATCGGTTTTTACGTCCAGCAAAACGCCTTCGTCCATTTTATGTTCCTCGACGGTTGCTTGAAAACCGAGCGAGGCGAGGATTTTTTCGAGAACTTCTTTCGGTTGCGCCATAGGGGTTATTTTTTCGATTTTGGCCGTGGCGTCAATGCCGGAGCGGTCGTCGGGTCTTTTAGATTACGCGTTATTTTCGTCTGCACAACTCCCAGGAGGGTGCTGACCGCCATGTAAAGCGCCATGCCGGATGAATAATTGTAGAGGAAGACGAGGAAAATCGCCGGCATCCAGCGCATCATCTTTTGCTGTGAGGGGTCCATGCCCGGCGAGGGCGGGGTGAGATGCGCCTGCCACACCATCACGCCGACCATCAGCAACGGCAGGAGGTTTAAGGGGAAGTTCAGTCCGGGGATCATGAAGAGGGTATCGGGCTTGGTGAGGTCTGACACCCAAAGAAAATGGGCGCCGCGCAATTCGATGGCGCTGCGGATCATGGTGAGGAACCCAAAAAAGACGGGCATTTGGATGAGGGCGGGGAAACAGCCGCTCATGGGATTGACGCGGTGTTTTTTCCAGAGTTCCATTTGTTTCTGGGCGAACTTTTGCTGGTCGTCCTTGTATTTTTCCTTCAGCGCTTTTATTTCCGGCGCCAGTGCCTGCATTTTCTTTGCGGACCGGACGCTCATGGCCGTGAACGGCCAGAAAACCAGCCGCAAGGTGACGGTGATGACGACAATCGTCCAGCCGTAGCCGATTTTCAGCACATCGTGCAGCCAATTCATCCAAAGCAAGAGCAGCTTGGCAAAGAACGTGCCCACGCCCCAGAAACTGAGGTAACCGGTGCCGAAATTCATGGCATCGTCGGCGTGATTCTGGAATTGCACCGCGAGATTGGCAAAGGCCCGGTATTCCTTTGGTCCGGCATAAAGGGTGATTTGACGGTCGAGACTGGAGTTGGCGGTGAGGGTCTGGGCGGGATAAATGAAGGCACACTGGATGCCACGCGGCAAAGGCGCGCCCACCATTTCCTCGACATTGGTGAATTGCGGCAGTGTCACCGGGTCCGCCACGAATTCTTCCGCGGGGACCTTGGGCATGGCCAGCAGGGCAAAGAACTGGTTATAGGCCGCCCCCCAGACGACATCGTTGGTTCCAGCCAGGAATTCCGACTTGGGAACGCGCGGAAAGATAAACAGCATGGTCGTGCTGGGATTAAAATAGGAGAGGTTGATGGGAGCGCTCTTCACGCCGTCATACCACATGGCGCCGCCATAATAACCGAACATGGTGTCATCCGGTCCCATCGGGGTGGCGGTGCCAATGACGACTTCCTGCGCCGGAAGCGCCAACGGTTTGGCGGTGGTATTCAGCAATTGCACGCTGGCGTCCACCAGATAATTGGAACTCAGGCGGAACTCCTTGACGATGCGCAGGCCGTCCGGCAGCAGTTTTTCGGCGCGGACGCTGTTGCCGACTTGCGTGACGGTGAAATTGCCGTCACCCATCAGGTTGGTGTCGCCCAAAATCGCCAGGACGGGCAGCGATGCGCCGGTATTGAGGGAAGCGACGGCGGCGTTGGTGCTGATGGTTTTCCAGCGCGGGGAAATTGTTTCTGGATAGTCCAACAAATCAATGCGCTTCAAACCGCCGCCGCGCGAGGTGAAGGTATAACGCGCGGTGGCATTGGAAATGACGACAAGATTCTCGGGGATGTTCGTATCGAAAATCTGCGGAACAGGGGGCGCGGGCGCCACCAGTGTTTCCGCCGGGACGGGCGTTTGCGCGGTGGCCGTCTGGTTGGTGGCAAGAAATTGCGCGTGCTGCTGGGCTTCCCGTTGCTGTTCAAAAATCCAGACAATCAGCGTTGCCACGCAGATTGAAACAATGATGATTCCAGTTTTATCCATTAAATTTCGGCGGCGTTGGGCGCTGCCATTTTTCCATTGGACCCGGGCACCGGGTCATGTCCGCAGTTGGCAAAGGGATGGCACCGGCAGATGCGTTTTGCGGCGAGCCAGCTTCCCGCGATGGCGCCACGCGCGCGGACGGCGTCCATGGCGTAGTGTGAGCAGGTGGGAGTAAAACGGCAGCCGCCGGCGGGGCCGAACAAAAAGAGCTGCGCCGGCGAGATGAACAATTGATAGGCACGGATCAAGGCGATCATCGCCCCGACGACCCATGAGGAAGCCAAAATGATCAAAGAGCGGCGCGGCCCGCCTAACGAAGCCGCCGCCGGCGGGCGATGGCCGATTTTGACATTCGTCATTGGGAAATCTTTTGTCACGTGGCCGTTGGGATTTGAAAATCAGCGTTTTTTCTAAGGCCGGCTCGATTCAATGCCGTGAGCAAATCCTTTTCGACGTCGGCGAATTTCTTGCCGACGATGGAATTGCGGGCGACCAGGACCAATTCGACGGGTTGGGCGAACTCGTGCTGGTGCAGGCGGAAGCTCTCGCGAAGGAGGCGACGGGCGCGGGTGCGCTCGATGGCGCCGCCGATTTTTTTGGCGGTGACGACGCCGAGTTTTGGCCGGGCGCCGTCGGGCAAGCGGTTCCAATTGGCGATGAGGCAGCCCTGGGCGAGGCGCTGGCCGTGTTGCCGCACGCGCGCGAAATCGCGGTTTTGCGCGAGCCGCGAGCCGCGGTTGAAGCGCAGGCGTTTCGGCGATTCGGCAGTCATGCGCGGATTAAACGGGGGTGAGGCGTTTGCGGCCGAGGCGGCGGCGGTTTCGGAGGATGGCGCGTCCGCCCCGGGTGGCTTTGCGGGCGCGGAATCCGTGCTGTCGTTTGCGGCGGATTTTCGATGGTTGATATTGACGTTTCATAGTTAAATTCGCTTGCGCTCCCGCGCGAAACGAGCAGCGGAGAATACCAGTGAAACAGAGGGTGTCAAGGCGGGTCTGGAGATCTCGACAGCCGGGGCGTTGATTGTTAGCGTTCTCTCATGAATTTTCTCGTCACGGGCGGCGCGGGCTTCATTGGTTCGCATGTTTGCGAACGTTTATTACGGGACGGCCATAACGTTTGGGCCTTTGACGATCTCAACAACTTTTACGATCCGGGGTTCAAGCGGCGCAACATTCGTGAAGTGCAGACGTTGGGCCGGCCTTTTGAATTTGTTCACGGCGACATTACCGACGTTTCGGCGCTGGCCGAAATTTTTTCATCCGTTAAATTCGACCAGGTCATTCACCTAGCGGCGCGCGCGGGGGTGCGGCCGAGTCTCGCCGATCCGGCGCTTTACCAACGTGTCAATGTCGAAGGAACCGTCAACGTGCTTGAAGCGGCCAGAAAATCCGGCGTCAAAAAAATCATTGTCGCTTCATCCTCCTCGGTCTATGGCGTGAATTCCAAAGTGCCCTTTTCGGAAAATGACCCGATTTTGTCGGCCATTTCGCCCTATGCCGCGAGCAAGCTGGCCGTCGAAGCGCTGGGCCACGTTTGGCATCATCTGTACAAGATGGACGTGACGATGCTGCGGTTTTTCACGGTTTATGGCCCGCGCCAGCGGCCCGATTTGGCGATTTTCAAATTCGCCCAATTGATTTCCGCGGGGAAACCGATTCCGGTTTTCGGAGACGGCAGCGCGGCGCGCGACTACACGTTTGTCACGGACACACTTGAGGGCGTGGTAGCGGCGACAAAGAAAGAGCTTGGGTACGATATTTTCAATCTGGGCGAATCCCAAACGGTGTCGCTGTCCCGGATGATTGAGCTGCTCGAAGGCGCGCTTGGCCAAAAGGCAGTGATTGAGCGCCAGCCGTTGCAACCGGGCGACGTGCCAGTTACCTTTGCCGACATTTCCAAGGCGCGGGAAAAGCTTGGCTACCAGCCGCAAATCAAAATCGAACAGGGGATCAAGTTGTTTGCCGAGTGGTTTCGGCGGGAGCAGGAAAGGTGTGACATTTGTTCGCACGAATAAAGCGCGCGACGCAAAGTGGATTGTGACAAGGCACCGAGCGGCGTGCCACGATTGGCCATAGCCAAAGAAAAGCATTTCAAACCGCGCTGAAGCTCGCGCCCAATAGTCCTGCCGTGGAGGCAAATCTCGCCGATGCCCTCAGGTTAAAGCAACAACAAGCCATCCTGCATCCCACGACCCCTGGCGCGGCAACGGGCCAACGGTCCGCGCGTTGAAGCCGCCGCGGTCTGGATTATTGGCTGTTTTCCTGTTGTTCGCGAGGAGCGAGGACAGGGACAGTGGGAGGAGCGTTCGATTCTGTTGTTTCGTTTTTGAACAGGTAATGGATGAGCCAAAAACGTTTGATGCCTTGAACCAGATTGTCGGCGTCGGTCACGGTCTTGGAAATGCCGCTCAAGATGTTTGAGTTGGATTGCACCTGCGCATTCAAATTGCTGGTGATGTCCGCGAGATTGACGAGCGAGGCGGTGATATTGGTGTCCAGGTGGGCGACCAGCAAGTTTGCATTCGTCAATACTGGATTGACGTTTGTGTTCAGGCGGGTGACGAGCAAATTCGCGTTCTTCAAGACCGGATTGACGTTCGAGTCCAGATGGGCGACGAGCAAATTCGCATTTGTCAGGACGGGATGAACGGCGACGATGGCGACGTTCAAATTGGAAGTGACGAGGGCGCTATTGTTGAGGATGGACCGCAATTGGTTGGTCAAATCCAGGATGCCGGGGAGGGCGGCTTTGGCCTCCTCGACCATGGCCTGCAACTCATCGGCCACCGGGGGCGTTTCCAGGACAGGCAGCCAGGTGGTCTCATCCTGGGGCGTGAAGGTCTCATATGAATGGTCGCGCCGGTGCCATGACGCGACGATGTAGTGCTTATCGGCCTCCTTGTTGTTGTAAGCGCGGAGAAAGGGCAGATGCAAGCCGGCAATGCGCTGGAGATTTGACGCGGTCAACCAGGAGTAGGCGCGAAAGAGCAGATTGGAATGTTCATCGTAAATTTCCTGGGACAATTGCCATTGGCCCGGCTGTGCCGCCACTTTTTCTTCCAGGTCAGAAAGATTCGTGAAGACGGTGATGGGCTGGGTGACGCAAACTTCATAGCCGTTGGTCCCGCGGGTCACTTCAATCTGGCGTTGATTGAGCAAACCGGCCGGGCTGACCTTTACATAAGAACCTTCGGACCAGATATACCTGAAATAGGGATCGTCCACCTCGAATTCCACGCGCACCCCGCGAGGGTTGTTGGGTGGCATGGGCCTGATGGCGGTGATGTTTCCGACGGCAAAACCCATGATATAGACCGGCTCGCCCACGTTCAAACCGGCTGAGGTTTGAACATAGGTATGAAATTTAGCCTTGATTTTGAACCAGCCGCGTTGGTTGGCGAGGTGATAGAGATAATATCCAAATCCAAACAACAGCAGCAACGTCGCCAGAAATACGAACCAGCCGACGGCCTGTTCCATGCGGCTCAAGCGCGTTCGCAATTGCGGAGTCAAATCTTGCAGTGGCATAAATTCATTTCGTAATGCTGGTCGGAATCCAATTCTTTGTCACGGCGGGGACGGAGGTCGGACAGGCCCGGCGTGTCCCGCGAGCAACTCCGACAGCAGGGGTTCATTCGTTGAAACCATTTCATCCCAGGAGCCGAGTGAGATGAAGTTCTTGTCTTTCAACAAGGCAAACCGCCGGAGGCCGTCCTGCCAAGGGCGCAAATCGTCGGTGGTCACGATGACGGTCATGGGTGTTCCCCCGAACCCTTTATGGCCGCGGGATAATTCATCCAAGAACCGCAACCACCAATGCACATGGAGGGCGGGCAGGCCGCCCAGCGGGTTATCAGCCAGCAAAATGTCCGGATGCAAGGAGAGCGCGCGCGCCAGCCAGGCGCGTTTGAGCCAGCTACGCGGCAAATTGGCGGGCGCCATTTCGGCAATCGGCGTCAACTCCGTCATTTCCAACAACTCGCCAATGGCCCTGGCGCCTTCCTCCGGTTCCAGATTTTTATGATACCGCAGCGGCAGGGCGACGTTTCCCGCGACCGTCAGATAATGAAAGAGCGCGGCATTTTCGAAAATAAAACCCATCCGGAGCCGGTCGGCGAGGCGTGACTCGTCAAATATCCGCGTTTCATTGCCGAAGAATTTATAGCAGCCGGACGCGGGCGGCAGAAGTCCGGCCATTGTCATTAAAAAGTCGCTCTTACCCGAGGATTGGGGCGCGCCAATCACCCAGAATTCGCCCTGGGCAACCGACCAGTTGACTTTATCCAGCGTTACAAAACCGGGATCGTTCATAGCGCCAATGGTCACGTCACGCATTTCGATCACGGAATTTTGGCTAGTGTTCATGCGTGGAGATAGAGGATCATAAAGATGGCGTCAATGAACACACAGACCATGATTCCCTGGGTGATGGCGCGAACGGTCACGCGCGACACCTCGTCGAGCCGGAGCGGTTGCGCGAGTCCATGGTAGCAGGTCACAATACCGATAAAGAATCCGAAAGCGCATGACTTGAGCGCCAACAATGCGAAATCCAGCCATCCCAGTGAATCGGCGATTTTCGTGAAATAATCGCCAGGCGTCAGCGGCACATCCTGTAAAAACACAAAAAGGTATCCGCTGAGCAGCGTGGCCAGGACCAGATAAATCGTCAGCGAAAAAACGCCGAAGGTGATGCCAATGACCCGCGGCACGACCAAATAATGGATGGGGTCAACGCCGACGGCTTCGAGCGCTTCCACCTCACCGAGGGCGCGCGCGGTGCCCAGTTCGATCACATTCGCCGTCCCGAACCGGGCCAGCATCAGCACCGCCGCCAGCAATGGGCCGACTTCGCGCACAATGACGGTTACCATCACCGTGCCGATAAAGCTGAACGCGCCCAGTTGCGCGGCCACCGACGCCGTTTCGCCGACCACCAAAAATCCGAGCGCCACCGCGACAAACAAATACATCGGGAGCAAGCAGGCGCCGGCGCGGGTTATTTCCCTTCGAATCATGGGATGGATGACGCGGGACGCGACGCGGAATTTTCTCAGAATCACCGCCAGGGTGATCAGGGCGAACGCAGCCAACCCCTGGACGGTGAGAACAAACAGAAATAACTTTCGCCCGAGGAAGTTCGAATAGCTTCGCGGCAAAGGCGCGCGCCTCAGCCACAACTTTTCCGACAAAAGAAAAACCTTGGTCTTTTTCCCTTGCACCCCCTCAACGTAGAACGGCCCGGCCATTTGGTCAAAGAGGATTTAACCGATTGGCGAATGGGGATTGACATCTTCCTCTCAGCGCCCAACGCAAATGCCTCTCAACCGTTTTCCACTTCGCGGCTTTGCTTCTGTGTTTCTTTGCGTTAAATATCTGCCGTGACTCGATCCGAAGCGAAAGAGCGCCACGCCCAACTCGTCGAGGAAATCCGCGGGCACGACCATGCTTATCATGTCGAGGCCAAGCCGAAGATTTCCGATCGCGAGTATGACCGGCTTTACCGCGAGCTTCTCGACCTGGAAAAGGATTTCCCCGAGTTGGTGACGCCCGATTCGCCGAGCCAGCGCGTGAGCGGCGAGCCGTTGAAAGCGTTCAAGCCCGTGCGCCATTTGCTGCCGATGTTGAGCCTGGACAACACGTATTCACAGGATGAAATCCGGGATTTTGTCAGGCGCGTACAGAAACTGCTCCCCGATGAAATCCTGGATTGGTGCGTCGAACCCAAGGTGGACGGCGTGGCGATGAGCCTGCGGTATGAGAACGAGAAGCTCGCCGTCGGCGCGACGCGCGGTGATGGGAGCACCGGCGATGATATTACCAGCAATTTGAGAACTATTCGCAGTGTGCCGCTGCGAATACATCCGGGCCGCAAAAGCGCCGAGAAGCGAAAGATACAGCAAGATTTTTTTGATTCCGCAGGTTCAACTCTCGAAGTTCGTGGCGAGGTCTATTTGACCAAGACGGGCTTCGAAAAGCTAAACGCGGAGCGCAAGGCCGCTGGTGAAGACGCCTTTGCCAATCCGCGGAACGCCGCCGCCGGATCGCTCAAGCAATTGGACCCGCGCCTGGTTGCCAAACGTCCGTTGGACGTTGTGGTTTATGGTCTGGGCAAAGTGGATGGGGCGCTGACGCACCCGCAAACCCACACGGAGGTCCTCGCCTGGCTCAAGTCACTCGGGTTCAAGACTCCGGAACGCGTCTGGCACTGCCATTCCGCCGATGAACTTATTGCCGCCATCAACGAGTTGGACAGGATCCGAAGGAATTTTCCCTATGAAACGGACGGCGCGGTCATCAAATTAAATTCATTTGCCCAGCGGGAGCGGACCGGGTTTACCGCCAAAGCGCCGCGTTGGGCGATCGCGTACAAATACGCCGCGGAGCGGGCGGAAACCAAACTACGCGACATCACGATCCAAGTGGGGCGCACGGGGGCGCTCACGCCGGTGGCGGAACTGGAGCCGGTTTTTCTGGCCGGCAGCACCATCAGCCGGGCGACGCTCCATAACGAGGACGAAATCAGACGCAAAGACATCCGGATTGGCGACACGGTGGTCATCGAAAAGGCCGGCGAAGTGATTCCGGCGGTCGTCGGTGTGGTTGAAGCGAAACGTCCGCGTGACGCCGCGCCATTTGATTTTGCAAAACATCTTCACGGCCAATGTCCGGTTTGCGGCGGTCACATCTCACGGGATCCAAAATATGTTGTCTGGCGTTGCGAAAATCTTCAGTGCCCGGCGCAGGCGACGCGCCGGTTGGAATTTTTCACGGCGCGCGGCGCGCTTGATATTGAAAGCGTTGGGGGCATCGTCGCCGATAAATTGGTGGAAAGGAATCTGGTGCGCGAGCCGCTTGATTTGTTTGAGCTGAAACTGGAGCCATTGGCCACGCTCAATCTCGGCAGCGAGGAATCGCCGCGCATTTTCGGGAAGAAAAATGCGACCAAAGCCATCCATGCGATCGAGCGCGCGCGGACGTTTCCGCTCTCTCGCTGGCTTTTCGGCCTGGCCATTCCCGACGTTGGGAAAACGACGGCGCAGGATTTGGCGAAATTTCACGAGACCCTCCGGGATGTCGCAAAATCACCGTTGCTAGCGGACATTTTGAGCTATCACGAAAAGCTATCCACCGTGGCGGGCCTGCGTCGTGAAAATCCCGAACGCTATGAGCGTGTGAAAAAGGAAATCGTGGAAATTGGCGGGCGGCTGATTGAATGTCATTTTGCGGCGCGCTCGAAGAGCAAGGCCGACAAGGAACCCGGGATTGTCACCAAAGTCGGCCCGGTGGTGGCCAAAAGTGTTTTGGATTTTTTTGCCGGTGAGAAAGGAAGGAAGATTTTGCAACGGATGAAGGAGCTTGGAATTGAGCCGTCGAGCGAAATGATTTCCGCGGCAAAAGCAGCCGCATTGCCATTATCCGGCAAAACCTTCGTGCTGACGGGGACATTACCGACCCTGACGCGCGAGGAAGCCTCGGCAAAGATCGTGGCGTTGGGGGGGAAGGTCAGCGGCAGCGTGAGCGGCAACACGGATTTTGTGCTGGCCGGCGCGGACGCCGGCTCAAAACTGGAGAAGGCGCGAGCGCTTGGCGTGAAGGTAATTGATGAGGGCGAGTTTTTGAAGATGCTATAAACTTACCCCTTCACGCGCGAGGAGGCGCCGTTTCCAATCCAGCCCTCCGGAAAATCCGCCGATTTTTTTATTGGCCGCGAGGACGCGATGGCAGGGCACGAGGACCGGGATGGGGTTTGCACCGCACGCGCCGCCGACGGCCCGCACGGCATTCGGCTTGCCAATGGCTTGGGCGATTTCGCCATAGCTTTTGGTTTTGCCGCGGGAAATCTTCCGCAATTGCCGCCAGACGGCCTTTTGAAAATCCGTTCCTGCCATCGCCAATGGGGGAAATTCCTTCGGCTCCTTGCCGGTCAGGATAGTCTTTAGCGCCGATTCCGTGGCGCGATGCCACTTTTTTACCTGCGCGAGACGATGGGAAGAGTCTCTGTCCGCGCCATTTTCAGCCTCGTTTCTGCGGGCCGGGTGATGGCCATTCGGAAAATCCAATTCAGCCAGTCCTTCCCCGGTATAACGCGCGGTAAACTGGCCGTCGGCCGTGACAATTGATAATTCCACATGGTAATTTTTCATAACGGTCCTTAATTCAAGAGTTTGACAGTTCAACGGTACAATGACTCAACGATATTTTACAAAAAGTGAAATGACGCCGAGCAAAATAGAAAACAGGACAATGACCAGCAAGATAAACCGATTGCGCGCGACCCGCTTCTCATAGCGCAGCGGCCGCAATCCCTGCACGCCGCCGGCGGCGAGGTAATTGACGAGGCGCGGGTTGCCCGGGGTGGGGGCGGTGAACAGGTTTCGGAGCCGCGCCCACAGCGCCGGGCAGATCATACTTGCGCACGCCCAACTCGTTGAACATCCCGGGGGCTTCGGTTTCAGTGCGGGGCGGGGGCGGCTTGATTTCTTCAAAAACGGGCTCGGAGGCGGGTTTTTGCGACGGCGTCGTTTCGGTTTTTCTGGAAATGGTGGCGCCGTGAGGAATGGCCGTGGAACGCAATTTTGGTTTTCCCGGCGAATTCTGCAATTGGCTGTCGAGCTTCTTGATTTGGGCCTGGAGAGTGGCGATTTGTTCGTTGAGGGCGCGGGCGCGTTCGGCAATGGGGTCAGTGCCCTTATTCTCCTTTTTCTTCGCCATACAACCTGCCTCAATGATGCTGGAATAAAATCGCGGCGAACACTCCGAGCGCACCCAGAGCCACCAGCAGCAGAGGCCAGGTCATCGCCAGCCCGATTTTGCACATCTCGCCAAACGTCATGCTGGCAAACGGCGAAAGGGGCGGTGCGGGCGCGGCCTGGGTCTCGGATTTCTGCGGTGCGTTTTCCCCGGCCAGCGCCGGCAATTTGAGCCGCGCCGAATTCCATTCCATCCTGGCGTTCTCGACGACGGTCAGGGCGCGGGTCAATTCCATCTGGAAATTTTCCTTTGACCAGATTTCGTCGTGGATGCCCTGGATTTTGTCCAGCGCGTCGCGGAAATCTGAGATGGCGCGGAGCATTTGTTCGGCTTCGCGGCGGGAATTGAACTCGGCTTCCTCGAGAAGGCCGAGGCCGCGGGTCAATTGGTTGACCATTTCCTGGCGGCCGTTTTGAAATTCGAGCTGGCGGCGGCGCAATTCTTCGAGGGTGGCCCGTTCGCGTTCCAGGTCCTCCTGGGCGCGCTTTAGCTCGGCGAGTTTTTGCTGCGCTTCGACCACCTTGCGATCCACCTCCTCGCGGGTGGGGGCGCGGAGCGGGTCGCCGGCGGACGCCGCGGCAAACGCCTTGGGCGCCTTGTGCGCTTCAAAGTCGGTATCAATAAATTCGGTTGCGTCGTATTCGGCAGCCATCAACCCGACTGTAACGCCGAAAAAAAAATGTGTAAAGCGGTTGTTGGAAAAAAATTCGGGTCTTCGGAGGGAAGGCGCGGGGATTTTACTTCTGTTACAATTTTGCATGGAACAGCATTTGGGCTTGTCACGGGAAAATTCGTGTTTAAAGTTCATCCATCGGCCAGCGAAATTTTAAATGATTGAATTGATTCAGTTTCCGTGGAGTCCGTTCTGCATTGTGCAGCGGCGCATATTGGAATATTGGCGCTGTTCCTTTCAAAATCAGGAACATTCCGAACCAGGACCGTTCGCTGGTCTGGAAACTCACCCGTGAGCGCTATTACGGAGTGCCGATTTTGCGCGATGGCAAGAATGTCATTTTTGAGATGAACGACGATTCGCAAGTCATCGCCAAATACCTGGACGAAGAACTACGAACTGGGCCTGTTTCCGGAGCGGTGGTGGGCGTGCAATCCATACTCTGGCGGAACATTGAAAATGAGATTGAGGGCGCGACCTTTCGGCTGAACGACATCTATTGGAAGGAAACATGTCCCGGCGGGCGAGCGATTACAGTTTCTCCGGTTCAAGGAGCGCAAATTTGGCCGCGGCTGCCTGGATCAATGGCGGCGGGAACAAAAGACCCTGCTCAAAAACCTGGAAGAAAGGCTGTTGCCCTACGAAATGATGCTGACGCATCTGCCTTTCCTTCTCGAGGAATGCCCGCGTTTTGTGGATTTTGATTTATTCGGGATGATCGAAAACTTTCTATACTCGGGGCATTACCAGTTGCCGGCAAGCCACAGGGAAATCCGGCGGTGGCATGCCCGGATGAAAACGGCCAAACATTCTGATTTTGCCGTGAAAAACTACATCATTGACACCAACGTGCTTTTGCACGACCCCAATTCGCTATTCAGTTTTGAAGACAACCAGGTGGTGATTCCCATTGAAGTCATCGAGGAAATTGACCGTTTCAAGCGGGAATCCTCGGAGCTGGGCCAGAACGCGCGGCAGGTGTCGCGGATGCTCGACGGTTTCCGCGGCGAGGGCCATTTGAGCGAGGGCGTGAAACTGCCCAATGGCGGGCAATTGAAAATCATTTTCCACAAGAACGGCCCGTGGAAAAGAACGGCGATGCCATCCTCGCCAGCGATTCGGTGGACAACCGGATTCTATCCCTGGCGGCCAGCGTCCAGAAATCGCAGCCAAAGAATCCGACCATTCTGGTTTGCAAAAGACATCAACCTGCGCATCAAAGCCGACGCTATCGGTTTGTCGGCCGAAGATTACGAGACTGACCGGGTCTTCATCACGGACCTTTACACGGGGATGACGGAAATGCCGGTGAGTTCGGACAAACTGGCGGCGTTTCGGGCGGATGACGAATTGGAATTGAGCGGTGGCAAGAAGTATTTTCCGAACGAGTATTGCACGCTGTCAGACGAGGCAAACCCGAAGAAGGCGTTGTTGACGAAGGTGGATCCCACGGGGACGAAGCTGGTGCCGATCGTTGATTCGCGGGAGGGAGTTTGGGGCATCAAGCCACGCAACCGGGAGCAGCATTTTGCGTTTGATGCCCTGCTGGACGACCGCGTCAAACTGGTGACCTTGATGGGCAAGGCCGGCACGGGCAAGACGCTTCTGGCGATGGCGGCGGGATTGAAACGCGTCGTCAATGATCGGGAATTTCGCCGGCTGGTCGTGGCGCGTCCGACGATCTCCATGGGCAAGGAACTGGGATTCCTGCCCGGCTCGCTTGAGGAAAAGCTGGCGCCGTGGATGCAGCCAATCCATGACGCGCTGGAGATGTTGAGCGATCTGAACATGGGCAACGACCACCGTCGCAGCGTTGACTTGATGCGCAGCGGCAGCATCGTAGTCGAGGCATTGAGTTATATCCGCGGGCGGAGCATCGCCAACCAATTCATGATCATTGACGAGGCGCAAAATCTCACGCCGCTGGAAGCCAAGACGATCATCACCCGCGTCGGGAACGGCACGAAGATCGTATTCACGGGCGATCCCTATCAGATAGACAATCCGTATGTGGATTCATCCTCGAATGGGTTCAATTACGTCGTCAGCCGGTTTCGGGACCAGGCGATCGCGGCGCATGTTGAATTGCAAAAGGGGGAACGATCGGAATTGGCGGAACTGGCGGCAAACATATTGTAAGACCAGTGGAACAAACGGCGATTTCGGGCCTCGCAATGACAGGACGCCGGTTGGAATAATTTAGTTGACAAAACTGGGTGCTAAACCGATTTTTCCAAAAGAGCTTGATTAGCGCCTATCGGGGGCGACGTCAGCAGGAAGTGGAATATGATCTCAAACGAACGACCATCACCATTCGGGCGGCGGCCATACCAGGGTTATAGCCAGCCGAAGCCGCCAGTTCAGGAAGACACGCTGAAAAGCGAGCGTATTCAAATCGAGCGCAAGAGCTTTATGTTCACGCTCAAGGAGAATCCGCGCGGACGGTTCCTCCGCATCACCGAAGACGTCGGCGGACGTCGCGACAACATTATCGTTCCCTCGACCGGTCTGGCGGAATTCAAACGGATCGTGGATGAAATGGTGAAAGCGGCCGGTGAAATACCGGAGAAAACAGAGCCGGCGTAATTCCGACGAATCAGTTCTCCCTGGTTTTGCGGTTTCGCCGTTTGGCCGTTGAATTTTTGCGCGGTTTCAGCCGCGCGGCATCTCCCCACAACCCCTCCAAATCATACCGGTCCCGCACGTCCGCGCGCATGATGTGGACAATCACGTCAAAGAAGTCGAGCACCACCCAGGCGCCATGCACCGACCCGTCCCGGCGCACGGGACGCAATTCGTACTGGTCGCGCAACTGGTCGGTGATTTCTTCCACAATCGCGCGCAGATGCGGCTCGCTGGTTCCGGACGCAATCACGAAATAGTCCGTCACGGAAGATAATTCACGGACGTCGAGCACCACGATGTTTTCCGCCTTTTTGTTGTCCGCGAATTCGCGGCAAAGCTGGGCAAGTTTTGTTGAATCCACGCGCAAGAATTTAGACGTCCGTGTTCAAAGATAAAGCCGATTGTTGCGGATGGCCTCGGCCACGGCGGGCGGCGTGAGGTTTTCGACCGGCAGGTTTGCCTTGATTCTTGCCCGGATTTGCGACGACGAGATTTCCATTGGAAATCCCTTGAGGACGGTTCCGCGAAAGGGTTTCGGGAATTCAGCGGACATGGCGCCGGGGCGGGGCACGGCAACAAACTCCGCCATACCGGCGAGCGCCGGGGCGTCCCGCCATTCGTTCAACATGGGAACATTGTCAGCGCCGACAAGATAAAACAATCTGGCCGCGGGAAACCGGTCCGCATAGTCGCGAACCGTCTCAATCGCAAAGGAAACGCCGCCGCGGCGGATTTCCTGGGGATCAATTTCGCACCGGGTTTTTCCGACCAGGGCCAGCCGGAGCAATTTCAGCCGCATTTGGGCGGGCGCCATTTCGTTCTCCTGCTTGAACGGAGATTGCGCCGCAGGCACAAAGAACAGGCGATCCAATGCCAGTTCCTCAATCGCCGCCTGGGCCACGAGGAGGTGGCCCCGATGCACGGGATCGAACGAACCGCCGTAAAGACCAAGTTTCATTTGCGATTTACGATTTTTGAATGAGGCGCTGATTCAATCGCCGAAGAGTTTTTTCAATTGTTCGCGCGCGGCGGTTTCCCGCGAGTTGGCTTCGTTTTTAGGCGTCCATTGGCGCAAAGCAAAATCAAAATACTCGCAAAAGTTCCCGACATCTTTTTCCAGGACCGGCTCGGCCCGGCGCTCGCGGCATTGGTGGGCGGCGCGCACGTCGTAATGCGCGCAGTTCAAACAGACACGCAAATCGGCGCGGCACTTCATGCAGATTTCACCGCGTCCGGGCTGGCCGGAGAGCGTCCACGGCTCACCGCATTTATGGCAATGACGGGTCATCTCATTGATGATTTATATATGACGATTGTTGATTTCGACCGGCATGATAAACGCAATGATAGATCAAAGATTACAAATCGCAAATGTCATTAATCGGGTGCTGACATTTGGGGCGGTTCGTTGTTTCATTTCCGGATGGCATCCGCGCCGGCTGAATCGCTGTTGGACCTGCTCAAGGCCACGTCGCGTTCCTTTTATCTGACCTTGCGCGTTTTGCCGGACGCCATTCGTCCGCAAATCGGGCTGGCGTATCTGCTCGCCCGCACCACCGATACAATCGCCGACACGGACGTCGTTCCGCCGGCGCGCTGGCTGGAAGCGCTGCAAAAGCTGCGCGGACGGATTTCCGGCGAAAGCGCAAATCCGCTGGAGTTTGGAGAATTGGCGGAGGAACAGGCCTTGCACAGCGAACAGTTATTGCTGGAAAGCGTCGAAGAAAGCCTGGCGCTGATGCAGACCTTTTCTGCGGAGGACCAACGACTGGTCCGGGCCGCCCTGGAAACAATTACCAGCGGACAGGAACTGGATTTGCAACGGTTTGCCGATTCCTCCCGTGATAAAATCGTTGCGTTGCGGACGGGAGCCGAACTGGACGATTATACCTATCGCGTCGCCGGTTGCGTGGGGGAATTTTGGACGAAAATCTGCCGGGCGCATTTGTTTCCGCACGCGGCGGTTGATGACGCGCGGCTGCTGGCCGACGGCATCCGGTTCGGCAAAGGGCTGCAATTGGTGAATATCCTGCGCGATTTGCCGGTGGATTTGCGCAAAGGCCGCTGTTATTTGCCGGGGGACGAATTGTCGAAAATCGGGCTGTCGCCATCCGATTTGCTCGATCCGGCCAATGAAAAGAAGGTGCGTCCGCTTTACGGCCGCTGGCTGGATTTGGCGCAATCCCATTTGGAAGGCGGCTGGGTTTACACCAACAGTCTGCCCGCCAGCCAAAGGCGGGTGCGATTGGCGTGCGCGTGGCCGATTTTGATTGGGGCCCGCACGATTTCGAGGTTGCGCACCGGGCGCGTTCTCGATGCCGGCAGCCGCATCAAAGTGCCGCGCCAGGAAGTCCGGCGGATTATGCTGCGCTCGATCCTCTGTTATCCCTTCCCGGGCGTGTGGCAAAGACAATTCGATTTCCATGTAAAAGCTGTTGCGTCGGGCTGTGATTTGGCGTAAGAAGTTGACATGCAAATTTCCAAATTGTTTCCCGTGGTCGGCATGGCCGTTATGTGCCTGGGTGTCGCCTCAGTTCGCGCCCAGGACACGCCCGCGCAGGCCGCCGCGCGGGCGGCATTGCTGGAAAAGATGGACGATATGAATGGTGGCGCGCCTGTCAATTCGGCAACGTCGGCCCCGCCGGCCACGGTTACTCCGGTTCCAGCCGAATCGGCGGGGGCGACTTCGGCTCCCCCCGCGGCCATTACGATGAATCCGACGGAAACTCCGGCACAAGCCGCGGCGCGGGCGGCATTGATGGAAAAAATGTCTGAAATGAACGGTGGCGCGCCTGTAAATACGGCAACGTCGGCCCCGCCGCCTGCGGTTACGATGCCTGCGGCCAAGACGCCGGCAACAACGCCGGCCCCCCCCGCCGCCGTTACCCTTTCTTCGGGTGAAACTCCGGCACAAGCCGCCGCGCGGGCGGCGTTGATGGAAAAAATGTCGGAAATGAACAATGCCGAATCTTCCGCCCCATCGGTCGTCGTGAACACGAACGAGTTCGGGAACGTCTCCGCTCCGGCACCGGCTGTCATGGGCGCCAATTCCACCGCCAATCGTGTGACGTCCCCTTCGTCCGAAATGATGACGAACCAGAATATGAACATGCCGATGACTCCGCCTCCCGCGGAAGTCACGGGCGCGCCGATGTTTACACCCGCACCTCCGCCTTCCGGGTCCAATGAATACAACGAGGCGGCCCAGGCGGCCTTGAATGCGGCCAGGACGAATAACGTCGTGACAGGAGCTCCGGTTACGCCGATGCCGGCTCCGTCCGCTTCCGGCATGGGCGCCAGCGAACAGGCGCAATCGAACGTGGATGAAATTACGGCCAAGGAATTGGGGTTGCAGCCGATTCAGCCGCCGCCGCCGCCGGTTTCGGCCGGACAACAAGAGCAGCTTCAAGAGCTTCTCCAACGATACGACGCCAACCAGATCACGCCGGAGGAATATCAAGCTGAGCGCGCGAAGATCATGGCGGGGCAGTGAGATTGGTGATGGGCGATTGCCGATTGTGAAGGGACAAAAGGGGCGGTGCGAGCGGAGGTGGAAAGCGAAAGGGGAAAGCCGTATGCATGACCCTTCAGCCTTTCACCTCACCCGACGCGCTTCCGACAACTAAAGTATTGCAGGATTTTTTTAATTGCCTCCTCTCTCCGGCCGCATGGATCAATTTTTTGGGGGGTGAATTGGGTTGCAGACGGCGGATTTTTGGCATATTTAGGTCAAATCCGCGAATATGAAGCACTCTGAAACGGATCAAGTGAGTTTAGAACTGGGCCGCCGCGTCGCTGAACGACTGCGCCGGCAACCGGAGTTGGTGGCGTTTGCCCGCGCCAACCTTGTGCGCTGGTCACGACAAAACACCTCCGCCCCGTCGCTGCTCCGTTGCTATGCCGAGTGGCTGGAAATTCTCTCACGCCCTGTTGACGAGATTTGCGATTTGCTTTGCTCCGAATCGGATGATGCCCAGCGGTTGCGCCAAAATTCGCCCTTCGCCGGAGTCCTCCCGCCGGCGGAAGTCTGGGAAGTCAAATCCCGCTTCCATCATGCACCGGCAACAGCTTGAACACATCATCCGCGCCGCCGCCGGTATCACCGGCGCTTCTGAATTCGTCATCGTCGGAAGCCAGGCGGTGCTGGGACAGTTCCCGCAAGCTCCGGATGAATTGCTGGTTTCAATCGAAGCCGATGTTTTCTCCCTGCGCGACCCGGCCGATAATGACTTGATTGACGGTTCAATTGGCGAAGGCTCGCCCTTTCATCAGACCTTTGGTTATTACGCGCATGGTGTCAGCGTGGGGACGGCGGTTCTGCCGTCTGGCTGGCGCGAACGTCTCGTTCCGGTTCGTAATGAGAACACTGGCGGGGGCACGGGTCTGTGTCTGGAAATTCATGACCTGGCTGTCTCCAAATTGGTTGCCGGACGCGGAAAGGATTACGACTTCGTAGCGGGTTTGGTGCGTCATCATCTGGTGCAATTGCCAATCTTCCGTGAACGGCTGGCAACAACGGCACTACCACCAGAACGCCTCCAGACTTTACTCATGCGACTGGAACGACTGGTCAGCGAAATATAGTTGTGCTACAAGGTTTTTTTACAGCAATCACCATGGCGTGATAAAAAGGTTGTGACTTACATTTGTTCCACGACTTCGATTCCGAGGACATCAAGCCCTTGTTTCAAGACCCGGGCGGTCAGGTCGCAAAGGACGAGGCGTGAGGCGCGGGTCATTTCTTCGGCTTTGAGCACCGGACAATTTTCGTAGAAGGCCGTAAATTTGCCGGCCAGTTCAAACAGGTAATTGCACAGGAAATTCGGGCGGAATTCGTCCGCAACGGCTTCGAGGGTGAGGCCAAAATCCAGCAGGTGCTTGGCGAGGACGATTTCCCGGGGCGCGCTCAAAGTGAGCGGGGCCTGCGGCTGGGAACGAGCTGATTCGATTTGAGCTTTTCTGAAAATGCTGCGAATTCGCGCGTAGGCGTATTGCAGATAGGGCGCGGTATTGCCGGTCAGGGCCAGCATTTTGTCCCAACTAAAAATGTAATCACTCTGGCGGTTGGGCAGCAGGTCGGCGTATTTGACCGCGCCCAGGCCGACGACACGCGCGATTTCGCGCCGCTGCGGCGCCGGGAAATCGGGGTTCTTTTCCGAAACAATCTTGAAGGCGCGCTCTTCGGCTTCGTCGAGCAGGTCGGCGAGTTTCACGGTTTCGCCGCTGCGGGTCTTGAACGGCCTGCCGTCCTCGCCGAGAATCGAGCCGAACCAGACATGAGCCAGGCGGGGGATTGACGATGGCGGGATGCCGATGGCCGACTGCCATTTTTGAAATGCGGCGAAGATTTGCTGGAAGTGCAATTGCTGCCGGCCATCGGTGACATAAATGATTTCGGCCGGCTGCCATTTTTCCATGCGGCAGGCGAGGGTGGCCAGATCGGTGGTGGCATAATTGAATCCGCCGTCGCTCTTGCGAATGAGCGCGGGTTTGTCCTTCAACTGTGGAATTTCATCGAAGAAGATGGCAATGGCGCCCTCGCTTTCACGCGCGATCCCCTTGGCCAGCAATTCGTCCACCAACGGTTTCAGACGGTCGTTGTAAAAGCTTTCACCGAGGGTGCAGTCGAATTTGATGCCGAGGCGCGAATAGATCGCGTCGAATTGCTTTTCGGACAGTTCAATCATCTCGCGCCAGATTTTGAGATTATCCGGGTCACCGTTCTGGAGTTTCACCAATTCCTGGCGCGCGGCGTCAAGCGCGGCGGGATTTTGCCTGGATTCGGCGCTGATTTTTTTGTAAAGCCGCTCCATTTCGCCGATGGCATCGGCCTTGAGGGCGGTGGAATTCAACTCACGTTTCCAGCCGACGAGCAGCATTCCGAACTGCGTGCCCCAATCGCCGATATGATTGTCGGTGACGACGCGATGGCCGAGCAAACGCAAGGCGCGCGCGAGGCAATCGCCGAGGATGGTTGAGCGAATGTGGCCGACGTGCATCGGCTTGGCCACATTCGGCGAACTGAAATCAATGACGGCAGTCATCGGCGCGGCGGCTTTCTCAAAAAATAAATGTTCACCGCGGGCGGCCGCGTCGAGCGATTGCGCCAGCGCGGAATTTTTCAGCCGAAAATTCAGGAAGCCGGCGCCGGCGATGTCCACGGGTTCGCAAACGGCGGAGACGTCCAATCTGGCGACGACCTTTTCGGCGAGCTGGCGCGGATTCATCTTGCGCGCCTTGGCCAAAGACATCAGGGCGTTGCTTTGGTAATCGCCAAATTTCGGGTCGGGACAGGGCCGGACGAGGATTGTGGCGGCGTCGGCATCGGGAAGCAGATCGCGGACGGCGGCCTGCAATATCAGTTCGATTTGTTTGTGCGGGAGCACCGCTTACTTTTTTCCGTATTCGCGGATGACGGCCAGCATGGCCTCGGCGTTGGCGGCCTGTTCGAGGGCCTGGCGGAATTCGGCCTTGTGCAGCAGTTTGGCGATGTTGGCGAGCGTGTGAAGATGTTTCTGAAATTGTCCCTGCGGCACGAGGAAGAGCATGACGAGTTTCACGGGCTGGTTGTCGAGCGCCTCGAAGTTGACTCCCTTGGCGGAGCGGCCCAAAGCGCCGACGACTTCGTAGATCAAATCGGTGGAGGCGTGCGGGATGCCGATGCCGAAGCCGATGCCGGTGCTCATCGAAGTTTCGCGTTTTTTGACGGCGGCGGTGACGGCGTCGCGGTCACCGGGCTGGATTTTGCCGGTGACGACGAGATTGCCGATCAACTCGTCAATGGCTTCCCAACGGTTGGAGGCGCGCAAGTCGGGGATAATTTGCTCTTTGCTCAAAATGTCGGCTAAATCCATATCGTGTGGCTAACAGAGATGACCTGAAACGGGCCGCTTATCAAGAGCGAATTGTTCACAAAAAACGCCGCGGGTTCAAAACAATTTTTGCAGCGAGTGAAAGACCTGCCCGGTGCCTTGAAACCACCACCGCAGCGCATCGAACAAACCAGCCTTCCCGGTCAGCATCGGAATTCCGAAAAGCAGCACCGCGACGTTGCCCAGAAAGATGACGACGGCGGAAAACAACCAGCCTTGCGAGGTGATGTCGGTTTGGCGCGTTTGCAACGTATGGAACGTCAGCGTGACGTGGAAGGCATACGCGGCGCCGAGCAGCAAATCGAAATAGACGAGAAATCTCTGCCAGTTCCAGATGAAGTGGCCCAGCGCGAACACGGTCACGACGATGACGGCATAAAGCGGGAAAAAATACGGGGCCAGCGTAATGAGAAAATTGGTTTTGCTGATAATGACGTGGCCGCCGCTGGAAGAGACTTTCATCCGCTTCACTTTGCCTCCGAATCCCCAGGCCCAGAGCGCATGGGTCAATTCATGGCCGAAGACATAAATCCACATGGGGCGGGGCAGGAGGAAAAAGATCACGCACCAGCAGGCGGCGCCGCCGAGAAAGGGGATCCACGTGAGGTCCGCGCCGCCGGTGGCGCGCAGGACGCGCTCGAGGGCCAGGGCCGCGCCGGCGCAGACCGGGAGGAGGGCGACGGCGACGAGGAATTTGAACCATTTCGGCACGCGCGGAATTTAACCGGGGCGTCACGGAGAACACAAAGGAAAATGGCCTCTACGTGACCCGATTTTTTTGAATGCGAATCAGCGAGAAATGCGAAGTCTCATTTCAACGCTCACCCCTCAATGAACCCAGTGGACCCACACCTCACCCTGACCCTCTCCCCTCCCGTCGGATGGGAGCGGAGAGGGAATAGCAAGCGAATGCCAGCTGTTGCTTGAACGCCCAGCCATCGGCGGCTTCAGAGAGCCAATGCATGCGAGAAAAATCGAAACAGGGCTTTTCATGAACCGGCAGGAACGAAAGCAGATTGGAATTGCTGCGGCGCGGAGGCCGCGCTCCGGTTCACTCCGCCTTTGACGAAAACTGACCTTCCTTATCTTTGAAGAGCAGGTTGAAGGTCGTCAGCGATCCATAACAGCGAGTGATGTATTGCTGCATCTCCACCTTCTCGCCGTCCGAGAGCACGGCGTGGCGCGTTGATTTTCTGCTCCAGCACGCGCAATTGGTTGCGGATGCCCACGACTTTGTGGAAGAAGACCTCGAGCGGGATCTCCTTGGTTTGCAGCGCCGGGTCGGCCGGGTGGAGGACGGCCTTGCCCTGGTGCCAACGGCTGGCCAATTCTGACGACCGTCATTCCGGCTTTTCGACGCCGAGGCGGTCCATGACCCGTTGGATGGTGGACTCGACGAATTGCTTGAGCGGTTGCTCGAGTCCGGACACCGACATGCCCGGTTCCGCCGGAACGAGGCCGCTCAGCTCGGGGTCAACGGTGCGGACGACGTCGTTGAACCGGATTTCGGCGGTTTGCTCCGAAATGGTTTTGACGGCGCCGATGCCGTAATGGGGATGCCTGACCGACAAGCCGATGGAGAGGGATTGAATTTTCATGGTTGCAAGTTACGCCAAAAGCTAAAAATCGAAAAGGCAATCTGTTGATTCCGATCTCATTAACACCCCGCTGAAAGCGGCGTGTTAATGAGGTCGGGAAAGCGGGGTGTCAATGAGGGCGGATCACCCTCGTGGTTGGGCGCATTTTGTTCACCCCACGATGCCGTCAATGGTCTTCAATTCAGCGGCGGTGAGATCGAGGCGGTTGAGGGTGGCGACGTTTTCTTCAATTTGAGACACGCTGCTGGCGCCGATCAGCACGGAGGTCATTTGCGGATGGCGCAGCACCCAGGCGAGGGCCAGTTGCGCGAGCGATTGTCCGCGGGCGCGGGCCAGATCATTCAGGCGCCGCGCCTTGTCCAATTTGTCTTCGGTGATCTGGGCCGGCCGCAAAAACCCGTACGTGGTGGAAGCGCGGGAGCCTTCTGGAATGCCGTGCAGATATTTTTCCGTGAGCAATCCCTGCGCGAGGGGACTGAAGGCAATGCAGCCCATGCCGTTTTGCGCCAGTGTGTCGAGCAACCCGCTTTCCACCCAGCGGTTGAACAGGCTGTATTTCGGCTGGTGAATGAGGCACTGAATGCCGCGCGACTTTAAAATTTTCGCCGCCTGTTCCGTCTGTTGGGGATCATAATTGGACAGGGCGGCGTAAAGCGCCTTGCCGGAACGCACGGCGTGTTCGAGCGCGCCCATCGTTTCCTCAATTGGAGTGTCGGGATCGGGACGGTGCGAATAAAAAATATCCACGTAATCCAGACCCATCCGGCGGAGGCTTTGGTCGAGGCTGGCCAGCAGATATTTGCGGCGCCCCACTCGCCGTAAGGCCCGGGCCACATCAGGTAGCCGGCTTTTGTCGAGATGATCAGTTCATCGCGGTAGGCGGCCAAATCCTGTTTAAGGATGCGCCCGAAATTCTCCTCGGCGGAGCCGGGCGGCGGTCCGTAATTATTGGCGAGGTCAAAATGGGTGATGCCCAGGTCAAAGGCGCGTCGCACCATGGCGCGGGCGTTTTCGAGGATATTGACGCCGCCGAAATTGTGCCAGAGGCCGAGCGAAACCGCGGGCAGCTTCAGTCCGCTGCGTCCGCAGCGGCGATACAAATTGGCGTTATCATAACGGGTGGCGGCGGGGACGTGCGTCATGGGAAAATCATAGCGGAGATTTAATTGCTTGCCAATGGCGGTATATTTCACGAATAGTAAAAAAAGCTGAAATAGCTGAAATTGGCTGAAATGCGAAAGTGGCTGAAATAAGCTGAAAGATGGCGAAATGGGAAGAGGGTGAGTAGGGCGGAAAAGGGAAGAAACTGAGGGACAAAGTCCTTGGAAAGGCCGAAAAAACAATTGACAAAAGGCGTGCCTGTGTGTAAATACAAAGTAAAGACATTGCATGGCCGTTTTATTTACAATTAAGCCCTTATGGAGTTTGATTGGAACAACGTGCCCTTTGAAGGTTCTTTGACTCAACGGGAAATTGAAGAGTCCTTTGAGGACCCGTTTGCCATCAGGCTGCTGCCTGATTCGTCGCGATTCAGCGTGCAGGCGCGGTTCTTCAATTTGGGGATGTCAGCCGGCGGAATCGGCGTGTTCAGCGTGTATCGGACAAACGGGAAATTGATCCGGGTGCTGCTGGCGCGCGCGTTCGAGCCGGAAGAACGATTTTTTTATCAGCGAAAGATGGACCAGACGCTGAATTCGGGCGGGTAGCGGGGGAAGAGTTGAAGTGCTGAAGGGTGATGCGTGATGGGTGGCTGGCTGCGGATGAAACGCCAAGTTCGCGACGTGGCGACGATTGCGTGGATTGCTGCGGGTCACAGACCCGCGCTCCGGGTCCGAGGAAGATTTGAGATGAGAACGTTTGCCAACTGGGAAGACGTGCCGATCTTCGACAGTGAGGAAGCCGAGGCCGGCTTCTGGTCGGAGAATCGTCCGGCGTTGCGGCTGATTTCGGGACGTGGCGATGATTGCGTGGATTGCTGCGGGTCACAGACCCGCGCTCCGGAAGATTTGAGATGAGAACGTTTGCCGACTGGGAAGATGTGCCGATCTTCGACAGCGAGGAAGCCGAGGCCGGCTTCTGGCTGGAGAACCGTCCGGCGTTGCGGCTGATGGAAGGGGCGACGTCGGGGAGCGCGGAGGGGTCGGAGTCGGTGACGATCACGTTGCGGATGGATCCGCGGATGCTGGCGCGGATCAAGCGGCTGGCGCGGTCGCGGTATTTGAATTACCAGAGCATGATCAAGCAATGGTTGAGCGAGCGGATGGAAGATGAGCTGGGTGACAAATGACGCCGGAGAAGCCGGAATGACTAATGACGAAACCATAATGACGAATGAATGACGAAATCCTAATGACTTGGAAATTTCCAATGACGAATGCCTTGCGCCAGGAACGGAAGAGACAAAACGGATCAGGACCGTCAGCCACGCCAATGAAATTTACGATTTACGATTTACGATTTACGATTGGCGGAAAACGCTTGTCAGCGGCCTTCCCCGACGCTTGCCGTCTTGGAGTGCGGCGGCCAGCGGAGGGCGACGCTGCTTTGGGGATGGCGCTGGGGTTTGGACCGCAAGAGAGATTTGGGTGTCGCCCTCAATTCGAAAGCGGTGTCACGGCCACCGCACTCCAGGACGCAAGCGAGTGCGAAAAGGCCGCCCTCAATCCGAGCCTAAATCATAAATCCCCAATGGCTTTCACGCCGGCTTCCCAGCCGGCAGCCCGCCCGAACTGCGGGCAGCCAGCGGATTTGGAAATCCGCGATACGGCAGACTTGGAAGTCTGCGCTACGCGCTCCCGCATTGACCAATCCCCAATCCTCAATCATAAATCATTAATCATTAATCATAAATCTCCCTCCGCTTTTACTTTGATCGAGTTGCTGACGGTGATTGCAGTGATCGGGGTGCTGGCGGCGCTGCTGCTGCCGGTGGCCGGGGCGGTCAAGCGGAGGGAATACATCAACACGGCGACGGCGGAGATGCAAAAGATCGAGACGGCAATGGAACGTTACAAGGCGCAGTACGGATTTTATCCGCCGGGCGGGACGAGTGTTTTGGAAAATCCGCTTTACGCGGAACTGGTGGGCACGACCAACGTGGGCACTGCGGGGGTATTGGTCTTCAACTCGCTGGACGGGAACATGCAGGGGATGAATCCGAATGCATTTGGGATGAGTGGATTCGTGAATTGCAGCAAGCCGGGGGCGGGCGGCGAGACGTCGCAGGCGGCCACAGATTTTATCGGCGAACTGAAGACGACGCAAATTGCGGCGGTCACCAACATCAACAACACGGCGGGGACCAATGCGCTGCTGACGGTTTCGGTTGGCGGGCCGGACGCCAGCTACAAGCCGGTCGGCATCCAGGGGGTCAATCCGTGGCGCTATGCCTATCCGGGGACGAACAATCCCAGTTCGTATGATTTGTGGGTGCAACTGGTGATCAGCGGCAAATCCAACCTGGTCTGCAATTGGAGCGATAAAGTACAAATCAACGCGCCGTATCCGTAAATGAGCATGAAGAAGATCCGTCCAACGCCATATTCGAACAAGCCCCGGGGAACGGTGGCAGTGGAGTGGCGGGATTGCGTCTGGAGGGCGGAGGTGATAACCTGTAGAAAAAGCATCGCGTACTTTGAAATTCCGGTCAGAGACTCCTCACGTCGTCTCCTGCTAAATTTTCCACGTTACTCTGTGATATATTTCAAAACCATGAAAACACATCTGCCTGTTTCGCGCCGGAGCCGATCCGGCTTCACGCTGGTTGAACTGCTGACGGTGATCGGCATCATCGCGATATTGGCGGCGATGTTGCTGCCGGTGCTGTCGTCCGCCCATCAACACGCGCTGGTGGTGCAGGCGCGGACGGAAGAGCAGGGGTTGGTTCAAGCCATTGAGAAGTATGACTCGGATTATGGGCGATTCCCGATTTCGCCCGCAGCGCAGGCGTTGGCGAACGCGAACGCCGGAAACCAAAATGATGATTTTACCTACGGAGGAATGTTTCCGAGTTCCGCCAACCCAACGCCGCAGCCAATCGGTACGCCGGTGGCAGGCGGTGTCCTCACCAATAACGAGGTCATCGGCATTTTGATGGATATGACGAATTATCCGAACGGAACGCCGACGATCAACACGAATTACGGGAAAAACCCGCAACAGACCTATTTTTTGCAGGCGAAACTTTCGGGCTATGATCCGACGACCAAGGCGACGCCGATGGGCGGGGTGGACGTGAACGGTGTTTATCGGGACCCGTGGGGACGGCCATATATTATCACGATGGACGTGGGGTATCATGAGCCGCCGACGTGCAACGACTGGTTTTATCAAAAACAGGCCGTTTCTCAAAATGGATCCGGGAGCCAGACGGGTTATTATGGATTATCGAATCCTACTTCGGGCGGCAATTCAGATAATTTTCAATATCACGGGGAAGTGATGGTCTGGTCGGCGGGGCCGAATCCGGGTTATGTGAACACGGCGACCTCGGCGATTTCGTCGGACAACAAAGGTCACGTATTGAGCTGGCAATGAGGCCAGCAACGCTGGAATGACTAATGACGCCACACGAACTGGAATGACTAATGACGCCACCAACTGGAATGACTAATGATAAACCATAATGACTAAGAAATTGCCAATGAAGAGTGAGGAGGTCATGCCCGGTGATTCGGGAATTCGGGCTTCGTCATTTTTTAGTCATTATGGTTTAGGAATTAGTTATTGCCCGGACCTGCGAACGGAAAGCGCCAGAGGACTGGCGCAGTCCAAGACGCTGGCGCGGGATACGAATGCTCCCCGTAAAAACGGCGGACCCTCACCTCACCCTGACCCTCTCCCCTCCCATCCGATGGGAGCGGAGAGGGGATCCGTCTTCGGCGCGCTACGACGGGACAGGCAGCAGGCGGATGCGGGTCCCGCTTTCGAAGGGTCGGCGATTTCCGAGAGTCAGGTGGCTGGGCAAACGGATGTGCCGTTCCAAAGCGGCGTCGCGCTTCGCTTGCCGCCGCACTCCAAGACGCTGGCGCGCGGTTCGAATGGTCCCGGTAAAGACGGCGGACCCACACCTCACCCTGACCGCATGAATCAGTTTTCTCCCCACAACCCTCACCCGGTCCTGCGGCGGGACCACCCTCTCCCGCTCCCTCCTTCGCCAGAAGCGCTACGGAGGGCAGGCACGCGGGCGAGGGACAATCTCCCCGTCCCATCGGATGGGAGGGGAGAGGGAATCCGTCTTCGGCGCGCTACGACGGGACAGGCAGCAGGCGGATGCGGGTCCCGCTTTCGAAGGGTCGGCGATTTCCGAGAGTCAGGTGGCTGGGCAAACGGATGTGCCGTGCCAAAGCGGCGTCGCGCTTCGCTTGCCGCCGCACTCCAAGACGCTGGCGCGCGGTTCGAATGGTCCCGGTAAAGACGGCGGACCCTCACCTCACCCTGACCGCATGAATCAGTTTTCTCCCCACAACCCTCTCCCGCTCCCTCCTTCGCCAGAAGCGCTACGGAGGGCAGGCACGCGGGCGAGGGACAATCTCCCCTCCCATCCGATGGGAGGGGAGAGGGAATCCGTCTTCGGCGCGCTACGACGGGACAGGCAGCAGGCGGATGCGGGTCCCGCTTTCGAAGGGTCGGCGATTTCCGAGAGTCAGGTGGCTGGGCAAACGGATGTGCCGTGCCAAAGCGGCGTCGCGCTTCGCTTGCCGCCGCACTCCAAGACGCTGGCGCGCGGTTCGAATGGTCCCGGTAAAGACGGCGGACCCACACCTCTCCCTGACCGCATGAATCAGTTTTCTCCCCACAACCCTCTCCCGCTCCCTCCTTCGCCAGAAGCGCTACGGAGGGCAGGCACGCGGGCGAGGGACAATCTCCCCTCCCATCGGATGGGAGGGGAGAGGGAATCCGTCTTCGGCGCGCTACGACGGGACAGGCGGCAGGCGGACGCCAATTGGCAATCGGCACTCAGCAATGGCTTTACGTTGATTGAGTTGCTGGTGGTGATTTCGATATTGGGGATCTTGGCGGCGCTGACGGTGCCGGCGCTGAAGAATTTTGGAAAGTCGGACACGTCCATCGGGGCGGCGCAGCAATTATTGCGCGACATTGGACGGGCGCGGCAACTGGCGATTGCCGATCACACGACGGTGTATATGGTTTTTGTGCCGACGAATTTTTGGGGGGAGAGCACGTGGCTGACCGATCTGAACAATTTAAAGCCGCCGGAGGGCATGGTGGCGACCAACATGTGCGACTATCAGTTGACGGGATATGCGTTTGTGGCGGATGGGGCGCTGGGGGACCAACCGGGGAACCATCAGTGGCATTATCTGTCCCAGTGGCTGAATCTGCCGCAGGGGACGTTCATTCCGACCTGGAAATTCGTCCAGGCCAACCCGCCGACGAGCGCCCTGCCGATGACGTTCACTCCGGACCCCGCCTATCCGCAGAATTTTTTTAGGATTTATCCCTTCTGTTACACGAATGGGATTCCGTTTCCGTCGGCAGCGGTGGCAACGAATGTGCCGATGGCGTTGCCGACGGTGGCGTGGCCGACGTTGCCGTATGTTGCCTTCGATTACCAGGGGCGGTTGATTTTGCCGCCGGCTCCGGCGCAGGACCAGGATTACATGGGCGTGGGCGAGGACATTCCGCTGGTGAAAGGGTCGGTGATGGCGCCGGCCAACCCGGTCACCAAGGCGCTGGAATTGGCCACGGCGCAGATCATCGAATCGCCGCCGGGCAACAGCACGAACATGACGTATAATATCATTCATATTGACCCGCTGACGGGGCGGGCGACGCTGCTTTACCATGTGATGCAATGACTATAAAATTGCCAAATGAGGATTGCCGATTGCCGATTGCCGAGGGACACCTCTCCCCATCGCTCCCTCCTTCGCCGCCGAGGCTACGGAGGGCAGGCGCGGATTCGCGACGCGGAGAGGGAGACGGGGAATTTACGATTGACGATTTAGGATTGGCGATTGATGAGGGGCACCTCTCCCCGGCCCTCTCCCCATCGCTCCCTCCTTCGCCGCCGAGGCTACGGAGGGCAGGCGCGGACTCGCGACGCGGAGAGGGAGACGGGGAATTTACGATTGACGATTTAGGATTGGCGATTGAGGGAAAACGCTCGAGGGAATTTACGATTGACGATTCACGATTGGCGATTTGGAAAAAGTTGGCGGCAACCCGAAGTTTCTTGACGGGAACTCCTCGTGGAATTCTCAATCGTCAATCGTCAATCGTCAATCGTCAATCCTGTTCCGGATTTACCATGGTGGAGATTGCCATCTGTCTGGCGATCATCGGCATTGCGTTGGTGTCCATCATCGGGGTGCTGCCCATTGGGATGCATACGCAAAGGGACAACCGGGAGGAAACGATCATCAACCAGGATGCGACGATATTGATGGAAGACATCCGCAACGGCGTGAAGAGCGACAATGATTTGACGAATTATGTTTATTCCATCACCGTCACCTGGACTTACTACCTTAATGGCAAAACGAACGGCTCCGGCGTGAATGGATATACGTATTCGGACGCATATTATTCCGGCGGGTATAAGCCCCCTTCGCCTCCGTTTTCGACGCTGCCGATCAACAGCGGCACGAACATTATCGGCCTGTTGACCACGCCGGAATTTCAGGATGTTAATGGCAATACAATTGGCGATTGGATCCCTGGCGGACTGAATACCGGCTACAGCAATCACGTGGTTGCCTATGTTTATTCGATGAGCGGGCCGGCGGTGGAGAAGCCGCCGCAAAATAACAGTTTGATGCAACAGGGGTCCTTCGCCTACCGGGTGCTCTGCGAAAATACGCCGGTGCCGAATCCCAACACCGGCACGACCTACGCCGGGGATTTGCAAAACAATTTGTATGAGTTGCGGCTGGCCTTTTTCTGGCCGCAACAGCCCAATGGCAGTCTCGGCCACGGATACCAAACGTTTCGGACGATGGTGGCGGGAGATATTGCGCGGGATTATTACCAGACGAATTTATATTTCTTTCAACCGCAAACGTTCACCAGCCAATGAGATTTACGATTTACGATTTACGATTTAGGATTGGCGGAAAACGCCCGAGGGAATTTACGATTGACGATTTAGGATTTAGGATTGGCGGAAAACGCTTGTCGGCGGGCTACGCCGATGGTTGCCGTCTTGGAGTGCGGCGGCCAGCGGAGGGCGACGCGGCTTTGGGGATGGCGCTGGAGTTTGGAACGCGAGGGAGATTGGGGAGTCACCCTCAAATCGAAAGCGGTGTCACGGCCACCGCACTCCAAGACGCGAGCGAGTGGGTTTGCGATGTGGAAGTGAGGGGATACTCATGAAAGTGAAAATGCAAGTTAGAGACTCGTTACCTCGTCTCCTACGGCGCCAAAGTGGGATGGCGCTGGGGTTTGGAACGCAAGGGGGATTGGGGAGTCGTCCTCAAATCGAAAGCGGTGTCACGGCCACCGCACTCCAAGACGCAAGCGAGTGGGTTTGCGATGTGGAAGTGAGGGGATACTCATGAAAGTGAAAATGCAAGTTAGAGACTCGTTACCTCGTCTCCTACGGCGCCAAAGCGGGATGGCGCTGGGGTTTGGAACGCAAGGGAGATTGGGGAGTCATCCTCAAATCGAAAGCGGTGTCACGGCCACCGCAGTCCAAAACGCAAGCGCGCGCGGAAATGCCGACCTCAATCCGAGCCTCAATCATCAATCATTAATCAAAAATCATAAATCCCCAATGGCGATCCGCCTTCGTTTCGCTTCGACGCGACCAGGAGTAGGCGGACGCCAATCCGTGATCGAAAGCGGTAGAGGACTACCGCAGTCCAAAACGCAAGCGAGTGGGGTGGTGCATAGGATGCAAAGCGGTCCCGATGGAATTTGCGATGTGGAAGTGAGGGGATACTCATGAAAGTGAAAATGCAAGTTAGAGACTCGTTACCTCGTCTCCTACGGCGCCAAAGCGGGATGGCGCTGGGGTTTGGAACGCAAGGGGGATTTGGGAGTCGTCCTCAAATCGAAAGCGGTGTCACGGCCACCGTACTCCAAGACGCGAGCGCGCGCGGAAATGCCGGCCGAAATCCGAGCCTCAATCATCAATCATTAATCAAAAATCATAAATCCCCAATGGCGATCCGCCTTCGTTTCGCTTCTACGCGACTGGAATGACTAATGACTAAGCACTAATGACTAATTAATGACGAAACGATAATGATTAGAAAATATCCAATGAAGAATGAGGAGGTCATGCCCGGTGATTTAGGAATTCGGGCTTCGTCATTCCTTCGTCATTATGGTTTAGGAATCAGTCATAACCGATCGGGGTTCACCATCATGGAAGTGCTGGTGGTGATGACGATATTGGTATTGATCGTGGCGGCGTTGATGGCGGTGTTCAACGGCACGCAGCGGGCGTTCCGGGCCGCCGTCACGCAGACCGACATCCTCGAGAACGGACGCGCGACGATGGAACTGATGGCCTCCGACTTGGGCGGACTGGCGCCATCGGATTATCCGAGCAATGGTGTCGGCAATCTTGCCTTCGAATTCGAAACCCCGGTGCGTGTCCCGGTGCAGGGTTATCCATACTACGGCGACGTGAATTTTTATGTCAGTCCGGTGAGAACGTTTGTTACGCCTGAGTCGCCGCTGATCCAACCGCTGATTGGGAGCAGCCCGCCGGTGAATCGGACCAATCTGCTGGAGGACATATTCTTTCTGAGCAAGGCCAACGTCGCGGGGGCGTCCACATGGATTGGGACGGGTTACGCTGTCAACACGAACCTGGACGAGAACGGGGTGGCGGTGAACGTGTTGTATCCGCTCTACCGGTTTTACATGACGGCGCCCGCGATGGCGGGAACGCCGGCGGAGTTGTTCTCGAATTTTCTGGCGTATCAGTTCACCAATTCGACGGTCTGGAGCCATTTGATGGATGGGGTGGTGGGGCTGACGGCGCGCGCGTATGATCCGAACGGATATTGGATGACCAATTACGTTGATCAAGAGTGGACGAACTACTATACGAACTATAACACCTGGTTTTTCCCGCCCGCCCAGCCGCGAACGGCGGGGAAGCGTGCCTGATGATGTTCAGCAACGCGGTGCCGGTGATGGTGCAGATTGAAATGGACACATTGGAGGACCGGACCCTGCAGCGCGCGGAGTCGCTGAGCGGAAGCGCGCAGAACAATTATTTAACGACCAATGCCGTTGGCAAAATCCACGTTTTCCGGCAGCGGGTGGAGATACAAAACATGGATTTAACGGCGTACTGAGATGAAATTTTCGATTGACGATTTAGGATTTAGGATTGACGAGGGGCACCTCTCCCCGGCCCTCTCCCCATCGCTCCCTCCTTCGCCGCCGAGGCTACGGAGGACAGGCGCGGGCTCGCGACGCGGAGAGGGAGACGGGGAATTTACGATTGACGATTTAGGATTTAGGATTGACGCGAAGCCGGGGCGAAGTCTGCCCGCGGCCTGGATCAGCGTTTGCCGTCCTGGAGTGCGGTCCCGATTTATCGGGACCGCTTTTCTCGCGGTAGGGACGGAAGTGACAAAGCCCTCACCTCACCCTGACCCTCTCCCCTCCCATCAGAATGGGAGCGGAGAGGGGATCCGCCTTCGTTTCGCTTCGACGCGATCAGGAGTAGGCGGACGCCAATCCGTGATCGAAAGCGGTGTCACGGCCACCGCACTCCAAGACGCGAGCGAGTGCGGCGCCCGCCCGAACTGCGGGCTGGCGGCGGATTTGGAAATCCGCGATACGGCAGACTTGGAAGTCTGCGCTACGCGCTCCCGCGTTGGCCAATCCCCAATCCTCAATCGTAAATCATTAATCATAAATCATAAATCTCCAATCGCGGCTTTGGGGATGGCGCTGGGGTTTGGAACGCAAGGGGGATTTGGGAGTCGTCCTCAAATCGAAAGCGGTGTCACGGCCACCGCACTCCAAGACGCAAGCGAGTGGGTTTGCGATGTGGAAGTGAGGGGATACTCATGAAAGTGAAAATGCAAGTTAGAGACTCGTTACCTCGTCTCCTACGGCGCCAAAGCGGGATGGCGCTGGGGTTTGGAACGCAAGGGAGATTGGGGAGTCACCCTCAAATCGAAAGCGGTGTCACGGCCACCGCAGTCCAAGACGCAAGCGCGCGCGGAAATGCCGGCCGAAATCCGAGCCTCAATCATCAATCATTAATCAAAAATCATAAATCCCCAATGGCGATCCGCCTTCGTTTCGCTTCGACGCGACCAGCAGCAGGCGGACGCCAATCCGTGATCGAAAGCGGTAGAGGACTACCGCAGTCCAAAACGCAAGCGAGTGGGGTGGTGCATAGGATGCAAAGCGGTCCCGATGGAATTTACGATGTGGAAGTGAGGGGATACTCATGAAAGTGAAAATGCAAATTAGAGACTCGTTACCTCGTCTCCTACGGCGCCAAAGCGGGATGGCGCTGGGGTTTGGAACGCAAGGGGGATTTGGGAGTCATCCTCAAATCGAAAGCGGTAGAGGACTACCGCAGTCCAAAACGCAAGCGAGAGGGGTTAGCGATGTGGAAGTGAGGGGATACTCATGAAAGTGAAAATGCAAATTAGAGACTCGTTACCTCGTCTCCTACGGCGCCAAAGCGGGATTGCGCTGATCATAACTTTGATATTGTTGTCGGTGACGCTGGTGATGGCGGTGGCGTTTCTGGCGCTGAGCCAGCGGGAGCGGACGTCGGTGAGCACGACGACGGACGCGGCGAATGCGCGGCTGGCGACGAGCGCGGCTTTGTCCGCGGCCGAGGCGCAGATTTTGGCCGACGCGCTGGCGGGGGGCACCAATGTCTTTGAAACGCCGGGTGTGGCCAATCCCTACAATTTTGGCCTGCTGGTTTCCACGAATTACATCAACCGGGGAGGTTTCGTTTCCGTTTCGGTTGATCCGAGCAACAACCCGGTCAACGTGAATTATACTTACGGAAATGGCGACCCGCTTGATTTGCCGGATTTCCTTCAAAACTTGGCCAATCTCTATTACGACCCGCGGCCGCCGGTCTATATTCCGGAGAACGGGACGAATGATTTTCGGTTCTATCTGGATTTGAACCGGAACGGGCAATTTGATGACACGGGGTTCGAGACGAATTATGACAATTTTGGCAACGTGATGAAGAACAATTTCGGGAATGTGATCACGAATTTTCAAGTGGGGGATCCGCAATGGGTCGGGCTTTTGGAGCATCCGGGCCAGCCTTACGGGCCGAACAATCGTTTTATCGTGCGCTATGCCTTCATTGCCGTGCCCATCGGCAACGCGCTGGATTTGAACGCGATTCATAATCAGGCGGAAAATCAGACGTTGACCCTGGGCGATGACGAGATTTTATCGCAACCAGGGCGTCGGTTCGTGGGAAATTAACCTCGCCGCATTTCTGGCGGATTTGAACACCAATCAATGGGACCCGCAGCGGTTGGGTGAAGAATATAATTATGAGCGAGCCATGCCTCCGCCGGTTCCGCCGGGCACTGCCAACAGCGGCTATGCGTTTGCGGATGCCTTTTCGCTCGTGGCCTACCGCTACTATAACTACGGCCTGCTTTCATCCCCTGGGATTTGTTTACGGTCCAAGCAGTCAATATCTTTTTACCAATGGCAGCGTGGACGGTTACAGCGACGGCCTTTGCAGACGACGTATGATACCAACGAGGATTTCTTCCTCTAGGCATTTCAGTCCACAATCTCTTTTCCTTGGGCGGGCGCGGACAACACGAATGGTTTTTTTGACTTGATGTCGGATTTGTTCAACACGAGCAAGACAACGACTGGCGTCAATGCGGGAGATGTGCATGGGAGATGATTTTACCGGGCGCCTGCTGGCCGCCGGCGAAATCAATTCCACCTACGACCGGTACACGTTTTACCGGATGCTGGAGCAATTGGGGACGGATTCCTCGGCTGAAACCGGCCCGTCGAACACCGTGTTGATGGATTTGAATTACGACAACCTGGATCCGTTCATCACCAACGGTATTGTCTATCCTCCGTCGGAGACGAATTTCATGGCCTGGACGCCGATTGCATTTTTCACCAACGCGGCCAACCGGCTGCTGCAGACCTACACGGCGCAATGGATGACCGCTTACACCAATCCTGTTGTTGGCAATCCCGTTGGCCAGAGTTATTTGATTCCGGTGTTGAACACGAATTATCTGGCGCAATTTTGCGTGGCGAACTCGTTTGGCATTACGAACATTCCGGTGGTGATCAGCAATCAATTTTGCTACACGCCCGCGGTGAACCGGCTGCTGCAACTGGCGGCCAACCTGTATGATGAGACTTCGACGAATTATTATCCGTCCGTTTTCCGTCCGTTGTTCACGGTGACCAACCAGAACGGATGGAGAAATGTCTATATCACGGGATATACCAATGTAATCGGGAGTCGTTGGCACATACTGACCCGCAACTTTCGCCGCCGGTGGATTTGGCAACTCTGCTGATGACGAATGTCCCCGTTCCCAACTTGCCGATCAATGTGTATGGGGTGCCGTGGATAATCGGCGCGAAAAAGGGGTTTCCGAACTTCAACGAATTTGTCGGGGAAAACATTGTGGGCATGACCCGGCGGTTGCAAGTGACGCGCATTCCCAACACTTCCACTGTTACCGGAACGAACCAGATGTATATGATGAGCCTGAACACGTCCGGCGGGTTGGATTTCTGGAACTCCTACAGCAACAATTTCATGGACCCCTTGATAGTGGATTATCGTGTGATCACCTGGCTGTCGCTGACCAACAGCGATTCCAGCGGCTACCTCGGCGGCAACGTGCCCTTGGACCCGCCTCCCCAATACACGGCTCCGTTAATGGCGTTTTCCGCGTCCAACTCGATTCCGTTCACCGGCTGGTCCGGGACGGGGCCATGGGAGAATGGAGCGCCTAATCCCAATTCATTCTATGTTCCCTTGAGTTTCACCAATTATGTGAACCTGTCGAATTCGGTCTATCGCACGCCTGATGCCGGCGAAACGGCGGGCACCCTGCCGTCGGGAGCCACCGCGCCCTCTTTGATCTGGACAAATTATTTCAATCTGGCAGGACAGCCCATGACGGCGGTTTATGAGACGAATCCGGCTGATGCTTATCAAAATGGCCAGGCATTTTATGTGCCGCAATGGGGCTTGCTGACAACGAACCAGGTGCAGGTTTATATTCTGGATCGCGACCCCAGCGGCACCTACTTCCACGTCGTTGATTATGTTCATTTGGAACAATCCAGCGGCACGAATCTCAATAACGAAATTTTCAGCGATGATAACTCGGGAGTCTGGAACACCAACATTGATACAAAATACGGCATACCGTACGGCGTTTATAACCAACTTTTGATTTCAGAAGGGCTGGAAAACGTTAACCGACCGAAGACGGCGTCTGGCAGCCAGACCAGCAAGCCGCGACGTATAGCACTTCGATACCGGTGCAGCAGGCTGATTTTCAGGCGTTTTTCCATCCTTACGGCTCGTCCGCATACGTTCAAGACAGCTACGGTTCGGCCTACGGGTCAAATTATGATGCGGCCGCCCAAGCCCCCTATTCGCCCACCCGTTACGCCGTCGGATATACGCTCCTCGAAGCCAACGATCCGCTAGTGCATTATTTGGCGAGCGATTTGCAGCCTTCGTTCACAGTTAATATTCCAAGCGCCTATAACAATTCGATTTCCAATGTGCCGCCCCCCGCCGAGCAGCCTTCCACACTTGGCAAATTAAACAATAATTTCCAACCTTGGGGCGGAAACCCTTACCTTAATGCCAACAATAATGGGCAGGTGGTGTCATCGGTGGAACCAGAGGCGTACTATTTGAGCGAGCGGGACCCGTTGATGTATGGATCGGATGATTGGGACTTCCCAACCAATAAACTTCCCACAGTTGGTTGGATTGGCCGGATCCATCGGGGGACGCCCTGGCAGACGGTCTATCTGAAAGCGCCGGACCTTTTGCAGGAAGTTGTGCCGGTCGGCAACACATTGTACATCGGAACGAACATTTGGGCGCAATGGACGGGGGACACGCAATGGACGCCGACGCCGACTCTGCCGGGCTATATCTATTTCGATGCCATCAATTCCTCGCCGAGAGAGGACCGGCTGTTGTTTGACCTATTCACGACGGCGATCAATGACAATGCGACGAAGGGGACGCTTTCGGTGAACGCATCGGCCGATCAATTTGATCCGACGAACAATCCGGCGGCGGGCTTGGCGGCGTGGTCGGCGGTGTTGAGCGGCGTGGCCATTCCGCCGACCAGTCCCACCAATAGTTATTACGTCATCAACCCGGCGGGGGCGCTGGGGGTCTATTCAGCCTTGGGCAATTTTGTGACCAACGTCAATTTCACGCGGAACAGTTTCATCAACGCGGACGGTCTGGCGGGAACGTTCGAGCACAAGGGGGACATTCTGGCCGCGCCGGCGCTGACCACGGAGTCGCCGTTCCTGAATTTGACGCAGACGAATTGGAACAATGACGAGATGTATGAGTGGGTGCCGCAACAGATCATGTCGTTGCTGCGGGGCAGCAGCGCGCCGCGGTATGTGATTTATTGCTACGGCCAGACGCTGAAGCCGGCGCCGAATGGCGTCTATACCGGGACCGCCACGGTGGACAACGGGGCCGAGCCTGCTTTTGGCATGATTACCAATTATCAGATCACGGCGGAATCGGCGACGCGGGCGATTATCCGGATTGACGGGTTGACGGACGCGGAGGGGCGGCCGTTGGCGAAGCCGAATCCACATGCGGTGATTGAGAGTGTGGCTCCGTTGCCGCCCAATTAGATTTATAGCCGCAAAAATGCGCAAAAGGCACAAAATAAAAGCCAAAATATTGACGGCAGGAACAAATAACCGCGGATACAAAAACATAAAGACAAAATTTAACGGCGAAACGAAAGACACGAAAATAGAATTATAGCCGCGAAAATGCGCAAAATGCGCAACACGGAAAAAACATTTTTAACCGCAGATGACGCGGATAGTCGCAGATGGGATTCAAAGACAGAGAATAACCGCGAAAGACGCGAAACAAAATTAGCCGCAGAGAACACAAAAAACACAAAGACGGAAAGACTTGACGCGAATTGGCGCGAATTGACACAAATTTTTAAAATGCAATAAGAAGCCGCAAAAATGCACAAACACGTTTTTAACGGCAGATGACGCGGATAGTCGCAGATGGGATTCAAAGACAGAAAAAACCGCGAAAGACGCGAAACAAAATTAACCGCAGAGAACACAAAAAACACAAAGATGGAAAGACTTGGCGCGAATTGACACAAATTTTTAAAATGCAATTTATTCCGCGAAAGACGCGAAGACGAATTTATAGCCGCGAAAACGCACAAAATGCACAAGAGAAAACTGGAATATTGATGCAGAACAATTGACAGCGAAATACACGACAAACGCGAAGTAACGAATTTGAGATGAAGCCTGTTTTTAAAGCCCGCCATCATTGCGACCGAGTGGCGCAAACGGATGCGCCGTTGCAAAGCGGCGTCGCGCTTTGCTTGCCGCCGCACTCCAAGACGCTGGCGCGCGGTTCGAATGGTCCCGGTAAAGACGGCGGATCCTCACCTCTCCCTAACCCTCTCCCCTCCCATCGGATGGGAGCGGAGAGGGGATCCGTCTTCGGCGCGCTACGGCGCGACAGGCGGCAGGCGGACGCTGGTTTCGCTTTCGAAGGGTCGGCGATTTCCGAGAGTCAGGTGGCTGGGCAAACGGATGTGCCGTTTCAAAGCGGCGTCGCGCTTTGCTTGCCGCCGCACTCCAAGACGCTGGCGCGCGGTTCGAATGGTCCTGGTAAAGACGGCGGACCCACACCTCTCCCTGACCCTCTCCCCTCCGATCGGATGGGAGCGGAGAGGGAATCCGTCTTCGGCGCGCTACGGCGCGACAGGCGGCAGGCGGACGCTGGTTTCGCTTTCGAAGGGTCGGCGATTTCCGAGAGTCAGGTGGCTGGGCAAACGGATGTGCCGTTCCAAAGCGGCGTCGCGCTTTGCTTGCCGCCGCACTCCAAGACGCTGGCGCGCGGTTCGAATGGTCCCGGTAAAGACGGCGGACCCACACCTCTCCCTGACCCTCTCCCCTCCCATCGGATGGGAGCGGAGAGGGAATCCGTCTTCGGCGCGCTACGGCGCGACAGGCGGCAGGCGGACGCTGGTTTCGCTTTCGAAGGGTCGGCGATTTCCGAGAGTCAGGTGGCTGGGCAAACGGATGTGCCGTTCCAAAGCGGCGTCGCGCTTTGCTTGCCGCCGCACTCCAAGACGCTGGCGCGGGGTTCGAATGGTCCCGGTAAAGACGGCGGACCCACACCTCTCCCTAACCCTCTCCCCTCCCATCGGATGGGAGCGGAGAGGGAATCCGTCTTCGGCGCGCTACGGCGCGACAGGCGGCAGGCGGACGCTGGTTTCGCTTTCGAAGGGTCGGCGATTTCCTGGAGTCATGGGCCTGGCCAAATGGATATGCCGTTCCAAAGCGGCGTCGCGCTTTGCTTGCCGCCGCACTCCAAGACGCTGGCGCGCGGTTTACGGGTGCCTTCCCCAAAGCGGCGTGGCGCTTCGCTTCCCGCCGCACTCCATGACGGCAAGCGGGTTCGTGAAGCCCTCTCCGCACATCGCTTTGCGACTTTTTTGGACTGCTGTTACCCGCCCGGGCCGCGTAAACGCGGAACTACAAACGCCGGCACATCGCTCCGCGACTTTTTTGAATTGCCGTTACGATTACGGTTTCTGTTGGATTTTGGAATGAAGTTGTGTCATAATCATTAACTTTTGAAGCCTATGCGCTTGCGCCGTGTGATATGGATTGTGGTCTGCCTGCTCTGCCTTGCCGGTATCTGGTTGATTTGGCGCGGGGAAAACCGCCGTTTTACCGAAAAGAAGGCGATCAGCGGGGGCATCACGTCGGTCCGTTCCACGGGCACGGGGCCTAATTTTCTGGCGCAGGCGGCGTTGGCCAAAAAGACGGCGAAGGCGACCACAACGGTTACAAAGACCAATCCATTTGCCTACCGTCTAAGCAACACGAGCAAGAGCCTTGCGGAATTGCTGCACGATCGCCATGCGATTCTGCTGGAGAACGCGCTGATTGATTCGAGCCTGCCGGTGAATCTGCCGTTTCCGAAACCGTTGCAGTTGGAGGGCGATCCGGGGGCGTATATTGTGCAGGCGCGGGGGCCGACAAGCCCGGCATTCCAGCAAATGCTGGCGGCCGCGGGCGCGCGGGTGATTTCCTATATTCCGAACAACGCGTATCTGGTGGAAGCGCCGGCGAGCATCGCCAATGCGCTGGCGCAGAGTCCGGAGACGCAATCGGTGCTTCCCTACGAGCCGTATTACAAGGTGGAATCTTCATTATTGAGCGCGGCCAACAGCAGTTTGCCGCCGGACGCGGAATTGACGCTGGGACTGTTTCCGAATGACGCGCAACAGACGATTTCGCAGATACAAAGCCTTGGGGCGCAGATTGTGGGGCAGGACAGTTCGCCGTTTGGGCCGGTGGTGCGGGTGACGGCGCCGGAGGATTGGACGGCGCTGGCGGATTTGGCGGGCGTGCAAGTCGTGGAGCCGTATCATCAGCGCGTTCCCGCGAACGATTTGAGCCGGGTGACGTTGGGCGTTTCCACGGACACGCTGGTGTCGTCCAATTACATGGATTTGACTGGGTCGAATGTGGTGGTGGAAGTGAATGATACGGGGATTGACCAGAAGCATCCGGATTTCAGTGATAATGGCACCGCTGAGGCTCCCGGCGCCGCACCGCCTCCCGGCCGCGTGTCCGGCCAGTTTCCCATTGATTTGGTGGATACGAATGGCCACGGGACGTTTGTGGCGGGTGAGATTGCCGGCAACGGCAGCGAGAGCTACCCCAGCGGCGGGGTCAACGTCGGCGCTAATGCCGAAGGTTCAGTCTCGAACGCGGATTTCCGGGGGAAAGCGCCGCTGGCGAAATTGTTTTCAGTGAATTTCAACAGGAGCGACAGCACCTTGCAGGCGGAAGCGGCGCTGACGAACGCGTTGATATCCAACAACAGTTGGGATTATGGCGGCGACAACGAATACGATCTGGCGGCGGCGAGTTATGACGCGGCGACGCGCGACGCGTTGCCGACGGTGACCGGCGAGCAGCCGGTGTTGTTCGTTTTTGCGGCGGGCAACGACGGGTACGGCCAAATCGGCGGCGCGAACAATTCGCCGGACACGATTCAATCGCCGGGCACGGCCAAGGACGTGATCACGGTGGGGGCATTGGAGGAGGCGCGGAACATCACGAATTATGTGACGGTGACAAATTCCGGGGTGGTGTCCTCGAACCAGGTCTGGGCCAGCATCACCGCAAACAATTATCAGGTGGCGGATTTTTCGGGTTGCGGCAATGTGGGCATCGGGACTGAGGGACAATATGGCCGGTTCAAGCCGGACGTGGTTGCGCCGGGGACGTTTACTGTTTCGACGCGATCGGAGCAATGGGACACCAACGCCTATTATAACCCGACGAATTTCGATGACACCCTCTATACCAACCAGGTGGTGAGCGCGGGCAGCCTGAATTACTACGAGTTGGCGATTCCCCAGAACGCAGTCAGCGTGGAAATCCAGGCCGAGCCGTTCGATACCGCGGTGACCAACATACCGATTTACATCAGTGACACAGAATTTCCGACGACGACCACTTATGATTATGCCGGACAAACAGAATCCTCATACCGTCGGCCCAAATACCGCAGAGTTATTTGAACACGATCCAGGCGACGCTGCTTAATATCGCGATAGGCGACAACACGTCACAGTCATTCACTTACAATTTGTCCATGCAAATCGCCGAAACGAACGACGACGGGAATTATTATCAAGTGCTGGCGGGGATGAACAACAGTCTGGGGCCGTGGTATCGGTATGAGACGGGGACGAGCATGGCGGCGGCGGACGTGTCGGGTGTTTTGGCGTTGATCCAGGATTTTTTAATCAATCGGGCATCGGTGACGAATCCGAGTCCGGCGTTGATGAAGGCGATGCTGCTGAACGGCGCGCGGTTGAGCGACGCCGAGGAGTATAATTTGCAGGTGCAAAACCAGATTAATTACGAGGGGTGGGGCCTGGTGGATTTGCCGAATACGCTGCCGCCGACGATTGCGACGAATGGTTTTACCGGGGCCAAGGCGTCATCAATTTTCCTGCAGGACCAAAGTCCGACGAACGCGCTGGCGACGGGCGAGAGCCACACGTACAAGCTGGTGAACCAGACGAACAACACGACGCTGCATATCACGCTGGCGTGGACGGATCCGCCGGGCAATCCGGTGGCGGCGATCAAGCTGGTCAACAGCCTGGAGTTGGTGGTGAGCAACCTGGACAGTCTGGGCACGACGAACCAGGTGATTTATTACGGGAATGATATTGGCGAGGCGAGCGCGTTTAACACGGCGGAAAGCCCGACCAACGTGGTGCCGGTGGACACCATCAACAACGTGCAGACGGTCATTATTCCCGAGCCGACGGGGACCAACTATTCGATCACGGTGACGGGATACCGGGTGAACGTGAACGCGGTGCCGGAGCAGACCAATAACGTGGCGCAGGATTACGCGCTGGTGGTGAGCAGCGGCGACGGCGACGCGCCCGGATCGTTCACGGTCACGGACGAGGGGACGACATACAATGCGACGGCGGACCAGGACCTGACCTACGTTGACACGACCAATGCGCCATTGAACAACCAATTCGTGGGGGCAAGCACGCCGTTACTGGGCACGAACGAGGTGTCGTTAGGGGGCAACGCGGAGTGGAGTCAAACGGGGTGATGACCGTGGGAATGACCAATCAGTGGCACTTTTATGTAGTGACCAACACTGCCGAGGACTCCGCGGGCTTGACCGCGGACGTCACCAACGCGGCGTTTGTCACCTTCAACGCGGACGATCTTTCGATTCCGCGGATGGGCGTGAATGCGAACAGCGAGGCCAACTCGACGCGGCCGGAGGCGAACATACAACTGTTCGTGACGACCGATCCGACGCTGACGAATTTAAGCCTGACGGCAATTTCCAATTGTGTTGACGGCGCGCAGGTAGGGGCGTCAGCGGGAGGGGTATTCCACGGGGCCGCCCTGGGATTGGGCGGGGAGGAAGTGATTGTGGATACCAATTCGCAGCACGGCGAAGTTTATTATGTCGGCGTGCAGTCGGAAGACCAGATGGCGTCGGAATACAGTTTCATTCCCATTTTTACGGACATTCCATTCAGCCAGATGAACAATTCGAACGGGGTGGAAACGGTCAACGGCGTTCCCGTGCCGGCGCAAATACCCGAGGGGACGCCGGCGGTGCCGGGATACCAGAATGTTCTGGCGATTGCCCTGCAACCGATGAAAATCCAGACGGTGGTGGTGACGAACATCATCACCCAGGCGGACGTGGGCGATTTGGTGAGTTCGCTGACGCTGGATTCGGGTTCGGGTTATCTCACGGCGGTATTGATGAACCACGATTCGCCGAACACGCCGGGGACATTTCCGCTGGTGTATGACGACAGCGGGACGGTGGTGGCCAGCACATTGCCGGCGGGTTATACATTGCATCACTCGGACGGGCCGGGGAGCCTGCTGAGTTTTGTGGGGCAACAGGTTGGGCCGGCTTCGTTGTGGAATTTCCACATTGCGAACAGTGTGACGCCTTTCAGCGGCACGGTGGACCTTCTTTCGTTGCAGATCACGCCGCACCAGAACCCGCTCAAAGGCATCACGATCAACCTGGCACCCGGCGAATGGTATTACAATTACATCACGGTACCGCCGGGATACACGAATTTGACGGTGGCGGCCACGAACCTGCCGCCGACGGTTCCTCCGCCGGGGTTGCAGATGTATTTGAACTACAATACCGAACCGACGCTTACCGATTATCTATTTGAAGCGGGGTTGACCAACGGGACGCCGCCGGGCAATTCCATTTCCTACGGCCCGCCTCTGGCGCCGGGGACGTATTGGCTGGGCATTACCAATGGGAGCGATCAGACGGCAAGCATTTATTTGATAGCGACTTTAAGCGGCTTCCTGGCGGGAATTCCGCCGATAGCGACCAACGCGCCGGGTCCGGCGCCGATAGCGCCCATTGCGGTATCGTCCACGAATATTTTCATCTCCTGGACCAACCCGATTGCATCGGTGAACGCGGGATTTGTGGCGACGTATCCGCGGATTCTCGGATTTGACGTTCACGCTGGTGAGTCCGAGCGGGCAGCGGGTGTTGCTGATGGAAAACCGTGGCGGGCCGTGGGCGACGAACGCCGGGCAGCATTCTGCTTTACTCGAACACGTTGAGCGCCACAGCGACGGGCGGCGCGGCGGCCGACACCAATTATCTCCAGGCCAATCCGCTGGGCGGGACACTGCCGATTATCTACAACTTTTACACCGTGCCGGACCAGATGACGGTGTATGACACGACCAACCCGGCCGATTTCAGCACCAACAGCCCGTATTGCATCATGAATACCGGGTTTGCCAGTAATCCATCCGCGGGACCCGGCAATGAAAACACGGCGCCGATAAGCACCAATGCGGTTTATCCGCCGGGAACGCCGGGCATCACGATCATCATGAACCAGTTCGGCAATCCATACGCGACAGGGGGCGGCGATGCCTGGACTTATACGGCGGGGTCCGCGCAGACAAACTACGATTATTTAATGTTCACCGAGGACACGAACCTGGCGTCGTTGCCCATCAAGTTTGCGCAAACGCAATACAGCTTGAATGCGGGGGCGGCCAGTTACACGTTCTCGGACTTTGACCTGGACACCAACGGCGATTATCCGGGGCTGACGAACATTTACGATCCGTATGGGGGATGGACGGTGCCGACGAACATCACCACTTACACGACGTACTTTAACATCGCGAGCAACCAGGACGAGACGATCACGAACACGGAGCTATTGACGAATAATTTTGTGAGCATTGTGACCGACCCGTCCGATTCGCTGGGGGACAACACGGGCACGAATTTCCTGGCGCTGGCCGATGGCACGATCACACGGACGCTCCCGACGATTCCGGGCAATCAATACACGCTTACATTCTGGTATCGTGGGCCGGGCATCGCCGGGTGGTGGCGCGGCGAAGGGGAGGCGCTGGACAGCGCCGATCCGGAAGGGAACGGCAACAACGGCGCGCTGATTGGGCGGTTTGATTTCCCGGCGGGCGAAGTGGGCCAGGCGTTTGAGATGGAATACAACGGGCAGCCGTATGATTTTGCCGGCACGAACAGTTACGTGCAGATTTATCCGGACACCTCGATCACCTCATCCGGCACCAACACACTCGTCGAGTCGTCGGCACTGGATGTTGGGGCGGGCGGAGGGTTGACAGTGGAAGGGTGGATTAACCCGACGAACACGACGTTCCAGCAGCCGCTGGTGGAATGGCTGGCGGCGACGCCGACGAATTATCCGAACATCACGGACACGAACTTCAGCATAGTGGCGGGGCCGTTCCTGGACCGCGCGACGAGCCATTATTATTATCTGCTCGGCGCGACTAATTGGACGGTATCGGAAAGCTGGGCGGAAATGCTTGGGGGCCATCTGGCGACAGTGGCGACGGCGGACGAAGAGAATTGGATTTATGACGCCTTTGAATATTACGACGGGACCAACCGCAATTTGTGGATTGGCCTGACGAACAACGCGCCCGGGGTGTGGGTCTATTCAAGCGGCGTGACCAACAGCAGTTATTTCAATTGGGCGACCAACCAGCCGGACAATTGCAACGGCAACCAGGAATACGCGGCGATCATGACGGCGACCAACGCCGAGTCGGGTTTGTGGGAGCTGGCGGACAACAACGGGACCACGTGCGCGCCGCCGTACAGCAATATTGTTTATGGCGTGGCGGAAGTGGACGCGCTGCAGCCCAACGGGGTGCAGTTCTGGATGTCCGTTACGAACCAGCCGGGCACCACCAACAATCTGGTGAGCAGCAACGGGTGTCTTTACGCGAACCTGGTGGACGTCACCAATGGCGCGCACATCATTTATTCCGCGCCGGGGCTGGTGCAGTCGAACGTGTTCCAGCACGTGGCGCTGACGTACGACACCAATTCGGGGATTGCCAAGTTGTTCTACGACGGCACGAACGTGGCGACGACGAATTGGGACGGCATACATTTCACTCCCAAGACGACCGGGGACGTGTTGCTGGGCAAGGACATGAGCCTGCTGACGAACAATTATTACGGCGGGTTGATGGATGAGATGAGCATTTACAGCCGGGCGCTGTCGGACGCGGAAATTGCGGCGATCTACGACGACTCGGCCTCGACGACGAACCGGCTGATTGGGAAGTTTGATCCGACGGTGACGCCGGCTGACGGATTGGCGGAGGCGCTGGTGAATTTCGGCGGCCATACCAATGTGATCTACGGGGTGAACAAGCAGTGGGAGGACGACAGTTACACGTTTATCGCGACGTCCAACTCGCTGCCGATCACGATTACCGGGCTGGAGCCGGGGATGTTGCTGGATTTGTTCTCGCTGGCCGAGGCGCCGGTGACCAACCTGTATTATTTCCCCGAGCAAACGCTGGCTGGGTTGAACGGCGACGATCCGTATGGCAACTGGAGCCTGCAAATCTGGGACAATCGCATCAACGCGGCGGTGCCGCCGGACGGGGTGCTGAACAGTTGGGTGTTGCAGATGGTGTTGCAGACGAACACGCCACCGCTGGTCACCTTGAATGCTCAAACACCGCTGACGATCACGGTGCCGCCGGGGGAAATCGTGCCCTTATATATCAGCGTGCCGAATTGGGCGACCCAGGCGGCCAACGTCATGGATTCGGACACCGGGCCGCTGAACGTGTGGTTCAATCCATCGCAGCCGCCGACGGGTGGCGGGCCGGGCGATACGCTGTTGGCCAATAACGTGCTGGCGCCGCCGGCCGATCCGTTCGCGACGCTGAACACGCTGACCGGGCCGCCGTTGGAGCCGTTGCTGCCGACGTCGCCGACGAATTTCTATTATCTTGGCGTCCAGAACGACGGGGCGCACGCGGTGACGGCGACGGTGGAGGTGGATTTTGGCATCCCCGAGTTGACGAACATGGCGCCGTACACGGGAACGGTGGCGACGAACCAGTCGGAGAATTACTTCTGGTTTGACGTGACCAACGGGTATGAGGCGACGTTCCAGTTGCTCAAGATGAATGGCAGCGCGGATTTGGTGGTGAGCAAGGGGCCGCCGCTGCCGACGCTGTACAGTTCGGCGTACGCCAGTTTCAACGGGAGCAACGCGGACCAGAGCATTTATGTGCTGACCAATTCCATGCCGGTGCCGCTGACGAACGGGACGTGGTATCTCGGGGTGATGAAGCGGAGTTCCGGGGCTTTGAATTACACGGTGCTGGCGAAGGAACTGGGGACGAACGCCGCGCCGAACATGCTGGTGATTCCGCTGACCAACAATGTGCCGTTCACCTTCACGAACGAAGGGCCGGGGGCGGCGCTGACGAACTTCTTCAGCTTCATGGTGACCAACCCGGTGGTGGACGGGGTGACGAATTATGTAATGGGCCTGCGGTTCGAGGTCTATGACATGAGCGGCAACGGCGATTTGACGGTGCAGACGAATTTGCCGCCGTTTGCGCCGCCGTTTTTCCAGAGCAGCCAGCAACCGGGGACCATTCCTGAAGACATCCTGATACAGACGAACAGCGGGCTGACGAACCTGGCGGCGCTCTGGTACCTGGGCGTGCCGAATAATGAGACGAATCCGATCGCCTTTAAGATCATCGCGGAGATTGAGACGAACGGGGTGTTCCCGGCGTTTCCCGGCGCGCAAGGCGCGGGGGCGGGGACGGCGGGGGCAATGGCCGGCAGCGGCATCACCAACAACACGGTCTATCATGTCACCAGCCTGAATGATGACGGGAGCTACGGAACCTTGCGGGACGCGGTGAGTTCGACGAACCGGACGATTGTCTTTGATTTGTCGGGCGTGATTTTCCTGCAATCGCCGCTGATCATCACCAATTCGGATTTGACGATAGCGGGGCAGACGGCGCCTGGCGGGGGCATTACGGTGGCGGGAAACATGACGGCATTGCAGGGGGTGCATGATATTATTATACGGGATGTGCGGTTCCGGTCGGGCGGCACGGCGCTGACGGGATTTGGAGCGATCGCCGCGACAAATTATACCAGTGGCCAGACGGTTGGATTCTGGACGGTTACCACCAATCAAGTCAGTGTTGTCACTGATCCATCCACTGCCAATGGAGGCAGCAATTATCTGGCGTTGGCCAATGGCGTTATATCAACCAATCTTCCCACAATTCCCGGCCAGACTTATAGTCTGTCATTTGCCTACCGGGGACCTGATGCAGTCAGCTATTGGCCGGGTGACAACATTGCGATTGATCCCATCAATGGGAACAACGGCACCCTTGAAGGCGGTGCGGATTACGGCCCGGGCTACGTTGGCGCCGCATCGTTCAGCATCACCGGTGAGAACGTGCCGGACAAGGTCTTTCTGGCAGATACGCCAAGCTTGGAACTTACGAACGCCTTAACCATTGAAGCGTGGGTGTATCCGAAAGCATACGGGGGTTATCTCGAGCAAATCCTCCTTCGGGGAGACGTTCGCAACTGCCTTGACCCTTATTATCTGGCGGTGAATTCCAGCGGCGCCCTTCAGCTTCATATTGAGACCAATGATCCGACCGCATGCGGCGTTAACCTAGTAGCCGGGGCGCTCCCGTTGAATACGTGGACACATGTCGCGGGGACATTCGACGGACGCACGGGGAGGATGTGCATTTATACCAATGGCGTGCTGTTGGCACAGACCACTACGACTTTACGTCCGTTTGGAGCTTTGGATCCGACAGAGGATCCAGGGCTTGCAATTGGGAATATACAGCAAGACACAACGCCTTCAGATGGAGAATGGCAGAGTTTTTACGGTTACATAAACGATGTGACGGTCTATGGGAGATTCCTATCCGACTCCGAGGTCAAGGCGATTTGGCAGGATGGCCAGGCAGGCAAGCGGGACACCAATGATGTCAACGTTGCTCAAAGCTTCGCGGAGGCCCAGGTTCTGGTGAACGGCCAAACCAACGCGGTGTTTTACGGCAGCAATACCAATTGGGAGGTCAAGACCATCACCTTCACGGCCACCGGCAATTCCACGCCGGTAGCCATCCAGGGAGTAGAGCCAGGGATGTTGCTGGATGCCTTGAGTGTGGACCCCGGCGGATCATTGCAACTTGACACGGTGTCGAATGTGATTGCCGACCACATCTCGGCGGAGTGGAGCACCAATTGTGATTTGTCGGTTTTGGACTCGACCAATGTGACGGTGCAATGGTCCATCATCGCCGACAGCATCAATAATATGGACACGAATGGCTATGGCTCGGTGCTTCGTTATGGGAACGGCACCCTGAGTTTCCATCACAATCTTTATGCGGACAATGCGTACGCGAACCCGCGGCTCGGCGACAACATTGTCCTGGATTTCATAGACAACGTGATCTACGACTGGGGGACCAACTCCGGTTTTTCGGCAAATGACAGCGCGACGAACACGGGCGGTTATACGAACACGCTGAATTACATTTGCAATTATCTCATCGCGAGCACGAATTCGCTGACGAACACGATCGCCTTCTGGGGCGGCACGACGAACACGTGGATCTACCAGACGAACAATTTCATCCAGAGCACGAACAGCGAAACCAACGGGCTTTTGAGCGGAGAAAACCTGGGATGGAACATGTTCACGACGAACGACACGAAATTTGACCGGCAATTCCCGCTGCCGCCGGTGACGATTGACGAGGCCTATCAGGCTTACGAGAGAGTGCTGGATTTTGCCGGGCCGGACATGGCGCTGCGCGATGCCGTGGATACGAACATTGTTGGAAGCGTCCGGACACAGACCGGCAGCATCGTGAGTTCAGTTGGTCCCGTGCCGACGCCGGCTTCATTGCTGCCTTACCTGGACACGGACCAGGATGGCATTCCGGATTTCTGGGACGACACGTTTGGCGGAAGTCCGTTCGTGCCGCATCCGAACTTCCTCGCCGTTGACGGCTCCGGATACACGGAGTTGGAGGAATACCTGAACTGGCTGGCGGGGCCTCATGCGCTGACGGTGACCAACCAGCCGGTGGGCGTGAATCTGCAACAGGTCTTTGGCCAGACGGGCGATTTAAGCTTCTTTGTGACCAATGCCGTTAATGGCTCGGTCTATCTAACGAATGTTCTGGATTACACCAACGTTTCGGGCGTCATTTACGCCATCACGAACACCAGCACGTTCAGCAACATTTTCGCCATCTTTACGCCGGCGAATAACTTCGGCGGCGGCACGAATTATGGCATGGGATCGTTCGAGGCGTATGTTACGAACAACGCCACCTACGGGTACTTCGGGCCGGTGACGGTGAGCGTTGTCGCCAGCAAGGTGTCGATTGCCATCAATTCCGACATCCCGCCGGTGATCATTACTTTGCCGCCTGGCGGGTTGGCAATTGATCCCATCAATACCAACGGGCAGGATGACTATGAGATTCCGATCCTGACCAATGCCATCGGGGTGGTGTTCACCGTGACCAACGCCAACGGACCGACCTATCTGGTCGCCAAATATGGCCAACGGGCGACGTTATCGGATTATGATTACATCAGCACCAACACGGCGGGTCCCAGCATCTATATCGGCACCAATTCCCTGCCGGTGCCCTTGACCCCCGGCAACGAATATGTGGCCGTGGTCAACGTCAGCCCGTCCAATGCGCCGGTGACTTACACTTTGGACTACCAGGAATATGGCGCGGTTTTGCCGCCGATCTTCACATTCCCGACCAATGGCGACGTGTTCACCAACATTGAAACGACGCTGTTCACGACCAACGGCGTGGCGAGCGACCCGAATTCGCCGCCGTTGCCGTTGACCTTTGCGCTGGTGAGCGGGCCGACCAACATGACCGTGACGAGCGGCGGCGTCATCAGTTGGACGCCGACGGAGGCGCAGGGTGATACGAATTGGACGATTCGAGTCAGCGTTTCGAATGGCGCTTACAGCCTGACGAACAGTTTTGGCATCGTTGTGGAAGTGTCGAACCTGCCGCCGGTGTTCGTCTATACGAATCTGCCCGATCAATTGGTGATTGTGCCGGGAGGCATGTTGGACGTGACCGATGCGGCGGTGAACGCGAACATTCCGGATTATCCGTTGACTTACACGCTTTTGGGCGCGCCGTCTGGCGCGGGAATTGACACGAATGGCGTGATCACCTGGACGCCGGCGCTGGCGCAGGCCGGGAGCAATTACCTGTTCACTGTGGTCGCCACGGACATCAATCCGCCAGCCATCAACGCCACGTCGTTGAGCGCCACGAACTACTTCTACGTCACCGTCGTGACCGGCGGCGGCGGAGGTGTGCCGCAGACAAACGGCGTCGCGCCCGGCGCGATTGACTGGCTGGCGTTCAAGGTGCCGACGAATGCCATTGCCGCGACGAATATCCTGGTTTATGCAACCAACCTGCCGGTGAACGTCTGGTTCAGCACGAACCTGCCGCCGAGTATCACCAACGCCAATGACCACGTTATCATCTCAAATGCAACGAACGGCGTGAGTGTCCTCACGACAACTTCCTCTCCGGCGAATATCGTCCCCGGCAGCATCTATTTCCTGGGCGTGCAGAATCCCAACCCGACAGCCATTAACTTTGATCTGGTCGTGAATTTCGGGTATCCGGCAGTTATTGTTCCGACCAACACCATCCGTATCGCCAGCATCGTTTATACGAACATCGGCGGGAAGAACGGATTCCTGCTGACGTGGTTTGCGCCGAGCAATTATTTGTTCCAGGCGCAATGGACCGCGGGTCTGGCGCCGACGAGTTGGAACACTTTTACCAACATCATCAGCTACAACCCCGCCGCGTTCACGAATCCGGCGAATACGCAGTTCAATTTCTTCGACGACGGCTCGCAATCGGGCGGCTTGGGAGGGATGCGGTTCTATCGGCTGGTTTTGTTGCAGGCGAGCGCGCTGACGTTGCCATACCAGACAAACATTGTCGCGCAGGTTTCCAATTCAGTTGCCGTCACCAATACGGCGACGGATTCCGATCCCAACGCGGCGCTCACGTATGATCTGGTCAGCCCGCCGGTGGGGGCATCCATCAGCACGAACGGGGTGATCACGTGGACGAACGCGATGCCGGCCGGGTTGGCGGCGCGGTTCATTACGGTGGTTGCCGACAATGAACTGCCGCCGGACCAGGCGACGAACCGGTTCACGATCTTTGTCGCGCCGTTTCCGGCGATCACCAACGTGACGGCGACGATCACCAACGTGAGCCTGGCGTGGCGGGCGCCGACCAACGACCAATTCGAGGTGCAATGGACGACGAATCTGGCGCCGCCGATTGTATGGAATTTGCTGCCTGGCATTACGACTTCGAGCACTGGCATATTTTCGTATGTGGACACCAATACGCCGGTGACGATGAAGTTTTACGAGTTGATTTTGCTGCCGTAATCGAACGATTAGACCGGATATTTCACAAGCAATCCTGTAGCGCAGACTTCCAAGTCTGCTGTATCGCGGGTTTCCAAACCCGCAGCCGCCGCGCCTGTTCGACGCCCTGCCGATTTGGAAATCGGCGATACAGCAGGTTTGGAAACCTGCGCTACGTCTGGGAACATTGCTTGTGGAGATTGCTTGCTCCCGTCCGCGCGATTAACTTTTCCCAATGCAGCCTCACGGAATGGACGAACCGAATACCGGTGTGGAACGCACCCGTCATCAACTCCGCGCCAGCGGCGCCAAGGACCAAACCGTCAATCCGCTTCGCTCCGGCATTCATACCCGCGGCTACCTGCCGCACGTCAAACGCGAAGGAGTTTCCTATTTCGTTACATTTCGCCTGGCCGATTCATTGCCCGTGGAAATCCTGCTGGGATTTGCGCATGAAAAGGCCGAACGTCTCCGGCACCTGGATGATTTCGCCAAACGCGGCGAAACCATAAACGATTCCAAGGAGGAAATTGCGCGCGATCATTACCGCAAAATTGAGCGATGTCTTGACCGGGGCGCGGGTGCCTGTCACCTGCGCCATCCGAAACTCGCGGATCTTGTCGCTGACACGCTGCGGCATTTCCACCAGAGCCGGTATTTGCTGCACGAATGGGTGGTGATGCCCAACCACGTCCATGCCATCATCTGGCCCATGCCCAATCACGTGTTGAGCGACATACTGAACTCGTGGAAACAATTCACTTCGCGCCGCGCCAAAAAAATTCTGGGATTGGGCGAAGTACCGTTCTAGCAACCGGAATTCCACGACCATTGGATTCGGAACGACGAAGAGAAGGCGCGCATCGCCCGCTACATTCGCAACAATCCCGTGACTGCCGGACTCTGTGCCCGACCGCAGGACTGGCGCTGGAGCAGCGCTGGATGGGCACCAATGTAGCGCAGACCTCCCAGTTTGAGACGTAGCGCAGACTTCCAAATCCGCTCGCCGTCCGCCGGTTCAACGCGCTTGATATTCGGACGTTCTGCCGATTTGGAAATCGGCGATACGGCAGGTTTGGAAACCTGCGCTACGACGGGTTAGGCGTTCGAGCGACAGATGGCATTCGCCTGCTGTCCCCTGTCCGCTCCCATCGGATGGGAGCGGAGAGGATCAAGGTGCTGGGCGAGGTGTGGGTCCCTTGAATTTCATGGGGAGGGCGGGTGAGGGGTGAGACCAACCAGTTTCAAAGCGGCCTGTGCCTGAGCGAAAACGAAGCCAAAACCCAAAAGAACGCTGCCCCTTCATTTTCCGACCGCATGGCTATAGTATTTTTGAAAATGCTCCAGCACATCTCAAAAGAATGCTGATGGATAAAAAGATCGTCTGTTCGGCGGCCATTCCACGCCAGCCAATTCTTTTGGCAGTGTTTCACCGGGAAGCGCGAGACGCCGGTTGCCGGCTTTGACGGCGGGGAAAGGTTTTTGCCAGCCGGATGAGATGCCTACTTTACGGATTTTTTCCGGAAATGGTTCGCGCGCGAGTTTTCGTCGCATCTCCAGTTTCATGGCAGTTTTAATTCATGCCGTTGCAGGATGTTTAATTACCAGATCACGCCTTCGCGTAAACCTCGGCGCCCTTTTCCACAAATTCTTTGCTCTTTTCTTCCATTCCCTTCTCCAACGCTTCCTCCGCGCTCACGCCCTGCTCCGCCGCGTATTTCCGAACGTCCTCCGTTATTTTCATCGAACAAAAATGAGGGCCGCACATCGAGCAAAAATGCGCGCTCTTGGCCCCTTCCTGTGGCAACGTCTCATCGTGGAATTCGCGCGCCGTCACGGGATCGAGGCTCAGGTTGAATTGGTCTTCCCACCGGAATTCAAACCGCGCCTTGCTCAACGCGTTGTCGCGATATTGCGCGCCCGGATGCCCCTTGGCCAAATCCGCCGCGTGGGCGGCAATCTTGTAGGCGATGACCCCGTCTTTAACATCCTTCTTATTCGGCAGGCCCAGATGCTCCTTGGGCGTCACGTAACAAAGCATCGCGCAGCCGTACCAGCCAATCATCGCCGCGCCGATCCCGCTGGTGATATGGTCGTAACCGGGCGCAATGTCGGTGGTCAGCGGCCCGAGCGTGTAGAATGGCGCTTCATGGCACCATTCGAGTTGTTTGGCCATGTTCTCCTCAATCATGTGCATCGGCACGTGGCCCGGACCTTCGTTCATCACCTGCACGCCTTTGGCCCAGGCGCGCTTCGTCAATTCACCTTGCACTTCCAGCTCGCCGAATTGCGCCCGGTCGTTCGCGTCGGCAATTGAACCCGGACGCAACCCGTCCCCGATGGAAAATGATACGTCGTAGGCGGCCATGATGTCACAGATGTCGTCCCAGTGCGTGTAGAGGAAATTCTCTTTGTGATGCGCCAGGCACCACTTCGCCAGGATGCTGCCGCCGCGCGAAACGATGCCGGTCATCCGCGACGCCGTGAGCGGGATGAACCGCAACAGCACGCCGGCATGGATGGTGAAATAATCCACGCCCTGCTCCGCTTGCTCGATGAGCGTGTCCCGGAAAATCTCCCAGGTCAGTTCCTCGGCCTTGCCCCCGACTTTTTCGAGCGCCTGGTAGATTGGCACCGTGCCGATGGGCACGGGTGAATTGCGCAAAATCCATTCGCGCGTCGCATGGATGTTCTTGCCGGTGGACAAATCCATCACCGTGTCCGCGCCCCACTTGGTGGCCCAGCGCATCTTCTCCACTTCCTCCTCGATGGATGACGCCACGGCGCTGTTCCCAATGTTGGCGTTGATCTTCACCAGAAAATTGCGCCCGATAATCATCGGCTCCAGTTCCGGATGATTGATGTTCGACGGGATGATGGCCCGTCCGGCCGCGACCTCGGATCGGACAAACTCGGGCGTGATTTCAGACGGGATTCGCTGGGGAAATCTTCGAAACACGCTCGGGGTGAAATCACCCATTGCCGCTTGCCCATTGCCCATTGCCAATTGAGCACTCCCAACGTGTTGCTTGCTTAAATCGTTACGGACATTGTCTTTGCTTAAATCGCCAATCGCCAATCGGCAATCGGCAATTTTCATGTTCTCTCGGAGGGCGATGAATTCCATTTCCGGCGTGATGATTCCACGCCGGGCATAGGCGAGTTGAGTGACGACCTCGCCGGGTTTGGCGCGGAATGCCCTCCGGCGCGGCGCCGTCAATCCTTCCAGGCGCAGCGACGTTTCATCCTGCCGCCGGGCGCGGTCGGCGCCGCGATGTTTTTCGGAGAGATATCCGTCATCAATCGGCTTCACGTCGCGACCGGCATATTCTTCCACGTCGCCGCGATTGCGGATCCATGGCGCGCGCAAGGCAGGCAAACCTTCCTCGACTGTTCCGGTGAAATCCGGATCACCCCAGGGCCCGCTGCAATCGTACACGCGAACCGGTTCATTCGCCTCGCTTTGGCCGTTGAATCCTTTGGTGGGCGCCTGCGCGATCTCGCGCATCGGCACACGCACGTCGGGGTGAAACTTGCCGTGGAGATAAACCCGTTTGCTGGCGGGCAATGGCTCGCCGCTATGCGGTTGGAAGGAATCTTTGGATGCGATCATATCATGCTCACGGTCGCGTGCCAGGAATGGGGGAAGAAAAGCAAACCAACTTTCCTACGCCAGCATTACCTGGATCAGGTTCACGGGTCTTTCGCGTTCCGCGCGAAACTCTCAGCCTTGCGCCGCACACGGCGCCGGTTGGCTCCCCGAACATCCCGAAATCTAGGGCCATTCACTCACACCGTCAAGGCTTCAGTCGGGACTCAGCCCGGCCAAAAGAACGCATCGCGTAATAAAGCACCGGCGTCGCAATCAACGAAAGCGCCACCGATATGAATAGCGCGCCAATGACCGTAATGCCCAGCGGTTGCAGCATTTGCGCGCCGGTGCCTACACCCCAGGCCAGCGGCAACATCCCCAGCGCCGCCGCCAGCGACGTCATCAGCACCGGACGCAACCGGCGATGACCCGCCTGCACCAGCGCCTCCACCATTTCCACGCCTTGCCCGCGCAATTGCCGGTAAAAGTCCATCACCAGAATCCCGTTCTTGGCCACGATGCCGACGCCAATGATCATGCCGAGATAGGACACGATGTTCAGTGATACACCGGTCAGCCAAAGAGCAGTGACGGCGCCGAACAACGCCAGCACCGAACCGAAGACAATCGCAATTGGCTCGTAAAACGACCGGAATTCAATCAGCAGCACGGTGAAAACGAGGAGAACCGCGGCAAGCAATACCGCCAGCAAATTGTGGAAGGACTCCTGTTGTAATTGGTACAGGCCCCCGTATTCCACCGACCCTGGCGGCAGCCAGGTGTCCTGGCTCAACTTGGCCCGCACCTCGCGCATTGCCGTGCCCAGGTCCACCCCTTCCAGCCGCGCCGTCACGATGTCGTTCTGCCGCAAACCTTCCCGATTCAATTCGACTTCGTTGGGCGAAATCCCCACATCGGCCACCTGTTCCACCCGCACCACCGCGCCATCGGCCGTCCGAATCGGCAGATCACGCAGCTTGGATACGGTGTCCACGCTCTCCGGCCGCGACATCACGCGAATATCAATGACGCGGTCGCCCTGCAGCATGTAGGATGAAACCTGCCCCAACAGGGCGGTATTCACCGCGTCGGCGATGTCCTGCGCCGTCAAACCAAACCGTTCGGCGTCGGCTGGACGCACGCGCAAATCAATGGAGGGTCCGGTTTCCGTGAGTCCGTCGAACGTGTCCACGATGCCGGGAATTTTTTGGATTTGTTCCTCGACGCGCGGCGCCACCTCTGTCAACCAGGCCATGTCCGGCGAAAATAATTTGATTTGAATCGGATCGGGCGCCATCTGCAAATCGCCGATCAAATCATCAAGGTAACCGTGAAAATCCCAATTCATCATCGGAAAGCGTTGGTCAAAATCGGTCCGCATCTGGTCCAGCACTTCCTCCGTGGTATGTTTCCGCTTTGCCTTGAGCTTGATGAGATAGTCACCGACGTATGGCTCGGTAATGAAGGGCCCAAGCTGCGTGCCCAGACGGCGGGAATATCCTTCCACATCGGCATTCGTCCGAATGCTTTGCTCGGCTTCGTCCAATATCCGCGATGTCTCGGCCAGACTGGTGCCCGGCGGCGCCGTGTAATCCATTACAAAACCCCCTTCGTCAAAATTCGGGAGAAAGCCCGTTTCCAGTTGCCGGAAAATGAACACGCTCGCAATCATAAGCAACCCGCAGGCCATCAATGTCAGCCAGGCGTGCCGCAATGCCCAACGCGCCGCCCCTTCGTATAGTCGCAACACCGGTCGCAGCACAAATCCGGCTTCCTCGCCGGTCGCAGCCGATTTGGTCCGCCCGCGAATGAACCATGCCGCCAAGGAAGGCGTCAGGGTGATTGCCAGAACAAGTGAAATGAGCAATAGGACCACCATCGTCACTCCCAGCGCGCGGAAGAATACTCCCGCCATTCCATTCAAATACGCCAGGGGCACGAATACGACCACCGGCGTCAACGTTGACCCGATCAACGCCGTGAAAATCTCGCCCATCGCCTCGTGAATTCCCTCCAGTCGCGGCCGGCCCGCCGCCAGGCGATGGCACATCGCCTCCACCACCACGATCGCGTTGTCAATAATCAGCCCGATGGACGCCGCGACGCCGCCGAGCGTCATCATGTTGAAACTCATCCCAGCCTCCTTGATGACCCCAAAAGTGATGAGCACCGAAATCGGAATCGTCACTATCGCCGTCCAGACACTGCCCCAGTCTTTCAGGAAGAAATACAAAATCACGACCGATAGAATCAGGCCAAAGATGATCGCGCTCCAGACGCTGGCCACCGAGTCGCGCACGAATTGCGATTGGTCGTAGAAAAACGCCAGTTGCATGTCCGGCGGCAATTGCCCGTGCAGTTGTTTCAGGTCGCTTTGCAGGTCCGCGGCGATTTGCAGCACACTGGCGCCCGGCTGGCTTTCGATATTGAACAAAACCGCCTGACGGCCTTGGGCCGTGATGCTGGTGTATGCCGGCGCCGGCCCGCGCGCCACGGTCGCCACGTCCTTGATTTGAACCGGATGATTGTCGCGAACGGCTATGACCACATTCCCGATGTCCTCCGGCGAATGCACCCGCCCATCCACCGTTGTCAGGTAAAGATGATAATTCTCCACAATCATCCCCGCGGCGGCCACCAAGTTGTTCCGCGTCAGCGCATCGCTCACGTCCTGCAAATCCAGGCGGGCCGCCTCCAATTTCAATGGGTCCACCACGACATGATATTCCGGCTTCTCGCCGCCAAGTATTTCCACGTCCGCAACCCCTGGGATTTGCAGAAAGAGCGGTTTGATGGTGTAATTAGCCTTGTCCCAGAGGTCCATCTGGCTGCGGGTGGAGCTGGTCAGGCTGATGCCAATAATGGGGTAGCTCAACGAAAACGCCACGCGCGAAACATCCGTGGATACCGTGGGCGGCAGGTCGCTGCGGATTTCCGAAATCTGCCCCAGCACGTAAAGGTCCGCGCGCTGCATGTCCGTGCCCCAGTTGAAGACCACGTTGATGATCGCCGATCCCCGTGTGGTCGAGGAGATGACCGTCGCCACTCCAGGGATGCTTTTCATGGACTCTTCAATGGGCCGGGTGATCGTCGCCATCATCTCGTTGGCCGGCATGATCCCATTGTTCACCATCACCACAATTCGCGGAAAATCCGTCTCTGGAAACACCGACGACGGCGTCTGTCTGGCGCAAAAAATCCCCGCCAGGCACAACACCAACGCGATAAACGTGATGGATATCGCGTGATGCGTCGCAAACCGGCTAAGCCCTGAGGATGAATCGGAAGTCATTGCGCTTCGGCAGAATTGGTTGCGTCCGATGAATTGACGATTTTGATTTTCGTTTTCTCTGGCAGCCCGTAAGCGCCAACCGTCACCACGGAATCACTCTCGTTCAGATTGGTCCCTTCAATTTCCACCCAACCGTCTTCGTGCAAACCCGTTTGCACCGGGACTTGCGTCGCTTCATCGCCCTCGACCAATGCAATCGAGCTATTGCCGTTTTCGTCGGTCACCACGCTTTCAGCCGGAGCGGCGAGGCAATTGCTCTCAACCAACGTCACAATTTTCAGCGGCACAAATTGTCCGGGTCTCAGCCCGGTGTCCGCGGGCAGTCCCGCCCACACGGAAACCGTCCCATCACTTCCATCCACCACCGGGCTGACAAACGAAAGCTTTGTGGGAGTGGATTGCGGCTCCTCGCCCACCTCAACTTCTTCCCCTCTTTTCAATTCTCCGGCTTGTGACGCCGGGATTTTTGCCGCCACCGCCAGCCGGTTCAAATCCATCACCTCGGCCACCATTGCGTTCACATCCACCGCCTGTCCCGGCACAACCGCGATGCCCGTCACCGTGCCCGACACCGGCGAAACCACTTCGAGCGAAGCCAGTTGCGCTTCGGCATCCTCCAGGCTTTTCAATGACGTGTCTTGTTGCGCGAATAATTTTTTCTGCCGTTCCACTTCGGCCCTGGCGTAATCATAAGTCTCCGCCGCCGAATTCAATTCCGCCAGCACTTCGCCTTTCTTTATCCGTTGCCCGGCGACCACATTGACTTTCGCCACCACCCCGGCGCTCGGCGCGGCCAAACTTCCGCCCGCCGCCGGTTCCCCTTCGGTGGCCGGCTCGGCTTCAACCGTGCCGTAGCCGGTGACGTAGCGGTGTAGCGTAACACGGTTGAGCGCGCCGACTCGAACCGGGATGACTGTCTGGACATTTTCATCTGCCGATTCGTCGTCGCCCGCCGCCGTCGCTCCGCCACGCAATTTAACGAGCGCAAAAATCCCGAGCGCCAGACATACCACAACTGCGCCGCCGATGATGATGAGTTTTTGTTTCATGGCTAAATTTTTAAAAAGTGATTTTCTTCCGTGTTGGGGATTTTTTCAAACCGGCCAAAGCGCAACGCCAGCGTCGGCAGCACCAGCAAATTCAACAGTGTCGAAGTGATCAATCCGCCGAGAACGACGATGGCCATCGGCCCTTCAATTTCGCGGCCGGCCGTTCCCGCACCGATTGCCAGCGGCAACAAACCAAGCGCCGCCACAATGGCCGTCATCAAAATCGGCAGCAGCCGTTCTGACGCGCCGCGCAACGCAGTTTCCAAATTCCATATCATGCCTTCCGCGCTCACCAAATGTCCGTAGTGCGAGATCAGCATGATGGAATTCCGCATCGTGATGCCGAACAGCGTGACGAATCCAACCAGCGATCCGACTGAAAGCGAGCCGCCGCTGGCAAAAACCGCCACCACGCCGCCGACCAGCGCAAACGGAAGGTTCGCCAGAATCAAAAGCAGATGGCGACCGAACCCGAACAGCACCGCCAGCAGCAAAACAATCCCCGCGCCGGCCAGCAGGGAATTCGCCAGCAAATCATGCCGCGCCCGCGCCGCGCCCTGCGCCGCGCCGCTGTAATCCGCAAACATTCCGGGCGGAAACGAAACCTGCGCCGCAATTTTCCGCTGAACTTCAGCGGCAAACGACGACACATCGCGTCCGGCAATGTTACAAGTGACTTGCTGGAACCGCTGCCCGCCTTCATGCGTCACGGCGTAGCGTCCGCGAGTCAGATCAATGTCCGCCAGCGCGCTCAACGGCACGACAGCTCCATTCGCGTTGCGCAATGGCAGTGCGCCGACGGTTTCGGGATTTTGCCGGTCGGCGGAATTCAAAATCACCGCGACGTTGAAGACGCGGTTGCTTTCATAAATCTGCGAAACGATGGTTCCGGCGTACGCCGTTTGAATCGCGTCAAGCACTTCCGTCGGGCGAAATCCGTATCGCAATAATTTTTCCGGCTGGAGGCGCACGGCCAGTTCCGGCAGGCCAGGCGGCGTGGTAAGATTCACATCCACCGACCCGGGAACTTTTTCCAAAACCCGCCGCACTTCCGCCGCTTTTTCGTCGAGCGCGCTCAAATCATTGCCGAAAAGATCAACGACAAATTGCGCCGTTGCGCCGGACAGCGTTTCCTCCATGCGCTCGCCCAGCGGCGATTCGATGGAAAAGTCCGCGCCGGGAATTTGCGCGACCGTGGCGCGAATCTGGCTTTGAACGGTATCCTCGTCAGCGCCGTCCGCTTTCAACTCGACGTGAAATTCGCTGGATTGTGGGCCGTCAACGTCCTCGCCGTTTTCCGCGCGGCCAGCTTCCTGCGAAACGGATTTGACGTGCGGATCTCTTCAGGAGCTGCGCCGTGACGAGTTTGCCGAGGCGAATCGTCTCGGCTAGCGACGTGCCGGGCGCCAGCGCCATGTGGACGATGTAATGGCCTTCATGCAATTCCGGCAAAAATTCGCCGCCAAAAAATGGCAGCGCCGCCGCCGCCGCCAAACAAATGACGGTCACGGCAGTGATAATCGTCCGCGGCCGGCGGCTCGCGGCTTCAAGCCAGCGCCGATGCCGCGATTTCAACAAGCGAATGTAACCCGGTTCCTCGTGCGGCGAAGTTTTCGAGAGAAATAAACAGCACAGCGCCGGCGTGACCGTGAGCGCGACTCCGAGCGAGGCGAGCGTCGCCAGAATGAAGGAAATCCCCAGCGGCGCGAACAATCGGCCTTCCACGCCGCCCATCGCCAGCACCGGCAAGAAAACCAGCGCGACAATGAACGTGGCATAAACCACCGCGCTGCGGACTTCGAGCGAGGCGTGAAGCACGACTTGAAACACCGAACCCGGCTGCGGCAGCGCGAAATTTTCCCGCAGCCGGCGCAGAATATTTTCCACGTCAATGATGGCGTCATCCACCACCACGCCGATGGCGATGGCGAAACCGCCGAGCGTGATGGTGTTGATGGTGACCCCGGACCAGTGCAGCACAATCACCGCCGCCAGCAGCGACAGCGGGATGGAGATGAACGAAATAAACGCCGTCCGCAAATCGAGCAGGAACAAAAACAGCACGATGGCCACCAGCGCACCACCGACGAGCAGCGAATGGCCCGCGTTTTTCAGGGCGGCCTGGATGAAATTGGCCGGGCGGAACAGGTCGGCGTTCAAATCAATTTTTTCGGCGGCGAACGCCGGTTGCATTTGCCGCAAGGCCACTTCGAGCAAGCGCGTCACTGTCATCGTGTTGGCGCCGTATTGGTCATAGACGAGCAGGACCACGCCGGATTTCCCGCCGATTTGCGCGTCGCCAAATTTCGGCGCGGCAGCGGCGCGCACGTCGGCCACGTCTTTCAGCCTGACGCTCATTCCGGTGTGTGGCGTGAGCACGACGTCGCCAAGTTCTTCCGGCGTGAGCGATTGGCCGCTGGTGCGGATTTCGATGCGCTGATTTTTATTTTCAACGTAGCCGCCGCCGCGCACGCCGGTCGCCTGTTGCGCCGCGGACAAAACGTCGTTCAACGACAATCCGTAGGCGCGCAGGCGGTCGGGCTTCACCTGCACTTGCAATTGGCGAACGTCGCCGCCCATGACGCTGACGCTCGCCACGCCCGGCACGCTCAACAAATGCGGGCGCAGCGTCCAATCAGCAAACGTCCGCATTGCCATCGGCGTGCGGTTCGTGGAAGTCAGCCCCATCACCAGAATCAGGCTGGCAGAGGACGTCAGCGGGCCGAGCCGCGGCGGGCCGGTGCCCAGCGGCAACTGGCCGGCAATTTCGCCGAGCCGCTCGCCGACGAGCTGGCGGTCACGGAAAATGTCGGTGTCATCGCGAAAAATCAGCGTGACGACGGACAGGCCTTGAATTGATTCCGAGCGGATGGTTTTGAGTCCGGGCGTTCCGTTCAATCCGGTTTCAATCGGCAGCGTGACGAGTTGCTCCGCTTCTTCCGAAGACAATCCCGGCGCTTCGGTTTGAACGACCACTTGAGGCGGCGCGAATTCGGGAAACACATCGAGCCGCGAATTGGCCGCGACATAAAGGCCGTAACCGATCACGACCGCGCCCAACGCGACGACAACGACGCGATGACGCAGGGAAAATTGGACGATGCGATTGAGCACAAATCAGTCTTCCAGTTTGATTTGCGATTTGCGTTCCTCGGAAAGCAAGACCTGTGTGCCGGTGATGACTATTTTTTCACCGGCGACGACGCCATTGGTGACAAACCAGCCGCCTTCGGTGGGATGCTCCAAGACAACTTCGCGCCGTTCAAAATCCATCTCGCCGGTTTGCGCGTAAATCCATGCGCGATCATCCGCGCGAACCACGGCATCGTCCGGCACAATCACACCATGCGACGGCGCGCCGGGCATTTGCAAAAATCCGGCGACGGCCAATCCTGGCAACAACGAAGCGGGCGCGTTCGTGGCCAAAAAAATAAATCCTTCGCCTTGCGTCAGCGGATCAACCGTTGCCGCGCGGCCAAAAAAATTTGCGGCGATTGGCGATTTTTCTCCGGCCGGAGTTAAAACCGCTGCCGTCGGCGCTTCCACCGGAATTTCGCCCGTTGGCAAATCCAGCCGCAGCAGGGTATTTTTTTGGTTTGCAAGCGACTGGAAAAATTCTGGCGATTGATCGGCCACAGTCTTGCTCGAGCTGGCTACGAGTTGCGCTTCGACGGTTTGGAGCGCCCCCTGATCGTGCGCCAGTTGAGCTTTGGCCATTTCCAATGCGCGCGCCGAGGCATTATCCTGAACGCTTAATTTTTTCAGCCGGTCATACTCCGCTCGCGACGCCCGCAGCGCGGCGTTCGCGGCGACCGTTTCACTTTGCAGCGAAATCAGCGATGCGAAATCCATTACGCGACCGTATGCCTTCATTTCCGGCGGCAATATCGCGGCGGAAATAGAAACGGTCTTGAGACCGGCAAGTTGTTGCGCCTGCAAATCCAGATGAATCATCGTAACGCCGTTTGTTTGTTCCACGGCGGATTTGGCCGAAATCGGCTGGTCTTCTTCAGCGTCCGCCTCGCGCTCCCTGGTCCCTTCCGTATAGGCAAAAATAAGCACCGCGATTGCGATGACGGCGACCATGCCGATGGCGATGTGTTTCTTTTTCATTTTTTGATTTTGCTTTTTTCCGCGGCATTGAGCGTTTCCGGCGACAACGTCAGCGGACTTTGCACTGCGTCTTCCAACTGGCCGAGCGCGTGCTGCGCCTGAATCAGCGCGTCCATCTGGCTTTGCGCGCCGGCGGCATATGCCGCTTCCGCGTTGGCCAGCGTCAGCGCGTCCGCCTCCCCCACCTGCGCCTGCGCGCGGACGGAGCCTGCTTGTTTTCGCAAATCATCCAATAGCTTTTCGGCTGTCGCGGCCTTTCTTAACGCCGCGTCGTAACCCGCCAACGCGGAATTCATTTCCGAAATCGCCGTCGCCTGCACCGTCAAAAAGTGCGCGGCTGCCTCCGAGCGTTTCGCTTTGGCTTCGGCAATCGGACCCTGGTTTTGGTCCAGCACCGGCAAATCCAGCGTCAAGCCCAGTTGCCATTCATTGTCGCCCGCGCTCCCGGTGTTCCACCCATAGCCCGGGCCGAAATGGACATCGGGATATTGATTGGCAATTTCGAGTTGCAATGCCGACTGGCTGGCGGCGTAATCGGCCAGCGCCCCGCGAACGTCAGCGCGATTCAACAGGGCCTGTTGCCGGACTTGCCGTCCGGTCAAACCGCGCGGGAATTTTTTGAAATCATCGAATGAAAGTTTCACCCCGTCGAGGGCGCGCAGCGGCAGGCCCAACGCGCCCGCCAACTGCGCCCGCGCCTGGTTCAACTGCCCGAGGGCGTCCAACCGCGCCAATTGGGTCGTCTCCAGCGCCACCCGCGCCTGGGTAACATCGTAACTGGAAATGCTGCCCGCCGAAAACTGGCCTTCCAGCAACCGCACCACGTTGCTTTCCGCCATCTCCTGTTGCGCCAGCAGGGATTCGTCCTCCCGCGCGGCGTAGAGATTGAGCAGAGCCGCGCGGACCTGGCTGCGCGCCAGCCAAATCCGCCCGATCAGGTCCCACCGGGCGGCTTCCGACAGGTGCCGCGCCTCGGCCATGCGTTTTCCGCGTTTGCCCGCCGTTTCAACCGGCCAGTCCAGGCTGGCGGAAACAAGCCACGGGCTGGGATCGTCCGGAATCGGCGAATCGTATCCCGGCGTCACGGAGATGGACGGATTGGGGCGCGCGCCGGCGGTGATTTCGGCGGCCTGGGCCGCCGCCCACTGCGTTCGCGCCTCCACAAGCGCGGGTTGGTAGTAAAAGGCGACGAGGGTCAGGGCCTTCAAATCCCACGAACCGTCAAAATGATTGGTTTCCAAAAATGCCCGCAGATTTTCATTCGTCAAGGAGCGCGCGTCGAAGTCCGACGCGGTTTTTTCCGGCGAAATCGGTTGCGGCTGGAAATGCGCGCAGCCCGCCGCAATCAGTCCGCAAAAAATGATCAGCGCCCAACGATACATAAAAATTCTTTGGTTCGGGCTAAAGCGAAACATAACTCAAAAAGAGAAAGAAAGTTGCGCGCCTTTCATATCCGGCCCATAGACCGGTTGCAAGGAAATTTCCCGGCGTTGCTGGTTAAAGTGGACGACAACGTGACCGACAAACGTGCCGAGCGCCGCGCCAGCCAGCACGTCGGATGCCCAATGCGCATTGTTGTTGAGCCGGGCGTAGCCAACCGCGCTCGCCATGCCATAGGAAGCAAGTTTTATCCAAAGCGAGTCATAATGTTCCGAAATGACTGTCGCCAGCGCAAACGCTTCCGTAGTATGGCCCGAGGGAAAGGAGTCGCTGCCACCGAACGATTGAAAATCGTAAGCACCCTGGTCTGAGCCGCCGGGACGGTGGCGACCGACGGCGTATTTGAGCGGCTGAAGAATCAGGCCGGACGCGATAATGCTGGCGGAAAGACCATCCAACCCGACTGATGTTGCGCGGGGGTCTTTGAAAATTTCTCCACCCAAATAAAACACGCCCAGCACCGCGGGCGCATACTCATTACCCAATGGCTGCACATCGGTAAAGATGCTCTTCACCGTGCTATTGCTATTTCGTTGAACGATTCTTTGAATGTCCTCATCATATACCATCGTCACGCCGATGCCCGCCGTTACGCCGCCGAACACGAGCCAGTCACGAGTGTCCCATCGAGCGGGCGCGGTGACGGTCTCCTTCGCATCCAATCCGACAAGTTTCCAATAGTCCATTGAGAAAAGGCTTTCTCTGTTCGTCGAAACTGTTGGCGTTGCCGCCGCATCCGTCTCATCGGAAGCCAATTCCAAACGTGGCGGATTTTCCAAGTTCCACGCGGCCGGTTGAAGGTCATCGCCCGGTCGAAGCAACAAACTTGGCGAGGGGTTTTCAGATTGGGACACTCTCGTAGTCGAAGCCGTGGCAAGGTTGCTCTGAAATTGAAACTCACAGGCAGCGGGTGGAGCAGGGACGCCACCGGTGGGCAACGGGTCGGCGGCGAGTCCGTTCGATTCCAACCGTGCAGCGGCTTTTTCCGGCGAACCCGGCTGCGGATGGAAAGTGCTGCAACCGCTCAGCAAAACCAGCGCGCCGGCCAGAAAACTGAAGACAATGGTCAATGGACGGCGCATACAATAAACAGGCCGGATGTCTTAAGACGGTTGGAAATGGCGTCCGACCGCTCAATCGCATGATTCATGGGCTGGCCGTGAATGGTTGAACGAAACACTGGTCCCCGTCGTGGCAGGCCACCCAGACCGTATGCGTCTTCAAATCCACGGCAATATCCCCCGTTCCGGCCTGGTCTGGCACGTCACCTAGCGCCGTCAGTTTGTCGGAGGCGACCTGGACGACGGATATTTTTCCCGTGCGGCCGGCGCAATAGGCCCGGTGCAAGCCGGGGTCGTAAGTCATTTCATCCACGCGCTCCGCGATGGGAACGGTGGCGACAACTTTTCCGCTGGCGCAATTAAGCAACACCAATTTGCCGGCGCAGGCTACCAGCAGGCCGTCAACCTCGGGCGCCCGCGCGATTCCATGCGGGCCTTTGTCCGGCGCCAGCGGCCAGGAGGCCACCACCTTGTTGTTCGAAAGATCCACCGCGCCAATGGTATTTGAGCCTTTCACGGCCTGGTACATCCGCCGGTTCTTCAGATCAAATGCCATGTCCTCCAAGCCTCTTCCGTCAAAGACAATCGTCCCCGTGATTTTCTTCGCCACGGGATCAATCAACCACTGTTCGGCGGCGGTATCATTGCAGAGGTGGACAAGGCCGGTTTCGGGATCATAACCAATCAGGTCACACGCAGCGGGAACCGGCACCTCCCCGGAAATGGTCAAAGTGTCCGAATCCACCATCACCATCCGGCCCGGGTCGTTGCCGCTGACATAGTATTTGCCATCTTTTACGTCAATCGCCGCATCCTGCGACGTGCCGGTCGGAACGACCTTTAACAGTTTCTTTGAGTTAATATCAAAAACATCGAACGTGTGATTCCCTTCGTGCCCCAATAACAGCCGATCCTGGTTGGGGTCAAACTGGATGAAATCACATCCGCCGGTCACCCCTGGGAGCGGGATGCGCTCGCCCGCGGTCAGTGGGGCGGTTTGCGCGGAGGTCGAAGAAGCGATCCAACACCCTGGCATCAGCATGGCCACGGCCAGGAAATTTCTGGAGACAATCGAGCGGAGGTTATTTTTTATTATTTTCATGATAATATGATCATTTTTTTGCCTTATGTTATTACCCCGGAAACCGGCCGGTGAAAGGAAAATCTCAATTATGACAAAGAATTCATTTTGGCCGGACGATTGCGTCGTTTCATCATCGGAAAGCCGCAATCCATAAAAGCGCTCGACGACTCCGGCCTGAGCGGTTCTAATTCATCCATGCGCGTACTGGTCATCGAAGACGAAAAAAAGACCGCCTCGTTCATCCGCAAGGCCCTTCAGGCGGAAGGCTTTTCAGTCGAGGTCTGCCATCGCGGTGACCAAGCCATGACCGCCGCCGCCGCGGCTCCATACGACGGCATCGTGCTCGACATCATGCTGCCGGGGCGGGACGGTTTGAGCGTGCTGCAGGACCTGCGCGAGCGCCAAAACCGCACGCCCGTATTGTTGCTTTCGGCGCGTGGCGCCGTGAACGAGCGGGTCGAGGGGTTGAACGCGGGCGCGGACGATTACCTGCCCAAACCGTTTGTTGTGGCCGAACTCGCGGCGCGATTGCGGGCCTTGATTCGGCGCGGCCAGGAAAACCAATCCACCACTCTGCGGGTCGCAGACCTCGCGCTCGACACCATTTCCCACCGCGCGCAACGCGCCGAAAAATATTTTGATTTGACTGCCCGCGAATTCCGCCTGCTCGAATTTTTCATGCGTTCCGCCGGGCGCATTTGCGGGCGGATGACCATCATTGAGAGAGTATGGGACTACAATTTTGACCCCGGCACGAACCTCGTCGAAGTCTATGTCAGGCGTTTGCGGGAAAAGATTGACGACGGTTTTGAGACAAAGCTGCTCCATACCGTCCGCGGGGTCGGTTACGTTTTGAAAGAATGAAAATCCGCACGCGATTAACCCTTTGGTACGCGGCGATTTTCATCGCGTCGCTGACCCTCATTGGCGCGGGCACTTACCGTGAGATCGCCGAGCAAATGCGGCACGATCATCGGCCCCATCTGTGGCAGCACGCCTTGCATGAAACCGGCGAGATGATCTTCGACGTTGGACTCCCGGCCATCGTGATGGGATTGCTCGGCGGTTGGTGGATTACCCGCCGCGCCCTGGCTCCAGTGACGAAATTAACGAATGCCGTCGAAAAAGTCCACGAGGGCAACCTGCGCGGGAAATTGCCCCGGACGGGAAACGGCGATGAGTTGGACCGCCTGACTGAAGTTTTCAACGCGATGACCGCGCGCCTCGACGATTCCTTCCAGCGCGTCCGCGAATTTTCCCTCCACGCCTCGCACGAACTGAAAACCCCCTTGACCGTGATGCGCGGAGAACTGGAGATGGCCTTGCGCGAGGAAAATTTGTCCGCCTCGCAAAAAGAACGGTTGTTGAGCCAAATCGCCGAAGTTGAACGCCTCGCAAAGATCGTTGACGGCCTGACCCTGTTGACCAAAGCCGACGCCGGGCAGGTCCAGATGGATTTCAAGCCGGTGCGGCTGGATGAATTGGTCCGGGAAAGTGTGGAGGACGCCGAAATCCTGGCTCAACCCCAGAAAGTCGAAATTGTCCTTGGAACCTGCGAAGCGGCCACCGTCTTGGGCGACCGCCATCGGCTCCGGCAACTGCTCTTGAATCTCATGGACAACGCCATCAAATACAATCACCCCGCCGGAACCGTGAACGTTTCATTGCGCCCGGTGAATGGCTGGGGCGAAGTGAAAATTGAGAATACGGGCGCCGGGCTGGCCCCGGAATTGCAATCGCGCGTTTTTGAACGCTTCTTTCGCGGCGACACCAGCCACAACAACGCCGTGGACGGTTGCGGATTGGGCTTGAGCATCGCACAATGGATTGTGACGGCGCATGGCGGCGAAATCCACTTTGCCTCCACTCCGCACCAACTCACGGCGGTGACCGTGAAACTCAGGCGGTCCGATTTGCCATGAACAATGACCAGAACGTTGATGCTTCCGCCACGGCACGTCGCGAGCGTAGGATCGTTTTTGCCCTGTCCGTTCTGGCGGCCATTCACGTCTTTATCTATTGCGCGGCGTTTCCGCTTTTCAACATTGTGGATGAAATCGTGCATTTCGACCTGGTCGTTAGATATTGCCAACAAGGCGTGCCGCGCGGACTGGTGGCCCTCTCTGATGAGTCCCTGAATTACATCGTGCTCTATAGCACCGTCGAATATACTGAAGACGCCACCAATTTTCCCGGTGGAAAGTTTCCGCCGCCGTTATGGACACAGCCGATGGCCAAGATTCCTTCCAACCTTGCTGGCGGATAAAAAATTTGGCCGCACCCGGTTCAACTACGAGGCTACCCAACCCCCGTTGTATTATGAACTGGCCGCAATTTGGTGGCGGCTCGGCCAATGGTGCGGGATGCATGACGGTTTCCTGCCTTATTGGCTTCGTTTTCTCAATGTGCTTCTTGTGCCCGCGCTCGTCTGGATTGGGTTTTGGACGGCCACGCTGGTTTTTCCGGAGCATTCCTTTGTGCGCCTTTCCGTTCCGGCCCTTTTGGCATTCATGCCCCAATCCGTTTTCTATTCCATTTCGAATGACATCCTTTCGCCAATATGTTTCGGTCTGGCGTTTATTTGCCTGTTCCATTTGTGGCGTGCTGAAACGCCGGGCGTTTGGCTGGGAGTTATGACCGGTTTGGCCCTGGCGGCAAGTTTTTTAAACAAAGTAACCAACGTTCCAATGATCGCGGTCTCCGGAATTTTAATCATGGTGAAAGTCTGGAAACTGGCAAGAGACGGAAAGTTGGCGCCGTCCCTGCCGTCGTTAGTGGCGTTGTTTGTTTGCTCCGCGCTCCCCGCCGCCATTTGGATTGTATGGTGCAAAACCGTGTATGGTGATTTCACCGGTTCGGCAATAAAGGCGACGGCTTTCGGCTGGACGGCCAAACCGTTTAACCAATGGTGGCACCATCCCATTTTCACTCCCTGGGGAGCTTGGACGTTTCTATCCGGCAACCTGTCAACGTTTTGGCAGGGCGAGATGAGGTGGCACAATAAATTAATGCTTTTGCCAGGCACCGGTTTTCTGTTCACGGCGCTTTCGCTGGTCATGCTCGTTCCCGCCTTGCCCGCGATTGTCCGCCCGGCGTCCGCAAACGTTGCTCCGTGGCAATGTCAGGCGCTGCGGCTGGGCCTCGCCGGTTTTATCGCCGGCCTGGCGTTTTCCGCGTTGCTGTCTCTCAAGTATGATTTCCATCACTTTTATTATCCGTCGCGCGATTTTCCATTTTTTACCTCCGGCCGTTTGCTCCTCGGCGCTTTGGTTCCTGTCCTGTTAATCCTGGCTTACGGCATGGACCGTTTATTGGCCCGTTTTGGAAACGCGGCCAAATTTGTGGTTCTCGGTTCGATGATCTTAATGATGCTTGTCCTGGAAATTGCCACCGACTATCCGGTATTCTGCAGCCCTTACAATTGGTATCACCTTCAGTAAATGAACGCCATTACATGGCCTGGTCGGGTCGCTGCTTCCGCCGTGAAATCACGCGAGCGCCAAATTGTTTTTGTCAGCGCCTTGTTGTTGACAAAAACCACCCCGCCATATACCCCTATCCCCTATACAGCGTCAAGCGCGCTTTTTTAATTGGCGCGTCTCGGGCAAAATGTTGAGAATAGTTTTATGAAAGCCAAACATGTCCGTCCCGGTCTCGAAAAGCGCGCCCTCATCGTCCGGTTGCGCAGGATCAAGGGCCAAATCGAAGGGATCGAAAAAATGGTCGAGTCTGACGCCGATTCCTCGGACGTCCTGATGCAGGTCGTTTCGGTGCGCGGCGCGTTGAAGTCGTTCAGCGAGGAAGTCATCGGGTCTCATTTGCACGAATTCATCGAGCACTCGGCGCGCAAGCCCGAGGGCCACCAGCACCTTCGGTCTTTATTGATGATGTTGGAACGGTATATCGCTTGAATTTATGTCCCTTCCCCGCAAACCCAATGGCCAGCGCGCCGCCGATTTGGTGCGCGACGCCGCCACCCATGACGTTGCCGAAGTTTTGCAGCGGCTCAACACCTCGCCGAATGGTCTGAGCGAGGAGGAAGCCGCGGAACGCCTCGACGTTTTTGGCCCGAACGAAGTTGGCCAGGAAAAAAAACACGGCTGGCTCCAGAGGCTTTGGGTGGCCATTCGCAATCCGCTGGTGATTTTGTTGGGGGTTATCGCCGGCGTCAGTTTTGCCACGGCTCAAGAAACGAGCGATTACATAGGCGGAACCATCATGGTGGCGATGATGTTGCTGGCGGTATCGTTGCGGCTCATTCAGGAAACCAAGGCCGACAATGCCGCCGCCAAGCTCAAGGCAATGATCAAAGTCACCGCCACGGTCGTGCGCGACGGGCAGGCAAAGGAAGTTCCACTGCAACAGCTCGTGCCCGGCGACATCGTGAAATTGTCCGCCGGCGACATGATTCCCGGCGACGTGCGGCTGATGTCCGCGAAAGACTTGTTTATCATCCAGGCCACGCTCACGGGCGAATCTTTGCCGGTGGAAAAGAGCGACGCGCTAGATCTACGTCCCAATATCCAACTGATTGAACATACCAATCTCTGTTTTCTGGGGACGAGCGTGGAAAGCGGCGCGGCCACGGCGGTGATTGTGGCGACGGGGGCGCAGACGTATTTTGGGAAAATGGCCAGCAGCTTGTCTGGCCAGCAGGTGGAAACGGCCTTTGACAGGGGCGTCAAAAGATTTGTCTGGCTGATGATTACGTTTATGGCCGTCATTGTGCCGCTGGTTTTTTTCCTTTACGGGACCACCAAACATGATTGGAAAACCGCGTTTTTGCTGGCGCTTACCGTTGCCGTTGGGTTGACGCCGGAAATGCTGCCAATGATTGTCTCGGTCTGTCTTTCCAAAGGCGCTCTGGCAATGTCGAAGAAAAAGGTCATCGTCAAGCGGTTGAATTCGATTCAAAACTTCGGGGCGATGGACGTGCTTTGTACGGACAAAACGGGGACGCTCACCATTGACCGCGTCATTTTGGAAATTCATTGCGACGTCTTCAAAAATGAAAGCGATGAAGTCCTGCGCGACGCCTTTCTCATCAGCCATTTTCAGACCGGACTGAAAAATGTGCTCGACCGGGCGGTGTTGAAATACACGGAATTGCATCGCGAACTCAACGTGGAAAAATACAACAAGGTGGACGAAATCCCGTTTGATTTTAGGCGGCGCATGATGTCGGTGGCCGTCCAGGGGCCGAACGGCGAACGCCAGCTTCTGACCAAGGGCGCGCCGGAAGCCGTTTTCGCCAAATGCGCACAATTCGAGAGCGAAGGCGAAATTTTTCCAATGGAGCCGATTCTCGTCGGAAATTTGATTGAACAGGTCAATTCCTTGAGTGAAGACGGCTTCCGCGTGCTGGCGGTTGCCACCAAAAAGCTCGGCGCGCAAACGACCTTCACCAAAGCCGATGAATGCGATTTGTGTTTGACCGGCTACCTGGCGTTTCTGGATCCGCCGAAAGACACGGCGGCCAAGGCGATTGCCGCGTTGCGAGAAAACGGCGTCGCGGTAAAAGTTTTGACCGGCGACAATGATTTGGTGACTCGAAAGGTCTGCACCGAGGTCGGCATCAATGCCGAACAAATCATCCTGGGCAATGACGTGGAGAAGATGTCCGACGAACAACTGGCTGACGCGATTGATCGCGTGGACGTTTACGCGCGTCTTTCGCCCGCGCATAAGAAACGGGTGGTGCAGGCGTTGCAGAAAAAGAAACACGTTGTCGGTTTCATGGGCGATGGCATCAACGACGCGCCGGCGTTGCGCGCGGCGGACGTGGGCATATCCGTGGACAATGCGGTGGACATCGCCAAGGAATCCGCCGACATGATTTTGCTGGAAAAGAACCTGATGGTTCTCGAAGAGGGCGTCATCGAGGGCCGCAAAGTATTTGCGAACATTGTGAAATACATCCGCATGGGTGCCAGCTCCAATTTCGGCAACGTCTTCAGTTTTGTCGGCGCGAGCGCCTGGCTGAAATTTTCACCGATGTGGCCACTGCAACTTCTCGTCAATAATTTGCTCTACGATTTTTCACAAGTGCCCATTCCGACCGACAACGTCGGGTTGCAATACACTTCCAAACCGCGCCCATGGCATATGGGCGAAATTGCCAAGTTTGTTTTGTTCATCGGACCGATCAGTTCAATTTTCGATTACAGCACATTTTGCGTCATGCTGTTTTATTTCAAATGCAACAATCTCGGGCTCGTGCCTCCGCCGGAATTGGCCGCGCGTTTTGCCGGCATCGCCAACCCGGATAAAACATATGCCGCCGCGCTGTTTCACACTGCCTGGTTTGTCGAATCGCTGATGACGCAAACGCTGATCATTCACGTCATCCGCACCAGCCTGATTCCGTTTTTCCAATCGCGCGCGAGCTGGCAATTAACAATGACAACCATTCTCATCATGGCCATCGGCGCGGCGTTGCCGTTCACGCCGCTGGCCGCGCCGCTGGGATTCGTGCCGTTGCCGTGGCAATTCTGGCCGATTTTGGCGGCCACTCTGATTTGTTATGTCGGCTTGACGCAATTGATCAAGATGTGGCTGGTGCGGAAGAACTGGGTTTAAAATAAAAAAGCCGTTCCGCATCTCACGGAACGGCATTAATAGGCTCAAGCAAGGCGATCAAATTTGCTCAAGCCTCAAATGATTTTCCGCACCCGCAACTGTGTCGGGCGTTCGGATTGGAGATTTTGAATCCCCCGGCGGTCAATGAATCGCTGAAATCCACCGTGCAACCGCGCAAATAATTCGCGCTGACCGGATCCACCAAAACGCTGACGCCGTCCTCCTCCGAAATCAAATCGCCGTCGCGTCTTTCGTCGAACACCATGCCGTATTGCATCCCCGAGCACCCCCCCTCCTCAATGTACAGCCGCAGGTTTTTTCCGGCATTCTCCGGCCTGGCCAGCAGCAATCTCACCTCGGTCACGGCATCCCCGGTAAGGCTCACAGTCCGTTCGCTGTTCGCAGTCACACTCATGTTCCACCCGAAACTAAACCGGCGCGGCGCGTATGTCAAACCCGCGCCTAACTTTTTTGCGCTGGAAGCGACGCGCGAATTTTTTCCAGTGAATCCCTCAATTGCGGCAGCAGTTGCTCCATCTGGTCAACGAATTTGTTCGGATCGCCCGCGCCCAACGTCTTAATCAGGGGCAATGCCTGCAAAAATGCTTCCTTGATCCAAAATGGATCGGCGGTTTCATCATCGCGCAAATTTTTTCCGAAAGCGGTCTCATAGACATCCAGGTAGTTGTTCAGCGCCGCTTGCAGCAGCGCGGTGCGATCTGCGCCGGCCGCCAACGCGGCCTCCTTTTCCAGCGCGGTCGCCAGGGCCACCTGCGCCATGCTGCGCGTCGAAACCGTCGCTGCCATGTTGGTATTGAAGGCCTGCGCGTAATCATTGGTCGCGGCGTCATAATTCGTCAGTTGCAAATCGCAATCCCCCGTGTAAAACCACGCCAGCGCGCTCATCTCGTTGGTCGGATTCCTCAGACAAACCTGGCTGAAGGCGCCTCGCGCCGATTGATAATTCGCCAACGGATTGTTGGTGTCGGACGACGGCATCTGCATCAATGCCTTGCCGTGGGCCAGATACACCCGTTCCAGCAACGGTTCCGGACAATTGGTGTTCGCCTCCAGCTTGCCAAAATAATCGTTGATCGCTTCCGAATAATCCTCCCGCGCCGCCGCCGAGCACCCGGCCATGAACTCCGCGTCGTCCGCCAGGTCATTCGTTGGAAAATTTTGATACACGTACTCGTAATTCTTCTCCGCCTCCACATAATTCGTGCCGCCTTGCCGGTAAAAATAGTCGGCCATCCACCATTGCGCCTCCGGCGCCAGGTCGCTGGCCGGAAATTTGACGACGAAATTGCTAAACAGCGCAAAGGCGTCGGTCTCATTTCCCGCCTTGGAATTGTCCAGCGCCAGCGCATACATCGCCTGCGACCGAAAGTTGTTGGCCGGAAAATTTTTCAACCAGTCCTCGTAGCACACCATCGCGTTGGTCCAGTCATCCTCCAGTTCATAACTCCGCCCTATCGCGAATTCAACCTGCGGCAGCAACGGCGAACCCGCAAACTCCTCCTCGAATCTTTGAAATTGCCGCCGCGCCTCCGCAAACCTCCCCGACTGCGCAAGATTTTCCCCGTAAAGCAGCCTGCTGCCCGACACAAGTTTTCCCTGCGGATAATCTTTCAGAATTCTCGCCATCGCGTTGCCGGCATCCGTCACATTGGTGAGTTCCAGGCTGGCGCGCAAAATTTGATACAGGGCCGGCTCGTCTAACTCCTTTTTGACGGCGGGATAATCGCTGAACCCGTTTAACACCGCGTCGTAATTCGTAATCGCGGCCGTATAATTGGTGTTCGCAAACTCCGCGTCACCCGTCTTGAATATCGCCACCGCCAAATTCTCGGAAGGCGGCAATAAGGCTGCCGCCGCCTGGAAGTCATCAAGGCTCTCCGAAAAATTCTTTTCCAGCCAAAAACACCAGCCCCGGTTCAAATGGGCCTCGCCCAGCAGCGGACTGTTGGTAAAGGTGGAAATGAATCCGTCAAAGTTGGCGTGCGCCGCCCACAACAGATTCGTCTCTGCGGGCCGCGTCGAATAATCCTTCAATTGCAACTCGCCCAGCGAAAGCCTCGCCACCTCGGCGGCCGGTGGAGCATTGGCCGGAGACGTCAGATAATTATCCAAATTATTTTCCGCCTGCGAAAATCGCCCCGTTTCGAGCGCGAGCCGCGTGATCTGCGAAATCGCCTGTTGCTGGCATTCCGCCGGGGACCCATTCGTCAGATTTTCTGAATACGCGGCGATGGCCCCGCCGATGTCATTCATCTTTTCCAACACATTCGCGCGCATCATCGTGCTGTCGCACTGATTGGTGATGTCGCCGCTGATTTTCGCCGCTTGATATAAATTGGTCGCCGCCGCCATCGCCGCCGGAAAGTTGCTCGTCGCCAGGTTCACCTGGTACTGCAATCGCTCCAGCCCCGCATACAAATCCGGCGGAAGGATTTGCGGATTGATGGCGCCGAGCACCGCCTCCGCCCTCATGTAATTGGTTTCAATGAACAATCCCTGCGCTTCCAATTGCCGTCCGCGGGATACGAGATCGTTGTTGGGATCCAAGGCCGCCGCGCGCTGGAAAACGCCGTTGGTTTGTTCCAGCAATGAAATCACCGCGGGCCATCGTTTGTCCCACGCCAGCGCCGCGCCCTGCTCCACCGTGGCGCGAAGCCGCAGCGCCGAGTCCGGATAGCTTTGCGCCACCGACCCAAAAATGTCCGCCGCCGCCAAAAAATTGCTCTGGGCAAACTGCCCTTCACCCATCCAATAAACGTATTGGTCCGCCTCATTTCCGGCCCCGGGCAGGTGGTCCGCGAGCAGCGCCACGGAATTTGTGAAATCGCCCTGCTTGAACTCCGCCTGCGCTTCCAAAAGCACCGCCGCCGGCACATTGGTGGACTCGGGAAATTTTTGCGCAAATTCGGCGAAATCCGCCTGCGCCCGCGCATAATCGCCGGTCTCAAAAGCGGCCACCGCCGCATCATAATCGCGTTGTTCCCGCCGGACATGCGCCGCCAGAAGCGGCCCGCCGCTCAAAATGAGCGCGAACAAAATCAAAAGGCTTCGAAGCCAGAATGCCATTCCCGGATGTTAAACGATTCGTTTCCATTGCGAAAAGGTGAATTATTTTGCCTGGGGAGCACGGCTATCCCAGCCGCGGCACCGGCCTTGGTCATTACGGTTTAGTCATTAGTCATTCCGGGCAGCGGCAAGGCATCACTCATTCGGGAACCGTTATTCATTTTTGCGGCGCCAAAATCTCCCTCAGATACTGCCCGGTATGGCTGCGCGCGCATTTCACAATCTGTTCCGGCGGCCCTTCGGCGATGATTTTGCCCCCGCCCGCGCCGCCTTCCGGGCCGAGGTCAATGATCCAATCCGCGGTCTTGATGACATCGAGGTTGTGCTCAATGATCAGCAGCGTGTTGCCCGTTTCGCGCAACTTGAACAGCACCTCCAGCAATTTCGCCACGTCGTGAAAATGCAGCCCGGTCGTCGGTTCATCCAGAATGTAGAGCGTTTTTCCCGTCGCCTTGCGGCACAATTCCGTGGCCAGCTTCACCCGTTGCGCTTCGCCACCGCTCAACGTCGTCGCCTGCTGGCCCAGATGGATGTACCCCAGGCCCACTTCCGCCAGCGTCAACAGCGGATCGTATATTTTCGGCACCGCGCGGAAAAAATCCACCGCTTCATCCACCGTCATGTCCAAAACGTCCGCGATGTTCTTCCCCTTGTAGGATATCTCCAGCGTCTCGCGGTTGTATCGCTTGCCCCCGCAGGCCTCGCACGTCACATAGACCGCCGGCAAAAAATTCATCTCAATCTTCAAGACGCCGTCCCCCTCGCATTTCTCGCAGCGGCCGCCCTTGACGTTGAAACTGAACCGTCCCGGTTCGTAACCGCGCACCTTCGCCGCCGGCAATCGCGCAAACAGGTCGCGAATATGGTTGAACATGCCCGTGTAAGTCGCCGGATTGCTCCGCGGCGTCCGACCGATCGGCGTCTGGTCAATCACGATCACCTTGTCCAGATTTTCAAACCCCTTCAATGCCCGGTGCGCTCCCGGAATGTCCTTTGAACCGTAAAATTTCCGGAACAGCGCGCGTTGCAGGATGTCATTCACCAGCGTGCTCTTCCCCGAACCGCTCACCCCGGTCACGCACGTGAGCGTTCCCAGCGGAATATGAACGTCAATGTTCTGCAAATTGTTCTCCCGCGCGCCCAGCAATTCCAGCCATCCCTTTTCGTCCGAAGGCGAATTCCGCCTTTTCGGGAGCGGAATCTGCAATTCGCCGGTCAGATATTTTCCCGTCAGCGAATTCTTGTGCGCCAGAATTTCCGGCAGCGCCCCCGCCGCCACCAACTCGCCGCCATGGACCCCCGCGCCCGGCCCCAAATCCAATATGTAATCCGCCTGGCGGATCGTGTCGGCGTCGTGCTCCACCACCAGCACCGTGTTTCCCAAATCGCGCAAGCCCTTCAGCGTCGCCAGCAGCCGGTTATTATCGCGCTGATGCAACCCGATGCTCGGCTCGTCCAGCACGTAGAGCACCCCGACCAGCGCCGCGCCGATCTGCGTCGCCAGCCGGATGCGCTGGGCCTCGCCGCCGCTCAACGTCCCGCTCTCGCGGTCCAGCGTCAGGTATCCAAGCCCGACATTCTTCAAAAATCCCAGCCGCGCCCGGATTTCCTTGATGACTTCGCCCGCAATTTTCCGCTGAAATTCCGAAAGCGCCAGCGTGGCGAAGAATTCATCCGCCTTTTCCACGGATAAATTGCAAACGTCCATGATGGACAATCCGGGAATTTTTAATTTGCCGCCGCGGCCCGTTTTGAACCGGGACGCGAAGGCGTCGCCGCCGAGTGTCACCGCCAGAATTTCCGGCTTGAGCCGCCGTCCCTTGCAGGCATCGCAGAATTGCGGGCTCATGTATTGCTTGAGCCGGTTGCGGATGAACTCGCTCTGGCTTTCCGTCGCGTGCCGTTCCAGGTTCGGCAGCACCCCCTCGAAGGATCGGGAAATTTTGCTCATCTTGCCCGCGCGCCAGAATGAAAAATCAATCTCCTCCTCGCCGGATCCGTTCATCAAAATCCCCCTGAAATCCTCCGGCAGGTTCTTGTAGGGCGTTTCGAGCGCGATCTTGAAATGCGCCGCCACCGACCGCAGCAGCGCCTTGTAATAGATGTTCATCCGCTTCCCCGCGCGGCGCCACGGCTGAATCGCATTCTCCAGCGGCAATTCCGGGTCGGGAACCACCAGGCCCTCATCGAACACCATCTTTTGCCCCAGACCGTGGCAGACCGGGCAGGCGCCCGCGGGCGCGTTGAAGGAAAAATGCTTCGGCGTCGGCGGATCAAAACTCTTCCCCGTCGCCGGCGAGCACATCTTGTTCGAATGCAATGTCTCAACCCAGCCGGCGGCCCCGGGCAACTGATGCAGCGTCAGCAATACCCCCCCGCCCCAGCGCAACGCCGTTTCCACCGAATCCCCCAGGCGCACCCGGATTTTGTCGTCCATCACCAGCCGGTCCACAACCGCCTCGATATTGTGGAACTTCTTTTTGTCCAGTTTCACCGGACGGTTGGTGTCGCCCAGCTCGGCCAATTCGCCATCCACGCGCGCCCGGACAAATCCTTCGCGCGCCAGACGCTCGAAGACGTCCCGGAACTCGCCCTTTTGCCGGCGCACCACCGGCGCCAGCAGCATGACCTTGGTCTTTGGGGGCAGGGACAGGATTTTATCCACGATATCGCTGGCGCTTTGCGGCACGATCGGCACGCCGGTTTCCGGGCAATGCGCCTGGCCGATATGCGCGTACAGCAGCCGCAGGTAATCGTAAATCTCCGTGGTCGTCGCGATGATGGACCGCGGGCTGCTGCCGGAACTCCTTTGCTCGATGGCAATCGCCGGCGACAACCCCTCGATAAAATCCACGTCCGGCTTTTGCATCTGGTCCAGAAATTGGCGGGCGTAGGCGGAAAGCGATTCGACGTATTTGCGCTGGCCTTCGGCGTAAATGGTATCGAAGGCGAGCGACGACTTGCCGCTGCCGCTCAAGCCCGTGATCACCACCAGCCGGTCGCGCGGGATTTGCAGCGTGAGATTTTTGAGGTTGTGCTCACGCGCGCCGCCGATGCGAATAAATTCTTTGCTCATGTCCGCAATTTTTGAAATGCCGCAATCGAAAAGCATATCAAAAAACCGGGCAAAAGTAAAATGAACGCCGCATTTTTTTCCGCGGACCGCCCTCGAATTTCGCGAAACGTCTGGACGGCAGCGGTTAACCGCCGCCTTCTTTCACGAAGAGACAATCCAAACCGTTGGGTTCCATCGCTATTCCATGCCATCCCAAGGCGATGCTCAAGCATCGCAGTCCATTACGAAATACCATTGCCGCCGGCTAACACGCAGCGCCGTAGGCGCGCCCTAGTGCGCCTGAGAAGGCCAGAGGAAGGAGCGGTGGAAGTCCGCTTCTGTGCGGTGAGGAATCGTGCGGTATCGAACCGTAACTGCGTCGCAGCAATGCGGGGTGGAGAGCAACGGAACGAGAACGACCAGTCCGTAACACAGGTGGTCCAAAGGGGCCGCCGCCGTGAACTCGATTCGGTCGGTGTGGACGGGCGAGTCTGCTATGTAGCCGGATGCGGGAAATCCGCCCGTCCGGTTTGGAGGGAGGGGGGGCGGTCAGTCCGCTCTCCCTACCCCTATTATGTAGAAAAAAACCAAACATTCTCATAGCCCCGGCGGGGCGGCATCTTTCGAAATTCATTCGCCAGGAGACTTGAAAATGTATCGCCAATCAAATTCCACATCGAAAAGTTCCAGCAGTTCCCGGTATTCACCCGAAATGAGTTTTTGACGTGGTGTTTTTGCTGGCCGCCTGACGTCGAGGAACCCGTGAGTTCTATTCAGAGCCTTTGAAAATGTTTTTGCAATTCACCCGCCTTGTCCTTGTGGCAGGCAAGGATATTTCCGCCTTCCGCCAGCATGAAGCGCTCAGACGGCTCAAATTCAACTAATGTTAGAAGTTCGTTCGCTGGCGCAGTTTCCTCAAAATCATCCCCAATATAGTAGCTCCTTTGGTTCATCTTCCGCGACCACGCCAGCCGATAAAATACATAACCGCGATCACTTAAGAAGGAAATGGGATTCAAAGTGCCCGCGACATCGGTAAAAGACCGGATATTTTCAAAAATGATCATCGGCTTGGATCGTTCGATTAAACTCTTGCCGCCGGAAAAAACTTTCTCCTCGGCGCCTTCCACATCCACTTTCATCACATCCGGAGGGTCAAAGGACAGCGAATCCAATGTCCTGATTTGAATGGTCTGCCTTCCTCCCACCTTGCTGTCATCCAAAGTCGCCATCCCGCTTGAAAAGCTGTCCGCCATATGCATTGTCCCATCGCCAACCTGATCCGATATTGCCATCGCATGGCACTCAATCCTTGTGTCAAGCCCCGCTTGCTTGACCGTGCTGCATAAGCCGGCATGGCTGAGTGGAAACGGTTCAAACGCGTGGATTTTTCCCCGAAAATCAGCCCGGGCTGCCAGGGAAAGCGAAAACCAGCCCCAATTGCTTCCTATATCGTAAAAAACACCATTGGCCGGAGTAATCAGATTGATCAGGGCCGTGGTTTGCGGTTCATACCCGTTCTTAAATGAGTCGAAATAGACGGAATGAAATTGGCTGTTCTTTGGATTGAATCGTATCAGCTTTTCCGTCCCCGCATTGTATGTGAACGTTCCAGATGCGGGGAACGGCCAGAACCGCTGGTATAGAAAATAAATCAGGAAATTCGGCGCGCCAAATAACGCCTGCCGCCTTGGCGAAGCCCAACGGTGAAATGGATAACCATAGACCTTCAAAATCCACGGAATTGTCTTGCTCTGAAAACAGCGTTGTCGGGTGATCTCACGGACAAAAACGGCGCGCATCATCCAAGACTAGGCAGGAACAATTCGACGCGCAAGACGAAAGGCGGGTCACGGCGCTGAGCGGGCAATCTGCCAACGTTCCTCTCCGGCATAGCCTCCCACGCGACGCCGCGATGGCCGCCGCTTTTTGACGGACAATCGCCTCAACTTTCGAATTCCCGGCCCTTTTGCCGGGCCTGCTGATTTATTTCTTTCCATTTGGACCGTCGAATTTAAAATAACCCTCGCATCGCAAATCAATTACACTCGACCGTCCCGCAAGACGGCGGCCGCCAAAATTGAACCATCAAATGACATAACTATGGGATTAGGTAAAATTTCCATGCAGTATTTGCTCCAACTGCGACAGGACCAAAAATGGGATAAGGTGCTGACATTCGGCCGCCTGAATATTGCGCCAAGCGCGGAGTGGACCAACGACCAGCTCAAACAGCGCAATTTTCCTCCAGCCTATACCCCGCAGTCCGAAAAAATCAATGACTATTGGCTCGCGGATGATTTTTTCCGCGCGCTCGGCGCCTCGGTGGTGGACTCATTGGATGGGTCGGACTTTGAAAAGGCAACCGTCATTCACGATCTTAACGATCCCATTGGAAAGGAATACTGGGACAAATACGACCTCGTCTTCGACGGAGGAACAACCGAGCATGTCTTCAATTATCCCATGGCCATCAGCAACGCCATGCGCATGGTTAAAGTTGGCGGCGCTCTCATGACCCACGTGCCGATTAATTGCTGGTGCGGCCACGGCTTCTACCAATTCAGTCCGGAACTTTTTTACCGCGTGATGTCCGCCCATAATGGTTTTCGAACTGAAAAGGTCCTGATTCATGGACTTTGGCCGATGGGGGGGATTTATGAGGCAGCCGACCCGGAAAAGTTGCATCAACGCACGGAATTAATGGCGATGAGCCCGCTCCTCATGCTCGCCCACGCCGTCAAAATCGGCCCGACCCCCGATAGGATCACGGCCACGCAATCAGACTATTCCGCCGTGTGGGAACAGCACCAGACCGGGAAATATGAAGGCAAAAAAAGACGGCCCAGGTTCATCCAGTTCATTATCAATGGTTTTCAGTTTTATACGGTAAAAACGTTGCGCAATCGCAAGTGCTATAAACCCTATCACTTCAAAAGCTGAGCGGTTAGCCCGTTTGAAAAGCGCCCAACCGAATGGTGCAGTTTTACTGAAAATGCTCTAACCGGATATTTCATAGCCGCATTGGCGGACGGGTTAAACCATCTGCGGCGGGTTCAGGGATTCAATGCGCGAATATCTTAATTTCGGGGAAATCTTTCCCCGTTAAGGCCGAAGGGGAGAGGGAGGGAGATTCTCTCGCTGGTGAGGCAACAATGATGAACATTCTGGTTTACGTCCGTGCGCGCCCCCTCACCTCGATCCTCTCCCCCGAGGGGCGAGGAAGTTTGGGAGGACGCGCAATTCGGGGAGGCAACGACGATGAGCATTCTGGTTTTCTTCCGTGCGCGCCCCCTCACCTCGATCCTCTCCCCCGAGGGGGAGAGGAAGTTCGGGCGGACGCGCGATTCGGAGAGGCAACAACGAGGAGCATTCGGCTTGGCTTACCGGTGCGTGCCCCCTCACCTCAATCCTCTCCCCCGAGGGGGAGAGGAAGTTCAGGCGGACGCGCCATCTGGTGAGGCAACAACGATGAGCATTCTGGTTTATTTCCGTGCGCGCCCCCTCACCTCAATCCTCTCCCCCGAGGGGGAGAGGAAGTTTGGACGGACGCGCCATCTGGTGAGGCAACGACTACGAGCATTCTGGTTTTCTTCCGTGCGTGCCCCCTCACCTCAATCCTCTCCCCCAAGGGGGAGAGGAAGTTTGGGAGGACGCGCAATCTGGTGAGGCAACGACGATGAACATTCTGGTTTTCTTCCGTGCGCGCCCCCTCACCTCAATCCTCTCCCCCGAGGGGGAGAGGAAGTTTGGGAGGACGCGCAATCTGGTGAGGCAACAATGATGAACATTCTGGTTTATTTCCGTGCGTGCCCCCTCACCTCAATCCTCTCCCCCGAGGGGGAGAGGAAGTTTGGACGGACGCGCAATCCGGTGGGGCAACGACTCTGAACATTCTGGTTTTCTTCCGGGCGCGCCCCCTCACCTCAATCCTCTCCCCCGAGGGGGAGAGGAAGTTCGGGCGGACGCGCCATCTGGTGAGGCAACGACGATGAGCATTCTGGTTTACTTCCGTGCGTGCCCCCTCACCTCAATCCTCTCCCCCGAGGGGGAGAGGAAGTTTGGGAGGACGCGCAATCTGGTGAGGCAACGACGATGAACATTCTGGTTTTCTTCCGTGCGTGCCCCCTCACCTCAATCCTCTCCCCCAAGGGGGAGAGGAAGTTTGGGAGGACGCGCAATCTGGTGAGGCAACGACGATGAACATTCTGGTTTTCTTCCGTGCGTGCCCCCTCACCTCAATCCTCTCCCCCGAAGGGGAGAGGAAGTTTGGGAGGACGCGCCATCTGGTGAGGCAACGACGATGAGCATTCTGGTTTTCTTCCGTGCGTGCCCCCTCACCTCAATCCTCTCCCCCGATGGGGAGAGGAAGTTCGGGCGGACGCGCAATTCGGAGAGGCAATGAACCAAGAGCATTTTGGTTTACTTCCGTGCGCGCCCCCTCACCTCGATCCTCTCCCCCGAGGGGGGCGAGGAAGTTCAGGCGGACGCGCAATCTGGTGAGGCAACAATGATGAACATTCTGGTTTATTTCCGTGCGTGCCCCCTCACCTCGATCCTCTCCCCCGATGGTCCGTCTTCGCTTCGCTTCGACGCGACACGGGCGAGGAAGTGCCGAACGGCTACAGCTTTTCTGGAACTGCTCCATCCCCGGTTTGGCTTGCGGTCAGGATTTCCCGTTCCGCCGCGATGAGAGCGTCGCGCATGGTTTGGGCGTCAGGCGCCTCGCGGAGTTGATCGAGCACTTTTGTTTTCGTCGCGATGAAGCAGAGCCGGGCCAGGGTGTGCAGATGCAGCCGGTCGTCCTGGCAGCAAATCAGGAAGAACAAATGCGTCGGCTGGCCGTCGGGCGCCCCGAAATGAATTTCCTGCACCGGCCGCCCCACCACGATGAACGAGGCGTCAAACAGGTACGGTTCGTGCGAGCGCGGATGGGGCAGGGCGAACCCGCCCGGCAACGCCGTGGAGCATAATTCCTCGCGGGCCTCGAGGCCGGCGAGGAGTGTCTTGGGATCGCACAAGTGACCGGTCTTTTCCGCGAGCGCCACCAAATCGCGCAGGACAGACGCCCTGGTCTTTGAGGTCATGGCCGAGGCAATGGCGCCGGCGTTGAGCATATCCGGGAGGATGGCTCCCTGTGGGAGCAGATTTTTCGTGTGACGGGTGGACTTTTCGTGATAAGCGGCCAGCCGTTGACGGGAGAATCCCAGGATGCGCTGGGAAGCCCACGCGTCAATTTTATTCTTCGGGAAGACAACGCGGTCGCCGCGGCTTTCAAAGGGGATCTCACGGTTCTTCACGCGCTGTTCGATTTCCGCCACGGTGAGATGCAGATAATCGGCGACCTCTTCAATGTTGAGCAACCGGAACGGCATAACCCGCGCAGCATAGCATGACTTGAGTCATTGGAAAGACCGGAAAGAGGGTGGCGTCTCCTCGTTGAGGTCCATCTGCGCTGCGCTTCGACGCGACAGGGAAGAGGGAAGCTGCAGTCGTTCGGCTCATGGCAAATCCGGGTTCATGGTCCGAATGCGTTCGAAAGATCGAAAGGAGGCTCTCCATGAACCTTTTTCCGGAGCGCGGGTCTGTGACCCGCAGCAACTTACTTACGCAGCTGAGTTTGAGGCAGGCGGTCGCGGCTCGTAAAATCGGACATTGCAGCGGCTCACCAGCCGTCGCTGCGCTATGGCGCGGCAGGCAGAGCCGCGCTCCGACTGCGCTTCCGGGTCCCGGTCAACGCGCGCGCTTTTCGGGGAATTCTTTCCGGACTCATGAATTTTGATCCAAAGTCGCCCTCTCGTTGAACCCAGGGACCCACACCTCACCCGGACCAAATAGATTTGGCATCTCCCCACGACCCTCGCCCGGCGCTGTCGCGCCACCCTCTCCCGCTCCCTCCTTCGCCAGAAGCGCTACGGAGGGCAGGCACGCGGGCGAGGGATATTCTCCCCTCCCATCGGATGGGAGCGGAGAGGGGATCCGTCTCCGCCGCGGCTACGACCGGACAGGCAGTAAACGAACGCCGATCATCGTTTGGAAGCGGCGCAGGATGAGGCAGGCTTTTGTGAAAGTGGGCGCTGCATATATCCCGCCTTTCGGTTCCTTCCCGTGAATCCAGGGACGACCCTCACCTGGCGCTGTCGCGCCACCCTCTCCCGCTCCCTCCTTCGCCAGAAGCGCTACGGAGGGCAGGCACGCGGGCGAGGGATATTCTCCCCTCCCATCGGATGCATCGGATGGGGGCGGAGAGGGAATCCGTCTTCGCCGCGGCTATGACGGGACAGGCAGCAGGCGGATGGCAACTGTTGTTTGCAGCCGGCCCGCCAAATGGTAGGGTGCCTTTGTGAAAAAGGAACCAAAGCCAATTCATGCCAATGTTCGGATCGGCCATGTGCATCTTAAGGTGGCGGACTTGGAACGCGCGCTGAAATTTTATTGTGGCGTCCTTGGCTTCGAATTGCAGCAGCGCTTCGGGTTGCAGGCAGCATTCGTTTCCGCCGGCGATTACCATCATCACATCGGATTGAACACGTGGGAAAGCGAGGGCGGTGCGCCGCCGCCACCGGGCACGACGGGTTTGTATCACGTCGCGATTTTGTATCCGACCCGCGCACAACTGGCGGACGCGGTGCGGCGCGCGCAGGCGGCGGGAATCGAAATTGATGGCGCCGCGGATCATGGTGTGAGTGAGGCGATTTATCTCCGCGACCCGGACGGCAACGGGGTTGAGCTTTATTGGGACCGGCCCAAAGAACAATGGCCGCGTTCACCCGACGGCAAAGTGGCGATGTTCACGCACCGGCTGGAGATGAATTCCTTGCTGGCGGAGAAATAATTTCAGGTGGTTGTTTCCCGGGTTTTCCGCCCGGCAATTGCTTCAGTGAACCAGAGCGATTGTGAAACAAAATAGCCTCCGCATCTCAACTCCGGCCAATCTGCCGCAAGGGAGCGGCGGAATCAATCTTCCGATGTTACCACACGCTCAATCCGCCGATCGGGGATGAGCCAGATCAGGGCCACGCTGAAGTAGATAAGACAGGAAATCCAGGGACGGAAAAAGGCGAGCGCGATTCCGGCGGAGTAAAGAGCGGGCGAAAGTTTTCCCTTCCAATCCTTGCCGATGGCGCGGGCGAGTTTTGAATCGCGATCATATTGCGACATGATGACGGTTTGGAGGAGGAAGTAGGCAATGGCGGCCAGTAACATCACTGCGCCGTAAAGGGCGGTGGGCGCGGTGGCAAAGTGATTTTCGCCCATCCAGCCGGTCACGAATGGAAAGAGCGAGAGCCAGAAGAGCAAATGCAGGTTCGCCCACATCATTGCGCCCGTCACCGAACGGGCGGCCTTGAGCAGGTGATGATGGTTGTTCCAATAAATGCCCAGGTAAAGGAAGCTTAACGCATAGGTCAGGAAAACCGGCAGCAGCGGTTTCAACAGCGCGACCTCCGAGCCTTTCGGCACTTTCAGGTCCAGCACCATGATGGTGATGATGATGGCCAGAACACCGTCGCTGAACGCCTCGATGCGGTTCTTCTCCATGGCGAAAAGATAATCAAATCATTGCGCAAACAGCATTCGAATAATTTTGGATTTCTGATATAATTCAACGGATGAAAACAAAGGTGCTGGGAAATTCTGATTTGGCAATCAGTCCCATCGGTTTTGGCGCCTGGGCCATCGGCGGCGATTGGGAATTCGGCTGGGGCGCGCAGAATGACGCGGACTCGATCGCCGCCATCCATCGCGCGCTCGAATTGGGCATCAATTGGATTGATACCGCCGCCATTTACGGTCTCGGCCATTCCGAGGAGGTAGTCGCCCGCGCGCTGCGGGAATGGAAGGGCGCGCGGCCTTGCGTCTTCACCAAATGCGGCATGTTGTGGAACGACAAAAAAGAGGTTTACTATTCCCTCCGCGCGGACTCGATCCGGCGCGAATGCGAGGCCAGCCTGCGGCGGCTGGAGACGGAGGTCATTGACCTGTACCAGATTCATTGGACGGCGGATGATTTGAGCGAGACGATGGAAGGATGGCAAACGCTCGCCGCGCTGAAAAAGGAGGGCAAGGTGCGCTGGATTGGCGTCTCGAACGCGAGCGTGGGGGAGATGGAAAAAATGAAAGGCATCGCGCCCATCACGTCGTTGCAGCCGCCCTATTCGCTTATCCGGCGGGACATCGAGTCGGCGCAATTACCGTGGTGCTTGCAGAACAATGTCGGCGTCATCGTCTATTCGCCGATGGCTTCCGGCCTGCTCACTGGCGCGATGACACGCGAACGCATTGCGGCGTTGCCCAAGAACGATTGGCGGACGCGCAGCGACAATTTCAAGGAGCCGAAACTTTCCGAAAACCTCAAATATGTCGAGCGCCTGCGCGCAGTCGGCCAGCGGCATGGCCGGACACCGGGCGAAGCGGCGATTGCCTGGGTACTGAGCCATCCGGCGGTGACCGGGGCGATTGTCGGGGCGCGCAACGCGAAACAACTGGACGGTATTATCGGGGCGATGGATTTCTGGCTGACGCCGGCGGAAATGACGGAGTTGGGATAGCCTTATCGGGCGGGAGACGAAATAAGAAATCTCTGATTGACCGACGGGCGAAACTGCGGGATATTTCCGCGGTTCCAGGAATTGGTATTCAGCGAAAAACCGTTTTTGAAAGGAGAAGAACATGGCCGCAAAATCGTTTGCCGACTATTTGAGGATCATCGCCCGGATTCTGCTGGGTCTGGTGTTTTTCATCTTTGGACTCAATGGCTTCCTCCATTTCATTCCGCAACCAAAGGAAATGCCGCCCGGCGCGATTGATTTTTTTGGCGCCCTGGTGAGAACGGGCTATATGATTCCGCTGCTCTTTGCGACTCAAACGCTCGGCGGCGCCTTGCTGTTGCTGAATTGTTTTGTGCCGCTGGCATTGGCGCTCCTGGCGCCGGTGGTTGTCAATATCATTCTCTTTCACGCGTTCCTGGCCCCGTCCGGTTTGCCGGTCGCGGGCGTGGTCGTCGTCCTGGAACTTTTTCTGGCATGGTGCTATCGCCGGTCGTATCAGCCCATGCTCGCCTGTCGCGGCAAATTCTGATCATGCAAAAAATCGTTCCTTTTTTGTGGTTTAACCGCGAGGCCGAAAAAGCGGCCCGGTTCTATGTTTCCATCTTCAAGAATTCGAAAATCAGAAAGGTCACTCATTACGGCGAAGCGGAAGGAAACGCTTCCGGGCAACCGAAGGGGTCGGTCATGACGGTTGAATTCCAATTGGAAGGGCAAAGATTTGTGGCGCTCAACGGCGGCCCGAGTTTCGAATTTACCGAGGCGGTTTCGTTCGTGGTGAAATGCCGGAAGCAAAAGGAGATTGATTATTTTTGGAAAAAACTTTCCGCCGGCGGCAAAGAAGCGCAATGCGGCTGGCTCAAGGACAAGTTCGGACTGGCCTGGCAAATCGTTCCGACGGCGCTGGCCGAATTGTTGGATGACAAGGACCGCGCAAAATCGCAACGCGTCATGCGAGCCTTGCTTCGAATGACCAAACTCGATATCAAGGAGCTGCGAAAGGCGGCCAAGAAGGGTTGACATGAAAATTACCGGTATTGCATTTTTTGCTTACGCCGTCAGCGACATGAAAAAGGCGCGGGCGTTTTACCAGGACGTGCTTGGACTCACGCCCAACGGCGAATACGACGGCTCGGCCAATCCCAATTGGGTGGAGTATGACATCGGCAGCGGGACGCTGGGCATTGGCTGCGCTCCAGGCATGTGGGACCCATCGCCCAAAGGCGCTTCGGCGGCGCTCGAGGTGGATGATTTTGACGATGCTTTGGCGACGGTCAAAGTGACGAACGTGCCTGTCGTCATGGGGCCGCATGAATTTCCTTCCTGCCGCATGGTGGTGATTGCGGATCCGGACGGCAATCGCATTACGTTACACAAACGCAAAAAATAAGGCTCCATTATGAGTTCAGTACGAGTATTGGTAGGAACGAAAAAAGGCGCATTCATCCTGACGGCGGATGGCAAACGCAAGGACTGGCAGGTGAGCGGCCCGCACTTTGCGGGATGGGAGATTTATCACCTGAAAGGTTCGGTTGCCGATTCGGACCGCATTTACGCGTCGCAATCGAGCGGATGGTTTGGGCAAATCATCCAGCGCTCGGACGACGGCGGCAAGACATGGAACACGCCCGGCAGCAGCCCGGATGAATTGAAGAGTCCGGACGGTTTTCAACGGGGCGAAAGCAATAAATTCGTCTATGAGGGTGAAGTCGGCACACACAAGTGGTATGACGGCACGCAGCATCCGTGGGAGTTCAAACGCATCTGGCACCTGGAACCGTCGCTGACCGACCCGGACACGGCGTATGCCGGGGCGGAAGACGCGGCGATTTTCAAAACGACGGACGGCGGGAAAACGTGGAAGGAGCTTTCCGGTTTGCGCCAGGCCAAGGGAGCCTTGTGGCAACCGGGTGCGGGAGGGATGGCGGTGCATACCATCCTGCTCGATCCAAAAAATGCAGAGCGCATGTATCTGGCCATTTCCGCGGCGGGCGCCTTTCGCACGGACGATGGCGGGGCGACGTGGAAACCCATCAACCGCGGGTTAAAATCCAATTTTGAATTGCCGGACCCCGACGCGGAGGTGGGCCATTGCGTCCATCGCATTGCCCTGCATCCGTCTCGTCCGGACGTGCTGTTCATGCAAAAGCATTGGGACGTATTGCGGACGGAGGACGCGGGCGGGCAATGGAACGAAGTCAGCGGGAATTTGCCATCGGATTTTGGTTTTCCGATTGACGTTCACGCGCACGAGCCGGAGACGATTTTCGTGGCGCCGATCAAGAGCGATTCGGAACATTATCCGCCGGAAGGCAAGCTGCGCGTTTATCGCAGCCGAAGCGGCGGCAACGAATGGGAGGCGTTGACGAAAGGCCTGCCGCAGGAGAATTGTTACGTCAATGTTCTGCGGGATGCGATGGCCGTGGACCAACTGGATTCGTGCGGCATTTATTTCGGCACGACGGGCGGCCAGGTTTATTGCTCGGCCGACGGCGGCGATTCATGGAACGCCATCGTCCGGGATTTGCCCGCGGTTTACTCGGTGGAAGCGCAAACTCTGCAATGATCCGGGTCGCGCTTCCGTTTCATTTGCGCAATCTCGCGCGCGTCGAGGACGAAGTGCGGGTGGAAGTGCCCGCGCCGGTCACCATCGGGGCGGTCTTGAACGCACTGGAAGAGAAATTCCCCGTCCTGCGCGGGACCATTCGCGACCACGTCACGCTCAAGCGGCGCTCGTTCGTCCGATTTTTCGCATGCAAGGAAGATTTATCGTTTGAACCGGCGGAGGCGGTGTTGCCCGAGGCGGTTTTGAAGGGTGAGGAGCCTTTCCTGATTGTCGGGGCCATAGCGGGGGGATAAAATTTCAATCGCTGCCGCTGGCACGCCTTACTGTTACAATCGAAACGAGAACAGCCGGAAGTATTTTCCGTTCGAGGTGCTCAGCCGATGTGAATAGGCTCACTTCACAGTTGCCGCCGATGTTCCCGCTTCGCGTGCAGGATGCGAAAGACAATGACCCGCTCGCCTTCCACACGATAAAAAAGCTTGTAAGGAAAACGGCGCGTGAGCAACCGGCGAAAATCGCGGTAATAAAATGGACGGCGTTCAGGATCGGTTTCCAACCGGCGAACCGCCGCGCGCCGACTTCAATCAGCAATTCATCGCCCAAACCGGCGCGTTGAGATTCATACCATGACCAGGCTTCCCGCACATCCGCCTCCGCGTTTGGCCGGATGATGACGCGCCAATTCACGAGCGGGATGTTTTACGGATGCGGTCTTCAACTTCATTCCAGCTTGAGCCTGCTTCTGGATTGCGGCGATATTCCTCCACTTCACGGTCGAGCAACGCCTTTTCCTCCTCCGTCGCGCCGCCGTTGAGCAAATCGCGTTCTTCCATCTCGCAAATGCGATCAAAGATTTCGCGGCGGTCTGCCAATTCCAGCTTGGGCAATTCCGCCAGAATTTCCATTTTACTCACGGCCATAATTTAGGTTTGCGTTCACCGGTTTGCAAGCACCAAGCATTTTTTCAAATCACATAATCCGGCTCCGCCATGGCCGCGGGACAAACAATGGCGGACAGGGAATCGCTTCGAGGGACAGGTTCAGCAATCGCGGCAATCGCTCCAACCAGAAATCAGCGGCGCAAAAGCAATTCATTGCCCAGTGGTTGAAACGGTGTTTCCGCTGTGTCACCGAATGGACGTAACGCCGCATGAGCCGCATCAGTTGCGCCGCCTGTTTCCCCGTGCAAGGGAGATTTATCGTTTGAACCGGCGGAGGCGATGTTGCCCGAGGCGGTTTTGAAGGGTGAGGAGCCTTTCCTGATTGTCGGGGCCACTGCGGGGGGATAAAATTTCAATCGCTGCCGCTCGCTGTTCCCTCCCGGCGTCGCGAGCCGTAGGGCGGCGCTGCCGCCCGCCTGGCCGCCCGTTAACGGTCTAGCGTATATTTCATAGGTTTGGGTCAAAACACCGTATCCCAACCTCATCCGCTACAAACCTAGCGGCAATTATCTTGGGCGTGTCGGTGTCAATGGCAAGTTAATTCGCCGTTCACTGGAACCCCATCACCGAGCCAGATGATTTCAACGCCCCGTCGCTGGAAGATGTATTGCAAAGTTCGAGGGCAAATGAGGATTGTTGCCATGATGAGCGGCTTGCAACTCCACCATCAATCTGCCACATTGAATAGATGACGGCGAGCATACTGGAACATGAATTGAAAACCCTCCCGGAGGCGGAACGCGCTCAAATAATTCGCGCCGCGTTGCGGGAGTTGTCTCCGACCGCCCTCAAGGCGCTGGAACGCCATTTGCGCAGGCTGGCCCATCCCGAAGTTCCTGAAGACGTTTGGACCGGCTTTGAGGAAGCCGAAGAAGGCCGTGGAATCGAAATTCGAGACGAACACTTTGACCAACCGCCAGTCTAATGGCATATCGCTACGTCGCTCAACCCCAGTTCTGGCGTAATTTCAAAAAATTGCCGCATGAGCAATGGGCGTCGGTGCGCCGGACTTGGCAAATCTTCAAGGTGGACCCGTTTGATGCGCGGTTGGGCACCCATAAAATTCACGGCCTTTCTGCCATCTTCAACCGAACCGTTTACGCGGTGGTGGTCGAGGGAGATTTGCGGATAACCTTCTACATTGAAGGCAACACGCTCGTAACAACCAACATCGGCTCGCATGACATATACCGTCATTAGTTTAACGGGCAGTGAGGGAGAGATGTCGGTTCAGTCGAGAGAAGCGGTATGAGGAGGCCCCCATACGAGCCGCTCATCATCCGTGTTGAGAACCCGCCACTGTCCGGACGGCAATTCGCCGAGCCAAAGATTTCCGATGCGGATGCGGATCAACCGCAAGGTCGGATGGCCAATGGCCGCGGTCATCTTGCGGACCTGGCGGTTCCTGCCTTCAATCAATTCGAGGCCAAGCCAGCAATCGGGGACTGATTTACGGAAACGGATGGGTGGAACGCGCGGGGGGATGACCGGCTGCGGCTCCAAAATCCAGGCGTGGCATGGCAGGGTTTTCCGCCCTTGAACCAGGACACCCCGTTCCAGTTTTTTCAAACTTTCCGGGGACGGGATCCGTTCCACTTGCGCCCAGTACTCGCGCTCGTGGGCGTGCCGCGGGTGCAGCAATTTTTCGTTCCAGTGCGCTTCGTCGCTTAGAAGCAACAAGCCTTCCGAATCGGCGTCGAGCCGGCCAATGGGATAAATGTTTTTTGGAAATCCAAATTCGGCGAGGGTGCGATTTTTCGAGCCATCGCCGGTGAATTGCGACAGAACGCCGAAGGGTTTATTGAAGGCGATGAGCACTGGCATTTTCTACACCAAGGGACCGAAGAAAACGAAGATTTTTGTCCGGGGTCTTTCTCAAGGCAGGCTCATCTCACTTTTTGCGAACGTAAGCAGACGATGCCGCCCCTGACGGGGCTTTGTCCCATATTTGTTGGGTTTTCTACAAAGATGTCGCCCCTGAACGGGGCTTGCACACGTGCCGTAGGATGGTCAATGCGAAGCTTCAAGCGCCGTCGGCGCGTAAAAATCTATTAAAATCCCCAGCCCCATCAGGGGCGACATCTTTCGCCCCTTCTCAAATACGGAGATGCGTCCCCAGCCCGTAGTTGCTGATTTGACTTTAGCTTTGGCTTCCGCGGGTTAAATTTGTGGAGTGATCCGCAATATCATTTTCGATTGGTCAGGCACTTTGGTTGATGACTTGCCCGCGGTTTTAAAGGCGTCCAATTTCGTTTTGACGCAGGCCGGCAAGGCGGAGATGTCGCTGGCCAAATTCCGCGCCGAGTTTTCGCTGCCATTCACCAATTTTTACGATCGGCACACGCCGGACGTGCCCATGCCCCAGCTTGAGGAATGGTTTCATACGGAGTTCAAGCGGGCGCAGACGTCAGTTTGCGAATTGCCTCACGCGCGCGAGTTTCTGGAGTTTTGCCGGGAGAAAAAGCTGCGGATGTTTCTCCTGAGCACGATTCACGGCGACCATTTCAAGGCGCAATGCGCCGTGACCGGGTTTGACGTCTATTTGGAAAGGCCCTATACCGACGTTTGGGACAAGCGAAAGAAAATCCATGAAATCCTGCGCGAGAACAACTTAAACGCGGAAGAAACGGTGTTTGTGGGCGACATGGAACACGACATCGAAACCGCGCGGCATGGGGGCGTGCATTCCTGCGCCGTCTTGACAGGATACAACACGCTGGAGCAATTGCGGGCGGCGCAGCCCGATTTGATTGTCGAGCACCTGGCGGAATTGCGCGACGTGTTGGAGCGAAACAATTTTCGGGACCTCGAGGCGCACGCCGCAAAAGACGAAGATCGTTCCGTGCCGCTGGCGACGGTCGGGGCGCTGATCTTCAATTTCAAAAACGAGGCGCTGATGATACGCACGCACAAATGGTCGAATCTTTGGGGGATTCCGGGGGGCAAAATCAAGTTTGGCGAAGGGTCGGAGGCCGCCTTGCGCCGCGAAATCCTGGAGGAAACCGCGCTCAAAATTTCCGACATTGAGTTTGTGCTGGCGCAGGATTGCATCCACTCGAAGGAATTTTATCGGGACGCGCATTTTGTGCTGTTGAATTACACATGCCGTTGCGCGGCAAAAAATCCGCGGGTAAAGTTAAATGATGAGGGGCGGGAATTCCGCTGGGTGAAATTGGCCGAGGCGAAGAAGTTGAAATTGAACAAGCCGACGAAGGTTTTGATAAAAGCGGTCGTCAGGCGCAAGGCGAAGAAGCTTTGACGCGAATTGGCGCGAAGGGACCGGTCTTCGCTCAGAGCTACGGCCCGGCCCGCGCGAATTTGACAAAACATTAACCACGGATGGACACAGATGGACACGGATAAAAATACCGAAAACCAAATCGGAAATAGCCTTTTGAACAGGAGCGGACAGAGGGGTTGGAGGAATTAACGCAGATTTTCACCATGAAACCGCCAAAAATTTCCATTGTCGAGCTTGAGGTTTTTTACAGGGTTGGCGTGCCGGCGGCGGAGCGGGCCAAACCGCAGCGGCTGTTGTTGACGGTGGAGATGAAGCCGATTTCCGGCAGGGCGGCCAAAACGGATTCCATCGCCGACACGATTGATTATTTTGCGGTGTCGCAGCGGCTTTTAAAGTTCGGCGAGGGGAAAAGCTGGAAGCTGATTGAAAAGCTGGCGGCGGACGTATGCGAAATGATCCTGTCGGAATTCAAGCCGCAGAGCGTGACGGTTGAAGTCAAAAAATTTCCGATTCGACAGGCGCGGCATGTTTCCGTCAGTTTGACAAGGCGGCGGAAGTGAATTGGCGGCCATCCAGGGTTTGCAATTTCCAGCCGGTTTTATCCAGGATGATTTTGGCCGCGCCGGAAGCGCGGGTATAAATCACGGGGACCTTTTGATCCGCCAGACGATCTTTCAGGCGGGGAGTAACATGCCGCGCAAAGGCCGAGTCCGAATCAACAATCACGATGAGTTTGGGTTGGATGGCGGCGATCAAGGGGTCTGATAGGGGGTCGCCTTCGTTCGGCAAACCCGCCACGACAATATCCGCGCGCAAATTGTTAGTCGTCGCCAGCAATCCGTTTTGTCCGAGCTGGCCCAGGTCGGAAAGGAAGAGAATTCTGGCGGCGGGGAAATGTCCGAGCAAAACGAGCGCGCCGTCGTCGGCTCTGGAAAAGCGGGAGGCGGGAGATGGCCAAAGGACCTGCCAGCAACCGTATTGGCCGTCGAATTCAAAGATTTTGTGCCGCGAGGTTGCGCTTTTTTCAAATTTCGAAACGATGCCGTTATAAACAGCGGAGCGAAAATGAGCGGGGCTGGTCCATAGTTCGCTCACGCCGAAAATTTGCGCCACGGAAAAGGCGCCGCCGCAATTTCGCGATTCGCCTTCGGTGAGGGCCAGGCGCGGGATTTTGTCCACGCCCTGCCCGCGAAGAAAATCCTTGAGGGTGAAATTCACGGCGTCGGCATTTCCGCAATCAATGAGCCAATTATTTTTTTGCGCGCGGGCTTGGACGAAGACGCCCTGGCCGCCCTCCAAAGGCAGAACGGTGATTGCCGTTTCGGCTCGCGAAGCCTCCCATCGGCAGACATAAATTCCCGCGACAACAATCAATGCGGCGGCGCCGATAACCCGCCGGGTCCTTGTTTTCAACCAGCCGGAGAGTGGGACAAATAAAAAGGCGTAAAAAATTCCGATCGAGATCCACGAGGGCGAGCGGACGTACCAGTAGGAGCCGGGGACCATGGTAAATTCATCACTGACCCAGGTCATGGCCGACATGAAGAACCAGGCGGCATTGTTGAACAGTCCGGTCAGGAAGGGGAGCCAGGCGCCGCAGATGAGGGCGCCGAGGTTGGCCATGATGGCGAACGTGCCGAGGGGAACGGCGATGACGTTGGCTAACGGCGAGATGGGGCTGAACAAGTGGAAATAGAGGGCGCTCAAGGGAATGGAGCCGAGCCAGGCGGCGAGCGAGAGCGAAAAATAGCGCGCGATGATGCGGGCCGATTGCATCAGGACGCGCCGCCATTTGGGAATGAGTTGTTCCGGCAATAAAGGGTCGAATTGCAGGAACGAGTCGGTGATTTGGTTCAATTTAGGCAGGAGCAATCCGATGGCGAGCATGACGAAGAAGGAGAGTTGGAAGCTGGCCTCGAAAAGCTGGCGTGGTTCCCACAGCAGAATCAGGAAGGCGGCGGCGGCGAGGGAATTGACCAGGTCCCAGGGCCGTTTGAGCGCCCAACCGCCGAGGACGATGGTCATCATCACCGAGGCGCGAACGGCTGAGGATTCCCATCCAGTGGCGGCGGTGTAGAACCAGATGGCGGGGATGGCGACTGCGCCGCACCAGGCGCGCGAGAGGCGCAACACGCGCAACAGGGTGACAATCATGCCGGACAACAGGGCGATGCGAAGGCCGTCAATTGCAAAGAGGTGCATGGTACCGGCGCGAAGGAAGGGGTCGCCGATGTCGCCGGTGAAGGCGGTGCGCCAGCCGAGGGTCATGGCCCAGAGCAGATGCAGGGTTTCATCCTCCGTCAAGCCGAGGGAGAGGGTGTGTTTTGACCAATTCAAAAACCGGTCGGTCAGCGGCGGAGTTGACTGAACAGGCTGGCGCAGTTGCCAATTGTTTGTCGAAGCGGCGCGGAGTTCATAAAAGATGCCGCGCGTGGCCAGGTAATCGCGATAATCGAAGAGTCCCTCGGCGATGGGCGGGGCGGGCTGGGCGATGAGGCCGGAGATTTCCACCGATTGGCCGGTGAAAAAATTGGCGAGAGGCGACGGGGTTGAAACGATGATTGTTCCAAAGGCGGGCTGCCAGTTATCGGCGCCGCTGATTTCGGTGACACGGATTTGGGTGAGCGAATGTTCGGCGTTGTTGCGCGCGGCGATTTTTATCTGAGGCATTCGCGCCAGGGCGCCGCGGATCGAAACAAGCTCGGTTTGGCCGCCAACCAGGCGGCGCAAATCGTTGGGAGAAACCACGGCCTGATGGATGGCCAGATTCGTCCAGCCGACGAGAGCGAGGAGCGCAAGAACCAGAAACGGGCGGAGTCTTTTCGAGGCAAAGACGAGTGCGATCAGGGAAAAGGAAGCGATGAAAAGAGCGATGACCGGCGGATGAAAAAAGTCCGCGATCAACAGACCGGCAATATAGAACGAAACGATGATGAGGAAGGGGCGCTTCATTTTCCCGAGTCATCCGCAATGGAACGGGCCGGGAGAACGGCGGTTGGATGCCACACGGGGCAGGCGTCAACTCGTGTGCCGGCGACTTCTGAGCCAAAGACGATTCAAAGGTGAGCCTCGGCGCGGGTCAGCGCAAGCGGGAAATGGTGGCCGTAAATTCAATACACCAAAACCATCGCAACCGATTGTTGCGTGGAGGAAACAACGGCATTCGGAGAAGAGGACAGGGCGGAAGCCGGTTTGACTTCGGGGCATTGTTCCAGGAAGTCGTTAAGAAATTTGCTCTTGATGGCGTAATTGACGTTTTGTGGCAGGTCGCCTGATGCGTCCAGGGCCGCCGCAAAGTCCAATTTGGCCTCGACGATCCCGACCACATTTCCACTCATGTCAACCAGTGGCCCGCCGGAATTGCCGGGCTGGACCGGAACGCTGATTTGATAATCCTTGGGGTCATCCCGGATGCCGGCAAGGCTGCTGATTTTGCCATCGGTATATTTTGGCTGAATTCCTTGCAGAATGATGTCTGGAAAACCGATTGTGAACACGGCTTCTCCCAACTGGGCGTCCCCTTTGGAGATCGGCAACGGTTTGAATTGTCCTGATACTTTCAAAAGCGCAAGATCATCTTCGGGATCGGTCTTGACGATTTTCGCCGGAAAAATTCCCGAACTCGTTTTGACCTTAACTTTATTTGCGCCTTTCACCACGTGAAAATTCGTGATCAAATATCCGTCCCCGGTGATAAAAAAGCCGGAGCCATTGCCCTGTAAATCTTCACTCTCAGGCAGTTTCGCAAGGACATCCTCGGTCGGCGCGCCGCTTTGGACCATGACGTCGAAAGCTTTTCGTCCCGACAAAACGGAATCGGGAATTTCATCGCGGGAACAGACCACGCCCACGTCATAGTCGCGCACGGTGCGCTCATCCCCGAATTTGTTTTCATAGGAAAAGTTCCCGATGAATTTGGCGGTAAAGGTAATCCGATCATTATCCGAGATCGTATTCGGGAGGTGTCTGACATGGACCGGAAAATATGTATTTTCATCGGGCGACAAATCTATCAGCGCGCCATCGTCCAGAACTTGTATGACGGTGACACTGTAATAGGTGATCCATCCGGAGGCGGGGTTTCGGAGATTATAAACCACGCCCTCGACGCGCCGGAAACTGCCGTCAGCAATGGCGCTGGCCAGTTGGGCCTCGACCTTCTGCTTTTCGGTGGCGATTGCGGCTTGCGCATTGATATTCCAGGACTTAAGAAAATCCGTTGGAAGTTGGCCCGCGTTGACCACCGTCATGCCATTCGCACCCGAAACGAAGATCCTGCCATTGTCGCTGACGTGGACATCGTTGATGTTGGTGTATTCGTCGCCATTGATTTCAACGGTGGGAATCCCGGCTGCCCCGGCGGAAACACCCATGATGACAGCCAAAGTCATTCCAAGCATGACTTTCATGATTACACTATAAAAGCTGGTCCTGCTTTGTCAATGGGCAATGGCGCCGATGCCGCCGTGCTCCCAGGGCGAGTGACAATGTCGCCACGAGCACTTGAGAATTAAGGGCGGCGTCGCGCAGACCTCCGAGTCTGCTGTCTCAGAGCGCCGGAATATCGAGCGCGTTGAACCGGCGGACGGCAGGCGGGTTTGGAAACCCGCGATACAGCGACTTGGAAGTCTGCGCTACGTTGGCGCGCATCCAACATCTGCTGTGTCGCCCGTCCTCCGTAGCTCTACGGAGGGTGGGCCTTCCAAATCTGCAAAGCGCCGGAGATGGAACCAAGGGACCCACACCTCACCCTGACCGCATGAATCAGTTTTCTCCCCACAACCCTCACCCGGTCCCGCGGCGGGACCACCCTCTCCCGCTCCCTCCTTCGCCAGAAGCGCTACGGAGGGCAGGCACGCGGGCGAGGGACAATCTCCCCTCCCATCGGATGGGAGCGGAGAGGGGATCCGTCTCCGCCGCGGCTACGACGGGACAGGCAGCAGGCGGGCGCCAACTGTCGCTTTGTTGGCGCGAGGCAGGTTTGGAAACCTGCGATACGGCAGATTTGGAAATCTGCGCTACGACTTTGTCACTGGCCCTGGCCGCGCTCCAGCGCCTTTTCAATCCGCGCCAGGGATTTTTCTTTGCCCAACACTTCCAGCAAGTGATACAGGCTCGGTCCGGCGGTGTTGCCGGTGACGGCCAGGCGGCAGGGATGGACCAAGATGCCTGCTTTTACGCCAAGTTCGGCCGCAGTGGCCTTGAGCGCGGTTTCGATATTGGCGGCGGTAAATGAATCCAGTCTGGCAAAGGCGTCATGGAGCTTTTGCAGGCGGGGCTTGTTTTCGGGAATGAAGTCCTTTTTTGCGCCTTCGGCGTCATAGGCAATTTCGTCGCGGAAATAAAATCCCGCATACACGGGCAGTTCGCCGAAGGTCTTGATTTTGCCTTTGCAGGTGTCGAGGGCGGCTTTGACATAGGCGAGCGGAAATTTATTTGTGTCAAGTCCGGCTTTGGCAAAGGCGTGAACGGCCAGCTCGTAGAAACGGTCGTCCTTCAATTCGCGGGCGTATTCACCCTGCAACCAGAGCAATTTCTCATAATCAAACCGCGCGTTGTGCCGCAGGATTTGCGGCAGATCGAAGCGCTCGACGGTTTCGGCAAGTGACAATTTTTCGCGGTTGTCCTTGGGCGACCAACCGAGCAGCGAGAGATAATTGACGACGGCTTCCGGCAAAAAACCGGCTTCGAGATAACCGGCCAGCGATGCGCCCTGGTCGCGTTTGCTCATTTTGGAGCCGTCCTTGTTCAAGATGAGCGGGATGTGCGCATAATGCGGGGGCGGCACGCCGAAGGCCTTGAAGAGGGCAATATGTTTGGCGGTGTTGCTCAGATGGTCCTCGCCGCGGATGACATGCGTGATGTCCATCTCCAAATCGTCAATGACGTTGACGAGGTGGAAGACGGGCTGTCCATCGGAGCGCTGGATGACGAAGTCGGGGTCGGCTTCCTCGCGGTCGGTCAATTTGCGGAGGACATCGCCGACGACGAGGTCTTTGATGACGATCGGCTCGCGCTGCATTTTGAATTTTACGGCGCCTTCGTGTTCGTAGGCCAGGCCGTGGGAAAGGAGCGCTTCGACGCGGCGCTGATAATTTTCCTTCCGCTGCGATTGGAAATAGGGCGCGAAACCGCCTTTGCTCGGCCCTGTGGCGTCGGCGGTGAGCGGGCCTTCGTCCCAATCCAACCCCAGCCAGCGCAGGCCGTCCAGGATCACTTGCACGGCTTCCTGGGAATTGCGGGCGGTGTCGGTGTCCTCGATGCGCAGGACGAACGTGCCGCCGGCATGGCGGGCGTAAAGCCAGTTGAAGAGGGCGGTGCGCGCACCGCCGATATGGAGGTAGCCGGTTGGCGACGGGGCAAAGCGGACGCGAGGTTTCATTCAATTAGACTACGCGGATTTACCAAGATGTGCCATTCGAAAACACATCCTCCGCTGTTATTGGGTGTGGGACAAAAATCTTCTGATCCTCTGGCTGCTATTATGGGTGAGGCTTGGGCGATCTCGCTGCGCTGAAGAGAATTTATCCCGTAAGGGATAATCGGAAATAGCCTGGCATTTCCAATGCCGGGACCCGATCGCCGGTTGGACATGAGTCCCGAAGGGACGGCTGGAATCAATCCCACAACGGCCCCCGTAAGACGTGCCTGTTATTCAACCGTCCCTTCGGGACTTGTGCAAATCCCGAATGCGGTCCCGGCATTGGAAATGCCGAGCTATTGCCGGATGTCCCTGACGGGACAACAGCGAACGTTCCAACAGCGTTAAAGGATCAATAGATACGGACATATATATTCGCCGCAAAAAAAACCGAACAAAAGCAAAGGGTTGAAGAATTTTGTCCCACACCCGTCGCGACCTTCAATGACGACAAGGCTTGACCTGCTGACCCTTGCGTCCGATGGTTTCGAGTGAGCAAACATTTGGAGATTGAGCGGAAATTTTTGGTCAAGAAATTGCCGCGAGGCTGGCGGAAGCAACCGCATTCAAAAATCATCCAGGGCTATTTCCCGATGGGTTCCCGCCAGATTGAATTCCGATTGCGGCGAAAGGGCGCCGGCTATTTTCTGACCATCAAAGCCGGGCGCGGCAAGGTCCGGTTGGAAGAGGAGATTGCGTTGAAGAAGGACACCTTTGACTCGCTATGGCCGCTGACGAACGGCAAACGGGTTTCCAAGAAGCGGTATCGGATTTCCGGCGACCGCAGGACGATTGAGATGGACGTTTATGAGGGTCCGCATCGCGGATTGGTGACGGCTGACGTCGAATTTGGTTCGCGGAGGGAATCGGAATCGTTTAGAATTCCGGACTGGTTCGGACGCGAGCTGACGGGTAATATGCGGTACGCGAACGAATCCCTGGCCGGGCGCCAGGCGTTGCCGTGATATGTCGTTTCATTTCAAAAAGAAGGAAAAGGTTGCCAAAGCCCTGCGGCGGCTATGCTGCGAGCGGGTTGAGGACGCGCTGGAAATCCTAAGGGACGACCGCCTGAAGGCGGTACATAACGTTCGCAAGGAAATCAAGAAACTGCGCGCGATTCTTCGGCTGATGCGCGGCGAAATCGGGAAAAATGTTTATCGCACGAACAACCAGAGGTTGCGAGCGGCGGCGGGGGAGTTGACGGCCGTGCGCGACGCCCGGGTGCGATTGGATGCATTTGAAGGGCTGGCCAAACATTTCAGCCGCAGGCTCACGGCGCGGCCATTTCCGAAAATTGAAGAGGCGCTACGGGAAGATTGCCGGGTGGAGGAAAGGAAATATTTGAAGAGCCATTCGGCGGGGGTCGTCGCCAAAATTCTGCTTGAATTGAAACAACGCGCCAATGATCTGAAAACGGATGCGAGCGGATGGGCGGCGATTGGCCCCGGGCTCAAAGCCAGTTTTTGCCGGGGCCAGGAGGCATTTAAGACGGTCCAAAAAGACTGTTCGCCGAAAAACCTGCATGAATGGCGCAAGCGGGTGAAGGACCTCTGGCATCATTTGCGGCTGCTTTGCCGGGTTTGGCCGAAGGAAGTGCGGGCGACCGTCGAAGAACTGGAAACCCTGGCCGAATTTCTCGGAAACGACCACGATTTGGTGATGCTGGCGGAATTTGTCGAAGAGAACTTCAAGGGCGCGCCAGACGCCGAAGCGCTGGCTGAACTGATTTGCCGGCGGCAAAAAGAGTTTCGTTCCGAGGCATTGAAATTGGGACGGCGGTTTTACGCCGAAAAGCCGGAACGTTTTTCCCGGCGGATCGGCAATTACTGGACGATTTGGCGCGGCGAAAAATAACGCCGGGAAAGGGGGGGGAAGAGCGCCCTGGAGCTTCCAGGGCGCTTGAAGAGGCGATGGCTTACTTGGAGCCAAGGATGGCATCCTTCGCGGCTTTGGCCACGCGGAATTTCACCACGCGCTTGGCGGGGATTTGGATGGTTTCGCCGGTCTTTGGGTTGCGGCCCATGCGGGCGGCGCGATTGCGCAAAACGAGTTTGCCAATGCCGGGCAGGGTGAAGGTATCCTTTGCATGTTTGTAGGCGAGTTGCGCCAGATGCTCGAGGATTTCGCCCGCCTGTTTTTTAGAGAGTCCATTCTTTTCCGCAATCGCGGCGGCCAATTGAGATTTCGAGAGTGCTTTAGCCATAACTTCGGTGTCCTTCCTGTTTGGTTTATTGTTATTGTTTGGTTAAAAAGTCACGTGACTTGGCTCGAATTAAAGAATTTCGGGGCAAAGGTGCAAGCAAAAAAATGCAAAAAATTTCACCGCCCGGCGGCTTCCGGCGGGGCAAGGCTTGACATCGCCCGGCAATTCCGGACTATGGGCGCATGGCGCTGTTCACCATTGAAAGTGACTTTCGCTACGAAATCGTCCGCAAAATCTTTGAGGGCGGGATGGGCATTGTCTTTGAAGCCGAGCAGCACGGGGCGCGGAACTTTGTGAAACGGGTCGCCATCAAGATAATCCGGCCCAATTTTGCCAGCCAAAAGATGTTTATTGAGAACTTCATCGGCGAGGCCAAACTGGTTGCCGACCTGATTCACACCAACATCGTCCAAACCTATCATCTCGGTGATTCCAAGGGGGTTTGCTTCATTTGCATGGAATTGATTCGCGGGGTGAATCTTGAGCAATTCACGCGCCAACTGGCGGAAAAGAACCGCCAGTTGCCCAAGGAATTGGCCGTTTTCATTACGAGCCGGGTGGCGCGCGGGCTGGCCTATGCGCATGCCAAGACCGACAAAGACGGGAAGCCGCTGGGGATCGTTCATCGCGACGTCAGCTTCAAAAACATCATGGTTGCCTTTGAGGGCGACGTCAAAGTAACCGATTTTGGCATTGCGAAGGCGCGGGGCTTTTTGACGGACCAGGAGGGCGAAGTGGTTGCGGGCAAGGCGGACTTCATGAGTCCCGAGCAGGCTGATTTTCAAATTACGGACAAACGATCCGATTTATTTTCCGCGGGCGTGGTGCTGGCGAATTTGTTGTTGGGCCGGAACATCTTCAAAGGAGAAAGCGCGGACGAATCGCGCCAGCGCGTTTTGAACATGGAAATTCCCGATTTCCGGAAAATGGATACGCGGATAGACGATTCGCTCAATGACATACTCCAACGCGCCCTGGCGCGCGACCCCGCGCAGCGCTATCCTCACGCCGACCAGTTGCTGTACGACCTCGAATATCACATCTACCACAAGGGCTACGGGCCAACCAATGAGACGCTTGGGAAATTCACGCGTGAATTGTTTGGCCAGGACGTTCCTCACGCCTCCGCCATTCGCGGTTCCACTGATTTAATGGAACACACCGTGCGCGTCCAGACATCGCCGGGAACATGAAACGCCCCGCTTCGCAAGTCGTCAAACTTGGACTTCTCCAATCCGCGGCCGCTGCCGACCCGAAGGCGAACCTGAAGAAGACCCTCGCACTCGCCGAAGGGGCGGCCCGGCGGGGCGCGCAAATCATCTGCACCCAGGAACTGTTTCGCTCGCAGTATTTTTGCCAGAAGGAAGACCATAAAAATTTTTCGCTGGCTGAGAAAATCCCCGGCCCGACAACGGATGCTTTTTCCAGGCTTGCCAAAAAGCGCAAAGTTGTGGTCATCGTGTCTCTTTTTGAAAAGCGCGCCGCGGGAATATATCACAACACGGCCGCGGTGATTGACGCTGACGGCACGCTGCTGGGCGTGTATCGGAAGATGCACATCCCCGACGATCCGCTTTTTTACGAGAAATTTTATTTCACGCCGGGCGACCTTGGGTTTAGGGCCTGGCGAACGAGATACGGAAAAATCGGCGTTCTGGTTTGCTGGGACCAGTGGTATCCAGAGGCGGCGCGGTTGACGGCGTTGCAGGGGGCGCAAATTCTTTTTTACCCCACGGCCATCGGCTGGCATCCGTCCGAAAAGGCAAAATACGGAGCCCACCAGCACAATGCCTGGGAGACCATCCAACGGAGCCACGCGGTGGCCAACGGGTGCTATGTGGCGGCGCCCAACCGCGTTGGCCTGGAAAGAATTGCGGGTTTGGACGGCGAGGGCATTGAATTTTGGGGCCAGAGTTTCGTCGCGGGAACATCCGGCGAGATTCTGGCGAGGGCGTCCGCGGACCAGGAGGAGATTCTCATAGTGCCGGTTGACCTGGCCAGGGTGGATGTCACGCGGACCCATTGGCCGTTTCTGCGCGACCGGCGGATTGACGCCTACGGAGATTTGACCAAACGATTTGTGGATTAAGGCATGAATCTGCTCAGACGCTACGTTCCATTGGTCGTTTGGGTTATCGTTGTTTCCACGATCATTTTTATTCCCTTGAGAATCATCGGTTACGGATTTCTGCCGATGGATGACGCATTGCGCCATGCCGCCAAGACGATTTCCGGAAAATCCTGGCAACAAATCCTCGTCATGCGCGGCGATTTCCCGATTGATCCGAGTCCGGGCTGGCAAAAAATTCTGGAGTGGGTGCATGAGGTGAACGGCGGCGACGCCGAGTCGCTCGTGATCTTTTCCGTCGTTGCCCTCATGCTGCTGGTGACGTTGTGCGGGCTGCCCTGGTTTCGGCGGCCGGAGGCCTGGCTGGCCGCCCTGTTCATCGCGGCCGTATTTATTCCGGCTTGCACCACGCGATTTGCGCGCGGCCGCCCCTACCTGGTGACTGACGCGGCTCTCGTCACCATCTTATTTTTGTGGTCGAGGTGGGAAAAGGATTGGCCCCGCCGCGGCGCCATTATTTTCACACCGCTGCTCGTCGCCGCCTCGGCGTGGATTCACGGTTCGTGGTATTTGCTATGTTTGCCGGGCGCGGCGATTCTTCTGGCGGGCTATTGGCGCCCGGCATTTGTCTATGGCGGCTGCTGGATGGCGGGGAGTGTTCTTGGTTGCGGCCTTACCGGCCATCCCTTCGGATTTTTGTTTCAATCCGTCCGCCACATGTTCGGCGTGTTTGGCGATTTTGTTGTCAACCGCCAACTCGAACCGGAATTACATCCGGGCGACGGCGACACAGCGGCTGTTCTGGCCGTGGCGGCGCTGCTTTTGTGGAGGGCGTTTGTTTTCGGCTGGAGCGCCCGGGTGTTGCTGAATCCGATTTTCATGATGATGGCGTTGGGCTGGCTGCTGGGATTGACGATGCAGCGTTTTTGGTGGGACTTTGGGACGCCGGCGTTTATCGTCTGGGTCGCGTTGGAATTGCAAGCGCATTTTGAGCGCCAAACGATTTTTGATTCAGCCAGGCGCCTGGTAATCACCCTCGCCGTGGCTGCGGGAGTTTATCTTGCCTTCACGAGTGACCGTGACAGTCGCTGGACTGAAAATCTGACAATGGAATACTATTCGCCCGACAATCCGGACGCCGCCGGCTGGCTGCCCGGCAAGGGGGGAATCATTTACAATTCGGACATGGATGTTTTTTTCGAGACTTTTTTCAAAAATCCCACCGCTGACTGGAAATACATTTTAGGATTCGAATCGGGCTGGATGCGACCGGAGGATTTGGAGGTGCTGCGCAAAATCCAATGGAATTTCGACGATCCACGCGCGTTTGAACCGTGGGTACATGAGATGCGGCCACAAGACCGGATGGTTATCCGCGGCGGGGGCCAACCGCAAATTCCGGAATTGCAATGGCATTACATCGGCAGTGGCCTCTGGGTCGGGCGGCTGCCGCCTGAATGAAGACTTTAGATTGAAGGGGAAAAATGAAGAAACGGACACCTCTCCCTGGCCCTCTCCCCATCGCTCGCGGACTCGCGATGCGGAGAGGGAACAACAGGCGAACCGCCTGGGTGACCGGGGCGAATGGACTCATCGGCAATTATTTTGCGCAGACGGCGGCGCAAGATGCTCCGCTCTGGCGGGTGCGCGGCCTGACGCGCGATCAATTAGATTTGCTCGATTTTCCCGCCATCGCCCGCCAGTTCAGAAAGGAACGGCCCGGTCTCATTATTCATTGCGCGGCCATTCCGACGATTGCCGGGGCACTGGCGAATCCGGAACTGGCCCGGCGCCTGAATGTGGAAGCGACCAGGGTTCTTGTTGAACTGGCCTCCGAAATCCCGTTTGTCTTTCTTTCGACCGATTTTGTCTTTGACGGGCGAAAGGGGAATTACGGAGAAACCGACCCGGTCAATCCGATTTCACTTTATGGCGAAACGAAAGTCGCCGCCGAGCAAATTGTTCTGAAAAACCCGCGCGCGATCGTGCTGCGCACCTCCATCAATTGCGGCACGTCAAAAACCGGACGGCGGGGCTTCAACGAACAATTGCGCCATGACCTGCAAACGGGCGAGAGGATCAAATTGTTCACCGACGAATTTCGCTCGCCGCTCTTCGCGGGCGAAACCGCCCGCGCCGGCTGGGAACTGGCCGGTCGGAATTGCGCCGGGATTTATCACGCGGCCGGCGCGGAAAAATTATCGCGCTGGGAGATGGGGCAATTGCTCGCCCGACGTTCGCCCGAGTTGAAGCCAAAGATGGAGCCGGGATTGGTGAAAGACTTTGCGGGGCCGCCCCGCGCGCGCGACACTTCGCTGAGTATTTCCAAAATTCAAAAGATATTGTCCAGGCCGCTGCCCGGCTTGACCGAATGGCTGGCCGCCAATCCCGATGAGCCGTTCTGAAGGCCTATCGCGGACGGCTGGCGCCATCGCCGACGGGTCTTTTGCATCTGGGCCACGCGAAAACGTTTTGGACGGCGCAGGAGCGAGCGCGGCAAAGCGGAGGGGATTTGATTTTGCGAAATGAAGACCTGGACGGCGCGCGATGCAAATCGGAATTCGTCGCCGCCATGCTGGAGGATTTGCACTGGTTTGGGTTCAAGTGGAACGAAGGCCCGGACGTCGGCGGCAAATTTGGGCCATACAACCAGAGCGAGCGGATGGAATATTACCTCCGGGCTTTGGAGAAATTGCGCGAAGGAGATTTTATTTACGCCTGTACCTGCTCTCGCCGGGACATTCAGGCGGCCGCGAGCGCGCCGCACGCCGAGGATGACGAGCCGATTTATCCGGGCACCTGCCGTTCCAAACGCCCGTCCGAAATGACAAGCCAAAGGTTCAACTGGCGTTTTCGCGTTAACGCTGGCGAAGCGATTTCCTTTGGCGACGAAAACCTCGGCGGGCAGAAATTCATCGCCGGAAAAGATTTTGGCGATTTCGTGGTTTGGCGGCACGATGACGCGCCCGCCTACCAATTGGCCTGCGTGGTGGACGACGCGGCGATGCAAATCACCGAGGTTGTTCGAGGCGCGGACCTGCTGATGACCACGGCGCGGCAGATGTTGCTCTATCGCGCGCTCGATTTGAGGCCGCCGCGATTTTTTCACTGCGAACTTCTGCGGGATGCCGAGGGACGGCGGCTGGCCAAGCGTCATGACGGTCTGAGTTTGAGCACATTGCGCGGGCGAGGGAAAAGTCCGGAAGAGCTGCGGCAAAATTGGTGATGCGGCGGTTTGCGGGGGTCTTTCCCTCCAAAAATTCTTCGCCCGATCTTGAATCGCCGCGCAAAGCGATTCAGGAATCGTTGCCGCTTTTTGCGGCTCGGTTTCGAGCCGCGATTTTTCCCGCCGGATCTGGCAGGGGATGGTGTCTATTCTTTTTTGCCAGCGGATGCAGGCAAGACGAACGCGAGATTTTTGCGCTGACGGATGTTCTGCCAATGCCTCACAACTACATAGGCTTGGCGTGTGCTGGCACATTGAATGACGACTTGCCGGGAAACTTGCAAGACAACTGTTTTAGTTTCATACTCTACCATTGAGCACATGAACGTTTTTGCGACAGATCATCCGATGAATGCACGAACGCCACGTTCGCGGCACTTGCGGCGATGGCTTCCTGGCATCCTGCTTGTCTATCCCGTCTGGCTGTTGCTGCTTGGTCCATTTTGGGCACTCGACGGACGCGGCGCGCTGGACTTTCTTCCTTTCAAAGCACGGCAAGTCGTCTATTTGCCCGCTTTGCCTTTTTGTTACTGCCCGCCGTTGTTTGCGGTTTTTGATGGATACATGAACTGGTGGCATCCAGACCCGAACGCGGCGGAAACGACGTGGTAAGCCGCATCCATTGCAGGAATTATTCAGGTGGTGTTGCCGAAGGAGCATCAGCAGGGTTAACGGCTGGCAGATGAGGGGCGGCATTGGTGCGGATAAACATGTGCCCCTGAATGCGTTTTTGATAATCAGATTCCAATTCAGGCACGACATCAATTTTTGGGTTGGGACGAAAAAGATTTGTGCTGCTCAGGGACATGCCAACCAGCATTTTCTTGTTCATGTCAATTTGAAAATTTAATCCTACTTTATCGTCGTCCCACCATATATCACAATAGGGAAAGTGATAGCCCGCTTTCATATCGGACGGACCATGAACGGAGAACGGCGGGACGTCCGCGTGCAACAGTTTTGGGTCGTAACCCAATTTGCGCAAGGTGTCGCGTGCCAGTTCAATGGCGTCATTGGTGGTCATGTTATCCTTGCCCGCAAAGCGCGGCCAGGTTTGAGCGGGGTCGTCCATAAGAAAAGGATTATCATTCAGGTTACGAAATATATGCACATACCCATTATCAAAAGCGAACTGGTAATGATTAGTCAGCCAAAGGCCACCTCCGATGAAGCCCTTCATGGGATTAACATTGAAATGTGCGACTTGGCTGGCGGTTATGGGTTGGGGAATCGGCAAATCCAACTTTTGGGCAAAGTCGGAGACGTGCGGCAGAATTGCCACCAGCACGGCATTGGAGAAAGCCGCCGTGACATGGATAAACGGGGTGATTGGCATAAAACCATTAGTTGTCGAGTCCAAACGTCAATCCCCAAAACCCATAAACTTTCATGGAGTCAGGATTAAATTCGCCGCCGGTATCGGGCTGGCCGGCTGCATATTTGATAGCAGCCTTGATCCCGTCGTTATTCAGTAACATGTCGGTTTGAATATGAGTGATAAAATTCACATGGAAGGTGTCAATATTTCCATTATTTATGCCAGCGCCAATCATTTTGTCGTTCGGCCAGCCGACGAAGGCGGAATAACGCATGGACGCATTCCCATAGTCCGCACCGTCAACATTTTCCCGGTGAGACATGCCGAAGGCTTCGGGCAATGTGCCTTTGGCCGTGCTACAGCCATCCAGAAAGACGAAACGAAACGAATGGCGATTCGTTTGACCGTAAGGCATCGTGTGCAGCATGTTGGCAATCTCGTTGGCTGGAATATAACGGTTGGTGTTCGCTGGATTGTAGCCGAGTCCATCCGGTCCGCCGTGCCCAAAATAAACCAAATTGCGCGAAAGTGGATCGTAAAGCGCATTTCGAAACGCTTGCCAGTCCGAATCGCCTTGCGGGTCGCTGGCACCATAGTGGAGCGCATAGGCATCCCAATTTCCCTAGTCATCCTGAGAGGCGGGCGGGCTGACTTGCCAGCCAACTCCCTTTGCTCCGCCAATGAATCCACTGAGTTCGGCATACAAGAGATCCGAGTTAAGGTAGTTGTCCCAAGCATGTTGGGCGACGGCCACCCATGCGCCGTGACCTGACCATTGCTCCCAGTGCTTGTAAATGGGCGACGTGGGCGGATCGGCAAATGGAGTCGTGATGTAAAAAATGAAAAAATTGTCGTTCGTATGAGCCACCCCATCAGGCCCAACCAAATTCCACGCGACCGAAATGTCTCCGTCATCCGTATGCCCGCCAAAAGTTCCGATGTAGGAATACTGGCTGTCATACACGTCAATATACCAATCCACATTCGTATGCGCCGAAGTCGCGCGGATGAGCAGCGAATTTCCCAATTCACCAAACTCCGGCATCCAATTTGGGTAGGAAATTTCATTTGAGATCGTCACTGAAATTGGTGGAGAATCAGCTTCGGCAGGTTCGCCGCCGCTTTCTTCGTTTGTGCTGCTGCCAAATACATCCCACCTTGCGCTCGCGGAAATTTGATGCACGCCATTGCTCATTTGTGTCGTGTCCACTGTCAACGCAAGTGGAAGATTGAACGGCGCGTTCTGAATCGAATTTCCAACCGGGGAATCATTCTCGGTCAAGCTGACCGTTGATAAAGTTCCAAAGCTGTTGGCGACTTCTATTGGAATGGTGATAATTCCCGAAAGCGTCATCCCATTGGTGATCCCAACAAGATGCGCTCCGTCGCGCGCAACTTGGTAAAAGCCGGTGTATTGATTCGTACTGTCCCCGGAATCGTCCATCGGCTGGGCATCGCCGGCTTGCATGGTGTCAATCGGAGGCACCTGAATCGTATAACCGTCGTCGCTCACCACTCTCCAGTCGCCGGATCAAAAATCACCATGCCCGACAAATTGAAGCCCGGCGGAAAAAGGACCAGCGGAACGGCAGAGCCGGAACCATTTGCCGGCATGGCCATCGGCACACTTGGCTCGGTGGCCGTTGTTGCGGCTGAATCGGACGTGGCGCCGCTCATCTCATCGGGTCCCGGCGGTGTGCCACCGCCAGTGTTCGTTCCGCCACCTAAAATCAGCGGATATTGCACGATGTTGGAATGAATAAAGAATGTCACGTTCGTATCTGTCGCCGCCGGATAATAATCCACCAAGGTCGTCCAAGACGAAGTCGCGTCCAATGTCGGGCGATATTGGATGATATAAGTCTCGGTATTGGTGCTCGGCCATGACAAGACAACATTGGATGATTGCACGGAGATTTGAAGTCCCTCGATGGCGAAGGATTGAATGGCAGAGGCCAACGACATTGCAACTGCCCCGATAATTGCTCGTTTGATAACTTTCATATCCTCTTCCTGATGAATTTGTTAATTTTGCCCGCGTAAAGAACCGTTGGCATGGGCATGGTCAGTTCTGACACGACCGATGCTCGCATGTTTGCAAGCGGCATACGAAATTGCCAACCATTTTCTGCCAATTTCTCAGCGCCCGTTGCGCTATTGACCGGGCGAAATCGGCAAAACTATTGGATGCGATGTTGGCAGTTTGTGCCGCGATTTGCCATTGCCGCACGAAACACGCTGATTGCGTGACATTCCCAAAGTTTTGTTTTCAAAGATCAACTGAAATTTCTCGCTCTTGTCTGATGTGCGATAAGCTGGTCTTCCTTCATGCCAAGAGCGACCTGGGCAGTTTTCGGCGCTTCACCGCCAATTGGTCGCCCGGGGAAGCGCGACGCGGGGGCACGTCGCCAAGGCTTTTGGGGTGCCGCTGGCAGCGATCAAGCGGGCGACCAAACTTTATCGAGAAAGGGGTGCGGCCGGATTCTATGTCAAACAGGTTTCTTTCAAGGCAAAAATTGCCGCGCTGAAATTCCTCTAAAATTTGCTTGTGAATTTTTTCACGATGAGGCAGATTGTGGGTTCTTGGAAGCACAATTAGCGATGACACATCGGTCATTCGTGTGCTCCGGAACGATTTTTTAGTGAAACAATTCAGTAAAGTTATTTTCGCTGGCATCTTTCTTGCCGTGATGCTTGCGGCAAAGCTGGAAGCGCAGCCGCCGGCGCCGAACCCGGCTGTTCAAACGGCGTCCAACGCGGCGGCACAGACGCCGCCGGCCAGCGCCCCCGAGCAGGAAGCCCTTCCCAAGCAGGCACCGCCGGGCAATATTTTACATCGGACAATCGCCGGATCCGGAGGTGCCTTCTATTTTTGGCAGTTGGTGGCCTAAAGCCCTGGCGCTGCCCGTATCCAATTCCATCATTTGCTCATGGATTGTGGCGGCGATTATTCTAGTTGTTGTACGGGTGACGACCTGGAAAAACATCAAGGAAATCCCGTCTGGAATGCAAAACATCCTGGAGATGATCGTCGAAGGATGGGAAAACTTTATGAAAGACGTTCTCGACCCCCGGGTCACGCGCTGGGTTTTTCCGTATGCGACAACGTTTTTGATTTTCATCGTCCTGTGTAATTACGTGGACTTAATTCCCGGCGTTGGCAGCATTGGGTTCGGAACGCCCGTCAAGGGCAGTCTGCTGCCTTTTGCCGTGGAAAACGTGCATCGGCCAATTTTTCGCCCGCCGACATCCGATGCGAACCTGACCGTGGCGATGACGGCCATTTTTTTGGTGATGAGCCTTTTTTGGGCGATCCGCTACAATGGCGTCTGGGGGTTCACGAAACACATTTTCGGCGTGAAGATGAAGGCAAGCAAATGGGTTTATCCGATCCTGGCCCTGCTTTTCATTTTTATCGGCGTGATGGAAGTTGTCTCCATTTTATTCGCGCGTCCGGTGGCGCTGGCGATGAGGCTATACGGGAACATCTTCGCCGGCGAAACGATGCTCGACATGGGATTTCATATGCAATCCTGGCTGGCGTCGGTGTTGATCACGCTCACAGTTTATTTTTATGAAACGTTTGTTTGTGCCGTGCAAGGATTCGTATTCGGGTTGCTGGTTGTTGCTTTTGTGGGCACGATGTGCTCGCATGAGGAGGAGGCCAGCCATTAAAATTTTAAATTTGCGGTTCGCTTGAAGAAAAAGCGGCTGCGAGAACAACAAAAACAAACTGGAAGGAAAAAATATGCTAGCAGCAGATATAGCGCAAAACTTGCTCATCAATACCGATATCAAGACCGGTGTGGCGATGGCTGGCGCGTCCATTGGCATCGGTTGCGCCACGGCGGGCGCGCTCATAGCGATGAGCCGGAATCCGGGGATGATGGGACGCATCCTGTTGTGGATGTTCGTCGGGATGGCCCTCGCGGAAGGCTGGGCGGTCATCGCCTGGTTTGCCGTCAAATAAATACGGTTATGAGCGAACTAGGAATTGATTGGAGATCGCTAGTCACACAGTTGATCAGCTTCTCGGTCGTCTTTTTTGTCTTATGGAAGTTTGCCTACGGGCCAATTTTCAGGATGCTGCAGGCGCGCCGCGACAAGATCGCTGAATCCCTGGCCACCGCGGAAAAGATCAAGGCGGAGGTGGCGCGGACTGAGGCCGAGCGGCAAAAAATCCTGACCGACGCCGGCGACAAGGCCAATAAGCTGATTGAGGAGGCGCGCCAAGCCGCGGCCCGTGTGCGCGAACAGGAGACGCAAAAGGCTGTTGCTGCCGCGGAGCAAATCGTCACCAAGGCGCGCGCCGCCGCGGCGCAGGAGCGTTTGCAGATGCTCGGCGAGTTGAAACGCGAAGTGGGGCGGCTCGTGGTGCAAACGACGACGACGGTGACCGGAAAAATTTTAACGCCGGAAGACCAGCGCCGCCTCGCGGAGGAAACGGAAAGGCAATTGACCGCCTGACGCGTCCCGAATCCGAAATTTCACCAACCCACGGCATGAAAATATCCAAACTGGCATTGCGCGAAGCCCGCGAACTGTTCCGCTGTTGCCGGGTACACGGCGTGCTGGACGAGAGCCGCGTCCGTCAGGCCGCAGCCCTGCTGCTATCGCAAAAGCCCCGGGGTTACATGGACATCCTGGCGCGGTTGCAGCGGCTGGTAAAATTGGATTTGAAACAGCGGACGGCGCGTGTTGAAAGCGCGACCCTGCTGCCCGATGACTTGCAAAACGATGTCGCCGGCCAAATCAGGAGCAAATACGGCAACGGGGTGGACATTTCGTTCGCGCAGAATCCGGCGCTGATCGGCGGCTTGCGGGTCCAGGTCGGAAGCGATCTTTATGACGGCAGCGTTAAAACGCGTTTGGAAAAATTGGAGGAAAGTTTTTAGCGAAATTTTATGAGCAACCTATTGCAGGAAATTGAAGCGCAAATCAAGGGCGCGAAAATCGCCACCGCCAAACAGAATGTAGGCACCGTCCGCGAAATCGGGGACGGGGTGGCGAGGATTGAAGGATTGACCGACACGATGCTCAACGAAATGCTCGATTTCGGCAACGGCATCACGGGGATCGCGCTCAATCTGGAAGAGACCGAGGTTGGCGCGATTATTTTGGGTGATTATACGAAAATCAAGGAGGGCAGCGAAGTCCGCACGACTGGCAAACTGTTGCAGGTGCCGGTGGGACGCGGGTTGCTGGGCCGCGTGGTTGATTCGCTGGGCCTGCCGCTCGACGGCAAGGGGCCGATCAAGAGCGACATTTTTTACCCGGTTGAAAAAATCGCGCCTGGCATTGTCAAACGCAAGCCGGTCAGCCAGCCGGTGCAGACGGGCATCATGGCGATTGATGCCATGATTCCCATCGGCCGTGGCCAGCGCGAATTGATCATCGGCGACCGTTCCACGGGGAAGACGACAATTGGCGTGGATACGATGATTAACCAGGCGCGCATCAACAAGGCGGCCGAGGCCGGCGGCGAGAAGGATTTCCGTCCGATTTACAACATCTATGTCGCCATCGGTCAAAAGCAATCGAATGTTGCGCGGGTGCTGGACATTTTGGAAAAGACCGGCTCGCTGGCCTACACCATCGTGGTGGTGGCGGCGGCTTCGGATTCCGCGACCAACCAATACCTGGCGCCGTTCGCCGGCGCGGCGATCGGCGAATGGTTCATGGATAATGGCATGGATGCGCTCATTATTTTCGATGACCTATCCAAGCACGCGGTGGCGTATCGGCAGGTTTCCCTTGTGCTGAAGCGCCCTTCCGGCCGCGAAGCCTATCCGGGCGACGTATTTTATCTGCACAGCCGTTTGCTCGAACGCAGCGCGCGCGTCGCGGAAAAATATGGCAACGGATCGCTCACCGCGCTGCCGATCATCGAGACGCAGGCGGGTGACGTTTCGGCGTATATTCCGACGAACGTTATTTCCATCACGGATGGGCAGATTTATCTGGAAACGGACTTATTTTACCAGGGGGTGCGTCCGGCGATTTCCGTGGGCTTGTCCGTATCGCGCGTGGGGTCTGCGGCGCAGATCAAGGCGATGAAACAGGTGGCCGGCCGTATCAAAGGCGATTTGGCCCAATTCCGCGAGTTGGCGGCGTTCGCGCAATTCGGGTCCGACCTCGACGCGAAAACGCAAGGCCTGCTGGAACGCGGCAAACGCATCGTTGAGTTATTCAAACAGATTCAATACAACCCAATGCCGGTGGAAGTGCAGGCGGCGGTTTTGTGGACGGTGCAAAATAATTTTCTCGACGACGTTCCGGTGGACCGGGTGAAGGATTTTCAGGCGAAGCTGACGGATTTTCTGGCCACTCGCAAAGCCGAATTGCTGGCGCGGATTCGCAGCGAGAAAGCCGTCAGCGACGCCCTGGCGGCTGAGTTGAAGGCCGCGGTGACGGAATTCAAGCCGACCTACCACTAACCAACCCATGCCGAGCACGCGCGACATACGCCGGCGAATCAAGTCGGTCCGGAACACCGCCCAAATCACCAAGGCGATGCAAATGGTGGCGGCGGCGAAAATGCGCAAGGCGCAGCAAGCCGCGCTGGTAGCGCGACCTTATGCGGATCTCATGAACCAGATTCTCGGCGAAGCCGCGCCACGGATCATTTGGTTCAAGCATCCGCTGATGAAAGGGCGGCCGGTGAGGAAGCGCGGCATCATTTTGGTCAGCACCGACCGCGGTTTGTGCGGCGGCTTGAACAGCAATCTCGCGCGGGAAGCGGTCAAGTTCGACAAGAACACGACGGTGTTTATTTGCGCGGGAAAAAAGGGCGCGCAGTTTATCGCCCGCACCAAACGGCAGTTGGCCGCGGAGTTTACTTATAAGGACTCGCCCGGTTTTGCCGAGGCGCGGGCCATATCAAAATTCGCGCAGGAGTTGTTTTTGAAGCGCGAGGTGGATGCCGTGGATATTTTGTTCGCCAATTTTGTTTCCACGCTGGTGCAACAACCGAAAGTCATTCCCTTTTTGCCCATCGGCGAAATCAAGCCGGTTACGGCCGGCGTCAATGTTGCGGCCGAGCCGTTAGCCCCGGCGGGCGTGGCGGGCGTGGATGTTTATGAGTTTGAGCCGGACGAAAAGACCGTGTTAGGCGCATTGCTGCCGCATTGTTTGAATTTTCAGGTCCACCAGATATTGATGGAAACCAGGGCATCGGAGCACAGCGCGCGCATGGTCGCCATGAAAAACGCCACGGACAACGCGAAACAGATCATCAAGGATCTGACGCTAGAATACAACAAATTGCGCCAGTCGAACATTACCAAAGAATTGCTGGAAATCGCCAGCGCGCAGATGGCGGTAGGTTGACGCGATGCAAGAAAAGAATAACACTGTTTAATATGAAAAACATTTTTGAATTTTGGGATAATTCAAACATTTATATTAGCGCGAAAACCGTGGCAGCGGAAAAAGAGGGCGGTGACGCTCAATACCACGTGCGAATTCAATTTGATAGCCTGCTCCAATTAGCGTTGGCGGAACGCAAATTGGAATATGCAATTGCAGTAGGTTCCGTCCCACCGCCTTTGCGGCACGTGTGGAATCGTTTGGAGCAAGCGGGTGTAAAAGTCGAATTGTTTGAACGCGGCAGCTTAAGTTCGCGCGAACAAGCCGTCGATCAGGCCTTGCAAACGCACATGCTCCGAAAAGCGTTGGATTACAACGGCCATCCGGGAATAGCCGTGATGCTTACGGGAGACGGCGCGGGTTTTTTGGATGGGGTTGGCTTTCACTCCGATTTGGAACGCATGCACAAAAAAGGGTGGGGAGTTGAAGTGTTGGCATGGGAAAGGACGTGTAATCCGCGTCTGAAAGAGTGGGCGGAAAAAATAGGAATCTTTGTTCCATTGGAAGATTATTATGATTCCATCACCTTTACAGAAGACGAAAGCGGCGCCATCCGTCGCGCGCAGCCATTGGATCTTTCCAAACGCAAATTGACAAAATAATTTTTGATTTTCATGAGCAAAGGCAAAATCGTTCAAATCATCGGCCCGGTCGTGGACGTGGAATTTCCGTCGCCACTCCCGGCCATTTACAACGCGCTGACGGTCGAGTTCAACCTGCCCGGCGGCGGCAAAACGAAACAGACCCTTGAAGTGAGCCAGCACCTGGGCGACAACTGGGTGCGCTGCGTTTGCATGGGCGCAACCGAGGGCATGAAGCGCGGCTATGAAGTCACCGACACCGGCGCGGCGATTTCCATGCCCGTTGGTGAAGCGGTCATGGGCCGCGTCTTCAACGTCGTCGGCGAACCGGTGGATGAGCAGGGGCCGGTCAAAGCGGACAAGTTCAATCCCATTCACCGTCCGGCGCCCGCGTTGGTGGACCAATCCACATCTCCGCAAATCCTGACCACCGGCATCAAGGTCATTGACCTGATTTGCCCGTTCTTGAAGGGCGGCAAAGTCGGCGCGTTCGGCGGGGCAGGTGTCGGCAAGACGGTCGTCATCATGGAACTTATCAATAACATCGCCAAACTGCATGGCGGCATCTCCATGTTCGCGGGGGTCGGCGAACGAACCCGCGAAGGCAACGATCTTTACAACGAAATGATCGAAGCGGGCGTCATCAAAGTTGAGAAAGACGCGCAAGGCCATCCAAAGAAGAACGAGCACGGCTTGCCGATCATCGCCCCCGGCTCGAAAATCGGCCTGGTCTATGGGCAGATGAACGAGCCCCCCGGGGCGCGTCTCCGCGTGGCGCTTTCCGCTCTCGCCGTCACGGAATACTTTCGCGATGAAAAAAATCAGGACGTGCTTTTGTTCATTGACAACATTTTTCGTTTTTCGCAAGCCGGTTCCGAGGTATCCGCCTTGCTGGGCCGCACGCCGAGCGCGGTGGGTTATCAGCCAACCCTCGCTGCCGAAATGGGCGATCTGCAGGAGCGCATCACTTCCACGCGGAAAGGTTCCATCACTTCCTTCCAGGCGGTCTATGTTCCCGCCGACGACCTGACGGACCCGGCGCCGGCGACGACGTTTGCGCATTTGGATGCCACGATTGTGCTGGAACGGTCCATCGCCGAATTGGGCATTTATCCGGCCGTGGATCCTCTCGCTTCAAACTCCCGCGCGCTGGCGCCTGAGATTGTGGGACAGGAACATTATGAAGTGGCGCGGGGCGTGCAAAAAGTCCTGCAACGTTACAAGGATTTGCAGGACATCATCGCGATATTGGGCATGGACGAACTGTCGCCCGACGACAAACTGACGGTCTATCGCGCGCGAAAGATCCAGCGGTTTCTGAGCCAGCCGTTTTCGGTGGCGGAAGTTTTCACCGGGCGCCCCGGCAAACAGGTTCCGGTGGCCGAGACGGTTCGCGGTTTCAAGGAAATTCTCGAAGGCAAGCATGACGAGGTCGGCGAGCAGAATTTTTACATGAAGGGCGGAATTGAGGAAATCAAGGAAGGGTAATTGATTAAGATGGTTTTTTTTCAATGTTTAGAACCTTAAAACTCGAAATTGTCACGCCGGAAGCGAAGATTTTTTCCGACGACGTGGACATGGTCACGCTGACCGGCAGCGATGGTGAAATGGGTATTTTGCCGCAACACATGCCGTTGATGACGCAACTGGTGGCCGGCGAGATTATTGCGCGCAAGGACGATAAAAACATTTTTCTCGCCGTCGGCGACGGATTTGTGCAAGTCACGGGCGAACGGGTTTCGATTTTGACTGACATGGCGATTGCCGCCGACGACATTGACGAAGCCCGGACCGAGGAAGCCCGCCGGAAGGCTGAGGCGCGGTTGTCCCAAAAAATCAGCGACGAAGAAGCGGCGCAGGTTCAAGCAGCGCTTGCCCACGCGACGACGCAGCTCAAGGTCAAGAGGCGACGCGCTAAATAAAGAATTAAGGAGCACACCTCCCTATGAGCATCGTGGCAGCGAGCGTGAGCTTGCTCCATCTAAAACCTTCCGCCAGAGTTCATGGTCCCCATGCGCGATTTCGAAATCGTTTAGCCTCCCCATGGACAGGAAGTTCGGAGTTCCGCCTTTCCTGTCGGGCCGGCTTGTCTCGCCAAAGCAGAGCGACGGCGGAAGCGATGCGAAGGCCGAAGGCGGTCTGGGAGTGTTTGGAGTTCCGCGTTTACGCGGTCGCGAACTCCGAATCGGTTCATGGGCCGTGAACAGGTCTGAGAAAACAGGGATCTCCCCATTGACCCTGGCAATAATGCCGGTTGGTTTTCGTCAGGCAATCCGTTGACGATCCTTTCGATGCCGTGCATGAGCCGCACTTCGCCAAAATTGAGCAACAAGCAGAAATAGGGTTCCATTCCTTTGCGGCCTTTGCTTTACGTGAGATTGAGCTGAATCGCTCCGGGTTAGCGTCCAATCCTTTCACTTCGGCAGGCTCCTTAGACATTTCCCTGGCTCATTCGTTATTTCTGATTGAAATGAACCCAAACGGGAATATCCCCCAAACGGGGGATGAAAACTCCGATCTTGTTGCCCATTTGTAACAAACATTCACCCGAAATGAGGATATTCAAATGCTTAAACCGTCGTAAAGTTTTGGAAATAAGGCTCGTATGGTTAGGAAATGCGCTGGCAAATGTGGAACGAAAAAAAATGCCTCGTCCTACGGGGGGGCAGCCTGTTCCCAGCTTATGAAGATTTCATCCCTTACGATTCCATTTAATAGAAAGAGCAAATCGTTTCGGTATGAACTGGCCGGGGCATTCACATTGATAGAATTGCTGGTGGTCATTGCCGTCATTGCGATTCTGGCGGCGTTGTTATTTCCGGCATTGGCGGCAGCCAAAGAACACGCATTGACGACAAAGTGTCTATCCAATCTCCGTCAAATTGGCTTTGGCATGGCCATGTATGCCAACGAAAGCAACGGGCTATACCCGGAATCCGGAGGCGTGATTCCTTGGGGTGAAATTGACCCGCAAACTCAAAAGCATGGTTGGATGCAGCAAATTCTTCCCTTCACGCAGAACACCAACGTGGATCACTGCCCGAAGGATATGCAGGGGTGGTTCAGCTACTTCAACAGCGCCCGGGTCGCCATGCTTGTTAGTTCCAATTTTGCGTCCGTGGATACCAAACAGATTCGATTCCCCTCCGATTTTGTGTCGTCTGGGGACACGCATTGGCAAATGCCTTGTCCATGTTTCGGCAATTTTGCAGGTTCATTACACATTAGCAACAGCTTGGCGACGCGGTTGTCAGAATGGGTCGCGGTTTACCTCTTCGCTGGCAGCGTTGTTTGCCTGGTCAGCGCAAGTAAAGTAATAAAACCTTTGAATTCAAATACCTAAGAATGCTTCTTAAGTTACAATTGTTGAGAGCTATCTGTTTCATAACAGCGCTTTTGGTGTTCCTCTCGCAACGGCAAACATTTGGAAACGAAAAGGCGATCAGGTTAATGGGGTATTATGAATACGGCACGTATTTGAACACGCCAACATTTAGAGTTATTAAACAAATGAACTTTGACGTTACCCTCGACAGATGCAAATGGTTAATCCAGTTTACAAACGTAAACCCCACCGCAAATGATGCTGATGACTTAAGTACTCGGGCTGCCTATGATGGAACAAATATATATATTATCCAGTTTCCCTCCGGAAACGCTGATGTTTCCGTTGGTAACTATCCATATGCTCGGGAAGTCCATCTGCAAGATTTGTGGCTTGCATTTGCATCCCAATGTGTATTAAGTAACGCTGATGGCTTTGCTAAGCCGCCACTTCCAATTGACATAGGGATATTTACTAAAAGCGATTATAACTGCCGCTATGCGTGGGTAAAGTCATCCGATGGCGTTCCGGAAAAGCTGCTGTTTACGGCCGACTCCTATTTTGGGAGGAACCATTTGACCGGGGAGGTCGTTCATCAAAAATTTCCAGCGCCTTATGGCGACGGATATACACTCGCAGAGGGCGATTGGGTGAGTGCCACGAATGTATTAAGTACCTTAATTCCAACGCATTTTGAGTTTACGATATTTGGTCCTAAGCTCAATGGGTCGAACGCAGCGGACTTATCCAAGTTGGTTTCATTTTATTGTCTTGTAACAAATATAATAGTTACGGCCTCGCCTGTTATGCCACCAAAATTACCTTCTCCTGCCTTCATTAAAGATCGGCGCTTCGCGGATTTGGGGCATGCTTATATATCATATGTTATTACAAATGGAATCTGGCCTTCGGAAAATGACCACAGGATACGGGAGCTACTCGCATACGCGCCGAAATTCTCTGCAGAAGATGAGGCTCTTGCCGAATTGGGCATCAGGCAAATAGGTGACAGGATTTCACCCAGAAATAAATACGCAAGATTGAAAATGGCTAGGTTTGCTGTGGCGCTCGCAATTGCCTTTCCAGCGGTCTTCCTTGGAATTTACCTAATAAACCAAAAGAGACAAAGATAAAATAAATACAATGAAAACAAAACAAACAAGAAAAGTCAAATATATCATTCTAGCAACAATGGCGGCCAGCCTAATCACGGCAATTGCGGATTGTAATCTCTATGATACTCCCAGTCAATCATGTGGAACGCCGGTAACGCCAACCTGCCCTGATTGTCTGGAAGTAGACTGTCCGAATTCATATACATGTGAATATGATGGTACCGGACAATATCTCCAGTGCTATACAAAAGCAGAACCTACTAACCATTGTGAACAGTGGTCTGGAAACTGTAATGGATTTCCTTATACGTGCGAAGAAGTTACTGACGACGGATCGACAGGGACTGAAACATGTACTAATGTTACAACTTTAGCTTGTGGAGGGTAAACGCGAGCGAAGGATGTTAATATTGCTACGATAAGCGTGGTAACTGTTTGGGTGACCGTCGTATGGTGGACTTATTTAGTTATTCTATTAGAGTTTGCATAATATAGTGACAATTGGCTCGAAACAATTCGGCCTGTTTCCAGAAGGATTCCACCAAGGTCGGCCGGCGACGCATCGGGCCCGATGCTTTGCGGGCTGCCGTGCTCAGTTGACCGAAGTGTTTCGAGCAAAGATTGGGCAGTTCATGTTACTTGCAGTAGTCCCAGATATATTCGACCGGATTGAGTTCGGGCGCATAGGCTGGCAGGGACTCCATCTCAATGGCCCCGTGCTGCGCGGCGACAAACTCTCGCACCAGCCGGCAGCGATGAACGGGCAGGCCGTCCCAAATGGTGGACAACCGGCCACCGATATGCCGTTGAAAATGTTTCAGGAACTGGACGACCTGCGGGGCTTTGATGCTGCCGCGAAAAAGCCGGGAATAGACGTTTCAGATCGTGATCCCGGCCATAGCCGACAGACACTTCCAATTGAACGAATATTGCAACACCGGAGTCTGGCCACGCGGAGCCCAAGTGCGTACCCGGTGTGGACGCTCGCTCAAACCGCTCTCGTCCACAAACACTATGGTTTGACGTTGCTGGAGCGTTTTTTTTATTCCCGGCCAGCGCACCCGTTTCCACCGCTGGATGGCAGATTCATCGCACTGGGTGGCCCGCCCCACTGGGCGCTGGCAGCCTCAGCCCAAGGAACACAAAATTCGCCAAACATTTCCCGGATGATACTTCTGCCCAGTTTGTCTGTGCATCAGATCGGCCACACGCTAGGTCGTCCACAGCGAAGTGTCGTAGCCCAAGGCTTCAGGACCTTCCTTCAAGACTTGGCTCAATTTCTCCAACTGGACCGGTTGCAAACGAGATTTACGGCCAGCGCCTGCCGCTTTGCACAGCGCCTTGGTTCCGTGCTTTTTTCAAGCTTGATGCCACCGGCTGACCGACTGGCGATGCACGCCCAATCGTCGGGCGACCTCGCCTTGATGGAGCCATCGGTCAAAGAGCTTGGCGGCCTTGAGTCGCGGTTGTTCCAGTTTATCAAAATCGCGTTCAACGCCTTTTGGATTTCACATGCCCGAAGTTTAACACTAAGAACAAGTCCTGTCGCTATATTATGCGAAATGCAGTAAATCTCCGGATCTGGTGCCATAAACAACTCAAATGATTGGTCGTTACGCAGGCCAAAAACTTTGATGATGAAGTCGAAGTGCAGAGCAAAAGTCGTATTTTTGCTATTTATATGCTTTTTGTGTCTTTGGATGCCGTTCCTACGTTTGAGATTTGCTTTAGTTAGAGATATCATCGGATCCTTTCTTACGCTCAGATGGATGGGGCTTGAGTGTCTCATTACCTGGTGTATTTTCTTGATATTAATATCGTCAATCCGGCTAAACGTATTCTTAATTAGTCTATTGGCAATTGTTTGTATTAGATATATAATGGCCGTTGATTTAAACACGCACCCAATTGGTCCTATGATTTTGTTATCCAGCTTGATAATTGCTAAACTTTCGTTTTTTATTTTGCGTGTTTATCCCGTGCGTGAAGTCGGCAGTATGGCGGATATAAACTCTAATCGAGAGGCGTTGGATTTAGATGTTACATTTTTAGGTGGATTTGTAATATTGCTTGCTTTTTCCTCTTGCTGGCAGGTTAAGCTTTCGCACGGCATTTATAGTATGCCGCGTTGGATTGGGCTTTGGGGTAATCCGAACACCTATGGAATGCTAATGGGTGCGGGGACAATGCTCGCAATCGGATTGCTCGCTCAAATTCCGAGTTTATCAGGCAATTCCAGATTTATAACTCTTTTGATTTCAGTGTTAGTGATGGGGGTCGGTTTAATTTTAAGTTATAGCCGCGGCGCATGGTTGGGCGTGTTAGTAGGATTACTGTATTTTGCAAATGCTTTCCGAAAGGTAAAATGGCGATATGTGGTACCCGGAATCATTGCTTTTTTTGGTGTTATTTGGTGTTTTTGGAAAGCTACGCCCGATTCGGCTCCCTGGTATATAAAGCGTATGGATTTCAGCCGCCCATCGGCTCAACATCGTGTCGCAGCTTGGAAAGCAGGTTTTGAAATCATGCGGGACCATCCGTTCGGTGTTGGTTGGGATAGAACGGTTGAACTTTACCAGCAGAATTATTCTCCTCCCGAAGACGGTGCTTTGGCAATCACCACAAACGATTACTTAATGTTGGGAACACAATTAGGCATTCCCGCCTTGCTCTGTTTTCTCATTTATGTTGCATTCTGCTTTCAGAAATTAGAAATTCAGGGCTCAGAGTTAAGGATTAAGACAGCCTGCCGCGCGGCTGCTTTGTCCATGCTCGTCGCCTTTTGGTTTGACGGAGGTTTGTTCCGACTTCCCACCGCCGTCGTTTTCTGGATTCTGCTGGAACTGGGCGCTTGTGATTCGCGAACAAAAAATATCAGGCCGTCTTCCACATGAAAGCTAAACCGGGATAGTTCACTAAAGGAACCGAGCACATTGGCCTTTTCATGGCCAAGGTTTCCTTTTGACACGTTGGCGACGAAAGCCGCTCGTTGTCCAAGTCGAACGGGATGTCCACCCTCGATTTCACCTCGCCAGATTATTTGTCGTTGATGTCGCCTTTTTCGGATTTGGGGGCGAGCGCCATCAGTAACCCGCTGAGCGCCATCCAAACGCCCCATAAACCAATCGCGACGGCTACCGCCATGAGTTTGATGGGAATAAAGCGGATGCTCAGGAAAAAAATAAGAGCGACGACCGGCACCCCCATCAGTGCCAAGCCTTTGAAAATCTTCCGCATACCGTCGGCCCTGACTGTGGCGGCCCGTTCCTTGAATGCGGCTTGCGCCACTTCTGACGCTTCTTGAAGGCTGAAGCCTTGCATCATTAGATACTTGATTACTTCCTCCCGGGAATCACCCCACATGGCCTTTGCCTTTGCTTCGGTTTCCGCCTGGGTCCGGCTCACCTGACCCGGAAGAGCGGCGCGCCTGACTGGAGCAGGCGCAATTGAATTGGGAGACTTCACGATCCGCATTGGGGACGGACTTGGCGCCACGGCAACCGCGGGTTGAGCCAGTTGGCCGGCAATAATCTCATTGGCGGCGGCCGTGCCATCAATGCCGCAAGCGGGACAGGCGACGGATGAAGGCATCTTCCCGTTCACCGGCTCAACTTCAAAGGCATAATGCTGGCCGCATCCACATTCAATTTTAATCGGCATCATCACTCTGATTTGTTAAATGCCTGGACTGCCCCGACCTTAGGTCGCTCACCCGGTTCTGTCCAGTCCTTTGAAAAAAGAGCGCAGAAACATCCGCTCTTCTTGAAATTAAATTCCGGGTCAGCTCTCGATCACGCCGATTTCCACGGGTTCAACGTTCACGCCGCTCTTTTCCAGCCACTTAATCGCCGCCTTGATTTCATCGCGTTTGCCGTCTAATTCCAGGCAAACAATCCCGATTTCGTCCGTCACGCTGGCCTGGCGGATATTGGTGATAACTTTGAATTTGCGGCCCACTTCCCAGATAAACGGTTTTTTGATGAGGCGCGGCGGATACATCAGCCACAATCGTTGTTGGGTCGGGCTGGTTGACTTTGTCACCGGCAATTTCTTTTTGGAGGCAATTGGCATGGGGAAGAATTTATGATGGATGATTGACGATTAACGATTGCGCGGCTCTTTGACGCTCCAATACTTCAGCCGCCGGCAATGGCCGGGATGATGCTGATTTCATCGCCGTCTTTCAGCGGGGTTTCGCGGTTTTTGAGGAAACGAATATCTTCCTCGTTGACATAGACGTTGACGAAGCGGCGGACCTCGCCTTTTTCGTCCATCAGCCGTTCGGCAATGCCGGGAAAGCGCGATTGCAATTCGGCGATGGCCTCGCCAATGGTCGGCGCGTTCACTTCCACCAATTCTTCATTGTTGGTCAGCTTGCGCAACGGTGTCGGAATCCTGACTTTTTTTGGCATACGTTCGTAAATCTTAATCTTCTTTTGGGTAAAATCAATCGGGGAATGTCATATCTTTGCTTCCGGAAACCGCTCCAGAATTAGTCTTCGCAGGTCTTTTTCATCATCCGGTTGATAACGCCGGCGCGGAATCATTCGTTGTACGGCGTCCAGGAGTTCCAGCCAATCTTCGAGAGGCGGTTCGGGGACGGGCTGCCAGACCTCGAACCGTTTTTCGCGTTGGAAAAATTTCCAATCGCGTCCGATATGCCGGGCATAGACCTGCAATTTCACGCCTTCTTCCGTGACCCGCTTCCAACTGATTTCAGCTTTTGGCATCAGGGTAAATCGAGACTGGTCACCGCCATGGCGGCAATTCCTTCCTCGCGCCCGATGAACCCCATTTTTTCGTTCGTGGTCGCTTTGATTCCGATGCGCGCGAAATTAATCTTCAAGGCCTCGGCGATGCGCAATTTCATTTCACCGATATGCGGATAAATCTTCGGTTCCTGCGCAAGGATGGTGGCGTCCACGTTGACCAGCCGGCCATTTCGCAGCGTAATCTGCCGGGCGGCCTCTTCGAGAAAAATCCTGCTGGGCGCATTTTTCCAGCGCGGGTCGGTATTGGGAAAGAAATGGCCGATGTCCGGCTCGCCCAGCGCGCCGAGCAACGCGTCGCAGATCGCGTGCATGAGCGCGTCGGCGTCCGAATGGCCATCGAGGCCCCGGGTATGCGGGATTTCCACGCCGCCGAGGATGAGTTTCCGTCCAGGGACCAGGGCATGAACGTCGTAACCGATGCCAACGTGAACCATGCCGGGATTGTAAAAATTGCCGGCGCGGAAAGCGAAGAAATAAATGGTTCAAACAATCTCGACGGGACATTTCGGCAAGGCATCGAGAAACGACTGGCCGTACTGTCTGGTCAAAATCCGATTGTCCAAAACCGCCACGATGCCGGTGTCGGACTTGGTGCGAATCAAGCGCCCGACGCCCTGGCGGAATTTCAAAATGGCTTCCGGCAGGGAAAACTCGTTGAAGGAATTGCCGCCGCGGGCCTCAATCGCTTCGATGCGCGCCTCGATCAATGGATGATCGGGCACGGCAAACGGCAATCGCGTGATGATGACATTCGACAGGGCCTCGCCGGGCACATCCACGCCCTGCCAAAAGCTGTCCGTACCCAAGAGCACCGAATCCACGTCGTCCTTGAATTTCTCCAGCATGGTGGAGCGCGGCGTGCCCGTGCCCTGCACGAAGGAGGCGACGCCGAGCTTGTCAAAAAACGGCTGCATCGCCTCGCCGATTTCCTGCATGAGTCTGAAATTGGTAAAGAGGACGAACGCTTTGCCGTGCGTCATCGTCACGAAACGCTCGATCCCACGGACCAGGGCATCGCGATAACCGGCTTCGCGCGGGTCGGGCATTTTTTGGGCGACGAACAGTTTCATCTGGCGCTGGTAATCGAAAGGTGTGCCGACTTGCAGTTGAACGGCGGATTCAGCGCCGACGCGCCTGGCGAAATAAGCCAGGGGAGATTGAGGGAGGGGCAATTCCGAATGGCGGCCCGTGGCTCCGGATTTATTTGTCCGGATTTCCTTGCGGGGTCCACCTTCCGAATTCCGGACGGCCAGGGTGGCGCTCGTCATAATGATGGACGTGTCACTTTCAAAAAGCCGTCGCCGCAAAAAATCCGCGACATCAATCGGGGCCGCGTTGAGTGAAACATTTTTATGGGCCTTGCCACTGCGTTCCACCCAATAAACGTGCTGGTCCGCGCCTTGATTCAAAAACATCGCCACTTCGTCGCGCAATTCCGCCAGCCGGCGGTTGCATTCAATCAATTCCTGCCCGAGGTCCTTGTCATCGCTTAGCTTGATGAGTTCGCCGACGGCTTCGCGGAGCCGCTGGATGGGGAGGGTCACATTGTCCGGCACCAGTTCGGGGCGGCGGACGCGCAATTCGGTCCAGGAGCGTCGGCGCTCATTCTCGTTTGCGGCGAACCGGGTTTGGCCGGCGGAGCTTTGGATTTCTTCGCAGGCCGCTTCGACCTGCTCAAAAAATTTATCGGCTTCCTCCAAAATTTCGACCACCAGATTCACGGCGGTCCCTTTGCGCAGGGCGCCCAAAAGGCCCTTTTGCGCCCGCGGATTCCACAGGCGGTTGAGGGAATACCGAACTTGCCCGCTGGAAACGCTCAAACCGATATGCCGGGAGGCGACCTGCTCGACCGTATGGGCCTCGTCAAAGATGACAAAATCATTTTTGAAGAGGACGCCCCCTTCCTGTTCTTCGTCAACGGTGCCCAACAACGTGAAAAACAGCGTGTGATTCAGAACCAAAACGTCGGAGGAGAGGATTTTTCGGCGGGCCCGCTGAAAAAAGCAAACGCCGTGGTCTTTGGCGAAGTCAGACGGGTACCCGCAAATTTTTGGTGAACACAGCCCGCGCTCGGAGCAAACCTGCGCCCAGACCTTGGGGTCAGGCTCGACATCAAAATCAGAAAGGCTGCCGTCCTTTGTTGTTTTTGACCATTCGTAGATGCGACTCAATTCCTGGGCCTCGGAAGAGGTAAAAAGGTTGCCGCTGATCTGCATGGCCTTCTGCAAGCGGCGGGTGCAAAGATAATTGGCCCGGCCTTTGAGCATGGCAAAATTGAATTTGACCGGCGTGGGGAGAGTGCCCAGTACGTTGGCCAGCATGGGAAGGTCCTTCTCGACAAGCTGCTCCTGCAAATTGATGGTGTGCGTGGAAATGACGGCCTTTTTTTTGTGGGCAATGGCAAAAAGGATTGCGGGAATCAGATAGGCAAGCGATTTGCCGACGCCGGTCCCGGCTTCGACGGCCAGATGCCCCCGGCTTTGCAATGCCCGGGCCACCGCGACGGCCATTTGCTGCTGTTGCGGGCGAAATTCAAAATTTTTCGCCCGGGACAATATGCCGTTCGGCGAAAACACTTCCTCGACTTGGGAAATCAAATCGCCGCCGACGGGTTGGATTTCGACCGCTGCAATCATTCGGTTTATTGTGCGGCAGAAGGCGGTTTCTTGCGAGTTTTTTGGATCGGCGCCCGTATTTATTTGATTGAGTGGCGATGTTTTTATGACAAATTCCGGCACGAAGTGATCATCAAAAACAATTGTCAAAACTCCGCGGCCGGGGTTTTGCGCGGGGCGGTGTTTTGAAACTCAAATTGCTCATCATGGAATTGTGGGGGTTGGGCGATCTGGTCATCGCCACGCCGTTTCTCCGCGCCGCCGCCGCGCAATTTGAGGTGACCCTGCTGGCCAAGCCTTATGCGCTGGACTTGCAGCGCCGCCTCTGGCCGGGAGTCCGCGTGGTCCCATTCGTCGCACCCTGGACCGCCTTCAAAAACAAATACCGGATTTGGCGCTGGCCGCTGCGCGAAATAATCCGGTTGCACCGGCGACTGGCGGCGGCGCACTTTGACGCCGGGGTTTCCGCCCGATGGGACCCGCGCGACCATTTGTCGCTCTATCTTTTCGGCGCAAAAAGAAGAATTGGCTTTCCGCGGATGCGCAGCGGAATTTTTTTAACCGATGCCCTGGCGCGTCCACTGCCGGATGCGCATCGCTACGAATCGTGGTGGGTCATCGGTCGCGCCCTGGGGATGGAATTGCCGCCGCGCGAACAAATTTTGATTCCCGCGGCCGCGCGAAACGGCGGAACTGTTTTGATTCATTCCGGCGCGGCCCAAATGGTGCGGGTTTGGCCGTTGGAATGTTACCGGGGTCTTGCGGGGCATTTGCGGCAAAAAGGTTTCCTTGTGCAAATCGCCTGTGATACGGGGCAACGCGACTGGTGGTTGCGCGCCGGGGAAAAGAGCGTGGCCACGCCGGCCACGGTGGGGGAACTGATTGAGTTGACGGACCGTGCCGCCGCCTTCGTCGGCAATGATTCCGGCCCCGGCCATCTGGCGGCATTTTGCGGGGTGCCGACCTTCACCCTCTTTGGCCCGCAACTGCCCGAATGGTTCGCGCCGCTGCATCCGCACGCGGAATGGATTGGAGGGAAGGCTTGTCCCTATTTGCCATGTTCAGATTATTGCCGCTTCCCCGAGCCGTATTGCATCCGGAAAATCAGCGAGGAGGAAGCCGTTGCGCGAATTGAGAAATTCCTGGCCGTTCAAAGGATAAAACCGGCAGCCTGATGACCGCGAAAACGAAAGGTCACTTCCGTTTTTTTATTTCGTCGTAAATCCACGCGTAGGTTTTTTCCATGCCTTTGCGCAACGGCAGGCCCGGTTCCCAGCCGAGCGTCTTTTTGATGAGAGCGTTATCGCTGTTGCGGCCGTTGACGCCCTTGGGCGCGTCCAGTTTGTATTTTCGTTTCAATCGAATTCCGGCAATGTCTTCAACGATGTCCACCAGTTGATTGATGCTCACCTTTTCCGCGCTGCCGAGATTGATGGGAAACGTCACCCTGGCGCTGTGAAAAATCTTTTCGATGCCGGTGATGCAGTCGTCAATATACATGAAGCTGCGCGTCTGATGGCCGTCGCCCCAGATTTCAATTTCATGTTTGCCGGAGAGTTTCGCTTCAATCACTTTCCGGCAAATCGCCGCGGGCGCTTTCTCGCGTCCGCCGTCATAAGTGCCCTGCGGGCCATAGACGTTGTGGAAGCGGGCCACGCGCGTTGTGAGTTTGAAATCCTCGGTGAAATGGCGGCACATGCGCTCGCTGAAAAGTTTTTCCCAACCGTAGCCGTCTTCGGGTTGGGCCGGATACGCATCGGCCTCCCGCAAGCCGGTGATTTCGGGATCGGTTTGTTTAGCTGCGGCATAAACGCAGGCGGACGAGGAATAAAAGTACCGATTCGCGCCGGCCTCGCGCGCGGCCATGAGCAAATGCGTGTTGATGAGCACGCTCAACATGCAGAGGCCGCGGTTTAATTCAATGAAGCCCATCCCGCCCATGTCGGCAGCAAGATTGTAAATATGCTCCCTGCCTTCGGCCGCCCGATCGCAATTTTTCTTCAATTGCAAATCTGCGCGGATGTTTTCAACCCGGGGAAATTTCTGATACCATTCTTTGAGGGGTTTGATATCCACGGCGCGGATGTCTTGATGGCCATGGCGCAGCAATTCGGCCACGAGGTGACCGCCGATGAATCCGCCCGCGCCTGCGACTAAAATTTTCTTTGGCATGAGGCCGAATAAATTGCTCGACCTGCGGCGCCGAGGCAATCCAATTTTGCCTTCTTTTCGCCGCCATCATCATCACCTCCGCCACCGCAGGAGCCGCAGCGCATTGCCGATGACGATCAAATCAGACAAGCCCATCGCCGCCGCGCACAATATGGGGCTGACAAAGCCCATCGCCGCGAGCGGCACGCCGACCGCGTTGTAAAAGAATGCCCAGAACAGATTTTGTTTAATCGTCCGTAACGTCGCGCGCGCCAGACCGAGAGCTTCAGGAACGCCGGCGAGTTTCGATTTGAGCAGGATCATGTCCGCCGCTTCGCGCGCGATGTCGCTGGCGCGGCTCACGGCGATTCCCAGGTCCGCCTGGGTGAGGGCCGGCGCGTCATTGATGCCGTCGCCGACAAACGCGACGCGTTCGCCTTGCGACTGCAATTTTTTCACAAATTCCGCCTTTTGTTCCGGGTGCGCATCGGCCAGGGCATTCTCCGATGCAATGCCGGCTTGTCGGGCGATGGCAGCGGCCGTTTGCGCATTGTCGCCGGTGACCAGATAAACTTTCAGTCCCTCACGCCGGAGGCCTTCGACAATCGCCGCCGCGCCGGGTTTGATGGAATCGCGCACGGCAAAGAGGCCCAGCAATATCCCGCCCTTGGCCAGGCCGGTAATGGTCGCGCCGCGACTGGACCAATCGGATATGAATTTTTCGCCCGGCGCCACATCCGCGCCATTCTCACGTATCCAGCGCAATGAGCCGAGGCGGTACATGGGGGTGCGCGGGCCGCCGTCCCGGGCTTGAATTCCGCAGCCGCGAATTTCCTGCCATTGGTGGAGGGCAATTTTATGGCCGGGAATTTTTGCAATTGCCTGGCTGACCGGGTGCGTGGAATTTTGCGCCAACGAAGCCGCGAGATTTTGGAGGGCGGCTTTTTCGCCGTTAAATTCCAAAGATTCCGCCACTTCCGGTTTGCCAAAAGTCAGCGTGCCCGTTTTGTCAAAGATGATCGCCGAAATTTTCCCGGCTTTTTCGAGCGCGACCGCGTCGCGAACAAGGATTCCGCGCCGGGCGGCGGCATTGGCGCCGGCCATGATTGCGGCGGGGGTCGCCAGGCCCATCGCGCAGGGGCAGGCAATGATTAAAACCGACGCCGCGACGATGAATCCGGCGGCGGCGCCGACCGGGGCCTGGCCATGCCACAAAAATTGCGCCAACCCGTGATGAACGCTTCCGGCGGATTCTGGGGCCAGCCCCCACCAAAGGCCGGCAACGATGGCGACGGCGACGATGACCGGCACAAACACGCTGCTGACGCGGTCCCCAAGTCGTTGGATATTGGCGCGGCTGGTTTGGGCCCGTTGCACGGCGGCGATGACATGGGCCAGGGCCGTCTGTTCGCCAGTCCCGGTCACGCGCATGACGAGACGGCCGTTTAGATTGGTGGTGCCGGCAAAAAGCTCCGCGCCGGATTTTTTTTCCACGGGAACGGATTCGCCGGTGAGAGACGATTCGTCAACCGCCGATTCGCCTTCAAGCACAACGCCGTCCACCGGCACGCCATCGCCCGGCCGCAAAGCAATTTCATCGCCGCTCTGCAGGGTGGAAACCGGGACTTCGATTTCCGAGGGGGGCGAGGCGGGTGGCACATCGGAAAACGAAACCGTTCTGATGTCGAAGGATTTGATTTTCGTTTTTTGGATTTTTCTCGCCGTTTGCGGGGCGAGCTGGATGAGCGACTTGAGCACCTGGCCGGCCTGGTCGGTCACGCGGGCCTCGATCCAATGACCGCCGCTGATGATCGTGATAATGGCCGCCGCCTCCATGAAATACAAATGGCCGCCGGTGCCGCGCCAAAGCGCCCAGGCGCTGTAACCGAAAGCGGTGCTCGAACCGAGTGCCACCAGGGTGTCCATATTGGAACGTCCGAGTTTAAGCTGCCGCCACGCGCCGCGATAAAACGGCGCGCCGGAAAAAACCTGCACCACGCCAGCCAGGGCGAAGGAGACCCACGCAAACCATCCAGTCATTCCCAGCCGGAACACCCATTCGCCCGCCATCAAAAAGACCGTGACCACAACGCCGAAGCCCAGGCCAATCCGCCAGTTTTTCGGGGCTGATACATGGCAGGAATCATTGCGAATTTCCGTCGCATCGTAACCGGCATTTTTCACGGCGACGATCAAGGCGGGTGGATTTTCCGTGGCGCCGGAATTCCACTGAACGACCGCGCTGGCGTTTTGGAGTGAAACCGCGGCGCTACGAACCTCAGGCACCGACTGGAGCGCTTCAGTGACGTGCCGCGCACAATTGCCGCAGGTCATTCCGGTGATTCGCAAGTTCGTCACAACAGGATTTTATGGTGGATGCAGGGATTTGTCGAATGACAGCCCGTTCAAAAATGGCAGCCAGCGTGAATCGGACCGGGCTTTGCCCGGCTTCTGCGAAAGGGCGGAGGTTTTAACCCAAGTTCGCCAGTTAGGCGGATAAATTGATTATTTTTTGAGCGTTACCGTATGCAATTGTGGGGAAAGGCACGGGGAAGAGTTGCAAAGTGGCGTGTAGTGCAGAAGAGGCTATTGAAGCGGTCGGGGGAGTTGGGTCATAGTCTGGGCATGTTTTTGCGACGCCATCGCCGGGCGATCAACGGCGAGTGTTATGATTACTGGACGCTGGTTCGGACGGTTCGCACGGCCGCCGGGCCGCGGCAGGAGATCGTTGCCACCCTGGGCAAGGAGCCGGGGTTGGAAAGCCGTTCGCGGCATGGCTGGGAGAACGTGGCGGATTTATTGGAAGGCCGTGCGCCAGCTCCAAGTCAGGGGGAGTTGGGCAGAACAGTAACTTCACCATCGCCGCAATGGGCGCAGGTGGATGTGGGCGGGGTGCGTGTGGAAGGAGTGCGCGATTTTGGACAAATCTATTTGGCGCTCTCGCTCTGGCGGCGTTTGGGGCTGCACACCTTGTTAGCAGAGTTGATGGAATCAGGCCGGGAAGAAGTTTCGTGGGAACTGGCCGCCTGCGTGTTGACGGTGGCGCGTTTCTGCGGACAGAAGAGCGAGTTGGAAGTGGCCGAGCGCTGGTATGCCGACAGTGCGCTGGAGGATTTGCTGGGTGTGCCGGTCTGCCAGATCAACCCGAGCCGTCTGTATCGCGCCCTGGATATTTTGCAGGGGCACAAGGACGATCTCTGCGCGCATTTACAGGTGCGTTACCAAAGTTGGTTCGGGGTGGAGTTTGAGTTTCTTCTTTACGACGTGACCAGCACCTATTTCGAGGGTCAGGCTCTGGGCAATGCCAAGGCCAAGCGCGGTTACTCACGGGACCAGCGCCCGGACTGCAAACAGGTCAATATCGGGCTAGTGGTCACACCCGAAGGACTGCCCATCGGCTACGAAGTCTTCGCGGGCAACACTGCCGATGTCACCACCGTCGAAGAGATCGTGCGCCTGATGGAAGAAAAATACGGTCGGGCCAAGCGCATCTGGATACTGGATCGGGGGATGATCAGCCATGAGAACATTGATTTTTTGCGCGAGCGCGGGGCCTGCTATATCGTGGGCACCCCCAAGAGCCAGCTCAAGGGGTTGGCCATCGGCCTGCTCGAAGAACAGGATTGGACGGAAGTTCAGCCTGGCGTCGAGGTCAAATTAGTCGAGCATCCCGACGGCGGCGACGAGCGATATATTTTGTGCCGCTCCAGCGCCCGAAGGCAAAAGGAGGCGGCGATGATCCAACTGCAACGCCAACGGTTGCGCGAGCGCTTGGACAAAACCCATGCGACTCTGCAGCGCCATCCGGCCAAGGATGCCGGCAAAATCGAGCGCCGCATCGGACGATGGTTGGGCCGTTTTCCGGCGGCCGAGCGCTTGCTGGAAATCTCGGTGCAACGCGATGCTCAAGGCCGGGCCTGCGGGTTGGACCTCCGTGAACGCGGTGACCGGGCCGCCTGGGCCGAACACGCCCACGGCGCTTACTTGCTGCGCACTAACTGCGCGGAAAAAGACCCGGCCAAACTCTGGCGCTGGTACATGCAGTTGACCCAAGCCGAGGACGCCTTCCGCATCAGCAAAAGCGATCTGAGGCTGCGTCCGGTCTTTCATCAGAAAACCGAGCGGGTAGAAGCGCACATTTTGGTCTGTTTTCTGAGCTTGGCTTTGTGGCGGACGTTGGAACAGTGGATGCATGGCAAAGGCTTGGGTAACTGCGCCCGCCAATTGCTCAAGGAGGTTTCCACCGTGCGCAGCCTGGATGTGATCCTGCCGGTCAAAGAAACCGAAAACAACCAAACTCGAGAATTACGTCTCCGTGTCGTCGCCCGCCCGGATCGTGCCGTCGCTGAACTGCTGGTCCGGTTGGGTTTGGACCTGCCGCAAGCACCCAAAATCATACAAAATGTAGTGCAGAAAAACGGCCTGAAATGAATGTAAGTCCCTGCAAATCAAGCAAACGACTTTCTGAACTGGCGAACTTGGGTTAACGGCCTTATGAGTGAATGGATGCCAAAATTGCCCCGCGGCAAGGCAAAAATCGAGGGTGGCAAACCGTTTCAAAATGCGTTACTGTCTTCGGCACCGGAACGAATTCACGTTGCCGGCAATCGAAAGGAGTTTATGAAACGAAAAGCATCGGCAGTTTGGCGTGGCGACCTGAAATCCGGCAAAGGCAATCTCACGAGCGATAGCGGCGTGCTCAAAGACACCCAATATTCATTCAGCACCCGGTTCGAAAATGGCGTTGGCACGAACCCCGAGGAACTTATCGCCGCGGCGCATGCGGGCTGCTTCGCGATGGCGTTTTCCGCCGAACTCGGCAAAGCGGGTCTTGTGCCGGAGGCGATTCACGCCACGGCAACCGTCACGTTGGAGTTGCTGCCTGGCGGTCCCACGGTGACGGAATCTCATCTGGAGGTGACGGCACGCGTTCCTGGCGCCGACAAGGACAAGGTTATGGGAGTGGCAAACGCCGCGAAGGCCGGCTGTCCGATTTCACGGTTGTTGAATGCCAAGGTGACGATGGACGCGAAAATAGAATAACATTGGCAAAAGGGCTTCCTTGTGTTGTTACGTTACGTCGTTCGCCGCAATTTTGCGTTTAGACGGCTAAAAGCAAAGTCGGGATTCCACCTGGAACTACCCCGCCTTGTGGCGCCCGGCGCGGCAAGGCATCCGCGGGTTTAATTCGCCGGCAGCGGTTCGATATAGAGGTTCCGAAATTCGACGAGTTGGCCCTCGGCCTGCAATCCAATCGTACCGGAGTTGGTGGATGCGCCGGTGATCGTATTTTGTAAAACGCCATTGACGAGCACGGTGATGGTGTTGCCGCGGCAGGTGATATCATAGGTATTCCATTCGCCAATCGGCTTTTCAGAACTGGGCTGCTGGCGCGGAACGAAATGGGGATGTGCCGGGGTGGTTCCATTGGCGCCGGAGCCGCCGTTCATGCGCACTTCGCCGGCATCTCCGGTAAGCAACTGCGCCTCGAAACAATACGGCCAGACTTTGTCCGGCGGATTGATATGAAGAAAGACGCCGCTATTGCCCGCCGCGACAGGGTAACGCCATTCGGCGTGAAGCCGGTAATCTTCGTATGTTTGCACCGTTCGAGCGTAACCATACGGTTTGCCGAGGCACCGAATCATGCCGTTGGTAACGGACCAGATTGCTTCGGCTGGGGCGTTCGTGTTTTTGGAGACAAACGTCCAGCCGGCAAAGCTTTTGCCATCGAACAATTCGATTTTTCCTGATGGCGTGATTGGGGGTTCAATCTGCGCGGAGAGCGGAATGGGGACGGCGGCGAATAGAAGCGCGATCGCCGGAAAGAAAAATAATTTCATCGGTATTTTTATGTTGTTGGCATTTGGTGCGACGCCAGGAGGCAGACTGGCGGAAGGTGGAATTCGTGCCCGAATTCACCATTTTCCGAACCCAAAGTAACCGTTTTTCCATTTAATTCAAGCAGGTGTCACTATCTGAATAAAGGGGAAAGGGACAGCGCGCTACGCTGTCCCCGTCGCCGAGGCGGCGTCAGGCGACGGAAAGAGGTCTTTTACCGCGTTCAATCCGTCCTGCCGGACGGGGACGCCGCAGCGCGGCGTCCCTACCACCGGCAAAGCTTGTCAAAGACATCACTCATTTTTATTTACTTTAATTTCGCCATGTGATTAAAATTACTACAAACTGGGCCGTGTACCCGATGAAGTTGAATGCTTTATGAAAAATTGTCTGACGAAACACCGGTTGGTTAATTTTGTGCGTCGTCTTCGTTCTTGGATCCCGGTGAATGTCGTCATTCGTGCGGTTTGTTTCATCGGGTTTTGTTGCGCGATGCCAGTCCATCGTCCAGGCACAGGCCTGGACGAACACAACTCTTTCAGCAAGCCAGCGCGCCACCCTTTTGCTTGCTCAAATGACCTTCAGTGAGAAAGCGGCCATGGTCTACGGCATGGCCGGCCCGACTGGCAGTAACTATGTAGGCAACATTGCCAACAACACCCGGCTCGGCATTCCCTGGTTGTTTTTGCACGACGGACCCGCCGGCGTTCGGCTGTCAGTCACCAGCACGACCGCCTTTCCCGCGCCCATTGCCCTGGCGGCGAGTTGGGACACGGCGCTGGCGCGGCAATACGGCAGCCAAATGGGCAGCGAGGCGCGCGGCAAAGGCGTCGAGGTTCTGCTGGGACCGATGATGAACATGGCGCGGGTGTATGAGGACGGGCGGGCTTTTGAAGGCTACGGTGAAGATCCGTACCTTGCGGGAGCGATGGCCGCGGCGGAAATTCCCGGCATCCAAAGCCAGGGCGTCATCGCCACGGCCAAACATTTTGTGTGCAACGATCAGGAGACCAACCGCACAACGATCAGCGCCGACGTGGACCCACGCACCCTCCAGGAAATCTATGAGGCGCCGTTTCGCGCCTCCGTGCGGGCCGGGGTTGGCGCGGTCATGGCCTCTTACAATCTGGTGAACAGCGTTCATGCGTGCGAGTTGCCAGCGCTCAATACCGACTTGAAAAAGGCGTATGGATTCAATGGCTGGATCATGAGCGATTGGGGGGCGACTTTCACCACCGTGGGTGGCATGAATAATGGACTCGATATGGACATGTATAGCGGCCAATTTACAGCCAGTAACATCACCACCGCCATTCAATCAGGCAATGTCCCGGCTTCAGAACTGGACGGCATGGTGCAGCGGATCCTCACCACCATGTTTCAATTCGGTCTCTTCGACAATCCTCCCACCGGGAATCTGAATTCGACGGTGACGAACTCGGCCAATATTCAGTTTGCGCGCAACGCCGCGGCGGAGGGAATGGTCTTGTTGCAAAACAATGGCGGCGTGCTGCCGCTGAGTTCATCGGTGCATTCAATTGCCGTGATCGGTTCCGTGGCGAGCGCGTCGCCGATTTCAGTCGGCGGCGGTTCCGCGAGCGTGAACCTGCCCTACAACATCACGCCGCTGGCGGGAATCACCAGCCGCGCGGGAGGCGGCGTCACCGTCAATTACGCCCAGGGTGACGGGGCCAGCGTCGCCGCCGGCGGTGCAGCCAGCCAGCAACTCCGCACGTCGCCATCGTGTGTGTCGGCCAGCAAACCAGCGAAGGTTCCGACCGCACCAGCCTTTCGTTGCCCAACGGCCAGGACGCGCTCATCAGCGCCGTGGCCGCCGTGAACACCAACACGATTGTCGTGATGTACGAGTCTTCCGCCACGCTGATGCCGTGGGCCAATCAGGTCGCGGGAATTGTGATGGCGTGGTATCCGGGACAGGAAAATGGCAACGCGCTGGCTCAAGTCCTGTTCGGGGACGTGAACCCTTCAGGAAAACTACCGGTAAGCATTCCTCCCTCTGCAAGCCAGGTGCCCACGAGCACCACCGCCCAATGGCCCGGCATCAACCTCCACGCGGCCTACTCCGAAGGGTTGGAAATCGGTTATCGCTGGTATGACGCAAACAACGTGACTCCGCTGTTCCCGTTTGGTTTCGGCTTGTCCTACACGACGTTCGGTTACAGCAACCTCACCGTCAGCGCCGTCAGCCCTTCGGGGCAGGTGCAAATCGGCTTCGATCTGACCAACACGGGCAATCTCACGGGCGCTGAAGTGCCCCAGCTCTATCTGGGCTTTCCCGCCGCCGCCGGTGAGCCGCCGAAACTGCTCAAAGGATTTCAAAAAATCTCCCTTTCGCCGGGTCAGACCCAGCACGTCACGTTCAATCTGGATTGGGAAGACCTGGCCAATTGGGACGCCACCGCGCGCGGCTGGATTGTGACGCCGGGCAGTTTTCAAGTGATGGTCGGCGCTTCCTCGCGGGACATCCGTTTGACCGGGGCATTCACGGTTGCGTCGGTGCCTTCCAGCGATCTGGCCAACGCGGCGCTCCATCAGCCGGTGACCGTTTCCTCCGCGCTGTCCACCAACACGCCCGGCTCAGCGGCCGTGGACGGAGATCCCACCACAGCTTGGACCTCGCTGGCCAGCGACCCGCAATGGATTCAGGTGGATCTCGGTTTGATAAAAGACCTTTCCCGGGTCCGGCTGCATTGGAACACCAATTACGCGAGCAGCTATACGATCCAAATTTCGCCAGACGGAACCAATTGGACGACGCTGTTCACGCACCAACAATGACGCGGGCGGCACGGAGGACATTCTGGTTTCGGGCCGTGGCCGCTACGTGCAGATTAACGGGACACAGCAAGGTTTGCCGGGCGCGGGTTATTCGCTGTCGGAGCTGGAAGTTTATTCGCAGCCGCAAGAGCCTTTCGGGGGGACCGTTCCCACCATGTCGGGAGGCACGAACATCATCCAAGCGGAGAACTACGATACGGGCGGCGAAGGTGTGGCCTACTATAACACCACGGTGGGCAATCCGGGCGGGGTTTACCGGTCGGATGACGTGGGGATTGAACCCACCTCGGACACGGGCGGCGGCTACGACGTGAACTCGCTCAACACCGGCGAATGGCTGGAATACACGGTCAACCTGCCGTATCCCACGGCCAACTACACCATCAGCCTCCGTGTGGCTGCACCTGCGGCCGGCGGTCAACTGCGGGTGCGGCTCAACGGCACCGTGCTGGGCACAGTCAACATTCCCAATACCGGCGGCTGGCAGACCTGGCAGACCGTCACCTTGCCGACGGTTTCCCTGACGGGTGACATCGGGAGTCAGGCGCTGCGGTTGGAAGTGATCACTAATGGATTTAGCATCAACTGGATTGGCTTGAGTACGCCGATGCCTACGGTTCCGGCCGCCCCAACGGGATTGACAGCAGGGCACCGGCAACGCGGCAGTTTATCTGAGTTGGAACGCCTCCACTGGTGCAACCGCTTACAATGTGAAACGCGCGCTGGTCAGCGGTGGACCGTACACTACCATCGCCAGTCCCACCGCGAACAGCTACGTTGACCCCGCCGTTTCCACTTGCTCCAGTTACTACTATGTGGTTTCAGCCACGAACTCTCTTGGCGAAAGCCCCAACTCGAGTGAGGCAGCCGCGACACTGGGCGCCTTCGCATTGGCCGTGAACTCGGGTGGCAGCGCGGCGAACCAGTTCGTCACGGACGGATATTATTCGGGCGGCACCGCCGCCTCGACAACGGCGGCAATCGACACCAGCGCCGTGACCTCTCCCGCACCCCAGGCGGTTTATCAAACCGAACGCTACGGCAACTTCACCTACACTTTCACCAACTTGACGCAGGGCGTGAACTACTTGGTGCGCCTCCACTTTGCAGAAATTTATTGGACTGCCACAAACGATCGGATATTCAACGTTTTCATTAACGGCAATGAAGTCCTGACGAACTTCGACGTTTTCGCCGTGTCCGGCGGCGAGGACATTGCGAACATCCAACAGTTTATGGTGGCTCCTGACACCACGAATGCGATTGTCATCCAGTACGTCACCATCAAGGACAACGCCAAATCCAGCGGCATCGAAATCCTCCTCCCGCCGCCGGCCGCGCCGGTGGGTTTGACGGCGACCGCAAGCAACTCGCTGGTGGCCTTGAGTTGGAACACCGTAAGCGGAGCCACCAGCTACAACGTGGAACGCTCGGTGGTCAGCGGTGGGCCGTACACCCTGTTGTCCAGCGGACTGACAGTTACCAACTACACTGATTCCTTGGTGACGAATGGGACGACATATTACTATGTGGTTTTGGCGGTCAATAACGGCTGTGATAGCACCAACTCCATCCAGGTCAGTGCCACGCCCAATCAGCCAATCGTGCCTGCCCTCTATGGCGCTTCCATCACCAACGGCCAGTTTGGATTTTGGATCAACACCAATAGTACAGGGACGAACTACACGCTCATGGCTTCCACCAACTTGACTTCCTGGATTCCAATATTCACAACCAATTTGCCGTTGTTGCCATTCTTTTGGGTGGATACCAATTCCCCGGCCTATCCGGTTCGTTTCTACCGTACCGTCTTGGGGCCATGACCATCTGAGGGCTTTGGCACGCCAGCCATGAAACGGGATTGACCCGACCAGTTGAACGATTTCCCGCCTTTTTTGGACCGGAAATCCTCGAAAAGCCGAGGAAACCGACATGGCGGAAGGGGTGGGATTCGAACTGGGTCAGGGGATTTTTTCAAAATCCACTACTCCGCAATTACCACCCCACCACCAGAGGCAAACAGCCTCATAACTAACGAACGCCAATAGAATCAGGCATTCCTGCACGTTTGTCAAGCACCAGCGATTACGCACCCAAAACCGATCAACTACTCACCAATCACTCATTTACTACCCGTTCACTGGCACTTTCACTGGATGCGACATGAGGTCGCTTGAACAGTTGTTTGTTATGGATACATCGTAAACAAACCTGCGGTTCCGTCCGCAGAGTCTATCGGCACCGGCGCGACTGGCAACGGTCGGGTCGGAAGCTGCCGAGACAATGTACCTCACCCATCCGGGTGCGGAAATGACCGCGAGGTTGTTTCCGTGACTGCCAGCGTCAAGGCGGTCGGAGGGCTAGACTGGATGACACGCCCAACCCAGGTGAACTGCCGCAAGCATCGTCAAGTGTAACGAGCCAAAGACGCTGACAGGCTCCAACCAAAACGGTACGCAGTCAGGCTGCCCGTCTTCAGTATGCGGGCACATGGACACCACGACTGCCGGTGTAGCAGGCAGGGGCTAAATCATCCATCGCTGTTCGAGAGGAACATGGTAAACCCGACATTCCGCCTCTTCGAGGCAGGCGACTCCGCAAGGAGCGCTGCGGGAGTGGCGGGCAGAGGAACGCTGGAAAAAGCCAAGGCCGTCCTGTAATCGGACGGATAGGGGTTGCGGTTTCAACCCCGCCGCGCAAGCGGGCCGACTTCCAGCATGGTCAATCGTTACGAGAGAACTCGTAGAACCTTCATAAGAGGAAAAGCAAATGAACGTGGATTCATCCATGTGTGCGTCCTCTGGCAAGGCGGCGCACTGGGATCAGGTGGACTGGCCCCAGTGTGAACGCCAAGTCAGGAGGCTGCAAGCACGTATCGTAAAGGCAACACGGGAAGGCCGCTGGGGCAAGGTGAAAACCTTGCAACGGCTGCTGACCTGCTCGTTTTCCGGCAAAGCCTTGGCCGTGAAACGGGTGACGGAAAATCAAGGCAGGCGAACGCCGGGAGTGGACAGCGTAAGCTGGACAACTCCGGCGGCCAGACTCAAGGCCATCGGGTCGTTGCAACGTCGTGGATACAGACCGCTGCCATTGCGCCGCGTCCATATCCCGAAAGCCAATGGGAAATTAAGACCGCTGGGCATCCCCACGATGAAAGACCGCGCCATGCAGGCGTTGTATCTGCTGGCACTGGAACCCATCGCGGAGACCGCCGCCGATCCCAACTCCTATGGCTTCCGACCGAAACGCTCCACTGCCGACGCGCTCCAACAGTGCTTTAACGTACTGTGCCGGGGCATGTTCGCCGCAGTGGGTGCTGGAGGGCGACATCAAAGGCTGCTTCGACCACATCAGCCACGAATGGATGCTCCAACATGTCCTCACGGACAAGGTTGTGCTTCAGAAATGGTTGAAGGCCGGTTACATCGAAAATCGAACCCTGTTCCCCACGGAGGCGGGCACGCCGCAAGGCGGCATCATCTCGCCCACGCTGGCGAACCTGACCTTGGACGGACTGGAAAAACGGCTGTCAGAACACTTCCCCAGGGAGAAGTGGAAGGATGGCAAAATCTGGCGACCCAAGGTTAATCTTGTTCGATATGCGGACGACTTCATCATCACCGGCGACTCGAAGGAGTTGCTGGAAAATGAAGTTCGTCCCTTGGTGGAGCAGTTCTTGAAGGAACGAGGGCTTGCGCTCTCCGCCGACAAGACCCGCATCACGCATATTGACGAGGGGTTCGACTTCCTCGGACAAAACCTCCGTAAATACGACGGCAAGCCCTTGGTGAAACCGTCGAAGAAAAACACGCACGCGATGATGGAGAAAGTCCGTGGAATGATTGATGCGAACCAATCCGTCAGCCAAACATTGTTGATTGGCCTGTTGAACCCTGTCATTCGTGGCTGGGCCAACTACCATCAACACTGCGCGGCCAAGGAGACGTTCGACCGGGTGGACCATGAAATCTGGCGGGCACTCTGGCAGTGGGCCAGACGCAGACACCCCAAGAAATCACGCGATTGGGTGAAGAAGCACTGCTTCCCAGCCCTGCGCAATCGAGCTTGGACGTTTGCGGCCAAGACGGAAAAGCAAACCCCGGACGGCAAACCCGTTTGGTTGCGCCTGGTGTATGCGGGCGAAACCAAAATACGGCGTCATGTCAAAATCCGGAAGAACGCCAATCCGTTCGACCCGCAGTGGCAGGACTACTTCGCGGAACGTGCGTTCCAGAAGAAGTTCGGCATCACCCGCCAGCAAGCCGGGATTAAACCGTCGTGAAACCGGCTCCGCTCACGCGGGGCTTTGTTGCGGCTTGAGCCGGATGAGGCGAAAGTCTCACGTCCGGTTCTGAGGGGAGGGAGTGGCGGCAACGCCGCTCCCTTACCCGACCAGTCAAATTCACAAATGTTTTATCTTAGAATTTGAACATTATCTCTCGGCACAATGGTTTTTTCAGCTAAACTTCGCGCGGTTCCGGACGAAAATTTTTATCGGTGCCGACGACCGCGCGGAAGTGACGGTGCTTTGTCCAGAAGCCATTTCGACCGCGAGATGCGCGCAACCGCGTCCGGCGTCCGGTTTCTGAAGTTTGGCCATGGACATCACCATTCGAAGCAAAGATAGACACCGCAAGCTGCGATTGCGCCGCCCGCGCAGCGGATCCAATTTGCGGAAGCGAATTGTTTTATAAACAAGCCGATGCCGATGCCGCAAAGGTGCAAACACGTGGTGGCCGCGACAAAACCAACCCCATAAGCGAGGCCGGAAGCGGTCGCCGGCATTTCCGCGCCGTGCGCGTAACCGTGGAACAGCGCAAATAATCCGACAATGGCCGAGCTAGCCGCCAATGGCAGACGAACTGCGGAGGCGATTAAAATTCCGAGAACAAGCACCGAGGCGGCGATGCCCTGTTCAACATAAGGAATACCCGCATGGCCCATTCCCAAAATTCCGGCGACAATCATGATGGAGACAAACGTCGCCGGCACGAACCACAGCGCGCGTCCGCCGCGTTGCGCCGCCCAAAGGCCGACGGCGACCATCGCGCAAATGTGGTCAAGACCGGTGAGCGGATGCATCAGGCCGTTGGCGAATCCATGGGTATGTCCAGGTGGACCGGGATGGGCTTGTGCGAGTGACGGCAGTAAAAAAATCAAAAGCAGCGGCAAGGCGCGCTGAAACAATGAAGCAGTTCGAATTGGATTTTTCATATTCAACAATGATGGATGGTAATTTGCAACGGTCAAATGCTTTTTCACGACGTCGTCATTCAAATGCGCGATTGTTCCTTCGGCCACAATTGCTCCCCAATTCATGATGTAAAAGCTGTAGTCAGTAAAGCCCTAAAAACTTAACCGCCCGCAGCTACACCCAAAGTTTGGACCAATTCCGAAACAATTTTCTGCGGGGAATCCTTGCAACTGAAAACCAGCGCATCCGCAGGTGGTTCAAGGGATGCCAGTTGGCTTTCCAACAAGGTCGCGGGCATGAAGTGTCCGCGCCGGTTTTTCAGCCGCCGTGCAATCAAAGCCGGCAGCCCGGTTAAAAGGACAAATTTCACCGCGGAATTGCCCTTGGCCAATTCTTTGCGATACCTGGCCTTCAAAGCCGAACAGGCCAGCACGGAAAATTCCTTTTTCGCCAGCGCACGAACAATTATTTTTCTCAACCGCTTCAGCCATTTCCTGCGATCGGTATCGCTCAGGGGAATTCCCGCGCGCATTTTGGCGATATTTTTCAATGGATGATAATCGTCGCCTTCGTAAAAAATTGCCCCGGCCTCTTTTGCGTACAATTTTCCCACAGTGGTTTTGCCACTGCCGCTGACGCCCATGAAAATCACGACGATTGGACGGCACACTGTCGGTGTTCGTTGGTTCAGATCAAAAAACGGAATTTTCACCAAGCCAATCGTTGAAGTCGTTAGGCTTCTACCAGAGCCACCAGTAAGCCAGCACGGTGATAATTCCGATGACCGCCAAGTATAAACGCCAGTCAGAGAAACCTGCGAAGGGTTCGATCTTCCCACCCCAATTAACGGTGGTATGTTCGAGCTTTGCAGGGTCGGTCTTTTTCGAGAAAGCCGAAACGGCGAAGAGAATGAACGTGATGATCATCGTCGCCCATAACCCGCGATAGGTGTAGTTCAGGGTAATCGGATAGTGAAGGAACGGGAAAATATGCGCCGCCAGCGCCTGGTTGGGCATCAGGTCGTCAATAACGAAGACCGTGGCAAACACAATGCCGGTGAGAAAGGAGGCAGCGGCCCCCGCAAACGTTACCCGCTTACTCAGAATACCGAAGATAATGGCGGGGGCCAACGGCATTTCCAGATAGATCGAAATAGTCTGCAGGTATTTGTAAATCCCTTGAGGCTGCCAGGCACACACGGCAGCGGCCCCCACGCCTAGAAACATGGCTACCATAATCGCCAACCGTCCAAGCCACACCTGTTCTACCTCGGTGGTCTTCGGATGGAAACGCAGGATGAAATCACGCACCGCCATCGTTGAGATCGAGTTCAACACCGCGATGGTCGAGCACAACACCGCTCCCAGCAGGGCCGCAAGGACGTAACCTCGGATGCCGGTTGGCAAGAGATTGTTGAGGAGCCAGACGAAAGTGTCGCGGCTGCTTCTGGCGCCGAGGTGGGGATTGAGCGCCAAGGCGATCACGCCTGGCAAAGCGAAAATGAAAACCGGAGTCAGTTTCAAAAGCCCGGCAAACATCGCGCCCAAGCGCGCCTGCTTCAGGTCGCGCGCGCCGAGCAACCGCTGGACGTTGACTTGGTCCATCCCCCAATAGAAAAGCCCCGCGTAAAAAGCCGTAGAAATGACGCCCCAGAACGGATAAATGGGATTGGTCCAAGACCTGTGAATATGCATGGCATTGGGCACTGGAGAATGCTGCACAGCCTCGCAAAGTGCGCTCCACCCGCCGACCTTGTGGAGACCCGTAATGACTATTATCGCAGAACCGAGGATCATGATGGGCGAGTGTATCGCGTCGGTGTAGGCGACGACGGCGAAACCGCCGATAATTGTGATGATGGCAGTTGTCACTCCCATAATCAGCACGCTCTGCATTACGCCCCAACCCATTATCGCTTGCATGACCAGTGCTCCAGCATACAGGGTAAAAGCCATCTTGGTGACGAGGCAGACGAAAATCATAAGTCCAGAAAAACACATCCGAGCTTCGGGCCGATAGCGGAGTTCGAGGAACTCAGGAATAGTAAAGACCTTGTTTCTTATGTAATACGGCAGCAACACCGCCGCCGCGATGCCAAGGGGAACCCCAGTGATCAACTCGACCGTTCCAGCGGAAATACCGTAGCGGTAAGAATCCCCGGAAAGCCCAACCATGTGCTCCGCGCCGATATTTGTCGAAAAAAGCGACGCCCCGACAATCACCCATGAGAGCGTACGTCCGGCCAGGAAGAAACTGCTGCTGTCAGCCTTTCGTCGAGCCAAGCGCCCAAAATACAACCCGAGCGCTATGTTAAATGTCAAGGCAGCGAGACAGACTACTGAATCGAGCGGCGTCAAGATGAGTTGCATATTTAAGGGGATTGCGTATGGAGTAACATTGTATGAAATAGACGGTTGAGCGTAAAATGCAAAATCCACCGATGTTGTTTGGTCGTTAAATGAAGTGGGTAAGATGATTCGATGGTCGGAAATGAGTTTTCACATAGTCTCAAGGATTGCCTGGTGTTAGAGAACGCGCACGCCTGCGGACTCCAGACACCAAAGCGGAATGGGCCTTTCGAACGGTACAGCATTTATAAAACACACTTTATACAGGCGAGCTTGCTTAAATCTTGGGAATTTGGGCGGTGCCAAGTGTGGATTTGGGCGAAAGTCGGCTGCGGTATGTATGCCCGGCGTTACACGTCCTCCAGAAGATGTCCGCCATTTCACTTTGAGAAACGGTGTCGAATTACGCTTGTTGAAAAACAGGAGAATTGATATGAATGCTTGAATACAACTTTGCGTTAAACACGTGTTATGGGAACTTTTCTCGGCATTGAAATCGGCGGAACCAAACTGCAACTTGCCGCGGGAGACGAGCAAATTCGTATAACTGAGCGCTGCCGATTCACAGTAGATCCCTCCCAAGGCGCCGACGGCATCCGCCGAAACATCGAGCAAGCCTTCAAGGAACTCCGCAAACGTCGAAGCTTTGACGCCGTCGGCGTCGGCTTCGGCGGCCCGGTGGACTGGCGTCAGGGAAGGATTTGCCGCTCGCACCAAATTGGCGGTTGGTCCGGTTTCGAACTGGGCCGCTGGATCGAGTCAATGGCAGCCGCGCCGGTATTCGTGGACAACGACGCCAACGTCGCGGCGTTGGGCGAGGCGAGATACGGCGCGGGCCGGGGATTCAATCCCGTTTTTTATGTCACCCTTGGAAGCGGCGTTGGCGGAGGACTGGTCGTGGACGGAAATATTTACCACGGCGCTCCGCCGGGCGAATCGGAAATCGGGCATGTCTGTCTTGACCGTGCCGGAACCATCGTTGAATCGCGCTGCTCCGGCTGGTCGGTGGACGCGCGCATCCGTGAGCTTAAGAAGATAGCGCCGGAAAGTCTGCTTGCCCGCCGGGTGGGCGGCGCAGCCGGTGGTGAAGCAAAGGGCCTCGCGGCTGCTTTGCAGCAGGGCGACGCTGCGGCGCAACGCTTGCTGTGTAAAGTGGCGGAGGATTTGGCATTCGGCTTGTCACACGTTGTCCAATTGCTGCATCCGCAAGTGATTGTGTTGGGCGGCGGGCTAAGCGGCATCGGTGAACCGTTGCGATCCCGAGTCGCGGAGTCGCTGCGCTCATTCATCATGAAAGTATTTCTGCCGGGACCGGAAATTCGCTTGGCTTCGCTCGGCGAAGCGGCGGTGCCGACCGGCGCCATCGAATTGGCGCGGCTAAAATTTCGCTGACAAACCCCCGCCAACCGGCTATTCTCAACGCGCACATGAACAAATGGCTCAACGAATATCTCCGGCTGCATAAAGCCACCCTTGATTCCATCTCGCTTGACGAAGTGGCGCAACTCATCGAAAAGCTGCGCGTGGCATGGAAGGAAGACCGGCAAATCTTTGTGTTCGGCAATGGGGGCAGCGCGGCCACTGCTTTGCACTTTGCGACCGATCTGGGCAAAGGGTCCTCTGACAAGTTAGGCAAGCGCTTCCGGGTGCTCTCACTCACAGACAATGTTAGTTGGATGACTGCTTTGGCGAACGATTACGCCTACGAGGACATTTTTGCCGGCCAGTTGCAGAATTACGGAAAACCGGGCGACATTGCACTCTGCGTCAGCGTGAGCGGCAACTCGCCCAATTGTGTGAAGGCGCTTGATTGGGCGAGGCAGCACGGCCTGCGCACCGTGGCGCTGGTCGGTGCCAAGCGCGGTCGCATGGCGGAAGTCGCCGAGCAAGTTGTCGTCATCAACGATACGCACTATGGCCGGGTCGAAGACGCGCAGATGGGCATCTGCCACATGCTCTGTTATGCATTTATGGAAAATCCGGGCTTGGCGCAATAAATGTGCGCAATAGGCTGTTCAGTGACATTGCTTGCTTCTCTTCAACGACCTACCACCGCAATTTCTTCAGAACAAAATCTGCCTGATTTGGGCAACCGAAGCGATGCCGGTGGTGCCGAGTTGATGAATTACAATTGAGGCTGCGGCATTCGCCATCGAGACCGCCTCTTCGAGGTTGGCGCCTGCCGCCAAGGCCGAGGACAGATTAGCCGTGACAGCATCCCCGGCGCCCACGATGTCAATTGGCCCACGATCAGGAAAGGCCGGCTGATAATAAACCTCTTCCGGAGGCGCAGCGCCCACGATGCCCTGTCCTGCCAAGGTTACGAAAACCTCACGCCGGTTTCGTTGCGCCAGTTGCAAGGCTTGCGCCTGAACCTGTTTGAGGTCCGCAGCGGCTGGGAAAAATTGGGCAAGCTCCTTCTGATTCATTTTAAAGATCAGCGGCGGGAAATCGCCGAGACCCCTACGACAGTCGGCCAAAATCCTCATTTCAGGCTTGGCCAAGGCGATGCGATGAATGGTGGAGAGTAGTTCGGCGGTAACCACTCCAGTCTCGGGGATGTCAATCTGATCCATCACGATCAGGGCATCAAGTTGCTCGGCTAGCGTTTCGACGGCGTTGGCGAGTTGCCGAGTGACTTCCACAGGGGTGGCAGACCAATTTTTAAGATCAAGGCGATTGAGTTCGGCCGGCGGCTTACCCGGCTCAACCAGCAAGGGTTTTGTGTAAGTGAAGGTGCGCCTGGCCGGCGTGGTGAGAAAGAAATCCATGTGGACACCCTGTTGGCTCTCCAGCGCCCGACGCATCTCGAACCCTTCACCGTCAACCCCCGCAAATCCAACGACGAAAATGTCTCCAATGCCGAGAGCGACAAGGTTGTTGAGGATCGTGCCGGCGGCGCCTGGCTGGCTGCGGGTCCGCACCACGTTGTACACCGGCAGCTTGGTTTCAATTGAGGTTTCCTTTTTACCGGGATCAATCTCGAGATAGCGGTCGAGGCAAAAGTCGCCGACGATGGCGATTTTGAGACGTGGGAACCGGGCAGTGAGGCATTGAAAACGTTCTGGAGTCACGATTGTTTGAGGTGATGATATAGGTGGTGGATAAACGTGGCGTTGTCGCAACAGAGATAGCGCATCATTCCGCCCATACGCGAGAAGCTTTTGCAAAATCGAAGATAATACGCCGGATTGGTTTTAGGCGGCTCTCCGGCGGACCAATCCCAATCGCCTTCCTGCAGATCAACGACATAAATCGCATAATTTTGGACGCGGGGACGGTTTTGTTGAAAGCGAAGATTATGAACGCAGCTCAATGATTTTTCGAAGACCTGCGGGCCCATGATAGCCGAACCAATGGAGAGCACGACACCGTCGTCCAACCGGTCCACCGTGGTGGCAAACTGGCGAAAATCAAGTTCCGCCGCCCGCCCGATGACCGCGCCGTTGAACATTGGGTGGTTGGAAATGATATCGTAGCCGATGCCCGGATGCACGGTGAGAGGGACTCCGCGTCGGAAGGCCTGGCCGAAAATGCTGGCCCGTTTCCAAGGATGCGCGAGTCGGATTTTTCCCGAAGGAAGATCGAATTCGCCTTGAGCTTTCAGGAGATCCGCCCAGGCAGGAGCCAGCGGGTGAATGGGCGTCTGCCGGAGCCATTGCTCCAGTTCAGCCCGTTCGGGTAATGTCAATTCCTCTTCGCAAATGAATCGTCCCAAGGCCCGCCCGTAACCCAGATTATCGAGGGCGCCCGCCATCAGGGCGAGATGGATATAACGCCCGGTTTCATCCCAAGTGCCGAATGTTCCCGCCGCCACATTCTCCGCAACGTTTTCGGTGGAACGTCCGAGAAAAGAATATTCCCAATCATGGATCGAACTGGCGCCATTGGTGGCGAAATGGGTGACCCACCCCTGCTCCATCATACGATCCAGGATGCTGGCGGCGCCGTTTCGCAGAAGGTGCGCGCCGTAAATCAGAAGGATCGCCGCGCCCTTGGATTTAGCCGCTCGGATGTGCTCCGCGCATTTCGCGATTTCGCGAACAACTTGATCGGCAAGAGGGGAGGGAAGTGAATCAGGGGCCAACAAAGTGTCCTCGATTCGAGTCAGGCTTCGGCGCGTTGCCAAGGGGTAAACACGCAGCCGCTTCAAATCAATAGGTGGGGGATTCATTACGGGGAGGTTGATAATTCAGTCTTGACGGTGATTTCCTTCAACACTAGGAGAGCGTCCCGATAATCCGGTATCACCACGTCGGCACCCACTCCCAGCAGCCGTTCGCGTTTCCAAGAATCAACCCTGCCCGAACCGTTATTGGCCTCGTCGCTGGCGACGGCGACGGCGATACCGCCCACCTCTTTGGTGTTTTCAATTTCCACATAGCCATCTCCGAAGGCCAGCAGCTTGGCGCCGGGAACGCTGTTTTCGAGCAGGATTCGTTCGATAACCATTTTCTTGGAAAACGTCCGGTAATCCTCTTTGGCGCCATAGATGCGGCCATGGAAGTAGTGATCAATTTTCAAGAGTGCGGCTTCGTCTCGCACGTAAGGCTCATCGGTGCCGCTGGCCAAGTAGAGTTTCCAACCGCGCCCGGCAAGCTCTTCTAGCAAAGGTCTGGATCCGAAGACCAGGTAATCGTCAGGTAAAGCGCCGGACCGAAGTTGGTCAATTCGGGAGCTGATTCTGTCATCGAGTCGTCGCAGGTATTCCTTTTTGTACCACAACGGGTCTTTTGGGGTACCGCCGCGCTCCTTGATTCGTTCGGCCAGTTGAAACATTTGATAAATCGTCTGCTTGCCGTTGAGGCGCATAATATCGTCATGGAGCAACTGTCGGGCCTCCGCTTCTGTCTCACCGGGGGCACGTGGAAGAAATTCCAAAAAGAGGGGGAGCATGACATCGGGCCAACCTTGACGGATCAGGGAGAGAGTGCCATCGAAATCAAAGAGCACATGGGAAATTCCCGAACGCGGGGAGAAATTGACGCCGAATTCGACGTAGCCGCTAAATCTAGTTTGAAACATTAGGCCCCTAATATAGGCTAGCTAAGAAAATGTCAAGACTACCGCATGAACGGTTATGACAAAATTGAAGTGAGCACAGGCTCTGCCGACTGAAATTCGTGGGAATTTGAATTCCACCACGCCTGCTCAATGTTGTCCGCATCCTGAAAATTAAACTGTTTTTGGCGCCGCCGTGTTCAACGCTTGATTCAAGCTGCCGCGCCGGTAGCCCTGCAAATCCAGCGTGACATGCGCGTAGCCGATCTTTTTCAATTCCACCGCCACCGTGGCCAGTTTGCCATTAGCCAACAGCGCCGGAAATTCCGCCGGTGCCAGCTCGATGCGGGCGAGGTTTTGTTTTTGCATTTCATGGTGCCGCACGCGCACGTCGTGGAAGCCGAGTTCGCGCAAAACGTATTCCGCCCGCTCGATCATCCGCAGTTTTTCCGGCGTCACCGTTTCGCCGTAGGGCACGCGCGAACTCAGGCACGCCATCTGCGGCTTGTCCGCCGTCGGCAGGCCGAGCTGCGCGGACAGCTCGCGGATTTCCGCCTTGGTCAAACCGGCTTCCTTGAGCGGCGCGCGCACCTGAAATTCCGCCGCCGCCTGGCGCCGGGCCGGAAATCGCCGCTGTCGCTGGCGTTTTCGCCGTAGGCGATCACCGCAAAATTTTCCGCGCGCGCCAGCGGCGTCAATTCCTCGAACAACTCGTGCTTGCAGAAATAACAGCGGTTTGCCGGGTTCGCCGTGTAATTTTCGTTGGCAAACTCCTGCGTCTGGATGACGCGGACGGGAAAGGCAAATTTCGCCGCGATGTCCAGCGCCTCCTGCAATTCACGGCGCGGCAAGCTCGGCGAATCCGCAATTGCCGCCAGCGCGCGGTTGCCGCAGCACCTCGTGCGCCACGCGCGCGAGAAACACCGAGTCCACGCCGCCGGAATATGCCACCAGGCACGAGCCGTAGCTTTTCAGCAACGCCCGCAAGTTTTCCAGTTTGTCGTTGGCTTCGCTCATCACTTCAAATTTGTTCGCGGCTTGAACCGCCGCTTGGTAAATCCGTTTAACTCGGCACTTTTGTTTGCGCCGCCACTTTTTTGGCCGATTCAAATTCCGGCGCGGCCTGAACTACTTTACCACCAAGCCGGCCAATTTTCACGGTGACTTTGCCAAAGGCGGTGTTCACGGTCGGCAAATTCGCGGCGCAATTTGCGTCGTTCGGCAATGGTCTTGCGCACGCCAAAAGCCGTTGTCTCGCGCAGCATCAATTCGCTGAACTTGTCCGCGTCCGCCTCCGCGCACAAAACCGTGAGCAGAACGCCGGGCCGGTTTTTTTTCATCTGGATCGGCGTGTGAAAAACATCCAGCGCGCCGGCGGCCAGCGCCGTTTCGACAAACGAACCGAGGATTTCGCCGGTGCAATCGTCCAGATTGGTTTCCAGCACCGCGACGCGATCTGTTTCCCAATCTAAATTGGCAGACGGTTGAAAGTTGGATGTTGATGGCTGGCGCGCTTTACCTGTCTTTGGACTTTGGATTTTGGAGTTTGGACTGCGTTCCCAAAACCGCGCGCAACACATTCGGTCGCGTTTTGTTTTCGCGCGTGCCAAGACCGAAGCCGATTTTTTCGGCGACCAGATTTTCCATTGCGCCGAAGCCCTCGACAAATTCCGCGAGCAGCGCCGCGCCGGTGGGCGTGACGAGTTCGTGCGGCTCGTTGCATTGCGTCACGCCGATGCCGCGGGCGCCAAGAATCGCCAGCGTGGCCGGCGCGGGCAACGGGAAAACGTCCGTGCGCACAATCAATCCAGCCCGTGCCTTCGACCACCGGCGAGGCAAACACGCGTGGTTTGCCGAGTTGTTCCAGCGCGATGGCCGCACCGACAATGTCCACGATGGAATCCACCGCGCCGACTTCGTGAAAGTGGACTTCGTCCGGCGGCAGGCCGTGAATTCTCCCTTCCGCTTCGGCAATGCGCTGAAACACGGCGATGGATTTTTGTTTCACCCATGCCGAAAGTTTGCTGCGTGAAATCAATTGTTTGATTTCCAAGAAATTTCGTGCTCATCATGGTCATGATCGTGGTGATGATGCTCGTGCGCATGGCTGTGGTCGTGGTCGTCTGCGAGGTGAACATCAAATTTCACGCCGGCGATGGAAGATTTTTGCTGGCGGGAAATGTGGAGGTGATAGCCGTCGAGCTTGAGCTTTTTCAACTCGCGTTCAAGTTTGGCATACGTCCACGCCAAGGTCGAGCAGCGCGGCGATGAACATGTCCCCGGCGATGCCGCTGAAGAGGTCGAGGTAAAGAATTTTCATTGCCGGAAAGAGAAATCGAACAGCGAACATCCAACGTCCAACCCCGAACGATTTAGCGGGAACGACCCTTTGCGGTTCGCGTTTTTTTGAAAATTCATTTTTCAGCCAAGGCATTGATCTGGCTTGCGGCGTAACCCGCGCCGAAACCGTTGTCAATGTTCACCACCGTCACGCCGCTGGCGCAACTGTTCAGCATGGCCAGCAGCGCGGCGATGCCGCCAAAACTCGCGCCGTAGCCAATGCTCGTCGGCACGGCGATGACTGGCTTGGCGACAAGTCCCGCGACGACGCTCGGCAGCGCGCCTTCCATGCCGGCGACGGCCACGATGACGTTGGCGCTTTGCAGCAATTCCATCCGCGCCAGCATCCGGTGTAGGCCGGCCACGCCGATATCATGAACGCGTTCCACGCGGTTGCCCATGATTTCGGCGGTGACGGCGGCCTCTTCGGCCACCGGCAAATCGCTTGTGCCAGCGCAGATGACGGCAATAAAACCGGCGCGCTTCGGCAACGGCTTTTTTTCGATGGTCACGCAGCGGGCGAGAGAATGGTGGACGGCGCACTTGAATTTTTTCCGCAGCGCGCGGGCGTGGCCCGCAGTGATGCGCGTGACGAGCACCGGTTGGTCCAGTTCCATAAGTTTCGCGGCGATTTTGACCACCTGCTCCGGTGTCTTACCGGCGCCGAAAATGACTTCGGGGAAATCTTTTCGCAGCGCACGGTGCATGTCCACCTGCGCAAAACCGAGGTCCGCCACCGGTGCAGCCTGAAAAGCGTACAACACTTTTTTGCCGGAGATTTTCCCTGTGCGAAACTGTTCCAGCAATTGAGCGGCCTTTGCAGTTGTCATTGCACGACAATGCCTCAAGAACCATCTGCTGTCACGCGGAAATTCTGTGAGTTGTTGAGGTTAAGGGTTGCGATTGCAGAGGATCTCTTATACTCTATTTGTGATGCATATTTACACCAAGTCGGTTTTGGAAGATCCGGAAGCGGTTTCCCGATCAGAAAACGATTTGGTCCAAAGTCCGAAGCGGGTGCCCATGCCCGAGCACGGGGTGGTGGTTTTTGAGAGCCGACATGCCACCGGTTTCGTCGGTCATCTCAAGGACGAGTACGCAAAGTTTCATCTGGTGATAGCAGGCCAAGCTCAATGGGAAAGCGGAGAAAATAAATACCAAGTCGGTTCGAACACACTATTTCACATAGCCGCGAAAATCAAACACACGCAGAGGGACCTGCCCAAAGAACCAGTCACACTCTACGCGATCCATTATCGCCCGGAAACGCTGCCTCCAGAACTCACGTCCGACTTATGTCGGGTAGGGATGTTGCCTTTGGATTTGAACAGCGCACGGCTCGGTCAGTCACGGCAAGTGCGGTCAATCTTTCAGGAAATGCTCTTCGAACAAGGGACTGAACAGCCCGGCTGGAAAATGGTGTTGCGGGCTCGCTTGATTGATTTGGCGGTCTTGACCATCAGGCTGGCGCAACGCCTTCACAGTAGCGGTCCGGTTTTCCAGCGCGGTGACCAGAGTGCCGAACGGGTCGCCAATTATGCCGTTCGCCTCAAATCTCGATTCTTCAGCCCCCAAACTTTGGAGGAGGCCGCTCAAAGCGTCAGCTTGAGCCGTCGGCAATTCACAGAAGTTTTCCGGACTGTGACAGGGCAGACTTGGCGGCATTACGTTCTGCGTTTGCGACTGGAGTACGCCTTAAAGTTACTGTTACAAACGGACAAATCGGTTACCGCCATCGCGTTCGAATCCGGCTTCGATGAACTTTCCCATTTTCATCACATTTTCAAGGAGAAATTTGGCGATTCCCCAATGGTCTATCGGGAGAAGAATCGCCAAAAAGAACAGAAGTGAGTGCCCGAATAGCCAAGTAAGTCGGCGGCTTTGTGGCTAGGATGCAGCACATTTAATGACCACAAAGGAAAATGTCTTGAAGTCTTTCTTGGAAGATGCCGGAGGTTTCTGGCATGGCACTACGGCTCTTTGTACGCCGAATTCATACCTCAATAGTGTAATTACTCTAAACCTCACAAATCAAATATAAAAAACTATGACAAAAACAACTGCTATCATGAAGCGAACTGTAGTCAGCCTCGTTGCGCTTTTTCTAAGTGTCGCTGTTCTGAGCACCGCTCACGCGCAAGTCCAGACCTGGACCGATGGCTCCGGCAACATGTTATGGGACACCACAAGCGCCAATTGGACGCCTGGGCCCACGTGGAATAACTCCGTGCCTGATTCTGGCATTTTTGGCGGCACCGGCGCCGGCACTGTCTCTGTGGTCGGAACCAATGACTTTAACTGGATCACTTTCGACTCGCAGTACACCATCACGAATGGCACCCTGGCTCTTGAGGGATATCCTTCCATTATAACGAACAGCGACCAAGTTGAGATTGATTCTGCCCTCGTTGACGGGACATCCGGCCCGTCGCAGCTCGTTCTTGACACCTACGGCACGACGACAATTACGGGAGTGGCAACCAACACATACTCGGACGGCACTATTGTTAACGACGGCACCCTGAATTTGCCCGCGGCCCAGAACCCCAATGGAGATGTCATTGGGACGCTGGTGATCAACAACAGCGCCACGGTCAACGCGGATGTAGCCTTTGCATTGGGGGCAAATAACACAGCTGCTGCCGACAAATGCACCAATATTACCATCAACGCCGGCACACTCAGCTTGGACGGTGAATATGACTCTGCTTATGGCTTGAAAGCCGCCAATTCCGGCGGCATTTCGCCTAACGTAATAACGATGAACGCCGGTGCCATTACTTATAGTGGCACAGGTGCAAGATCGGAATTTGACTGGGCTGGCATTGCAGGCTATTCCACCGAACCTCAGCTCAACATCCTTTCCAATTCCGTCCCTTCTCAGATCGACTGCATAATGGACTTAACCTTGAACGGCGCCGCCAATTATTTAGATGTGAACGTTGCTGCGGGTGGCCTTCTGCAAATCACCAATCAGATTTCTGATAATGGAGGCGCTGCACTCGTCTTTTCCGGCCCGGGTGTAACCGACCTCAGCGGCCCCGACAATCTGGGGTCCGCTTTTGGCAACGGCGGTGGCGGCGCGACAACTACGACTATTACTAATGGAACACTGCTCATTGATGGTTCGATGGATCAGGCATCTACCATGGTCCTGGATGGCGGATTGTTGGCTGGATCGGGTGTGATCTATGGCCCGGTCATGAACAATTCCGGCGGTACATTGGGTGCTGGTGATCTCAGCACGAATATTGGCACACTGACCGTCTCCAACGCGGTGACCTTAAATAGTGGCAGCACGACCTTGATACGCTTTTCCAAGAACGGTGGTGTCATAACCAACGATGTGTTGAATGTGAACTCCATCGCCTACGGTGGGACGCTGGTGCTCACCAATATCACCAGCGACGGGAACACACTGGCCGTCGGCGACACGTTTACTCTCTTTATCGCTCCATTGGCCGGTGATTACAGCGGCGGGTTCAGCAGCTTTGTCTTGCCGACTTTGCCCGCCGGATGGACTTGGGATACCTCGAAGTTGTCGGTGAATGGCTCGATCGAGGTGATCAATAGCACTGCCACGCCGACCTTCAGTCCGGCGGCAGGCACATACAGCGGTTCACAGACGGTGACTGTAAGCTGTTCAACCCCAAGCGCGACCATTTATTACACGACCGACGGCACTCCTCCGACCACCAGTTCTCCGCAGGGGGCTAGCCCAATCAACATTACGGTGCCGGCCAATACGACTATGACTATCAAGGCGTTCGCCCAAGCGCCGGGTTTCACGGCGAGCGCTACAGGAAGCGCAACGTACAACACGGTGACTCCGGTGCCGTCGGCCACAGCGGTTTGGACCAGCCTGGCAACTCCTGGTTCTTGGGCATCGTATGGGAACTGGTCTAACTACTTCATTGCCAACAACTATTCAGGAACCAACGTGACAGCGGACTTTAGCGAGTTGACGCTGTCACAGAACATGACTGTGACGCTTGACGGTAACTGGACGATTGCCAACCTAATCTCCGGTGATCAGGGGAATACCTACAACTGGACAATCAGTCCAGGTACTGGCACCCAGCTTACGTTAAACAACTACTCAAATTCCCCGTCCGTAATCACCGTTGACAACGGCACGAACAACATCACGGCAGTGCTGGCCGGTCTCAATGGACTGGTCAAGAACGGCAACGGTTATTTGGAGTTGACGGCGCCCGAGGCGTCCCCGGATACCTACAGCAATGGCACCGTCGTGAACGCCGGCGGACTCTATGTGGGGCCGGGCGGGAAAAATGGAATCATTTTTGGGCCCGTGACCGTCAACAGCAACGCGACGGTGTATTTGGACCGGAGTTGGGCCTGCGGCTATGACACGCCCGCCGGCGGATACACGACCAACGGTGGATCGCATCGAGGAGTTACCAGCCTCACCATCAACCCGGGTGGTACGGTCACCTGGGTAAATCCCTCGGGCGCCGGCAGCGGCGGTTTTGCCGGAAACGTCATAACCATGACGGGCGGCACCATCAACGGTCGGAGCAGTTCCGCCAATTCATGGGATTGGACTGGCGACGCCTATGCGAGCTATACCAATCACGCCCAGTTTAACGTGATTGGCAGTCCCTGGACCGCGACGGTGGCGGGTCCGTACTCCCTGAACGAGCGCATGGGAAATAGTGGCACCAATTCGAGTGGCATGATCTGTTTCAACGTGGGCAAGGGCACGACGTCCAGCAATATTGATTTGGAGTGGACCGTGCCGATAGGCAATAACAACGGAGGCAATATCTGCATGTGCGGGCCAGGAACGATGCAGATTGCCAGCAGCGCGTCAACGATTCTATCCACGACCACCTATCACAACTGGGTCATAGTGAGCAACGGAGTACTGCTGGTCGAATGCAACGTCGGGGTGGATACCATGGGGGCGGTGTATGGCGGCGTGTTGGGCGGCAACGGAACGTTCAACAACAATGTAACCAACTACGCCGGTGGGACGATTAAGCCCGGCGACCTGTCCACAAACGTCGGACAATTGGCCGTGTTTGGCAGCTTGGTGTTGGATCCCGGCAGCACGACAATATGCCGGATCAACCTGAGCAGCAGCTCGGCATACACATATGATAACGTGATCGGCCCAACAACGCTCACCTATGGCGGGACGCTCATAGTGGAGGACGTTTCGGGTGTGACCAACAATGCCGACTTGGTGGTCGGTGACAGTTTCAATTTGTTCCAGGCGGTCGGCGCTTATGTCGGTAACTTTGCCGCTCTACAGTTGCCTCCACTTGGTTTCGGCGAGGCCTGGAGTTGGTCGCCGTCAACGGGCACTCTCTCGGTGGTGGCTACCGCAATGCCGGTATTAACCGCCTTTGGTCCATTTAGTCACGGGACTTTTCTGTTGACGTTCGGCGGCGAGAACGGCCACAATTACGAGGTGTTGACGAGCACTAATGTGTCCCTACCGCTGGCGAGCTGGACGGTGTTGACTTCAGGCACCTTCGGCACAGGTGCGGTGAATTATACGGACACCAGCGCGACCAACGGAGCGCAATTCTATATAATCGAATCGCAGTAGAGCAGTCGGGAAGTGATGTCTCGTTTAACTCAGGCCCGCCGGACACATAGGTATCCGGCGGGCTTTTAAGATGCCAATCCAGATGATCAAAGAAAACTTATTTCCAAATTCAAGATCCAACGGTTACGCGCCTAAAATTAACCTGTCGTTCAAGTTCGTTTATTATCCAGCTGTTAGAGCCTTACTATTTGTTATTCTCCTACTCGTCACAACCTTGCAATCCGGAGTTGTTTTGGGAATGGAGACAGGAAGACAACTAGCTTGGGGAATCAACGCGGTTGTTTTAAAGTCGCCTTGGAGTGGTTCGCCTACCCTGGATGACCTTCTGTCGGACCGCGAGCATACGGTGGTATTAAACCGGTTTTTTTGCGCCGGGGGCATAGATCGTCCAGCGAAGCCGACCGAATGTCGCATTGCTTACAATAGCAACGCGCTCTTTGTGGTCTTTCGTTGCGCGGAAAACGACATGTCTTACCCATACACCAATTTGGATACGAAGTATTGGCCGGAAGCGGATTGGCATTCGCTGCATGGTTTGCCTGCCGGGGCGGATAATTGGCCCCCTTATCCCGATGAAGTGGACTTTTTGATTCAGCCGGACGTAGGCGTTCCCTCCTATTACCAATTTGCGGCGACAGAGCAGGGCTTGAAATTTGGCTGCGACCGATTGATGAGCACCAATTCTGACGTGACTACTGATGAAGCCGCCGCCGCCCGCCGTTCTTCAATCCGCGTCAGCAATGTCGAAGCCTTTGAAGCAAGTGTGACAACGAGAACCAACGAATGGCTGGTTTTCTTCCAAATACCGTGGGCGACACTGGGCGGAGAGCCGAAATCAGATTGTGGTCTTCTGCCGATGCGGACCCGCTGGCGCGACGGCGAGTTTAGCGCCCCCGTGGCAATTGACTTTGATGAATTCATGCCGGTTGACCTCTTAATCGAAACGCACTTTTCGGGCACGGCGCGAGTCCGCGATTCTCAAAGCAGTCTGTGCGAGTTGCCTTCCGGCATACTCCGCTGGCAAAGGCCGGCAATGCTGACCTATCCCGATATCGAAACGTGCCAACAGATTTGGCGGATGGAATCATCATTATCCACCCCGACGGACAAAGACAATCTGGCGCAACGGCTTTATCTCACGCAACGCTGGATGGATCTGATGATGCTGGAAGGATTCACCCCGCTCCCTCGCGCCTGGGGGGTTTTGACGAACAACCTGACGCTGGCATTTTTCCGGCAAAGAGTGAACGCGGCTTTTCAAAAAAATGATCCACAGCAGGTCTATCAATTGGTGGACACTTACTTGGCCCAGCTTGATAAGATGTCCAGGTGGTGGTATGCCGATGGCTCGCCCGGGGACATTCTGAAAGGCGAGTGGAAGCCGATCACCCGTGCGAATAGCCTGCAAGTACAAGGCGACACACTGCTTATGCGGTGCGAGGCTGGCGGCCATGAAGTTGACCTGCGTCTTGCCCTGCCAACAACGGGCGGCGTTAGAATCTACGGCAGTGATCAAGGTTACTGGAGACCGGCTGCCCTGTTGCCATTAAGAATAACCCGGACTTCAAGCTCATGTTCCATCGAAACCGCCGCGGGCAGGATCATTGTTCGCCAAAGGCCGTTTTCAATTTCTTTCTATGACGCCGGTGGAAAAAAAGTAACGCAGATCGGCGCAGGAGACTTGGCTTTTCGGTTTGGTTCGGATGGCGGGATACTGGCGACCGATTTCAAGAATCAGCTTGGCCCACGCGAGGTTATTTATGGCTTCGGAGAGAAATACGATGACTTCAATGAACATGGGCAGGTGTTGACGCTTTGGGGAACAGATGACTGGGTTGGGAACGGGGAGGGTTTGGCGAACACCACCTACAAAGCTCTCCCAATCTTTCACAGTTCCAATGGCTATATGGTTTTTGACAATTCATCCTATCGTTTAAGAGCGGACGTTGGCAAAACGGATCCGGCCCAGTATCGTCTCACGCAACAAGGCCCGATCTTTGACGTCTATTTTTGGATTGGTTCACCTGAGAAAACGTTACAATCTTACACGGCTCTGACTGGCAGGCCTCCGTTGCCACCCAAATGGGTTTTTGAACCATGGATGGGCAGAGGCGGCGAGGCGTGGGCACATGGGCCGTTGCACAACGCGGTGGCGGAAGAAGAAAGCATCGCCAAGCGTTTCGCGGAATTAGACATCCCGCATTCCGCGATTTATGCCGAAGGACCTTCTGCCCTGTCGCCGGAATTGAATCAGTTCATGGGAGCCCGCGGAATCAGGGTATTGGGCTATTTTTATCCCGTGATTAGCCTGTCACGGCAGGAAGCGCTCATGCCGGAACTGAAGCCCGATGAACTTCCTATTTTGCGTACCGCAAATGGAGAGCTAGCCCCTGGATCCAATGATAATTACGTAGATTTCACGAACCCGAACGCCTTGGAACTATGCCGGCTTGCGTTGAGGCGGGCGTTGGACCTTGGCGAGGCCGGAAGCATGGTGGACTTTGGCGATATGACACCGGATGACGCTGTATTTTACGACGGTCAACACGGAGCCGAGATGCACAATTTTTACTACTACGACTATCAACGGACAGTCAGCGAAGTGTTCCGGGAGAAGCGTGGAAATGATTTCATCCTGTATGCCAGGGGGGCGGCACCCGGTTCGCAACGGTGGGTCGGCCAATTTGCCGGCGATCACCCGTCCAACTTTCAAGGAATCATGCACGTTCTGACTGGAGCGTTGAACTTGTGCTCCTGCGGTTTCTCCCTGTGGGGCAGCGACCTCGGCGGCTATTTCGGTTTGCCGCAGCCGGCGGTGTATATGCGCTGGTTCCAATTCGGCTGTTTTAGTCCGTTGATGCGTCCGCATGGCAAGGCGCCACGCGACCCGTGGTATTTCGGCGAAGCCGCCGTGACGAACTATAAATTCCTGGCTTGGACCCGGGAAAATATATTGAATTATATCTACAATGCCGCCGTCATTGCGCATGAAACGGGTATTCCCATCATGCGTTCCATGCCGGTGGCCTTTCCCAACGAGCTGCAAATTGCTGCCGTCGGGAACCAATACATGTTCGGGCCGGATTTGCTCGTGGCGCCGATCATCAACGAAGATACTTTCAGGACGATTGCGTTTCCATCCGGCGTCTGGACAAGCTTGTGGGATGGCAAAGCGGTCACTGGTCCGGCCACACTCAAGGTAAGCGTGCCTTTGGACACGATTCCTGTCTATTTGAAGCCAGGGGCCGTGGTGCCGGTACGTTTAAATCGCGAGTTGCAATTCGGTCAGAGCATGACTAGCGGTATTGTCCACGCCTTGGTCGTAACTCCGCCAAATGGGAACGAAGAAGTATCTTTGCTCAATTCACGGGGCGAAGCGGCGAAAGTGACAGTGCTATCCAAGGCTAATTGTATTGGTTGGACGGTCAAAAACTTTCCCGGAACGAGTTACCTGCTGGTTTACGGCACAACTGCAGCTTCCACGGTAAAACTAGATGGCAAGGTTTTGCCGAAGGCTACGGCGACCGAGTTCGGCTCGATGCCGACGTGCTGGGAACCCGACTTGTCCGGCAACCGGCTAGTTATTCGTCTTCCCTCATGCCAAGTCGAACAAAGCGAGCCGACCACAGAAATTGAAGTGGACTTCAATTCAATACAACCCATGTAACCAAGTGCCCCCATAAATGGAAATGAGCTTAGCGACGACAACCAATTTTTTTCGCCTGCATGGCGCGCAGCCGGCTGGTAGACTGATGACTCTCTATGAATATCAACCTGATTCTCGCGTTCCTTTGCTTCTGGTTCGCTGTCGTCACACCCCGTGTGGTGGCGCAGGCGCCGCCCGCCGATGCTGTTCTGCCGGCCGGCATGTCCTTGAACTGGGATCAGTTGAGTGTTGAAACGGTGAATGCCAAGCGAACGCAGGCATCCCTCGACGGCATTTGGCGGTTCATCCCGGCGGCTGAAGGATCCCCAGAACCGCCGCAGGTAGGGTGGGCTTATATCAAAGTGCCGGGCAGTTGGGCTAATGGAGGTGGTAGTCGTCGAGCAGGATTTTCTAGTCGAGGCAGGTCTTCCGCTTTGGTCGTCCGCGGCAGTGGTCCGCAGTGGGACAATTATAATGGGTCGCAGGTGACGCATGCCTGGTACGAACGCCAGGTTCCCATCCCGGCGGATTGGCAAGGCCACACCATTAGTTTGCGGTTCGACCGCGTGTCCACGGACGCGATTATCTATATCAACGGCAAAGAATGTGGCAGAGTATCTTGGCCGTGGGGGTCGGCGGACATCACGAGCGCGGTCACACCCGGCCAAACGGCGGATGTCCGCGTGCTGGTGGCTGCCATCCCCGACTCCGAGATGGTTGGGCAATTCTGGGGGAACGCCTCCTTCACGAACGTCACCTACGACGTGTCCGGGTTGGCGACACGCGGCCTTACTGGCGGCGTATATTTGGAAAGCCGGTCATCCGAGGCGCACGTGAGCGATGTCTTCGTCCGCACCTCCACCCGCAAAAAGGACATCGCTCTGGATGTGGACCTCGATGGTTTCAAGCAGGCGGGCCGGGTACATTTCGTCGCGGACATGCTCAACGAAATGGGTGAGGTGGAGAAGAGTTTCACGGCGGACGCGGCGGTGGAGGCCGAGCCAACACAGGCCGTCACCGTCTCCTGGCCCTGGACGAACCCACGCCTGTGGGACGTGGACCATCCTAACCTTTATACCCTCCGGCTCAAAGTAATCGGTGCGGGCCTCGACGACGAGTATGACCAGAAATTCGGCTTTCGGGAGTTCTGGATCGAAGGCCGAGAATTCTACCTCAACGGCACCGTCATCCACCTGCGGCAGCCTAACTTTGGCAATGGCCCGTTCGGGGCAGTCGGGGACGACTTTTCGGAGTTTGGAACCTGGAACGTGGACACCCGGGGCGATAACTCCGACGCGGGGCCGCAGCTCGACCGCGCCGATCATATCGGTTATCTGGCTGCGGTGTTTATCCTCGACGCCAACAAGTACGTGAGGAACTCGAGTGGCAATATTATCTGGAAGCAAGAACAGCAGCATGCCTTGGAGCGCGCCGCTGTTTGGATGCGCCACTACCGTAATCATCCGTCCGTGGTAATGTGGATCGCCGGCAGAAATTTGTTCATGAACCCCGTTAATTTGGATCCACGTCATGTGGGCCGCTACGGCTGGAATCAGAGCGACCAGCTCTGGCAGCACCTCACGGTTGCCGCCCATGAGATGTTCGCTGGGCTCAAGAAGCTGGATCCGACCCGGGTCTATTTCAGCCACGAAGGGACCTATACCGGCGACGTTTATTCGATGAACTGCTATCTGGACTTTCTGCCGCTCCAGGAGCGTGAAGACTGGTTAAGCGCGTGGGCGAAAAGCGGCGAGATGCCGATCACCATGACTGAGTTCGGCACTCCCATGGATTGTACATTCCGACGTGGGCGCGATGGTTTTGAGAACAACATCACAACCGAGCCTTTGTTGACGGAGTACGCCGCCATCTATTTTGGCATAGACGCCTATGCCTCGGAGGGTTCAAAATACCGGCAGTATCTTCACAACCTGTTTCTCAGCGGGATGCTCTACAAAAGTTCCGTAGACCAGTTGGACCAATTCCCCGACATGGATAAAATCCAGCAGCTTTACCGCGTGAATACCTGGCGCAGTTGGCGTACCGCCGGTCTGCCCGGAGGCTTGCGCACCTGGTCGCATATGGCGGACGCGCTCAAGGAGGTCAACTACCCGACGCTGGCGTGGATCGCCGGAGCAGCCGGCGATTACGCCGCCAAGGACCACCACTTCAGTTCCGGTCAGAAATTCCAGAAACAGATTGTCCTGATCAACGATATGCGCCAGCCGGAGGATTTTACGGCCGACTGGATCGCCATGGTCGGCGGCCAGCAAGTGGGTCAAGGCGAACTGCACGGTACCCTGGCGGTGTCGGAGATCCGTAAACTCCCGATTGAACTCACCGCACCCCCGGCGGAAGCCGGCGAGGCTGACGGCCAAATCACGCTCACTGCAACGATTGGGGGGGCGACGCACCACGACAACTTTATGTTCCGGGTCTTTGGCGGGATTCAGCCGGGGAACGGTCACGTTGCTATTGTTGATCCGGAGGGTCTGACCAGCAAGATGCTGACGAGCTTGGGCTATAAGCCCCAGGCTTGGAACAGCGCGGCAGTGCCATTGGTGGTCATTGGACGCAATGCCTTGAGAGACAACCCGACGACGGCTGCCCAACTGGAACCCTATGTGCGGGGTGGAGGCCGGGTGCTAATCTTTGCGCAAGACCCGACATGGCTGACAGAAGCCCTCGGCTGGCGGGTATGTCCGGAGGTAAGCCGGTATGTGTTTCCTATTCCCAATTCGCCGGTTGCTCCGGGGATTGATGCAGATGATCTGTGCAATTGGACGGGCAGCAGTACACTGATTCCGGCGTACCCGGAATATGTAGGAAATTACCTTCGGGCGAACTGGGATAATCAGCCCTACGCCGGGTGGCACTGGGGCAACCGGGGCGGGGTCACCAGCGCGGCTATTGAGAAGCCCCACCGCAGCGGTTGGACCCCCTTGCTCGAATGCGAGTTTGACTTGGCCTATACGCCGCTAATGGAGTTGAACTACGGCCAGGGACGGCTGATCTTTTGCACGTTGGACTTGGGAGATCATGTGACTTTGGACCCGGCGGCGCGTCTTATGGCTAGGCGCGTCATGGATTACGCCCTGCACGCGCCGCTGGCGCCACGAGTGAACAAAGTCGTGTATCTAGGTGGCGCAGCAGGCGCGGCTTGGCTGGATAAGATCGGAGTGAGTTATGAGCGGTCGGACACGCTGGACGCGGACGCCGGGCTGGTGCTCATCGGCCCGGATGCGACCGTTGAAACGACGGCACTCAACGCCTACATGGAGCAAGGCGGCAAGGCGTTCTTCCTGCCGCATGCACAGGCCCATGGCGGGCTCGGCACCACCTTGAAGCCCGCGGCAGCCGGTTTCGCTGGGTCGCTCTCGGTGCCCGACTGGCCCCAAGCCGCAGGTCTCAGCGCCTCGGATCTTCGCTGGCGCACCTACCTGGACAGTCCCCCTTGGATTCTGAGCGGCGGGGCGGAAATCGGAGCGGACGGCCTGCTTGGCCGCAAAACGGTGGGAAAGGGCGTGGCGATCTTTTGTCAGATGGATCCGGATCGCTTTGACACAGACCAGAAGACCTATTTCCGCTACACACGCTGGCGGACTACCCGCGCCGTGGCCCAACTTCTGGCCAATCTGGGCGCCAGTTTCCAGGTGGATAGCCGGATTTTCTATCCGCTCGAAACGGCCATCAATCCGGATGGCACCTGGATAGGCCCAGACGGCGACCGGGCGGGGTATAAATGCACCCCGCGCGCGCCAAGCGGCCTGAGCGAACCGGCGAGCGCCAAGTTGGGATATTATTACCCCGATTATCACACGGATTTCTCGATGGGCGACAATCCCTATCGCTACTGGCGGTGGTAGGCATGTGTTTTCAGCCTCTGTTAAACTCCACTCGTATATTTAAAGTATTTTATGCACCGATTAGTAATAAACACGGCCTGGCGGATTTATCTTGACTTGAATGCAGCGGGGCGTCCAATTCGGATGATAGGCCCATACTCCTTGCATCCCGCAAAACAGCACCTATGAAAACAAAGAACCCATCAAAAAGGGAACTATCGCCCACCTGGAATACCTTCGGCCTCGTCGCACTATTTCTTGGCGGCCTTGCCCCGAATATTGCCCACGCGCAAATTGTGGCGCCTCCTCCTGTTTTTTACGTCGCGACCAACGGCAGCGACAGTAATTCCGGCAGCCAGCAGGCGCCTTTTGCCACATTCGAGAAGGCGCAACAAGCTGCCCGCGCGGCTCGCGTCAGCCAACCTTCCGGCTCAGTGGCGACGATCTGGGTCGGGGATGGCACATACTACCGGACAAACAGCCTCCAACTGACTTCCGCGGACGCGAACCTTGTGATTATGGCCGAGCCGACAGCTTCACCCCGGCTGTGCGGCGGCCTGCCGTTGCGGCCAGCGTGGTTTTCGCCCGTAACGACGAACTCACCGGTCTGGCTGCGGCTGGACCCCAGTGCTCAAGGTAATGTCATGCAGGTGAACCTAGGGACCTATGGCATCACGAATCTCCCTCCCCTGCTCCGGCAGGGGGGGTGGGGTGGGGGCATAGGGGAATTGAGCTACACCTCCACCGGTCCGTTCCCGTCTGAACTTTACATTAACGATCAGCCGCAGCAACTGGCCCGCTGGCCCAATGCCACTAACAACGCCAGCAGATGGGCCGCTACCAGCAGCAGAGCATCAAGCAGGTCCTTTACCTACACCGGAACGCGTCCTGGCCGCTGGCTGACGGCGCCCGACCCGTGGTATCATGGGCTTTGGGGAGTTCTCGATAGTGACGACGCCATCGCCGGCAAGAGCATCAGCGGCAGCGGGTCCTCCTGGACCATCACGCTCGCCCAGTCGCCTAGCGCTGGCCTGACCAATGCGGCGCCCTGGTTCGTATTCAATCTGTTGGAGGAGCTTGACACCCCGGGCGAATACTACATTGACCGCACCAACCAGATACTCTACCTGTGGCCGCCCGCCAACTTTGGCTCGGCTGATGTGTTCGTGAGCCAAATGGACAGCCCGCTCATCAGCCTCGGGAGCGGTGCCTCCAATATTGTCATTAATGGCTTGGAATTGTCGGGCGGTCGGGGTGACCTGTTGTCCATGGATTCGACCTGTGTCAACTGCCAGTTCACCCACGGGCGCCTGATGGGGGCAGGGCGGGAAGGGGCGCAGGTTTATGGCGTTAGCAACAGCGTCACCGCCAGCGAGATAGGCTTCTGCGGCAATAACGGCGTGCTGATGGGCGGCGGCAACCGCCCGGCTCTGACCTCCTGCGGCAATTCCGTCAACAACTGCAGGATCCACGATTTCAGCCGGTTGGGCTACTGTACCGCAGGGGTTAACATATGGCTGGAAACCGCGGATGCGAACTGCGGCTTGAACATCGAACACAATTATTTCTATAACGCGCCGCAAACTGCCATCATATTTGCGGGCAACAACAATCTGATCGCTTTTAACGACATATCAAATGCGTGTCTATGGGCGGACGACTGTGGTGCCATCTATACGGGCCGGGACTGGGGTTTTCGTGGCAATAACATTCAGGACAACTTCATCCATGACATTTCCAGCGGATTCGCGGGAAGCTCCTTCCTGCCCTGGGACCAAGATGGCGTCCACGGGGTCTATTTGGATGATTGTGTCAGCGGCATTGAGATTTCCAGCAACGTGTTTTACCAAGTGCAGGGTTGCGCCACGTTCAACGGCGGCGGACGCGACAATATTTGGATCAACAACGTCATTGCCGAATGCGGTTTCATGCACCACAGCGACGCGCGTGGCCCAAGTGACATCTCCACAAACAATGGGAGTGATTGGAACTTGCTTCAGAAAATCCAGGTTATGAATTACCAGCAACCGCCGTGGTCCACCGCATATCCGGCGCTGGCGGCCATTCCGGACAGCTACAGCCTGATCGGTCCATACGAGTATCCCGGGGGAACGGTCTTTTCCGAGAATATCGGTTGGAACAACACGACCCTGTTTCAGGAATACGACAACGCCTTCAACTACTACGCGCAAATGACCAATAACGTCACCGATTCAAACCCGCGTTTTGTGGATGAAGCCGGGGGCGATCTGACGCTGGCGTCCAACTCGCCGGCGTTCAGCATTCCGGGATTTGGGGCAATACCGTTTCTGGCCATTGGCATTGGTTTGCCGGTCATTTCCAACGAGCAGGCCATTTGGGCGCCGGCGGGCTTCGCCGCCGCCGTGGCTTGGATTGACCCCAGGCTGGACACCAATTGCGTGGCGCAACTCTACTATGGCCCGGTGGACTGCGGACGGACGACCAACTCTTGGACATATGAAGTGGGCACGAATGTTTCCGCTCGCGGTTGGGTTTTGTTCCAAGTGCCCTCGCAGCCGGGCCAGTCTTACTATGGCCGTTTCCGGGCCGTGAACCAATCGGGTGAGTCGTGGTCGCAAAATACAGTCATTTTCCCGCTGGCCAACGTTTTCAAGGCGAACAACAGCACGAATCTGGATTTTGGCGCGAGTTGGGTTGGGGGCGTGGCACCCGCCGCCGCGAATATTGCCATTTGGGACAGCACGGTGACCGGGGCCAATACCGTCTCGATGGGCGGCAACTTGAGTTGGGGCGGCATCAGCATCAGCAACGTGGGCGGCGCCGTGACCATCAACCCCGGTAATACGCTCACCTTGGGCGCGGCCGGCATAGATTTGTCGGACGCATCTGCGAACCTGACCCTCAATTGCGGTCTGGCGCTGGGTGCGCCGCAAGCGTGGACCACCGGGCCGGGCTTGACGCTCACCGTCGGCGGTTCGGTGGCCAATGGTGGCAACGGGCTGACGATTACGGGTGTCGGCAACGCCGTCGTGAACGGCGACATCACCGGTTTGGGCGGCCTGACCAACGCCGCCAGCGGCACGGTGACGCTCATGGCCACCAACGGCTACACCGGGGATACCACGGTCAACGCGGGCACGCTGGTTTTGCCTCCGGGGGAGAATGGCGCCGGGATCATCTGCGGCTCACTGGCCATCAACAGCGGTGCCCAAGTAAACGCGGATACAGATTGGGCGCTGGGATGGAGCGGTACCAGTGGCGTCACCAGTATCACCATCAACGGCGGTACGCTCAACCTGACCGGCGTTGCGGGCATGGGCGGTCTGGAGGCCAGCAACGTCACGCTAGGCGTCGGCAGCATTACGGGGAATACGTTTGATTGGTATGGGGGCCTTTATCAGAGTCTCAGCACCGGCCCGGTGCTCACTACCGTGGCCGGTTCGGCTCCGTCGGTCATCAGCAGCGGTTTCAATTTGGGCGTGGGCGTGGGCGAGAATGTGATATTGAACGTTGCGCAAGGGACTACGAGCAACGGTGTGGATTTGCTGATCAGCGGGCCGATTAGTGATTCATTTGGCGGGGGTGGCATCACCAAGATCGGCGGGGGCACAGTGGCGCTTAATGGTGCCAATACCTACACCGAACCGACCGTGGTGAGCAACGGGATCCTGTTGGTCAATGGCGCGCTGGGGACTGGTGGCGTGACGGTGGAGGGCGGCGCACTGGGGGGCGTGGGGTTGATTGCCGGCCCGGTGGCGATCAATGGCGGGGGCACACTGGCGATAGGGGGCACCGGCATCGGCACACTGGCCATTTCCAATACCCTGACCTTAAATTCTGGCGGCGCGAGCTTCATGCGCATTACCAAGGTCGGAGGCACCGCCACCAATGATTCTGTGGCGGGCATCAGCACGCTCACCTATAACGGCACGCTCACGGTGACGAATCTCGCTGGAACGCCGGCGGTTGGGGATACTTTCAAGTTGTTCGGCGCCACGGGATACACCGGCAACTTTGCGGCTACGAATCTACCTGTGCTCGGCTCCGGCCTGGCTTGGAATTGGGTGCCGGCGACCGGCACACTGGCCGTAGTAGCTACGCTCCCACCGCCCCTGATTACCGGTTTTAGCGATCTGGCAACTGGTGGATTCAGCCTAACATTTAGTGGTTCGAACGGAGCCAGTTACTCCATCTATACCACGACCAACTTGGCTTCGCCGATCTGGACGATGATTGCCACCGGCGTGTTAGCTGGTGAGCCTGTAACCTTTCAAGATCTCGCGGCGACGAACTATCCGACGCGGTTCTACAAGGTGACCTCGCCATAAGCGAAGTTGGGCCAGCGGCTCGCCAATGACTAAAATGGAGGTCTTCTGAATATCGAAGTGCCCTCTCGTCGAAGAAGCTTTAATTCTGCCGGCGCGGTTCAATGTCCTCCACTCATTGTCTGCTTGGTCGTCATGTTGTAAGCGATGTTCAGCACATGCATGCCCTTGTGATAGGGCAGAAACACTTTGAGCAACAATCCGGACTGTTCCCGATGTATTTCGAGCGCCCGTTGAGCCGAAAGAACCAAAGAATATCGCCAAAATGAACAATCGTAATTGCCCGAAAGTGCAAGCAGATTCACGGTTTGGTGATAGTATGGTGGAAGCATGTCGATCTTATATATGACTCCCGCCCGCGGCGTGGAGGCTTTTCCGGGATTTTTGCCGTTGGGTTGGCTGGTAGCCGTGACGAACGGGGTCGGAAGTTCTTTGGGAAGTTCTTTGGAAACAATCCCCTTGAGGCGGCGATGGCGGCACGAGGCGCAATGAAATTGTTAGGCGAGTGTGCGAGGACCCAAGTCCAGTAACAATATGAAAAAAGAAATAGCCTGCAAAAGAGATCTGAATGGTTATGCGCCTGCGAAAGCCAAGTGCTTGCCGCGAGGACCCATCCAGGTTCTTCATCGCAAGGACGCATTTACTCTAATTGAATTACTCGTGGTGATTGCGATCATTGCTATTCTGGCTGCCATGCTTTTGCCTGCCCTCTCGGCGGCCAAGGAGGCAGGGCGGAAAGCATCCTGTCTTAACAATCTCAAACAACTTCAATTGGCGGCGAAAGAATATTGTGAAGATAATAATGGCTATTTGGTGGCCAACGCCAACAACGCCATTTCTGCGGCTTCGCCATATGCCCAGGAACTGTGGTGCTCGACTCAAATAGAGGGTTGGGGTAATAGCCCCGATAACACCAATATGGCTCTTTTGGAGAGCAATGTTTTCCGGCCCTATGTGAATAACTTCGGGATCTATAAATGTCCCGATGACAGAGTAGCGTCAACGGATGGCCAGCGCATAAGAAGTTATTCCATGAACGGCCAGGATGGGGGCTGGATAGATACGTTAGAAAAGATCAACTTTAATCCGACTTTCAAGGTGTTTGTGAAGGACTCCGATATTATAAACTCCAGTGGGATCTTTTGTTTTCTGGATGAGGCTCCAGATTCAATCAATGATGGCTTTTTGCGAGAGGATTTGACGGCGAGCGATGAAGCGTTTCAGGATGTGCCAGCTTCTTATCATGATGGTGGCTGCAATTTTTCGTTCGAGGATGGCCATGTCGAGTATATTCGTTGGCGAACCGTCTGGAATGGGCGTTATGGCCTCATCAGACCCGTAGCCTATGGGTTGAGTTATAATGGTGAATCGGCCGGCCCGAACAACTCGGACCTGGCTTGGGAAATTGCCCACGCCAGCGTACCTATGCAATAAGAAGTAGAAATGGACGTTAAATCCTTTCCTCCGTTTTATCTCAATGCGAGATAAATTCATTAAATAAATTGAACAATGAGATTCATTATCGGCCGTTTTAGAACAGAACTTGCGAGTGGCGCGGCCCGATCCCGAGGTCAGCGATGATCAAAAAATCCAAATACTATGAGAAAACCAATAACACTGAGTTTTTCCATGTCTGTATTCGACTGTTTTTGCTGTGTTCTTGGGCCGGCACTTCGGTTTATGGCCAAAATTCCAATATGACCATCACTGCGGCTTCAGGGGCGCAGCAATCATTAATTTGCATGGGCGCGGGATACACTCAAGATCCACAAAATTATTCACGGATACCCCTGGCCACCCGCCTTGCCATGGCGAACATGATTTGGGGCAACGACGGGCTTGGTTTCCGGATCTGCCGTCTCTGGCAGAATTCGGCAGGCACCCTCACCGGGGCCCAAATGTTGTCTGACTACCTGACACTTTACAATGACATCAACTCGGTTCAAACTAATATGATCTGGCTGTATGCTGCCTGGGGGGATCCCGGAAACAGTCCTAGCAATCTTGATGCCTATGCTGCCTATCATGCGCAGGTGATCGCGGACTGCAAGGCGGGCGGTCTGGTATTTCAGTATGTCGGGACATGCAATGAACCAAATGGCAGTACTCCATTTCTGTATCAGTCCACCAATGCCGCGGCGCTGGTCGAGGATTTTCGGACGGAACTGGACAACCGGGGGCTTACAAATGTGCAAATAATCTCTCCGGAATCTCCTAATGTCGATTCAACGGGCATGGCCTACATTACAAATATTGTGAACGATCCCGCTGCGCTTGCCGACCTGGCAGCCTTTTGCAGCCATTCGTACAATATGTCCTTCACCCCAGAGTACTACACCCTCTGCAATGTTCCGGGCAAGCAATCCTGGCAGGATGAATCGGGGGCCAATGGCCAGGAAGACACCAACTGGACGGGCACCAACGCCATCAACGATGAGAGTCTTGCGGCGGGTTGCGTCGCGCGTGCCTGTAATGATTTCAATTTCGGCTGCCAAGTGTGGATGCATTTTGAGGCCTGTCTTCAATGGGACACCAACGACAATGCCACGCGGATTATGGGCTATGACCCCAACACTTTCAATTTCGCGCCGTTTCTCAAATATTATTATTATCAGCAGTTGCGGCGCGGCTTCAAAGACGGTTGTGTGTTTCGCCGCTCCACCAGCAGCGATAGGCGCGAAGCCGTCTATCAGGAGATGTGTCTGACCTATGGCGATCGTCCGGCGATTGTCGGCGCCGCCGGACAGAATCCTGACGGCTCGTGGGGCCTGAACGTCGTCAATCTAACCAGCTGCCCGGACATCCGCCCCGGAGTAAGCGCGGGTACCGCCAACTATCAGCCAGCCGCAACCTACAACATCACCTATCGCGTCGCGGAACTGACGAACGCAGGCACGGTCGCCTTCAACCTGTTCCGATCGAACACCAACCTGCTGGATGTTTACCAGGGAACGGTATTAATGACGAACGGCAGTGTGGCATTTACCATAGCGCCTTTGGAGTTGGTAACGCTCGTGAGCGCCCCAACTAACATCGTCGGCAACGTTTTCAAGGCGAACAACAGCACGAATCTGGATTTTGGCGCGAGTTGGGTTGGGGGCGTGGCACCCGCCGCCGCGAATATTGCCATTTGGGACAGCACGGTGACCGGGGCCAATACCGTCTCGATGGGCGGCAACTTGAGTTGGGGCGGCATCAGCATCAGCAACGTGGGCGGCGCCGTGACCATCAACCCCGGTAATACGCTCACCTTGGGCGCGGCCGGCATAGATTTGTCGGACGCATCTGCGAACCTGACCCTCAATTGCGGTCTGGCGCTGGGTGCGCCGCAAGCGTGGACCACCGGGCCGGGCTTGACGCTCACCGTCGGCGGTTCGGTGGCCAATGGTGGCAACGGGCTGACGATTACGGGTGTCGGCAACGCCGTCGTGAACGGCGACATCACCGGTTTGGGCGGCCTGACCAACGCCGCCAGCGGCACGGTGACGCTCATGGCCACCAACGGCTACACCGGGGATACCACGGTCAACGCGGGCACGCTGGTTTTGCCTCCGGGGGAGAATGGCGCCGGGATCATCTGCGGCTCACTGGCCATCAACAGCGGTGCCCAAGTAAACGCGGATACAGATTGGGCGCTGGGATGGAGCGGTACCAGTGGCGTCACCAGTATCACCATCAACGGCGGTACGCTCAACCTGACCGGCGTTGCGGGCATGGGCGGTCTGGAGGCCAGCAACGTCACGCTAGGCGTCGGCAGCATTACGGGGAATACGTTTGATTGGTATGGGGGCCTTTATCAGAGTCTCAGCACCGGCCCGGTGCTCACTACCGTGGCCGGTTCGGCTCCGTCGGTCATCAGCAGCGGTTTCAATTTGGGCGTGGGCGTGGGCGAGAATGTGATATTGAACGTTGCGCAAGGGACTACGAGCAACGGTGTGGATTTGCTGATCAGCGGGCCGATTAGTGATTCATTTGGCGGGGGTGGCATCACCAAGATCGGCGGGGGCACAGTGGCGCTTAATGGTGCCAATACCTACACCGAACCGACCGTGGTGAGCAACGGGATACTGTTGGTCAATGGCGCGCTGGGGACTGGTGGCGTGACGGTGGAGGGCGGCGCACTGGGGGGCGTGGGGTTGATTGCCGGCCCGGTGGCGATCAATGGCGGGGGCACACTGGCGATAGGGGGCACCGGCATCGGCACACTGGCCATTTCCAATACCCTGACCTTAAATTCTGGCGGCGCGAGCTTCATGCGCATTACCAAGGTCGGAGGCACCGCCACCAATGATTCTGTGGCGGGCATCAGCACGCTCACCTATAACGGCACGCTCACGGTGACGAATCTCGCTGGAACGCCGGCGGTTGGGGATACTTTCAAGTTGTTCGGCGCCACGGGATACACCGGCAACTTTGCGGCTACGAATCTACCTGTGCTCGGCTCCGGCCTGGCTTGGAATTGGGTGCCGGCGACCGGCACACTGGCCGTAGTAGCTACGCTCCCACCGCCCCTGATTACCGGTTTTAGCGATCTGGCAACTGGTGGATTCAGCCTAACATTTAGTGGTTCGAACGGAGCCAGTTACTCCATCTATACCACGACCAACTTGGCTTCGCCGATCTCAAGCTGGACAATTTTGACCCACGGCACGTTCGGCGCGGGCGTGGTGACCTACACGGACACCGGTGCGACCAACGGAGCGCAGTTTTACATAATCGAATCGCAGTAAACGCTGCTGGACAGGTAATCTAAACAAAAACAAACAAATGATATGCAAAAAAGCGAAAATAAAGCGCCAAAAATCGAACCCGAGCTTGATCCCATCTCATCAAACGGAAGAAAGCAAATGCCTATGAGAAGACTCAGTAGGTGTTTCCATTTTTTAATTGGGCTGCTTATATTGTGTTCCGGGATAAGCACTTCGGTTTATGGCCAATACTCCAACATGACAATTACCGCAGCTTCAGAAGCGCGGCAAACACTAATCGGCATGGGCGCGGGATTTACGGGATATCCGCTCGGGCCACGCAATTATTCAAATCTACCGCGAAAAAGCCGTCTTGCCATGGCGAAAATGATTTGGGGAAACGACGGCCTTGGTTTCCGGGTCTGCCGTCTCTGGGGCAACCGGACAGGCACTACAACCGGCACTCAAATGTTGTCTGCATACAAAGTGCTCTACGACGACATTAACTCGGTCCAGCCTCATATGACATGGCTGTATGCCGCCTGGGGGCATCCTGCAAGAGACGGTCTTGAGGCGTATGCCGCCTATCATGCGCAAGTGATCGCGGATTGCAAGGCGGGCGGTTTGGTGTTTCAGTTCGTTGGAACATGTAATGAACCGGATGCCGATAATCTATATGCTCCCTCCCAAGCTGCGGAGCTGGTCAAGGATTTTCGCGCGGAACTGGACAAAAGGGGGCTTCAGAATGTAGGAATAGTCTCTCCGGAGTGCGCTAATGTCGATCGCAAGGGCATGAGCTACGTTCGAGATATCAAAGACGATCCTGCCGCGCTTGACGACTTGGCGGGCTTTGACATCCATTCATACAATATGGATTTCACCCCCGAGTACTACGATCTCTGCAATGTTCCCGGAAAGGAATCATGGATGGATGAATCTGCGGCCAACGGTCCCGAGGGCACCAACGATGCCGCGCTTGCGGCGGGTTGTGTGGCGCGTGCCTGCAACGATTTTAATTTCGGCTGCGATGTGTGGATGCATTTTGAGGCCTACCTCGAATACGACCCCCACGACAACGCCACACGCATCATGGCCTATGACCCTCAGACCGGTGCTCACCGGCCCTTTCTCAAATATTTTTATTATAAACAGTTGAGGCGTGGCTTCAAAGACGGTTGTGTGTTTCGTTCGTCCACCAGCGATGATACGCGTGAGGACCGGTATCGAACGATGTGTATGACCTATGGCGACCATCCGGCGATTGTCGGGGCCGCCGGACAGAATGTTGACGGCTCGTGGGGCATAAACGTCGTCAATCTGACCAGCGAGCCGGATCTGCGACCTGGAGTAAGGCATGGCACCGCCAACTATCAGCCGGCCGCAACTTACAAGATAACCTACCACGTTGCGGAACTCGAAAACGTGGGCACGGTCAGATTCAGACTCTATCGTTCAAGTTCGACCGTGCGTGATGCTCACCAGGGGACGGTATTAATGAAGCGTGGGAATGTGAGCTTCACGATAGCGCCCTTGGAACTGGTCACGCTCGTGAGCGCCCCGACCGTGAAATGAACGGACCTCCTTTGCCTTTTTCGCGCCTATCGGCACCTGTTATTGTTCATGAACGACTTGAATCAAATATATTCACAAATACCCGAATGCATTGTGTAAAAATAATGTATAACCTTGTTGTTCTTTGTCTCTTCCTGACTTTAGTACAAGCAAAAGAACTTGACTTTTACGTTTCAACGACAGGGAACGATGCCTCCGATGGGACATCTCCTATGACGGCCTTTGCCACTTTGGAGCGGGCCAAGCAGGCCGTTCGGTCAGCTAAAGAAAACAACCAGAATATTACCTCCATTAAGGTGCTAATAAAGGGAGGAGATTACCAATTGAATCAGCCTCTCGTTTTTACGCCAGAAGATTCGGGAACTGAAACAATGCCGATAACCTACCAGGCGATGCCAAGGGAAACAGTGCAGATCAGCGGCGGCAGAAGAATCACCGGCTGGACAGAAGGCACGAATGGCATTTGGCAAACGGTTATTCCCGATGTTAAAACAGGGAAATGGTATTTTGATCAGTATCTGGGTAAATGGAGGGACCCGGCATCGTGCCAGAACTCCAAAAACGGGCTTTTATCAGGTGAAGGGTTTTCCTGAAGGAATTCCAGACAGATACGATAGAAGGTCAAGAAGTTTCGAATTCGCCAAAGGTGACCTTGACCCCCACTGGAGCAACCTTAAGGACGTGGTGGTTATTGTATACCACTACTGGTCAGATTCACACCTGCCGATACAGTCCATTGATGAAAAAAGCAATATTGTCACTTTCCAATTTGCCGATCCGAGGCAATTCTCAGATGATTTTTCGCCACCGTGGCATGGCGCACGCTACATTGTGGAAAACGTGTTTGAAGCCTCGAATTCCCCTGGTGAATGGTACCTGAACCGTAAGACAGGGATTCTTTATTATATGCCATTCCCCGGCGAGAATATGAAAACCGTAGATGTAGTTGCGCCTATACTTACTGAATTGGTCTCATTCGATGGCAATCCACTTGAGCAAAGGTATGTTCAATATATTAAGATAAAGAATGTGAATTTCAGTTATAATCTGTTTGTTCTGCCCAAGGGCGACTCGAATGGTTCAGGCCAGAGTGCATTAACGGTTCCAGGTTGTATTCGGATGACAGGCGCGCGCTTTTGCTCGTTTCAAAATTGCACGTTAAAGAATATCGGCAGTTATGCTTTTCAGGTCGGCAACGGATGCACACAGAACCGCTTTGTTCATAACAACCTGACGCATCTTGCGGCAGGAGGATTTCGCGCAACTGGCGGATCTGTAGGCAGCAACCCGTTGATCAGGACCGGTTTCAACGTATTCGCAGATAATACCATTTCGTATTATGGCGAAGTATATTCATCAGCTGCTGGCATTATTCTTATGCAGACCGAGGGCAACCTCGTATCTCATAACCTGATACACCATGGATTTCAGACGGCCATTTCAGTAGGCTATGTTTGGGGCTATATGCCGAGCATAAGCCGTGATAATATAATTGAGTTCAATGATATACATGATATCGGCCAAGGTTTACTGTCCGATATGGGTGGTATTTACACGCTGGGCGTTTCCCCCGGAACAGTTATACGCAACAACCTCATTCATGATGTCGAATCCTCCGCCTATGGAGGATGGGGAATATATATGGATGAGGGTTCGTCCTATGAGCTGATTGAGGATAATGTGGTTTACAATACCGAGTTTTCGGCCTTTAATATTCATTACTCCAGGGAAATAACCGTTCGCAACAATATTTTCGCTTTATCCGCAAAGGAACTGTTGCAGCGCCAGCGTGTCGAACCTCATATAAGCGTGTATTTTGAGAACAATATAATGTACTGGACGCAGGGTAAACTCCTATCTGCCAACTGGGTGGACACGCCCTACACCTTCTATGATAAAGCTATTGCGCCCAAGACAAGGGAGATGACCCGGACTTTTTACATCGATTACAACGATTATTACAATCCAAATCTGCCTGTCCATTCTTTAAGGTTTGGCGACGAAACCCTAGCACAATGGCGCGCCCGAGGTGAAGATGTCCATTCCGTCTATGCTGATCCTATGTTTGTGAATGCATCCAATTTCGACTTCAGGCTAAAACCCGAATCACCCGCTTTCAAACTTGGTTTCAAGCAGATAGATATAAGTACGGTTGGGCCGCGTATGTAGTAGATATGTTAAAACTGTGAGAACCCGGTTGTTATACAAATGACTAAACAAGGCAAACCTTCTTCGCATGACACGGCGAACATGCAGAAACCGATATGAAATCATTTTTAATTTTAATTTGTATTGTGGTCGGCGCTTCCGTTTTTGCCGCGCAAACTCCGCCGCCCTATCTCGACAGCAGTCAGCCCCTCGAAACGCGCGTCAAGGATTTGCTTTCGCGGCTGACGCTCGAAGAAAAAATCTCGCTCATTCATGGCGATTCCAAATTTACCACGGCCGCTATTCCGCGCTTGGGCATCCCGCGCCGCTGGCTGTCCGACGGTCCGAACGGCGTGCGCGAGGACATCAGCCCGAACAACTGGCAGCCCGCCGGACACACGGACGATTTTTCCACCGCCATGCCTGTCGGCATTTGTCTCGCCGCGACTTGGGATTCTGATCTCGCTTACAAAGAGGGCGAAGCCATCGGACAGGAGGCGCGTGCCCGCGGCAAGGACATTATGCTGGGGCCAACAGTCAATATTATGCGTACGCCATTGTGGGGGCGAAATTTTGAATCCTTCGGCGAAGATCCGTTTCTCGCATCGCGGTTAGCAGTGGGCTACATCCGCGGTGAGCAATCGCAGGACATTTCCTCGTGTGTAAAACATTTCGTAGCCAATAACCAGGAGTTTGATCGCTTCGAAATCAATGTTGAGATGAACGAACGCGCGTTGCATGAAATTTATCTGCCCGCATTCAAAGCCGCCGTCCAAGAAGCTGGCGTCTGGTCTGTCATGGCCGCCTACGACCAGTTTCGCGGCCAGTACTGCGCCGAAAACGACTATCTGCTCAACAAAATCCTGAAAGATGATTGGGGGTTCAAGGGTCTCGTCGTGTCCGACTGGGGGGCCGTGCATGACACGCGGGGAGCCGCGCTCAATGGTCTCGACCTCGAAATGGGCACAGACACAAATTACAGCGATTATTATCTCGCACAGCCTTATCTTAACTTGCTCAAAGGAGGCGAATTGCCGATGTCCGGGCTGGACGACAAGGTCCGGCGCAATCTGCGCGTGATGTTCGCCACTCATGTTTTCGATCCAGGGCGTACCAATGGTTCGCTCAACACCGTCGCTCATCAAATTGTGGCTCGCCAGGTCGCCGAGGAGGGAATTGTTTTGCTGAAAAACGAAAACCACACTCTACCTCTCGATGAATCGAAAATCAAGACCATCGCCGTCATTGGCGAAAATGCCATCCGTCTCCAAACGCATGGCGGGGAAAGTTCCGGAATCAAGGCCTTTTACGAAGTCACGCCGCTACAAGGCATCTTGAACCGCGCAGGCAAAAACGTGAACGTCATATTTTCCGAGGGTTACCAAAAAGACGGCGGAGCGGACTTGGGGGCACGTGCTATCGCCGCGGCGAAATCCGCCGATGTGGTCATCTACATCGGCGGTTTGAACCACGACTTGGGCTTCGATTCCGAAGGCGCCGACCGCAATAATTTGAAATTACCTTACGGCCAGGACAAATTGATTTCAGAAATCGTCGCGGCCAATCCGCGCACCATCGTTGTGCTGCTCGGCACGCCAGTTGCAATGGATTCCTGGCTCAATCAGGTGCCGTCCGTTTTGCAGGTGTGGTATATGGGGATGGAAGGTGGCAACGCCCTGGCGCAAATACTTTTTGGCGATGTGAATCCCTCCGGTAAACTGCCATGTACCATTCCGAAACGGCTGGCCGATTGCCCGGCTTTCGCGGACTGTCCGGCCACCTATCCGGGAATCAACGGCGTCGTAGTTTACAAGGAAGGTCTGCTGGTCGGCTACCGCTGGTTCGACACCAAGCACATCCAGTCGCAGTTTCCCTTCGGCTTCGGCTTGAGTTACACGACGTTCAAATATTCAAACTTGAAATTGGTTCCCGATGATGGCACAAATGAAGTCATAATAGCGCAATTCGAAATTCAAAATACTGGCGTACGCGACGGCGCGGAGGTGGCGCAGCTTTACGTTCACCAAAATCATCCAAGTCTGCTGCGGCCGGAAAAAGAATTGAAGGGATTCAAAAGAGTTTTTTTGAAGGCTGGCGAAACGGAAACTGTTTCCATTCCGTTAAACTTTGGTGCATTTGCCTTTTATGACCCGGCACAAAAATCATGGGTTGCGGAAAGAGGCGTTTTCAGAATCCTGGTCGGCAGTTCTTCACTCGACATTGTATTGCAAGCCAATTACCATCTAGCGGAAACTCTCTCGGAAAAGATTGGCGGTTGAAACCCCAGGCGCGCTCTTGATAGGTATGGCTGGCGCCGTGAAGCCGAGGGTCCCATGTCGCCGCCAGCGCCACACGCGGTGGCGGGTTCCCCGCTGACCCACGTGCCTACCCAGCGAGGCGTCGGACATTTGTGCGCCAACATGGACCGGTGCTACGGAACATACACCGTAGTGCTTAGTTGGATATCGCTTGACGAATTCCCGATCATTACGCGAACGGGTTCGGCTTCGACGCGAAATGCCCCCGTCTTTACGTCCCAGTAGGCGAGCTGCGAAGCCGCGAGCGGAATCTCAACCGTCCTGGTCTGGCCGGGCTGCACCGTTACCCGCCGGAACCCCTCCAACTCCTCCCGCGGACGCGACACTTTCGATCCCATGTGTTTCACATACATCTGCACAACGTCGTCGCCCGCGCGGCTGCCGGTATTAGCCACGTCCACGCTGACAGTCATCGTGCTGTCCCTGGCCAGGTGCGGAGAACTGGTGCGGAGATTGGAGCATTTGAAAGTTGTATAGCTCAGGCCATAGCCGAAGGGATAGAGCGGCTCGCCCTTGAAGTACATATATGTGTAGCCATCGCGGATGTTATAATCCATGCTTGGCGGGAGTTGATCGAGCGATTTCGGCCAGGTTCTAACCAGATGCCCGCCGGGGTTGTAGTCCCCAAAGAGAACCTTTGCAAGCGCCGTGCCCTCGTCCTGCGAGGACTGAGCCATGGTCAGGATGGCTGGAATATTGGTCTCGGACCAGTGGATGGCGAAGGGAAAGCTGGCGATGAGGATGACCACAGTCTTTGGGTTCGTGATGAAGACCTGCTTGGCGATCTGCTCCTGGGCGAGGTCGATGCTCTCGCGGTCGCGGCCTTCGTGTCCGTCGCTTGGCACGGTCAAGGGGAGTGCCGCGCTTTCTACTCCTCCGCCGGCAATGTGGTACCACAGTTCCGGCTCCGGCCCGCCGGTGGGATTATTGCCGATCACAACCACCGCAACGTCGGATGTGCTGGCCGCCTTTACGGCTGCGGCCTCGCCGTCCGGGGTGTCATCGGGGGCGAAGTTGACTTTGACATTGGGCCCAAGCTCATCCTTGATGCCCTGCAGAGGCGTAACTGCGTAGGGCGGCGTGCCGCCGTACTCATCCCGGTGAACCACATTGGCAAGCGGGCCAATCACCGCGATGGATTTGATCTTGTTCTTGTCCAGCGGGAGAAAATTGTTCTCGTTCTTCAGCAGCACTACGGATTCGAGCGCCATCTGGCGCGATACATCGAGGTCTCGGTCCGTTTTCCAGGGATCGGCTGAGTCTTTGATCTTCGCGTAGGGATCCATCTCCGGCGGGTCGAGCAGCCCGAGGTGGACCGCGATCCGAAACTTGGGACGAAGCAGCGCATCAATCTCAGCCTCGGTAATCTCGCCGTCGTTCAGAGCCTCTTCGGTTTCATCCCGATACGGGCCGAGAAACTGATTGATGCCGGCTTTGAGGCACGCGATCACTGCCGCCTTCTGATTGGTGAAGAGATGCCGAGGTGCGACAAGATCCCGCATCCCATGTCCATCAGGAGAAATCACATTGACTCCCCATTGGTCGCGAACGATGCTGTTGAGAACCGGGTTGATGACCATGGGCGTGCCGTTCCAGGCGTTGTAGGAAGCCATGACAGCCCTGGCGCCACCTTCTAGGAAGCCCATCCGAAACGGTACCGAGTAGTATTCCCAGAAGAGGCGCTGGCCAAAGTTGGAGGACGAAATGTAGCGGTTGTTCTCGTTCAAGTCGGTGGCCTCGTTCTCGTTGGCCAGGAAATGCTTCAGCAGCGCGGCCGCCTGCCAATATCTCGGATCGTCCCCCTGCAGGCCTTTTATGAATGCAACGGCCATCGTCCCGTTGAAAAAAGGGTCTTCTCCATAGACTTCCTGGCTGCGGCCCCATCGCGGATCGCGCGCCAGGTCCGCCTGCGGTCCCCACAGCATCAGGATGTGGCGGTCATACCTTGCGGTTTGCGTGATGAATCGGGCTTCATAGCCTTCCACCCCCCCCGCCCGGCGCACCAGATCCGGATCCCACGACGCACCCATCCCCGGCGGTTGCGGGAACTGCGTGGTGGTGATGTCACGCTGGGCCACTCCGTGGATGCCCTCGGAGTTGCCATAACCCATCACGCCCAGCCGCGGCACGGCGGTATTCTTGCCCAGACAGTCGATCTTTTCGTCGATGGTCATGAGCGAAAGCAGGTCGTCGATACGCTTCTCCGCCGGCAGCGACGGATCGTTGAACGGATATTTCGCTTGCTGCGCCAGCGCCGGGATCAGCCCGATGGTGAGAAGACAAGGCAGAATCGCAATGTGTTTTTTCATCATGCGCGGAATCCCCAGTGGCCTGTTCGGTAAAATGCTCGGCACTCCCAAAAAACAAGGGCAGCGAAGGTTTGAGTAGAGCGGTCTTGCGAATTTTTCATGACAATCTCCGCCAATCAATGGCGAGCAACTCGTATTCGTCCAATGCAGGCAGCGGGACGGACACTATCTCGCCGCGCTGTTCGTAGGACAATGGCTTATCACTCCACAGTGCATGCACGTTGGCTGCATGCGCACCAGGCGGAAGCTGAATTTGAATCGCCAAGCCATGAAGCGGCTGGTAGTCCTCCGAGCGGTCCAGCGGGTCGCGCTGGTAGTTAAGGAGGTGAACTAGATAACGCTGCGACTGTTGAAAGAGCGTGACACCGACGATCCCGTCTGCTTCAACGCGTACCGGCAGTTCGCCGTGTGCCAGCCAGTTGACTGCGTTTGCGAAGAGCCGCTCCGTGGCCGGACTCAAGGTAGCACATTGCATGGCGGCGAGTCGGCCGGGCAGATACACAACGCGGCCTTTGCCGAAGGAATGGGTCACCACTGCCGGCACAGATTTTGTCGGTACATCATCCGCCTCGAGCCAGGCGGCCACGGACGCTCTGCCGGGCTTGACCACAACGTGAGGTTCATCGTGTTCGATGTCCCGTAGTCCATTGCTCAATGGATTTTTTCCTACGAACTCAATCGTGCGCGGCCCCGCAGGCAGAACGCGGCGATAGTGGACGCCAAATAAATCGGCGAGCGCGAAATCGCGCCGGCGCTGGCCCTTTTCGTCGTAAAGCGACGTTTCGTGCGTGGCGATCAACCCGCCGCCCGCCCGGACGAACCGCCGGACGGCTGCCACCTGCACGTCCGACATGAGCGCGACGTTGGGCAAGCAGATCTCCCGAAAACCCTGCAACGAATCTTCAAAATGCGGCCGGCGCAGCGTAACGATCGGCAGGCTGGAGCGCATGAGCGCCGAATAAGCGCCGACATACGGGGCCAGGAAACGATCTTGTCTGTAGCTGACAGCCGGAGGAAGCGGTGTGGATATTTGGGTTTGCGAAAGGCGATAATCGCGGACCAGCGCCAGGAACTTCGTCGCTGAGGTCGTATCAAAATCCAGATACTCGGCATTGCGGCCCATGAAGTCCAAGACCGGCTTCATGCCCGCCATGTTCCGGAAGTTTGGATAACAGCCGTTGGCGAGAACTTGATACGACAGCCAACGTGCCGATTGCGCCGTGCGGTGGCGCCTGTTATAAATGTTGAACAGCATAGGCACATGTAAAACATTGGAATAATTGGCCATTTCCGCCGTCAGCCAAGCGATATACACCCAAGGCTGTGGGCTGAACACTTCCGTGAGCGTCCCGTCGTAATATTTTTCGCAATTCGGCTTCGGATATGAGTGGAACATCGTCAACGCGTCCGATTTGGCGGCTTTGACGGTTTGCGAAAAGCAGCGCGTCGCCTCGCCCAAAGATTGATAAAACATTTCGGTCAAGCGCCACGCGTCCAAGTCGTTCTCGACATCGCCCACCGGCTGCGGGTCCGAGTCCAGTTCAGCCCAGACTGTCCAGGTCGCGGGGATATTTCTGAGCTTCTCTACCGGCATGGACTGGCCAAACATTTCCTGGTATTTCCGGCGGCAGTACTCGCAAAAACAAAGGTGTGGCGACAGACCGTCCACGTAAAGCGCGTCCGGTTTATATTTCGTGAAAACCTCCGTGAGCAGGTCAAGGAGAAACTTCTGATAAACTGGATTGTTGATGCACGCGAAACGGATGTCGTCCTCGCCATAGGGCGTTTCTACCGGAATGGCGCCATCGGCATCGCGCACGGCGCAACTCACAAATAGCGGGTCCCGTTGACGGAGGCAGTTGGGGTTCATGTACATCACAATCTTCACACCCGCACGCGCGCCTTCATCGACCCCCTCGCGCAAAATATCCAACTTTCCCAAGCCCGGCGTGTGGGGCGCCACGGCGCTCTGAAAAAACGCTTCACCATATAAGAAGCACCCCAGCCGTATCGCCTCCCCGCCATTCGCAGCCACTTGCTGGATCAATAGCCGGGTTTCCCCGGCATTTCCAATGCGGCGTTCGTTCGGGTCCCGGGTATACCAACGTGGCACGCGCATCCAATCCGGCAGCCGCCTCTTGCCGGGCGCAAGGGTAGCGTCCGTCAACTCCGGTAGATGCAGCGGATACGGAACGGCGTTGTTGGTGGCGGTGAGTTGGGCCCAAGTCCAGCGCGGCAGGCCCAGGGCCGCTGCGGTCATAAGCGAAGCCTTCAGGAAGGTTCGACGGTCGGTCATATAATTTATAATTCTTCCGGCTCGGTCGGATGGTTTGCGGTATTCCTTAAATCGGTCTGAGGGATTGCTCTCATTATTTCAGCGACGCCATGTCAATCACGAACCGATATTTCACGTCATTCCTTAACAGGCGTTCATAGGCTTCGTTGATCTTATAGATGGGAATTAGTTCGATGTTGCAGGCAATGTTGTTTTTGCCGCAAAAGTCCAACATCTCCTGCGTTTCACGAATACTGCCAATCATCGAACCGACAAATTGACGCCGTCCGAAGATTAAATTGAAGACCTGAATCGGCAATGGGTCGGGCGGCGCTCCGACTTGTGCCAGCGTGCCGTCGCGCCTCAACAATTCGAAATAAGCGTTGATGTCGTGCTGCGCCGAAACAGTGTCGAGGATGAAATGGAAGCTGTTGCGATATTTCTGCATCTTGTCCAGGTTTTTGGAGAGGACGACCTCGTGCGCGCCAAGCTGCAGAGCATCCTTTGTTTTGCCCGGTGACGTGGTAAAGACAACGACCTCCGCTCACATGGCATTAGCCAATTTCACTCCCATGTGTCCAAGCCCGCCGAGGCCAACAATCCCCACCTTTTGTCCTTTGCCGACTTTCCAATGACGCAGCGGTGAATATGTCGTAATGCCAGCGCAGAGAAGGGGGGCAGAGGAGGCTAAATCCAGGTTTTTTGGCACTCGCAGGACAAAGGCTTCATCCACGACGATGCTTTCGGAATATCCACCATAAGTCACGGTGCCGGTACTTTTGTCCCGACTATTGTAGGTGAAAATCACGCCCTTCTCACAAAACTGTTCAAAATCATCCTTGCAATTTTGGCAGGTGCGGCAGGAATCTACCATGCAACCAACGGCGGCAATGTCGCCATTGTTGAATTTTTTGACGTGTGCCCCGGTTTTCACCACGTGTCCGATGATCTCGTGGCCGGGCACGCATGGGTAAATGGTGTTGCGCCATTCGTTGCGGGCGGTATGCAAATCCGAATGGCAAATGCCACAGTAAAGGATTTTAATTTGAACGTCGTGCGGCATAAGTTCGCGACGTTCAATCGTAGTCGGTTCAAGTGACGATGCATGGGTCTGTACGGAATAAGCTTTGGCTGTATACATGGCGCAATGCCGCGGAGAGTTGGAATCTGTTGACGTGTTGCTAGGGTGATAGTCGTAAAGACCCGCTGGAAAGAAGCAAAGCGTTAGCCTGCTTGATTCCCTCAGGATAGAAGACCTCAATTTTCATGGTGTTAAAAATGTCTTTGCCGTCAAAGGAGCCGTGTATTTTCCAACTAAGGCGGTGAGAGGTATTGTTCCAGGCAAAAGTGGTTTGGCGGATTTTGCCCTTCAAGTAGGCAGTTGTTTCGCCATCGTCTTCAACCAGAGTGAACGTTGCATCCTCGCCCGGATACACTTGCAATTCAAGGGGACCGCCTGGAAGCTGGTCTGTGTGTTGAATAACAGGTCCGAGCGGCAAAATGGTTCCTTCGTGGATGTAAACTGGAATTTGATCGAGTTGGGCAGTAGCGACTATGGTACGGCTGCCGTCAAGTTTGGTATTGGTGCCAAATACATACCAATCGCCCGCGGGCAGATAAACCGAACGCTGGTCATTTGTCGAAAGAATTGGAGCCGTCATCAGCCCGTCGCCCATGAGCCACTGGTCGGACATATCGGCAACGTTTGGGTCTTGTGGGAATTCCATTACTAGCGGTCTCATGAGCGGGATGCCTGTGGTGTGGGTTTCGTAGGCCAAACTGTAATAGTATGGAATCAGGCGGTAACGCAGATCGAGCGCTTTACAAATGGCTTCTTCAGCTTCTTGGCCATAGAGCCAAGGGAAATGTGGTTTAACATGTATTTGCGAGTGAGCACGCATAATAGGAAAAAATACGCCGGCCTGCATCCACCGTGTGATCAATTTGGGTTTAGGATCACCACCGAACCCGCCAATGTCACAGGCACTGTACGGCATGCCGGCAAGGCTCCAATTCAGAAGGTCTGTTGGGGTCCTTCTTAGTTCCTGCCAACTGGTTCCAATGTCGCCGGTCCACGCAGCAGCACCTAACCGCTGGAGGCCAGGCTCGAAAGAGCGGTTAAGTGTCCACAGCCGGATTCCTGGCTTGAACTTTGCTTGTGCTTCGTCCTCCGCCAGATTCCAATAATAATAGGTGGTATAGGTCGCCTCTCCTTCGTCATTCCACCAGCCGTCAATGCCACAAGCGAGCAAAGGACCAAGCTGTTGGGCATACCAGGAACGAACAATAGGCTTTCGAAAGTCAAGCATACGGCAGGCTAATTCCCTAAGATGTTCACAATCAGGCAGCCCCCAATCCTTTTCCCGCATCATGCGCAACAGGTCGCTATTGCCCAGGCGCGGTTTGCGAATAACTACCGTATGAACGCCTTGGGCCTTGTAAGCGGCGATTTGGGCTGCAGGGTCGGGAAACAAAGCGGGATTCCAACTGAAATCTTTGAAATCTGGTGAACCGGTATCTGGGATCGAATAATCGATTGTGGGGGTGTACCACTCAACATCAAAAATGAACGCATCAATTGGCAAGTCGCGGCTGAGAAACTGTTTCAGGGTGTCTTCGATATAAATGCGGTTCTTCCAACCCCAGCGGCTTTGCATATAGCCAAAGGTCCAGCGAGGTGGTACAGGTGGAAGGCCGCTTAGTTGGGCGTATGCCTTTGCAGCATCGTAGAGATTGGCGGCAGGCATCAAGTAAAGATTTGCTTTCGTGCCGGGAAAGTCCCATATGACGCAACCTTGATCCGGTACCTCGTTCCATGCGGCAGGCCTGTTATCATCGTCGGAAACAGCCAAAGCCGAATAGCCTGCCGTGGACCAGTAATAGGGAGTTACTGAAACACCATTGCCCAGTTGCGGTTGCCCATTGCTTTGTTGGAGTGTTTCTGCGCCAATGATTGTATGATAAGCTGAGTCTATGTTGTAGCCCATGCCATTGCCGCAACCGTAAAATGCGGGGTGAGCGTTGTTATCCCACCCAACGGTAACGGCAACATCAGATTGGCTGGCGTTGCTGTCTCCAATTATCGCGCCGAGTTTACAAGCCGGAATCAGTGTTTGACCGGAAGGGTTCTTCAAGGTCCATTGCCGGGTGGTAGGATTGATTAACAGTTCACCTGCGGAGGTTTTAACACCAACAAAATCACCGTTCTGGACCAATCGCCAAGGAACCAAAACGCGCCGGGACGCGTCAGCAAGGAAAATACTGGGGATGAGGCTGGGTTTGCCGGGATAGGAAACACTGAGACAAAACGCCGATGGTGTTACGGCGACGAGTTCAACTTGTGCATGACCGATATTGACAAGGATGCCGTTGCCGATCTTTTGAAAAGGTGATGGCGTGTAGCCACCGGCTTCACACCGCAATGTGACGGGCGCCCCCGCCAACCCGATGAACAACGCGACAAATGCGCCCACGACGGCAAACAGGTGTAATTTCATGCTTTTCAATTCAATACTCTTTTTTGCGTTGTTGAGTCACGCTTTTTTTAGATAGTATCCCTTTTAAATCTCTCATAGTCTTGGTGTTCCGGGCATTGCCCATTGTATTTTCAGGCGAAAACAAAACACCGAAATCCAACCAAGAGTGGCGCAAGACATTGTAAGCATTGGCTTAACAAGCTAATCTGGGAAATCCGGGTTTGTATTGAGTGAGCGAGGATTGCCTTTACTTGAACGTCTGGACGCCGGCCTGCGCGATGTTCAGCGGGCGCAGCGGATTTCCACACCCCAGCCATCGAGGTATTGGTCGATATGGCCGCCATATTCGCCCACTTTGAGCTGCACCTGATTTGCGCCTTTTTGCAGTGTCACCGGAATCCAATCAGGAAACTGGTATTCGAGTTGGTTGGGTTGGCCGATGTAATGAATGACCGTTCCGTTGAGTCGTACCTCGCAGGCGTCCTTGGCATTGATGGCGAGGATGGCGGAAGTACTCTCGTCTGTATAGATGACTGCCCGAACATAGGCGAGGCTCCGGTTCCCAGTATCGGGAAACTGGGCTTTGAGATCGAGAATCCCATCCGGTCGCAAGCGAGCCTCTTCCCAAAGTGCCGGAGCATCGGACTGATCGGGAGGGTAAACCTGTTTCGCGATGGGCATGTTTCGGTCATAAGGGTACGGACCTGCTACCTGGAAGTTCTGGACCGGGACGCTGACGCGAGTAATGGCTTCAGGAAAAGCAGCCATACGCAGTCGTGTGGCGCCATAAGGAACGAGAGTGATCCACTCGGTCTGCGCTCCGAGTTCATAGGCGATTGGCAATGGCGGTGTTTTGAGACCGCCATCGAGTGTCCAGCCTTTGACCCGTCTGACAGGCACTTTCAGGCACACGGGCGCCTGGTCCGGATCCAATGGATACCCATCAGTATTGCGCTTTATCACCCGCACCTGGTCCTCAACGTTGGATTCATTGACATCCAAGGCGTAATTCCAAGGACCATTAGGATGGAGTTCCAGCGCCGGAAAATCCGAAACCTTGGTGTGTGCTTGGTTGACAGTGACCGTTTCCGGGACGGGATAGGCGTAGAGAATTGGGCCTCGCTCCACGCCGATGGCATCTGCGAAACGGATAAGACGCACCGGCATAGGCAGAGACACTTGCACCGTGTCGCCGTTCTGGAAAGTGCGATCAATAGTCACGTAGGTGCCGGGCTTGAGGTTCCCGCGATAGGACTTCCCATTGATCTTCAATCCCGGTGAAGAACACCAGCCTGGAATTCGAAGGGTAAATGGAATGGTCGTTTTTGTCTCCATGGCAAACTCGAACTCAATGGTTTCATCGAAAGGATAGGCGGTTTTTTCTGTGATGGTCACCGGATTGTGTTCCACCCCGGCGCTAATGGTGATGTGCGATGGTCCATAAAGCGAGGCAACCACTTCGCCCCGCCCACCCGTCATCCACATGCGCGCGGCATAATCGGGCATAAAACGATGGACATTACCAGCGCAGCAGGGAGGCTCGGAATTCGGGCAGTACGCCTCTCTTACGTCATTTCCTCCACGCCAGAAGGCGTTTTGGTCGGATCCGCCGTCGGCGATGACTTGATTGACGGTGGAATAATATTGGAAGCCCTTGAAGTCCTTGGAGATGGCACCGCAGCCGGCGTTGAAGATGGCCCGCTCTATCATGTCGGCATAGCGGGCATCGCCGGTGGCCATGAGAAAATAGCCTAGCGAATAGGTAAAATCGCTGATATCACAGGTTTCATGGCTTTGGAGCGGATCGCGAGTGGCAAGGAATTCGTTGGAACTGGGCACGCCGTCCATCAGCAGATGGTCCTGGATCATCGTCTGCAGTCCGTTGGTGGCCGCTGCAAGATATTTCTGGTTCCCGGTGTAAATATAAAGTAATACGGGTAGTTTCAGTTCTTCGCAAAACGTCACCCCGTGCATCACAACCTTGTCGCCCGAGGATAATTTGCTCAAGGTGAGGTCACTACTGGATCGGGAGCAAAACCTCTGATATGCCTCTTTCGCCTTGCTCAACAAAAAGGTGTCTCCGGTCCACTCGTAGGTCCGCAGCAGACCCTCTACGTTACATATGTCGCGACCGCTGCTCAATTGGCTGAGAGGTGTCTCCAGATAGTGCCGCTTGAATGCGTCAGTCACCTTGGGATCGTTCCGGGCAAGTTGATAGGCAATCACGCTCTTAAAGAAAACCGCCATCGGCCATTCTGATCTGTCAACGCGCAGACTCGGTCCTAACTGCCCGCCTTTCACCGGATGGTTGATGACCCAGTTCAGATCGTCGGCATACTTGCCAATCATTTGTTGATCGTCCAACAAAAGGCCTAACCGCAACATGCCGTCCATCTGGTAGCCGGTTTGCTCGTAGGGCGCCCACCTATTGTGTTTGGGAACGTTTTTGGGATCCGTCTCCCCGCCCCAAAAATTAATGGTGAAGGGATACCCCTGCGCCGCGGAATGTCCCGTGAGGCCTGATTGCTGCCGGAGCAGGAATTCGCGCAACCAGCCATCTGGCTTAATGTCGCTTGGGGAAATTTCCCGAAACCGATCGTAACGCCGAATCGCGGGGACCATTCGCTGTGGCACCGACGGCAATGTGATGATGCCGGTTAGACAAATTACCAGAAGGATCAATGCTGGCTTTGCAGTTAATTGTATTGTCATTGGCAATAAACTGATACAACTGCCATCGTAGCAATACAGCCGGCGATTCACTTGGCCCATCAAGCGTCCGGTATTGTTCTTTTTGGCGATTCTTCTCTGCAGGTTAGAACGCGGTAATGGATCGCTCAATTGTAACAGCAATTTTAAGGCGTGCTCAAGTCGTGGTGCAGAACAATCAAGTGGCCTTGCGAATGGCTGCTTCGGCATCCTGACCAAAGATCTTTGGGAAATGAGATTGAATACACTTTGCCGAGTGAACAAGCATGACAGGAAAAGCCCGCACGGAGATCGCCAGTCTGCGCGGCAGAATCCATCCTCCGTCCGTCCTCTCCAGTGGAGCTGAATTTGAAGCGGTGACATAGCCCAAAATAACAATCAAAACTGCCTGAAAACGTAAGACTATTATGGAAATCCCTGCTATCACAAGGCCATGATTTATAGTCGCATATTGCATCCGGACATTCTATCGGTTGTGGGAAGGGCTGGCCACGGAAGCTGCGTCCTCATCGCCGACGGTAATTATCCGGTTTCGACCCATTCTCCCACCAGTGCTGCGAAGGTGTTTTTAAACCTCCGGCGCGGACTGGTTCGGGTTGCGGATGTTTTGGAAGTGTTGCGGGACACGGTCCCGATCGAACAGGCTACAGTGATGGCAAATGGCCACCCGCCAGCAATCCAGCGGGACCTTTTCAAATTGTTGCCTGCTGGAATAAAGATCCAGTCCCTGTCACGTGCCAAGTTTTATAGCAAAGTGAACCGACCTGAAACGACTCTCGTTATTGCCACTGGGGAAGAACGGCGTTTCGCTAACATTCTAATTACGATGGGCGTCGTCAAATGAGGCGATTTATGAAAGCATTGGTTCTTAAAGAATACATGAAGCTCTCTTATGAGGAGGCGCCGATGCCGGAATTCGGGCCGACTGATGTGTTGGTGGCAGTGAAAGCCTGCGGCATTTGCGGCAGCGATATCCATGGCATGGATGGTTCTAGCGGCCGTCGGCGCCCGCCCATTATCATGGGGCACGAGGCATCTGGCGTCGTCTCGGAGGTGGGCAACACGGTCAACGGTTGGAAACGGGGCGACCGCGTCACTTTTGACTCGACCATTTTTTGCGGAATGTGCAAGTTCTGCCGGCGCGGCGATATCAACCTCTGCGACAGCCGGCGGGTGCTCGGAGTTTCGTGCGAGGATTACCGGCGGCACGGCGCTTTCGCCGAGTATGTCACCGTGCCCCAGCATATCCTCTACCGCTTGCCGGACGGATTATCATTTGAGAACGCCGCGATGGTTGAGCCGGTTTCAATCGCGTTCCATGCCGTGCGCCGCGTGCGACCGGCGTTGAACGACACGGCCGTGGTCGTCGGCGCCGGGATGATCGGGTTGTTCGTCATTCAGGCCTTGCGGTTGGCGGGTTGCGGCAAAATCATCGCTGTGGATGTGATTCCCGACAAGTTGAAGTTGTCCCTCAATCTGGGCGCCACTCACACTATCGATTCCAACAAGGAGGACGCCTTGGCTGGTATTCAGAGCATCACGGGCGGGTTCGGTGCGGACTTGGCTGTAGAAGCCGTAGGCATGGCGAAAACCGTGGAAATGGCGATGCGTTGCGTGCGAAAGGGCGGCTCGGTCATGCTCGTCGGCAACGTGTCGCCTCAAGTCGAATTGCCGCTCCAAGTGGTGGTCACTCGCGAGTTGACGATTTACGGTTCGTGCGCCTCTTCCGGCGAATATCCAGCCTGTCTCGAAATGCTAGTTCGCGGGTCGGTGAACGCGGCGCCCATTCTGAGTGCCGTTGCTCCGTTGGCTGAGGGAGCGTCTTGGTTTGACCGGCTTTATAGGAAAGAACCAGGCTTATTGAAAGTAATTCTCAAGCCATAAACGAACATTTGGAGCATAGTTAGATTATGCAAGGCAAGAAGTTAAGGACTGCTATCGTCGGTTGCGGCAAAGCTGCACATTTGCACGCGGCCGCGCTGAAGACGCTTCCCGCATCCGAGTTCGTCGCCGTGTGCGGCGGATTACATCTGGAACGGCGCAAGGCGTTCGCCGAGAAATATGGCGTGAAGGCGTATGCCACGATTGACGATTTGATTACTGTGGGAGTGGCCGATTTGATCATTATTGCGACGCCGCACCCGGCTCATGCAGACGCTGCCACGAAAGCGGCGCGCGCGGGATTGCATGTGCTGGTGGAGAAACCGCTGGCGTCTTCGCTGACGGATTGCGACGCCATTCTCGCTGCGGCGCGCGCGGGCGGCACCACGCTTGGCATGATTTGCCAAAGGCGCTTTTTTGAGCCCTGCCAGCGAATCCGGCGCGCCATTGATGAAGGAAAGCTCGGGCGTCCCGTTCTTGGCACCGTGACGATGCTCGGCTGGCGCGACGCCGCCTATTATCGCAGTGATCCTTGGCGCGGCTCATGGCATGGCGAAGGTGGCGGCGTGCTGGTCAATCAGGCGCCGCATCAACTCGATCTGCTCATGTGGTACATGGGCGAGATTGAGGAGATATTCGGCTACTGGGCAAATCTCAATCATCCCACAATCGAGGTGGAAGACACGGCGGTGGCGGCGATTCGTTTCAAGAGCGGCGCCCTTGGCAATATCGTTGTTAGCAACAGCCAGAACCCTGCGCTTTACGGCAGGGTCACGATTCACGGCAGCAACGGCGCTTCCGTGGGCGTGCAAACTGATGGCGGCGCGATGTTCATCGCCGGGATGTCGAACATTACTGAACCGCCCGTGAACGACCTTTGGACCGTACCGGGCGAGGAAAATCGGCTGGCTCAATGGCGGCACGAGGACTCCGCGTTCTTCAATTCGATCAACGCCGTTGAACATTACTACCGTTTGCAAATTGACGATTTTCTTCATGCGATTCTCGATAGACGGCCACCGCTAGTCACGGGTGAGCACGGAAGACGGACAGTCGAACTTTTCACAGCTATCTACCGCGCCAACCGCGACCGGTGTTCAATCCGTTTTCCGCTTGTACCTGAGGCGGGGTGTGACGGTTTTGATGGCCGTTGCCACAAGCAATCACGGGCTGTGGACTCGAAGTCGTTGATTGAACAACCTGATGAGATCAATGCAATTACGACAATGCGGTAAACACAATTTGAGACTGCCGGTGCTCGGCATGGGATGCTGGGCTTACGGCGGCGGGGAATATTGGGGAGCGCAGAACCAAAAGGACGTTAACGAGGTGGTGCGATACGCGGTGGAAGAGGGAGCTAATTTCTTTGATACAGCGGAAGCCTATAATCAAGGTGTAAGCGAAAGTTCGTTAGGTCTTGCGCTTCGTGGCCTTCCACGCGATAAGGTGTTGATCGGCACCAAAGTTAGCCCGTCGAATGCCGAACCTGGAAATTTAGTCAAGCACTGCGAGGCAAGCCTGCGGCGTTTGCAGATCGATTACATTGATCTCTACATGGTCCATTGGCCAATCACGGCGCATTCCATACAGCACTTTACCGGCGAGAATATGCCAACACCTTCGGTACCAGATGCCTTTAGGACTTTGGAGCATTTGCGACGAGACGGAAAAATACGCTATATCGGAGTCAGTAATTTTGGCCTATCGAAACTCTCCGAGGCGCTTGCGACGGGCGCCGAGATCGTCATCAACGAACTGCCCTACAGTCTCCTCACGCGTGCCATCGAAATCGAAATTTTGCCATTTTGCCGGGAAAAAGGGATTGGCGTGCTGGGATACATGTCGCTGATGCAGGGGGTATTGGCTGACATTTATCCTCGCTTGGAAGATGTGCCTGCTTGGCAGCGGCGCACGCGGCACTTTGATAGTCGGCGCACGCCTCAATGCCGTCACGGTCTGCCCGGCACAGAACTTGAAACCAACGCCGCACTAGAAAGGATTCGGATAATCGCCGGCAAACACAACATGACGATGCCGGAGCTTGCCCTGAAATGGGCCTTTGCCGGCAAGGGCATTACCAGTTCTTTGTGCGGCTCCCGCAATATCAAGGAACTGCAGATGAATATCAAGGCCGCTTCGGAACCGCTGGCTCAGGATATTGTTGAGGAATTGAATAGGGCCACTCAGCCGCTTTTGGAAAAGTTGGGGCCGAGCTTCGACTATTATGAAAACCCCGCAAATGACCGGACAAAATAACAAAGCGCCATTGTTCTGAACGCTCAGCAAACCAATCCTGCGTCAGTAGGTCCCGTATCACCAGTAGCTTCGCGCCTGCGATGGGTGATGGTCGGGTTCGCCTTTTTCGCTACAGTCTTCATGTACTTGGACCGCCAAGTCTTGGCGGTGGTAAACGCCTCGCCAGATTTTCAGGCGGCCGTTCCGCATACGACGGAACAGTATGGCTATGCCCTTACCGCATTCATGCTCGCTTACACCATCAGCAACGGCCTTTCAGGCCCGTTCATTGACGCGGTCGGAACCCGTATAGGGTACGCCTGCTGCATGCTCTGGTGGGCGGTGGCCGCGTTCCTGCACATCTTTTTACGAGGCCCGCGCTCACTGGCGGGCTTCCGGTTCCTTATCGGCATGGGCGAAGCGGGCAATTGGCCAGCGGCGGCCAAATTGGTCAGCGAGTGGTTTCCGGCCAAGGAGCGCGCCCTGGCCTCGGGCATTTTCAACAGCGGGGCGTCCGTAGGTAATGTGATTTCAACGCCCATCATTGCCTTGCTGGTACTGCTGGCGGGCTGGCGCAGCGCTTTTATTCTTATGGGGGCGCTCGGCCTCTTGTGGCTGGTGAGTTGGTGGTTCTTTTCTCCCGTCTCGAAGAGTATTAAAAGCGAGACACCGCTGCCACGGGTGCCCGCCGCGAAGCTTCTGACTACCAGATTCGTGTTGTTTTTCACGCTCTCGAAGGTCTTCATGGATCCGGTGTGGTATTTCATTGTGTTCTGGTTCCCCAAATTCTTGGCTGATGTCCATCATTTCAGTATCAAGGAGATCGGATGGAAGGCTTGGATTCCGTATTTTACGGCAGCGGTGGGGAATCTTGCGGGCGGATTCTTGACGTCATGGCTGATCCGCTCAGGCATCGCCTCTGCCAAAGCGCGTAAGGCCAGCACAGCTGTGTTTGCCCTAGCCATGACAAGTAGTATTCCCGCCATCCTGACCCACAACGCGTGGCTGGCGATTGCGTTCATCTCGGTTACAACTTTCGGGTACACCGGTTACACGGCCAACACGCTTGCATTTCCGGCTGACGTCTTTCCGAAACAGGCGGTCGCCTCTGTCTGGGGGCTGGCGAGCATGGGTTCGGGCTTTGGTGGCATGCTGTTCATGGCGTTGTCGGGCTGGGGGGTTGGTCATTATGGATATAAACCGGTATTTATTGGCTACGGAATCCTGCCTTTGCTGGCACTGGCTTGCATTTTGTTCCTCATTGGCCCATTGCGGGCTGATGCGAGGTTTCATCAACCCGGAACAGCCCAAGGCTTGTGAGAATCATCATGTCAGCTACGGCAGAGCTTTTGGTGCCACGCAACGGCAACTGACGGTCACGTTTACGTGGGAATTTTATTTTCGACAATCAATTTATTCGCTCACTTGATTAAAGCCGTCCATGAAAACGATTATGAATCCCTCAATGAAGCTCCGATTCGGAAAACTGCTTTTGTCGATTTGGCTCGGCACCTCGACTTGGGTTTGCGCCGCACAGGTTCAAACTCTTCCCGGCACCGCGCCGTTGACTATGGAGGGCGACATGGCTTCGAACATGGTGGCGGATGTTCATCAGTTCCTTTTGCGCAAGCTGGATGAATCGATGGTTGGCGAGACGCAGTTCTGGCACAGGGATTTTTCCTCCTGGGAAACTTACGAACAGTCCATGTCCACCAACCTGCAGTGCTTGGCGTTTATCCTTGGGGTGCGCGACACCTTGGTTAGCAAACTGCACCTCGAACTCATGGCCACGTGGAAACAACCGGCCCTCAGGGGGCGCGGAAAAAACTATGAGGTGTTTGCAGTGCGCTGGCCGGCATTCGGAGACGTAACCGGTGAAGGATTGTTGCTCATGCCAACTCATCGCGCACCCATCGCAAATGTCGTCGCTATCCCCGACGCTGACCAGACCCCGGAGCAACTCGCCGGATTGACCGATGGTATTGCGCCGGAGAGCCAGTATGCCCGACGTCTGGCCGAAAGTGGTTGCCGAGTAATCATTCCCGTGTTGATCAGCCGGCATGTAGGCCCTCAACAAGAGCTTCTTGAGAAAACGATTAATGGGCGCATCACTGGCGCAGTGCTTTCCAATCGAGAATTCATTTATCGGCCGGCCTACGAACTGGGCCGGCATATCATTGGTTACGAAAATGAAAAGGTGATGGCGGCCATAAACTGGTTGACCGACCAAAGCGCGAATTCCAAAATAAAAACTGGCTTGATCGGTTGGGGTACGGGCGGCTTGGAGGCGTTTTACACCGCCGCCCTGGATCCGAAGGTTCAGGCGGTGTGCGTCAGCGGATATTTCGACGAACGTTACAAGGTTATCTGGCGCCAACCAGTGACTCGCAACGTTTTTGGTCTCCTGGAGGGATTTGGGGACGCGGAGGTGGCGGCGATGATTGCCCCGCGCAGCTTAATTATCGAAGCCGCAAAGGGTCCGGAGGTGGTCATGCCCGGCGGCAATGCGTACACTCCAGAGCAAATCGGCGACGGCGCACCGGGAATCCTTACGTCTCCCAAGTTAGAAGATGTCCGCTCGGAATTTCAGCACGCGCGCGCGATAGTGGCTGATTTGCACCCGTCGCCGGACTTGCAGTTGGTCGTCAGTGGCGACAACGGGCAAGGGCCATTCGGCAGCAAAACTGCTTTGACTGCGTTCTTACGCGCGTTGTCAAGCAAGGCTCGTCTGGCACCGGAAGGCCCGGCTCCCAAGAATCTTTGGCCTGGCTTCGACCCGGCGGTCCGCCAAGCCGAGCAGTTGCACGAGTTGGACCGTTACAATCAGTGGCTCCTTGCTGAGAGCAAATACACGCGCCAGAAATTCATGGCCAAGCTCGACACAACATCGCCAGAAAAATTCCTCCAGAGTCAGGAGTGGTATCGCAATTACTTCTATTGCCGGGAGATTGGGCGTTTCAACGAGCCATTGTTGCCGCCTGATCCACGTTCACGCTTAATATACGACCACCCCAAATGGACCGGTTATGAGGTTGTGCTCAACGTGTTTCCAAATGTGTTCGCCAATGGGATTCTTCTGGTGCCCAAAGACCTAAAGCCCGGTGAACGCCGACCGGTTGTCGTTTGCCAGCATGGTCTGGAGGGTCGACCTGAGGACACGATTATTGGTAACAGCCACGCCTACCACAATTTCGCCGCCAGACTGTGCGATCAAGGGTTCATAACCTTTTCCCCGCAGGGCATATTCATCTTCGAGGACCGTTTCCGCACCCTTCAGCGCATGGCCAACCCACTGGGCAAGACCTTGTTCTCGATCATGGTGCCCCAGCAACAACAGATCACGGACTGGCTCAGAACGTTGCCGTTCGTTGACCCCGCCCGGATTGGCTTCTATGGTTTGAGCTACGGCGGCAAAACAGCGATGCGCGTGCCAGCGATAGTGACAAACTATTGCCTGTCTATCTGCTCAGGCGATTTCAATGACTGGATATGGAAATGCACTTCTACCATTAGTCCTTACAGTTATGTCTGGTCGCCCGAATATGAAATGTTCGAGTACAACTTCGGTGAAACTTTCAACTACTCCGAGATAGCAGCGTTAATTGCTCCCCGCCCGTTTATGGTGGAACGCGGACACGATGACCCCGTTGCGCCGGACGACCGGGTGGCATACGAATTCGCCAATGTGCGTTATCTCTATGAAGCGCGCTTGGGTCTTCACGACCTATGCGGCATTTACTGGTTTAACGGCCCGCATGAAATTTACGGATACGACGGCATTGGAACCTTCGAATTTCTCCATAAGAATCTGGACTGGCCATCCATTACCTCGCCTCAAAACCACGCTCAGTAGGCGTTTTGTGCTCGCCCAAGCCGGAAAAGTTTTTTGGCAAATCGGGTTTTATCCTGTGGCAAGCCCCTTGTCTCGGAGGCTTCATGTGGTGGACTGGCAAATGAGAATGGCAACGCGAGCCAAAACAGGAACGCACAGCCAACGTGTCTATCAGAAGTGCAACTATCAGAATCGCTGATCAGTCCAGTGCAGACTGGCAGCAAAGGTATTCATTGTTCACGAGTAGCCGTTTCCAACACCAAGACCCAATCGGGGTCGCCGACACTATTCCTGCCGGGTGAAATGAATTGGTGCATGCCACTATTGGAGAACGGTGAGCCGACAATGGCCCTGAACGTATTGGCGCTAGGGTCAAACCAGCGGGCGGTGACGCGATTTTGGAGCTTGGACATGGCGACGGTGATCGTCCCGCCTTTTGGCAGGTATGCAATACCCAGCGAGCCGTCCGGCGTCAGGGCAGACGTTACATAATCGTTGCCGGCGAATTCGTCCATCGGGTGCCGTAGTTGGCTGTGAAATGGAAACGAAACTGCCGTAGCCGGCGGTGACGAAGGCGTGGGCTTGGTCGGGCACCAAGTCGTACCACTTTCGTGCGCCGAACAGGCTCCGCATGTAGCCAAGTTGAACGACGCCGGGTGAATCAAGATAGTTCCGCCAGCCAGATACAAATGTCCACGTATAGTGATTCCCGTAGAGCTGGCCGACCGCCCCGGAGAGCACGGTCCAGTATTCTTGCATGCGCAGAATGAGCGGCGAACCGCCGTCATTGGGCTCGTTCGTCTCATACTCGTAGTTGCCCTCACCCATGAACACCGGCGTGGCAGATGATTGATTGTAGCCATGAAGCACTTCAGCGTAAGTGGGATAATAAGTGTAGGCAAAATTTAGACCGACTATGGGCGCCCAGTTCGGGTCGTCCAAGGAACAGCTCGCTTGGTAATTCAATTCCACAGTCTGAAGGTGGTTCGAGTCTTCATTTTTGATGCCCAGCGCGATTGAGGTGATGACCGCGTCATTCGTCGCAACGCTCCATTTTTGAAAATCGTTGCCATTGAGCCAAATGAGGTTGGGAAAGTCTTTATACCGATTCCCCAGAAACTGTCCGTAAGCCCGGCACCGAACCGAACCGTTGGCGAGGGCCGTCTGCATCAACCCTCCAGGGTCTAGAGGGTCCAGCAGGACCACCAATCCATTCGTCGCCGCCATTCGGATAACCTGGTCCGCATGAGCGAAAAAAGCTTCATTCGGCGTGGTCAGGTCATAGTAGCTTGTGCCCGGTATGGTCTTGAGGAAGGGCTTGGTCCCGTCTAAAAGACTGCCGTCTGGGCGCCCGCCTGTATATTTAACGCAAAGCATTTCAACCCACAGACTGTTGAACTCATGCGCCGCCCGGTCAGCCAGATAAGCAGCCGCGTCAGCCGACGAAAGGTTCACAATTAAGGAATGCGGCGAATCTCCCACCATCAAGAATGGAACGCTGTTCTGGTCAACCAGAATGCGCGGATTTGTGCTGCTGATCTTGAGCGGATAGTTCGCTCCAAAGATCACTCCGCAAAAAAACACTCCGAGAACAAAAATTTGCGATAGGCGTGAAATATTCATTCGTTGTTCGTGGGTAAAGTTGGCTTTGGCATGGAATAGTCCCTTATGGGCTGGGATCTGCTTCCAACACCAATACCCAGTCGGGGTCGCCGGCGCTGTTCCTGCCGGGCGCGGTAAATTTTCGTATCTCGGTATTGGAGAAGGGCGAGCCAGCAATGGCCTTAAAGGTGTTGTCGGTTGGGTCGAACCAGCGGACGGTGATGCCACTCTGGAGCTTGGACATGGCGACGGTGATGGTCCCACCCTGCGGCAGGTAGGCCACGCCAAGCGAGCCGTCCGGTACCAGGGCCGCGGTCACATAATTGTTGTCGGCGAATCGTTTTCTTGTTGCCGTAGCCGGAGGTTCGGCGGCAAAACGACCGTAGCCGGCGATGACAAAGGTGTGTTTCTGGTCGGGCACCAGATCATACCACTTCCGAGTCTCAAACAACTCCTCCATGTAGCCGAACTGAACGACGCCGGGTGTGTTGAGATAGTTCTCCCAGCCGGGTAGGAATCTCCAAATATTTTTGTGACCATAAAGCTGGCCGGCCGCCCCGGAGAGCATGGCCCAGTATTCCCGCATGCGCAGAATGTGCGGCCGGCCGCCGTCGTTCGGCTTGTTTGTCTCACATTCAAAATTTGCTTCGCCCATGAACACAGGCATCGCAGGTGATTGGTTGTAGCCATGCAGCACTTCAGCGTAGGTGGCATTATAAGTATAGGCGAGATTCAGGCCGACGATGGATGCCCAATTCGGGTCGTCCAACGAACTGCTCGCCTCGTAATTCAATTCCACGGTCTGAAGGTGGTTCGGGTCTTCATCCTTGATGCCGAGTGCGACCGAGGTGATGACCGCGTCGTTCGTCGCCACGTTCCATTTTTGGAAGTCGTTGCCATTGAGCCAAATGATATTGGGAAAGTCTTTATACCGGTTCCCCAGAAACTGCCCATAAGCCCGGCAACGGGCTGAACCGTTGGCTAGCGCTGTTTTCAGGAATCCGGCCGTCTCAAGAGGGTTAAGCATAACCAGAATGCCGTTCGTAGCCGCAATCCGGATGATTTGGTCCGCATGGGCAAAATACGCTTCATTCGGTGTGGTCAGGTCGTAGTAACGTGTGCCAGCTATGGTTTTGGAGAAAGGCTTGGTTCCATCAAGGAGGCTACAGTCGGGACGCCCTTCCACGAGTCTGATACATAGCAAATGAACCCACAAGCTGTTGATCCCACGCGTCGCCCGGTCGGTCAGATAAGCTGCCGCATCGGAAGTCGAGAGATTCACAATCAAAGCATGTGGCGAATCACCCGCTATCAAAAATGGAACGTTGTTCTGGTCAATCAGAATGTGTGGATTCGTGGTGCTGACTTTGAGTGGATAGTTGGTCGCTCCATAGAGCGTCCCGCAAAGAAACGAAGCGAGAATAAAGAGGCGCATCTGACGTATAATATTTATAGATTCGCATTATCAAGCTTAAACACGCAGGGCAACTGTGCAGGACGATTGGCGGGTGACCGCCAACTCGCCGGGAGGCTGATGATGATTCCCCCGGCGGGGTCCTCGCGCCAAGGCAATGATTCACTGGCTCCCAGCATCGTGACGGTCGCGCCCGGCATCAGATTGACCTTGTGCAGCGCCAGTTCATCGCCCGGCCATTGCAGGGCGATTGCATAAATAACAGGACCTAGATCGCTGTGGGTCAGACGCAGGTTGTCGCCATCTTCCCACTCGTCGCCGGGCATGGGATGGGTGTGGAAGATGGCTTCGCCATTGGTCTTGAGCCAGCCGCCCGCGTATTGGAGGGCCGAGACGGCTTTGGGATGGAATTGACCTTCGGCATCAGGACCGATGCCAACCATGAAAGCGCCTCCCTTCGCCACGCTCTCCACTAGGTTGGTCACGATCCAATTCCCGTCCTGGTATTTGCTGTCATCGGGTTCATAGGCAAAATTTTCATCTCCGGCCAAAGGATAGATGACCATCCAGGGCATGTCGGTGTTCGACTTGGAGCCTGGCACAAACCCTTCGGGCGTGTAGTAGTCGCCATAGTCGCCGATGCCGCGGGCGCGGAAGATTACGTTGGGCTGGATACGACGGATGATTTTCATTGTTTCCCGCGTGTCCAGCCAGGCGGTTTCATCGAAGTATTGGTCAAGGTCAATAATGTCAAGCTTGCCATATTGCGTGAGCAGTTCGGTGAGCTGCTGGCGGGCGCGCATGACAAAATCGAACCACTGGTCGGGATGCTCGGCCTTGTTGACGCGAGTGTGCAAAGGATGGTCCGCAAAGGGGCGAAAGTCGGCGTCATACCAGTCAGGCCAGGAAAAGTACAGGTTAATCTTGATGCCATGGCGGCGAGCAGAGTCGGTGACCTGCTTGACAATGTCGCGGTGATAAGGGGTGTCCATGACGCTGTAGGCAAAATCACAGTCCACGATTTTTGGCCCGCCGGGCGCCGCCCAGTCCACGCGGCGGCGAACATGAGTATTAGTATCAAACATGGAGAAACCCTCATGGTGTTTGGTGGTGAAGGCCACGACCTTGATGCCGCTGCTCTTGAACAACTCCATCCAGTCGTCGGCGTTGAACTTTGTGGGATTGAAGGTCTTATAGAGCTGCTGATACTCCTGGCGTTGCTCGTCGTCCAATTTGAGGAAGCCCCATGAAGCGGTGCTGAAGTCAGCCGATGGCCAGCGCTGGATCGCTAACGTGTACATGCCCCAATGAATACGCACCCCAAATTTCAGTTCTCGAAAGGCCGCGCGCGCCTCTTCGGAAGCCTGACTGTAATCAGGATTGGGCGTATCCTCGATGTAAGACTTCACCCCTTTGTAATGCGAGTCGGTGGTGGGCAATTTGACATAGTTGCGAAAGAGCGGGAGGCTCCGGGTCGCGTCGGCGGCGAACCGAAATTGCGAACCGCCGATGATCTGGTCGCTCGTAATGGTGGGACACCAGTATTTCTCAATGTGCCAGCCCATCAAGTCGTTGGCCTCATAGTGGCTCACGTACGGCATCTTTTGCGGGTTGTACATGGAATCGGTCAGGTCCCGAATGAGCACGACATTCTGGCCCTGATAGACCATTTGCCGGATGCCAAAAGGTCGGCCTAGGATACACATGTTCTCCGAAACCCCCATGATAATCACATTGGTGATGCCGCGCTGGCGCATCAGATAAAAGGCTTCGCGGCTGTCGGTGATGGCATCGCCCGGCTTGATGTGGATGGCGGCGATTTCATGGTGCCAAGGCCACGGCGGCTCGGTGGCCGGCTGGCAAGGAGGGTTGTCGTCGTCGCCTCCGTCGGAATCATCAATGGGCAACGGCGCTTCCCGGTTCGGATTGAGGTTACACCAGCCTGAGGCCAGAATGGTGCCTTGCGCGTCGGACGGGATTGGCATTTCCACCGGCGGCGCAGACTGTGCCAGTCTGCGCCCGGGGGTGCCCTCGTAGTATTTCATCGTGTCGCTGGGGCAGTGAATGATCAGGACGCCGCGCCGGCGCAGTTCTTTGACCACATCGTTGACACGAGGGGCCATTTCCTCCACGCGAGCTGTGGCGTTGCGGGACCAGTGCATGTCCCACATGTCGCAAATAATCGCGGCGGTGCGTGAAGGGTCCCACTTGACCTTGGTGCGGGTCTGATCCCACTTATAGATGCGAAAGGCTTCTTCCGGGCCGCTGACTTCATAGGGGCCAGTACTGTTCATTTTGCACAGGTGGCGCAAATCCAGTTCAAACGGCTCGTACGGAGCGGGCGGAGGGTGCGTCGGCCCCGGTCCTGCAGGGGTAGGAGAGGTTTGGTCGCCGGTTGCCGCCGCCGCTTTGGAGGCACCGCGCTGAAGCAGTTGCCACGCCACCGCCGCTTGGGCGGTCTTGGCCAGAAATTCTCGTCGTTTCATAATTTCGTTATTTGTTAATCATCAGGTTCGTTGAACGGCTGGCCCATTGTAGGTCACTGAACCATCCAAAACCACCATGGTTTTCATCCGAAACGCATCAACAATTCGGGGCGGTCGCACGTCATCAAAAATCCACACATTCCGTCACATCCAGGACAAACGCCGGGTGCCGATCTTCTCAGACCGATTGCCCGCACACTGCGCAGGTGATGGCTGGATTGTTTGACATTGCGATTACTTGTAGGAGAAAAAGCCAGGCATGTCTTGGAAATACGGGCAGAGCGATCTGTTATTTAGGGCAATCTGGGGGGGCATCGAGCGTGTGCCTCAAATGGGGTGACCGGCAGCGGTAGGAAGGCTTTTTGACCTTCCAACAACAACTCCGCCTTTGGCGCCCGGCTGACCACGCAATCGCCGCTCCGGTCATCCTGGCAGCATTGCCGCAGATGCCCGTTGAGTCCAGCCATGTCGCCGGCCTGCGGCACCAGCACAAAGTAATTCAGTCGCGCGAACGCCTTGAAAGATTCGGAGCATGACAAGAAGTGGCACGGCAAGGCCGCCGAATGTGGTCATGGAATACTGGCGCTACAAAAATGGCCGTTAAGCGAAATGCTGTTCGGATTTGAACCGGCCACGTCACACAGCGCCCGCAGCGGGCTGCACACCGTGAGGCCGCGCAGTTGCGTGACCTCACCGGAGGAGAACTTGTCTCGGTACAGCACCACCGACTTGGGAAGACGGCTGTTGCGGCGGAATGTCGGCGGCACAATCATGTGGATTTTGGCCGGATTGAAATCACCCATCTCGAACAGACTGAGTGCCGTCTCATGCGACATGGCCGCCACTGGTTTCTCATCGCGACCACGCGACCAAAGCAGCCAGAGCATCATCTCGCCATCTTCCGGCATCGGGAGATGCGTCATCCGGTAAATGCCCCGCCACACCCGTTCCCAATTTCCTGCCCGGACATGGTAGGGGTGCGTGTTGTCCGCATAGCCGGCCTCAATGGCCTGCTTCGTGGTAAAATACCCTTGCTGGTCTTGGGCAATCATCATCAGCGCGGTAAATGGATCGTTTTTCTTCGCCATGCCATCATCCTCAACTTATTTGAGGAATTGTGCAAGCCAACGTTCCGCTCAATTTGAGCTATTTA
>CAVWKA010000040.1:0-343777 GCA_963755515.1 uncultured Verrucomicrobiae bacterium | reverse complement strand
TCGCCGTTGCGTTGGACCTGTAAGAGCACACGGACATTGGCGGACGAACTGGCCGGACGAGGACACCGCATTAGCCACGCAAAGGCGGGGCAATTGCTTCGACAGATGGATTACAGTCTGCAGAGCAACCGGAAGACCGAGGAGGGGGATCAGCATCCGCACCGCGACGCTCAGTTTCGACACATCAACCGGCAGGTACAACTGGCCATGCGGCGCGGCCATCCGGTGATTTCGGTGGACACCAAGAAGAAGGAGTTGGTCGGAAACTTGGAAAACAAAGGCCGGCAATGGCGTCGCCAAGGATCTGCGGAAAAGGTTCAGGATCATGATTTTCCAGATCCGACGGTGCCGCGTGCCTACCCTTACGGCATCTACGACCTGACCCAGAACAGGGGTTTTGTCAATGTTGGAACCGATCACGATACGGCCCGCTTTGCCGTCGCCTCGATCCGTGGTTGGTGGTGCCACGAAGGTCGGCGATTGTATCCGCAAACTACCCGCCTGCTGATTACGGCCGATGCCGGGGGTAGTAATGGCTATCGCCTGCGGCTTTGGAAATGGGAATTGCAGCAATTGGCCAACCAGACAGGCTTGGAGATTGCGGTCTGTCATTTTCCGCCTGGCACCAGTAAATGGAATAAAGTCGAGCATCGCCTGTTCTCGTTTATTTCGTCCAACTGGCGCGGCGAACCCCTGCGCGACTACGAAACGGTGGTTGGCTTGATTGCCTGCACCACCACCGCCAAAGGACTCAAGGTCAACTGCCGGCTGGACCGCCGCCGCTACCAGCCAGGAAAAAAAGTCACGCCCGAGCAAATGGCGAGCATCCATTTAAAGCCGGAGCGCTTTCATGGGGAATGGAATTACATCATATATCCCGCTCACAAGTTGTAAATGTTATTTATTTCCACAGCCTAACCCTTGCCGATTTTTCGGATCGTGGCACAAAGCTTTTCCTCAGCAGGAGGTAGATCCCCGTTTCCGCGAGCATAGCCAAAAGTTATTGTCAGGCAAGAAACATGGTATTTCCGCGGTGCGCTTTCGCCGGGGTATTGTCTAACCATGACAGATTTACTTGAAGCGAAAGAGCGAAGTGAGGCCGAATACGGAAAGCCGGTCTCGAAGAAGCGCGACGAGACGATGCAGATCGGCGTTGACAGTTTCGCGGCGGCATTGCCTGACGATGGCAAGGGCGTCGCGGTCAGCGCGTCGGACAGCATCCGCAATCTCGTCGAGCGGATTGAACTTGCCGACCAAGTGGGCTTGGACGTTTTCGGAGTCGGGGAACATCATCGCCGGGAATTCCTCGATTCCGCGCCGGTGGTCATTCTCGCGGCGGCGGCAGCCCGGACGCAACGCATCCGCCTCACCAGCGCCGTCACGGTTTTAAGCGCCGCCGATCCGGTGCGCGTGTTCCAAAACTTTGCGACCCTCGATCTGCTCTCGCAAGGCCGGGCGGAGATGGTCGTCGGTCGCGGTTCATTCACCGAGTCGTTTCCGTTGTTTGGTTTGCAACTCAAGGATTATGATTCACTGTTTGCAGAAAAGCTCGATTTGCTGCTCAACATCCGTGAAAACGAATTTGTTCACTGGTCCGGCAAACACCGGGCACCACTTACCGGCCAAGGCGTTTATCCGCGACCGATGCAAAATCCGCTGCCAATCTGGCTCGGAGTCGGCGGGACGCCGGAGTCGTTCGCCCGCGCCGGAATGCTCGGACTGCCGTTGATGATCGCCATCATCGGCGGCGAGACGCGGCGGTTCCGTCCGCTCGTTGACATCTATCGGGAATATGGGCGGCGCGCGGGACATGCGCCCGACAAACTCAAAGTCGGCGTTCACGCCCTGGGTTACGTCGCCGAAACGACGCAACAGGCGATTGACGATTTTTTTCCGGGTTACGCCAAATCCTTTACCCGCATCGGCAAGGAACGCGGCTGGCCGCCCGTCACGCGCGCTCATTTCGACGCCGTGCGAGGCGAGCATGGCGCGCTGTTGGTGGGCAACCCCGAAGAAGTCGCGGAAAAAATTCTGCGCCACAGTGAGGCACTGGGCGGCATCTCACGAATCTCCTTTCAGATGGATGTGGCCGAATTGCCGCAGGCGAAGCACCTGCGCTCCATCGAACTGGTGGGCAGCCGCGTCGCACCCGCCTTGCGCGAGAAAGTTAAAAATGCACATGATGACATTACGAAAAGCAAATGAACGGGGGCACGCCAATTATGGCTGGCTCGATACTTATCACACTTTCAGTTTCGGAGATGATTACGATCCGCAATGGATGGGTTTTCGCAGCTTGCGCGTGATTAACGACGACCTGGTGATGCCGGGACATGGGCTTCGGCGCGCATCCGCATCGCGACATGGAAATCATCACTTACGTTTTGAGCGGCGCGTTGGAACACAAGGATTCGATGGGCAACGGCCGCGTCATCCGCAAGGGAGAACTGCAATATATGTCCGCCGGCAGCGGCGTGCACACAGCGAATTCAATCCGTCGAAAGACGAGGCGGTTCGTCTGTCTGCAAATCTGGATTTTGCCGGACGCCAAAGGTGTGAAGCCGCGTTACGCCGAAAAATCATTGCGCGACACGCCGACCGGAAAATTGCATCTGGTGACGAGCAAAACCGGACGTGACGGCTCGATTGCAATTCATCAGGACGCGGATTTGTGGCTGGCGAAACTGGAAGCGGGACAAACAGGTTTCGCACATTCGCTCGCGAAAGAGTCGTCATCGCGTGGGTGCATGTCGCGGAAGGCGAAGTGGTCTTGAACGGCAAAACGCTTGCCGGCGGCGACGCGGCGGCCGTGAGTGAAGAAACCAAATTGCAATTGTCGGCGAACAAACCGTCGCAAGTGCTTTTGTTCGACTTGAACTGAAAAATAAACCAACCAAAACAAAAAAAAAAAATATGAGCACAACCATCAAACCGGAAACATCGGTCGAACAATTACATCGCACTTGCCTTCATCTACAACCAACAATCAACCACTGAAAATTATGAACACAATCAACTTAAATCCGAACTGTTGATCAATCAACTGAACTGGCGCTACGCGACCAAGCAATTCGACCCAAACCGAAAAATCAGCGCGTCCGATTGGACGACGCTCGAAGAAGCGCTGCGATTGACACCGTCGAGCGGCGGCTTGCAACCGTGGAAATTTATCGTCATTACCGACCCGGCGCTTCGCGCCAAATCTGCGCCCGGCTTCTTATGGACAGGCGCAAATCACCGACGCGTCGCATCTGGTCGTGTTCACCGCGAAAAATAATTTCAGCGAAGCCGACGTGGATGCGCATATAAGCACATCGCGGAAGTTCAAGGCGCACCCATCGAAGCATTGGCTCCGCTGCGCGGAATGCTGGTCGGCGGAATCGTTCAAAGCCAGGATGAAGCCGGGCGCAATGCCTGGGCGCGCAATCAGGCTTTCATCGCGCTCGGCAATTTGCTGACCAGCGCCGCGCTGCTCGGCATTGACGCCTGCCCGATGGAAGGTTTCGACCGCGCGCAATACGATGAAATTCTCGGCCTGAAGGCGAAGGGCTATTCCAGCGCCGTCATCGCCACGCTCGGTTATCGTTTGCCGACGGACAAATATGCGGGCGCGCCGAAAGTGCGTTTTGCGAAAGAACAAATTTTCCTGAACGTCTGAAATTAAATCTCGCCATCAACCAAACAAAAAAAACACATCCAAAAAATATGAAAATCGCAACCATCATCGCCCGCACTCTGCTCGGACTCGTGTTCGTCGTGTTCGGGTCAAACACATTCCTGCACTTCATCCCGATGCCGCCGCCACCGGCGGGACTGGCGGGTGACTTCTCGAAAGCACTGTTTATGAGCCATTATTTTTATGTCGTGGCCGTCGTCCAAGTCGTCGGTGGATTGATTGTGTTGAGCGGACGTTTCACCGCGGTCGGCCTGACGCTGCTCGTCCCGGTCATCGTGAACATTTTGTGCTTCCACATTTTTCTCAATCACGAAGGATGGCAACTTGCGTCTGTCGTCGCGGCTCTCGCGCTGTTTCTGCTCTGGCAAAATCGTAGCGCGTTCGCTGGCATCTTAAGAAAATAATCCAGCCGGAAAACTTTTCCGCGTTTGACAAAGATGCGTTCGTGAACGATTGCAACCTTCATACTTTCACTCGAAAGCCGAAGGCTTAATGGTGCGCTTCGTGAATTTCCTAGAGGCCGCTGATTGCGAAGTGAGCATTGTCACAGGTGGAGGCCGAGGGCAGGCGGGGCGGCACTACCTTGACAAGCGGAACGAAGCGGTAAAAATGGACAGCGGCAATCACGAAGCCTTAAAGGGCATTTTCCATGCGCGACTGCGCGGAAGATTTTGTCTTGGTCAATGCGCCATTGCCACTCGCATTTTTGCCGGTGCTTTTATAGCCGAATTTTTGACGGGTGATTGCTGCACGTCATTTTGAATGGATTGATCCTCCGTTTCCTGTTCAGTTTGGATTTCCGTTTCTTCGGCGGCGAGGGAAGCTGCGGCTTGGTTTTTTGTAATGTCCAAAGCATCCGCCAATTCCTTTTCCCGTTGAACCAGTGATTGCAGTTTGGTCTCGTGCTCAAACGGCTGGCCGACTTTTTCCTCCAGTTCGCGGCATTTCTTTTCCGTATCAACCAAACCACTTTCTTCACGCGCGACCCGTTCCTCCAAATTCTGTGCGGCATATTCAAGCGAACGAATTGTTCCCAAAGGCGTTTCACCAACATTGACGGTGTAGTGATAATGCCCTTTCAAAACGATCTCCGTCGGTTGCAAAACACCGGGGCGGGCTAAAACCTGAAAGCCAGCAAATGAGCCGACGATATGCGATTGGGTCGAGCCAGCGACTCGCCGGGCAATCCGGTTGAGCAATTCACCGGCGATGCCACGGTCTTTGACAATTTGTTTTTCCAGTTCAATTTGAAAGGCGTCCCCTCGCGTCTCGGTGCGTTTGGCAATGTCCAGTTTGATGTTTTCAATTCTCGCTTTGACGACCGGAGCATCTTCTTTCGCTCGGCGAAGATTGGAACGGATGCGAAATTGCGCTTCGGCGTGTTGCGAGCGTAAGCGCGTCAGTCGCGTGATTTCCGCGTCAACGGTCGCCTTTTCCATCACAAGCGGATTGCCGGATGCAATCGCTTTGACTTCGGCATACGTCAACGCCCGCGAATCAACATCCTCGATGTGCCGGATGTGCGTGTCGCCGGTCATTACCTGCTGGATGAACTTGGCTTTCGTCTCAAGGGTCTGCCACATATAGGCGTCAAAGCTGCCTTCGGTGACGTAGCGGTAAATCTGCACGGTTTTGTTGGAATTGCCCTGCCGTAAAATCCGGCCTTCGCGCTGCTCCACGTCGGCGGGCCGCCACGGGGCGTCCAGATGATGAAGCGCGATGAGCCGGTCCCTGCCGTCGCTTTCCAACGTCGGCTCATTGCGCTTATACATCCGTCCTGCCAGCGTCATTTCGCCAAGCATCATGTGCGGGCTTTTGAAGTAATACTCGTTAATCGGAATGACCTGGCCTTTTGTGGTGGTGAATGGCACGACTTTTTTCCACGCGGCGCCGCGCGGCGCTTCCCGCGCCCGCCGTTTTTTCAGGATGATGATGTCGGTGGTGACTTCGGTGTTGGCGTTGCGTTTGAAAGCATTGTTCGGAAGGCGGATTGCGCCGATTAAATCGGCACGGTCGGCAAGAAATTTTCGGAGCGTGTTGTCGGTTTTGTCCATCGTGCCGCGCGACGTGATGAACATCATCAATCCGCCGGGACGGACTTTTTCAAGTCCAGCCGCGAAAAAATAATCGTGAATCAAAAAACCCTGCTTGTTGAATTTTAGGTCGTAAGGTTTGTAATCGCCGAATGGAACGTTGGAAATGGCAACGTCGTAAAATTCATTGGCGAGTTGCGCGTTCTCAAACGGTTTATTTTGAACGTCAACGTCAGGATACAACGCTTTGGCGATTTGCGCCGTCAGCGGATCAATTTCGATGCCGGTGATGGTGGAACGCGACTGAATTGAGTCCGGCATATAGCCGATGAAATGTCCGATGCCGCAAGCCGGTTCAAGGATGCGCCGCCAATATCTTTCAAAGCGTTCGTTGCGCGTCCGGCGCGTCCAGAGGTTCGCCGATTTTTGGGTTTCCTCGTGATACCGCAACAATTCGGTTCGATAATCGGAGTCGCAGTAGTATTGGATTTGCAGCCGTTGCTGCTCGGTGAGGGATGACAGCAATCGTATATTGAGTGGTGCGGATAGGCGGCGCCACCGGAGCGCTCGTTTCAGGCGCCTGCACGACGACCGCGTTGCTGGCAACAACCGCGCTATTTGTTGAAACCGCCGGACTGTTCGTCGCCGGGCCATTCGTTGCCGGCCCGGAAGAAGTGCCGTTGGTCGCGAGTAATTCCTGCGATGAGGTGGATTGTTCCTGGCGGCATCCCTGGGCCAGCAACGCCAGCAACGCCGCGACGTTGAGCGCCACCACCGTAAAGACCACCGTTCTCACGCGCCGGCGCAGTTTCATCTGTCGTTTCGAAAGGCTCTGTATGTCTTGTAAATTCGCGGTATTCATTGGATCAAATTAGGGGCGCGTGATGCGCGCGCCCCTTTTTCCCGGTTCCTCCGACCCATGGCATCAGCGGAAAGTGCTTGGTGTTATTCTACAACGCGGCAGTTGCCTGTCCGCCATTACGTCCTATTACATAATTCATGCCAACCGCGGTTGAATGGATTTGCAACGAATTGGCGCGAAACCGGGCTGCGAGGATTCGCAAGTTACAAAATTTCGAAATCGAATTGCGAGTTTCCGGAGAGCGGACAGACAAATTGAGCGGAGTGTACGGTAAGAGTTGAGAGTATTTGAGAGGAATTTGAGTCGAGCGTTGAGAACGGGTGACTGGCATGAAAAATGTGTTCAAAAACATTCGAAGAATCGAATTTATGAGAAAAACTTTTGAAACAATGAATGAAATGGAAGTGGCCGCCTTCGTTGCAGCGGCGGCCTTCGTCGCGCTGTTTTTGATGCTGGGCGATGCCTTGTGGAAAAGCATCGGCGTCCGGCCACCGCAAAATTCCAAATCGAACGATACGGTGGCTTGCGGCGATGCTTGATTTCAGGAGGATTGCGTCCAAAAATCAACACGGGCTGTTGGCGCAATCATTCAAGCTGAATAATTTACCGTCACGGCGCCTGCGACAAAACCCTGTATGAATGTGTTAAACTCTGAAAATCCGTTCAAGGCGGCGCCTCGTTATTCAACCAGCAAGGTGGCAACAATAATATGGAACATGTCGCGTTAGATACCTCACTGGGAAGGCTCCTGGAATGGTGCGGCACGCGGAAGGCCACCGATTTCCACGCCCAGGCGGCCCGCCGATATTCCTTCCGGGTTGATGGCGAGCTGCGGAGAATTCCCGCGGAAATATTTCCGGTTCCGAGTAATGATGATATTCTTCACATGCTGCAGCGGGCATTCTCAACTTCCATTTACGAACGCATTAACAAGCAACACGAGATGGATTTAAGTTTTCTATGCGGCCAGGTCCGTTACCGGGCCAACTTTAGCAAACAGCAGGGAACACAATCATTTTCCTTTCGTGTTGTGCCGCAGCGTATTCCTAAATTGGAGGACCTTCAATTGCCGGCGACGGTCGCCGGCCTGATTGAGGAACCGCGCGGGCTGGTTTTGGTAACCGGCGCGGCGGGCCAGGGCAAAAGCACGACCGCCTGCGCCATGCTTCAACATGTCAACGACACCGCGCCATTGCGCGTCATAACGATTGAGGACCCCATCGAGTACCTGTTCGAGGAGCGACGATGTCAATTTGAACAACGCGAAGTGGGCGTGGATACAGAGTCGTTTGCATCGGGGATTCGCAATGCGGTACGCCAGGACCCTGAAATAATATTTATCGGAGAAATCCGCGACCGCGACAGCAGCCAGGCAGCGATGCAGGCGGCTGAAACGGGTCACCTGGTGCTGGCCACGTTGCACGCGGATTCCGTGGCCCAGGCAATTGATCGCATTCGCGAATTTTATTCCGCCCCGGAGCAACCCAACGCCAGCACGTTATTGTCGCGAACGCTCAACGCCATTATTTGTCAGCGGTTGATTCCCAGCACGTTTAATCAGCGGATCCCGTGCTTGGAAATCATGAAGCGAAACCTGGGCGTTCAAGAAGCCGTCGCGCAGAACCATCTTCACCTGTTGGGCGGTTATATCGAATCCTCGCTTCACGAGGGAATGCACAGCTTTGACCAATATCTTCTCCAACTCTACAACAGCCGCAGGATCACACTGGAAACGGCCAGGCATTACGCGGTCAATTGGAACAAGGTGGAAATGGAGAGCCGGGGATTTGTGCCGGCAATGCCTGGGATTTTGAAGCCGGATCCCGATGTATGACATCAGCGGGCGCATTCGGACTCAATTGTTGGAGTGACTCCTGCCAATGGTTTTATGATGTCTTGAATCCCGACCGGATAAATTCGAGATGGGCAATCGGCCGAAAGGCCGGTGCCAGTTGACTGCCGTATAACCCGCATTCCATTTGGGACCCCAATTATTTCGAGGACGGTCGCCTTTACCGTATCGCGCGTTGTTCATCGTTCAGCTCCAAATCTCCAGTAGCATGGCGCAGGCCTTAAATCATTCGCCGGATTCCCAGGAATATCGTCATGGAGGAATCTTCACGGTCACAATTTCGTATATTCAATTGCGAACTTTCGGCACTTGCGAACCGTCACAACCCGTTCGTCGTGACGTTTTGCGGGAATCTCCATGTTTCGCTCGTGGTCCACTATTGGCACGTCTTTTGCGACTGAATCCCCGGGGCAAATCAATAATTTGCCGGATTGTTATGGACATTCTGAATAGTGGATTGCTCGATTCCCTTAACTGACGCTATCAACCCGGGCGGCGGCAAATCCTGCCGTCGCCAACAATAAATTAAATTATGAACATTGTAGCTCAAGACCGGTCACGCGAATGCTCCGCAGCGTCCCACGTTGCCGAAACGACGGCCTGGTCCCCCACGGTTTCCGGGCTTGGCGCTTGCTGGGCGCGGAACATTCTGGTGCTCGTCAACGCTGGAATTAAATGCGATGCGGCGCTCAAGTATGCCCGTTGGTTCGCCGACCGGTCCGACGGTAAAGTCATCGTCTTATTTGTGACGCCATCGGCCAGTCCGTCCGCCAACCCTGACAAATTGCGGGAGGCCGTCATTGACGTTGCCGGCATCAGCCCCGATCAAATCGCTTCCATCTTTATCCGGCAAAAGGCGGCAACCTGCTCGCAAATCAAGAATACCGCCCGCCACGAAGCCGCGGATTTGATGATTATTCCCGCTGGATTCCGATGGGCCGCGACCTATTTCTGGGCGGCCGACCCGCTCGAAACACTCATTCGTCATGCGCCCTGTCCCGTTCTCGTTGTCGGCAACGATGAATCCCGGACCGTTCCGGACAAAGGAGAAAGGCAATTATGTTAGAGGAGAAAATTCTGGCACTCGTTGCGGCTGACTGTCGCAATCTCTATCAAGCTGGCTGCGACGCCCTCAGTCAAGGTGACCTTGACGGCGCCATCAGCTTTTTTAACCAATCGCTGGATAACGAGCCGGGCTTCGTTCTTTGTCGGGAAGCGTTGCGGCGGGCACAATTGGCCCGGGCGCGTAACCGAAACGGCTTTTTTGAACGTGCCTGGGACGAAGTGTGCGAGTTCCCAGAGTTGGCGGAAGCCGAAACTTATTTGCACACCCAGCCGCTGAAAGCCATTCACGCCGCGGAACAGGTGCTCAACAATGTTCCAAACAACATTCTTGCCCATAAGATTCTCGCGCAGGCCGCCCTGAAACTCAACATGCCTCGTACCGCATTGCTGTCATTGAATTTCATCTATCCGCGTATCCGCGAAAGCCTCAATATCGCGCTTGAACTGGCCTCCGCCCTCGGAAAGACAGGACATGTTCGGGAGGCAATCTCCATCTGCGGCCGATTACTGAAGGAAAATCCAGGAAGCAAGCGCGTCACCCGGCTCCTGGGGTATTTTAGCAGACTTGCTGCCGACGAATATCCGAATTCGGCAAGAGTAAACCACAGACCTGCGCCTCAAATGCACAGATATTAGCGCTCCGCATTGTGAATATGAAAACCGCCATCCGGCGGCGTGGCAGATTGGTCCCCGTCTTCCGGGATTTGCCTCAGCCTGATTCCATAAATTATTTCACGGCAAAGTCGTGAGAGGATTTTCACAATCCAATGTCGCAATTGGATTTTGATTCGTTCTCACAACGGCGCCCTGCCGTTCAAATCCGCTTACCTCCACCGGCCGCACCACCAATACCGGACATGGGGCATGACGAATCACCGCTTCCGCCTTGCTTCCGTGGAGAACCCGTTCAATTCCGCGGTAACCATGAGTGGTGATGACAATTAGATCCGTTGAACTGTTGCGCGCTTCTTCAACAATTTTGAGCGCCGTATCCCCGGTTCCAAATCGAATGGCCTGTTCGCAGAGCACGTCAGATGGAATTGTTCTGGCAATTTGATTCAAGGATTGGCGCGCTGCATTGATCATTTCGTCCGGGTCGAATGGCGTATGGATTGAGCTGGAGGCCGGCAATTGCGCCACGTTGAGCAGAACAATTTTGGCATGGTACCGTCCAGCCAGCGATATGGCATATTTCAGGGCGGGCTTTGAATGCCCCGTAAGGTCTGTCGGCACAAGAATTTCATGGATAATGCTCTCTTCCTCGGCCGGAAAAGCTTTACTGTCGGACGGGACACCACCGGATGTCAAATTTGAATTCACGGCGCCTTTTTGCTTTCGCCCTCTCCCGGCTCAGTTTTTCCTTCCCAGGTCGCTGGCAATGTTAGTGAACGTGTCCATGGGTATCTTTTCTGTACCGATCGTTGCGAATGCCGTGGCCCCGCCAATCAGGATGGTGCCCTGCCCAATCATGAAAACGCCCCAACCGGACGGGATCACAAACCAGCCAGACATCGCCAGGTCCCAAATAGACATATTGGTCGCCAACGACGCCGACGTATTCATAACCATCCCAGACATACATGTCCGGAACCAATACGGGTTCCGCTTCGACTGGGGCTGGAGCTACCATCACCGGCGCCTGGGCAATTACGAATGGTTGAATCCTGACTGCTCCATTTGGATAAACAACACAGCCTGTTGCAACGAAACTCGCTGCCGCCGCCGCTATTGATAGGAGACATGCCCGCAAAACTTTAGCTTTCATTGTTCTTTCCTTATTTTGAATTATTAGTAACCACTATACTCCAAGCATGGGTTATACCGGAACATTGCAGCTGCCAAACCGTTGAAACTAAATGCAGTCTAAATGCGAACTTTCGTACAGATCTGCCAAATACGTAATTTTGTCTTTAAGGGTCATAACTTACATTCTCGGAATTGGTCGCCATTATCGGAAGCAAAAGAACATAATCATCCCGGCGATTTTTGGCCCATGCATCCCCGGTATGGTCCGGATCTGCCCGGCTTGTCCTTGCCATAACTGATGGTGGCAATGCGCATCGGATTGACCCCCAGCCTGGCCAGCGCTTCCCGACTGGATAACGCCCGGCGCTCGCCAAGCGACCGGTTATATTCTTCAGTGCCGCGCTCGTCGCAGTTGCCCTCAATGAGTAATTTGCTATTGGGTTTCTGTTGCAACACCGAGGCAACCGCCTGAAGGTTCGTGTGGTCGCTGTCCCGGATCGCACCACTGTCAAATGCAAAATGAATTGAATAGGCGGCCAGGGACTCACGATCCTGATTCATCTCGCTTTGGTTCCAATTTGTCGAAAGAGGTATCGGCCCTTCTCCAACACTATTGGCATTTTCACCGGGCGAAATGGTGTTGCCAGGTCCTGTTTCAGCCAATCGAGATGTGCCCGGAGGCCAATTCTGTCCGTCGCGTGATGGCTCCTTGCAGCCGGTTGTGGCCGTCAGTACGCCCAGCGTAAAGAGGATGGAATAAAATAATTGTGTTTTCATATTAGACATCGTGATAACGGTTCCGATCTTCTAATCTTCGTCCGCAAGATACGTGCCAAAGGTTTATTCATAAAGCACCACGGAGATAAGGGTTTTCTTTCATACGAACGCTCGCAAATGACGAAATCTCGTAAAAAACTGATCAGGTTTTGTGCATAGAAAGGCCTCCCATACTTCCCAATATTCGAAAACCGTCGCTTCGCAAAATTTAGACGGCATAATGACCGACAATGGCCAAAGAAAAAGTTCAGCTTCGCATTTACGGGAACGACTCGTTGCCAACACTGATCTATCTTCCCGGCTTGCACGGTGATTGGACGCTGATTGGCAGTTTCCGGCAACAGGTCATCGGAAAAACGCGTTTCGTGGAAATGACCTACCCGCGCACGCTCACGTGGTCGCTCGACGAGTATGCGGCGGCCGTTGAAGCCGCGCTTCTGGAAAATGGAATAGACCATGGATGGCTTTTGGGCGAATCTTTCGGCTCTCAAGTACTCTGGGCCATGGTTGGCCGGAATCAATTTCGCCTGGACGGGCTGATTCTGGCCGGCGGGTTTGTCAAACATCCCATAAATTTGGCGATCCGGATGGCCGAGAAATTGTTTGGCCGCATTTCATTGCGGATGGTCACTGCCATCATCTTTGGCTATGCCAAGATCGCGCGTTTCCGCTATCGCCGTTCCCCGGAAACCATGTCGGCGCTCGGCGAGTTTATCGAGCGGCGCACGCAACAGGATTTGCAAGCCGCGCAACATCGCCTGCATCTGGTAGCTGAAAACGACCCGCGCGAAATTGCAAAACGCGTTGAAATCAAAGTTTTTGCCCTGACTGGAATTCTCGACCCAATCGTCCCCTGGCCGCTCGTCCGCCGCTGGCTGCGGAAAAACTGCGCCTCGTTGCGCGATTATCAAATCATCACGCGCGCCGACCACAATGTGCTGGCCACCGCGCCGCGGCACGCCGCCGCACAAATCCTCAAGTGGGTTGGATGAATATGCAGGTTCGACATTTACGGATTCCATTTCCGGGATTAGGATTCTTGCATGACGAGACAGCAGGTTTTGGACCTTTATTTTTTGGACGCGCGACACAAGTTGGTTGAGATTGCCGCATTTCTCGACCGCGTCCAACGCGCCGATGGACGGGATGATTTCCGCCTGAAAGCCTTTCACGCCGCGCTAAAAAAACTGAGCGGCAATAATAGGCAAAGGGCAAAGGACGTTTTGCTTGCCTTCAGTGATTTGACCATAGTGCCAATCGCCAAGGCGCAAAGCAAAGGAGCAGTCGGGGCAGCCAACCAATAATCGCCTCAACTCTCAACTCAAATCCCTCTCAATTGCTTCATGCGCTACATTGAACCTCATGCCCACATGGTCAGCCGCGTTACGGACGATTACGAGCGCATGGCGCTGGCCGGATGCGAGGCGGTCTGCGAGCCAGCCTTCTGGGCGGGTTTCGACCGCAGCGCGGTCCAGGGATTTTTCGATTATTTCACCCAACTCACCGAGCATGAGCCAAAACGGGCCGCAAAATTCGGCCTGAAACATTTTTGCTGGCTCGGCATCAATTCCAAGGAGGCCGAAGATGTGAAACTCGCGGAAGAGGTCATCGCCTTGGTCCCAAAATTTTTGGACCGGCCCAATGTTCTCGGCATCGGCGAAATCGGCCTTAACAAAAATTCCCGCAATGAACTGCGCGTTTTAGAAATGCAGGTGGATTTGGCCGCAAGGTACGACCAGTTGATTCTCGTCCACACGCCGCATTTGGAAGACAAGTTAAAAGGCACGCGATTGATTCTCGATATTTTGAAAAATGACAAACGCATTCAGCCGGGACGCTGCATCATAGACCACGTGGAAGAGCACACGGTGGAAATGGTTCTGAACGCGGGGATGTGGGCGGGCATGACGCTTTATCCCGAAACCAAATGCACCCCGGCGCGCGCGATTGATATTCTGGACATTTACGGCAATGAACGGCTCTGGTTGAACAGCGCCTGCGATTGGGGCGTCAGCGACCCGCTGGCCGTGCCCAAGACGGCATTGGAAATGAAACGGCGTGGGCATCTGAGCCGTTCCATAGAAAAAGTGGTTTTTGGCAATCCAAGGAAATTCCTGGCACAAAGCGGCAAGTCTATAGTTTAACCCCCCGAAATGGGCACAGAAGCACGCAGAGACGGGAAAGGCTTGACGCGAATTGACGCAAATTTTTAGATGCAATTGTATTACCATGTTTGAAATAATCACCGTTCAACCTTTCATCTGCGATTATCTGCATCTGCGGTAAAACATGAGTTTTTTATCCGTGTCCATCCGTGCCCATCCGTGGTTAATGTCTTGTTTCGCGTATTTCGTATGTCTCGCGGTTATGATTTTCGGTCTTTGAATCCCATCCGCGATCATCTGCGTCGTCTCCGGTTGAAATTTTGGCCCGAAATAATCAGCGTTAATTCGTGATAATTCGCGTCGAAAATCCGTCCTCCTGTTGGGCATTTTCCTATCTATTCCTTTGCCTCCATTCCCCTGCCTTTGTTATTTTTTCTCCATGAGCGATTCAAAACCTTTGGTTGGCATTTTAATGGGCAGTGATTCGGATTGGCCCACGATGAAACTGGCGGCTGATGCGCTGTCCGAGTTCGGCATCGCCAGTGAAGCCCGGGTCATTTCCGCACATCGCGATCCGCGCGGGTTGGAGGAATACATTTCGGGCGCGGCTAAACGCGGATTGAAGGTCATCATCGCCGGCGCGGGCGGCGCGGCGCATTTGCCCGGGGTGAGCGCCGCAATGACCACTCTGCCGGTAATTGGGGTGCCGATTGAAAGCAAATCGCTCAAGGGCCTGGATTCGCTGTTGTCCATCGTCCAAATGCCGCCGGGGGTGCCGGTTGCGACGGTCGGCATCGGCGCGGCTCGCAACGCCGGACTGCTCGCGGCGCAAATCCTGGCGACCGCCGACGGTACGCTCCAGTCGGCGCTGGATAAATTCAAAGTGAAGCTCATGGAAGAATCGCGCGCCAAAAACAAAACGTTGGCCCAATAATCCGGATGCAACAGCTCATCGCTGGCGTTCACAAGTTCCGCAACAACGAGTTCGGCAATTACCGGAGGCTCTTCCGCAAGTTGTCGCAGGAGGGGCAGAAGCCCCATACGCTGTTCATCACCTGCTCGGATTCGCGGGTGCTCGCGGAACTGATCACCCAAAGCAAGCCCGGCGACTTGTTTGTGGTAAAAAACATCGGCAACATTGTTCCGCCCGCCGGGGCAAAGGGCGATACCAACTCCACCGCGGCGGCGATTGAATTTGCCGTGGAGAATTTGCGGGTGAGCGACCTCGTGATTTGCGGCCACTCGCAATGCGGTGCCATTTCGGCCTTGCTCGGTGCAACGCCCGTTTCAGAGGGCCTGCCACATTTGCGAAATTGGTTGAACCTGGCCGCGCCTGTGCTGGACACGTTGAAAAGGGACTATAGCCATTTGCGCGATGAAGAGCAGCGCAGCACGGCCGCGGCCCAGGAAAATGTTCTGTTTGGCGTGGACAATTTGCACAGCTACCCATGTGTGCAGGAGCGTTTGGCGGACGGCTCGCTCCAATTGCACGGTTGGTTTTTCAAAATTGCCACCGCGGAACTGTTTGCGTATGACCCGGAGACGCGGCAGTTCTCGCCGTTGGTGCAAAAGTAAACCGGGAAATTCGTTGCGGGGGCGGAAATTGAACCCTGACCGGCCAGTTCTTATTGTTTCGCAATAACATGTTTTAGCCCGGTAAAGATTGGCGATTTTTCACTTTATGTTTTTCGGATGAACGTCTGCTTTGCGAACAAATGCGAACAAAAACTGTCTCCAATTGTCTCCAATAATTTTTGCGCGGATAGCCAATTTTCATTGCTCACAGCACTTCCACTGACACTATTGAGACAATCACAAGGCGTCGGAAAATTCTTCCGGCGAGACGCCCGCCATTTTCAGCGCACTCCGCAGAGTGCCAAGGGCGATTCCCGGTGCATGGGGATGACGCAACCGCGCTCGCCTTCGGGTGTGATTTTTTTGAGGACGACATGGCTGCCGCGCTGGCGGTCAATGAAGAATCCGACTCGTTTCAAAGCCTTCACCGCCTCCGTGCCGGACACGATGGGCAGTTTAGCCATGCGCTAATTCAAAAGTGCGGATCGCCGCTGGCTTCCTGACGGCGTGCGGGAATGATTCAAGGTAAAGGTCGGTGGCCTCTTGCAAGTTGGCAAGCGCCTCCGCCTCGGTGTGGCCTTGGCTGGCCGTGCCGATTTCGGGACACTCGGCCACAAGCAAATCGGTTTCTGAATCAGGATAAATGATCGCCGTCAATTTCATGTCAACACGGTATCATTTTTTGGGGTGGAAGGCAATGGCACGCTGGCGAGGGTTTTAGAGACGGCAAGATCCCTGATGGCCGGTTCCAAGGGTGGCAACCTTTGCTGGCCATCTGTCAAGACCGCGCATCCCAGTACCAGAATCTTGGCATCCGAACACTTCCCTCAGCGCTGCAAATCATCCAATTCCACCCAAATTCGATTTTTTGGACATTGCGGGGTTGGACTACTGCAGGGTTGACGGTTCAATGTTCCATCCGTCCACACCGATCTTCGGCTTCTGTTGGGTGGGCCTGAACTCCACGCGGAAGTCGCGGGTTTCACCAGGCAATAGCGAGATATAGTTATCGTCGTAGTACGCGGGAAGAATCCGTTGCCCGGTCTTTGCATCGCGCAAGGTGAGGCGCACCTCGATCGCGGGGACTTTGCCGTTGTTCGTAATCCGGCCTTCAATATAGAGGCCGTGCTCGGAATGCCCCAAATGCCATTTTCCCTTGATTGCGACCTGCGGAAGCGTGTCGAGTTGCTGCAACTGGCGCTCATCACGCGCGTGCCAGTAGAAATTTCGCGATAACAGTTTTCCATGACTGTCGCGCAGTTCCAGGTTGACGAAATGCGCGCCGTCTCCCGGCCAATTGAGCCTGAAGACGTCGGTGCAATCACCCGCGGCGGCGGTAAGTGTTTCGTTGGTGGATTGTTCCGGATGACCGGACAGATCATAGATCGTCGCGCTGGCGGTCACCTTCTCCAGCGGTTCGGCGTCATGATTGATGATCTGGATTTTGCACTCGGGCAGAGTCATCTGGATATGCACAGGCTCGGCGCCTTTCATTGCGCCAAAGAGCGACGCGGTCGAATCGTAATCCCAGGTGTATAATTGCATGACCAGGCTCGGCCAGGACGGATGCGTCATCCAAATGATGACGCCGCTGCAGTTATTCCAAAGACGGCTGTTAAAGCCTTCGATAATGGCGCGATAGGTCTCGTAGTTGAGCATTTGCGCCTTGCGACAGCAGTCATCCAGACTTGTGGGCGCGCCATAGCGGGTCGTTATCCGTTCAAAGGTTGACTTGAGATCCCAGACACCGGCCCAGTGCGTGTGCATGTTGTGGTAGGCCCAATCGTCCCCCGGCGGCCACAGGTCGGCGGCGGGCATCATGGTGCGCATCACTTCCGCGGAGGGAATGCAACTGGCGCCCAGCTCGGTCGTGAAACCCTGGTTAAGGTTGTTAAAATACTGGTCGAGGGGAACGTTTCCCCAGGGACCGCTGCTGCGCAAATTGATCAGGCGCGAATTGGGCTGATAATAGCGGGTGCCGTCCAATTCGCGCACCATGCGGTCAAGCGCCTGATTGACATCTTCAGGCGGCACGCCCTCGTTGCGCGGGCACCAAAGAGCGATTGAGGGATGATTGCGAAAGCGCTTGATGCAATCCTCGGCGTTGCGCAGGAGCAAGGCGTGGTCCACCGGCGTATAATCCCACGTCTCGGTGTTCATCCAAAATTCGTTCCATACCATGATGCCATATTGGTCGCACAGGTCGTAGAAAGCCTCGGATGTGCTTTGTCCGGCCCAATTACGGATGATGTTCAGGTGCGCGTCATGTTCGAGCCGGATATATGGCTCCAGGCGCTCGCGCGAAACCCGTTTCATGGCGTCGTCCATGCCCCAATCGCCGCCGATACATTCGATGCGGCGTCCGTTGACTTTAATCACAAGATACATCCCCATGTTGGTGTCCGTCGCGGGCTTGAGCGCGGGCGAATCTTCCATGCCCGGCCACAGGCCGGGGTCCGTTTGCTGGTCCTGGCCCCAATGAAACGGCGTCGTCGGAACTTTGCCGCGCGCGGCCAGAATCGCCGCGTTTCGCCGGGCCGTGTTTTCCGGGCCATACATCATCGTGTATCGGCGATTATCAATCACCGGCTTATCCACGCCGCGCGCCAGCAGCGGGGTGTATTCGACACGCTCGTAGCGGCCATCGGCCTTTTTGACTTCAAATTCATAGCTCATTTCCCGTATGCCGAACTGGACGGTGGTGTGGTCGGATTCATCGCCATTGTCACTCACAAATTTAAGCGTTAAATGATACAGTTCGGGCTTGCCATAACCGTTGGGCCACCAGAGACGGGGATGCTGAACGGCAAGCTGTGGAAAATCTTTTGGAGCAAAGGCAACATTCCGGGTCTCGCCCGGTTGCAATGTCACCGCCTGCTCAAACTTCACGCCTTCGAACGAACCTTCCAGAACGCCTCGTTGCACCGTGTCGGTCAGATCGCGTAGATCGGTCCGGATGGTCACGTCGGCGCGCGATGTGTCCGGCAAAGGCAACTCGGTGATGACTTGCGGGTCATCAATGGTCACCGCGCCGGTCGCGCGCAATATCACGTCCTGCCAAATGCCCGTATCCCGGTCGCGTATCGGCGGAATCCAATCCCAGCCTTCGCTGCATTGAAACGTCGGACCGTCCAAACACAATTTTCCGCCATCTTCCCGTGGCCCGAACTTTACCGATTCCTCGCTCAAAAGACCGGGGTCCGGCGGCGGGGCGATCATGACCGCAATGACGTTTTGCCCGGCATGGGCCAGGCTCGTGACGTCAAATTTTCCGCGGATAAATGCCCCGGTAATGTGGCCCAGATACTGGCCATTGAACCAAACTTCCGCATAGTAATTAATGCCGTTGAATTGGAGCGTTAGCTGGCGCCCGGTAAAGGCTCCGGGCAGCGAGAATTCATTGCGATACCAGTAATCTTGTTTATTCAACGTTTCTGGAATCAGCCGGTTGTTCAAGCCGAAATAGGGATCAGGGTAGATCCCTTCGTTGACAAGCGTGGTCAGGACGGTTCCCGGAACCGTGGCGTCATACCAATCGCGCGTATCCACGCCTGACTGTGAAAGCGTTGCGCCATCGGCGCTCAGTTTCGGCGCTTCAATCATTTCCCAGCCGGCGTCGAAGACCAGTTCGTCTCCACGGAGCGAAGGTCCGCCCGGGTTAACGAGTTTGGGTTTGCGATGGGCCGTATTGACGAGCGGGGCGCGCGATACTGGAAATTCGTCGGGCGGCTCGACGACGTCGCCGGTGGCGCCGCATTTTTCAGTGGGATGAAGCACCGGCTGCGGGCGAAATTCCCCGGGAACTTCGGCGGAGGCGTTGAATGCCCAGGCAAAAGCGCAGCCAAGGATCAGAAGAGCGACGAGTGACGGATGCCTGGCGGGTTTTACCATACATTCACCGGGCCAATGAATCGGATGGGGCAAAGCAGGAAGCGGAAAATCATTTCCCGTTTGGACTCCTGGCGATGACCGGCCTGGCAAAAATTCGTGTTCATTTTTATTTGTGTTCATTTCAATACTGTGTCTTTTCACGTGACGATCAAAAAATCACCCGCAGAACCTCTCATTTGCCCGCACCCGGCAGGTGTGCCGAAGAACATGGAAGAAAGCCCGCAGCCCCAGTTTAAATCGCCAGCTTCCATTTGTAAAATTTAATTGTCGAATCCGTGCTGAAATGGAATTCCGCGATTGCCTCGCAATGAGCGCGGCGCTCCAAATCTGAGAATCCTTGAAAGATGGGGTTGACCCGTTCATGGGCCGGGCCTAGATTTGCACCGTGAAAAAAGAAAATTCAGCCCAAATGCGTTTTGGCTGACTTTGGGTTAATAGGCATTGAACACCTCACAACCAAAAACACAAACAAACCCCTATGAAAAAACAAATGGTTCGCATCACGATTCTTCAGTCCAGCAAAATTATGACCGCCATGTATGTCTTAATGGGCTTTATCTATACCCTCATTGGTGCTCCGATGATTGTCTTCGGTGGTCCGCGACTCAGAATTCTTGGCGTCGTTTATCTTTTTATGCCGGTCATCATGGGCATTTTAGGCTTTCTCTTTTTTGTTATTTTTGCCGCGATTTACAATTTGCTGGCCAAACAATTTGGCGGCATCGAAGTTGAGGTCATGGATGTTGGCCAGGCTGCCTAAAACATTCCTGCGCTCCAATTTTCAATGGCAGAGAACCTTGAGAGCAACCGAAGTCAAATTTTGTCCAGACTATTCCTGATGGTTTGCGCGAGTTTTTGCGCCTGAAACGGCTTGCTGAGAAAGTTGACGCTTTCTTCCAGTGGAAAATCCTTGCCGGCAACCTCCGCGCTGTAACCGCTGATATAAATGACCTTCAATTTCGGTTCAAGTTCCAACAACTGTCCGGCCATTTCAATGCCATTGATGCCGCCGGGCATGACCAGATCGGTCAGCAGCAAACGAATCTCAACGCGGTGGCGGCACCAGACGTCCAGCGCCTCGACACCGTTGGCGGCTTCGAGCACGCGATAGCCAAGTTTTGTCAGTGCCTTGCGAATGGAGGCGCGTGAGAATGCATCGTCTTCAACGATCAGGACGGTTTCATTGCCGCCGCGCAAGGAGGTCAAAACAGGCTGGCCAGCTTTTTCTCCGGAAGCTTTTGTCAGGCGCGGAAGATAGATGCGGAAAGTTGTCCCCCGCCCCGCTTCGCTATACACATTGATCCAGCCTTGATGCTGCTGGACGATGCCAAAGACGGTTGCCAAACCCAGTCCGGTGCCCTTGCCCGCCCCCTTGGTGGTGAAGAACGGCTCGAAAATCCGCGGAAGGACTTCCGGCGGTATGCCGCAGCCGGTGTCGCTCACGCTCAAGCAGACAAACGAACCGGGTCGGGTCTGGGCTGATTGCGAACGGGCCGATTCCTCAAACTCCACGGCGGAAGTCCCGATGATAAGTTTTCCGCCTTCGGGCATGGCGTCGCGGGAATTGATCGCGAGATTCATAAGCATCTGATCCATCATGCTCGCGTCGGCATGGACGAAGAGTTGCTGCACGGCAAATTTGAACTCCAGTTGAATGTGTTCGCCAATGGTGCGCCGCAGCATTTTGGTCATGTCGCTGATGGACTCGTTGAAATTCAGATCGCACGGATTCAATCTTTGTTTTCTGCTGAACATCAGCAACTGGCGGGTCAGGGCGGCGGCGCGCTGCGAAGCGTTGCCGATTTCGTCGGCAGTTTCCAATTGTTCCGGGGAAGCGCTTCCGCTCATCTTCAATAAATCCGCCTGCATTTGGATGACGGCGAGAATGTTGTTGAAATCATGCGCCACGCCGCCGGCCAACTGCCCAAAGGCCTCCAGCTTCTGCGACTGCCGGAATTGTGCCTCCAATTTCCGGCGTTCGGTGATGTCCTCCGAGATGCCCAGGAGATAGACCAACTGCCCGGCATCGTCGAAAACCGGAATTTTCTTGGTGTGTAAGATGCGGTCTCCCCGATGGCGGGTTTGCAAGATTTCTTCGGGAAAATCCACCACCTCTTTCCCGCTCAGGACTTTCCGGTCGTTTTCCGTAAAGTGTTCGGCCACCTCCTTTGGAAATAAATCGTAATCGTTCTTCCCGGCCAGCTCCGTCAGTGAATATCCCAGCAGTTCCTGCCCCGCCTTGTTGAATTTCACGAACCGCAGCTCCTTTGCGTCCTTGACGAAGATCATGTGCGGAATGTTTTCAACGACGGTGTTCAGAAACGCCTCGTTGTCGCGCAGCGCCGTCTCCGCCTCTCTTCGCTCAGTGACGTCAAATTGAACTCCTTGCGTGCCGATGATCCGGCCGTCGGGACCGAATATCGCCGATTTCACCACATGCAAATGCCGTTTGCCCCCCTCGACGGTGGAGTGAACTTCCTCGGCGTAAATCGGCTTGCCGGTGCGCATGATTTCTTCATGGTGCTCGCTTCCTTCACGGAGCAACTGAAGAATTTCCGGGCGCGCTCGGCCTTGCCCCGCCGCTTCCAGCGCCACGAATTCGTCCGGGGTTCGACCCACGATCTCGGTCGCCTCCAGGCCGCGGAACCGGCAGAACCAGGGGTTGGCAAAAACATAGCGGCCCGCGCCATCTTTGCGGAAGATGCCCGCCGGCATTTGGTCAACCAGGGAATGATAAAGCGCCTGCGAGGCCTGCAACGCCGTCTCCGTCCGCTTCCGCTCGGTGATGTTTTCAAATGTGGTGACAAAATAGCCCTTTGCCGGGCAGTAAGCCGAAACGCTCAGCCAAACCCTGGAGGGCTTCAGGTAATATTCGAATTTAGTCGGTGTTCCGGATGCGGCCACGCGGCCATAAGTCTCGAACAATTCCGGGTGCGCGGCCTTGATGCCCGGGAGGACTTCCGTGACGCGCTTGCCCACGACTCCGCGCAATCCGGTGATTTGCTCAAAGGCCGGATTGACGGAGACATAAATAAAATCGTGCGGTTTGTCGCCCTTATAAATCATCCGGCAATGCGCAAAACCTGCCTGCATATTTTTAAACAAGAAAAGGTAATGCGTTTCACTCTTTTGCCATGCGAACTCCGCTTTTTGTCGTAAAAATATTACTGCCGCCATCACCCACAGCACGCCGATACCCATGAAACGATTAAAAAGCGGTAAATCTCCTTCGGTTCCCGGACGTGAAAGATAATAACCGATCAGTGTCAATGCTGAAAACACCCCCGCCAGTATAAAGGGCAAAGGGCGATTCCTTAGAAACACTGTCAAAGTCAGCGCAACGAAATACCACACCCAGTCATCAACGCCCCGTTTTGTGAATAGATCTTCGAAAAAGCCAGCCGCCGTCAGCACGGGTATGGCCGCGATGGCGAACTCTTTCAATCCCACAGACTTAATCGGCTTCATGGTTGAAGGTAACCTATTCTGCGGCAGGACAAGGAGCTAACCTTCTATTGTCAACCTCGTACCAATTTTTGCCTATGTCAGTTCCGGAACCACCAGGCTTTGAGCAGATTGCAAAGACTGTGCTGGAGCACCCCTCAAACGCATCAGCCCCGATGCCGGTGACGCTGCCCGAGAGGGTGACACGGGGCAGGCTGCTGCAGTCGGCAAATGTCATCCGTGAAAATACGCTCCAACTTCGTACCGGGCGGCCGGCAAAACCTGACCGAGTCGTCAAACCGGCCTGCTTTGCAATCACATGAGAAGTTTTTCACCGATGAGGGCAGCCGGGCCAACAGCATGGCCGGCGCTTTCCTTCCTTGAGCGCCGAGCGCACCCTCTCGATATGATTTTTTCTTGTCTCGGATTTCTTCACCAAGATGACCCAGCAGATCCATTCATTACGCGCGAGGGGTGTGAGGCTGTTCCACAGCGCCAATACCTTGGAATCCGACACAAGGCTTCTCCGCAGGTCAGCCGGCACCTTGTGTACGGTTCCCATTGCGATTTTTTTCCTAGCCACCTATGTATTATATTCAACACGAGTCATTGAATGCCAGCCAGCATTTGCCATGGGCTCGTTATCGGGATTGCCTGACCACTCCGACATCCAGCCTTCACGGAATTCCCAAAATCTACCAACCCTGTCCCAGCCCGGTCCCCCCGACTCTACGTTCCAGCAAGCAAATAATGACGGCTTGGAGCCAAAGGAATTCTCCCCGCGAGCAAACCCGCGCTTGTCGCCTTCAGGAGGAGCGTGCCCGGGACAGATTCAGGGAGTCACCCCGCAAACTTCTCCGCACCACTGTTCAATTTTAGCCTTGATGAGGTCGCGCACTTCACGGGTTCGGGCGAGTTTCTCCTCGCGCGTCCCTTGAAACGCTGACGGGTCGGGAAAACTCCAATGCAACCGTTTGGTGATCCCCGGGAAAATCGGACAGCGTTCTGCGCTCGCCTCGTCACAAACGGTAATGGCGTAGGCAAACATTGTGCCGGATTTGAACACGTCAAAAACCGCCTTGGTCTGTTTGCCCGAAATATCAATGCCGATTTCCCGCATCGCCTCCACGACAACTGGATTAAGCTTGCCTGGCTCCAGCCCCGCGCTCCGGGCTTCAAACACATTGCCGCAAATCTGATTCAGAAACGCCTCGGCCATCTGGCTGCGGGCGCTGTTGTGGACACAAATAAACAGGACTTTTGTTTTCATAATCGGGTTAAGAGCAACATTTCGGAGGTTGAATGTCTGGCAGCGGTTTGAAGTGAAATGATTTGTTCAGCGCGGGCGGCAGACATTGATCTTCCGCCAGGCAAGCCGTGTGCGTAATCCCCAACTGCACGAGCAATGCGTCGCCTTCCACGGCGACACTGGAAACAGGAAATTGCGAGATGAACGGCGTCTCGTGTTCGGCGTCCACCTCAAGATTTTCCGTTTCAAGAATTGGACCGGCCTTGTCGAGAATGGCCAACAGCTTGCCCGCCGTCAGCCGGTGGTCCGTATCGTCGGCCAACCACGTCTGCAACCGGCATTTTGTTTCCGTGCGAAGGGTCCCTCCACAGTCTATGAATCGTTTGTCAATTCGCGCCACCTCCGTCACATGGGCGTGAGGCGGAATTTTGCCGCCGGTCGGCAGAACAAAACGGATGTTTCGATGGACGTTATCCGCCAGCAATTTCTTAAGTTCAGGTAATAGCATAAACATTATACGGTTGCGGGTTGACGGTTATACCAGCCGCGCGATTCATTGCAGACTTTGCAGACTGACAGCATGACCGGCACTTCCACCAACACGCCGACGACGGTTGCGAGCGCGGCAGGAGAATCCGCGCCGAACAGCGTGATGGCCACGGCCACGGCCAGTTCAAAAAAATTGCTTGCGCCGATGAGCGAGCCGGGCGCGGCCACATTATGCTCCACTCCCAACCGCCGCATGAGCAGGTAAGTCAGGCCGGAATTGAAATACACCTGGACCACAATCGGCACGGCGATCAGCAGCACCGCGGGCCATCGGCTGGTGAGATTATCCGACTGGAACGCAAAAATCAGCAGGAGTGTCAGGAGCAATGCCCCAATCATGATGGGATGAAATTTGGGCAGAAAATTCTTCTCAAACCAATCTTTACCGCTGGTTTTCAGCAAAACAGTCCGAGTGACCCAGCCTGCCGCCAGGGGAATGACGATAAACACGACGACGGATGTCATCAGCACTTTTGCCGGAACGACCACGTGCGCCACGCCGCAAAGAAACATCACAATCGGCGCAAAAGCCACGAGCATAATGATGTCGTTGACCGCCACCTGAACCAGCGTATAGGCCGGATCGCCATCCGTCAAATAACTCCAAACAAAAACCATTGCCGTGCATGGCGCGGCGGCGAGGATGATGAGTCCGGCGGTGTAATTCTTTGCCGTTTCCGGTTCGATCCAGGCTGCGAAAATGTGTTGCATGAAAAGCCAGCCAAGAAACGCCATACTGAACGGCTTGATGAGCCAATTGACAAAAAGTGTGACAGCCAATCCCTTCGGTTTTCGCGTAATGCCGCCAATCGCATTGAAATCCACTTTAAGCATCATCGGATAAATCATCAGCCAGAGCAGTACTCCGATGGGAATGTTGACCTGTGAACCCTCGCCAAACTGCATCCGGCTCAGGCCCGCGGTCAGGCCGGGCAGCCATTTGCCCAGCACAACGCCGGCGACCATGCAAAGAAAAACCCAGAGCGTCAGATAACGCTCGAAAAAGCCCATTCGCTTTTTCGTCTCGCTCTTTCCGGCCATATTGCGGACTATCATATACGCTATTCCGTATGCATACTGGGGCTTGCTTTCGCATATGTCAAGGCGTATATATTTGAATTGATGCGCGACCTGACTTTATTCTTTGCGGCGTTGTCTGACCCGACCCGTCTGCGCCTGCTCAGCCTGATCAAAAATCGGGAGATACTGTGTCTGTTACCTGCAGGGGGTTTTAAAAACCAATCAGCCCAAGATTTCGCGGCATCTGGCATATCTGAAAAAGGCGCGGTTGGTGGAGGGACGGCGTGATGGCAAATGGACGCATTATCGCCTGAAAAGGCAGGATGATGTATTGGGGAAGATTTTATCGCAAACGCTGTTTCGCGTCGGGCGCGAGGCCCAAATCAAGAAAGACTTCGAACGATTGAAGCAAGTCGGTTGCTGAATAGGCCGAAGAAATCCCCATTGATCCCATCTGCGGGATGCCCTTGACAGCGGAGCAAGGCCAGGGGTATTTCGGTGTTCAACATCGGTCATCGAAACAATGACTCATACCCAACGCGAAAGGAGCGCGACGCGATCCGGCAATCTCGAAGTTCCCGTGATGACCAGGCAGAATACACCGCGGGCGGCGGGCCGGTTGATTTTGATGTTTGGCGTCGCCAATTTGTCGGCCGCCCTGGCGTCGAGCGCGACGGCGCAAGCCCTGTTGTCCACCAACCAGGCAGCGGCCATTGTCTCGCCAGCTCCGCAATCGTCCGACAATTCCGGCTTCGACGCCTACGCAACCGGCGGTTGGGGCGGCGCGCGCCAATGGCTGGCGGACAAAGGCATTACGCCCAACGCCCAACTCCTTCTGGAAGGATTTGATAACGCCCGGGGTGGAAGACACTCCGGAGCGACCTGGGCCTCGACCTTCGACCTGAATGTGGCCTTCGATCCCGGACAAGTCAGCAATTGGAAAGGCGGTGAGTTTTATGTGGATTTGGAAGACCACGCCGGGCGCGATCCCTCCACGGATTTGGCCGGCGATCTCCAGAACTTCGACAAGCAAAACTTCCGGCCCTATTTTCAAATATACGAGTTGTGGTTTCAACAGCAGTTGTTCAACCAATGGTTTCACCTGAAGGTGGGAAAGTGGGACGCCAACGACGATTTCAGCGTGATTGACGATGGGTTGGTTTTTATCAACTCTTCGGACCACGTCACTCCGACGCTGCTCGCCTTTCCCACGACTCCCGATCCGATGCCCGGCGCGGGCCTTTACCTCACGCCTGGGAATGTCTGGTATGCCAGTTTCGCCGCCTTTTATGCCAACCGGTCGGACACATTTGGAGACGTTACCGGCCATCCGCAATCCATTCAGCCGACTGGCAGCGGGACATTGCTCATTGGCGAGACGGGGCTGCGTTGGCAGCGCGCCCCTCTTTTGGGCAAAGATGGCAACCTGAAGTTTGGCGCCTGGGGCAATACCGGCACCTTCACTCGCTTGGACGGACCCCAACAAAAAGGGGCGGATGGCTTTTATACCATTCTCGATCAAACCCTTTGGCAGCCAAAAGGTGAAGCAGCACAAGGCCGGGGCGTGCGCACCTTTCTGTCGCCCGGCTGGACGCAATCAAGCGTGAGCATCATGGACTGGAATATGGCCGGTGGCGTCACCTGGACCGGCCCGCTGGCTGCGCGGGCGCAAGATGTCGTGGGCTTCAGCGCCAACTATGCACATATAAGTTCGCAAGCAGGTCTGCCGCGCACCTACGAACTGGAGCTGGAATGGCTTTACCAGGCGCAGCTTTCAAAATGGGCCACCCTCATGCCGGATTTTCAATTCATCGTCCGTCCCGGTGGCGAATATCCCAATGCCGCTGTTGGAACGGTGGATTTAACCATCCAATTCTGACGATTGGAGCGACTCGTTTTCGGTTCAATTGGCGCATCCTATTTGCCCCGCAAGAAATCGCCAATCGGGGGAAAACTAAGCAAAAAACCGATTATCAATAACAGAAAGGCAATGACGTTGATCTTTCCAATGGAAAGTGTCTTTGCCCGCCACGCGCCGGACAGAATGAACCACGAAAACAGCCAGACAACGATCGCAGTGGTCGTGACCCCTGAAAGCGGGCCGGTGGGGCGGTAAAAATTGAATAAATGCCCCAAGACGGGAACTGAATCGCCCAGCCAGCCGCAAAGGCTGACGGCAAAACATCCTATCCCAGCCGAAAGAATGGCCGCCGCCGCGGCGCCATTGGGAATCTCCGGTTCCGACTCACGGCCAATTTTGGCCGAATTATTTTCCTGCCGGTTACTGTTCATTTTGTGCCTTTGATTAAGGTGATTGGTGCTCCGCCTTGGACTGGCGCGTATTTGTTGAGAAATGCCCCGAAACCTCCCGCGATTCCCGCTGCGATGAATGCCGCCACACAGAAGCCCAAAACCGCCTTTCGAACCTCCCGATGCCGCGCCAGATCGGCGCCATATTTGATAAAAACATAGGCGACCATGGTGACGGCGATTGGCCCGAACCAGGCGACGTGTTCCTTCCACTCCATTCCAATGCTGTGCCACCCGGACGTGGCGGGATTCGAAAGAAGAAGCCGTTGAGGATAACCCGCATAGTCCATGATTCCTGCCGGCGGCACCGCACGATACCAGGGGTACACCAGGTAAGCGCCCGACAAAACCGCGCACCAAGCCAGGACAGCCATCACGATCAGGTAACCGCTCAAAAACTTGCGTTCACGAATACTGAGCGGAGAAGACCGGTCTGGCGTGCAGATGCGGTAAAGTTCGATTAACGCGCCAGAAAACGCCAGCAAAAACAGCGCACCGAAACCCATTCCGTGAAGTGCGGTGATCAATGCGCGAAATGAAATTTGCATAAGGATGGTTGGTTCTTGTCAGTTAAGGGGCATGTTGGCGAATTCAGCGCCTCCCCGGCGTGGCGCAGAATATGCGCTTTCCAGATACTCAACAGCACTTCGCGTTGAACTGTTTTCATTAAAATACGGTTTACGATGCCGGCCTTTGATATTCCGCCAGGCTTTCCCGCTGCTCCCCCGCAAACATTTGCCACCAACGTAACGTTCGAAGGCTTCGGCAGACGTTCTCAGGAATCCATGGGGAAAGAATCCTTCATGTCACGCAAAAGTGCGAGCGGGTTTTTGAACTGTCGTGGGATGCGCCAAAGCCAGGGTGGCCTCGGAGACAAAATTCCCCTCGGCACGATGCCGGCTGACAACTTTGACGGTTTCGGCAGGCAATGCGCGGCGGATAAGATCAATGTCTTTATCCCTCCCGGCGAAACGGACGATTGAGCGATGCGCGTGCGATAAAATCCTTGATGGACAAAAGCTCGCCATCGCCCGGCGCGAGTGCATTACGGTGAACTCAACCGGTAGAAATAACCCGTCTGGCTGTTGGTTATGGACGTCGTGATTTTCTGGACATATTGCCTCGATGATTTGGTCGCTGGAATTTTTTTCACTGCCAAAGGCAAAGCACAGAAGCGTTCTTGCGGTTTTATTTTGCATCGGAAAACTCTTCGCTCAAACATTGCGAGATGTGCCAAAGATAAACTGTGAAGAGTCGAAAAAACACAATAAACCCCTGTATTTACAGGGGTTTATTGATTTTAAAATTGGTTGCGGGGGTGGGATTTGAACCCACGGCCTTCAGGTTATGAGCCTGACGAGCTACCGGACTGCTCCACCCCGCGTTAAAGGAATGTCATTATGCCATCCTAACAGCGAAGTGCAAGCTTTTAACGAGAATTAAAACGGACAAACACCGTAGCGGACCCAATAGCCCGGCAACTTCAAATATTCCATGAAGATACGCCGAATCATTGTCCGCGACCAGCCCACGCGTTTAACGGCATAATAATCCGGCCTCGAGTAAAATTTGATGCCCGGAATATAATGCTCAAAACATCTCAACGCCCGGCGCGAATGATACCAGGACGTGACAATAACGGCGCTTTGGACGCGCTCCCGTCGAAGCAATGGGGCGCAAAATTGGGCGTTTTCCCTTGTGGTGCGGGATTCTGATTCCAATTGGATCGCGCTTCGCGGAACGCCGTCCGCGACCAAAATAAAACGGTAGATCTCATCGTCCCCTGCCCCGCTCACCAAAACCTTTGGCGCAACATGCTCTTTGAATAATTTCGCCGCGTATTGGGGACGGTCTTCGGCTCCGCCGCCCAATACAATGATAATATCGGCCTTTGCCGGGCCGCTGTCCACACACAAAAAAACCCGGGGAAAGAAAGCGGCGACGATCGCGAAGGCAATGATTAAAATTCCCGCCGCCAGCGCCAGCCGCAAGAAAATTTTTCGTTTCCGAATCAAGGGAGCTGAAAGGGATTTGAGTTGAGAGTTGAAAGGAAATGCGCGACCTTCGGTTTCGGTTCAATCCTTCTAAAAATTATGTTCAACTTTCAAAATCTTGAAATTTGGAAAAAGGCGGTTCATTCCGCCGATTTTGTTTATTCGGTTACTCTCACTCTTCCCGATGATGACCGCTTTGGCCTGACAAGTCAAATGCGCCGGGCCGCCATCTCCATCCCTCAACGCTTGACTCAAACCCCGCTCAACGGCCAGCGATGATCCGTCTTGACCAGGCATTGGTGGAACGCGGGCTGTGTCCGAGCCGCGAACGCGCCAAGCGTTCGATCCTGGCCGGTCAGGTCCGCGTCAACGGCCAGATGGCGCAAAAAGCCAGCGATCCGGTTCGAACCGAAGATGAAATCGGTTTTGCCGAGGTCGAAAAGTTTGTAAGCCGGGGCGGGCAAAAGCTTGAACACGCGTTAAAACATTTTCGATTGCAGGTGGCTGGCGCATCTGCCATTGACCTGGGCGCATCCACGGGCGGATTCACCGATTGCCTGCTGCAATATGGCGTAACAAACGTTGTAGCGGTGGATGTTGGACAGGGCCAACTGGCCTGGAAATTGCGCAAGGACCCGCGGATAACGGTGATGGAAAAAACCAATGCGCGGCATTTAAAGCCGGAGCAGTTTCCGCGCCTGTTCGACTTGGCGGTGATTGATTGCTCGTTCATCTCCTTGCGGAAAATTCTGCCGGCAGCCACGGCCTTGCTCAGGCCCGGGGGCAAAATCATCGCGCTGATCAAGCCACAATTTGAAGCGGGCAAAGCGGAGGCGGACAAAGGGCGCGGCGTCATCAGCGATCCGGTGATTCATGAACGGGTGCTTCGCGAGTTGCGCGATTTTGTTTCCGAGCAGGCTGGCCTTTGCTGGCGCGATATGGTTGAATCGCCTTTGCGCGGCCCGGCGGGCAACAAAGAATTTTTAACACTCATTGAAAAAATCGGCTGACAAAATTAAAACCGTCGGATTGATCGGCAATTTGGATAAGCCCGATTGCGTCGGCATCGTCCGCAAGGCGGCGCGTCTGATTAAAAAAGCCGGGCGCAAGGCGGTCGTGGACGGCAGCCCGGCCGATTTGGCCCGCCAGTCTGACCTGCTTCTCGTGTTTGGCGGCGATGGCACGATGCTTCACGCGGCGCGGGACATTGCCGGGTCTGCCACTCCGCTGCTTGGCGTAAATATCGGCGGCCTTGGCTTCCTCACGGCGGTGCCCTCCGCGGAACTGGCGCGGGCGCTCAACCATCTCTGGCGCGGCCAATTCAAATTCGAACCGCGCGCGATGATCGAGGTTTCCGGCGTCTGCAACCGAAAGAAGGTGTTCAAAACCGCCCTCAACGACATCGTCGTCAGCCGCGGCGCGTCCTCCCGGCTCATCGCGCTCGATGTCGCCGCTGACGGCGAATTGATTACCAACTATCGTTGCGACGGCTTGATTGTCAGCTCGCCCACCGGGTCAACGGCCTATTCGTTGGCCGCGGGCGGCGCGGTGGTTTTGCCGTCCGCCGAAGTTTTCACCCTGACGCCGATTTGTCCCCACGCGCTGTCAAACCGTTCCATCATCCTGCCGTTGGATTCGGTGATTCAAGTCAAGGCGGCCAGCCCGCCCCCTTCGACCCTTCTCAGTGTGGATGGCGAATTGGTCGCCTATTTAGACGAGGGAGACAGAGTGACAATCCGCCGCAGCCGGCGGGTAATCCGGCTGGTGCATTTGGCCGATGGTTCATTTCTGGAAGCGTTGCGCCGGAAATTGCAATGGCGCGGCGCGTATTTTTGATTTTTAATCGTTGCAAGATGAGAATGCAAATAGTCCAGCCGGTGTGCTTGAATGACCAGCTTTGCCCTGGAGATAATTCGGCGCTCGGCACTTCGTTTTTCGCACTTTAAAAATGGTCCGCCTTAAAGACATTGCCCGGCATGCCGGCGTTTCGGTGATGACAATTTCCAAAGCGCTGCGCGACGCGCCGGATGTTTCCGCCGCCACGAAAGCGCGGATCAAGGCGCTCGCGCAACAAATGGGCTACGTGCCTGATTCCAGCGCCCAAGGGTTGCGGACCAAAATGACGAAGCTGTTCGGGCTGGTCATTCCGTCCAACACCAACCCGATTTTTGCCCGGATTGTGTTTACGATCGAAGACCGCGCCCACGAACTTGGCTACGACATTTTGCTCGCCCACACGCATAACAAGCCGGAACGGGAGGAGCACTGCCTGCGCCGCTTGCTCTCGCGGCGGGTGGACGGCCTTTTCATTTCTCCGGTCTATCGTTTCGAAGCCGAGGCGCGGATTTACCAGGAAATCCTGACGCGCCAGGTCCCGACGGTATTGCTGGGGCCTCCCGCGCCCTTTTGCAAATCGTTCCCGTCCATAGAAATCGAAGAATCCGTCGCCAGTTATAATGCCACGCGGCATTTATTGAAATTGGGCCACAAACAAATCGCTTATTTGACCGGACCGCCAGTGGCGCCGTGGGCGCACGACCGCTTCGAAGGCTACCGCCGCGCGTTGCGCGAGGCCAAATTGGAACCGGATGACAAGCTCGTTTTTCAGGCTGGCAGCACGATTGAGGATGGCACCAAAGCCGCGCTGCAAATGCTGAATGAAAATTGCCACGCCACGGCCGTGCAGGCTGTCAACGACCTGGTCGCCGTCGGCTGCGCGGAAACCCTCATGGCCCAGGGCATCAGAATTCCGCAGGACATCTCGATTATTGGTTTCGGGAATGTTCTGGCGGGTGAATATTTCCGCGTGCCGCTGACGACCATGCGTCAGCCTAAATTTCGCCTGGGCATCGCCGCCGTGGATGCCATGATGAAATTAATCCGGAACGAACCGGTGCAATTACAGCGGTTGACCGCCGAACTCATTGAGCGCAAAAGCACCGCGCCGCCGAAAGATTTGAAATGAATGCCGTCCTTAAGTTCAAACTTTCCCGCCTGAAGAAATCTTTACCCGGCGAAATCTCCCTCGAACCCGCAATTCTTGCGGAATACGCCGGCGACAAATGGTTCGCCGCCCATGAACCCGACGCCGTCGCCCTGCCCCGCTCCGCCGAATCCGTTTCCAAAATTTTGCGGTTCGCCACGGAAAACAATGTCCCCGTTACCGCGCGCGGTGCCGGACATGGCTACGTGGGTGGATGCGTTCCCATCCGCGGCGGCATCGCGCTGGCGATGGAGCGAATGAACCGCATTTTGGAAATCAACCGGGGCGATTTTGTGGCGGTGGTGCAGCCGGCGGTGATTACTGCGAAGCTCCAGGCGGAAGTTGAAAAGCGCCATTTGTTTTATCCGCCCGACCCGGCCAGCCGCGCGGACAATTTTATCGGCGGCAACATCGCCACCAATGCCGGCGGCCCGCGTTGCCTGAAATACGGCGTCACCCGCGATTACGTCCTGGGCCTGCAGGTGGTCCTGGCCGATGGCACGATCATCCGCACCGGGGGGCGGACGCATAAAAATAAGACCGGCTTTGATTTGACGAAACTATTTGTCGGGTCGGAGGGTCTGCTGGGCGTGATGACGGAGGCGACTTTGAAACTGATTCCCCTGCCGCCCTTCCGCGCCACGCTGGCGGTTGGTTTTAATTCCATGCGCCATGCCGTCGGCGCACTGCAGGCGATTCTCGCCGCCGGGTTTTTACCCAGCGCGCTGGAACTGGCGGATGAATTCACCCTGGCCGCCGCCGCCAAATATACGGGTGACAGCCGCCTGGGAATTTGCAAGGCACATTTGATCGTTGAATTGGATGGACAAAAAAACTCCGTGCGCGGCGAATTGCCGGCGGTGGAAAAGGTGACTCGCAAATTCAAGCCGCTGTTTGTAGAGCACGGTTTTGGGGATGCCGAGTGCGAAAAAACCTGGCAGATTCGCCGCGTCTTTTCGACATCGCTCAAGTCCACCGGCCTTAAGAAGTTGAATGAGGACATCGTGGTCCCGCGCGGGCGATTGGAGGATTTGTTCCGTTTCACGGCGCGCCTCCAAAAGAAAATCCGCCTGCCGATCGCCTGCTTTGGCCATGCCGGCGACGGCAACATCCACGTCAATATTATGCTCGATACCAAAGATGCCGCGGCGGCGACGCGTGGCGAAGCGGCGCTCGACGAATTGTTCCGTCAGATTATTGCCTGGAAAGGCGCGATTACGGGCGAGCATGGGATTGGACTGGCCAAAATGCGCTGGTGGCCGCTGGCCGTGTCCGCCGAAGTCCGGGAGCTTCACCGGTCGTTGAAACATTTGCTCGACCCAAAGGGGATCTTGAACCCGGGGAAGTTCGTTGATTAACTCCAAACTCAATTCCCGGCAATCAAAGTATTTTCAGGAAAGAGACACCGATTGATGGTAGAATATCGGGAAATTATGATTAAGGAATTGCTTAAGTTGCCGGCCGCCAAATTGAAACGCGCCGTGAAATTGAAATCTGAAATCGAGCGCCTGGAAGTCCGGTTGGAAAATCTCCTCGTCGCCGCCACCCCGGCGCCAATTGGAAAAATCATCCGGGTCAGACGCCGGATGACCGCCGCCGTGCGCCGCAAAGTCTCACTCGGCGCCAAAGCGCGCTGGGCCAGGGTAAGGACCAGGCTGAACTGATTCATTCCAATTCAAAATCCACCGGTTCGCCGGAAGCGCTGTCTTTGCAGATCCAAGCCTCGAATTTTCCCGGCTGGACAATCCAGTTGCCATGCGTGTCATAAAAACCAAGGTCGTGGCCGGAGATTTTGAACGAAACGTCGCGCGTTTCACCGGGTTGCAATAGAATCTTTTGGAAGCCTTTCAATTCGCGGACCGGACGGACGCCGGCGGCAAATGCCAGGTCGCGAATATAAAATTGCGCCACCTCAGTGCCGGCGCGCGGGCCGGTGTTGGTAATGCGCGCGCTAACCGTCAGTGTGCCGTCGGATTTCAGCACACCGGAATCCGCCTGGACAGGACTGTATTCAAACGTCGTGTAGGCCAGGCCGTATCCGAACGGAAGAAACGGCACGCTCGGTCCGTCCACATAGTTCCCCTTCCAATGCCCGAAACCGGGGCGGCCGGTGTTGTCATGATCGTAATACATCGGCACCTGGCCGACACTATAAGGAAAAGTCGTGGTCAGGCGACCGGAAGGATCAACGTCGCCAAACAACAGGTCGGCGACGCCGTTGCCGGCCTGGATGCCGGGAAACCACGCTTCAAGCACCGCCGATGCCTTGTCGAAAACAGCGGGCAACGCCAGCGGGCGGCCATTGAACAATACAACGACGATCGGTTTGCCCGTGGCGGCGACGGCATCCAGCAGTTCCAACTGGCGACCCGGCAAATCCAGGCTGCTGCGGCTGGCATCCTCGCCGCTCCAATCGCGCGGTTCACCGAGCGCCATGATGACAACGTCGGCTTTTTCGGCCACGGAAATGGCGCCGGCAATTTCATTGCTGCCGGTGGGTTGTTCCACGATTTTTGAATAGGTTTCGACGTGCAGTCGCTCTTTGCCCGTTTCGATGATGGAACAACCGCGCGCTACATCCAGTTCAGAATCGGGTGAAATCTTGGCACGAATCCCCGTCGCCAGAGAGACCATATCTGCCGCATGAGCGCGGGAATACCAAGGACCGACCATTTCCTCGGCGTCGTCGCCCAGCGGCCCGATAAGCGCGATACGCTTGATTTGTTTTGAAAGCGGCAGGATGTCCTGGGCATTTTTGAGCAAGACGCAGGATTTGGCCGCCGCCTCGCGCGCCAAGGCGATGGCGTCCGGATGAAGATTGGCGGTTTGCCAGCGCGATTCATCGGTATAGGGATGGTCAAAAAGCCCTTTCTCAAATTTCACGGTGAGGATGCGCCGGACGGCCTGGTCCAAAACCGCTTTGGGAATTTTACCCGATTCCACCTGCTCCACGACAGTGGCCACGTAGGTGGTGGAGATCATCTCCATATCCACCCCCGCATTCAGGGCAAAGCGCGCAGCCTGGGCGTTATCCGCCGCCAGGCCATGGTCAATCAATTCTGCGACGGAATTATAATCGCTGACGACAAAACCTTTGAATTTCCATTCATTGCGGAGGATGTCGGTGAGGGTGTGATGATTGGCGCTGGCGGGAATGCCGTCCAAGTCGTTGAACGCGCTCATCACTGTGAGCACGCCGGCGTCCACGGCGGCTTTGAATTGCGGAAGATAAAAATTGCGCAGGGTGAATTCCGATATTTCGGTCGTGTTGTAATCGCGCCCGCCTTCCGCCGCGCCGTAGCCGACGTAATGTTTGACGCAGGCGGCGACGCGATTGGTGTCCGCGACGTTGGTTCCCTGAAGACCGCGGACGCAGGCCGCGGCATCGAGCGAGCCGAGCCAGGGGTCTTCACCAAACCCCTCGGCGATGCGGCCCCAGCGCGGGTCGCGCGCAGTATCCACCATCGGCGAAAATGCCCAATCAACGCCCGCCGCCGCCGCTTCGCGGGCGGCAATCGTATCCGTGCGCTCAAACAATTCAGGCTCCCAGGCGCATGCCTCCGCCAATGGGATTGGAAACACCGTGCGAAAACCGTGGATGACGTCGTGGCCGAAAATCAGCGGAATGCCGAGCCGGCTTTGCTCCACCGCGATGTGCTGCAGCTTATTGCGCATGATCGGATTTTCGACCAGGACTGAGCCGCAAAGAAATGAGCCTAGTTCGCCATTGCTCAACCGGTCGCGTTCGGTCACGTCGGAATCCGGCTGCATGTCCAACTCCCAAAGCTGGCCGATCTCTTCCTGCAACGTCATCCGTTTGAGCAAATCGTTGACGCGTTTGGGAATCGGCTGCGATGGGTCCTCATAAATTTCCATTTTGCCGTCCTTGTTCAAGTCAATCCAGCCGTGGTGGTAAATCGAAGGGTAATCCGCGGCCGCCGCGGCAAATCCTGCGAACAGTCCAATAAGCGCCCAAAGATATTTCACAGGCGGAAATGTGGCGTGAAATGCCCGCATTTTCAAAAGAAATCTCATCCCTGTTGCGTCGGGCCGACCAGCACCACAAACTCGCCTTTCAAAGTCCGCTTCTTCGCAATCTCCAAAAGCTCCCTGGGTTTACCACGCAGGAATTCCTCGAACTTTTTCGTCAGTTCCCGCCCCAGGACAATTTCCCGTTCAGGAAACACTTCATTCAGCTCCCCAAGCAATTTTTCAACCCGATAAGGTGATTCGTAAAAGACGAGAGTGCCTTCAATTGCCTTGAGTGATTCCAATCTGTTCCGTCGCTGCCCGGATTTATGCGGCAGGAATCCGGCAAAGTGAAATTCATCCGTCGGCAATCCGCTCGCGGTGAGCGCCGCCACGAGCGCGCACGCGCCTGGAACAGACTCCACGCGGTATCCGGCGGCAATTGCAGCTTGGACGACGCGTTCGCCCGGGTCGCTGATTCCCGGACTGCCCGCGTCGGTAACGAGCGCGATTTTCTCGCCGCGACCAAGGCGCTGGATGATTTCCTCGCTGCGTTTGGCCTCATTGAACTGAAAATAACTCAACAGCGGTTTCGAGATGCCAAAGTGCTTGAGCAATTGTCCCGAGTGCCGAGTGTCCTCGGCGGCGACCACGTCGCACTCGCGCAGCACGCGCAAGGCGCGCAGCGTGATGTCTTCGAGATTGCCGATGGGCGTGGCGACGAGGTAAAGCGTGGCGGGCGTGAGCGGTGGCAATGGCGCGTCCATGCGGGACCAGTTCACCAGAAAACCCGGCGGAAATAAATTTGATTTCTTGGGGATTTAACCTTCATGTTTCCGCCAGACGGACCGGCAACGCCCGAACATTTCTCCCCGTCGCCCGGAACACCGCGTTGGCGATGGCCGGGGCAACCGCGATGATGGGCGTTTCACCAGCGCCGGCGGACGGCAAATCCGGCCGGTCAATTAAATGAACGTCCAATTCCGGCACGTCGTCGAAACGCGGCACCCGGTATTTGCCAAAGGAGGCGTTGAGAATCTTGCCTTCGGCAAACTGGATTTCTTCGCGCAAGGCCGCGCCCAAACCCATGAGAATGGCGCCTTGAATTTGAAATTGCAGGTTCTCCGGGTTCAAAATCGCGCCGCACTCGAAGGCTTCGCAGACGCGCCGCACTTTGATGGCGTTTTGCGCCCGGTCAATTTCAACCTCGACACACGCGGCCACGCAGGAGCCTTTCTCCGTTCCACAGGCCAAGCCGATGCTCAGGCCGGCGTCCCTTTGCATCGCGCGCTCGCGCCAGTTGAACGCCTCGGCGGCTTTTGCCAACACCGCGCGGAGCCGGTCGTTTTCCAGTTGGGCGAACCGGAAATCCAGCGGGTCGGCGCCAGCCGCCGCGGCGAGTTCATCCATGAAAACTTCGCGCGCAAAATTATTCGCCGTGGCGGCCAACGCCCGATAGGAGCCGTGACGCAGTGGCGGTTTGGACCGCACAAAACGGCAATGCGTTTTTCTGATCGCATAGGGAGGGTCCACGGCGTTCGGCCCGGAATTGATGTTGATAAAATGCCACGTGGCAATCCTGCCGCCGGCATCCAGGCTGGCTTCCGCCTCAATGACCGCCGCGGGACGAAAGTAGGCCCAGGTGAATTCCTCCTCCCGTGTCCACCGCAACGAAACGGGCTTGCCTCCGCCCTGGGCCAGGCGCGCGGCTTCCACGGCGCATTCGGCGGTGTGCTTGCCCCCAAACGCGGCGCCGAAATCGGGAATGACCACGCGCACCCGGTCCTCGGACACGTGAAAAGCCCGCGCAAGTTCACGGCGCGAGCCAAAAGGATTTTGCGAACCGGTCCAGACGCTGAGTTGGCCGTCCTTCCATTCGGCGACGGCCGCCCGCGGTTCCAGCGGCGCGTGCTGGATATAAGGAACGTCATAGGTTCGGCGCAGGACCTTTGTGCCGGCGAGTGCCCCGGCGAAAGGATTTTCAAACGTGTCCTCCGCGTTTTGCTTGAGATAATCGAATAGTTCGCTGCTCGATGGCTGCGGTGGCGCGGCGCTCCATTTTGCCGTTTTGGCAATCGCCGCCAGGGCCTTTTCGGCAATACTGGTATTCGGCGCCGCCACACCCACAAATTGGTCTTCCCGCACCACTACCACATCTTTCATCGCCTTGGCCGGCGCCAAATCAATCGCTTCCAGCGTCGCGCCAATGGCGGGGGCGCGCAGGATTTTCCCATAAAGCATGCCCGGCAGGAAGATGTCCGACGGATATTGGTGCGCGCCCATGACGATGCCGCGCGCGTTGGGACGAAGCACCGGGGTGCCGAGCACCTTCCAATCCTTCACCGGAGTCAGTTCGGCATCAGACGGAATCGCTTCCGCAAACAACTTTGCCGCTTGGTCGCTTTTGGCAAGGTCCGCATAAGTCAGTGAACGTTTGCCATCGGTTTCAACTGCCTTGCCGTCAAGCATCCGTACTTCTGTGCGCTGGGTTTGCCACTGTTGGCAGGCAAACGTGATTAACAGTTCCCGCGCCGCGGAAGCGCCTTGACGCACTGCCGGCACGGTGCCGGGCGTGGTTCGGCTGCCGGCAGTCATGCCGTCATCGGGCACCGCGCCCGTATCGGCCAGTAACATTTGAATTCGGCTTGCCGGCACCCGCAATTCCTCGGCGGCGGCCTGCGACAATTCCGTGCGCGCGCCCTGGCCGCCTTCGACCTTGCCCGACAACACGGTGATGCTTCCATCCGCGCCCAGATGAATTCGCGCGCCAAGATTTCGCGCGCCGCTGCCAAAAAATCCCGCGCTTCCGCGAAACCCGCTTTCCTGTGCCAGGGCCGGCAGCGAAACCGTGATGAGCAATCCCGCCCCCAGCGCCTTGACAAATGATCGGCGGCTCAATCCGAAATCGTAACCGGCGCGCTCAACCAACTCGTCGTAATCAACTTGGTTGTAATCGGGCTGCGGAATGCCGGACGGTGTCGTCTTCATGCGCCTGCCTTGCGGGCTTGCGCCAGAACTTGGCGCAATGCTTTCAAATATTTGGCGTAGCTGCCGCAGCGGCAGATGTGCAGTTGCAGTTCCGATAGCACATCCGCCTCCGATGCCTTGGGATTTTTATTCAGCACGCCGACCACCCCCATGATCATGCCCGCCGTGCAATAGCCGCATTGAAACGCGCCCTCGGCCAGAAACGCTTCCTGCACCGGATGCAGCGCGGCGCCGCTGGCTACTCCTTCAATGGTCACCACCTCCATTCCGGCAACGTCGCCAATGGGCGTCAGGCAGGAGGGCATGCACTCCCCGCCGATCAGGACGGTGCAGGCGCGGCACTGTCCTTCCCCGCAACCAAATTTCGTGCCTGTCAGATGCAAGTCCTCGCGGAGCACCTCCAACAACGAGCGCGCCGAGTCGGTGACAACGGTCCGCGGCTTTCCATTCAAGGCGAAGCTGATGCTGCTATCCATAAAACGAAAGTTTCAGGCGAATGGCTCCATGACATTACATTGAACCCGAAAGCAATACGGTCAACAAGAATTTTGCCTTTTCCGCCAATTCAATGGGTTGCGGTCCATAACAAGAGTCTCAACGGACGTAAGCGGACGCAATTGAAGGGGGCGGCGATTTGGACATTCGGACATTGTTAGCCGCTCCACCCGCGCACGCGCTTCTTTAAGCCCGGCGTCAAAAAGCCTCCTCGACACCATTCCCACCGCGAATGCACAATGAAGCCGGCATGATTAAAGTCGAACATTTGACCAAGACGTTCGGCCAGTTCGTCGCCGTGTCGGACATTTCATTTGAGATCAAGCAAGGCGAGATTGCCGCCTTTCTCGGTCCGAATGGCGCCGGCAAGACCACCACAATCAAAATGCTCACGACATTACTTAGGCCCACCAGCGGCAAAATCGAATTGGACGGACTCAACCCGGAGAGACAACCGGGCGAGGTTCGCAAACGCTTCGGCATCGTGTTTCAAGACCCCAGCCTCGATGACGAATTGACCGCGCAGGAGAACATGGAAATTCACGCCGCCCTTTACCATATTCCGCGCCGGCTTTGCGCCGCGCGAATTGAGATGCTCCTCAAGCTGTTCGAACTTTGGGACCGCCGCAAAGAACCGGCCAAACGATTTTCGGGCGGGATGCGCCGGCGACTGGAAATCGCCCGCGCCCTCTTGCACTCACCGCGGGTTCTGTTCCTGGATGAACCCACGCTCGGGCTTGATCCTCAAACCCGCAACCAACTTTGGAACCAGGTCAGGAAGCTCAATGAGGAGGAAGGCGTTACAGTCTTTCTGACGACACATTATATGGAAGAGGCCGAGCGGGTCTCGCACCGGGTGTCCATCATTGATCATGGACGCATCGTCGCCGAGGGTTCACCGGACGCGCTCAAGAAACAAACCGTCTCCCAAACTTTGGAACAGGCTTTTTTGGCGCTGACCGGATCGTCCATCCGCGAGGAAGACGCCAGTTCCGTCGAGCAAATGCGCAACTTTGCCCGGGCGTGGCGAAAGCGCTGAATGCCATGAAGGTCATCTACGTCCTCTGGCTGCGACAGTTGAAACGCTTCGTGCGCGCCAGGTCGCGGATCGTGGCTTCGGCGGGCCAACCGCTGTTATACCTTTTAGCCTTGGGCTACGGCTTGGGTCCGGTCTTCCAGAAAGCCGGCATGGGCAGCTATCTCCAGTTCGTCGCCCCCGGAGTGATTGCCATGACAGTCCTGTTCACGTCCATCTTTTCGGGCATCGAATTAATCTGGGACCGGCAGTTTGGATTTCTCAAAGAGACGCTGGCCGCCCCGGTGCCCAGGCTTTGGATCATGACGGGTCGAACCCTGGGCGGCGCAACCGTGGCGGTCTTGCAGGGGACCGTTCTGCTGGCGATCGGCTTGGCTGTCGGTTTTCGGATCCATGACTGGCTTTCGCTGCCACTGGCGCTCTTGTTCATGGCGCTCATTGCCCTGACCTTCACCGCGTTGGGGACCGCCATCGCCTCGGTGCTCAGTGATTTCCAGGGTTTCCAATTCGTGATGAATCTGCTGGTCATGCCCCTGTTTTTTCTCTCTGGCGCGATTTTTCCGCTGTCGAACCTGCCCAAGGTGTTGACGATCCTCACGACCCTCGATCCGCTTTCCTATGGAGTGGACGGCTTGCGCTATTCACTGGTTGGCGCGTCCCATTTCGGATTAACAACGGATCTGGCGGTGCTCTCATTCAGCCCGGCGCTTCTGCTCGTCCTGGCCAGCCGCCTCTTTTCCAGAATTCAACTTTAACACATTGGCCCTGCGCATGTGTCTTGTCTTGTACTGACGGGCTGCTGGCAAAAATTTAACGTTGACTCGTGTAAAATCAGCATTAGAATTGTTGTTGAAAGGCCCTATTATGATACCTCGATTTTGCGGCGTTTCACTTGGACTGTCTCTTTATCTTATTTCAATTGCCTCGCTTCACGCGACTGATTATACGCTCACCGTCATTACCGATGGCTCCGGCGCTATTGCCGAAAATCCGACCAATTCCATCTATCCGCAAAATTCCACCGTCACGCTCACCGCTACACCTTCCGCAGGCTGGTATTTTGCCAACTGGTCGGGCGCCACCAACGCGTCTGTGAATCCAGTGAATGTCACGATGTATTCTGACCTGGTCGTCACCGGCAGTTTTCTGCCATATCCCATTTACACGCTGACCTTAATGACGAATGGCTTGGGAACGATTGGCCTAAATCCGCCCGGCGGCAGTTATTACAGCAACTTGGTCGTCACCGCCACCGCCACGCCGGCGGTCGGCTGGGTATTCACGGGATGGTCGAATGCCACCAATACCACGGTCAATCCGGTGGCGCTGGCGCTGGACGCGAATGTTTCGCTGACGGGGACGTTTGCCGAATTGCCGGCATTTGACACCCAGCCGGTCAGCGTGACCAATGTCGCCGGCAGCACGGTGAGTTTTACGGCGAACGCGGAAGGCGCGGCGCCCTTGGGCTACCACTGGTATTTCAGCGGCGGCTCGCTGGGGCTAGCCACCAACACCACGCTTTCATTGACCAATGTTTCGTCCGGCCAGCAGGGAACTTATTGGGTAATCGTCACCAACAATTACGGCAGCGCGACCAGCCATGTAGCCTCGCTCACCCTGACCAATGCCGTTGGACCGACGAATGTGGTCACGTCGCCGACCGAGGCGGGTCTGCTCGCGGCCATTCAATCCGGCGGCTGGATTGGCCTGGATTTTAATGGAACAGTCACCCTGACGAACACCATCACCATCACCAACAATGTGATTCTGGATGGAAGTGACGTGGCGGTGACCATCAGCGGAGGCAATGCGGTGCGAATATTCACTGTGGCTTCCGGAGGAAGTTTGACCGTGTCAAATGTGATCTTGGCCAACGGCGATTGCCTGGTCAGCAATGGCACCCTGGGGACACCGGCAGATGGCGGGGCAATTTACAACAACGGCGGCGCCGTGACATTGGACGGCTGCACGTTGACGAACAACAGCGCGCAATCGTTGATTTATGGCGGATTGGCGCGTGGCGGCGCCATTTTCAATAACGGCGGCACTGTGCTGCTCAATCAATCAAGTGTTTCAAATAATGAGGCGATCGGAGGCGGAGCCAATAGTCCGACGATGTCAAACACCACCGGGACAAGTTTGGGTGGAGCGATTTTTAACACGAATGGAGCGCTGGCAATTGTAGGTTGCATTGTGGACGGCAATTTTTCCAAGGGCGTTGGTGAACCATCCGGCAGCTTGTCCATGGGCGGCGCTGTGTACCAGGGGTCAGGTTCCTTGACAGTCGCCAACACCGTTTTTGAATCAAATACGGCTCAAAGTTCTGATAGTTATTCTCCCGATGGGCCGCTACTTCCAAGCGCAACGTATGGCGGCGCAGTGGCCGTCACCGGCGGTAATTTCGCCCTGAATTACAGCCAGCTTTTGAATAACCAGGCCATCTGGAGCGGTAACCTGGTCGGTCCGGCCTTTGGCGGAGCTGTTTATTGCGCTTCCGTCGGGACGGCTGCTGACAGCACGTTTTCTGGAAACCAAGCCGTGGCTGGAGGCGGATATGCCATAAGCCCAAATAATGGATATGGCGGAGCCATCTATAATGCCGGCACCCTCGCCCTCAACCAGTGTTCGGTTTATTCAAATTACACTCAAGGTGGCGTGGTTTATTATGATGAGATTGCCTTCACCTCCACCGGCGGAAGCGGTCTTGGCGGTGGGATTTTTAATGCGTCGCAATTGGCGGTGACCAACTGCACCATTGCCCTAAATTCGGCGGTTGGCGGTAGCGGCTTTGGCAATCTAAGTGACGGCGAATACGGCAGCGGGGGAACTGCGCTGGGCGGCGGCCTATACAATAATACCGGCGCCATGTTGATTGCCATGAATGACACTATTGCCACGAACGCCTGTGTTTCACCCGCTGGTTCTTTCGTTACCAACGGCCTCGCCGCCGGCGCGGAGATTGCCAACGACGGCGGTATCCTGGCTTTGCACAATTCCATCCTCGCCTATAGCGGCACCAACAGCAATGCCTACGGCGCCATCACCGATAATGGCTACAATATGTCCGATGACGGCTCCGCCAATTTGTCCAGCGGTTCCAGTTACAATTATACCAACCCTCAACTTGAGCCGCTGGCCAATTATGGCGGTCCGACTCCTTGCATGGCCTTGCTCTCGACCAGCCCGGCAATTGATTCCGCCGACCCAAATGATTTTCCGCCCGTGGATCAACGCGGCTACGTGCGGCCCATCGGCGGGGGACCGGACGTCGGCGCGTATGAATACGGTTCGTATCCGCTGTTTATTAATCCCTCTTTGAATATGCTTCCGCTTCGGGGCAATCTTATCCTGTCGTTCACAGCGGTTCCTTCGCACACCTACTATGTCCAGGCTTCACCCGATCTGTCCGCGTGGACGGACCTGACCACCAACGGGCCAATGGCCACTTCCACCAATATCTACGAGGTCATTAACGAACAGTCCGCGGGTTCGCATTTCTTCCGCTTGTTCGTTCAATAAGCGGGCGCCTCAGTCGTTGACCGCATCCTTCGTCAGTTTTCCGTTCAAGAGCCGAAGGATATTCAAGGGGTTCTTGTTTTGGAGCGCGGCCGGCAAAAGCGGCTCGCGGAAATTTTGATAGCAGATGGGGCGGACAAATCTTTGAAGTGCCGCTGTGCCGACCGACGTAAAACGCACGTCCGTTGTCGCCGGATACGGCCCGCCATGGTTCATCGAAGGACAAACTTCGACGCCGGTTGGAAATCCGTTGATAATGAGCCGGCCAGCCTTTCGTTCCAAAATTTGCAGGAGACGTTCCGCATCTTTCAGATCATCGGGAGTGCCATGGACCGCGGCCGTCAGTTGGCCTTCGAGGTTTCTGGCGATGTCTTCCAATTCGGAAATCGTTTGGGCGGAAATCAAAATTGAAAACGGCCCGAAAACTTCCCTGGAAAATTCAGGATTGTTTTGAAAGTTTTGGGCATCAGTGCGGATTAAGACCGCTTCAGCCTGCGTCTTCGCCGGCTCGGGGTCGTCCTTCGAACGGCCCAGCAACTCCACGCCACAGGCTCCGGAAACACGCGCAAGTCCTTTGTGATAGGATTCGCAAATTCCGCCATGCAACATCGTCGCCGGTGCGACATTTTCAACCAGTTGTCCGAGGGTTTGTTGGAATTGCTCGAACGCGACATTCTGGAGGCCAAAGACCAGCCCCGGTTTGGTGCAAAATTGGCCGGCGCCAGTAATCACGGAGTTCTTCAAGCCTTCAGCGATTTGATTGCCGCGTTCGCGCAATGCTCCCGGCAAGATGAAAACAGGATTCAAACTGCTCATTTCAGCAAATACCGGAATGGGTTCCGGCCGCGCGGAGGCGGCGTCAAACAGAGCGCGCCCGGCGGCAAGTGAACCGGTAAAACCAACGGCTTTGGCAACCGGATGTTTTACAAGGGCGATTCCGACGGTTTTCCCAAAGCCATGCAACATGGAAAAAACTCCCGACGGCAAATCGCAGGCAATGACAGCGCGACGAATCGCTACCGCGGTCAATTCCGACGTGCCCGGATGCCGCTCATGGGCCTTGACGACGACCGGATTTCCCGCTGCCAACGCCGATGCGGTGTCGCCGCCGGCAACCGAGTAGGCAAACGGAAAATTACTCGAACCAAAAACAACCACCGGGCCAATCGGCATCAGCATCCGGCGCAAATCCGGCTTGGGGAGGGGTTGACGGTCGGGAATCGCCGTATCAATCCGCGCATCCACCCAGATGCCTTCGCGAATGACTTGCGCGAACATCTTGAGTTGATTGACGGTGCGCGCCCTCTCGCCAACCAGGCGCGCTTTCAGAAGGCCGGTTTCATCGCCCGCCCGCGAAATCAATTCATCACCCAGCGCCATGATTTCATCGCCGATGCGCTCAAGAAAGATGGCGCGCTTTTCAGCGGTTGTTTCCCTGAAAATGTCAAAAGAGGATTCGGCCAGTTGCATTGCCGCATTGACCTCCCGTTCGTCCGCCGCGTGAAACTCGGGCGGCAATCGTGAATTGTCGGAGGGGTTGGCCGCGTAAAAAGTCTCCCCGGCGCCCTGGCTCAATTGGTCGCCAATAAAATTTCTTCCGTGCAGATTCATGGACTTTAAACTACTCCCACCGGATTTTTCAGCAAACCGATTTCGGGGATTTCGATTTCGATCAGGTCATTCTCTTGCAGCGTAAAGGTGTCCGGCGGGACGACACCTGTCCCGGTCAACAAAATCGCGCCATGCGGAAATTTTTGGCTGCGGAAAAGATAATCGGCGAGGGTTTCGAAATCGCGCTTGATTTGGCCGGCGGACGTTTCTCCGGCGAAGACACTCCCCCCATCGCGTTTTATCTCAATCTTGATTTTCCATTGCCGCGCTTCCGTTTCAGAAGCGCCGAGACGTATCCACGGGCCAAGCGCGCAGGAGCGGTCATAGATTTTCGCCTGCGGTAGATACAGAAGGTTTTCTCCTTCGATGTCGCGTGAACTCATGTCGTTGCCAATCGTATGTCCGACGATCCTGCCGCTGGAATTCATCACGAGGGCGAGTTCTGGCTCCGGCACATTCCATTTTGCATCGCGTCGGATGCCGACCGTCTCGCCGCTTCCAACGACCTTTTCCAGGCAATGATTTGAAAAAAAGTTCGGGCCGTTCCGCGGCATACACCTTGTCGTAAGCGTTTGCGCTGAAATCCGATTCCTCCATCCGGGCGGTCTTGCTGCGCAGATAAGTTACGCCCGCCGCCCAAACCTCCTGCCCCTCCACCGGCGCAAGCAATTTTACCTCCCGCAAAGCGTGTCCCGGTAATTTGGCGCCTGCAAGCCCCTTCAATTGCGCCATCGCCTCCGCGCTTTCAAGCAGCGGAAACATCCGCGTGATTCCGGCCGGCGTCAAATCCCATACGGACCCATCGGCGATGAGGCCGATCCTGGCTTCCTCCGTCTTGTTTTTGAACCGGCAAAGTTTCATGATTTATTCTGCCGCGGCCAATGGAATCGGCGGGGCTGTTTTTGGCAGCAAAAACGCAAGGACAACGCATGCGAGCATGCCGAAACCAAGGACGATGAACGGCAGTGTGATGCTATGGTACTCGTTTTCCAGCCAGCCAATGATGTAAGGTCCGGCAAAACCGCCAAGATTTCCAAACGCATTGACGACTCCGATGACGACGGCCATGACGGCGCGCGGCAGGGTTTCGGCGGAAATGGCCCAGAAGGGGCCATCGCCGCAAATGGGCCGGGAATCGCCAGACACATGAAGACATATGAAACCCAGAAATGGCCGCTCAAGACCACACTCAAAATCAGGCTTGCCGCCGCTCATCGCATAAACGGCCGCGACGTGGCCGCGGCGCTCATGCGCTTTGTCCGAATGCCAGGAATTCGCACCATCACAATCATCGTCACGGCGTAGGGAACCGCAAAAAGAATTCCATATTCAAGCCCGTTAAAACTCCGGCCCTTCAAGTCTGTCCGTAAAAAAAGTCATGCACCCGTAAGCGGCGCAGTTGTGCAGAAAAGTAGAGCGCGATCATGATAAAAACTGACGGATGCGCCAGTCTTGACACCCACGAAATCTTTTGGGGAGGCTCCAATTCATCCGCTTCCGCTTCAAAATCGTTTCAGACTGCCCTCGTTCTGCGGAAGTAAGCCATTTCGCCTCGCGCGGATGATCCCGGATGCAAAACCACCAGATCGGAAGCCAGATAAATGGCAAAATTCCCTCGAGGATCAGCATGAGCTGCCAGCCATATTTTCCGAGCAGCCAGCCCGTGAGCGGAGCGGAGCCGCCACAGCAAGAGGCTGGCACAGAAGCCAATACGCATTGGCGCGGGCGCGCTCGGACCGCGAAAACCAGTTCATCATCAGCACATAGGTCGCCGGGAAAACCGCGCTTTCCGCCACGCCGAGGAAAAACCGCATCACTTCAAATTCCCGGAAGGTCTGTGAAAGACCGCAACCCGATCGCGCAAGAGACCCCAGGCAATCAGGCACAGGCTGATGAGTTTCCGCGCGCTCCAACGCGACGCCAAATAACCGCCGGGAATTTGCATCAGAACATAGCCAATGAAAAAAATCCCCGCCAGCTTGCCCTTCATTTTGTCGTCCATGAGAGGTCATGCATCATGGACGAAATGCTTCGGATCCAGCGCGAGTGAGACGTTGGTGCGGTCCATGTACGAAATCGTGTACATGAGCAGCGCGACGGGAATGCATGTCGCAGCCAGCGTTGTTGCATCATAGATTGGGTGCGTGATTTTCCAGCATGGCCGCCGAAAGTCGAATCTAAATTCAGTTTTCCTTTCCCGCTGAACATGGTTCAATGCCCGCATGAGTCCGATAACGATCCCTTCGCATCGTCCGCCGCCGGAAATTTATGAGGTCCGGACGAAATCAGCCGGGCCGGCTGGAAGTTTGCCGTTCACCGAAGAAATGTTGCTGAAAAGCCCCAGCGGCGATCTCTTCGGCTTGACGTTAAACGTCGGGATGGGTTGGAGAGCCGATGAAGTCGGGGCGAACACAATTTCTCATTTTGAGCACGCAGGGCGGATTGCGCGCGCCGGACGGACAACCGGTCGCGCTGGGTTATCATACCGGCCATTGGGAAATTGGATTAATGGTCCAGGCTGCTGCCGAAGAATTTCGCAAATTGAAGGCGATTCCGTTCGCCGGTTATTGCTCCGATCCGTGTGATGGCCGGACACAGGGCACGCACGGGAATGTTCGACAGCCTGCCCTATCGCAACGATGCCGCGATTGTTTTCCGGCGGCTCGCACGGTCGCTTCCGCAACGGGCGGGGGTCCTGGGAATCGCCACCTGCGACAAAGGGTTGCCCGCGATGATGATGGCTGTGGCTGGTTTGCACGACCTGCCGTGTGTGATCGTTCCAGGAGGCGTTACCCTGCCGGCCGACTGACGGAGAGGACGCCAGTTCCGTCCAAACCCTGGGGACACGTTTCGCACACGGGCAAATCTCGCTTTCGGAGGCGGCAGACCTTGGTTGCCGCGCCTGCGCTTCGCCCGGTGGCGGCTGCCAGTTTCTTGGCACGGCGGCAACGTCACAAGTCGTCGGGGAAGCGCTTGGACTTTCACTGCCCCACTCGGCGTTGGCGCCATCGGGACAGCCCGTTTGGCTGGACATGGCGCGACGCTCAGCGCATGCATTGCATCAGTTGAAAGAAGGCAACATCACCATCCGCGATGTTTTGACCGCTGCAAGCATTCAAAACGCCATGGTGGTTCACGCTGCCTTCGGAGGTTCGACGAATTTGCTCCTTCATATCCCGGCAATTGCCCATGCCGCCGGATTAACATTGCCCACTGTGGACGATTGGATTTCCGTGAATCGCCGCGTGCCGCGCCTGGTCAGTGTGCTGCCCAATGGGCCGGTGCATCATCCCACCGTCCGCGTCTTTCTCGCCGGTGGTGTGCCCGAGGTGATGCTTCATCTGCGCGGTTTGAATTTGCTCGATACCCGAGGCGCTCACGATCACGGGCAAAACCCTTGGAGAAAACCTGGATGGATGGGAAAAATCCGAACGGCGCGCGCGGTTCCGGAAATTGCTCCAGGACCTCGATGGCGTCAATCCTGACGAAGTGATTTTTTCGCCGGGCGCCGCAAAAAAGCGCGGCCTCACCGGCACCCTCATTTTTCCCCGTGGCAATCTCGCGCCCGAAGGCGCCGTCTGCAAAGCCACCGCGATTGATCCATCGGTCGTTGACCCGGATGGCGTGTATCGCAAGGAAGGCGCGGCCCGCGTCTTTGCAAGTGAGAAAGCCGCGATGGCTGCCATCAAAAATGGAAAAATTAAAGCGGGGGATATTTTGGTTTTGGCGGGAATCGGCCCGCTCGGGACCGGGATGGAGGAAACTTATCAGGTCACTGGCGCATTGAAATACCTGCCTGATGGCAGGCAGATTGCCTTGCTCACCGACGCCCGGTTTTCCGGCGTCTCCACCGGCGCCTGCATTGGCCATATCGGGCCGGAAGGCCTCGCCGGAGGTCCGATTGGAAAAGTTTTGGATGGCGATATCGTTCGTATCCAACTCGATTTGAAGCGGATTGAAGGAACCATTGATCTGGTTGGCGATGGCAAAAAAACATTTTCACCGGAGGAAGGGGCGAAAATTCTGGCGCAACGCCCCACGCGAAGCGATTTGGCGCCGGACCCGGCTTTGCCGGAAGACACGCGATTGTGGGCAAATCTGCAATCGGCCAGCGGCGGCACTTGGCGAGGTTGCGTTTATGATGCCGACCGGATCATTGCGGCAATTAGGAGAGACGCATGAAACTTCGTGATCTCAATCAAGGTAATACGCTTTGCCGGTTTGTTGCCAATTCGGACAGCAATTTCTCCTTTGGCCAATAAGACCGGAGCACACCAAAATCAACAGCAGGAAAAGACGCATCCTTGAATTGTTCCGGGGATAATTGAGTTAAATTACTGGAGGCCTCCTGGACTTCTGCAAAAGTCGGTAAGCGAATATACCCTTTTGTATCCATTACCACATTGGTTGACCTGCTTGCCATATAAGCTCTCGTATAACTGTCCGGCGGCCAGCCAAATGAATTTGTCGTGTTGGCAATCAAGCCGCGAAAATCCACGACAAAAACCAAAACCGACGTGTCGTCATCGTCGATGCAAAGAAAACGTTTGCCATCGACAAACAGATAAATAAATAGTGGTGAGTCGAAGGCATCTCCCCATAAACCAAACACCTTTGAATTGCCGGCGTAAATACCAAAATCGTTTTCCTCCCACGGCATTACAAAAGGCCGCGTGGCAACTTCTATTACCTTGCCATTCAAAAGCAGGGGTACGGAGCGCTTTCTGAACAGGACTGGTAGTGAGAGAAGGACCAGAATAAAAGCAAAGACAACTACGGCCAAATTTCTCACACACCGATGTTGCGCGATTGCCATAAACCGGATCAAGACGCAATTGAGAACCAGTTGGAAACAGATCATAAATCTTGCTTTCCCCCTTTTTGCGCCATATTGTCTTTACATGAAAATGACATTCGCCATTCCCGATGATGTTGGACGACGTTTTCGCAAGACGGTCCCCGCTGGAAGCCGATCGGCGACTGTCACAAATCTTCTTCGCAAAACACTGCGCCCATCGCTGCAATCCCTCGAAGCCACGTGCCGGCGTGTGAATCGAATCACCGCGCTTGAAAGAGAAACAGCCCAGTGGGAGCAATTCGACGATTTTGCCGAATGAGCCGCGGTGAAATCTGGCTGGTTAATTTTGATCCCACCCTCGGCTCAGAAATAAAAAAGACCCGGCCGGCCATAATTTTTTCCGGCCCGCCTTTCAATCTTCTTCGCCGCACGCTGATTGTTGTGCCGCTCTCGAGCGCGCACGACCGGACGGAATTTCCGCTGCTCATCGCCATTCGTAGCAGCGGAAAACCAGCAGTAGCCGTCGTGGATCAAATCAAAGCAGCCGCCAAAGAGCGTTTCATCCGTAAAATTGGCGCGGCCACAGTCGGCGAAATGCAGCAAATCAGCGAAGCTTTGGCAGTGCGAATCGAGATGGACGTGTGAAAACCGCTTCAAGATTCAGCCTCGTCCTCGTGACCGCGCCGGATATGAAAACCGCGCGGTCCCTGGCCAAAACCGCATTAGACGCCAGGCTGATTGCCTGCGCCAACCTGGTCCCAAATATTGAATCCCATTACCGTTGGCAGGGAAAAATCGAGACGGCGCCGGAGGTCTTGATGATCTTGAAGACAAGCCAATCCAAACTGGTGTCGTTGGAAAAGCTCATTTTGGCCGCCCATCCTTATGACACGCCGGAATTCCTCGTTTTGCCGCTAAAAGCCGGCTCCCGGAAGTATCTCGCCTGGCTGGCGGACTCGATAATGTAATTTTTTGTTTGAACCTGCGCGGCGCGGGCGTAAATTCGTTTTGTGGGTCCGACTGAAGTCACATTGATGCTGATCATGAGCTACGTCCTGGCCATGGCGGTGGCCGGTGTTGTCTTTGCCGTGATTTACCTTCGGAACCGGCGTTCCCAGCAATTAAGCCCGTTTTCCCACGTCTCTCCCTCACTTTTATTTGATACCGCGCCACAGCGACCGGTCACCTGGCTCGCAATTCGCGCCGCCACCCCGGAAACCGTGTTGCAGGCGCTCGGCCTGAACCGCTCCGCCCCCTGCTCGTGGTCGGAGGGCATGGCAGGCGAACACGAGTATTTTATCAGTTCTCGCATCAATGGTTGGGTCATCGTCACCGGCCTCGCCATCCCGAATCCCGATGACGACGTGGACGCATGTTTTCACTTTTTAATGTCGTTGAGCCGCAAGCTGGGACACGTGCAGTTCTTTCATGCCGAGAAGTACTCCCGCAACCATGCCTGGATGCGAATGGACGATGGTTGTGTGACGCGCGCCTACGCGTGGGCGGGCGGGACGATTTGGAACCAGGGCCTCAAAACCGCCGCGGAAATCGAGTTAAAGATGAAATGCTTTGCCTACGGCCAGGAATCGTTTCCCGCCAGGGCCATCGAGGAGAATTACGAAAAGGTGTCGCTCCTGGCGACCCGATGGAGCCTGGACCCGGCGCGCATCCGCTCATTCAAAAAAACCGACGGCATCGCGGGCAAGTCGCCGCGGGTTCATTGAGTCGCGCGCGGAAACAATTCCGCGCACCGTGCAGTCAAATCGAAAGGCAGCCTATGTCATACAGTCTTGAACTTGAGCTTCAAAGATTTCCGAAGACGGTTTTGCTCAAGGACGGCGCCAAGGCAACGCTGCGTCCGCTGCAACGTTCGGACGAAAAGGATTTTCATCAACTGTTCCTCGGCATTCCCGAACACGAGCGTATGTTCATCAAACATCGCTGCACAGATAGTTCCGTCATCCGGGACTGGTGTCAGAATCTCGATTACGGCCGCAACCTGCCGCTCGTCGCGCTAATGGAAGGTAAAATTGTCGGCGACGCCACGTTACATCAGCAACTCGGCGGCTGGAAACGGCACATTGGCCGCGTCAGCGTGCTGATGCATCCAAACTTCCGCGGGCGCGGCCTCGCGCGAACCATGGTCGGGGAAATCACCGACATCGCGCGGCGCACCGGCCTCGAACGCGTCGAAGCCGAATTCATCGGCGAACAGGACACGGCCATCAAAATGTTTGCGATGCTCGGATTCAGTCAATTGCTCCGGCTTGAAGATTACGTCAGAGACATGCAGGCCGTGTCTCACGATTACATTTTGATGGGATTGGAATTAAAAACGGACGAGGAATACACCAGTGCCGGCGGTTGATTTTCGATGGCCCTTGATAACTGTCCAAACTGCGGAGCCGATGTTCCGCCAAACGCCAAAGTCTGCCCGGAATGCGGTGCGGACGAAAATACTGGCTGGTCCGATGCCGCCCGCTCCAGCGGGCTGGGTCTGCCCGATGAGGAATTTGATTACGATGAATTCGTAAAAGGTGAATTTGGAACCGAAAAGAAACCGCGAGGCGTTGGTTGGTTTTGGTGGATCATCGCAGTTGTGGTTCTTTTGCTTTTCGTGCTTCTGGTAGTGCGCTGATCCATTCAAATCAGCCGCGCTTTTTCCAGCGCCTGCGCAGCAACACCAGCATGCTGACGGCAATGGGCGCAAGGAGTAACAGACCCGCCATGACCGTAGGCGGCTCGGAAACAGCGGCAGCGTCAACCGAATTATTTAATTGGAAATTGTGGGACGTAACCAAGCCATCATTGTACACGAACGTCCCGGTGGCCGATGTGTCGGCGACTATTTGGCCATCAGTAACATTCACCCAATAATACACCTGGGCACTCACGGCTGGCGGAAAGGCGGCGGCCAGGCAAATGGCGCCTGCCATTTTTTCGATCGCCTTGAACGTTCTTTTCATGGCGTCCTTGAACGATTATTAGATTATTATTTTGCCGCGTCGATCTTGCCTCCCAGGGCTTTCATTGCGCCGTCAGGAATGGCGGCCTTCGTTGTTCCCACGTCGTGGATTGCGACCGTCCGAATGACTTCAAAATCCTGTGCCTGTTGGTCCGGCCCGAACGACATCTCGCCATCCAGATGCGATTCAAATTTTGCCAGTGTCCCGTCTGGATTCAGCCAGAATTTTACCGAACCTTTGGCGTTCTTCGGCGGCGGGGGCGTGTTTCCTCCCCTTGCCGGGGGCGTCAACATCTCCGTGGCGCCGGCCGGAGTAAGATTGCCGCCGATCATTCCATTGTCGCCGTTCGTCAAGTCGCCCGCATCCTTAAGAAGTCTCGTCGCTTCAGCCGCTGGCGTTCCGGCATTGACCAGCCACCCGGCCATCATCGCCGTTTGATCATCCGCGTCGCTGATGGATTGCCAGTCGTCCTGGCCTTTCACGGCGATTTTGTCGCCTTTGAACACCGCTTGCATCGTATCGCCGTTGAATTCTTGAGAGACGATTGAGTAACCGCCCTTCTCTGTGCTGCCGTTGACGGGAGAGGGAGTGAACGGCGCGTTGGGAAGCTGGAGGGTGACGGTCCAACTGTAGTTCGGGGCGGCCGCCAGTTTTGCCACGGCGCTGCCGACGTTCGCGGCATTATTGGTGTCGCCGAAGACAGAACCGGCGGCGAGTAATCCGACGGCCAGGGCAAGAGAATATTTCACGAGATTCCTTTGGTTAATGGTTGACGGCGACTGCGCGGTCTTCAGCTTCAGGGAACATAGGGGGAGCTTGGCACAACCGCCGGCAAAATGCAACTGCCACGAGGGGGACTGCCACGGGGAGGAGGATCAAACAACCCCAATCAAGCCCGCCAGAACTTTCAAGCTTTCGCGGAGCCGGAAATTATCAAAAGCAATCCGAACCGTAACGGCCCCGGCGCCTGGGGAAGGAGGACGGCTATGTTACGGTTTCCGTAGCTTGCCAGAAAGGTCGTGGCTGGTCAGAATGACGGCCACGCTGCATCCAACCGCCGGCGAAACCCACTCAACCAGGTTCAGGGATTCAACGCGCAAATTCTTTTTTGCGGAAATCTTATAGGGCTTTCATCAAATTTAAATGAAGGTCCGGCAATCAACCCGCGGGCGTGCTTTTGAGCTTCTGTAATCCGGATGGAGGAAAATTTCCGACGGCTTCACGCCCAACGGAAACTGGAGCAGCCAATTTCTCTTGAAAATAGATGACAAGCATTGGCAATACATCGGTCCAATGCCGTGCTTCCATGTGGCCGTCGGCGAAAATTCCCGCAACCACCAAAGAAACATAAAAAATAATAAGGATAACGTTGATTCCCCAATCCGCCCGCGATCTTCTCGGCAATAAAAAGACTGCAAAGGCCAAACCACCGTTCACCCAAAGAATGGTGTTCAAATGGGGGTGAAATTCCCAATCTATGAAACTGGTCACGCTTGCCCAGAGCGCGCCAAATGCCCTGTGTTCCGCTGTGAAGGTCGTCGGCTGGCCGAGGACAAATTGCGTGATAAACAATCGCAACGCCAAACATCCCACAAATGCCCCCGCAAAATACTGAACCTGCTTCCGGCGCGGAATCGCGGTAAAGAATATCAAAATCGCCACTACGGCCACCGTCTCCTTAAAAATGGTCCCCAGGATGATGGCCACTGTCATCGGCCAATACCATTTGCGGGTCCACCATAGGTAAGACAGGGTAAAAAAGAACATGGCCGGGAAATCCCACGGCAGAATGTGGACATCATCGTAAAAGCTGTTGTAGGTGGTGACTTGAATGGAATAAATGGTTGCGCCAAAGGTCGCCAGGATGGGAAAAACCGGCTCCTTCAGGTAAATGATCAGCAACAATAAAGTGCCGAAAAACCAAATTGCGCTGTAAGCCCCAAACACATCCTTGTAGCCTTCGAGCGAATCGGGTTTGAAATATTTCAATAATTCCGCGCTCAGCCACATCCCCCCGACCCTCGGTTTCCAGGGCAGACGAAGGTGTGCAAAATGATCACTTTGGATGCCGTCCACCATGCCGGTGAAGATGAACGGGGTGATGGTGTTATGTCCGTTGGTGGCGGCCCATTGACGCACCATATAAAAGAAGGCCACGGTAAGTGATATCGCCACGAACAAGGCGATGACGATCAGCCGGCAACGCTCTTTAATAGGAGAATGGCGGCGATCGGCCGACGGCGCTATCACTGGCTGGTTCGCCTGGTTTTTATTCTTATCTTTCATATGGCTGAATTTTGCAAAGCTCAAGGATTGCCGCCTTTTCTGCGCAACCTGGATTAAAATCCCTTGAATACCATTTTAAGCCGCCAATGTCTATTTCACTTCGTCCACAAACTGACGGTATTCAGCTTCCACCTCCTCCGGCCATGCGCCGGAGCGCCGTGAGGATTGGATGTCGATCATCGAGGCAAAAGTAAGTGCGTAATTTGCACCGGCATGCGCTGAAGATTCTCCACTGGCGGGCGCAACGTCAAGGGGGCCTTTTATTTATCGGCGGCTGCCTGCTTCGGTGCCGCCGCTGGCTGGAACATGATGACGTGGTAAGTGGCCGGACCATCACCCGCGTTCCGCATTGACTGGAGGGCGTTGGCCGCGTTGAAAACGACCGAACCCGGCCCGACGCGGACCCACCGGTCATTCACAAACGCCTCGATCATTCCTGCCTGCACGATGATGACCTCGTCGTTGGGACGCCGAAGGATCACGTGGTTGGTGGCGCCCGGATTGAGGGTGGAAGCATGGCACTCCAGCACTTCGAGATTGGCGGTGGGGCCTTCGAAAAATTTCCGGCTGGATCCCGTCGAGTTCGTTATGGCTTTGACGGAATTCCATTCAATGGCGGTTGAGGTCATGAGTGACTTTTTATCAGATTGAGCCTGCGCCGCAAGTCCGGCAGTTGTCAAAGCGGTCATTAAAAGCAGCGTGAATTCTCGATGTGTTGGCATGCAAGTCCGTTCCTTTCCATGGTGTTTGATTCGGAGCATAAGCCAAAGGCCCGGCGGAGCAATGGAATTTCCATTGTCGAATCGGGTTTGCCCGTCTAATGGTCGGCAGGATTGCGGTTTATTCCTTCCTCCGGTAGATAACCAAACATTGGTTTTTGATGTCGGCCTTTTCGGCGGCGGGTCCCCAGGCGGCGGTCACCGTGCCGTGCTCATTGCGGATAACGCCGGCTCGTCCGTAAAAATGGTCGGCGTATTGGGTGGCCCAGTCGGAAATCAGGAAGTTCGAGTGCTTGTACGGAAGCCACGAAAGACCGTAATTCACAAACACGAGGTATTCCGGACGGTTGGTTTCGATTTCCTGAATCATCTCATGCTGCATCGTCAGGGCCGCCGGCTGCGGTTCCATCAAGGCGTAGGTGTATATATAGCCCGTCGCCGAATGGCGGTGCGCATAGAAATAAATTTCGGGTTCGGAGCCGATCACGGCAATGGTTGACTCGGGGGCGGAATGTTCCCGGATGTAATCCCCGGCGACCACCGCCTCTTGAAATGGATTCTCCGCATAGAGGTTTTGAAGCACTTGCAGGGGCGTTAACTGGAAAAGAAGTTGCGCTTGATAGAACACCGCCCAATATAAAAGCAGCCCGAAGAAAATCAGCGGCAGGCTATGAAAAACATTCTGCAGCCGCGGCAGCTGCAGCGCGTCCTGCCACGCCGCCACGGACAATCCCATCAGAATGGCGAAGGCCGGCAGAACCAGGATAAAATAGTGCCCGCGAAAATAAAGGCCCGCCGCCGTCCCCAGAAACGAGCAGAACCATAGCACGACCACGATGGCCGCGGATTTTCGGAGCCGTTGATTGAATGCAGCCAAAAGCAATCCGGTCCCGGCAAAAATCCAAAATCCCACCGACAGAAAAAAGGTTTGTTCCAAATGTTTGTGAAGCTGGGCGATTCCTTCCTGCAGCGGCAGTGAGGTGGCATACCATCTCGCATAATCAACCGTCCAAAACCAGAACCGCTGGAAATCCCCGCGGACGAGGCGGACCAGGCAAAACGCCCCGAACGGCAGACCGGCGCCGACGACGAAAACCAGGCTGCGCCGGACGAAGTCGCGGCTGAAAACGCATTTGCTTTCGATGGCCCGCCAGAGCAGAAAGATTCCGCCGAACAGGACGAAAAACATTCCCTGTTGTTTCATCATGAAGGCGAGTCCGTAGAGCAACCCGCTGAAAAAAAGCGTGCGGATGGAGCGGTTGTCATCCGCCCGGAACAACAGCAACGTCGCCGGCACGGCCCAAAGCACGACAAAATGGTTCGCATGCGCCGCCAGCCCTAAAACGGTCGGGCTGACCGACATGACGCCGTAACTGGCACAGGCCGCCAACCCGGCCGCCACGCCGAATAATTTCCGCGCCAGCAAAAACACAAAAATTATCGTGAGGCTGTTCACCACGATGAGGGTGAGATGGATGCCGGCGGGGGTTTCGCCGAAGATCGCCATGCCCAGCGCGTAGGCAAAATAGGCGCCCGGCAATTTCATGTTGAACGCCAGGTCATAGGTGGGGATTCCCTGAAGAATCAGTTGTCCGGCGTAGGCGTATTCGCCCTCATCGCGTTCCAGCGGCATGTCGCGGAGACGGTAGCGGATGAATCCGACGAACAACAGGACGAGCAGGACGACCAGCCACGGCCAGAGACGGAGCAACGGGTTGGCGCGGTTTGCCGCCGGGTGTCTTTCCATTGACGCCTAAAATACCGGAAACAAATTTTTATTCAATCTCGCAGGAGCGGAGGCGCAGATTTACGATATACGATGCAGGATTTACGAGGCCGCGGGTTTTCGTGGCGAGCTTGAAGTTTGGCAATGGCCGGACCTGTCAAAAGCGGCGTCGCGTTGCGCCTGCCGCCGCGCTGCAAGACGCAAGCGAATGCGACTCTCGCGGGATTTAGGACACCCTTTCAAAGGAGACTTGTCAAACGGGGACCGTTGTGTTACAAGCTCCGTATGACAACGACGCTGACCATCCGGTTGCCCGCGAGACTTGCGAAAGACTTGAAAGCAAGGACGCGGCGCGCGCGCACGACGCCCACCGAGGTTTTGCGGCGGGCGGCGGAAAACTATGTCCGCAGCGACCAAACGTCACGCAATGCGGTCGTGGAACATATTCGCGCGCGGGCCGGCGGGTGGAATGGCGACGTTTCCGGGGAAGAGTTGCTGCGGAGGACCCGGCCGTGATTCTCGTGGACACTTCGGTGATCGTGGCGTGGCTGGATGGAAATCATCCGCACCATCGCGCCTGTGTCAACGCGCTTGAATATTGGGCGCAGCGTGAGGCGCTCGCGGTCAGTTCAGTGACATTTGGTGAATTGGCCGCGGGCGGGCGGACCCGGGAAGCCATCGAGGAGGATTTGCGGGACTTTGAAAAGATTCCCCTGGACATGGATGCGGCCTGGCGCGCGGGGATGGCCTTCCGCCGGCACCGGCGGAAAGAATCGGATGATCCCGTTTTGCCTGATTTTTTCATTCGCGCACAAGCCGCCGTATCGAATTTGCCGCATCTGACCAACGACCGCCGCCGGATTAAATCGTTTTCCGACGTGGAATTTGAATTTGTGGATTAGAATCACCCCGTGATTGCCCTCCTTGATTACGGCTCCGGCAATTTGCGTAGCGTCCATAAGGCGCTCCTCAAGGTCGGCGCCGATGTGCGCATCGCCCGGACGCCAAAGGAAATCGGCGACGCCCGCGCCATGGTATTGCCCGGCGTCGGCGCCTTCGACGACTGCATCGCCGCCATGCGCCGCCAGGAATTGCTGGAAGCCGCGCGGACGTTTATTCAGAGCGGAAAACCGTTTCTCGGTATTTGTGTCGGTTACCAGGCGTTGTTCGAGCGGAGTGACGAGTTCAATTCCTGCGCCGCGGGCCTCGGCGTCTTCAAAGGGAGCGTGGTGCGCTTTGCCGAAAAACCCGGCCTGAAAATCCCGCAAATCGGCTGGAACCAAATTGAAATCCTCCAGCGCGATTGTCCGCTCTTTGGCGGCGTGGACAGCGGCAGCTACGTTTATTTTGTGCATAGCTTTTATCCGCAGCCGGCCGACCCGGGCATTGTGGCCGCGCGCACGGATTATGGGGACACGTTTGCCTCCGCGGTCTGGCGTGACAATGTTTTCGCCACGCAGTTTCATCCGGAAAAGAGCCAGCGCGTCGGGCTGCAATTGCTGAAAAATTTTGTGGCATTGGCAAATTGAACAATGAAATGCCCCGTCCACAACGTCGAAGCCACGGGCATCTGCGCTTATTGCGGACATGCGATGTGCGGGCAATGCCCCAAACTGTCGGGGCCGCGGATGGCCTGCTCGGAGTCGTGCGCTTCGGCGCTTGCCCATGCCGACAAGGCGATGGAATTGATTCTCAAAAAGAGCGTTCAAAATGCCAGGGCCAGCGCGTTTTATTCCTACCTTTGCGCCGCCCTGTCCGCGGGGGCGGCCGTTGGCGCCTGGTTTTATTTGCCGTCGCCCTTCCTCATCTGGTTCACCGCCGCGTGCAGCGCCGTCTTCGTGATTGCCGGTAGCTTTTATATGCGCAGCGGGAGGTGAAATTGAAATGGACGGCCGACAACCATTGCCGCGGTTTACGCCCCAGGGTCTCGCAGGCCTTTTCCTCGTGGCCGTTTGCTGGCCGCTGAATTGGATGCTGCCCGGCGTTCGCACGGCTTACTTGTTCTTTCCCCTCTGGCTGGGTTATATCCTCGTTGTGGATGGACTCGTTGGCCGGCGCACGGGAGCGTCGTTATGGATGCGCTCGCGCCGCGGATTCATCCTGCTCTTCATCTTGTCCGTGCCGGCATGGTGGCTGTTTGAACTCATCAATGGCCGGACGCGCAATTGGGAATATCTCGGGGCGGGAGGATTCACGCCGCTTGAATACAATCTCCTCTGCACGCTGTCGTTCTCCACCGTAATGCCCGCGGTGTTTGAAACGGCCGAACTGGTGCGGACTTTTGGCTGGGTCAAAGGGCTGCGTCCTGGCGGCCGAATCGCCGACACCCCGCGGGTACAGGGCCTGATGTTTCTTGCGGGGTTGCTCATGCTGTCTTTGACCTTGCTTTGGCCCAAATTTTTCTACCCTTTCATCTGGATTTCGCTCGTGCTGATCCTGGAGCCAATCAACCGCGGATTGAGACGCCGGCATCTTCTCGAATGGCTGGACCACGGCGATTGGCGTCCGGTGGTCTCGCTGTCGCTCGGCGCGCTGATTTGCGGCTTCTTTTGGGAGCTATGGAATGAATGGTCGTGGCCGCAATGGGTTTATCACACGCCGGGTGTGAATACCCTGCATGTTTTCAAAATGCCGCTGCCGGGCTATGGCGGATATATTCCTTTTGCGCTGGAGTTGTTCACCCTGAAAAATTTTCTCTGGCCGCGCGCCCCCGGGCTCGAAATTTAACCTCCGCCCTTATTTGCTTTCGTGTTAATGTTTTGTCAAATTCGCGTCCCTTCGCTTTGATTCGCGGTTATTTTTTCGGTCTTAGAATCCCATCCGCGTTCATTTGCGTCATCCGCGGTTAATCCTGATTTTTCCCCTCAAAAATCACGTTCCTGGGCAACATGACGTTTTCGCACATTCCTGTTTAAGTGCTCGCGTGCCTGCGCCAACTAAAAACCGAAAATCGAAAACTGAATACAAAATTATGAAAACAAACACCTCACACCTGATCACCACCCTCAGCCTTGGCCTCCTGGCCGCCGGCTGCTCCACTACGCTCAATACACCCCAGGGCAAAATCGTCTCCATCACTGAACGCGGCATCGGTTTTGAAGTGACGGCCACCGATGAAACCACGGAATCGCCCAAGGTCAAATTCGGCTTCTTCAGCTCCGCCATCGTCATCGAACCCACGTCCACCAATGGGCCGACGTATTCGCCGAACTTCGCGAATACGTTCGACTTCAACCAGGCGGGCGCGTTGAGCCTGGGCATCGGCGAAGACATCGCCAGCGGCAATGACCAGACCCTGGAGCCGGGCGCGACAAATAGCGTCGCCGTTACTCAACCGGTTGTGCCGAAGTAAAGGGCTAAAAACCAACGGCTAAAACTGAAATGCTCAAATGCTGGAATAAGTTGGAGCGGGCTGATGTTCGCTGCCACAAACGAATGAATACGTTACCGGAACTTTCAATAAAATTTGACCTGGCCCTGGCGCGCAGGCTCGCAGCCTTTTCCCTTCGTGCCTATGCGGAATCCCGCCGCGTTCCTGTGTCTTCTCCCTCTCCTCCGCCGAGCGGAGGAGAGGGCCGGGGAGAGGAGGCAATTTTAAATTCGCCCTCCATTTCAAATCCATCCCGCTCACACGCATCACCGCTCCCGTCTTCCCCTCTCAACTCCCTGCCGCGCCGTCTTGTCGCGCCAAAGCGTGGCGGCGGCGGAAGCGAAGCGACGGCGGGTCGCCTCAAATTCCTCTCAACGAATTTGCTCATGGCAGATATTGGGGATGCCATCGTCCTGGCGTTTCGCGGAACCAAGGATGCGCGGGATTGGCTCACGGATGTGGACTTCTTGAAATGCCGAATGCGGATTGGGGAATGCAGTCGGCTCGACCGCAACGGCCTGGTAGCCCGCTCCACCCGGACCAAAATCGAAGTGCATGAGGGTTTTTGGCGCGCGGCGAACTCCTTGCTGCCGAAAATCATCGGGTGCTTGAATCGGCCGGATGCCGGGAGCGCGCCCAAGCCGTTGCTCCTGACGGGCCATTCATTGGGTGGCGCCTTGGCGGTGCTGGCCGCATTTAATTTGTTGGAAGCTGGATTCGTCATCCGGGCGGTTTATACGTTTGGCTCGCCGCGAGTAGGGAATGCGGCGTGGAGAAAGGCGTATCATTCAGCCGGAGGTTGTCGGCAGGTTGCCGGCCACAACCGGCCGATAGGCCGCTCCACCCAGTCCAGATCATTGGGTGCAAAGACATTTCGACTGGCGGCGGCGGGGGATTTGGTGCCGCTGCTGCCGGGGCTGGTGGATGGTTACCGGCACGTTGGGCAGGAAGTCTTTTTGAAGGGCCAAGGGGAAAAGGGCATGGGCGAAATAAAAATCAGCCCTTCACATCTTTGGGAAATTCTGTGCGATGAGGTCCGGGCTTTCCATGCGCTCGAACGTCTGGACCTCGACTTCATCCTGAAATTTCACTCCATCGAGCATGATTATCTGCCCCTCCTGGGAATGACCCCTGATCCTCATCGTGGCAGCGGACGCAAGTCCGCTCCAGTTTCTCCTCCATTTTCCATCCTCCATCCTGCACCCTCCATTTTTGTCTCCTGCTTTCCCCATTTAGCCTTCAGCGTTCAACCTTCAGCCCTTTTTCTGTCCCAAGCTTCCCCTTCCAACAGTCAAATTGGATTGTTTGTTGTTTGCGCGGCCATTCTCATTGGCCTCGTCGCCACCCTCATTTCCATCGCGGGTTATTTCGCCACCCGGCGCGAAGTGGATGATTTAAAGGACCGCGTCGGGGCGTTGGAAAATCTGATGGAAACGCGCACGGAAAAATTGCACCGCCGAATCAACCGTCTGCTGGCCGGGCAGATGCTCATTGCCGGCCAGGTCGGCGTGGCCCTGGAACATCACCGCGGCGAACTGGATTCGCTCATTCGACAGATCGAACACGAGGAGGATTAATCATCGCCGTCACCGCGTGTCGGTCGTGATTTGAGTATGGGCGAATGAGGACCATTGCGACTGACCAAGCTGCGCCTAATCGCTATCAATATTCAACATGGCGGAGCTTTAGCTTTTACGCTTGGTGGTTTTCTTCGCCGCCTTATCAAGATAATTTGCCCGCCATTGCATCATTTTCCGGCGTTCCGGCAGGTATTGCGCGTGGTTGTAGGCGGCACGAACTTTGTTGCGCCCACAATGGGCAAGCTGGCGTTCAATCACATCAGGCATAGGCGTTGGGATTTACTATGGGCTAAAATGGATTATTTCCGCCGATGACACGGAAAAGAAACCGGAAACTGCGCCAGCGAACACCGGAATGGAACGCCGCCGGAAAGAGGCGGAAACCTTTGTATTCCGTCCAATTCCGGCGGAAATTCCGGTCAAACCTGCCGCCGCGCCTGTCCCTGCCATTATTCCACTGTTTTCCATGCCTGCCCAGGCTCCACAAAAAATCGCGCCGCTAATTTCGCTGCCGCCGATTAAAAAGAAATTTGTTACGCGGGAAGACTTGGCAACCGTCTTTCAACGCGGCGCACGCGCATTAAGTCGGCAAAACGCAGTTGCGGCTTTGAAAAATCTTTGTTTCGGCAAAACGGCGGCCTATGACGCGCTTTCAGAGGACGGACGTTTTTCCGATTGGCTCGATTTTGCCCCGGACGGAATAATTACTTGGAAAAGCTGATCGAAATCCTCATTTCCGCCGGAATTTCGCGGAACAGTTTTATTTTTCCGACAAATTCCGTGAGGAACAGCGGATGATTTTCAGAAAGAAGGATGGTCGGAAAAGCCAAGCCGGAAATTCCAGCGCAAAAAATTCACGTTTTTTAGACTAAATAAGCATGGTGGCGGGATGCTTGATTCGAGCGTCCATCGTGATCAATTTCATATCGTGCTTTTCCGCAAGTTCAGCCAAATAACAGTCAGTGACTTCATCCGATTTTGTTGGTTTGGATTCCAACGCGGGCAAATCGTCCGGTATTCGGCTCGCCTTTCGCTCTTGAATGAATCGCCGCAACAATTTGCGCGCTTTGTCCACCGGAGCATTGATCGTCGCCTTTGGATTTGTGCTGATGCGGATGAAGCCAAGTTCGGCGAGCGGACAAACGGCGATGCTCTTTCCCTTTATTCCCGCGAATGCCCGTCCGTGGAGCGGATGATTGTCCCAAATTGCCGCCAGCAAGATGTTGACATCAAGCAAATGAGTCATGGAAATTCGCCATGCACGCACTGCACCTGCTGGCGCTGGCACCCATCGCTGAAACCACCGGCGACCACAACTCCTACGGCTTTCGCCCTGGACGTAGCACGGCTGACGCCATCGGGCAGAGCTTCCTGGCACTGAGCAAAAGCTACAGCGCACAATGGGTGTTGGAAGGCGATATTCGCGGGTGTTTTGACAACATCTCCCACGAATGGATGCTCCGCCATATTCCCACAGATAAAGGAATGCTCCGCAAATGGCTCAAAGCCGGGTTCATGGAAAACCGAATCCTCTTCCCCACGGAAGCAGGCACTCCACAAGGCGGGATTATCTCGCCGACGTTGGCGAACCTGACACTGGACGGGTTGGAACTGTTGCTCAAGGGGAAGCTCCCCTCGTGGCGGGAACCCAACCCCAAAGTGAACCTCATTCGATACGCGGATGACTTCATCATCACCGGCACAACCAAGGAACTGCTGGAAAACGAAGTCAAACCACTGGTTGAGCAATTTTTGCGAGACCGGGGCTTGCAACTCTCGCCAGAGAAGACCTGCATCACGCATATCGAAAACGGATTCGACTTCCTCGGACAAAACCTCCGCAAGTTCAACGGTAAGCTGCTCATCCGACCCTCCAAGAAGAACACGCATGTGTTTTTGGAGAAGGTGCGGCAGTGCATCCGCAACCATAACGGAGCCAGTCAGACCGACTTGATTCGTCATCTCAATCCTGTCATCCGGGGTTGGGCCAACTACCATCGCCACATTGTGGCAATGGAGACGTTCAAGAAGGTAGAATGGGTTTTGCGAAACAGTCTCTGGCGTTGGGCCAAACGTCGGCACCCGGAGAAAAGCGCACGATGGACGTTCCAGCGTTACTGGCGTCCATTGGGCGGGAAAAGGGTGTTTGCAGCGGACACGGGAAAACGCACGCCGAGCGGGCAACCGCTCTGGTTGAAGTTGGTGAACCCAACCCAAATCAGCATTCGGCGTCATGTGAAAATCCGTGCCGAAGCGAACCCCTTTGCCCCGGACTGGCGGGACTACTTTGAAGATCGTGCGTTCTTCAAGAAGTTCGGCATTCATCGTCGAGAGGCTGGATTGAAACCGTCAAGTGAACCGGCTCCGCAATAGCGGGGCTTTGTAGTGGCTTGAGCCGGATGAAAGGAAACTTTCACGTCCGGTTCTGAGGGGAGGGAGCGGCAGCAATGCCGCTCTCTTACCCGACCGGATTTTGAGCCGGTTCCTTCCGGCGCAACTGCTGTGTGCATGACTGCCGGCGGCAAAAGGCGACAACTAGCGGGCAAATTACCAGCGACAAAAGGCGTCAAATTGCGACAAGTTCGTTGCCGCTTTTTGCCGCTATTTGCTGCCCCGGTTTTGCCCCGGTTTCTCCGCAACGATTTCGTTAGGGGATGGTGTCTAACCAAAATTAACGGCTTTCAAGTTTCAGAAAGCCGCCACAAATCATGTTCGTCTGAACGTATCAAATTGCGTGATGACAGGCGCAGCGAACGCCTGTTTCTGATATCGGAGGGGACATAACGGCTGTGGTGTCCCGGAATTTTGGAAACGGACTTTGACTGCGCTGCCGGCCAGGTTTGATTCGAGAGGTTTGTCCAGCCGGTTTTTGAGCGCCGCAGCAATGCCGGCAGTCAAAACGGGACATTAAATCAAATGGAAGAAATGACCAGCTTAAGACACGCACGCTGTTTCGTTCGGGAAGGCGGTTTAATCGGCCGATTTTGCCATTGACAGAAAGAAACGGGTGGCGGATTTTTTAGCATCAGTTTGAAGTGTAAAATCAGTTCACGTTGTTTATGAAAAAAATCATTCAAAACGCAGCCATTTTGTTGCTGCTCGCCGCCTTCAACGCTCAACTCTCCACCGCCCGCGCCCAAAACACCACGTTCACCTATCAGGGGCGCGTGCTGGACAACGGCTCCGCCTTCACCGGCACCGGGCAGTTCCAGTTCGCGCTGGTTTATCCGATCCCCAACCAGCAGGCCGTCGCCACGGCGATCATGGGCGGTGCCTCGCCCTTCGAGTTTGTCAATGGTTTCAATCTTGGCCCGAATGGGTTCGGCTATCTCACCGCGCCGACCGTGACGATCACCGGCGGCGGCGGCTCCGGCGCCTCCGCCACGGCCAACCTCACCGGCACCTCCGTGTCCAGCCTCACCATCATCAATCCCGGCTCCGGCTACACCAGCGCGCCGACCGTGACGATTGCGCCGCCACCGAATTATTCCTATCAGACCTACTGGAGCAACGACGGCACGAGCGTGAACGGCAGCGAACCGGCGACGAACGTGACGGTGGCCGTAACCAACGGCCTGTTCACCGTGGTGCTCGGGGACACGACAATTAGCAACATGGCGGCCATCCCGGTTTCCGTATTCAACCAGCAGAACCTGCAATTGCAAATCTGGTTCAATGACGGCACGCACGGGTTTGCCGCCTTGAACCCACCGCAGCCGCTGACGCCCACGCCGTATGCGGTTTATGCCAACAACGCCTCCAATGCAAATTATGCGACCACCGCCGGCAGCGCCGGTTCGGTTGCCGCCGCGAACATCACGGGAACCATTTCGGTTGCCGCCACCAACATTACGGGAACGATTCCAACCACCGAACTGCCGGTCAGCGTCATCACCAATGGCGCAAGCGGGGTCAACATCACGCTGGCCACTCCGCCGGGCATGGCAGTTGTTCCGGCGGGTTCGTTCACGATGGGGGACAACCTGGATGGCGAGAGCGACGCGATTCCGACGAACATCTACGTCTCGCAGTTTTACATGGACATGAATCTGGTGAGCTTGAGCCAGTGGCAGTCGGTGTATTTTTAGGCGACGAATCATGGTTATGGCTTTGTGAATGTGGGAACCGGCAAAGCGGCGAATAACCCGGTGCAGACGGTGGATTGGTATGACGCGGTGAAGTGGAGCAATGCGCGGTCGGCAGCAGGCGGGACTGACGCCGGTGTATTACACGGATGCGGGGTTTACGCAGGTTTATACAAATGGGGACGGTGGACGACGCTTATATGAATATGGCGGCGAATGGGTATCGGTTGCCGACGGAAGCGGAGTGGGAGAAGGCGGCGCGGGGCGGGTTGAGCGGGCAACGGTTTCCGTGGGGTAACAACATTTCTGAAAACCTGGCCAACTACTATGGCGTGACCGCCAGCTTCAGCTACGATTTGGGACCGAACGGATATAACGCGGTCGGGAGTGTCGGCGGCACGTCACCGGCGACGAGTCCGGTGGGATCGTTTGCGCCGAATGGGTATGGGCTATTACGACATGGCCGGGAATGTGTTTGAGTGGTGTTGGGATTGGTATGGGACGCCGTATGGTCAGCCCACCGCGACTAATCCAACGGGACCGGCATCAGGGAGCTACCGTGTGTTGCGCGGCGGCGATTGGGGCGACTACGCCAGCAGCGCGCGTTGTGCCTATCGCTACACCGACAACCCGAACTTCGCCTACAGCCTTATCGGGTTTCGTTGTGTGAGGGGGCTTTAGTTTTTGCCCTTTTACTCTTTTGTCCCTTTTGAAAGCCCGCGCAGCGGTGAATTTTTTTTGAGAAAATAACATGGCCGAAAGCGACAACATTTTGACGAAGCTGCAAGACCTGCTGGTTTATCTGATTCCGCAACTGAACAAGTTCCCGCGTGACCAGAAGTTCGTGCTGGGCGACCGGATCGAGACCAAGCTGCTGGACGTGCAGGAGGATTGTCTGCGCGCCTATTACAGCCGGGACAAGCGCGGGCATCTGCTGGAGGCCAATCTGCAACTGGAAGTGGCGCGGCATCTGGTGCGGCTGGCCAATGCCTTGAAGCTGTTCAGCAACCACACCTACGGCGTGCTGGCCGAGAAGATGGACGAAGTGGGCCGGATGATCGGCGGCTGGCTGAAATCGGTTTCCGGCGGGATGCGACCGCGCCGGAGGCAGCGGCATGATCACCCACAACCAGCTTTACGCGGAGATTTGCTCGTTTGAAAACCTGCTGCCGGCGGCGCATCGGGCGGAGCACGGCAAGCGGATGCAGGACACCATTGGCCGGTTTCCGCACGGACTTGGAGGCGGAGCTGCTGCAGTTGCGCCGGGAACTGTTGGCGCAAAACCTACACGCCCGGCTCCTACCGCGAAACCATCATCACCCGCCCGAAACGCCGGATGATCAGCGCCGCGCCGTTCCGCGACCGGGTGGTGCATCACGCGGTTTGCAACGTGGTGATGCCGTTGTTTGAGCGGAAGATGATTTTTGACCTGTATTCCAACCGCGCGGGCAAGGGAACCCACGCGGCCATCCGGCGGGCGCAGCAGTTATTGCGGCCAGTTTGACTACGTTTTGAAATGCGATGTGCGGAAATTTTTCCCCAGCATGGATCATGCGGTGTTGAAGGAGACGATTCGCCAGACCATTGCCTGCCGCGACACGCTGTGGCTCTTGGACAAGATTATTGACGGCAGCAACCGGCAGGAACCGGTGTGCCAGGTGTTTCCGGGCGACGATCTGGCGGAGGCGGCAGTACGGCGGGTGGGACTGCCGATCGGCAACCTGACCAGCCAATGGTTTGGCGGGGTTTATCTGACGGCGTTTGATCATTGGGTGAAGGAGACGCTGCGGTGTCCGGGGTATGTGCGTTATGTGGATGATTTTCTCCTGTTTGCCGATGACAAGGCGCAACTTGCGGAATGGCGGGCGGCCATCGTCGGGCGATTGCTGGAGCACCGGCTGCATTTGAACGAACGCAAGTCGCGCAGTTATCCCACAAAGGACGGCGTGACTTTTTTGGGCCAGAGATCTGGCCGGGGCGGCGGCGGTTATGCCGCCAAAACGTGGCCGATGCCCGGCGGCGGTTGCGCTGGAATGTGCGGCAATACAAATGCGGCAATTTGAGCAAAGACGCTTTGCTGTGCCGCTGGAACAGTTGGCGGGGACACGCGGAGCAGGCCGACTGCGGCGCACTGGTTGAAAAAATCAAACAGGAATTGAAGTCCATTTTAGGTGCGACCGGAACGTGAGCAACCGTGTGTTGCGCGGCGGCAATTGGAACAACAACGCCAACAACGCGCGGTGCGCCAATCGCAACAACAACAACCCGAACAACGCCAACAACAACATTGGGTTCCGTTGTGTGAGGGGGATTCGGGAGGGGGCGGGTGGCAACACCTGTCCGCTTCGAGCGGGCGGAGTGCGCCAGTCCACGGACTGCCGCAGTGTCCCGAGCGAAAGCCCACCGGACGCAGCCTGTTTCCCGCTGGTCATTTCCGGGGAACGAATACGCAGGAGTCATCGGGGCCGGTAGCTGGTCTGTCTGCGAACGCCCCGATGACGATTTGCGCTTAACTGGAAATTCTTAAAAATATGAAAAATAGAATTCAAACATGTTGCCTGATACTTGCGGGCTTGCTGCTGGCACTGCCCAAACTTCAAGCGCAATCATACGCCATTGATTGGTATAAGATCGCGGGTGGCGGTGGCACCAGCACTGGCAGCGTGTATTCTGTCAGCGGCACCATCGGCCAGCCGGATGCCAGCGCCAACAACGCCATGACCGGAGCCAGCTATTCGCTGACCGGAGGCTTCTGGTCCATTTATGCCGTGCAAACGCCCGGCGCACCGCTGCTCTCCATCACTCATGTCGGCAACCAGGCCATCGTCTCGTGGTCGCCATCATCCACCGGCTGGACGCTCCAGACCAACAACAACCTCGCCACCGGCACCTGGGGCAATTATGGCGGCGCGGCCGTCAACAACACCGTCACCAATTCACCACCCACGGGGAACCTGTTCTTCCGCCTGTCGCATCCGTAGCAACTTCAACATTCAGGTTTTCGTCATCCTTATAAACATTATGCTTGGCAAACATAATGTTTGACAGGCATCGTGCTGTCCAAGATGTTTTGCCCATGGAATTGACCTTCACCAACCGCGCTGCCGAGTTGAAGGAAGTGGATGCCGCCGCAACCGCCAGCGGATTGCTGGTGGTGTTCGGCCGGCGGCGTGTCGGCAAGACTCGGTTGTTGGCACACTGGTTGAAACCGCGTAATGGCCTGTATAGCCAGGCCATTGAAGCGGCCAAAGAAACGCAATTGGAACAGGTTTTTCGCGACATTCAGGACAGGTTAACGACTGCCATTGTGCCAAAATCATGGGCGGAACTTTTTGAACTGCTGACCTTGCAGAAACGGCAATTGATTCTCTGCCTCGACGAGTTTCCCTATCTGGTCGCCTCCGATCCTTCCTTGCCGAGCGTGCTCCAGCGCTGGTTCGACCACGATAAACCCAGGCACTTTCTGCTGATTTTGTCCGGTTCCAGCACGCGGATGATGAACGACCTGTTTTTAAATCGTTCCGCGCCGCTCTATGGCCGTGCCCGCAAGCTGCTGCATATCGAACCCATGAGCTACGCCGCGTTTTGCATGGCGTGCCGGCTCAATCCCGCCGACATGGAATCCTTCACACGATTCGCGCTCGTTGGCGGCATTCCCAAATACTGGGAATTTGTGGAATCAAAGGCATCTGCCATTGATCTGGCCGATGAACTGTTCTTTGGATTTGCGCCCTACCTTGATCAGGAACCAGTGCGCATTCTTCGAGACGAAGGGATTTCCGGGGCAAACGCGGTCTCAGTGCTCGAAGTCATCGGACGGGGTGCGGAGAAACCTTCGGAAATGGCCGCCCGGCTGGGCACGGTGCAAACCAACCTGTCCCGATTGCTCCAACAGTTGCTGGATGCCTCGGTGCTTACGCGGGAGATTCCGTTCGGAGAAAGCCCGCGTTCTACAAAGAAAACACGCTACCGCATTCAAGACCCGGCGTTGCGATTCTGGTTCCGGGTTTATTCACCGCATCGGACGCGTTGGCAGCATTATAGCAAGGCAGAAAAATTGAAATTGCTGCATGATCATGCCTCGACGGTGTTTGAGGATTTTTGCCGCCAACAGCACCCAGGGGCTTCGCGTTATTGGGAAGGTGATTTGGAATTTGATTTTGTTCGCACCGAACGGCGCGGCCAAGGACGCGAAAGCGCGGTGGTCTCGGAAGTAAAATGGAAACAACTCACGGCAAGCGAACAAACGCAGCTAGAAAAGCATCTGGTAACGGCCTGGCAACGATGTGGACTGTGTGGCCGGTATAAGGACGTTACCTTTGAAGTGCTGGACGCGGATGTTTTGAGGGAAGTGCGGCTAGAAAAGTAAGCCGCAAGGGCTGACTCCGGCGCGCCTCGTTTCGTCCATTGTATGGCTCGACTGCGCCTGTCAAGGTTGTCCAAATAAAACGATGCGCTTCGCGCGGGTTTTTCTTTTTGTGGCTCCACCTGGACAGTGCTCGCCGAGCCGGAGACGTGGCTGGTTAGGAAGGCGCGTCGGAATTTCCAGCCGGAGATTTCTGCAAACAGATTCAACCGCAAGCCATGCGCAGGACGGCATCCAAGCCGATTACAGGAAATTCAGAAATACAATTTCAAGATTTATGGTTGACAACTGTATCTTTCGTGCTACGATAGGGAATATGCCGTTTATTCAGTTTCCTTTCATCGAAGTCCCGAATGAACTGCACGAGCTGGTCGGCGAGCCAACGCCCGGCACGCGCGCCTATCGGCGGGAAGGGTCGTTCAAAGAATGCGGCGAGTGGCTTGAAAAGCTCGGTGAGTATTACAAAGGGGACGTGGGGCTTTCAACCAGCAGCGTCGTTCTATTCGTTCCCGTCTCCCGCGCCAGCGTCTATAAACGCATCAAGGAAGGCAAACTGACGGCCTTTTTCTTTTACGTCACCCGCGAGGAAACCATTATCGCCCCAAACGGCAACGCCACGGCAAACAGGCTGCCAACCGGATTTGGCGGGCGCGGCTGAAATTGGACGGCGACGTTAAGGCGCGGGACATTTCCCTTGGCGTTTCTGACCGGCAGGTTGCCGAGCAAAAAATGCGGGAAAACATCCGCGACCAAGAACGGGTGTCGGTTGGTTTAATGGCTCCGGCGGCACAACGTGAGACGTTTGAAAATCCGATGACAAAGCTGGTGGACGGCTATGTGGCCGATTTGAAGGCGTTGGGGCGTTGCGCCGATCACGTCCGCCATGTGGACAAGCGGTTGCGGCGGCTGATGCGGGAATGCCACTGGCAGAGCCTGCGCGAGGCCACGGCGGATGCGTTCCTGCGCTGGCGTGCCGAACAAACGCAGGCTCCCTAAACCATCAATGAGTATCACGCCGTCTTGTCGGCCTTGTTCACCTGGCTGCGCAAGCAAAATCGCGTTGCGGCCAATCCGTTTGAAATCATCAGCAAAGTGGATACGCGCGGCAAGCAACGCATCCAGCGGCGGGTTTTGAATGATGATGAGGCCAAGCGATTGCTGGCGGGGCCGCGCAAGCTGCTTTATTTGCTGGCTATGCACACGGGTTTGCGGCGCGGCGAAATCAACGCCTTGCATGGCGGCGATTTTCATTTGGATACGGCCAATCCGTATTGGATGCTGCCCGCTGCCTTCGTCAAGAATCGCAAGGAACAGCCCCGCCCGTTGCATCCTGAACTCGTGGCGGAATTGCAAAAGCTAAAAGCCGCTGGAAAACTCAAGCCGGAAGACTCGTTGTTTCCTGAACGTGTGCCGCCGATGAAAGTGATCCGTGCCGACTTCAAGGCGGCAAGAATTCCATTGAAAGATGAGCGCGGCCATGTGGTGGACTTCCGTGCGCTGCGGACGACCTACATAACCCGCCTGCAACGCGCTGGCGTTTCGCCGCGTGAAGCGATGGAACTGGCGCGGCACAGCGATATGCGGCTGACGATGAAAACCTATACGGACGTGGCGCAATTGCCCTTGGCGGCAACCGTTCGCGGATTGTCTTCGATTGGCGACTCACAAATAGACTCACAAACTTTAGTCGCCGACCGTCCAACCGTGTCACTGACTGTCATCGGTTTGAAGTCCATCAAGGTAGGCAAAACCATTGGAAACATTGACGGGAATCACCCTGCGTCATCCATTGTCACTTTCAGTCCCGAAAGTGAAAACTGGCGGAGAGGGAGGGATTCGAACCCTCGATACCTTTAGGGTATTCACGCTCTCCAGGCGTGCGCGTTAAACCACTCTGCCACCTCTCCGCCCGGCGTTTGTAAAATAATACTCGGAGGAATTCACCCACAGGGCAAGGCATTTCCGATCCGATTTGGCAAAAACCGGGGCATCAGGCCCCCCTGCCAAAATCAAACGGCCGGCCAAATGTTTATGAAACGGAAATGAATGACTAATGACGAATTTCTAATGACTAAAAAATGTCCCAAGGCCGAATGCTCCATAAAATCAGCAAAACCCAATGCCAGCATCGGTCATCGAGGAGGGTGCCCTGGCAGCGTCGCCCACCCATTCGTCATTTACGAGCGGTAGGGGTTCATGGCAAAATTTACCTGTGGCATCAAACAACGACCGTCTGGACCCCGTCACGAGGAAATTGAACCTGGTGGCCGTCTTGTTGGTCGGCGCTTTGGCCGCCAGCCTGGTCATCGCCCAAATCGGTTATACCCGAAGCCTGCCGAATATTTCGCTCTATTCTCTGGACCAACGGGCCAATGAGTTGAGCCAAATCACTGACCCCATCCAAAGAGACGAGCGCTGCGTCCAATTGTCGGCCATCGGACGCCAATTGGACAAGGCTCTCGCCCCGGATGCCCGGGTGTTTATTTCCGGCATGTTGGGCCAAACGAACGCCGCCAACCTGGACTATTATTACTTTTTGAGAAATTACCTGTTCCCGCGCGATGTCGAAATATCCACGGACACCAATCTGGTCTTCCATGAAGGTTGGTTCGAGGGATCACCGTATGACTCGCCGGAGGAACTTAAAGCCGATGGCTTTGACCTGCTCATTCGCGGCGACCACGATTTTGAACTGGTTCCGCTCACCTCGAAAGGCATGCCCAAAAGATGAAGGAACTCGCCGCCTTCCTGCTTCCGCCCGCGGTCGCATTCTGCGGCGTGCGCATCTGCCGCGCGCTGTTCGGCAGGCAATTTGATTCTCGCTTTGGCGCGGGTTTAAGATGGACGCTGGGGCTGGCGGTCGGAATGCTGGTTTTTACGCAAACGGCTTTGCTCGGCGCATTGGCGGGCGTGAATGCGGCCACTCCCCTGGCCCGGCTGGCGCTCGTTTGGGGTCTGGTCGAAATGATTTTGCAGGCGCCCCGGGCCGTCGCCTGCCTGCGACAATTCAGGTTCCAGACGCAACACCTTTGGCTGCTGGTGCTGTTGCCGGTGCTTTGCTGGTGCTGGGTCTTTGCCCGCCTCTCCACGTTGGAAGGCACGATGGAACTCGACGCCAACGCCTTTTGGGTTTTTAAGGCAAAAGTGCTTTACCTGGACCAGGGGCGCAATCTGCTCTTTTGGATGCATCAGCCCGGTCTCGCCTATGCCCATTGGGAATATCCCCTGCTGGTCCCCTGCTTGTATCTGCTCGACTATGGCGCGGTGGGCGGCGTGGATGAATTCGTCAACAAAGTCTGGCCGTTCTGGATGGTGGTCGCGTTGTGCATCGGCATCCTTTCGCTGACGAAAACCTGGCAGCGGCCGCATCCCCTGCCCGTCCTCGCCGTGGTGGTCCTCTGTTTCCTGCCGGCGACCTTGGACTATGTTCGTCAGGAAGGCGGGACCATGCCGATGGTTTTTTTTGCCAGTTTAACGGCCATGCTGCTCGTGAAGGCGATTACCCGGGCGGATGAATGGTATCTGGCCGCGGCCATTCTCACGGCCACAGGGGCCATGATGGCCAAATTCGAGGGCATAATTTATATCGCGTTCTGGTTCTGCGCGCTTCTCCCGATTTGCTGGCAACGCGGGTGGCTGAAAAAAAGTATCTTATGGCGCAATGCCTTCGCCTCTCTGATATGCGTGTTGCCCTATCTCTGGTACCGGCTCGAAAAGCCGATCCAACATCCGGAAGCCCACTGGTGGCGGGAAGGACTGGCCACCTCCACCGCCACCTTGCACCGTTTTCCGCAGGTCCTCTTCTTGAACTTGGGCAACCGCTTTTTTAACGGCGATTTTTTCCGCTGGCAACCAGACAGCCAGGGCCACCTGGACTGGATCGGCCAATGGGCTGGATTTGGCAGTCTGGTTAATGAACAACTGACGCTACTGCCCTGGCTGTTGCTCATCCTGGTGTTGGTGGCCCTCTGGCAAAAACGCAGCCGCCCGGCAACCGCCAGTCTCTCCGCCGTCGTCCTCGGAGTTCTCGTCATGCTCGCCCTGACATTATCGTGCCTGCCTTACATACAAAACGATCCCGCCATGTTAATTCATTACAGCGGCCCCGATGAGGTGGGCCGTTATTCGTATCCGTTCTTCATCGCCTGGTTCCTGGGGGTGATGGTCATTTTGATGGATACGTGGAGCGCGAAACCCGCGAACGTTGAACCCTGCCCATGAACCTTTTTCCGGAGCGCGGGTCTGCCTGCCGCGCCATGGCGCAGCGACGGCTCGTGACCTGCGGCAACTTACTTACGCAAATAAGCTTGCGGCAAGCGGTCGCCGCTCGAAAAATCGGACATTGCTGCGGCTCACAGAGCCGCGCTCCGACTGCGCTTCCGGGGCCAAGTTCAACGCGCGAGCTTTCGGAGCATCCTTTCCGGACTCATGAATTTCTGATCCAAAGTCGCCCTCTCCATGAACCCCGAACCGTCAAGCGGCAAAAAGCCGTGGGGGCTGCCCATGAACCGGGCTTACCGCCGGGAATGACTAATGACGAAGGAATTCCGAAGCCCTAATGATGAGACAGCCAGTTGGGTTTGAAATGGAGGGTGTTTTTAAAATGGCCCCCTCTCCCCGGCCCTCTCCTCCAATCGGATTGGAGGAGAGGGAGACAAGGCGGACGCATTCGTAGGTTCAAGGGCAAAAGGCGCGAATGTTTCGTGGAAGTTTCACCCTGACCGAATGAATCAGATTCTCCCCACAACGCTCGCCCGGTCCCGCTGCGGGACCACATTCTCTCCTCGCATCAGAATGGGAGCGGAGATGCCCCCGCTCGGGTCGTTTGCCGCGTTGACCTTCTGTCAGACCCTGTCAAAATGTTCCAACAAATATTTAATCCATCATGCCGAGACCTGTCACCCTTTTCACCGGCCAATGGGCGGATCTCCCACTCGCTGAACTTGCCCCAAAAGTCAAAGCCATGGGCTATGACGGCGTGGAACTCGCTTGCTGGGGCGACCATTTTGAAGTGGATCGCGCGCTCGCCGAACCCGATTATGTCAAAAAGAAATGGGACCTGCTGCAAAAACACGGGTTGACCTGCTTCGCCATTTCCGCGCACCTCGTCGGCCAGGCAGTCTGCGATTTGATTGATGGACGTCACCAGGCAATTCTCCCCGCCGATGTCTGGGGCGACGGCCAACCCGAAGCCGTCCGCCATCGCGCCGCCGAAAAAATGAAAGCCACCGCCCGCGCCGCGCGGATATTTTTTGACGCCAGGCAGGGCGGCAATGCCGCCTGTCCCGCAGTCGTCAATGGCTTCACCGGCTCCAGTATCTGGCATGCGCACTACCCATTCCCGCCCGCGAGCCAGGAATTCTTCAATAGAGGCTTCGCCGATTTCGCCAGCCGCTGGACTGCCGATCCTCGATGCCTTTGAAAACCAAAATGTCAACTTCGCCCTCGAAGTGCATCCGACGGAAATTGCGTTCGACATCGCGTCCGCCCGGCGCGCGCTCGAAGCGGTGAAACAGCACCAGCGCTTCGGCTTCAATTACGACCCGTCCCATTTCGGCTATCAGGGGGTGGATTATGTGAAGTTCATCCGCGAATTTGGTGGCCGCATTTTCCATGCGCACATGAAAGACGCGTGGTGGGGGCATGGCGATGGATCGGTCGGCGTCTTCGGCGGACATACCGATTTTGCCGATCCGCGCCGTTACTGGGATTTCCGCTCACTCGGCCGCGGCGACATCCGCTTCCAGGACATCATCGTGGCCCTGAATGACGTCGGCTATCGCGGCCCGTTGTCCGTGGAATGGGAAGATGGCCGCATGGACCGCGTCCACGGCGCGACCGAAAGCTGCGCATTCATCCGCAAGCTGGACTTCATGCCGAACCAGGCGGCATTCGATGCGGCATTCTCAAGATGACAGGACATTCTATTCCCCAATAAAATGCAACGCCACCTTCCGGCTGTGTCCGTCGCGCCGGTGTTCCCACAAATAGATCCCCTGCCAGGTGCCGAGCGCCATTTGGCCGTGATGAACTGGAATGCTCAAGTTCACCGTCGTCAGCGCCGTCCGAATGTGCGCCGGCATGTCATCCTCCCCCTCGGTCGTGTGGATAAACAACGCATCCCCGTCGGGAACAAGCCGTTTGAAAAACGCTTCCAAATCCCGCTGCACGTCGGGATCGGCATTTTCCTGGATGAGCAGGGACGCGGAGGTGTGCCGCAAGTGCAGCGTCAGCAGCCCGTCCCGGAACCGGTTCGCCTCGATCCATTTTTCCACCTCCAGCGTAAAATCGTATAGCCCTCTTCCCCGCGTCGAGACCGTCAGATCATTGAACGCCTGTCGCATAAATTCATCGGGAGACCCCTTTCGATTTTTTTCGCATGCATTGGGACCATGAACCGGGATTTGTCCTGAGCCGATCGACCGCGGCTTCCCTCTCCCGTGTCACGTCGAAGCACAGCGCAGACGGACCTCAACGGGAAGAGAATTCCCCAAAACATTCGCGCATTGAACCCCTGAACCTGTCGTTGGCCCATTTTTTCCCAAAACACGATCGGCGTCCGCTTGCTATTCCCTCTCCGCTCCCATCCGATGGGAGGGGAGAGGGTCAGGGAGAGGTGTGGGTTCCCTGAGTTCATGGAGAGGGATTGAGGGTGAGGGGTGAGAGTTGAAATCAGACTTCGCATTTCTCGCTGATTCACAATCAAAAAAATCGGTTCACTGGGCGAACGAAACCGGCGCGCCTTTGTCGGCGAGCATCTTTTCCAAATCCGGATTGCGCGGCATGCCGTCCTCGATGGCTTTCTCATAATGCCAGCGCGCCAATTCCACCAACGGCGGATTTTCGTTGAGATAAATCACCGCCAGATTGCTGTGCGCCGCCCCGTAATCCGGATCCAATTCAACCGCCTTGCGCAAAGCCGTCTCCGCCTGCGCGCGCAGGCCTTTGTGACTCAAAGTGACCCCGAGATAATTCTCAATCTGCGCATTCTGCGGATCAAGCTTGGCCGCGCGGCTCAGCGCGTCGAGCGCCTCATCATATTTCTGCTCGCGAAATTCCAGGTAGCCGTACGTCGAGAGCGTGTAGGCGTCATTCGGATTGATGGCCAGCGCGGACTTAAGATGACTCTCAGCCGCGACCAGTCTGTTTTCCTCCAGCTCAATTGCCGCCAGGTTCGCCAGCGCCACCGCGTTCTTCCCGTCCATCTGCAAAATTTTCTTGTAATCCGCTTCCGCGTTTTTGTAGTCGTGATTGTCAAAATAGGTTTGCGCCTCGGCAACCAGAAGCGTGACATCGGGTGACAATTCGCCTGAAGCCGTCGCATTTGCAGGAGACGGCGCGCCGGCGGTTGGCACGGCGTTGGTTTCGGGCGCCGGCGGCGGTGATTTGAATAGTGCCAGTTCCTTCGCCGTATAAGGCACCGCCGGGGTTTCATCCACCGCCAACCGCGCGCGCAATTTGCTGATTTCCTCGCTGTTTATGGCGGACATCGAACGCCCCTCGCCCGATTGATAGCTCTGCAATCGCTCTTCGAGTGCTTCCTTTTCCAGTTCGTTGATGTCCGCGTCCGATTGCAGCGCGGCGATTTGCGCCCGCGCCTGGGCCAACTCGGTGCTTTCATTCACAACGCCCGCGCCGGCCTGCAACTGCGCCAGTTGTTGCTTGAGCATCACGTTTTCCTCTTCCAACGCCTTCATCGAATCCGGCCCGACCATGACCGACTGCAACTGCGATTGAAGCGATTGATTTTCGGCTTCCAGACGGTCCGCGCGGTCCTTTTGCTCAGCCAGATTCTGTTTGGCGTCGGCCAGGGCCTGCTGGACGTTCAGCAATTCGGTCTGTCCCATGGCATTGTTCGTTTGTCCGCTGAGGCTGGCCCTCAATAAATCGTTCTCCTTCATCAGCGATCGCACCTGTTCCTGCGCCTGCGCCAACTCCTGGACGTCCGCCGACGCGGGCTGCGCGCTCAACGCCTCTTTGAGTTTGTCCTGAAGCAACTGATTGGCCGTTTGTAGTTGCTGCACTTCCAACTTCAATGAATCCACCTGCGCCTGCAAATCGGACGCCGGGGAGGGCATCGCCCCGGACGTGGACACCGCGTTGGTCGGCGTGGCCGACGGCGCGTTCGTCGCCGGAAATTGCGCCGTCAATCCGCTGATTTTGTCCGCGAGATATTTCAACCGGAAGTTGACGATCGTCGGGTTCCAGTCCGGATATACCGTTTGAAACTTTTCCAGCTCCGCCCGCGCCTCTTGAAATTCGCTGAGCGCCTGTTGCGGCTGGCCATTGTTTTCGAGCGAGTCCGCCTGCTGCATCAAACTGTATATAATAATATATTGGTCATCGGGGTCTTGCTGCGCGCGCGCGGACGGGGACAACGCAAGCATCAGAATGGCAAACCAGGCGAAATGTTTCATCCATCCAAAATAGCCAAGGGGACTCGATTTGGCAACCGCTACGCGCTCACCAACGCGGCCGTGCCTTCATTTCCATGACGTTTATTGAATCGCCAAACCAGCTCTATTCACGGGAAAATTCCCCGATCCCATCCGTCCGCTCATGCTTCAATCCGGTTTACGAAACTGCGATTGTTTGCTGGCTTCAGCGAGCCGTTTCTCCCGATCACCCTTGTGTGCCAACGGGTCGGCGTCCGTGCCCCATAGCTTTCTTACCATTTCCCGCTGTGGCACAAATGGACATTTCGCCCTTGGATTTTTAAAACTGTCCTCCATTTCCCGCAGCGCCAGTTGCGCCCCGGTCATGATGCTGGTTTTGCCGAATTGGCTGTTCAACTTGTGCGCCGCGTCATCGAGCGCGCCCCAACGCTCCGCGTCCGTCCGGCCCCAAAGCGTCGGCTGTGTGTCCAATCGCCGGAGGTTCCAAAAGGCGATGCGGATTTGCCGGACGGATTTGAATCGGCCGCCCATCACGGCGCGAAAAATCTCCTCCAATTTGGCGTTAATCGTTGAATTTAAAAATTGCGGCTCCCGAAAACGATGGCCGCCGCTCGTTTCGCTGAAGTCGCTGAAACGAATCGTCAGGCTCATCTCGCGCGCCTGCATTTGCTCGCGGCGAAGCTGCCCGACCAGGCGCGTGGCTTCGCTACAAATAAACGTCAACGCCGCCTCGTAATCCGGCTCGTCATACGGCAAGGTCGTGTTGCTGGATATCGTCGTCCGGTCTTTCACCTCCAGCAACAGCGGCTCGTTCCATAGTCCGTTTGAAAAAAGCCAGAGTTGCTGGCCCCATATCCCGAATTTTTGTTTGAGCAGGGTGGACGGCAATCTTGCCACTTCGCCAAACGTCGTCGCGCCCAAAGCCGACAAGGCGCGTTGACGGTTTTTGCCGATGCCCGACAGCTCGCGGACACTCCGGTCATTCAAAAATCCCTTTTCCTCGCCCGGCGCAATCTCAATGAAACCCGGTTTCGCCGCGTCCGTTGCCAGCTTCGCCAGCCGCGAGGAGTTGGCCAGCCCGGCCGAAACCGGCAGCCCCACCTCGCGCAAAATCCGCGCGCGGATCTCTTTTACGTATCCTTCCGGCGACCGGTCCCGCCAGACATGCCGGTCCATTGTCGTTAAATCCAGAAAACCTTCGTCAATCGAAATCGGGACCACCGTGGGCGAATACTCTTCCAGCACGCGAAACATCTCCTGCGACAGCCGCCGGTATTCATCGTAGTGCGGACGGCAGAGCACGCCTTGGCGGCAAAGCCGCTTCGCCTCGAAACAGGCCATGCCCGTTTTGACCCCGAATTTTTTCGCCGCGCGATTCGCCGCGATCACAATGCCGTCCCCCCGCCTGCCGCCGCCGACCCAGACGGGGTGGCCCTGCAATTTCGGATCCAGCGCAAGTTCGCAACTGGCGAAAAAGCTGTCGCCGTCCACGTGCAGAATCCGATTGGGGGCATTCGTTTTCATTGCCCGTTTAATATAACCGAATTCCGTGTCAACTGTTAGAGAGCCTGAAGAAAAACTATAGCCGTTCGGCAGCGGGAGAATCTCCCTGAACCCCGGCCCTCTCCATGAACCTTTTTCCGGGTCCGGGTCAACGCGCGCGCTCTTCGGGGAATTCTTTCCGGACTCACGAATTCTGATCCAAAGTCGCCCTCTCCATGAGCCTGAAAAAGCCACCGTTGATTTCCAAGCGCTTACGCATTTCAGGTTCATGGTCCCAATGCGCGGGAAAAAGGCCGTGGAGACTCCCCATTAACCCAGCAAACCCACACCTTACCCTGACCACATTGGTATGTTTTTTCCCTACAACCCTCATCCGCCCTCCGGGCGCCTTCTCCCGCTCCCGCGAGCGAGGGATAAGCTCCCCCTCCCATCGGATGGGAGCGGAGAGGGGACAGCAGGCGAATGCCATCTGTCACTTGAACGCCAAGCCATCTGCGGCGGGTTCAAGGGTTCAGGGGGTTCAGGGTGAGACAAACCAGTTGCCTCCGCATCCCAAATCAGGTCAAAACAATCTTGTCGCCTTGTTTCAGCGTGACAATCGCTTTCTTCCAGCCGGCCGTCTGGCCGGCCTGAACAGTGCGCAGGCGCCGGAATTTGCCGCGTACGTTGAGCGTATTCACGCGCGTCACCTTCACCTTGAAAAGCTCCTGCACGGCCTGCCGGATTTGCGTCTTGTTCGCCCGACGGTCGGCCACCACAGTGTATTGGTTATACTTCTCGCCCTGACGCGTGCCTTTCTCCGTGAGGCGGACGGTTTTAATGATCTCAAAAGTGTTCATTTTATTCCTGGGTCAAACGAGCTTCAACTTTTTCAAAGGCGCTCTTCGTGAACAGCAATTTGTCCGGCCGCAACACGTCGTAGGTGTTCAGCGAATCGCTCGTCGTCAACGCAACTTTTTCAAGATTACGCGACGCCAGCGTCAGGTTTTTGTCCACACCGGTGGATACCACCAGGGTCGTGCCTTTCAATTCCAATTTGGAAATCACGCCAATAAAAGTCTTCGTCTTCGGCGATTCCAATTTCAAGTCGTCCACCACCACCACGTCGCCGGCCTTAAGCCGTTCAGTCAGGGCCTTGCGCAACGCCAGTTGCCTCGTTTTTTTGGACACTTTCTTGCTGAAATCGCGCGGCCTGGGACCGAACACCACGCCGCCACCCACCCACAGTGGCGATTGGAACGAACCGGCGCGCGCCCGCCCGGTGCCCTTTTGGCGCCATGGTTTTTTGTTGGTGCCGGACACTTCGCCGACGTTCTTGGTACACGCCGTCCCGCTCCGTTGCGCCGCCCGGTAGGCGGTCACCGCCTCATGCACGGCTTGCGTCCCGCGACCGCCTTCCACCAGCGCAAACTTCACTTCCAGTTCGCCCTGGTCCTTTCCTTCGAGATTCTTGATCGCAATTTTCATGGCCTGATTATTTCTTCGCCTCCGCGGGCTTTGGTTCGGGTTTCTTTTCCGCTGCGCCCTTCTTTTTCATCGGCGCGATGCTGACCGGCGGCTTCCAGCCCTTCGGACGTTTCTTCGATTCGCGGATGACGATGTAATCGCCCTCGGCGCCGGGAATCGAACCTTTAATCAACAACAAATTATCCGCCTCGCGCACCTGGACCACTTCGAGATTTTGGGTGGTGCGCCGGACCTGCCCCATATGGCCGGGCATTTTTAAACCGCGCTGCACAGTGCCCGGGAAGAGGCGCTGGCCGATCGCGCCGCTGCGACGGTGCCAGCCTTTGGCGCCGTGCGTCGAATCGCCGCCCGCGAACGAGTGACGGCCAACGACACCTTCAAAACCCCGGCCCTTCGTGACGCCGATCGCGTCCACAAAGTCGCCCGGCGCAAACAGGGTCACGCCCACCACGTCGCCGGGCTTCACTTCCTTCGAGAAATTAAGGAATTCCTTGATGCGTTTGACCGCCTGGCCGTTCTGCTTTTTAATATGGCCGAGCAACGGTTTGGTCACACGCTGTTCCTTTTGATCATCAAAACCAAGCTGGACGGCATTGTAGCCGTCCTTGCCGGACTGCGATTTCACCTGCAACACGCGGTTCGGCCCCGCAAGCACCACGGTCACCGCCGTCACATTGCCCCGGGCGTCATAAACGCGGGTGTGTCCGAGTTTTTTTCCTAAAAGTCCTAGTGGCATAACATTAAATCTTGATCGTGATGTCCACGCCGGCGGGCAGGTTGAGCTTCTTCAATTCGTCCACGGTTTTGGCCGTCGGGTCAAGGATGTCAATGAGCCGCTTGTGCGTGCGTTGCTCGAATGTCTCCTGCGATTTTTTGTCCGCATGGGGCGACCGTAGAACGGTGAAGCGTTCGATGCGCGTCGGAAGCGGAATGGGACCGGCGACGCGGGCGCCCGTCCGTTTGACAGTGTCCGCAATTTCCCGCGCGGACTGGTCTATGACGCGATGGTCATAGGCTTTCAGACGAATTCTAATGCGTTGTGCAGCCATACAAAGAGCAATTGTCTATTAATGGTTAATTTATCACCGCTCCGGTTTTTCGAAAGCGGACGCGGATTTTAGCAGGGAAAGACGGATGCGCAACAAAAATTTTGGAAAAAATTGGGAGCGGGCCTCTTAACACTCTCAGAGGTGCATTTTTGAGGTTTAAAGATAAAGATTTTTGCCGACGGCGCGGACCGGAAGGGGATGATGGACTTGAACGCGAATCCGCTCATCAAGGGCTTGACGACCAATCCGACGCTGATGCGGAAGGCGGGGATTGCGGATTTCGAGGTTCGCGCCCGACATTTTACAGGGCATCACGGAGAAGCCGATGTCGTTCGAGGTGTTTTCCGATGATTTTTCCGAGATGAAACGGCAGGCGCTCAAGATCAACGGCTGGGCAAAAACGTTTATGTCAAAATTCCCATCACAAACACACTCGGTGAATCGTCGCTGGCGCTGATCAAGGAGCTGGCGGGAACGGGGTTGTCGGAGATGTCGCTGGACACGGTGAAGATGTTTGCGAATGACGCGAAGGCCGCCGGCTTCACCCTTTGAAGCGTAGTGTTGCGTCTCAGACGTTCCAGCAGTCTCGATCAGGCAATGTTACAGCCATGTAACTTTTTAAAATTGTGAAAAATATTTGTTGACTTGATCAGTATTGGATGTTAAGAGGGAATTCGCGCAAGAGAGGTGAAGCAATCAATGGGGGCTTCCCTTCCAAGCGAAGGATCGGTATGAGGCGGGTTTCAAGGATCGGCGTGGGGGGTGTCAAGTGGGGTCAATTCCCTTCTCGGTATTGTTTTACCCCGATACGTTCAAAAATTCGGCGTCTTCTTCTTATGAAAGCTATTTCCAAATTCCCTGTTTTGATGGCGTTATTATTGGGCATCAATTTGTGCCGGGCGCAGCAGCAGACCACCGGTGGCCAATCCTCTGTTCCCCCGCCCACGCCGTATTCCGTTGTGGCCAGCGACGCCAATTCTAGCATCTGGGAACGAACTGTTTATGAGCAAGGACCCAATGGTGAAATCGTTGCCGAAAAACAGCAATATACGCAGATCGAATCCGGTTTGAACCATCTTGTCGAAAATCAATACATTCCGAGCAGCGAGGACATCGTCATGTTGCCGGACGGCTCGTTCGCTTCGACAAACTGTCAGTTTCAAGTATTTTGGCCGTCCGAAATATATAATGGTGAAATTAAAATGGTGACGCCAGATGGACTGCAACTGGACAGTTCTCCGGTTGGATTACTCCTCGCCGACGCCACTAACTCCGTGTTTATAGCTACTTTAACGAACTCCACGGCAGAATTGATCAGTTCCAACGAGCTGGCTTATCGAAATGCCTTCGAGGGTTTGGACGCGGATCTGCTCTACACGGTTACAAAATCGGGGCTTGAACAATGTGTCATTCTGCGGGAACAGCCGCCGTCGCCAGCCGCCAGCGGTTTGGATCCCGCAACGACGCGATTGCAAATATTGACGGAATTTTTCAACCCACCGCAGCCGGTGGTAACGGCCACGCCATTGCCAAATCAGGGAGGGCTTGCATTGACCGATGAAACCTTGGATTTCGGGGCGGTGAAGATGATGCAAGGACGCGCGTTTTTATTGGGAACAGACGCCCAAGACAGCGGGGTATTGGTGGCAAAAAATTGGGTACAAATGAGCGGGAGACAATTTCTCATTGAGCAGATTCCGTTCGCGGCGTTGACGGATCAAACCCTGCCGCAAGGAACGGCGAAGGTTGGGATTCTTCCAAATATGGCGTCGCGCCGGTTAAAGTTGCCGCCGCAACATTTGGCCAAAGCCAGTCCATCGGTTCATTTCCGGCAGGTGCGCCTTAAAACGCTGCCTTCCAAAGGGCTGGTATTGGATTATCAGACAGTGTCAGGCACCATCACGAACGCCGATTTCCAAGGGGACTCGACGTATTATGTCAGCGGCCGGGTTAATCTCTATGGAACCAATACATTTGAAGGGGGCTGTGTTCTTAAGTATGCCACCAATACCACTGTTTGGCTGGAGCCTTCCAGCAGTATCAATTGGCAGGCTGCGAATTATTTGCCGGTCATTATGACAGCTAAAGATGACGACACTGAAGGAGAAACGATTTCTGGTTCGACTGGAAGCCCTACTGGATATTATGCAAACCCTGCGCTCACTCTTGAAGCGCCGCTCACTTCCACTATTTCTCATTTTAGGATTTTGTGGGCGGCCACAGCGATTTCTGATTACAGCTCCGGCTTGAACCTTTACGACGGCCAGTTGGTTAATTGCCAGGATGGCATTGGTAATGCATTTTGCAATATAAATCTGGGCAACCTCCTTTTTGCCGATGTGCAAACTAATTTCGAGGGCACAACTTCCGGGCAGGTTAACGCGCAAAACGTCACCTTCAGCGGGAGCGTTAATCTGATGTCTGATTCCGACAATGCGGGCTTATCATTGGAAAACTGCATTTTGGCAGACATAAACAATCTTACCAACAACTGTGAATCTTCAACGCTTTCAGGAACAAATGACGGCTTTTACAATTGTCAAGAATTCGGGACGAGTCCAATTGCCAGTGCTTTTTATCCATTCCAAACCGTTGGCGGCGGCAGCTACTATTTGACCAACGGCTGCGCCTTTCTCGACGCTGGAACAACCAACATTGACGGCAGTTTATTGGATGATCTTGCCGCGAAGACCGTTTATCCGCCGGTTTTCTATTCGAATGTGAGTATCTCCGTTCCGACCACCCTTTCGCCCCAGGCCCAACGCGACAACACGGGCGATCCGGCCTTGGGCTATCACTATGACGTTTTGGATTTTGCGTTTGGCGGATGCAATTTATCCGCCGGCTTGAATGTCACGGCCGGTACTGCCATTGGCTTGTATGGCATTTACGGCCAAGCTGCCGGTATTTTGTTGAATAATGGGGCGGATTTCATTGCGACCGGCACGGCTACCGCGCCATGTTGGATTACTTTTGCCAATTCAGTGCAGGAAGGGTGTAACGGCCAATGGGTTGACAGCCAACGGCCGCCCGCCTTCCAGTTTAACGGCAGCGGCTCCGGCGAGCCGCAAATAAACACGACATTTGCCAAGATGTCTGACGGAGGCTTCAACAACGCCCTTGTCACCGACGGTCATGAGCAAGGCGAATGTAACTTTCAAAACTCGGAATTTTGGCTCGGTGGTTTCGCGCCATACGACGAACAGTTCCTGAATTTTTCCAACTGCTTTTTCTTCCGCCCGCAGGTTTATTTCTGGGACCAGAGCGACAATCCGAATATCACTTTCCAAGACTGCACTTTTTACGGCGGTATATTATTTATTGCCCGGGATGCGAATGGCAACAATTACCCCCCATCTATTGTCACGGTTGAGAATACAGCCTTCGATGGAACAGCGTTTCCCTGGTCAGATCCTCTCAATGGCAATACAAACTACACCATTGAGAATTGCAATGCCTACAACACAAACAATCTCAGTTGGCAAAGTTATTATTACCCTTATGGCCCTTGTTACGGAACATTGCAAACAGTGGGGGCTAATTCGACTAACGTGGACGGCTACAACTGGGAAAGCAGTTGGTTTGGGAATTATTACCTGCCGACCAACAGTCCGTTGATTCAGGCCGGCAGCACCAACGCCAACCTCCTCGGTTTATACCATTTTACCATTACAACCAATCAAGTTATTGAAGCCACAAACATCGTGAGCATCGGCTATCACTACGTGGCTTCGTACACGAATGGCGTGCCCTTGGATACCAACGGCGACGGCATCCCGGACTACCTGGAGGACGCCAACGGGAACGGCCTGGTGGATTCCGGCGAAATCGGCTGGTACCTTTACGGCGACCTTGGTCTAAAGGTTATCATCACTCATCCGCTAAACGGCAGCACATTGCCATAACATTCAATCCCCTCTTGTTATGAAAACGCTCTTTATGTCCGCACAAACAAAAGGCATACGCCTCAACCTTTGCGTTCAAGCGCTGCTGGCAGCGGCCAGCTTGGTTGTCACCTCAGAAGTGTCGGCAGCGCCTGCTGCCGTCGAACAAGTAATTCGCGCTCCATTGTTTCAACGTCCGTTGGTATGGGTTGGCTCGCAACCGTCAGGAGCCGAATCTGAGGCATTGTTGAAAGACATTGATGTTTTCAATACCAAAGGCATGGATCCGGGCTTTGCGGCGCTGGAACAATTTGTGGCGACACATCCGAACTCGGCTTGGACGCCGGACCTTCAAGTTCACCTGGCTGAATATGACCGCGCTCGCGGACGATATTCGGAAGCGTTGGCCTATTGGCAAGCGGCTTGGAACGAAACCAAAGACAGTCAGGACGCCGCGGCGCAAAGATTGGCCGTTCGAGACATGGCGGGCTGGACCCGCCTGCTGGCGAGTTTGGGGCGCAAAGACCAGCTCGAAAAGTTATTTGGCGAATTGTCCGCTCGACACCTGCCGCTGGAGACTTATTCGACGGAAATTCAAGAAACCGAGGAAGGGCTAGGGATGATGAAGGCTAAACCCGGAGATTCGTATCGTTGCGGCTCGTATGCCTTGGGTCATCTGGCAATGGCGATGGGGTTGGGAAACCGGACGGCTCAAAAACTCTTCGACATGGATTCACCCGACGGCGGCTTTAACATGTCCGAACTGCTGGCTCTGGCAAGGAGCAATGGAATTTCCGTCGAGGCGGTGCATTGCCCGGCGGATGCGCTGCCGGTCGTGCCGTCCGTGGTACATTGGAAGTTGAATCATTACGCCGCAATTACGGAACAAAAAGGTAATTTGTACCGAGTGGACGATCCGACATTTAGCGGCCACGTCTGGATGACAGCGGCCACGATTGCGGCCGAATCCAGCGGCGATTATATATTGCCCGCCGATAAAGTCCCGGCGTCGTGGGCGAAAATGAGCGAAGTGGCGTGTGCCAGAATCTACGGCATGGGATTCCCGAATACCTTCAACGACTGCGATGACGACCCCCCGCCTGATCACTGTGGCCTGGGAGGCGATGGCAACAGCGACAACGCCGATTCAACTTGCGACCCGCCCTCTTCAAATGATGGAGCCGCCAGCGGAGGCACACCGCCTCCGCCGCCGTGCCCAAACTGCGGTATGCCGCAATGGTCTGTGAGCGAACCCTACATTACGGTTTGGCTGACGGACACGCCGCTGCTTTACCATCAATCAGATCAAACCTGGATGGAGTTGAACCTGTCATACAAAAGCCGTGGAACAGCGCAGGAACCGAACATTCCCGGATTCGGCAGCGACTGGTCGTGCAATTGGCTGGCGATGCTGCAATCGAAGTCCGGCAGCCCGGATACGATTGAGGATTATCTTGCGGGTGGCGGAATGCGTTCGTTTTTGACGGATGGCACGCCGGATTACAAGACAGGCAGAAGATTTGCGACCGTGGGGGTTGCAGATGACGACCCGCCCGCCTTGGTTTCCCCAACCGGTTCTGAAAACATTTATGGTTATGCTGTCGGCGACATGAGCGGCGACACCAATTATTTCCTGACAGAACGCCTTGACCGCTACGGCCGGGTTCTTCAACAATTCAACTACCAAAACGACGATGGTGTGGTTCAATTGGTCAGCGCGGTGGATATGGACGGGAAAACCAACACGCTCATTTATGGCGACGTGAGCCATCCCAACCTCATCACTGCCGTGACGGATCGCTATGGCCGCTCCACATATTTCAATTACGACTTCAGTCAGGACGCCAACGGCTTGCTAGCCAGCATCGAGGACCCCCAAGGCATGACCTCGTATTTTCAATACGACGCCGATGATCGGCTCACCAACATGATTACGCTGTATGGGACAACGAGTTTCGAATATTACGAAAGCGGCAACGGAACGAACAGTAATACGCAGCGCGCGGCATTGATCACGGAAGCCAACTCCGCCCAGCAATTGTATATGTATCAAGACGATCCCCCAACCGATTTCGGGGACATGGGAAGCTATCATTGGAATCGAGCGCAGTATGCGGCCATCAGCGCGGATTGGCTGGCCGACGGATTTTCAATGCCAAAAGCCGATTACTACCCGGCAACCGTCAAACACTGGCTGCACGGCGCCAATACTGTGAATGGTCTTACCGTGAGCGATACAATGGCCGAAATTCGGAGTCCATATGGGACCGAAGGCCGTCCTAACGATATCGTGTACACCTACCAGGGACAGAATGGCAACTACATTGGCGTCAATACAGCCGGTGGCTTGCAGCGTGTCACGTCCATTTGGGAATGGTCCTCAGAGCTTGGCATCACAAGAAACAGTCTGGGCCGGCCGACGTCTTACTGTTATACCAACAGCGATGGATCAGTCGCGGTGTACACCAATATCTTTGATCCCAGCGGCACGATCCTTGAATATGAACTGGGGCCTCAAGGCGAATTGACGCGCGGCTACGGATACGACCCCGTCATCACGAATCTGCTTACCTCCGTGACCAATGCGGTCGGCGACGTGCTCCGCTATACGCATGACACCAACACATTGAAGGTCACCAGCATCATTTTCCCCGGCGGCATGATCCAAACCAACGTTTATTACGCGAGTGGCCCCTACAAAGGCTTTCTGGCGATGCAAGCGGACATCGGTTTCCGAACGAATTATTTCACCTATACGAATGGAAACGTATTTGTCCAAACGAACGAGCTTGGACTGGTGACGACCAACACCTATGACAACCTCAACCGCCTCCTCTCCACGGCCTATTCCGATGGGACAACAGTCTCCAACGTGTACGACAAACTGGACATTGTGGCCACCAAAGACCGTCTCAACCAATGGACCTATTATGGCTATAATCAAGTCCGGCAACTTGTGGCCGCCACCAATGCGGATGGAGAAATCACCACCTACGACTATTGCGGATGCGGCTCGCCGGATAAAATTACCCGCTACAACGGCGATTCACAATTGATAACAACGTTTAGTTACGATATGGATGGCATGGTGACAAATGCTGTGTATCCCGACGGCTACGATCTGTCCTTTGCATACGATCCTGAAGACCGCATCCAATACATTACCGACGGCGCCAATAATCAACTGAATATCTTAAAATGGTACCAGCATGGCCTTCAGAGCCAACCTCAAATCGGCAAATTGAACAATTTTACATTATTCTCAAAATCGTTTGACATCTATGGCCGCGTTACCAACAGTGTGGACCGTAACTCCGTAACTGTAACCAACGCGTACGATCTTCTAGGCCGTCTCGTTGCGCGTCAGAGTTATGGCGATGGAAACCAATTAGGCCTGGAATCATTCGGATATGGCGCGCTTGGCCTTACCAACTATATTGACCCATTGGGCCACTTGACGGCCTTCGTCCGCGATTTAGCCGGCCGCGTCATTGCCGAAACCAACGCGAACAACGAAGTTTTGCAATTCGCCTATAATCCAGCCGATGAATTGACGGCATTGACCGACGGCAAAAACCAGCCGACCCATTGGAACTATGATTCTTTTGGTCGCGTGACAAACAAGGTGGATGCCGCCGGATACGAGGATTTTGTTTATCAATATGACGCTGACAACCGTCTGACCAACCGCTGGACGCCGGCGAAAGGCGCCACCGTCTATCGGTATGATCCTCTCGGCAACCTGACCAACGTGGATTATTCCGGCGGAACGGTTTATACCCCATCCATCTATTTTGCCTACGATCCATTCAACCGGCTCACGAATATGGTGGACGGCATCGGCTCGACGGCCTTCAGTTGGACTGGCGGTGATCAATTGCAGAGCGAGGACGGCCCATGGGAAAATGATGCCGTCAGCTATTTCTACAACGATTCACGGCAACGCGCCGGCTTGAGTCTCCAGCAGCCCAACGCATCGCCTTGGACGCAGAATTACAGCTACGATACGGCCATGCGGCTTGCCGACTTGAATTCCCCCGCGGGTGATTTTACCTATGGTTATTCCGAGGCAAGCGACCACGTTTCGAGTTTGGCACTGCGCGACGATGGGACGGCGGCTATCTACAATTCTTACGACGGCCTGGAGCGACTGCAGAGTGTATCCTGCCTTTATAATAGCCAACAGATCCAGACTTACGATTATCTTTATTATTACTACGACTCGGGCTCGGAGGCGACCCAGATTGTGGCCCAAGCCGGCGTTGATTATAACTCTTTCGCGAATTACATGAATTATTCTTATGATAAAATTGGCCAATTGAAAACCGCTCAGGGCTTTGACGGCTGGCCGTCGGACAATCCGCCCAATCCTCCCCGCTTGCAGGAGCAATTCGGTTATGCCTATGACAAAGCTTGGAACTTGAATCAGCGCACCAACAATGCTATGGTGGAAACGTTCAACGTGAACAACGTGAATGAATTGACGACAATTTCACGGAGCGGCGCGCTCACCGTGGCGGGCACGGCCACCGAACCGAGCGCCAATACCGCCTATCCAGGCGTGACCAACGTGGTGGTCAACGGGGAGGAAGCCACGATATACGGCGACGGGACTTTTGCGGCGACGAACTTATCCGCCGCTAATGGCGAGAATACTTACACCGCCATCGCCCAGGACAACATCGGGCGGCTGAGCACCAACAGTGTGACCGTCAATTTGCCATCCAGCAGCAGCGATACCTACGATTATAACGGCAATCTCACCAGTGACGGGACAAGGAATTTTGCTTACGACGATGAGAATCAGCTTGTCGGCGTGTGGGTTGCCGATGTTTGGAGCAATAGCTTTGCTTACGATGGGTTGATGCGCAAACGGATCGAACAGGATTACAGTTGGAATGGCAGTTCGTGGGTTGAGACCAACGAAATTCATTTTATTTATGATCGCAACCTCGTCATTCAAGAGAGGAATGCCAGCAATGTGCCGCAAGTCACTTATACGCGCGGGGTGGATTTGAGCGACTCGTTAGAGGGCGCCGGCGGGATTGGCGGTTTGCTGGCGCGGACTGAAAATCCAAAATTGCTTATCAACGATCCGTTTGCCACAGCCTATTATTTTGCCTATGACCGTGGAAACGTTGCGGAGATGGTTTATACGAATGGTGTGGTGGCCGCTCAATATCAATACGATCCATTCGGAAACATGATTGCCATGAGCGGGCCGCTGGCGGCGGCAAATCGCTACCGCTTTTCGTCGAAGGAATGGAATGACAATGCCGGGCTTTATTACTATGGCTATCGGTTTTATGATCCGAATTTGCAAAGGTGGATAAATAGGGACCCATTGAGCGACAGTGGAAGTTTGGGGTGCATTGGGCCATCACTCAATCCAGCGGCCAGTGCCGGCAACAACGGCGGCGCTCAGAGTGCTGATGAGCTTGTGGGGCTTATGGCTCAGATAAATGTGAATCTTTATGGGGCTATTGGCAACGCCCCATTGAATCTCTACGATTCCTTTGGGCTTTGTCCTACACCAGGTGGTCCCGGACAAGGCGCTGGAACTGGAACAGGCGAACAGCTGGGTAAGAACGGAAATCCTCCCTTTACCCTTCCTTTTCCTACCACGGGGCTACCGGATCTTCCGCCGTTTCCTCAAATGCCGGACATCAATTGGCCTGTACTCGCTCAACAGTCGTGGTTGTATCCTGCTCTTGTCGCTGGCACTATTGGTAAGCCAGGTGTTGAACTGCCTGAACCTGACCAATACGATATAAACCACTTCGAGCAGTCCGACTTTAATTCTGTTCCTCCAGAAGCAGAGGCTCCGATTGAGTCCCCCAAACCGCCTGTTCCAGATAGTATTTACTATTATAATGGACCATTTAAGGGCTTGAATGGCGATCAGATTGACATAGAAGAGCCATCGCCATCAGAGCTACAATTGGAGCTTGATCTTGGTGTCTGCGTAGGTGAATAATGCCTCTCGCTATGAGAAAGATTTTTAGCATCCCGATAATTGGAAACTTGTTGTTCTACACAGTCATTTTTCCGTTTGGTTGGATTAATTTGAGGTTAATCACTCCTCCCTATCTTTGGATTTGGGGCTTTCGGCGGATGAAGTGCGGAACCTCCACCATTTGGACACCGAACAATAAGAAGCAGGCTATTGTGGATGGCATTGAGTTACTCAGGGCTCGTGACCCTGATATGTATTTACGTTTGACGGAGAAGCAGCATCTTTGGATTTTTTACAGCGGAAAAGGGCAGGCCAGCAACGCACTTGGCTATATTTTCGGCCTTAACCAACGATATATTGACTTGGGAAAGGAGGGAGTCGCCGCGTTCTTCGTGCAATCGCTCTTTGTTTCTGAGGCTTGCCCCTCTCTTAATCAATTCAAAACTACTGCTGGTGAACGTGCTGTCATGCGCAAGACCTTGGACTGGATGTGTGAACATTCATTTCGTCCTGGGCTGATTAACTCCTATCGCAAGGTAGTGGAAAAGTGGGAATCGCAAGAACGTTTTAGGTGTTACGCACTTTTTTGACATCGTAAAAACGGCCAAATTGGGGTCGTAGGTTTTTTGGAACTTTTTCCACACTGACATCGTAATTTGTGGCCGAATAGCCACGCTCTGATCGTAAGGTTGTGATCCGGCTGGTTCATTTTCGGATTTTCAGGCGTTCCGGGATTTTTTCACCACACTGACATCGCAAGCGGCGGCTTCCGGCTGGATTCCCACACTGGCATCGTAAGGGCCGATTTTTGCCGTTGCAGCGGCTTTTGGCCGGACTGACATCGTAAGGTGACGACGCCAGCGGTGTTATCAAGTGCCGGTGATGTGGCGCATGGCATCATGGAAAGACAGGCCGAGGACCTGGACGTGGAAGTCAATGGCGTTGCCGGCCAGATTGCGTTGGGGCCAGCGCCATGAAGGGGTCAGTTAATGATATTGTATTATTTTATTGACGGATTGGGGAGGGGGCGGGATAGGATATGGGCGTGGCTCGGAAACTGCGCATTCAATATCCCGGGGCGATTTATCACGCCTGTCCGGTCGTAGCCTCGGCGAAGCCGGATGATGAATCGCGGTGACCGGCGCGAGGCCATCTTTGCCGACGAGGCGGATCGGCGGAGGTTTTTGGAGACCCTCGCGGAGGCGTGCCAGAAGACCGGCTGGCAGGTGCATGCCTATTGCCTGATGAGCAACCACTTTCACCTGGTGGTGGAAACCCCCCAGCCCAATTTGGTGCTCGGAATGAAGTGGTTGCTGGGCACTTATACCAGCCGGTACAACCGGCGGCACAAGGAATTCGGACACTTGTTCAGCGGTCGGTACAAGGCCCTGGTGGTGGACGGGAGCGGGGACGGTTATCTCAAGACGGCCTGTGACTACGTGCATTTGAACCCGGTGCGGGCCAAATTGATGAAGGCGGATCAAGCTTTGGAGGCATTTGCCTGGAGCAGCTATCGGTGGTATCTGAGTGGGCCCTCGCGCCGCCCGTCCTGGCTGCGGGTGGACCGGCTGCTGGGGGGGTGGGGCGTTCCCAGGGACAGCATTGCGGGGAGGCGTGAGTTTGCGGAGCGGATGGAGTGGCGGCGGGGGGAGAACGCAGGGGAGGAATTCAAGCCGATGAAGCGGGGCTGGTGCCTGGGGCGGGAGGAGTTTCGGCGGGAGTTGCTGGAGCAGGTGAGCACGCCGGCCGGTCCGAGCCATTTCGGCGAGGCGATGCAGGAGGCGGCGCAGGCCCGGGCGGAGCGGATGGTGAAGGAGGGACTCCAGCGTTTAAGGTGGAGCGAGGCCGATTTGAGGGGGCGGCGCAAGGGCGAACCGGGGAAGGTGAAGTTGGCGCGCGCCTTGCGGGCAAACACGACGATGCCGCTGGCATGGATTGCGGAGCGGCTGAACATGGGCGGTCGCGGATATCTAGCCTGGCTACTGGGACAGGGCGCAAAGACCAAACGCCCGCAATCAAATGATCAAGCCATGTTGAAAATATGACAATATCATTAACTGACCCCTTTAAGTCGGGTGTTCTTGGTCGTCAGCATTGCCAGCACCAAAACGACTTCCTTTGTTTATTGTCAACGCCGCGTTGACGCTTCCCATTGTAATTTTTGGTTCCAAGTGGCAACGGATTGTCGGTTGCATTCTGTTTGCAGTCGTCTTGTATTTGGCCTGGCAAGAATATTCTATCGGGGAAATAAACTTGAGGAAAACAACAGTGGAGGGATTCAACGTGAGTAATTTTTTACCCACGGACGCCATTCTCCTTGTGGGACAAGGGACTTGGCGTAACAGGGGCGGTGCCAGAGCATCGGCATCGGTCATAACCGTCGTAGTCCAGCGCCTATGACACTTACGGCATCCAGCCGTTTTGTCACGGCCACTATCGGCCAATCGCGCCCATTAACAGCATGGTGTCCCATTCGTTCCTTTGGTCCTTTACACTGCAATACGTCCGAGTCACTCAACCTCGCGAGGATTTCTTGTGCAACTGCAAAACGTCATTTTGCCTCTTTTGGTTGTGGCTTTGCCGCGCTGTGTTCTTTCGTCCCTGAGCAAGGGATTAAGCGTCAGACGCTGGCCGGGACGGGTTCGGCTTGGCCGTTGGCCGGTTCCAATTGTTGCAGTTCGGCGTTCAGTGTCAGAATGTCCCGGAGCACCGTCTCGGTAAGTTTTTTCTGGTCTTCATTCATTTCGAGCGACAACAGGGAGCTTGCCGATTGATGCAAATTATCCAGCGGCTGGCAAAATTGCCTCCTCAAATTCTCCCGAACGACGTTGGCAGCGGTGGTGGCATCCGCCGTTGATTGGCGCAAGCCAACAACCAGTGTCTCGAGCTTCATGCGTTCGATCTGCCCAAGCCGCAAGGCGGATTGAAGTTTGGATGACTCCGTGCTGCTTCGCTCCGATAGTTCCCGGAACTGCCGCTGGGTTGCGTCCAGCGTCTTTACGAGGGTCTGACGTTCGCCAGATTCCTGTTCGAGTTTTGATTTCCAGTGGTTGGCATCATTTAAAGCCGTTTGAAGCTGGGCATCGAGCTTTTCAGTTTGTTGGCGAAGTTCGCGTTGGGTGGATTCCAAGGCTTGGGCCAGACGTTTGCGCTCGGACGTTTCACGTTGCAAGCTGGATTCGGATTCATGGAAAGCTTCCGAGTTGGCCTTGAGCCGGGTTTCCAAATCGTTCAACGTTTGTTGAAACGCTGTCTTGGAGTCTTCGAAAAGCGACAAATTATTGCGAAATTGGACGTTTAATTCCTGGGCTTTGCGCAACTGCTCCTGCGCCGATTGGCGTCCGGTCGTTTCTTCCTGCAACGCCTCCGTCCTCTCCGTAAGGGCCTGTTCACTTTCACGCAATTGCTTTTCAACGCTGGAAAGTCGTTCCTGCCCCGCCCGATATGAATGAAGGCTTCGACCGAGTTCCTCATGCAACTCCTGTGTGCGTGCCTGGAGCGACGCATTGAGTTGATTGGCCCGTTCACGTTCGCTGCGTTCCTTCGCAAGGTCGGCCGTGACGCGGGTAAGAGAAGCAATACCGTGGCGAATGCGTTGTTCCATTTCCAAGCGTTCAGCCTCGCGAACCCCATCCCCTTCCACGATTTTTTTCTCGAGTTCCTTGATGCGTTCGGCCGCCTGGGCGGCGGCTTCCTGACCGGCCTGAAATTTGGACTGGAGTTCCTCCCGCGACTGCCGAAGCAGGGCCAATTCCTCTTCCAATTGCCCGCATCGCGCCTGCGATTGACCGACGGCGTTGCCGGCCGCTTCCAGTTGCTCGCGCAACTTCGATTCGGTCTGGCTGCCTTCACGTCTTTGCTGTTCCAGGGCCGCTCGCGCTTCCTCCAGATGGGCTGTCTTCTGCGCAATCAGGTCCTCAAATCCCTTGAGCCGTTGCGCCGACTCAGCCGCGGCATCCTGCGCGCCTTGAAGCTTGGCATTGAGTTCCTCTTGTGTCCGGCGAATCTGAGACAATTCTTCTTCCAACTGCCCGCATCGCGCCTGCGATTGACCGGCGGCGCTGCCCGCCGCTTCCAGTTGCCGGCGCAACTCCGACTCGGCTTGGCTGCGCTCCTGCGCTTGCTGCTTCAAGGCGGCTTGCGATTCTTCCAATTGGACCGTCTTCCGCTGAAGCTGTTTCTCAATTTCCTTGAGCTGTTTCGCCGCCCCGGCTGCGGATTCTTGTCCGGCTTGAAGTTTGGCATTGAGTTCATCTTGTGTCCGCCGAAATTGGGCCAATTCTTCTTCCAACTGCCCGCATCGCCCCTGCAATTGACCGGCGGCGCTACCGGCAGCTTCGAGTTGTTGGCGCAATTCCAATTCGGCGCCGGCGCGCTCCCGCGCCTGTTGTTTCAAAGCCTTTTTGGCCTCTTCGAGTTGGGCCGATTTCTGTCCAAGCTGCTCTTCAAATCCCTTCAGCCGTTGCGCCGACTCAGCCGCGGCATCCTGCGCGCCTTGAAACCTGGCATTGAGTTCCTCTTGTGTCCGGCGAATCTGAGACAATTCTTCTTCCAACTGCCCGCATCGCGACTGCGATTGACCGGCGGCGCTGCCGGCCGCTTCCAGTTGCTCGCGCAACTTCGATTCGGTCTGGCTGCCTTCACGTCTTTGCTGTTCCAGGGCCGCTCGCGCCTCCTCCAGATGGGCTGTCTTCTGCGCAATCAGGTCCTCAAATCCCTTGAGCCGTTGCGCCGACTCAGCCGCGGCATCCTGCGCGCCTTGAAGCTTGGCATTGAGTTCCTCTTGTGTCCGGCGAATCTGAGACAATTCTTCTTCCAACTGCCCGCATCGCGCCTGCGATTGACTGGCGGCGCCCCCGGCCGCTTCCAGTTGCTCGACGTAATTCTGACTCGGTCTGGCTGTGCTCCTGCGCTTGCTGCTTCAAGGCTGCTTGCGATTCCTCCAATTGGGCCGCCTTCCGCTGAAGCTGTTTCTCAATTTCCTTGAGCTGTTTCGCCGCCCCGGCTGCGGCTTTCTGCCCGCCTTGGAGCTTGGCATTGAGTTCCTCTTGTGTCCGGCGATACTGGGCCAATTCTTCTTCCAATTGCCCGCAACGCGCCTGCGTTTGACTGGCGGCGCCCCCGGCCGCTTCCAGTTGCTCGCGCAACTTCGATTCGGTCTGGCTGTGCTCCTGCGCTTGCTGCTTCAAGGCGGCTTGCAATTCTTCCAATTGGGCCGCCTTCTGCTGAAGTTGTTTCTCAATCTCCTTGAGTTGGTTCACCGCCCCGGACGAGGCTTCCTGCCCGGCTTGAAGTTTGGCATTGAGTTCATCTTGTGTCCGGCGATACTGGGCCAATTCTTCTTCCAATTGCCCGCAACGCGCCTGCGTTTGACTGGCGGCGCCCCCGGCCGCTTCCAGTTGCTCGCGCAACTTCGATTCGGTCTGGCTGCGCTCCTGCGCTTGCTGCTTCAAGGCGGCTTGCGATTCTTCCAATTGGGCCGACTTCTGCTGAAGTTGTTTCTCAATCTCCTTGAGCTGGTTCACCGCCCCGGACGAGGCTTCCTGCCCGGCTTGAAGTTTGGCATTGAGTTCATCTTGTGTCCGGCGAAATTGGGCCAATTCTTCTTCCAACTGCCCGCATCGCGCTTGCGTTTGACTGGCGGCGCCCCCGGCCGCTTCCAGTTGCTCGCGCAACTTCGATTCGGTCTGGCTGTGCTCCTGCGCTTGCTGCTTCAAGGCGGCTTGCGATTCTTCCAATTGGGCCGACTTCTGCTGAAGTTGTTTCTCAATCTCCTTGAGTTGGTTCACCGCCCCGGACGAGGCTTCCTGCCCGGCTTGAAGTTTGGCATTGAGTTCATCTTGTGTCCGGCGAAATTGGGCCAATTCTTCTTCCAACTGCCCGCAACGCGCCTGCGTTTGACCTGCGGCGCCCCCGGCCGCTTCCAGTTGCTCGCGCAACTTCGATTCGGTCTGGCTGCGCTCCTGCGCTTGCTGCTTCAAGGCGGCTTGCGATTCTTCCAATTGGGCCGCCTTCTGCTGAAGTTGTTTCTCAATCTCCTTGAGTTGGTTCGCCGCCCCGGCTGCGGCCTCCTGCCCGCCTTGGAGTTTGGCATTGAGTTCATCTTGTGTCCGGCGATACTGGGCCAATTCCTCTTCCAATTGCCCGCATCGCGCCTGCGTTTGACCTGCGGCGCCCCCGGCCGCTTCCAGTTGCTCGCGCAACTTCGATTCGGTCTGGCTGCGCTCCTGCGCTTGCTGCTTCAAGGCGGCTTGCGATTCTTCCAATTGGGCCGACTTCTGCTGAAGTTGTTTCTCAATCTCCTTGAGTTGGTTCACCGCCCCGGCTGCGGCCTCCTGCCCGCCTTGGAGTTTGGCATTGAGTTCATCTTGTGTCCGGCGATACTGGGCCAATTCCTCTTCCAATTGCCCGCATCGCGCTTGCGTTTGACCTGCGGCGCCCCCGGCCGCTTCCAGTTGCTCGCGCAACTTCGATTCGGTCTGGCTGCGCTCCTGCGCTTGCTGCTTCAAGGCGGCTTGCGATTCTTCCAATTGGGCCGCCTTCTGCTGAAGTTGTTTCTCAATCTCCTTGAGTTGGTTCACCGCCCCGGACGAGGCCTCCTGCCCGGCTTGAAGTTTGGCATTGAGTTCATCTTGTGTCCGGCGAAATTGGGCCAATTCTTCTTCCAACTGCCCGCATCGCGCTTGCGTTTGACTGGCGCCGCCCCCGGCCGCTTCCAGTTGCCGACGCAACTCCGATTCGGCCTCGGCGCGTTCCCGCGCTTGTTGTTCCGACGCCTTTCTGGCCTCTTCAAGTTGGGCCGATTTCTGTCCAACCTGCTCTTCAAATTCCTTGAGCCGTTGCGTTGACCGAGCCATCGCTTCCTGGCCATTTTGAAGCTGGGCGCTCAGCTCCTCCCGCAGATTACGCAGCAGGGTCAGTTCCCCCGCCAACTGTTCGCACCGCACCTGCGATTGGCTGGCTGCTTTGCCGGCGGCTTCAAGTTGTTCGCGCAACTCCGACTCGACTCGGCCGCGTTCACGCGCTTGCTGCTCCAACGCCGCCCGCGCCTCGTCTAATTGGGAAGTCTTCTGCGCAAGCTGCCCCTGCAATTCCTTGAGCGCTGGCACAGATGCCGCGGCGGTTTTCTGCTCCTCCTTAAGCATGGCATCCAGTTCGTCTTGCATGCGGCGCAGGAGGGCCATCTCACTCTCCAACTGTTCGCAACGCGCCTGGGATTGGGCGGCCGCGGCCCCGGCGGTTTCGAGTTTCCGTCGCAACTCGCCTTCGGCCTGCTCGCGTTCACGTGCCTGCTGATCCAATGCCGTCCGGGCTTCCTCCAACTGGGCCATTTTCTCGCCGAGCTGCTCCTCAAATTCCTCGAGGCGCCGCTCTGACGCGGCGATGGCCGGGCGACCGTTTTGTGGGCGGCCGTTGAGTCCCGGCGTCCGGGCCAGTGGGGCCGCGGGCCCTTCCAATTGCCCGCCGCGCGCCTGGGATTGTGGGACGATGTTACCGGCCGCCTCGACGCGCGGACGCAACTCTTCCCGGGGTTGAGGGCGCTCCTGAACTGGCGTCTCGCTTGTCCCCGGGGATGGAACTGCGTTCGCGTTGGGCGCGGTTGCCGGGAGAAGATTGGAACTTGCGCCATCATTGAGCCCGTCCCGGCTAAACGCGGCTCGATTGCCAGCGGCAAAGATGTGCATGCTCGCTTTGAGGATCAATTCCATCGGCGACACCGGCTTGGCGATCAAATCATTTCCGCCCGACAATATGCTGTTGGCGCGATTTTGGAATTCATCATAGGCCGTTATAAAGACGACCGGGGTGGATTTGTGCTGAGGCATTCGGCGCAGGTGTTCACATAGCTGGAATCCGCCGATATACGGCATGTTGATGTCCAAAAGGATTAGGTCGAACTGATTTTCCCTGAGGACCGAGAGGCTGCGCGTTGAATCCAGAATTCCTACCACGTCGAAATGAGCACGCTTGAGTATCCCTGCAGTCGTGACATTGCACACTTCATCGTCGTCCACCAGAAGCACTTTGGGTTTTTTCCCGGGTTCGGCCAGCATCGTCTCGCCATTCTTTACCAGCCGGTCCAGGCAATCCACGGCTTGGGTCAGGGTTTGCGAGGTTGATTTTGTCGGGGCCAGGCGATTGAAAACAAATTCAAAAAGGAACCCTTCCAGGACGCTGCAAACCTGGGCGACTTTCGTCAGGTCGTGTAAGCCGGCGCGCGCGGTCAGGAATCGGACGCCCCGATAAAGCTCAAGCAAATGTCCAACCTTCGTCTCGGGGTTTGTCGCCTTAAGGTAATCGCGGCACGCAGTGCGAATCTTCCTGATTTCGTCTGGCGCATAGTCGCCGACAATCGCCTGGATGTCCGTTGCCACAGATGCGCCATTCGCTTCCACGCTGTGAGAAGGTGGCTTTGGATTTGTGTCGGGAGTCCCGGGTCTGGCCGGAGGAATTCCTTCCGGGCGCCCCAGCAGTTCGCAAACGTGTTGCAAAAGCTTGGCCGGTTGGCACTCCGTTTTCGAGAGCCCTTTGTTGGCCCCGGCTTTATGGGCCTTCACTCCAAGGTCCGCCACATAAGCATTCGACAGCACCAGCACGGGCGTGTCTTTAAGCTCGGCGTCGGCCCGGATAAACTTGAGCACCTCAATCCCCGGCAGCTTGGGAAGCATCAGGTCGAGTACGACCAGATTGGGCTTGATCTTCGGAAGAAGATCAATGGCCGTGGCGCCATCTTCAGCGACCTCGACACGGAAGCCATTGCGTTCGAGGCACATTTTGTACACCTTGACTACGACTTGATCGTCATCTACAAAAAGGATCGTTTCCCCGCGGTGGCCTTTGCTTTCCCCATTCGAAGCCTGGCCATTGGGGAGTGTCTCGCTCATATCCGGCGCTTGCGGAAAGGGAATCAGACTTGGTTTGGCGGCGGGCGGCGGGTCGGCAGGCGACGGAACCATTAGCGCCCGTTCCGCAGTCATTGCGGGGCCGGACTTGGGCGTTGCAGTGCCGTCAGAGGGTTTCCTCTGGGCAGGCGCGTGTGCCTGGCGCGCGCCAATAATCTTTTCCATGAGTTTCATGCCGATCCTGAAGCAAGGGAAAGCAGATGTCAGGCCAAGTCGCACAGAGATCTCCCGACCGCAATCTCGTCAAAGCCAATTCTTAAAATCCAACGATCGTCGGTCGGCGTAGTTGGCTACAACTTATGGCTTTATATGGCATCTGGCGACACAGCTATTAAGGTCTCTAATTCATCGCGGCGAGCGCCTTGTTTGTCCATGCAAGGGGAAGCGGGAAATAAGCCCGTTAAATAGCTGACACAATTCCAAAGATTGGACACCCTTCACGGAGAAGGAATTGCCTCGTCGGGATAACCTGCCGTCGCGGGCCTACGTGCGCGCCGCGGGCTTTTTCGATGCCTGGTCCAGAATCGTCGTCAGCACACTATGCGGCACTTGCTCGAACGTCAGCGGTTCCATCGAATACGAAGCGCGGCCTTTCGACAGCGATCGGATCGCGGTGGCGTAACCGAACATCTCGGCCAGCGGCACCTGCGCATTCAATATCGTCTGCCCTTGCTTGGCCTCGATTCCATTGATGATGCCGCGCCGGCGGTTGATGTCGCCAAGCAAATCTCCCTGGTATTCGTCCGGCGTGGTGACTTCCACTTTCATGATTGGCTCCAGCAGGATCGGGCCGGCCTTCTTGAAAGCGTCTTTGAGCGCAAAAATACCCGCCATCTTGAAAGCCAGTTCGTTCGAGTCCACTTCGTGGAACGTGCCGTCCACAATTTGAACTTTGATGTCAATGACCTGGTATCCGGCATAGACGCCGCCCTTGACCGCTTCTTCAATTCCGTCAATGACGGCTGGGATGTACTCCCTCGGAATGGCGCCACCGACGATTTCGTTTTCAATCTCAACACCCTTGCCTTTTTCATTCGGCTGAACCTTGACAAGGGCGTGGCCGTATTGTCCCCGGCCACCCGATTGCCGGATGAACTTTCCTTCGCCGTCCGCCGATTTCGTGATGGTCTCGCGGTAGGCGATTTGCGGCGCGCCGGTATTGGCTTCCACCTTGAATTCCCGCTTGAGCCGGTCGGTGATGATTTCCAGGTGCAATTCGCCCATGCCGGCGATGATCAGTTGGCCCGTTTCCTCGTTCGTAAAACAACGGAAGGTCGGGTCTTCCTCCGCCAGCCGCTGCAGGTCCTTCGGACATCTTGTCGCGGTCCTGCTTCGTCTTGGGTTCCACCGCCATGCTGATGACCGGCTCGGGGAAGGTCGGAGGCTCCAAGGTCACGTCAAAATCTTCGTCGCACAGCGTGTCACCCGTCGTGATGTTGCGCAGCCCAACAAGCGCCGCAATATCGCCGGCAAATGCCTGCTCCACATCCTTGCGTTCGCTGCCCTGGATGATCATCAGGCGGCTGACGCGCTCGCGTTTCCGAGTGCGAGGATTGTAAATAGTGTCGCCCTTGTGGAGCTTTCCAGAATAAACGCGGAAGAACACCAGCTTGCCGGCATACGGGTCGGTCCACAGTTTGAACGCCAATGAGCAAAACTTGTTGCTGTCGCTGGTTTCCACCACCACTTTGTTTTCGGTCCCCAACTCAACGCCCTCGGCGGGCGGAACGTCAAGCGGCCCGGGCAGATAATCCACTACCGCGTCAATCAACGGTTGCACGCCTTTTTTCTTGAAAGCGGACCCGCAAAGAACGGGCACCAGTTCAATCTTGCAGGTGAGCCGGCGGATGGCCGCCTTGAGCGCCTCCGGGCTGATTGGCTTCTCTTCCAACACCAATTCAGCAATGGCGTCATCCTTGTTGGACACCGCGTCAATCAATTCCGCCAGCGCCGCTTTGGCGCGTTCCTGATGCTCGGCGGGAATGTCCTTGACCTCGTAATTAAGGCCCTCGTTCTGGACGTCGCCCTCTCCCCAAACAACGGCTTTCTGGTTCACCACGTCTATCAGACCGGCAAACTTGTCTTCCGCCCCAATGGGCAGAAAAATGGGATACGCATACGCGCGAAGCTTGGTGCGCATGTCGTTGAGCGCATTGTCAAAATTTGCCCCGGTCCGGTCCATTTTGTTGACGAAGGCGATCCGCGGCACTTTGTATTTGGTCGCCTGGCGCCAGACGGTTTCGGACTGCGGCTGCACGCCCGCCACCCCGCAGAATACCGCCACCGCGCCGTCCAACACGCGCATCGAGCGCTCCACTTCGGCCGTGAAATCCACGTGCCCGGGAGTGTCAATGATGTTGATGCGTTGGGCCACGTCCTTGAAGGCTTTGTAAATCTTGTCTTCGCCAGGTTTGTTCTGCTTCTGCGTCCAGAAACAGGTGACCGCGGCGCTGGTAATCGTGATACCACGCTCCCGTTCCTGTTCCATCCAGTCGGTGACGGTGTTGCCGTCGTCCACGTCGCCGATTTTGTGGATAAGGCCGGTGTAAAAAAGAATGCGTTCGGTGGTGGTGGTTTTGCCCGCGTCAATGTGAGCGGCAATGCCGATATTGCGCGTGCGCTCGAGCGTGTATTCACGCTTGGGCGAGTTGAGCGATTTGGCTTTTTCTTCCATGACTGCACTCATTTTATCTATTCCTTAAATCGTTGAATTAAATTGTTGAACCGTTAAATCGTTCCGGGCCGAACCGCCGGATTTCGATTTAACGGTTCAACGGGACTCTAAATCTATACTACCAGCGAAAATGCGCAAATGCCTTGTTGGCCTGCGCCATCTTATGCACTTCATCGCGCTTGCGAATCGCGTTCCCCTGCCCCTGGTAGGCTTCCATGATTTCCGCCGCCAGCGCCTCGCGCATCGCCTGCCCTTTGCGCGCATCCGCAAAATCCACAATCCATCGCAACGCCAGCGCGTTCTGGCGGTCCGACGGGATCTCCAACGGCACCTGGTACGTCGCGCCGCCAACGCGGCGCGCCTTGGTCTCGATCCGCGGCTTGGCGTTGTCCACCGCCCGCTGCAAAATCTCTATCGGGTTGCTGGCCGGATTCTTCTCCGAGATGGTGTCGAAGGCGCCATACACAATCCGCTGCGCCGTGCTCTTCTTGCCCGAGATCATCACCGTGTTCACCAGCCGCGATACCAATTGGCTGTGAAATTTTCCGTCTTTGGCCAGGGGCCGTTTGTTGGCTTGTCGTCTGCGAGACATAAATTAATAAACGATGATGGATGAAATTATTTGGCTGGAGCCGCAGCGGCTGGAGCGGCGGCAGCAGGGGCAGCAGGCGCCTTGCCTTCCTTCGGACGCTTGACCCCGTATTTGGAACGGCTCACGCGGCGCTTTTCCACGCCGGCGGCGTCGAGCGTGCCCCGCACGATGTGATACCGTACGCCCGGCAAATCCTTCACACGTCCGCCGCGCACCAGCACAATCGAGTGCTCCTGCAAATTGTGCCCTTCGTCGGGGATATACGCGATGATCTCGTAGCCGTTGGTGAGGCGCACTTTGGCAACCTTGCGCATGGCCGAATTCGGCTTCTTAGGCGTCCGCGTCATGACTTGGATGCACACACCGCGGCGAAACGGCGAATTTTCCAAGGCGGGTGACTTGGACTTGTATTTCACTTTGCGCCGCCCTTTACGGACGAGTTGGTTGATTGTCGGCATTTTATCTTAAAAAATAGAACGTGAAATATATCAAAAGGAATTCCGCGCGCAACTATAATTTCGGAGGAATTTGACTGCGCACCCAACCCGGACAACCGTTTCAGCACTGACTCGATTTCCTTCATTTTATCAAGAGGAAACACTGACACGCGGCGTCCAATCTTTGCATTGAATATTGGCCGTTCCCGATGATAAACGAAAAAGCCGAGGCTGTTCGCCTCGGCTTTCGTTTTTAATTTTACTTCGTTTTACGCCAGCAGCGGATTCGCCGCCGGGGCGGCTTCTTCCGCCGGCGCTTCCGGCGCCTCAGGCTCGTCCGGAATCTCCACCAGCGGCTTGAGATGCACCCTGCGGTGGTGGTCAAAACCAGTCCCCGCCGGGATGATATGGCCCATGATGACGTTTTCCTTGAAACCGCGCAGTGAATCCACTTTGGACCGCGTCGCCGCTTCCGTAAGCACACGGGTGGTGTCCTGGAAGGATGCCGCGCTCAGGAAGCTGTCCGTTTCGAGCGATGCCTTGGTGATCCCCAACAGCACCGGGGACGCTTCGGCCGGCTTGCCGCCCATTTTTTCAACGCGCTCGTTTTCAGCCTCGAAATCCAGCTTGTCAATTTGTTCGCCCCAGAGGAACGACGTGTCGCCGGGTTCGGTGATCCGCACCTTGCGCAACATCTGGCGCACGATGATTTCAATATGCTTGTCGTTGATGGTCACGCCCTGGAGACGATAGACTTCCTGCACTTCGCTCACAAGGTGCTCCTGCAATTCCTGCGGTCCGAGCACTTCGAGAATTTCGTGCGGATCCATCGGCCCTTCGGTCAGTTGCTGACCCTTCTTGACCAGGTCGCCCTTGAAGACGATGACGTGTTTGCCGATGGGAATCAGATGTTCTTCCTCGGTGCCGGTGGCCAAGTCTTTGATGAGAATGGTCCGCTTGCCGCGAACGCTCGGGCCGAAATCCACCAGCCCGTCAATCTTGGAGATTTCCGAAGCATCCTTCGGACGGCGCGCTTCAAATAATTCGGCCACGCGCGGAAGACCGCCCGTGATGTCCTTGGTCTTCGAAGTCTTCCGCGGAGTCTTCGCCATGAGAGTGCCGGCGACGATTTTGTCGCCTTCGCTAACGACGATGTGCGCGGCGGACGGAATCGGATAATTCGCCACCACTTCGCCGTGGTCATCGCTGATGGTGATTTGCGGGTGCAAATCCTCCTTGTGCTCGATGACCACCATGGCCTCCTGGCCCGTCGTTTCGTCCATTTCCTGTTTCATCGTTACGCCTTCGATAATGTCGTGGAATTTCACCTTCCCGGCTTTCTCGGACAGAATCGGGACGTTGTACGGGTCCCATTGGACGAACGTGTCGCCTTTCTTCACCTTCTCGCCTTCCTTGGCGGAAATTACTGCGCCGATGACCACCGTATGGTTTTCCAACTCGCGCCCGTCATCGCCGACAATCAACACAGACCCGTTCTTGTTCAGCACAATGTTACTGCCGTCTTCCAATTCGACGACGCGTAACTCGTTGTAGCGAATCGTGCCGTCGTGCTTGGCCTTGATTTGGGGCACCTTGAAGACCTGCGCCGCCGTACCCCCGATGTGGAACGTTCGCATGGTCAATTGCGTGCCCGGCTCGCCGATGGATTGCGCGGCGATAATCCCAACCGCCTCGCCCAATTTTACCAGGCCGCCCGTCGCCAGGTTCCGACCGTAACAATGGACGCAAATGCCGTGCTTGCTTTCGCAAGTCAGCACCGACCGGATGCGGATGCGCTCAATCCCGGAGCTGTCAATCGCTTTGGCCTTGTTTTCGTCAATCTCTTCGCTCGCCCGAATCAGAAATTCCTTCGGGTTCGTCGGGTTGACGATGTCGTCGCACGCAAAGCGGCCGACCAACCGGTCAGCCAGTTTGACCACTTCATCTTCGCCTTCATAGACGGCGCTGACCAGAATCCCGTTGGTCGTGCCGCAATCGTCTTCCTGGATGATGACATCCTGCGAAACGTCCACGAGCTTGCGGGTCATATAACCCGAATCCGCCGTCTTGAGGGCGGTATCGGCCAGACCCTTGCGCGCGCCGTGGGTGGAAATGAAATATTCCAGCACGGACAATCCCTCGCGGAAGTTGGCCAGAATGGGTTTCTCGATGATGTCTCCGCTGGGCTTGGCCATGAGGCCGCGCAAACCGGCGAGTTGGCGCACCTGCTGCTTGTTCCCGCGTGCCCCGGAATCTACCATCAGATAAACCGGGTTGTATTCGCGTTTGCCCTGGTTTTGTTCCAAGGTCCGGAACATGACGCTCGAAATCTGGTCCGTGCAATGCGTCCAGATGTCCACGATCTTGTTATAACGTTCGCCCGGGGTGATCACACCCTTGCGATATTGCTTTTCAACTTCGCGGATCTGCTTTTGCGCGGCATCAATTTGTTCGTCGCGCTCCTTCGGCACAATCATGTCGTCAATGCCGATGCTCGCCCCGGATTTCGTCGCCTCGCGGAACCCGAGTTCCTTCAATTTATCCAGCATCGTCACGGTCTCTTCGTGGCCCGCAAATTTGTAACACTTCCAAATCAAATCCCCGAGTTCGGATTTCTTGACCGATTTGTTCGGAAAACCGAGTTTGTTGGGCCAGATCTCGCTGAAGATGACCCGGCCAACCGTCGTCTCAATGATTTTCTTGTCGGCATTGCCGAAAACAGTCGGCTTGCCAAAATCAGGATTTGCCAGCCGCAGCCGGTCGTGGGTCTTTAACGCGCCGTCGCTATAAGCATAAATCGCTTCTTCCTTCGTGCCGAACAACGGCAGTGTCTTCACGTCCGCCGGCATCGGAGTGCGAGGCTCCGCCGTCAAATAATAAACGCCCAGGGTGATGTCCTGCGTTGGCGTGATAATCGGCTTGCCCGACGACGGCGAAAAAATGTTATTGGTCGCCATCATCAACAGGCGCGCTTCCATCTGCGCTTCCACAGACAGCGGAACATGAACGGCCATTTGATCGCCGTCGAAGTCCGCGTTGTAGGCCGTGCATACCAATGGATGGATGCGGATGGCCTCGCCTTCAATGAGCTGCGGCTCGAACGCCTGAACCGACAACCGATGCAGCGTGGGCGCCCGGTTAAGCATCACCGGGTGGCCTTTCGTCACTTCTTCCAAAACGTCCCAGACTTCCTTGGTCTGGCGCTCAATCATTTTCTTCGCGCTCCGCACCGTGTGAACGTACCCCAGTTCCTTCAACCGCCGAATGATGAACGGCTCGAACAGCACCAGCGCCATCTTTTTGGGCAGCCCGCATTGGTTCAATTTCAATTCCGGCCCGATCACAATGACCGAGCGTCCGGAATAATCCACCCGTTTTCCGAGGAGATTCTGCCGGAAACGCCCGCCCTTGCCCTTGAGCATGTCGCTGAGCGATTTCAGCGAGCGATTCCCCGCGCCCGTCACGGGGCGTCCATGCCGTCCGTTGTCAAATAACGCGTCCACCGCTTCCTGCAACATGCGCTTTTCGTTTCGGATGATCACTTCCGGCGTCTTGAGCTGCAGCAACGTCTTGAGACGGTTGTTCCGGTTGATCACGCGGCGATACAAATCGTTCAAATCGCTCGTGGCAAAACGTCCGCCTTCGAGTGGCACCAGCGGGCGCAAATCCGGCGGTATCACCGGCAGCACTATGAGGATCATCCATTCCGGACGGCTCTTGGATGATTGTAATCCTTGAAGCAACTTGATGCGTTTCGCCAGTTTCTTTCGGATTTGCTTGCTCTTGGTCTCGGTCATCGCGGTTTGCAATTCTTCGATGCCTTTGGCCAAATCCACTTTCGCCAGCGCGTCCCGCACCGCTTCCGCCCCCATTTTCGCCTGAAAGGCCTCCGCCCCGTAGGTTTCGCGGGCTTCGCGATATTCATTCTCGTTAAGCAATTGATTTTGCTTCAACGGCGTGTTGCCCGGATCAATCACCAGATAATCCTCGTAATATATGACCCGCTCCAAATGGCGCGCCGTCATGTCCAGCGCCAGGCCGATCCGCGAGGGCATGCACTTGAAAAACCAGATGTGGCAGACCGGCACCGCCAATTCAATATGGCCCATGCGCTCGCGGCGCACGCGGGCCAGCGTCACCTCCACGCCGCACCGGTCGCACACGATGCCGCGGTGCTTGATCCGCTTGTATTTTCCGCACGAACATTCCCAGTCCTTGACCGGGCCAAATATGCGCTCGCAAAACAGCCCGCCCTTTTCCGGCTTGAAGGTGCGGTAATTGATGGTTTCTGGATTTTTGACCTCGCCCTTGCTCCACGACCGGATGGCGTCAGGGGAAGCGACGGTGATGCCGACGTAATCCACCTGGTTAACCTTGTCCAGCCCGAGCAATTCGCGGGCGTTTTCTTTGGAGCTAATCATAATTTAAAATATTATACAGTTGTCAATGCCGCGGCCGCTTCACCGTTTCCGTTGGCCGCGTGCTCAATCGGATTTGAATAGCCGACTTTCACATCGAGACCCAGCGATTGCATCTCTTTCACCAGCACGTTGAACGATTCGGGAATGCCCGCTTCAAGCGAGTTGTCACCCTTGACAATGCTCTCGTAAATCCGCGTGCGTCCCTGCACATCGTCGGATTTGACGGTGAGCAATTCCTGCAGCGTGTAAGCCGCGCCGTAGGCTTCCATCGCCCACACTTCCATTTCGCCGAAGCGCTGCCCGCCGTATTGTGCCTTCCCGCCCAACGGCTGTTGCGTAACCAGCGAATACGGCCCAACCGCCCGGGCATGAATTTTGTCCGCCACAAGGTGGCCAAGTTTCATCATGTAAATGAAGCCGACCACGATTTCCTGGTCGAACTGCTCGCCAGTGCGCCCGTCGTATAGATGCGTCTTGGCATGCTCCGGCAATTTTGCCTCTTTCAGGTAATTGCGGATGTCTTTTTCCTTGATGCCGTCAAACACCGGCGTCGCAAATTTCAAGCCAAGCAATTTCGCCGCCCAGCCCAGGTGCGTTTCCAGCACCTGCCCGACGTTCATGCGCGAGGGCACACCCAACGGATTCAACACGATCTCCACAGGGGTTCCATCCGCCAAAAACGGCATGTCCTCTTCTTTCACGATGCGCGCAACCACGCCTTTGTTTCCGTGGCGCCCCGCCATCTTGTCACCCACGGACAATTTCCGTTTCGACGCAATATAGACCTTCACGGATTTGACGATGCCGCTTTCGACGCCCTCGCCGGCCTCGGCGCGTTCCATCTCCTCGTCATATTGCATTTGCACGTCGTCAAACTTCTTTTTGAACTGCCCGATGATTTCGGTGATCTTGTTGCGGATCGGCGACGGGTCAATTTCAATGCGGTCATAGACCGTCGCGAGCTTTCGCAACAGCGTCTTGGTGATTTTGCGGTTTGCCGGTATGATGATCTCTCCCGTCTCGGAATTCACCACGTCGAGCGGAATTTTTTCGCCAAGCAAAATGTTGCTCAACGCTTCGGTCAATTGGTCTTCCAACTCGCCAACCTTCTTCTTGTGCTCGTCCTCAATCTGCTTGGCGTGGCGCTTCTCCTCGCTCGCCAGCGAGCGCGTGGCCTTCTCCCCTTCTTTCTTCGACGAAACTTTTACATCCATCACGATGCCGTAAGTCCCCGACGGCACTTTGAGCGATGTGTCTTTCACGTCCGCGGCCTTTTCGCCGAAAATGGCGCGAAGCAATCGCTCCTCCGGGGCTAATTCAGTTTCCGATTTCGGCGTGATTTTCCCGACGAGAATATCGCCGGGCTTCACTTCCGCTCCAACCCGAATGACTCCGTCTGGCCCGAGGTTTTTCAACGCCTCGTCGCCAAGGTTGGGAATGTCCCGGGTGATTTCCTCCGGCCCCAGCTTGGTGTCCCGCGCCGCCACTTCAAATTCATCAATGTGAATGGAAGTGAAGATGTCTTCCTTCACAATCTTTTCGCTGATCAGAATGGCGTCCTCGAAGTTGTAGCCATTCCACGGCATGAACGCCACGAGAACGTTCCGGCCAAGCGCCAGTTCCGCGTTCTGGGTGCAGGGACCGTCGGCGATGACCTGGCTTTTGCGCACATGCTCGCCTTTGTGAACGAGTATCTTTTGGTTGATGCAGGTCGCGGCATTTGACCGCATGAATTTACGAATGGGATATACCCAAACGCCTTTTTCCGGATCATGTTTGATTTTCTTCTTCGTTTCCGGCAGTTTCCCGTCTTCGGTAATGACGATATGGTCGCCGGCAACAGATGCCACTTTGCCGCTCTCATCGGAGACGACCACCGCCCGCGAATCGCGCGCCACACGATCTTCCAACCCGGTCGCAACAAACGGTGCTTCGGTCACCAGCAATGGAACCGCCTGCCGTTGCATGTTCGAGCCCATCAAGGCGCGGTTCGCGTCGTCGTGTTCCAGGAATGGAATCAAACTCGCCGCTATGGATACCAATTGCTTCGGCGAGATGTCCATGTAATGGACCTTCTCCGGCTCCACGTCCACAAATTCCCCCCGCGCGCGGCAAACCACGCGGTCAGTCGTGAAATGTCCCCGCCCGTCAACCGGCGAATTTGCCTGGGCCACGATGTATTGTTCCTCGCGGTCGGCGGTTAGGTATTCGATGTCTTCCGTCACCCGCCCGTCTTTGACTTTGCGATACGGCGTCTCCAGAAACCCGAATTCATTGATCCGGGCAAAAGTCGCCAGCGATGCAATCAAGCCAATGTTGGGGCCTTCCGGCGTTTCAATCGGGCAAATGCGGCCATAATGCGATGGATGAACGTCCCGCACTTCAAAACCCGCCCGATCGCGCGATAGACCGCCCGGTCCCAGCGCCGAAAGGCGGCGCTTATGCGTCAATTCCGCCAGCGGATTGATCTGGTCCATAAACTGTGACAATTGGGAACGGCCAAAGAAATCTCGAATCACCGCCGAGAGCGCCTTGGGATTGATCAGCTTCTGGGGCATCATCTGCTCGACGCTCTGGTCGAACAACGTCATGCGCTCCTTTACCAGCCTTTCGGTGCGCGCCAATCCTACCCGGCATTGGTTCGCAAGCAGCTCTCCAACGGTCCGGATGCGGCGGCTGCCAAGGTGGTCAATATCGTCAAGAGAGCCTTCGCCTTTTTTCAGGCGCAACAAATACTTCGTCGCGGCCACCAGGTCGGACTTGGTCAGAATCCGCGAATCATTGGCCTTCAGGCCGAGTTTTTGGTTGATTTTGTAACGTCCCACACGCCCCAAATCATAACGCTTGGGGTCGAAAAACAGGCGCTTGAGCAACGCGCGCGCATTCGCCGCAGTCGGCGGATCGCCCGGTCGGAGGCGGCGGTAGATGTCCTTTAACGCCTCGTCCTCATTTTTTGCCGGGTCCTTCTTGAGGCATTTAATCATCACTCCTTCGTCAACAGAAGTGTCCACAACTTTGATTTTGTCAACGCCAAGTTCGGCGATTTGCTTGACCACCGCCTTCGAGAGCGGCTCGAAAGCGCGCGCCACCACGAGGCCCTTCTCGGCGTCAGCAGCGTCCTGCGTCAATACGTAATTCTGCAAGTCGTCCAACTTTTCGGCTTCCTTCACCGAGACTTCCTTCACCTCGTAAAACAGCTTCAGGATCTCCTCGTCAGTGCCCCGCCCCGCCCCGCCGTTGTCCTTCGATTTCGAACCTTTTTCCTTCTCCTCGTGATCGAGGAAACTCAAGGCCCGGAAAAAAGTTGTGGTCAAAAATTTCCGCCGGCGCTTCTTCCGGTCCAAATAGACGTAAAGCAGATCGCTGGTGTCGAATTGCGCCTCGTACCATGAGCCACGATCGGGTATGACGCGGAAGCTGTGGAGCAATTTTCCGTTCGGATGTTGCGCGGCCTCAAAGGCGATGCCGGGCGAACGATGCAATTGCGAGACCACCACGCGCTCGGCCCCATTGATGACGAAGGTGCCTTGCGGCGTCATCAGCGGCAATTCACCCATGAACACCTTCTCTTCTTTGGCGCTCTTCCCCTCTTCTTTCAGCAAAAAAGTCACGTAAAGCGGCGCGCCGTACGTCAGTCCTTCGCGCAGGCATTCCAGCCAGTCCACCTTGGGTTCGCCGATTTCATACGAATCGTAATCCAACTGGCACTTGGCGTCGTAGCTCTCAATCGGAAATACTTCCCGGAATACCGCCTCCAGTCCGTTGTTTTTGTCGCGCTTCTTGGGCGCGGTGTCGGCTTGCAGAAATTCCTTGTAGGAATTCGTTTGCAATTCAATCATGTTCGGTGGCGCAATGATTTCTTTGATCTTGCCGAAGTTGATTCTTTCAGTGGCTCGCGATGGCATTTTGACCTTTTTTTATCATCCTCATCCCCGTTCTCATCCTCGAGTGACGGGGATGACGTGGATGATTCATTTGTTTAACGACAATAAGCAGCCCTGCCGCGTTCAGCAGCAAGCCCGCTTCCAAAATTAAATATTAACCAATTCGTAACTTAAAAATTTTCGCAAAAAAATTTGAATCGGGGCGGTGCTCCAAAAACACCGCCCCAAGGTGTTAATTTACTTCACTTCCACCTTCGCGCCAGCATCCTCGAGCTTTTTCTTCGCCGCGTCGGTGTCGGCCTTGTTCGCGCCTTCCAGCACCGGCTTGGGTGCGCCTTCCACCAGGGCTTTCGCTTCCGCCAGCCCCAGACCGGCCTTTACTTCGCGCACCGCCTTGATGACGGCAATCTTCTTGTCCGCCGGAACAGAAGCCAGAATCACGTCAAACGTGTCCTTGGCAGCCGCGGCGGGGGCGGCAGCGCCGCCGGCAGCGCCGGGAGCCGCCGCAACCGCGACAGGCGCGGCAGCGGAAACACCCCATTTGGTTTCCAATTGTTTTACCAGGTCGGCGGCCTCAAGCACCGTCAACTTGCTCAGTTCTTCCACTAATGTTCCAAGTTCAGCCATTTTATTACTTCTACCTTTCTTTTCGTCTCGTCGTCCGCCGCGGCTACGGCAGATTTCAGTTCACAGCCTGCAAACCGACGATTTACTTGTTGTTTGTTGGTCTTCCCCGGTCCGGCTTCCCGGACCGGAAATCTTTATTCGGCCTTTTCGCTCTTTGCTTTAATGACCTGCGCCAGTTGCCTGGCTGGCGTATTGAGCAGCGTCACCAGTTGCGTGGCCGGCGCGCTGAGCAGGCCCAGTAACTTGGCCCGCAATGCGTCGAGGCTCGGCAAGTCCGCCAGCGCCTTTATCGCCGCTTCCTCCAGCCGCTGATTGTTCAAATAACCGAATTTGAGCCTCAGCTTGTCGAATTCCGCCCCAAAGTTTTTCAGGGCCTTGGCCGCGGCCGAAATGTCCTTTTGCCCCGTCACTACCGCCATTTGCCCGGCCAGCGAGCCGTTCAATTCGCCAATCCCAGCTTCCTTGGCCGCCACCCGGAAAATCGAATTCTTCACCACATGCACTTCGGCCCCTGCCTTCGTCAGCCGCTTCCGCAATTCGGCAAAATGTGACACCTTCAGTCCTTGATAGCCAATGACAATGAAGAACGGCGAGCCGTTTAGCCGCGCAGTGTATTCTTTCGTTAAAATTTGTTTTTCAGCACGCATAGTTTTGGTTCGTTAAAACGTCGGAATTGTAATCTTCAGGCTGCCGCCGCAAATTCGCGCAAATCCACGCTCACCGGCGGACTCATCGTCGCCGACAGCGTGCAACTGTGCAAATAATTGCCCTTCACACTCTGCGGACGCGCCTTGGCCACCGCTTCAATCACCGCCCGCGCATTTTCCTCGATTTGCTCCGGCTTGAATGATGCCTTGCCAACGATCACATGGACGTTCCCGGCCTTGTCGGTCTTGAATTCCACGCGGCCGGCCTTGACTTCCTTCACCGCCTTGGCCGTGTCATCCGTCACCGTGCCGGTCTTGGGATTGGGCATCAAGCCGCGCGGGCCAAGCACTTTGCCCAGCTTCCGCACTTCGGACATCGCCTCGGTCGTCGCCACCGCCACGTCAAACTCCGCCCAGCCTTCCTGGCACTTCTTAATCATCTCCTCAAAACCCACATATTCCGCGCCCGCGCTTTTCGCCGCCTCGGCCGCCGCGCCCTTGGCAAACACCAGCACGCGGACAGTCTTGCCGCTGCCATGCGGGAGCGGCACCGTCCCGCGCACCAGTTGGTCCGACTGCTTGGGGTCCACCCCGAGCCGAAAGGCCAGATCAATGGTCTCGTTGAACTTCGCCTTGGGAAACTTTGCGAGAACGCCGACCGCTTCCTTGAGCGGATACAATTTCCGGGTGTCCACCGCTTCAAGCGCTTTTTTGTATCTTTTACTGGGCATTTTACATAGTGCGGTGCAAACGAGCTTTTGGCTCTCCCGCTGTTGTGGTTAACCGACGACTTCAATTCCCATGCTGCGCGCCGTTCCCGCGATCACACGGAACCCCGCTTCTTCATTGACGGCATTCAAATCCTTCGACTTCATCTTAACAATCTCCAAAACCTGCTTGCGCGTCACCTTGCCGACCTTTTCCTTGTTCGGCGTCTTGGAACCCGCCGTGATGCCCGCGGCCTTTTTGAGCAACACCGATGCGGGCGGCGACTTGGTAATAAAGGTGAACGACTTGTCCTGGTAAACCGTGATTACCACCGGAATTACCAGACCCGCGTCAGCCTTGGTCGCTGCGTTGAATTCCTTGCAAAAACCCATGATGTTGACGCCGTGCTGACCGAGCGCGGGGCCGACCGGCGGCGCGGGATTTGCCTGCCCTGCCGGAATCTGCAATTTAATCATTCCTGTAACTTTCTTAGCCATAAAATCTTAACTATGCCTTTTCCACCTGCCAGTATTCAAGTTCAACCGGCGTATTGCGCCCAAATATGTTCACGGTCACTTTCAACTTGCCCCGCTCCGGGTCAATTTCCTCAATCACGCCGCTGAAATTCAAAAACGGCCCGTTATTGATTTTGATCGTTTCGCCCACATCAAAATTCACTTTCGGTTTTTCCGTCTCCTCCGAAGCGGAAATCTGCGCCTTGATCGCGTCCACCTCATCGGTCGGCGTCGGTTGGGGCGGATCGCTCAAAAATCCAATCACCCCCTGCGTTTCCCGGATGAAATACCAGGGCTTTTCAATCACCCGCCGATCGTCATCCAGCAATACCATGTCCACAAATACATAGCCGGGCCACAGCTTGCGGCTGGTCACCGTCTTCTTGCCGCCCCGCACGTCCACCACCTTTTCCATCGGAACGAGCACTTCCTTGACGAATTCCTGCATCTCGTCGGCCTTGACTCGCTTCTCAATGCTCTCCTTGACCTTCTGTTCCTGGCCGGAAAGCGTTTGCACGATGAACCATTCGTTCCGCATGATCACAATTTATAAAGAAAATTAAAGAACGTTTCCTTAAAGCCGTAGTCCACGATGACCGTGAAAACCCCCAGAATCATAATGACAATGGCAATCAACACCGTCGAACCGCGCAACTCAATCCAGCTCGGCCACGAACATTTTTTCAACTCTTCCCGCGTCTCACGGATATAATCGGCGCAACGGGTCACGTGTCCCTGCCACCAGAGGTATGCAAAGATGCCGGCGATCACCACCGCCCATACCGCAATATGTATCCAGCTATTCATAAATTTTTCCGGCTCGCCGGCTCGCCGAGTCGAAGCTCGGAGCAGTCGGCAATTAAATCTTTAGTCCGCCGTCGCGCTTCGCGCCATGCCGTGACCATCTTCACTCTCGGCTTCGCTCCGGGCGAAGACTGGCGGAGAGGGAGGGATTCGAACCCCCGTTGGGCTTTCACCCAAAGCGGTTTTCAAGACCGCCGCGATAGACCACTCTGCCACCTCTCCGCATTGCAGACTGGCTTCCCGGTCACCGACTCAATCATTCCCACCTTCGCTTCATCTTTCCAGCGAAGTCTCGCCCCGCAAAGGCTGGCCTGCCAAGCCGTAGCCCCCGGCGAAGGCTGGCACGGCAGGAGGGACTTGAACCCCCAACCAACGGTTTTGGAGACCGCTACTCTACCAATTGAGCTACTGCCGTATCCGCCCAATCTTTCGGACAAAAAGGGAGACGGAGCGATTCAAATCTCCGCCTCCCGAATTTTAAGCTGTTTTTATTTTAAAACTTCCGAAACACGGCCCGCGCCAATGGTCCGGCCGCCCTCGCGGATGGCGAAGCGTTGCCCTTTTTCCATGGCCACCGGGGCAATCAGCTCGATCTCCACCCCAACGTTGTCCCCAGGCATCACCATCTCCACGCCCTGCGGCAAGGTCACCGTCCCCGTCACGTCAGACGTCCGGAAATAAAATTGCGGCCGATATTTCGTGAAAAACGGCGTATGACGGCCGCCTTCATCTTTTGAAAGCACATAAACTTCTGCTTTGAATCTCGTGTGCGGCGTGATGGAACCGGGCTTCGCCAATACCATGCCCCGTTCCACTTCCTCCTTCTTGGTGCCGCGCAACAAGACGCCCACGTTGTCGCCCGCCGTCGCCTTGTCGAGCAACTTGCGGAACATTTCAATGTCGGTCGCCACCGTCTTGCGCGTTTCCTTCAAACCAACAATCTCCACTTCAGACATCCGTTCGAGCACTCCCCGTTCCACGCGGCCCGTCACCACCGTCCCGCGCCCTTCAATGTTGAACACGTCTTCGATGCACATCAAAAACGGCTTGTCCACTTCACGCGTCGGAAGCGGAATCTGCGCGTCAATGGCGTCCATCAATTCCTGGATGGATTTTTCGCCTTCCGGCTTGCCTTCCAGCGCCATCTTTGCGCTGCCTTTGATCACCGCCGTCTTGTCGCCGGGAAACTGATACTTCGTCAGCAAATCGCGAACTTCCATCTCGACCAGTTCCAGCAATTCCTTGTCATCCACCAGATCAACCTTGTTCAGAAAAACGACGATGGCCGGAACGCCGACCTGGCGCGCCAGCAGAATGTGCTCGCGCGTCTGCGGCATCGGGCCTTCCGACGCGTCCACCACTAGTATGGCCCCATCCATCTGCGCTGCGCCCGTAATCATGTTCTTCACATAGTCGGCATGGCCGGGGCAATCCACGTGCGCGTAATGCCGCTTGTCGCTTTGATACTCAACGTGCGACACGGCGATGGTCACGGTCTTGGTTTCGTCGCGCACCGTGCCCCCCTTGGTGATATCAGAATAGGATATGGGCGTTGCCAGACCCTTCCGCGCCTGTGTGGCGACGATGGCGGCAGTCAGCGTGGACTTGCCGTGGTCAATGTGTCCGATGGTGCCGACGTTGACGTGCGGTTTGTTTCGTTGAAATTGCTCTTTAGCCATATTTTATATTTCGTTGTTGTTTGTCTGCAAATCGTCTGGAGCCCATGATCAGGATTGAACTGATGACCTCATCCTTACCAAGGATGTGCTCTACCAACTGAGCTACATGGGCGCATAAATCATTCGTTCAACCGGATGCCAAAACGACAAAAAACCGATCCCCTTAATTTTTTCTTTCGAAAATTTCAAGAGGCGACCGGCTAAATGACATTTACCGCTACCGACGTGAAACAAGATACGAAACGCGCCAAATTAAGTCAACAGGGAATTTTTATTTTTTGTCGGCGGGGAAATCGGTCCAGTTCGTCATATAAAAGAGCTGCCTTTTTTGACCTTTTTTAAATAAATCCTTTGCAACCTTCGCGTTCCTTGTATCTGTCATATCGGTCCAATTTGTCATATGAGTCTGATCTCGCCATCGCGCCCGCCACACCCTCGGCGACGGCGGCTCCGGCCTTTGCGTGAGATTGAACCGCATCGTTCCGCATTTCCAAGTCCGGCCTGCTCCGGCCGCCTCCAACCGAATCAACCCGCGGGCGTTTCAGAAACACGCCGGCCTCGGCCGTGGTTCATATTGATGAGTTGCTTCGTTTCGGGGAAATAACCGACGATGTTGAACCGTCCCATTGATTCTTGTTTCGCAACTTCATAGGCTGCCTGCGTGACTCCAAAATCTCTGCCATCGCCGGCGTTTTTGGTCCATTGGCTGTTGTTGGTGAGATATTCCAGCGTCTCCGCGTCTTCGACAAGCGTTTTCATACCAGACACTTTAGCAGATTCGCCCGCACAACACGCATACAATCGGCGGATATTTTTCCGCGAGCCATGAAGCACCAGACCTGGCCGGGGCGGGAGCCTCCGCGACGGCGGCTACGGCCCGTTAATTCGCGTCCCTTCGCGCCAATTCGCGTAAAGTCTTTCCCATCTGCGATTAACGTTTTGTTTCGTGTATTTCCCATATTTCGCCCCGAAAGCCCTGGGAAATGGAGGATTGGTTTTTGGCAATCCGCGTGTAGCGCGTTTTGTATTATCGGACGTAATGTCCGTTATTATGCTGAATCAAGTCCTACGCAGTGCCGCACAAAACGGAAACGGCGGTAATGGCCGCGACGTGGCGGCAGCCTTGACTTCCGAAGATGCCTTCGGCTATCCCCGCGATTTCCTCGAAAACCAATTCGTGTACGTGGTGATCTCTTCACGCGCCCGGGGACTGTCGGTGGGCGTGAATATGAATCCGGTCGCCCGGTGCAATCTCAACTGCCTTTATTGCGAAGTGGACCGCGGGTTGGCCCCGCGCGCGACCGCGCTGGACACCGAGCGGGTGGCGGTGGAATTGCGCGAGACGCTCGACCTGGCAAAGGCCGGATGGCTGCGGCAACGCCCGCGTTACGCCCGTCTTCCCGCCGAATTGCTCGAGGTGCGCCACGTCGCGTTGAGCGGCGACGGCGAACCGACATTGTCCGATAAATTTGTGGAGGCGGTGGAGACCGTGGTCGGCGTGCGCTCGACCCGGCAGTTTTTCAAGATTGTCCTGTTGACCAACGCCACGGCCTTGCACCAGCCACAGGTCCAAAAAGGATTGCGCCTCCTCATCTCACAGGATGAAGTGTGGGCCAAATTGGACGCGGGCACGCAGGGCTACCTTAAGAAAATCAGCGGTTCGACGGCGTCGCTGAACAAAATTTTGGGCAACATCTTGCGGGTCGCCCGGCGGCGTCCGGTCGTGATTCAAAGTATGTTTCCTGCCATCAACGGCGAGGAGCCGGCCGCGGCGGAAATCGCAGCTTACGCGCAGCGACTAAAGGATCTGAAACAGGCGGGTGCGCAAATTCCGTTGGTGCAGATCTATTCGGCGACGCGTCCAATGGCACAGCAGGGATGCACCCACCTGCCGCTCAAAACCCTGTCGCAAATTGCGCAGACGGTGCGGGACGTGGCCGGCTTGAGAGCAGAGGTCTATTAGATTAGCGGTCGGCCGGTCGTTGCTTCTTCTTGACATTCTTCTCGTGTCTTTTACAATGTCCAAAATTGTCTAAATTGGCACAATCACTGTTCAAATGGAACCAACACTATGCAACTGACAGTCAAAGACGTCGCCGGACTGCTTGACATTTCCGAGAAGACGGTTTATCGCTGGATCGACGAACGCAAGCTCCCTGGCTATAGGATGAACGGGCAATACCGCTTCAATCGCGCGGAGCTGATGGAATGGTCCACCGCCAATCGTATCAACGTCTCGCCCCGTATCTTTGAGGAGCCTGAAACGGGCAGCGCTCAACTTCCTGAATTGTCCGATGTCCTCGAAGCGGGTGGCATCTTCTACCGGTTGAGCGGCACGGACAAACCCTCCGTTCTTCGCGCCGTGGTCCAAATGCTCCGGCTGCCGGACACGGTGGACCGCGAATTTTTGTTGCAAGTTCTTTTGGCGCGCGAGGCCCTGGAATCCACCGCGGTCGGTGATGGCATCGCCATTCCGCACGTGCGAAATCCCATCGTGCTCCACGTGCCGCAGCCAACCATGACGTTGTCGTTTCTTGAGAAGGCCGTGGATTTTGGCGCTTTGGACGGCCAGCCGGTGCATACCCTGTTCACCCTCATCAGCCCCACCGTCAAGGCGCACTTGCATTTGCTCTCGCGCCTGGCGTTTGCCCTGCGGAACACAGAATTTAAAACGCTGGTGCTCCATCAAGCCGGACGCGACGACATCCTCGCCGCGGCGAAAAAAATCAGCGATGGGCTTCGCCCGCCCGCAAATAAGAAGGAGGCGGCGAAGTGACTTGGCTGCTGTCAGCAATGGCTACGCTTCTCGTCGGCGCGGCGACGGCCTTGTTTTTCGGCGGCTCACGCAGAAAGGGTGCTTCCATCGCCATCGCTGCTTCCGTGATTGTGGCGGCGGCGTGCGGTTTAATCCCGGTGGTTCAGGTCCTGGCAGGCGGCCTGACGCTCGATTTTCGTCTTCCCTGGCAGGTGCCCTACGGAGAATTCTTCATTGAATTGGATCCGCTCTCCGCCTGGTTTTTGTTGCCGACGCTGTTGCTCTCCGCCATGTGCGCCATTTACGGCGTCGGCTATTTGTCCGGACAGGAGAAGCAACGCTCTCTCGGGCCGGTCTCGTTTTTCTACAATTTGCTCGTCTTGGGGATGATCCTGGTGTTGCTGGCGCGCAACGCCGTGCTGTTCATCTCAGCCTGGGAATTAATGGCCGTGTCGTCGTTCTTCCTGGTCACGTTCGACCATGAACGCGAGTCCGTGCGGAGCGCCGGCTGGATTTACCTCGTCGCAACCCATCTGGGCACCGGATTTTTGCTGGTGTTTTTTATTCTGACAGCGCGTGAAACCGGCTCGATGGATTTCACGCTCTGGGCGGCCAGGGGAATTCACAATCCTCAAGATTGGCCGGAACTCTTTTTCTGCTGGCGATGGTTGGATTTGGAACCAAGGCCGGCTTCATGCCGTTGCATGTCTGGCTGCCGGAGGCGCATCCCGCCGCGCCCAGCCACGTCTCGGCGTTGATGTCGGGCGTGATGATCAAGACGGGAATTTATGGACTAATGCGCGCATTCACGTTTTTGGGAACGCCGCCGTTATGGTGGGGCTGGGTACTCGTCGCCATCGGGCTGAGTTCGGGCGTGCTGGGCGTGTTGTTTGCGCTGGCCCAGCACGACCTGAAGCGGCTGCTGGCGTATCACAGCGTCGAAAACATCGGCATCATTGCGCTGGGGCTGGGCGTCGGACTGTTGGGCATGAGCACGGGTTCTGCGGTGCTGATGGTGCTGGGCTTTGGCGGCGCGTTGCTGCATGTGCTCAATCACGCCTTGTTCAAGGGCCTGCTGTTCCTTGGCGCCGGCGCGGTGGTGCATGGCACGGGCACGCAGGAGATTGACCGCCTCGGCGGGCTGCTGAAGCGAATGCCGTGGACGGCGCGCGACTTTTCTCATCGGCGCGGCCGCCATTTCAGGATTGCCGCCGTTGAACGGTTTTGTCAGCGAATTTTTGATTTTCCTGGGCGCGTTCAAGGGCGGCATCGCGACCGGCGGCGAAGCCGCCGTCCCGTTGCTCGCGCTGATCGCCGGTCTGGCACTGATCGGCGGGCTGGCGGTGGCGTGCTTTACCAAGGCGTTTGGCATCGTTTTCCTCGGCGAACCGCGAAGCGATCATGTCGCACGCGCACGAAGCCAGTTGGGCCATGCGATTGCCCATGTTCGCGCTTGCAGCCGGTTGCCTCGCCATTGGTCTGCTCGCCCCGTTTGTCGTCGAAACCCTGCGGCCGGTATTGGCAAACGTGGCGGGCCAGACATCTGAAGCCGCCGCCGAAAACCTCGGTGCCGCAACCGCTTCGTTGTCCTTTATCATTGCGGGAGCCTCGCTTTTATTTTGTGCTTGCTTGCGCTGGCTTTGCTGCGCCGAAGTTTGCTGGCCGGCCGCGCGGGTCGACGCCCGACGCCACCTGGGGCTGCGGTTACACGGGCCCAACGCCGCGTGTGCAATACACCGCCTCCTCTTTCGCGCAACCGCTCACCCATCAGTTCCGCTGGGTGCTCGGAACAAAGACGGACCTCGTGCCGCCGTCCGGCTATTTTCCAGACCGCGCGGAATTGAAAACCGAGACGCCCGATTTGTGCCACGGCAATTTGTTTCAGCCGGGTTTTCTGAAAATGAAATGGGCGATCGCCCGGCTTCGTTTCATGCAACAAGGCCACGTCCAGCTTTATGTCCTTTATATCGCCGTAACGCTCATTGTGTTGCTCGCGTGGAAATTCCGCTGAAATGAAAATGGCTTCATTCATCCCGCTGCTCTGCGCCTTGACGCTCTCGCCGTTGTTGATGGGAATCATCAACCGCACCAAGGCCGTGTTTGCCGGACGCCACGGCCAGCCCTTTCTGCAAACCTATTTTGATCTGGCGAAACTGCTCCGCAAGGGGGCCGTGTATAGCCGGACCACCACCTGGATTTTCCGGGCCGGTCCGATCGTGGGGCTGGCGGCGGCGCTGATTGCGGCCACGCTGGTGCCGTTCGGAAATTTTCCCGCGCTCATTGCGTTTCCGGCGGATTTCTTTTTCTTTGCCGGCCTGTTGGCGCTGATGCGATTTATCACAGTATTGGCCGCGCTCGACACCGGCTCGCCCTTCGAAGGCATGGGCGCCAGCCGCGAAGTCTTTTTCTCCGCGCTGGCCGAACCTGCCCTGCTGGCGGCCTTGGCCACCCTCGCCCGACAGGCGAACGTCCTGTCACTCTCGGCCATTTTCCCGGCTGTGGCCGGCGCCCATTGGCTGCGACGCCGGTCCGGTCATGGCTCTCGTCTTGATGGCCCTGATGATCGTCCTGCTCGCCGAGAACGCGCGTATTCCCGTGGATGACCCGAACACCCACCTCGAATTGACAATGATCCACGAAGTGATGGTGCTCGACCACGGCGGCCCGGACCTTGCCTTCATCCTCTATGGAGCCGCGTTGAAATTATGGTTGTTCGCCGCGCTCATCGTCGCGATGGTTTTGCCGGATACCGGCAAGGCGCTCTAAACTTGCTCTTCTCGGCCGTCGGAATTTTTGCCATCGCGGTCATCGTCGGTGTGGTCGAATCGGTGATGGCCCGCCTGCGGCTTTTGATTGTGCCGCAATTGCTCGTCGGCGCGGGCGCCCTCGCCGGAATGGCATTCTTATTGGGAATGCGCTGAAACACTGGATGATCCTCGCCAATCTCATCCTGGTCCTGGTGGTGCTCACCAATTTGAAATTGCTCGGGTCGAGCCGGGTGGGTTCCTCCATTCGCGTCGTGGCGGCGCAAGGAATCGTGCTCGGGCTGCTGCCCGTCCTCGGGCATGCGCACGATATCTCCATTCGCTTCTCGTTGCTGGCCATCGGCACCATCGCCATCAAGGGGTTGGTCTTTCCCTGGTTCCTTTTCCGCGCGGTCCGCGAGGCCGAAGTAACGCGCGAAATCGAGCCGTACGTCGGCTATGTCGCGTCGCTGCTCACCGGCGTCGTCATTCTCGCGGTTTCATTCTGGATGTGTGCCCGGCTGCCGATGCCCGGCGCCCTGGCTTCCCCGTGGCTGGCGCCCGTGGCCATTTTTTCAATTTTCGCCGGCCTGTTTCTGATCATCAGTCGCAGGCGGGCATTGAGCCAGGTCCTTGGATTTCTCGTGCTCGAAAATGGCGTCTATGTATTCGGAATTGGCCTGGCCCCGCAATCGTCACTGCTCGTCGAAACGGGCGTGCTGCTCGACGTGTTTGTCGCAGTGTTTGTCATGGGCATCATCATCTTCCATATCAACCGCGAATTTGACCACATTGATACCGGCAAAATGAGCCAGTTGAAGGACTGATCAAATTCTAAAATCCCAAATGATTTTCGCCCTCGTCCTCATTCCTGTTTTTGCCGGCTTGCTGGCATTTGCCTTGACGTCACCGGCTTGGCGGCGCGCATTGCTGGTCGGGACCGCCGTGCTTCACGCGGCTCTCACCGCGATTTGTTGGTTGTTCCCGCCTGCCCCATCGCTCAATGGCTGGTGGGCGCTCGACGACGCCGGGTTGCTTTTCTTGAGCATCACCAGCGGCTTGTTTTTGGTCGCCTCCATTTATGCCGCGGGGTATCTGGGACAGGAAGCCAACCGCCGCTTCACTGACCCGGAGGAAGGATTGCTTTTTGACAACGCGCCCGAAGCGGTTTTCATCGGCTGCCTGCTCTTGTTCCTTGCGGCAATGACCATGGTCACCGTCAGCCAGCATTTTGGGCTTCTTTGGGTCGCCATCGAAGCCACCACGCTGGCTAGCGCGCCGCTGATTTATTTTCATCGGCATCATCGCTCGCTGGAAGCAACCTGGAAATATCTTTTGATTTGTTCGGTGGGAATTGCGCTGGCCCTGCTGGCGAATTTTTTCCTGGGCGTCGCGGCGGCGAATCCCGGCGGCCAGAACATCCCGGTGGTCCTTTCCTCGCTCGCCGCCCATGCCTCCGCGTTGCAATCTCCCTGGCTCAAGGCCGCGGCTATTTTGTTTTTTGTGGGATATGGCACAAAAATGGGATTGGCGCCTCTGCACACCTGGCTCCCCGACGCCCACAGCGAAGCGCCTTCCGTCATCTCGGCGTTGCTTTCCGGCGCCGTATTGAATTGCGCGTTCCTGGGACTGTTGCGCGTCCAACAGGTCTGCGTCGCTGCGGGCCTGGAGTCTTTCACGCGCGATATTTGGATTGCCCTCGGCATTGCCTCGCTCGTCATCAGCGCCATTTTTATCATCGGCCAGACCGATTACAAACGGCTGCTGGCCTATTCGAGTGTTGAGAACATGGGCATTCTGGCCTTGGGCATTGGCCTGGGCGGCGCGGGCGCGTTTGGCGCGTTGCTGCAGGCGATTAACCATTCGCTGGTCAAGGGAATGCTCTTCCTCCTCGCCGGAAACATCATGGCCCGTTACCAGACGAAAGACATCTCGCAGGTGCGCGGACTTTTGACCGCGGCCCCCATCACCGGCATGCTTTGGGTGGGCGGTTTCCTCGCTATAACCGGCACTCCCCCTTTCGGGCCGTTCATGAGCAAGTTCACCATCTTGAAAGCCGCGCTCGATGGCGGGCACGTGTGGATTACCACCATTTTCCTGGTCCTGTTGGGGGTGATTTTTATCGGCATGACGACGGCGTTCCTGGGGATGGCGCAGGGGCAACCGGAGAAAGCGCCCGCCGCGCAGGCGCCGGACCGCAAATGGCAACTCTTTCCACCAGCGATATTGGGAGCGCTGGTTTTGTGGCTGGGCTTGAATGTGCCGGGCAAATTGAGCGACCTGCTCTGGAAAATCGCCCATACCCTCGGAGCCGCATCGTGAAATCCGCCACGCGTATTTCCATCCGAAACGGCGAGGCCGTGTCGCTCGCGGAAATTCCGCGCGCCGGCCCGGACGATTTCCGCGAACAAATCTTGCAGGCGTGCGAAAACGGCGCGCGCCTCGCTACCTTGTTTGGGCGCCCGGTCGGCGATAAAATTCATCTCTTCGCCGCGCTCGCCCATGACGCCGACGGCCAATTAAGTTTGTGGTCAACCGAAATCATCGGTGATTTCCCGTCACTGACGCCCGCCTGTGCCCAGGCCCATTTGTTCGAGCGCGAAATCGCCGAGCAATGGGGCGTACGCCCCAATGGCCATCCCTGGCTCAAGCCAATTCGTTTTCATCCATCCTATCGCGCCGGCTACGATGCCTGGAACCGGCCGACGGATGAGCCAATCTTGCCCGGCGTCACTAGTCTATTCGCGATGGATGGCGAGGAAATTCACGAAGTGGCCGTCGGACCGGTCCACGCGGGTATTATCGAGCCGGGACATTTCCGATTTCAATGCCACGGCGAGAACGTCTTTCATCTTGAGATCTCGCTCGGCTACCAGCATCGCGGCGTCGAACGCGCGTTGACCGGAGGCCCCGACAAGCGGACGGTCCATTACATGGAAACCCTCGCGGGCGATACCACCATCGGCCACACGCTGGCGTATTGCGAGTCCATCGAGGCGCTGGTCCATTGCCGCGTCACGGCGCGCGCGCAGGCCCTGCGCGCCATCGCCCTCGAGTTGGAGCGGCTCGCCAATCATACCGGCGATTTGGGCATGCTCGCCAATGACGTCGGTTATTTGCCGACCGCAAGTTATTGCGGACGCATCCGCGGCGATTTTTTGAACATGACGGCGCTCATTTGCGGCAATCGTTTTGGACGCGGCCTCCTCCGTCCCGGTGGCATCCTGCCGGACTTGGACGAAGCGAGGCAAAAACAATTGGAAGAGCGGCTCGCCCAGGCGCGTAAGGACGTCGCCGGCGCGGTGGAATTGCTCTGGAATTCGTCGTCCGTCCGGGCGCGCTTCGAGAACACCGGGCCGGTTCCGCGCCAGACGGCGCTGGAACTGGGACTGGTTGGCGTGGCCGCGCGCGCCAGCAATCTCCAGCGCGACGTGCGCGCGCAGTTTCCCTCAGGCATCTATCGCTTCGCGCAAATTCCAGTTTCCACCTATCACACCGGCAGCGTTTTCGCCCGCGCCTACGTGCGCTGGATTGAGATTCAGCGATCCATCGCCTTCATTCTTGACCAATTGAATGGCCTCCCCTCCGGGCCGGTCCGCGTCGAAATCGGCCTGCTCGCCCCTGAACGGGCCGTCATTACTTTGTCCGAAGGCTGGCGCGGCGAAATCTGCCACACCGCCTTCACCGATGCCGCGGGAAAATTCGCCTGTTACAAAATCGTGGACCCGTCCTTTCACAATTGGATGGGACTGGCGATGGCGATGCGCGGCCAGCAGATTCTCGGATTTCCCGCTCTGCAATAAAAGCTTCAACCTGTCCTATTGCGGGCACGATTTATGATTTACAATTTACAATTTACGTTCTGCCGGACACGGACGCGCGATTCGTTAAAGCGCGGAAACTTTGGCCTCCATTGATATGTTAAGAGTTTTACTCGCGCGCGCGCGCCAAAAATACCGGACGGTCGGCTTTCCCGCCCAGCCGCCGGTGTTGCCGGAGCGTTTTCGCGGACGGCCAAAAATTGACGCCGCCAAATGCCCGCCGAATTGTTCCGTTTGCGCCGACGTTTGCCCGACGGACGCCATCAGCATCAAGGACGGAAAAGTCCAACTCGATCTTGGCCGTTGCTTGTTTTGTCCGGATTGCGAGGAGGCGTGCCCGGAAGATGCCATTCGCTTTACGCCGGAATATCGTCTGGCTGCGTCGAAGCGCGAGGACTTGACCATGGGCGAACGCGAAATGCAACTGGCCCGTGCGCTGGACGACAAGGCGCGCAAAATTTTCGGCCGCTCGCTGAAACTGCGGCAGGTCAGCGCCGGCGGCTGCAATGGCTGTGAGTCCGACGTGAACGTCCTGAACACCGTGGTATTTGACCTCGGACGGTTCGGTATTCAATTTGTGGCATCGCCTCGACATGCGGATGGACTGCTCATAACCGGGCCAGTGACGCAAAACATGGAATCCGCGCTGCGAAAAACCTACGACGCCGTTCCTTCTCCCAAATTGGTGATCGCTGTTGGGGCGTGCGCCATTTCCGGCGGGCCGTATATCGGCCATCCCCAACAACGCAACGGGGCGGACACCGTAGTGCCGGTGGACCTTTACGTGCCGGGTTGCCCGCCCCACCCTATCACGATTTTGGACGGGCTGCTAAGAATGCTCGGACGGTTTTAGGAAGCAATCGTAATCCGTAAATCGCAAATTTCAAAATTACCGCCAATAGCCGCGGCGATAATGCCACCCGCCGGGGCCGTGATACCAGCCGCCTTGAATCCATACGGCGTGCGGATACGGAGGAAGTATCCAATGACCGCCAACCCACACCCAGCCCCCTCCAATCCATTCCCAATCCCCGGCCACCCAGACGTAGTCCGGTCCCGGTGGGGCGACCACAACATCCGTTTGCGCCGGCGGCGGGGCGCTTTCCACCACCGTCGTGGATGCCGCGGACGGGGAATTCGCCGTCGCAATCATGAAATTGACCACCCGGTCGCTCACCCCGGCGTTATGCAGATTAATAATGTCCGCCGCGCTTAAATGGTAAGTGGTGTGGGAATTCTGGATTTGAGCAATGATGACATCATCGCTCACGCCAGCCTTGGCCAATGCTTCCACGTCCGTGACTTGCAGTGGTTGACCCTGTTCGACGCGGACGTAGGTGGTGGGGGCTTCCGCCCGTAATTCCGCCGCCTGCTGCTGATCCATTGAATTGCCGATAATCGCCCCGGTCGCCGCGCCGAAAGCGCCCCCAATCAAGGCTCCCGCCGCGGGATTTCGTCCGCCGAGGGCCGCCCCGGCCAGCGCGCCGATTCCGGCGCCAATCAACGCGCCGCCTCCCGTGTTATTCGGTTCGCCATTCGGATACTGGCAACCTGTCAAAACCACCGCTAAAACTGCCACTGCAACGGTCAAAGTGTGCGATTTCTTCATATCAAACTATTAGACAATAACAATAGCCTTCAGTTTCAAAAAAAGCAATGTGGACCTCGATCAGTCAGGCCCGGGGGTGCGCGGCGTCGTAAGCCTTTTTTAAACGTTCCGTTGTGACGTGCGTGTAAATCTGGGTCGTCGCCAGATGCGCGTGGCCCAGCAGCTCCTGCACGCTCCGCAAATCCGCGCCGGCGTCCAGCAAATGCGTGGCGTAACTGTGCCGCAATTTGTGCGGCGTCAGTTTCGGATCCAGTCCCCCAATCGCCAGATACTGCTTCAGTCGCCGTGAAAGTTGGACGGGATGCAACGGGGCGCGCTTCTTGGTTTCGGAAAAGAACACCGGGGATGCTCCAGCAGGGGTCTGCCCGATTGCCTCCCAATAGGTTTGAATCGCCCTCATTGCCGGGCCGCCAATCGGCACCAACCGCTCCTTCCGGCCCTTGCCGCGAATGCGGACAATTTGCTCATTCCACTCGATGTCTTCCGCGCGCAAACCGCATAGCTCGCTGATGCGCAACCCGCACGAATAAATCGTTTCCAAAACCGCGACGTCCCGCAGGGCGGCGGCGCGAGACACCGGTCGCCCCGCCTTGCCTTCCTTCTGCATTTGCAGGAGTTTTTCGGGCGCTTTCAGCAAATCGCCCATTTGCTGGATCGTCAAAAACTTCGGAAGCCGCTTTTCCGGTTTCGGCAACGAAAGATTTTTTATGGGCGAGGTTTCGGCCGCGCCATTGCGGATTAAAAACTTGTAAAACGTCCGCAACGCCGAGAAACGCAACTGGATGGCGGCCCGGCTGAGATGGTTCCGCCCGAGGAACCGCAGATAGGCGCGAAAATCATCGCGCCGCAACTTCTCCCAGACCGGAATTGCCTTCAATTCGTTGCTGTGCCAGCGATAAAATTCTTCAATGGCTTGTTTGTAATTTTTTTGGGTGTAAACCGACGCCCCGCGGTCCGTGGCCAGGTGCGCCAGAAACTTGCGGATCCATTTGTCGAATATTTCGGCCCGAGAAGGACTGGATTCGCTATTCATTTACCGCAGAATACGCGAAATTCAGGAAGGATTCAAATTATTGGATTTAAACAGGCCGCAAACAAATTTTGGCCAGCGCACGTCCGGCGAGCATTTGTTTTCCATCCGCTGGCAGGTTGTGTAAAATTTCCCGCGCCCATGCCGAATACCAATCTCCATAAATTGAAAATTCTGCTCGCCGTCATCTACGTCAACGGCGATAACAACCTTGAAAACCTCAAGCGCCCAGACGAAACTTGGAAGGTCCGCCGCATCGAGGACGAGTTCAAACGGTTGATGTTTGATGTGCGGGATGTTTGAAATCTGAAATAAAAAATAGAAACTCATGAATACTCCAACACGTATCCGCATTCCAGGGAATACTCCTCACCTCAAAGTGGAAAACTTTGGCCCAATCACACATGCGGATGTTATTTTCGGAAATCTGACCGTCTTTGTAGGTCCACAAGCAACTGGTAAGAGCATCCTGTTACAGGTGCTCAAACTTTTAGAAGATACGCCTTACATCAAGAAGGAGTTCAGCCGCGCAGGCGTGGATTGGTCGGGCAAATTTACGGATTTCCTGGACGTATATTTTGGGGAGGGAATGCACACCGCTTGGTCGAACAAGACAGAAATCGAGCAGAACGGCGTCAAAGTTGAGCTCCCGGGCCGAGTTGAGGAAAAGCGGCCTCATCGTAAGGAATCCATGTTTTTCATTCCGGCACAACGTGTCCTCGCATTGAGGGATGGCTGGCCGTCGGCATTCAATTATTATGATGCCAGCACGCCATTCACGCTACGTGAATTCAGCGAACAACTCCGGCTGTTGATGTCCGATTTCGGTTCGGAAGGAACGCTGTTTCCTGTTCCCCGCCGATTGAAGTCGGAGTTCAGAGATTTGCTCCAGGCGCATGTCTTTCCAGGATTTAATTTGAAAATTGATGCGCAGCGCTCCCAGAAGCGCCTGGTCCTCACCAGCACCAAAGAAGGCGGCGGCAGCCTTCCGGTTGCGGTGTGGTCCGCCGGGCAACGCGAGTTCGTCCCGCTGCTTCTTGGCCTGTATTGGCTCATGGTGCCTGCAAAAGCTCCCCGCAGGACAGGTTTAGAATGGGCGGTCATCGAAGAGCTGGAAATGGGTCTCCATCCTCGCGCCATAGCGGTGGTTATGCTCATGGTCTTTGAGTTAATGGCGCGTGGTTATCGCGTCTGCATCTCGACCCATTCGCCTCAAGTATTGGATGCAGTGTGGGCGTTGCAACGACTCAGGGATAATGGCGCAAGCGCCCCCGAATTATTGCAAGTTTTTGACATGGAACCAACCCCGGGAATGGTCGAACTCGCGGAAAAAGTCATGAAAAAGCATGTCAAAGTTTATTACTTTGATCGGAAAGGAGGAACTACGCGGGATATTTCCAGTTTAGACCCCAACGCCGAAGAGCAAGGTGAAGCGGGATGGGGCGGACTTTCTGAATTTAGTGGACGTGCAAACGAGGCAGTCGCTCGCGCTGTTGCAAACTCCAACAAATAAATAAAATGGCTTTCAAAGAAGCAGTGGAGGCGACTCCTAGTTTGCAGGGCAAGTGGAAGGCGGGGCTTGGTGCATTGAGGGCGCAAGACAAACTTCGTATTGACCCTGAAAATACTTCCACAACCCATCTGCGTGGCAGTGTAGATGTTGATACTGCTTGGCAAAGGCTGAATCCCCAAAGCAACCGATGGGATTTTGCCATCGGCTACCAGCACGATAATCGCTCGGATGAATTCATTTATTGGGTTGAAACTCATACTGGAAACGAAAGCCAAATAGAAGTCATGTTTAGAAAGTTACATTGGCTTAAAAACTGGCTAAAGAGTGCTGGAAATAAATTAGCGATGTTCGACAGGATGTTCGTATGGGTGCCAAGCGGAGCGACGTCATTCTCAGGCGGCTCTACTCAGGTTAAAAAGCTGGCTGATCAAGGGCTTTACTACTCAGGTTCGCGGCTTCGTATTCCGGTAAATCATAAAACTGCGAAACCATAAATTGCCATGCCGGCAGCCATACCAACCACCGCCAGCCGCCGCGCCCGTCGCCCACAAGCGCCCGCGTTGCGCTTTGACCAAGGGCTGGTTTTGAACCAATGGATTCTAAGTTTGTTCGAGGCGGATTCATTTATCCCACTGACCGATGGTTTGCATGACACCGCGCTGTAGAACTGTATTTACAGCGGATTTTGAGCCGTGGCCGGGGCATCGGTTTTTTTGAGGCCGGCAATTTTTATCCCGACTTCATCCTTTGGCTGCTCATCGGCGGCAAGCAATACGTCTCGTTCGTGGACCCGAAGGGCATCCGCAACCTGGAGGGCGCGGATGATCCGAAAATTTCATTTTTCCAGACCGTCAAGCAATTGGAACTCCGCCTTGCCGACCCGGAAGTAATGCGCTGGCCATTTCGTGAAGTTGTCCAAATAGCTGGCGTTCGTTTTATTGCCTTTATTTTCATCCCCGTTCAATCAGTGTCCATCCGTGGTTAAAAATGTCCTTACCACCCTTGCAAATTCGAGCCGGCGCATCAATCTGGAGCCAGTGGCCCGCATCGGGAATCGTCTCAAACTGGGCGCGGGGAAATAACGCTCGAATCTGCGGTTTGTCGGTTTCCAAAACATAATCCGATTTTCCCCCGCTGATAAACAACGCGGGCTTGATAAACGATTTTTCGGAAGCCATGGCCTCACAGAGACGCGGATAGTTTTGGTGCAGGCCGCGCAAATTGATTTTCCAATAATAGGTGTCGTCAGAATGATGGCCGAGATTCTTCAGCAGGAAGCGACGAACGGCCAGGGCGGGTATCGCCGGCCCGAGGGCCTCTTCCATCTGTTGCCGGGATCGAAACTTTTTCAGGTCCAACGCCAGAAGCGCTTGAAAATAACCTTCGTATTCGGGCGAATAAGCCCGCGGCGACATGTCCGCGACGATCAATTTCTCCACCCGCGCGGGAAAATCCAGGGCCAACTGCATCGCCGCCTTTCCGCCCAGGGAATGGCCGAGCACCATCGCGCTTTTCATTTTCCGCGCGTCCAAAAATTCCACAACGTCGGCCGCCATCTGCGAATACGTCATTTCATCCGAATGCGGGGATTGTCCATGGTTCCGCAAATCCAAAACGAAAACATGAAACACTTCGGCAAGCTTCGGCGCAACACCGAGCCAGTTGTCCGACGAGCCAAAAAGCCCATGCAAAATTATCAGCGGTTGGCCGCGCCCAAATTCCTTGGTGTAGAGTTGCATTGGCCCAAATGGCATCTTCCCCCTCCACTCAACCGGGAGCGATTTCTCCGAGGAAAATCGCGCATGGAACCCCTGAATCTGTCGTTGACCCCATTTTTTTCCAAAACACGATCGGCGTCCGCTTGCTTTTCCCTCCCCGCTCCCATCCGATGGGAGGGGAGAATATCCCTCGCCCGCGTGCCTGCCCTCCGTAGCGCTTCTGGCGAAGGAGGGAGCGGGAGAGGGTGGCGCGACAGCGCCGGGTGAGGGTCGTGGGGAAACGACAAATCCATTTGGTCAGGGTGAGGTGTGGGTTCCCTGAGTTCATGGACAGAGGGATTGAAGGTGAGGGGCGAGAATGACATCAGCCCGTTCTTTCGCCACATTGGGCCGGGTTGGCGCCGGTTCATTCACGAGGCGGAAATTCGAAGCTGATCTTCCCCTTGTCGTCCATCACCAGATAAGCCGGGAACGGCTTGCCGGCTTTGGAGATGAATTTATCGAGCAAATCTGACTTCTTGTCCGCCAGGATTTTTATGGCCTGCGCCGGCTCAATGGCCTGTCCCAATATTTCCTTGTTGATCTTGAATTTACAGGGCCGGGCGTCGGCCTGCGATTTCTCGCAAAAATAACCGCCCTCGGCATCGAAAACCTTTCCACCGCATTTCGGGCAAACACCGACGGTTTCCTTTCCGGTGAAGACGATTTTTGGCATCGGCTCTTTCGCCGCCGATTTCTTGCCGCCCGGCCTTTTTTTCGCGCGGCGCAAATTCGAACGCGGTGCCGCCGTCCTTCAAAACCAGGAAAGCCTCAAATTTGCGCCCGGTCTTTTTCGAGATAAATCCCCGGAGCAATTCCGTTTTTCCTTCGCCGAGCAGTTTCCGGACTTGTTCGGGCGCGATTTCCTGCTGCAAAATGATTTTGCCGGTCTTGAAGGTGCATTTCCTGTCCGCGCCCGTGGCCTGCTCACAGACGTAATTCATTCCGGCGTCGAAGACGTTTGAGCCGCATTTCGGACACTTGCCCAGCGGCTCCTTGCCCGTGAAATCCACAGGCGCGGCGTCTTCGCCGTTCCCGTTTTTGCCGTTGCCAAAGTCGAATTCCGGCTTGAGATCAGCCCCCATTTTTATCATCGCCGCAAATGGAAATCCCTTGGCGCTGCGAAATCCTTGCAGCGGCCCGACCTGTCCCTTCGAAATCAATTCTTCCACTTCGGGAATCTCCAATTGCCGTCCGGCCACGATTTTCCAGAGCGCAAAATCGCATTTCTGGCACTGAAACTTTTTGTAATTCTCATGGATCTCACCGCCGCATTTCGGGCAGGGAATTTTGAGCGTGCCGAAATCGCCGGGAATCGTGTCGCTCTCGTGGCTGCGGGCTTTGCCGACAATTTCGCGCGTGGCGTCGGCGATTTCACGCATAAAATCCGCCCGTTTCAGTTTGCCCCGCGCCATCTGGTTCAATTTAAATTCCCATTCACCCGTCAACTCCGGCGACACCAACTGCGGAATATCCAGCCCGTTAAGCAGTGTGATCAATGAAAACGCCTTCGCGGTCGGTTGCAATTCGCGCCCGTTCCGCAGTACATATTTTTCCCAGATCAACCCTTCGATGATTTGCGCGCGCGTGGCGGGCGTGCCCAGTCCCTTCTCGCTCATCGCCTCGCGCAATTCCTCGTCGTCCACCAATTTGCCCGCCCCCTCCATCGCGGAGAGCAGCGTCGCTTCACTGTATCGCGGCGGAGGTTTCGTCACGTTCGCCTGCGCCTCGACGTTCGTCGTCTTCACCTGCTCGCCCGGTTGCACCGGCGTAAGCGTGGGCGAATCCTCCGATTGCGCTTCCTTGCCATAGACTTCCATCCACCCCGCCTTCACCATCACCTTGCCTTCGCTCTTGAACGGCTCGCCTTCCACCCGCGTGATCCGCGTGCTCACCAGAAATTCAGCCGCCGGATAAAATATGGCGAGAAATCGTTTGGTCACCATGTCGTAAAGCTTTTGCTCCGGCTCCGTCAAATGTTTCGGCGTTACCAGCGTCGGAATTATGGCGAAATGGTCCGAAACTTTCGCGTTGTTAAAAATCCGTTTGTTCGGATGCACCCATTCATTTTTTAAAATCGTTTCGGCGAACGGCTGGTAATTCGTTCCGCCCAGCGCTTCCAGGGTCTTCTTTACCGTGCCGATATAATCCTCCGGCAACGCCCGCGAATCGGTTCGGGGATAGGTCAATACCTTGTGCCTTTCGTAAAGCGCCTGGGCCAATCCAAGCGTGTTTTTGGCCGAAAACCCGAATCTCCCGTTCGCCTCGCGTTGCAGGCTCGTCAAATCATATAACAGCGGCGACATCGAAGTCGTCGGCTTGCTCTCTTCGGTGACGATGCCCGGTTTGCCCAGGCATTTCTTTTGGATTCCCTCCGCGCGGGCGATGTCCCAAATGCGCTCGGCCTTGAGTTGGTCGTCGCCATCCTTTTTGGCGAAATTCTCGTCAAACCAGCGTCCGGGGTATTCACCCGATTGCGCGGCAAACGTCCCGTGAATTTCCCAATAATCGCGCGGAACGAATTTTTTGATCTTGTCCTCGCGCTCTACCAGAATCGCCAGCGTTGGCGTCTGCACACGACCGACGGTGGTCAGATGGAAACCGCCAGTCTTGGAATTGAATGCGGTCATCGCCCGGGTGCCGTTGATGCCCACGAGCCAATCGCTCTCGCTCCGGCAAACTGCCGCGTCCGCCAGCGGAACCATTTCCTCATCCGTGCGCAGCCGTTCGAAGCCTTCACGGATCGCGGCCGCAGTCATGCTCTGCAACCAAAGACGCTGGATGGGCTTGTCGGTGCCGGAATATTGGACGATGTAGCGAAAAATCAGTTCGCCTTCGCGCCCGGCGTCACACGCGTTGATGAGGCCGCTCACGTCTTTGCGTTTGATGAGTTTCAGCAGGACCTTGAGGCGATTCTCGACCTTTTCGATCGGTTTCAGCTCGAAATGCGGCGGGATGACCGGCAGATGCGCAAACGTCCATTTGCCGCGCTTGGCCTCGACGCCTTCCGGCAGGACCAATTCCAGCAAATGACCGACGGCGGACGAAATCACGTGGCTGTCGCTTTCGTAAAAGTCGCCGCTTTTGTCTTTGTTGAAGCCGCCCAGCGCCTTGGCGATGTCGCCGGCGACCGATGGCTTCTCTGCAATGATCAATGCTTTACCCATTTGACGCCGCGAAACCTTGCGGAGAAACCCTCAATTGTCAATAGGCGATAAATGCGAAGAACCGATGCGGGCAAGAATTAACTTGCTTTTAATCGTAGGAGACGCCCTTACGTCGTCTCCTGCGATTAGAGCTTTCTCAGCCAAATGGTCTGAGTCGTACATACGATGGCGTTTTTACGCCTCCGACCACTAAGGGCCTTCCACAACCACGCGATAGTACATCGCCGAGACGGTGCTCAAATTGCGCAGATCGGTGAAAACGACGTTGCCGCCGGTGCCAACAATCCCGTCGCGCAAGACCATCCAATCGCCGTCCGGACTCGGTGCCCAGTCAATGCGATAGGTTCGGCTGGCGACGGTGTTGAAAACGATTTGAGGCGGGAATTGCGACGGTGCGATTTGGACGGCAAAGGTGGAACCCGGTTCCAGCGGATCCAGCCCGGCCAAATAGTCCTGCCACACGGCGAAACCATTTCCATCAGGGTCGAGCAATTCCGCGGCGGCAAAATTACTGGTGAACCCGTAGCTGATCAACCAGGGTATCGGGGTGCCATGCGGCGGCAGCATGGGATAAACAGTGGTAAAGGCATTGGTGTTTGCCAGGATGAATCCGTAGAAATTCGTATCGGTGGAGTTGGTGTAAATGGTGTTGTCCACTGCGAATTCACTGAAAGCATTGCTGCTGACCGCAGTGGGATCCTGGAATGAAAACGTCAGGAGATTGCCGAAATCAGCAAAGAGGATGCTGTCGGCCAGGAGAGATGGATTCGGCGCGCTCAAGAGCGCCCACTGGCCGCCTGCGCCGTCATTGGTTACCGACAAGGTCCAGCCGTACAGCATTTGACCAGGATTGGTGGAATCCAGGCTCACGGTCACCGGCCAATTGGCGCGATAATGGAGGTGAAGTTCGCGGATATAGCGCGGCACGTACGTAGCGTTCAAAGTGACCTGGACGGGATTCACGTTGGCATTCGAAAACAAAAGCAGCGATCCAGCCAGAACATTGCCCGCGTAAGCGGTCGGTGTATAGGGCGGAATGATGTAATTGGTCGTATAAAGAAAGACCTCGTTGGTGGTGGCCGGGACGGTATTGGTGTCGAGCACGTAATTGGTGCCGCTGATGACAGGGGGCGGGTTGGGCGGCGAGTCGGCGGTCAGACCATGGTAGGTAATCTGGAATGACGGCATGAACGCGGTGGCGGTGCGCTGCAAGGTCGCCCAGCGCAAAACATATTGGCTGCTGAGGTCCTTCCCGAGGCGGGCAAAATCAAAGGTCAAAACCGCCAAGTTTGTGGGCGCGAAGAATTGCCCCAGGGTTGAACTGGAAATTGTGTCGAGCACGTTGGTGTCCAGGTCGTCGGCGAACCCGACGGTGTAAATTCGGATCGCCGGCTTTGTTGGCGGCGGCGATGACGTTGGTCATGGTGTTGGTACTGGAGGTATCCTGTCCATCGGACATCAACAGGATGTAGCGGATGGCGTTGGTGTTTGCGGGACCCAGGGCGGTGATTGCGTCGCCCAAGGCGTCATACAGGCGGGCGCCCGCCGGAAAGTACTCGACGTAATTGTTCCAGATGCCGGCGATGTCATTGTCGAGGACGGTTTTATCGGTTGTCAAGGGCGCCACCTCCTGCGGGGCTTCATCGTCCCGGTGGAACTCAAAGACGCCGATTTGAGAGCCTGCGGGCTGCTGATTGACAAAGCTTTGGGCGCTGCCGACTTCGGCATACACGGCGTCCGAAACGCCGGTTCCGTTGGTATCGCCATTGTCGAACGATGCGATACTTTCGGAGAAGTCCATTACCAGGAAGCCCTGGAGGGTTTTGGCGTTCTGGCTTTGAAGGGGCTGGAGTATAACGGAGGTGTCGGGCGGCGGGCTGACGGGCACGCCATCTTCGAAGGCGGTTTCGGACATCAAAGTGGGTGAGGCGACGACGGCGTGGCTGGTCAACGGATCATCGCCGTTGAGGAGTGAGAATGTGAATTGCACCAGATACGGAGACATATAATTGGTCGTCAGATTGGTGATCACCAAATTGGTAATGGACATGTTCGTAACGGTTAATTGCAGGTTGGCCGTTCCGATTCCCCAGGCATTGGCGGCAAATAATGGAATCGTGTAGTTGCCGGCGTAGAGCGGGAAACCGGTGATGGCGCCCGAATTGGTGTCCATGGCAAGCCCGGTCGGCAGGTCCGACGCCCAAAGCTCCGTCGGCGAGTTGTTGGCCGTGATCGTATAATTGAAATTCAGTTGCTCCTCGACGCTGGTGATATTCAATGGGCTGGTAATGACCGGAATGGCGCTGGCAAGATTTAACGCGAGGGTCTGGCTGTCGGAACCGAATTGGTTCATCGCGCCAATGGTGACCGGGAGAGAACCGCTGAGCAGCGGGACGCCCGAGATGACACCGTTGGTGGCATCCAAATTCAAACCGTCGGGCAGCGGAGCGGCGCTGAACAAAGCGGCGGTGTTGGAGGTGATGATGGTGTAAACGAAGGGTTGCCCTTGCATGCCATTTTTAACGAGGGAACTGATAATGAACGGCGCGCCGGATGCGAGGTTTAACGTCAGTGTTTCACTGTCGGAGCCATAGGCGTTGGCGGCGCTGATGGTAATGGGGAACGAACCGCTTACCAGCGGCACGCCGGAGATCACGCCGGCGTTTGTGTCCACGCTGAGGCCGACAGGCAACGCCAGGGCTTCGAATACAACGGGGTCGTTGGTCGCCAAAATGGTGTAGGAGAACGGTTGCCCCTGCTTGCCCACCGCATTGGTCGAACTGGTAATGACGGGGATGTCATCGGCCAGCGTGAGCACGAGAGTTGCGGTGGTTGTCTGCACAATATTCGTGGCGAAGAGGCCGATGTCAAAAACGCCCGCAACGGATGGGATGCCTGAAATCACCCCGTTCGTCGGGTCGAAACTCAAGCCGTCAGGCAATCCAGTGACGCCAAACATGATGGGCGCCGTCCCGGTCGCGGCAACCGTGTAATCGAAAGCGTATCCTTGTTTTCCAACCGCGTTTGTGGGGCTGGTGAAGACCGGCAGTGCCAAAAAAACGTCCAAGTTGGCCACTTGGCTGGTGGCTGAACCGTAAGAATTGTCCGCGATGACGTCGTAATTGCCCGAATCCGTGAGCGCCAAATCCTGAATGAGAAGATTGGTGGTGGCGCTTCCCGTGAGCCGGGCGTTGTCGGCCAGATTGGTGCCGTTTAGTTGCCATTGAAAATGGAGGGGCGGTGCTCCGCCGGCCGAGGCGGTGAACAGCGCGTTGGTCCCGACCGGAAGAGTGAGGCCCACCGGTTGGGCAACAATTTGCGGTTGGAGATTCACCGCCAGGATGACGGTGGGGCTGGAGACAGACTGGTCTCTGCCACCGGATTGGGGCTGGTAGGTGACCGTGGCAAAATAATATCCGGAGTTAGTGGTTTGAACATTGGTGATAATCAAACCCGCGGTGTCGGTGACCGGGATGAAATTTTGATTATTGGTTGACATATACCATTGATAACTTTCAACGACTTCGCCCGCCGTGGCGATGGCGGTGGCGCCGAAGATGACGGTTTCGCCGACCGACACGGTTTGGTTGCCCGGCTGAATAATCACGGAGACGCTGGCCTGAGCCTGGCACAAATGGAGGAAAAGAAGCGAAAGCAATAGCAGCCGGGCGGCAGGATTAATTCCTTGTGGCATAGGTTATTGAGAAAGGGATCATACCATACGGACCGGCAAGAAATCAACAAGATTTTCGGTGGTTTGAAGAAAGGGGTGCGTCTTGACACTGTTCTTGAACCAGAAATAGGCAGCGATGGGAGTTGGCGACTGGAAAGTCCCCGGTTAAGAACAGTGTCAAGATGCACCCGAACAAGGTGGAGCGCCTGCGTTCACCAAGCGCACAAAGAAAAAACGGGGGCCGAGACGATTTTGAACGAAAGAAACGAAGAGAGCCAAGCCAGAGCCGAGACGGATCTTTAGCCGCGAAAAAGCACAGAACGCGCAAAAGATACGATAATTTTCTTTTGCCACCGCAAACGCCTGCGCCAACCCGGGCATTGACCGCGGTCATCTGCTCTGATAATTTCCGCCTCGTCAGTATGAACACTGCGCTCAATCAGCACGTGCTCGTGTTAAACCGGCTCTGGCAGGCCGTCAATGTCTGCACCGCCCGGCGCGCTCTCACCCTGCTTTTTCAAGGCCAGGCCCAGGTGGTCGTCAGCGCCGAAGACGGCTCCTTCCGCACTTTCAATTTCAGCGAATGGCGGGGTCTTTCGACCGATGCGCCCCATGAGGAATCGGTTCATGCCATTTCATTCCGGATTCGCGTGCCGCGCATTATTCTGCTGTTCATGTACGACCGGTTGCCGAAGAAGGAAGTCAAGTTCACACGCCATAACATCTTTGAGCGGGACAAGAACACGTGCCAATACTGCGGCCGGGTTTTCGACCGGAAAGACCTGAACTTGGACCACGTGATTCCTCGCGACCGGGGTGGGCCGACGACCTGGGAAAACATCGTTTGCTCTTGCGTCGAGTGCAACACGCAAAAGGCCAATCGCACGCCGCAGGAGGCGGGACTGCATCTCATCCGCAAACCCAAGCGCCCGAAATGGCGGCCGTTCGTACAGGTCAATTTCACCCTGCACCGGCACGACAGTTGGAAGCATTTCGTTGACCTCGCCTACTGGAACGTGGAGTTGGGAGAAGACGTTTAAAAGGCTGAAGGCTGAAGGCTGGAGGCAAGGGCATGAACGATGAACCGGGGTGACGGCCACGGGGCAAAAATGACTCTCAAATCAAGATTATTCTGCCGTTCCCTTATCGGCCTGCTCGTCATGGTCGCGATTTTGTTCATCCCCGCCGGCTCGGTGAAATTCTGGCAGGGCTGGGCCTATCTGGCCGTCATGCTCATCCTGGGTTTGGGTTCTGGAATCTATTTATACAAACGCGATCCCCAATTGGTCGAGCGCAGACTGTTGACCAGGGAAACAGTCTGGGAACAGAAAATCATCCGGAAGTTCATGGTCCTGGTCTTATTCTCGACTTTATTCTTATGCGGACTGGATTACCGGTTTGGCTGGTCGTACCGATATTTGAGGCCCGTGCCGGTGTGGCTCACGGTGGTTTCGCTGGCTGTCGTTTTTGTTGCTTATTTATTCTCGCTTTGGGTTATTAACGTCAACCGATTCGCCGCAAGCGTCATTCAAGTCGAGAATGGCCAGCCGGTGATTTCGACCGGCCCTTACCGCATGGTTCGCCACCCGTATTATGCCGGCTCGATGGTGCTGTGGCTTTTTACCCCATTAGCGCTCGGCTCCTATGTCGCGTTGCCGGTCGGGGCCATCCTCATCCCCGTCTTTATCTTCCGCCTGCTCAACGAGGAAAGAGTTCTTTGCGGGGAGTTGCCGGGTTATTCCGATTACTGCCTGGGCGCGCGTTTCCGGCTGGTCCCGTTCGTCTGGTGAGAGATTAAAGCATTTTCAGAAAAGCTGCAGGCCGCTGCGGGCATGCTCGTCAGCCTTTGGCATTTTCTTCCGCCTGGTTTTCCGCATCGCGGCCCATTAAATAAAGCCGCGCCTTTTCGTAGCTCTTTTTATGCAAATAATGAAGCAACGCCGGGTCGGTCTCCCGCGGCAGTCGCCTCGCTAATTCATCAATGCGGGAAAAAATCGGAACCAAATCCGGCTTGGGTTTTGCCGCGGGCATGGTCTTTACCGCCCCTTCCAATTCCATGAGCGCATCGAGCAATTGACTCTCGGCTGACGCCTTCATTTCAACAGATGGTATTTCATGAGAATTTGATAGAGCACGTCCGAAACCGGCCTGAATCTGCCCGAGAGATAGCCGGTGGAAATCACACGCTCCCCGGCCGTCGCCATCGTCACCACCAGCGCGCTCATGAAAAAAAGGCCCAAGGCGTGCGGCGGGTCCGGATCCATCACCCGGGGCACGCCCATATAAAGCGTCCGCACTGAAAAAAGAATCCCAATGATCCAAACGATCCATGGATTCACCGCCGGAGTCACATCCAACAGCCGGAACAAAAAGAGCGGACTCAAGCCGTAAATCACCACCGTAAAGGCTTGCTGATACGTGTTGCGCAGATGAAACGTCTCGCCAAATGATTTGATCAAATAGGCGCAAACCACGATCGCCAATCCCATCAACGCCATTTCCGTGCATTCCAACACCACCGCCTCCCGGATCGGGAACAGGTGGACCCCTCCTAACAGGTGCTGTTCCCGGCCCCATTCGACCAGCCCAAAAGCCTCCGCCACCGCCACTATCAGCATCATCGGCAAAAGGTAAAGAAAGACCATGAAGAAAAGACTTCGCCGCGCGAGCGCGATTCGATTCCAGGCTGCCACCGGTTCAAAAATCAGAAGCAATGCTTTAATCATTCCCACCCAATGATATTGTCCAAAACCTTTGCTGACAACTAAATCCCGCTTCTTCGGCGTTTGTACTGGGTAAAGGGGAAGTTGTCGTGGAGACAGCGGCTATAAGCCCGGCACAGCGCGCCAGGAGAGGAATCCAAAAATCCTGCACGTCCGGGAAGGACGCTGGAAATCGCCCGGTTTTATTGGCATTTCCACATCCCCAGCCAACGAAGAGAATTGGGCATTCTGCCCCGGACGCACGTCCGCAAAAGCTGGAGCCTGGGAGTTCCTTGCCGAACTTCGGGCAGCCGACGGCACGATGCTTGGTTGGCGCCTGAGTCCCAACAGGCGCTTGGCCGGATGCTCCGCATCCGCGCCGTTAATGCACCGCGAAAATTGCAGTAAGGAGAACAACTGCCATCGGTAGGCTTGCAAGCGTTGCGAAAGCTCCAATTAAAATGGCAAAGCCTCCCAAAAGCTCGACGCCGATGGTCGCCCATGCCATTATTTAGGGAGATGGAACTCCAATGGCATCAACACGCTGCGGAACCATCTGCGGACGATTTATGACAAGCTGCACGTTCATTCGCGCACGGAAGCGACCGTCAAATACCTCGGTCGGGACTGACGGGCCTGCCCAATGAACAAATCCTTTAAATTCTTTCCCCATGCACAAAAACAAAATGTCACAAAAACCACGGTTCACATCGTATAAAAAATTGTCCCGGTATTTTTTTTATTCAATCTGCCGGCTATGCCTGCTGGGCGCCCTTGTCGAAAATGCGCAAGTCCAGGCGCAGGACTGGAATGCTCAGGCCCGCAAGCTCGTCAACCAGATGTCCCTCCCGGAAAAAATCATGGAACTCCATGGTCTTCAGGACCAGTCGCATCTGCGTTATGTTCCGCCCATACCGCGGCTGAACATCCCGGCATTGCGAATCGCCAACGGTCCGGCGGGCGTCGGTCCGGCCGACGACCGCAAGCAGGAGCCTGCCACTGCCTTGCCCGCTCCCATTTCACTCGCGGCAACTTGGGACGTCCAGGCCGCCCATCGCTACGGCGTCATCATCGGCAGGGAAGCCAGGGATTTGTGTGACGGCCTCATCGAGGGACCGGACGTCAACATTGCGCGCGTCCCGCAGAATGGCCGCACGTTCGAAGCGTTTGGCGAGGACCCGTACCTGGATTCGCAGATGGGCGTTGGAGAAATTCAAGGCATCCAAAGCCAGGGTGTGATCGCCAACGTCAAACACTTCGATGCCAACAACCAGGAGACCAGGCGTTTTACAATCAACGAAATCATCAGCGAACGGGCACTCCGGGAAATTTATCTCCCGGCCTTTAAGGCCGCCGTCCAGCAGGCCAACGCGGCTTCCGTCATGGCCGCTTATCCCCGCGTCAACGGCGCGTACTGTTGTGAGAACCCGGAACTCCTCGACCATGTCCTCAGGCAGAATTGGGGCTTCAACGGCTTTGTTACTTCGGATTTCGGCGCGGTTCACAGCACCATCCCCTCGGCCATGGCCGGGCTTGATTTGGAAATGCCCAACGGAAAGTACTTCGGAACGGCGCTGGAAACGGCGGTCGAGTCGAACGAGGTGCCCATTTCGGTCATTGACGATAAGCTCGTCCGCCGTTTCCGGACGATGATGGAGTTTGGCCTTTTCAATCATCCGTTGGAACCGAAACCGATTCCGGCGCGCCCGGATGGCTTGAAAGGATTGCAGATCGCCGAAGAAGGTATGGTCTTGCTAAAGAACATCGGAAACGAATTGCCGCTTGACCCGGCAAAGCTCAGTCGTATTGCCATCATCGGACCGTATGCCGCCAATGCCATGACCGGCGGGGGCGGCAGCTCTCACGTCGTCCCGCTTTACACAGTGGACCCCGTCGCGGGCATTCAACAGCGCGCCGGTCCCAGGGTGAAAGTGGACTACGCCGACGGAAAGGACATTGCCCAGGCTCTCTCGCTTGCCAGGTCGGCGGACGTGGCGATTGTCATGGTGGGCGACCGTGAAACCGAGGGGCGCGACCATACGCTCACGTTGGCGGGAAATCAGGATCAGTTGGTGGAAGCCGTGGCGGCGGCCAATCCCCACACCATCGTCGTTCTCAAGACCGGATCGGTGGTGCTCATGCCCTGGGTGGACCGTGTCCCTGCCATTCTTGAAGCCTGGTATCCCGGCGAGGAAGACGGCAACGCCGTGGCCGCAGTCCTCTTTGGCGATGTCAATCCCTCGGGAAGATTGCCTTTGACCTTTCCTCAAAACCTGGCCGATTTGCCGGCCCACACCCCCGAACAGTATCCCGGACTCAACAATACGGTGGATTATTCCGAAGGCATCTTTGTCGGCTATCGCCACTATGACGGGCAAAATCTTCAGCCGCTGTTCCCGTTTGGTTATGGTCTTTCTTACACGACATTCGCCTGCGAAAACCTGGCAATCAAACCCCGGAACGTTTCGTTTCAAGACAATTCAAACCAGGTCATCAATGTAACTCTTGACGTCACCGATACCGGGAAGCGGGCCGGACAGGAAGTCATCGAGTTGTACATCGGCCTGCCTTCAACTTCCGCAATTCCGCAACCGCCCAAGGAGCTGAAGCAGTTTGCGAGGGTGTCGCTCAAGCCGGGTAAAACCCGGCATATTTCGTTAAAATTGGATGAAAATTCCCTGTGTTGCTGGGACACTGAAACCCACAATTGGACCCTCCTTCCCGGAACATATCGGATCATGGTCGGATACTCTTCCCTCGACCTCCCGCTGCAAGGCTCATTCACCATCAACTGAATTTTCATCGCACACGCCCCGGCAAAATCAGGCCGTTTTGCCTGTCCGGAACCTGACTAATTCATCGTCATTCGCGCCCATCACGATTCAATATATTCAAGGCATCACACTTGAAGCCGTCATGGAAAAACGCCATTTGGATCAAGCCTTGAACGCCAAAGAGTTTGCCGTGTGCGCCGGGGTGTTCCGCCTTTACGCGGCTCCCCCGTTTGGAGTTCCGCGTTTACGCGGCCCCGGGCCGTCCGCCCCTTGCGCCTTCCATCCGTCCTATCCGTCCTATCCGTCCCATTTTCATCCTTCTGCCTTCTTCCTTCAACATTTCCATCATGGCTCCAGCGACTTTTGGGCGCGTTCATTCAAGCGTCCATGAAAGAATCTCTCTCACCGACCCACCGATTCCATGAGTAAATTCCAGAGCCTGCGTTACAAAGACAACGGACTGACCGTTAAACTGGCTCTCAAACTCGATCTCTTCTTTTTTGGTGCGGAAGTGTGCATAAATATCGCACTCACCTCGTCCAGGCACATTTCCGCGACCTTTGATGTAAAGATGGCTACCGCCCAAGCCGGCCTTCAAAATCGTGACTGCTGAAAGATGGACTGGCGTAGTCATAAAGCGCCTAATAGTATATTATACCGCACTTTGCGGTTAATCTCGTGTTTCATATTCCCCTTATATTTTAATGTTTTCACCCTGTCAAATCTCAATCATAAGGGGTTTTTCGCATATTTGCATCACCGGTAATTACCGCAGTTGCGCTCATTCCAAGTCTGCACCACATTTGGCGACTGGTAAATGCGGCATGACCAAAAAAATCAAACCCTTGGAGCCACCCGACAGCCTGCAACTGAGAGCAGCCGAGGGCTGGCTGGGCCTGGGTGACACCCTCTCGGCCAGCAACGAACTGGATGAAATCTCACCCGAAGCGCGGGCGCATCCCGCCGTGTTGCTGGTGCGTTATGAAATTTACGCCAAAGCAGGAAAATGGGACATGGCAGCCGAAGTTTCCGGCACCCTCACAAAATTGCTTCCCGAAAGCCCTGCCGTCTGGATAAGCTTCGCCTACGCCACCCGCCGTAAATCTGGCGGCGGAATTCCGCAGGCGAAAAAAATCCTCCTCGACGCCGAACCGGGTTTTCCCCACGAATTTCTGTTTCCATTCAATCTGGCCTGTTATTGCTCGCAACTGCGTGACTTTGAAGAAGCGCAATCCTGGCTGAAAATGGCGATGGCCATTGACGCTAAAACAGTTCGAACATTGGCCATTGACGACCCGGATTTGAAACCCCTTTGGGACAGCCTGGGCGGCGCGTTGTGGACGCGCGAATGACGATTATATTTTCACCACCGGTGATTCAACCAACGGCCGCCGAACTTGACGCCGCGCTCCTGCTCGCAATTTTGAAGGCACGGCACAGCTTTATCTGCGTCCATCTGCGTCATCCCTGGCCACCGTCCTGCCCTGCGTCCTGCCCACCATAAGCTTCAGCGGAGGCGGGAGCCTTTTCCCTTCGCGACCTTCTTGGCCCGCCATAGCCTGGGCGACGGCGGCTGTGACCTTTGCGTGAGAATGTGCTTTTTCCCTTTTCGCGCCAATTCGCGCGTGCCGGGTCGTAGCATCTGAGCGAAGGCCGGTCCATTCGCGGTTAAATCCGGCCTTCGTCGTTTCCTTCTTCAATCCTCAATCCTCAATCCTCAATCCTCATTCTTCATCCGGTCATTCCTTAGTCATTAGGATTTAGAAATTAGTCATTCCCCCTGTTCAAATTCCCTTTGTTCGCTTCGTTTCTTTGTTGTTCAAAATCATCCCGTTCCCCCGCTTTTCTTTTGAGCCTTTTGAGCATTTTTGCGGCCAATAAATCCGTGTCAGTTTCCGCTTTCCCGTTGAAATTTTTACGCTTTCACAGCCCGCCGCCCCATGATTAACTCGCCGGGTGAATGTTGACCTCGGACTTTGGAGCAAGCTCACCAAAATTGTCGTCCTCCTGGTGGTGATGGCGATCTTGTTGCTCATGGGAATGTGTTATCTGCCCGTCATCCGCGAAAATGAGCGCATGCAGAGGCAAATCCTCGAATTGCAAAGGCAGATTCAGGTCGAGCAAGCCCGCTCCACGCAACTTCAGGCCCAGATTGACGCCCTTTCCCACGACCCAAACACTGTCGAGCGCCTCGCGCGTGAAAAACTGGGCTACGCCCGCCCCGATGAAACCATCATCCATTTTGAGCCTCCCGCCACAAACACCGCCGTTCCTTCGCCGTAACAATGCAATCGGGAAGAATGCGCCTGCGCCGCGGTTTTAATCGTAGGAGACGACGTCAGGAGTCTCTAATTTTCCCCCTCCCCACGAACCCCGTAGCAGCGGACGTGAGTCCGCTCTGACTTTTCCACGCACAAACTGGGCGTTCTTACCCTCGTTGTCCCAGCGCCGTAGGCGCGCCATATTTGTAGAACCCAACAAAAAATAGATTCCTTCGCCGTAACAATGCAATCGGGAAGAATGCGCCTGTGCCGCAGTTTCAATCGTAGGAGACGACGTCAGGAGTCTCTAATTTCCCCCCCTCCCCACGAACCCCGTAGCAGCGGACGTGAGTCCGCTCTGACTTTTTCACGCATGAACTGGGTGTTCTTACCCTCGTTGTCCCAGCGCCGTAGGCGCGCCATATTTGTAGAACCCAACAAAAAATAGCTTCCCAGAGCGTCATCGTCCGCCCAGGGCCAGCGCTCCTCAATGAAAGCCCAACCGTATCGTAGCAGCGGACGCCCGGTTCATGGGAAGCCCCACAGCCTCCGCCATCTGCGTCCATCTGCCGTTATGGTTTTATCCGTTCCGACGGCAGGATGCAGGGCAGTTTCTTCCGAAACTGCCCTTGTATTTTTTCCGAAGACCGTTCGAAACCAAAGGAGTCGCATATAAAAACAATCCTCCATATTGACGCCTTCAATTTATTCTATAACGCGCTTAAAGGCACGCCCCTTCGCAATCGCCGCGACCGCGGCAATCGTGAGGCGGAGATTCGTCCTCTTCGTCCTATGCGCCGCAATCGCCGCGAATCCTCTGGCGACTCTGGCAGGACCGCCAAGCCTGCGACGAAACCAAATATCTGGCCCAACTCCAAAAACGCGGCGCACTCACCTGGTGCCAGCTCTCTGCCGCCCAAACCCGGTAAATATCTTTTATGAAAGAACCATTTGCAAACCAGAGAACATCTGCCCCAGTACTGATACGGTTGCCACAGTTATGGTCCGATCTGTGCCCATCCGTGGTTAATCTTATCGTTTTGTCAAATTCGCGTTCCTTCGCGTCTATTCGCGGTTCGCTTTTTTCTCTCCTCTTTGTTCCTTCGTTTCTTTGTTGTTCAAAATCGTCCCAGTCCCAGTTTTCCTTTTGAGCCTTTTGTGCATTTTCGCGGCTGTTTCCCGGCCCTTAAACCGTCATGATCTCCTTCTCCTTGGTCGTAAGCTGCTGATCAATCTTAAGTATGTATTGGTCCGTCAATTTTTGAATCTCCTTCTCAACCCACCGTTCCTTGGCGTTTGCGAATTAAAAGCGCGAATGGAATGCCCGCGAGGTTTTGGACTGCGGCAGCCTGTCCCGCCATAGCTTCCGAGCGACGGCGGATCCTCTGGCGCTTTTCGATCCTGTCGCCAACCGTTTGGCCGATTCTCCGATCAACTGAATCATGTGCGGTAATTGTCGGTGACGCAAATAGGCTGAAACCCCTTTATAATTGATGGTTGACAGGCAGAAAACATTAAAATATAAGGGAAATGCAAAACTGAGATATACCGCAAAAAATGCGGTATAATACTCTTAGGCGGCATCACGTTTATAGCATTTCGACGCGGCGAAAGTTTGGGATGTTGCTGGTTGCCATTTCGGTGATGGCCCTGGTTACGTTTCTCGTGGTCTTTATTTTTCATTCCAGTTGGCATTACGTCGGCAGCGGGACATCAGGCCTTGGCCAGTGGATGGATTTTTCAGGTGAGTCGGGAGTCAGCGGGTATTATCTGATTCCGATATTTTTGTGTGGAGCAATCGGCGCATTTTGTTTGGTTTGGCCGTCACGGAAGCCCCCAAAATTGACTCAGTGATATGAGAGATTTGCCGCACTGTTTATGAAAACACCCGACATTTCACAGACGCCGATAGTTAAGAGGTTCGGCGTGCGAGGAGCCAAGCTCTTCGCAAAGATTTGGTTTTCCATTATGTATCTCGCGCTTGTCGCCATTACGGCAGGTTTTTGGATTGTCTGGCCGGAGTTCGCAGAGGGATGGCGGATTTTTGTCGGATGTTTTGTCGGAGCACTCGTCGTTTTTGCCGCGTCACTTTTGACTCGGATGCGTTTGGAGTATCTGGCAGGGATTGAGCAGTTGGAGGCACGAGGAAAGATGGTATGAGAGGATTGACGCAGCCTCACACCGCGCTGAAGCCAACGGCCACTGCTCCTTCAGTTTTCAATTGAGATATGAAGATTGAGAGTCCAAATTGCCGTCGAGAGCCAGCCGCCAGTGGCCGTGGCTCACTTTTGGATCGTTAGGCAGATTCGCTCTTGCGTATGAAAGCTGCATATCTAGCCATAGCAATCGCGGTTTTCGTTTCGGGTTGTTCGCATCGTGACCCCATTGACCGCCTGATGGATGAATTGTCGCAACAAGATTTTCACTACTATATGTACTTCCCGATTAAACTTCCAAAGACCGCGTCGCCCGTGCAATGCCTCTCAGTCCTAACCAATCGCGGAAATCTGACGTATCGAAAGATTTTAGAGATTCGCCCGGTGCATATGGAACCCGGCGGAACGAATTACACGGCGGTCCTTTTGGATACGGACACTGGCCAGAAGATTGTGCTTTTGGCTCCAGAGGAAACGAATAGTTGGTATTTCCAAATTTATGATGCCAAATAATCCCCCTGCCGCCGCGCGAGCCTGTGTGAAAACTCACGGACGTGAAAAAATTCCGCTCGTGTTTGACCTATGACGCATTTTGATGAATCGAGCAGACGGATGGGATGGTCAAAAAATGAGTTTTCACACAGGCTCGCGCTGGAGCCAACACCGACTACGCATTGCGTTTGCCTACATTTAGATCGTTAGAGGCCACGCGGCGCACGCCATGAAATTATTTGTCAAAATTATAGTTCCATTCTTCATGGTGCTCATTTTGCTTTGCTGCGCAATCGGCTTTTGGACTGGCAGCAGCGTCAAGGAAACCATCGAATCCACATTTTTTATTCTGGTAACGGTCTGCATTTTTCTTGTTCTACCAACCGCATGGCTTTGCAGCCGTCGCCCGTGGTTGCGCAATCTACGCTTGCGACGCCCGCCGCCATTTTCTGACCCTCAATTCGGACAGTTGCGTCTTTCTTTCGGCTTTGCCACTTGCCTTTGGCGCGGTTCCATAGCCTTATTGCCGGGCACCAGCCTACCCCTGGCTATTGCGGGAAGCGCAGATGCGCCAAACCCGGTTGCTTTGGTTATGGCCAAAGAGCTAGCCGCTAAGTTTTCATCGCTACAGCCGACTATAGACGAGGCGCTATTTGACCATTATGAGCCATATGCTGAAGCGGTGGCCTCAGGAGAGTTGAAATTGAGCGAGGCACTCCCATCCATTTCAAGACCAAGCGATGTCGGGCATCTTATCTCGTGGGTTTATGTTGCGGTTATACCAATCGGTGGCAGACTTCTGGTCGAGATTGGGCTTATGGTGCCGTGGGATGAGGAGCACACTTTAGGCTTGCGCTTTGAGGAAGGCAGACTCATCGAGCTTAATGGTAGCGTAGTTCAGCCGTAGAGCCGTGACCTAATACCGCGCCGGAGCCAAGCGCCGTTGGCGCGGTCTGTGACAAGGACTCGGTCCATCAACCGCCGATGGTTTGGCCATTCAACAAGAGGTCTTTCTGGCGCGCGTTCCTTTTCTGCCAATGCTGGTAGATCGTCGCGCTAACGCGCACCAGCCAGTTGCCGATCTTTGCCGGCTTCCAACAAATCCGCTGTAGCGAAAAACTTGCCGCCGTTGGCCATCGGATTGCCCAGCGGCTTGAGCAGCCGAGCCGCGACCAGTGCCGGAACATCATGCGTCTGGCACTTGAGCACCCACGCCGTTTCCACCGCCGTCAGGCGGGCCGGCCATTGGCCATGCAGCATCAAAAACCGGTGTTGTTCGTCACGCATATTCTTATCAGCAACATTTGCTCAAAGACGCACGGCAATTGGTGGACCGCCGTTCCGGGACTGGATGCCCCAGCCGGACTCCGTCCTCGTAGGCAATCACCGCCATGTGAACGGCCGTGTAAAACCGCAGTCCAGATGCAAAACAGAATTACACACGAGTTCCTCGTTAAATGGTGGTTCGCGCTTAAGGCGTCGGATCGGTTGCCGCTGACTGAGGCGGAGCAGTTCACGCCAGAGTTGACCCGTGGTTAAGCGGCTGTCACACTTTTGCTAAATGAAGCTACAGGATAGTCAGTCATTTCTCTCGCTTTACTACGAGCCGAACGCCGTGGAGGTCGCAACGGGCGAGTCAGATTCCTTTGCGTCAGCGGACTCGTGGCAGCGGGAGACGAAGCAATTGGGACAGGTGGCCACCCCACGAACCAGTCGCCGCAGTGATGGCCAAGTGGGTGATGTCGCCGAAGCCGCGCACGCGTGCTTGACCCGGCGGCGGGCTTGGGCGGCTTGTTGGCCGCGTGCCGCCAATTCGACGAGCGCGTCCAGTTGGTGGGAGTGGAGCGCGACGTCGAGACATTGCAACGAGCGAAATCCACAGCGCCACGCGGCGCGAAACTGATTCTGGCGGATTATCTCAAGTCCGACGCCGGCCTGTTCGACGGCATCATTGCCAACCCGCCTTACGTGAAGGCGCATCGGCTCGATTATTCAGAAAAGGATTGGCGCTATTTCGAGGAGCGATTCGGCACGCCGTTGGACCGGCTTACGAATCTCTACGCGCTGTTCCTGCTCAAGATTTGGGACGATCTGGCACGGGGTGGACGTGCCGCTATCATCCTTCCGGCGGAATTCTTGAACGCGAATTTCGGCCACGAAATCAAGGACCGTCTGGTGCGGGCCATTCGACCCAGCAGCGCTCGTGGTCTTCGCGCCGTCAGTCAACCTTTTCGCAAACGCGCTGACGACTAGCGCAATCGTCCTTCTGGAAAAGGGCCGCGCTGCGGATGCCCCATCATGGGCCAAGCGCGTTGATTCCATCGAGGAAGCAGAGAGATTCGTCTGCAAGCTCTGCGCCGGGACAATCGGGCGCACTAGCAATGGTTGCCTAAACCTGATGAAGCTCAACCCCCGCGACAAATGGCTCAACGTTTTGCTTAACGCGAAGGCCCGGACAGATGAAGCGTCACTGCCAAACCAGATCGGCGATTACTTTGGTTGCAGCCGCGGCATCGCGACAGGAGCAAACGACTTTTTTTGTCTCAGCCGGGCAGAACTGCAACGGCAGCATCTGACGGAAGCACATGTTGAACCTTGTGTCACGAAAGCCGTGGATGCGGGCGGACTGGTATTCACCCGGAAGAGTTTCGATTCGCTGGCCACCAGTGACCGCCGCTGTTTTCTGCTGAATCCCTCGCGCAATGGGCCGGAGCTTATGCGGTATCTCAAGCTCGGTGAAGAGCGGGGCATTCCTATGCGCCACCTGCCAAGCCATCGCCCGGTCTGGTATATGCCGGAGAACCGAGCCGTTGCAGACATCTGGGCAGCCGTGTTTTCGCGCCAGTCGGCGAAATTCATCCTCAACACCTCTGGCGCAAAAAACCTGACTTGCTTCCATGGGCTATATGCCAAACCGGGATGCGAAAACCTGCCGCCCCTCATGACGCTGTTTCTAAACAGTTCCGACGGACGGAGGGCATTTTCACAAGTTAATCGGTTTTATGGCGGCGGGTTGAACAAGCTCGAACCAAGGGACGTGGAAGACATGCCTTGTCCCATGATGCCGAAGTTGAGCGAAGCAGAAGCGGATGAATTGACGCGCAAACTGGCCGATTTGGAAAGAATGCCGCTGGCCGAGCGAACGGCAAGAATTGACCAACTCGCGGCCCGTTACTTCGCGGCTAATCCTCAGTCAAAAGAACCCTCCTTGTTGCCGCCCCGTCGAGTTCAAAGCCGCCGCCTTGCGGGACCACATACGCATCGTGTCGTCCCAGTTCCGTGACACGATGTTCCGCAGCAAACGTCGGGATGGCGGTGGCCCTGCCGATCTGCGCGCCGCTCGTAATGGGAATCATGATGGTTGCCTTTTCCTGACTCTTTTTCGGCGCTCTCAATGGTGAACCCGCTTCCACCCCCGATGATGGCGAAAATGTCCAGGAAATTAATCGCAAACACCGAATCGAAAAACACCTGGCAATAACTTTGAGGCACGCCGTGCCGCTCCAACCAGCGATATACGATGAGCAGATCTTCCACTTTGACGGTGAAGCTTGGTGTTTCACGACCGGCGGTTTTGCCAGCAGCCCTTTGCCGCTGTCGCACCCTCATGTAGGTCAATGCCTCAAATTTGCTGGACCGAACTTCGATGGCGGCGGTAGCCTGCTTTACAAGCGATTCCGTCTCGGCGTGACTTTGCGCGGATAAATCTGCTGCGACCGCGGCGTTCGTCGGAAACAATAACAGGTCAGGGCGCTTCCCGAATTGCCGCGTTCCTTCCAAACTCGCCAAATAGGCAGACCTGAATTCCGGGTGACCGGCAGCAATGCGATTCGTATCGCCATATTGCACCACCAGCCATTCAGGAAACGCGCGAAGAATGGCTTTGGCCAGCATCTGCTCGGCCCAGTCGCCCATTGCACGATTCGCGAGGAACTCGGAGCGGGCATCGGTCGGGACTGTGGGCTTTCGTTCCGGCACTGTGCCCTCGCCTCCAAACAAGAGATGTCGCTCATGGATTCCTTTACCACGCAGATTTGTCACGACACCAACCAGAGTCCCTTTGAGCCGTGCGAAATAAGATTTACCCAGGCTCATCGCGCTTTCTCCTCGAAATTAAATAGTTCCCGAACTTCAACTTTAAGAATCTTCGCGAACTTCTCCAAGCCCGCGACAGCTGGAGCATTCACGCCACGTTCAATGAGACTGACAAACTCCACCGAACAGCCAACCGCTTCTGCAAGCTGCGCTTGCGTAAACTTCCTGCTTTTGCGAAGGCTGGCAATCCGTTGGCCGAGTTTCTTTTGGAGCACGCAGTTTAACTACCAGATTCACAGGTCTTTCACCACGCAGCTAAACTACGGCTTGAACAAAACGAGAATTCCCGGTGCCGGGGGCAGAAAGGCAGGTTATTTGTCTTCGCCTTTTTTACGCCCGCCATCGCCCCACCGTTTGCTGCTCACCGGTCCGACACCGAGCCGATAATGGGAGCGAGAGCTAAAACCGCCAGCGTCGCCACTTCACCATCTTCTGCGTCCATCTGCGAAATCAGCGGTTAAATCCATCTGCGATTATCCGCGTCATCTGCGGTTAAAAATGTTTTTTCCTTTGCGGCCTTTGCAACCTTTGCGTGAGAATGTGCTTTTTCCCTTTTCGCGCGTGCCGGGTCGTAGCCTCTGAGCGAAGACCGGTCCATTCGCGGTTAAATCCGGCCTTCGTCGTTTCCTTCCTCAATCCTCAATCCTCAATCCTCAATCCTCATTGTTCATCCGGTCATTCCTTAGTCATTAGGATTTAGAAATTAGTCATTCCCCCTGTTCAAATTCCCTTTGTTCCTTCGTTACTTTGTTACTTTGTTGTCCAAAGCCCATCCCGCTCCCCCGCTTCGACAATTTCAGCCTTTAGCCTCCGTCCTATCATCCGTGCCCATCTGTGCCCATCTGTGCCCATCCGTGGTTAATCTTATCGTTTTGTCAAATTCGCGTTCCTTCGCGTCTATTCGCGGTTCGCTTTTTTCTCTCCTCTTTGTTCCTTCGTTTCTTTGTTGTTCAAAATCGTCCCAGTCCCAGTTTTCCTTTTGAGCCTTTTGTGCATTTTCGCGGCTGTTTCCCGGCCCTTAAACCGTCATGATCTCCTTCTCCTTGGTCGTAAGCTGCTGATCAATCTTAAGTATGTATTGGTCCGTCAATTTTTGTATCTCCTTTTCCGCCACTTCGATCTCCTCCTCCCCCACCCCGCCCGACGCCTTGACCTTTTTCAAAAGTTCCAGCGCGTCCCGCCGTACGTGCCGTATCGCCACCCGCCCGTCCTCCGCCATCTTTTTCACTATCTTCACAAATTCGTGCCGCCGTTCCTCGCTCAATTCCGGAAATGAAATGCGTATGATTCGCCCCTGCACCGTCGGCATTAATCCCAAATTCGCCTTCTGAATCGCCTTTTCAATCGGATGCAACGACGTGGCGTCCCACGGCTGAATCACCAGTTGTCGCGGCTCCGGCGTCGTGATGCCCGCCAGCTCCCGCACGCGCATTTGCGATCCATACACCTCCACGATGATGTTTTCCACCAGCGACGACGACGCCTTCCCGGTGCGCACGCCGGCGAATTCGTTCATGACCACCTGGTCGGTCTTTATCATCTTGTCTTCCGCTTCCAGCAAAATATCGTCCGGGTTCATGATGCTTGAGAATATACGATTTCAGGGCTCCTGTAAAAATTTTTCGGCGGCCTCGTTGGAACAATTTTGCCGGGCGCGCACCACGGCCATGCCAACGACCGGAGGGTAGCCACGGTCCGATTTCATCCGCGGTTCAATAAACTCGATCACTTCAAACAATAGCTCGTTGGCCCGGTCGTACGGCAGGTTTGCCAGGCGGCACACATATCGGGTCGCCCGGTCAATCAACTTTAAATTGCCGGGGACCACGTAAATCATCATGTTCCCCATCACCCGTCCAAGCCGGACCATCGTGCAGGTGGAAATCGCGTTCATGACCAGTTTTACCGCCACCCGGGCGAGACCATTAAAAAGAAAATCCCCGCGAGGCACAAAAATTGAGGCGACCGCATCCGCTTTGGCCGCTGCTTCCGGAATCCCGCCATCGCCGCTGTGGAAATAAATGATTCCCGTCCGGGCGCCCGCTTGTTGCCTGTCCCGTCGTAGCGCGCCGAAGACGGATTCCCTCTCCGCTCCCATCGGATGGGAGGGGAGAGGGTCAGGGTGAGGTGTGGGTCCCCTGGGTTCAGGGAGAGGGCGGCGCGCAGCGCCGGGTGAGGGTCGAATATTCAGGGTGACGTGTGGGTCCCCCAGGTTCATCCGCCTGCTGTCCCCTCTCCGCTCCCATCGGATGGGAGGGGAGAGGGTCAGGGTGAGGTGTGGGTCCCCTGGGTTCAGGGGGAGGGATTGAGGGTGAGGGGTACAGGCTTCGCATTTCTCGCTGATTCGCAGTCAAAAAATCGGTCCGGGGGAAGAACCCCCATTTCCGTCTCCGATAAAATCGCGATTGCGCAATCACCGGGCTTCAAAGGCCGGTGCGCCAACCCGTCCAGGCCAATTTTGAACCGCATCAGTTCGGCACGGCCGATTCGGCGGATGGTCTCCGCCCTTCGTATAAAGTCTTCCGGAGGGACCAATTCGCGAATCTCATCGTTTCCCCATTCGACGCAGCGCGGTTCGCGCCTCAAAATCCGCTTCCAGGCGCCAGCCGTTTCCTCTTCCGGCACGAACAAATACGCCAGGGATTCCGCCGCCGCCGGGTCGTCAAATTTCCGAAAGGGCGGCGTGCAAAACGTCGGCGAACGTTCCGTCGTGTCCGTCAACACGTCAATGCCGAACCCGTCCGCGAAATAATTGCTTTTGCCGCCGGCGCGATAGGCGGACTCCTCCAACGCCACGATTCTTGCCAATGCCGCAATGGTTTCCGGCGATTTCAGATTTTTATGAAGTTCCTCCAGCTTCTCCAGAAATTCTCGCGGCGCCGTTCGGCCGTTCTCGCCGCGCGCCTCCCGCGCAACCGTCTCAAGGATGACCAGCATCACGCAAAGCTGGATGCTCGTCGCCTGCATCCGCGTCGAGCCGGCAATGGCCATCGGCCCCGTCGTCAGATTCATTTTCTCAATCCGCGAATCGCGGATGACTTCGCGGCTGCGCTCGACGTGCTCGCAAAGAATTTCGTCGGGGTTGTTATAGACGAAATAAACTTTGGCCCCTGCCGCGATGCCGGCCCAGACCGTTCCAATCACAAAAGACGTTTCACCGCCTTCGGTGATGGCAAAGACCACGTCACGATTTGACACCCCCAGGTCGTTGAGTTGCTTCTTCCCAAATGCCCCAATGTCCTCGAAGCCTTCCACCGATTTGATCAGCGCAAAATCGCCGCCCGACATCACGCTCAAGGTGCGGTCCTCCCAATCGCCATCCTTCTGCCCATGCCAGTAATTGCGCCAGATGGAATCGAGCAGGATGCTCAAGCGCCCCGTGGCGCCGCAACCCGTGAAAAAGATCCGCCCGCCCGCTTTCAACGCTCCCATGATCGTCTTCGCAATTTCTCCCGCCCTTTCCGATTCGACAAAGTCGCGGAATTTGCGGACAACGTCGCCGTCCACCTCAAATAGCGCGTTAAGCGCGGCGGAAATGTCACGGGCCGCAATCCCGCTGAGATTCACCGTGACGGGATGCGACGCTTCGGTGACCAGCGCGCCAAGCTTGAATTGCCCGGCGATTTTTAGAAATTCCTCGGAACGTTTTTTGGATTCGGCGCTCACAAATTATCCGTAAAGATTTGCCAGGGCGTCGCCCAAGCCGGAAAATTGGAACTGAAACCCCCCCTCCAATAGGCGTTTTGGCGCCGCGCGGCAACCGGCCAATGCCAAAGAGGCTTCGCTGTTCATCAGCCGCGCCCCGAGCTTTACCGCGAATTCGGGCGCGGGCGGACTCCAGGGACGATGCAGCGCCCGGCGCAATTCACCCATGAATTCGTCGTTGGTCACGGGTTGTGGAGCGACGGCGTTGAAGGTCCCCGACCAGTCCCCGTTTTCTATTGCGCCGCGGAAAATTTGCGCCAAATCCGGCGAGTGAATCCAACTGATGAATTGCCGGCCGCTGCCGGCCCGGCCACCGAGAAACCAGCGCGTCAGCTTTTCAAGAACCGGCAATGCCCCGCCGTCACGGCCCAGGACAAATCCGATTCGCAACAAAACCTTTCGTGTATTTGGCGTTTTGGCGGAATGGAAGGCATCTTCCCATCTCCGGCAAATTTCGGCGAGCGCGTCGTTCCCCGGCGGTGATTTTTCGTCGCAAATCCTTTCGCCCGCATCGCCATAAATACCAATGGCGCTTGCCTGCACCCAGGCGCGGGGCGGATGGCTGACCCGTTCCAGCGCCGCGCCGATTGCCCGGACCGAATCAACGCGGGATGCGGTCAATTCTCGTATATTATCCGGCGTGTGGGGGCAATTGATGTTCTTTCCGGTCAAATTGACCACCGCTTCCGCGCCTTCCAGTAATCCCTCCCATTCGCCCGGATTTTTACCGTCCCAGGCTGCTTCCGTTGCCCCGTCGCCTCGCGGTTTTGGCGCGCGAGTGAGGATGATGACCTCGTAATTCCGGGAGAGAAACTTCGCGGTAAGCGCGCCACCGATGAAGCCGCTGCCGCCGGCAAGGACGATGCGTTTTCGGTCCTCGTTCACAAAAGCGGATTCAGTTTTGGGACCGGCCGATGTAAAAGCGGGTTGCGCTCAAAGTCCGAATTTTCCAGGTCGCCAAGCCAGTCGCGAATCAGGTCCAGGGCGGTGGCCAGGTTCAAGTCCTGATGCTGATGGGGATACTTTTCCAGGTTCGTCCGGGCCAGCTTGAACAGCGCCGCTGCCGGCCGCGGACGGTGTTTCTGCAGGTGGACAAATGCGCCGGCCAATTGAATGAGGCCCTTGTAAAATGCGCCGTTGGCGCCGTATTTATCCTTGAGCCAGAGATGTTCGAGCACGTCGTGCGCCTCGTAAAATTTCTGTTGGTTGAACAATTCAAAATAGCCGCTGTAATGGGGGTCAAGCGCGCCGGCGCGAAATTGTCCGGCCATGGTGGCGATGCGTTTGCCCTTCGTGCTCATCTCGCCAAAATAGACGCCAACGTCTCGCGGCTAAAGGCTAAAGTAACCCATCGCCTCCCGCCCCGGTGGTTAAATATCCAAATGGATTGTCGAGGTTTTGGACTGCGGCAGCCTGTCCCGCCATAGCTTCCGAGCGACGGCGGATCCCCTGGCGCTTTTCCACCGTATCCCCAGGCGCCATTCTGCCAGCCCGCCCACTTTGGAATTAACTGAAATGAGCCGTTGTTTTCAATGATTTGTGCCTTTTGCGCCTCTTTGCGGCTGAAAAATTTGCCCCCGCGTATTCATTTGCCTTCCAGCAATCTTTTTACCTCGGTCGAAAGAATTGGGGACACCAATCGAACGGTGGCGTTGCTGGTTCCAAAGTCGGCGATGGCCTCCAGTTCAGCAAAGGGTGTCGCAAATTTGCAAGGCGCATCGTTTGTAGATGGTTTGCCAAAAACACCTTCACCGTAAACTGGCGTAATTTTGGTTATAATCAATTTCTTGGCATTCGCCAATGTCCTGAGCCTCGTAAAATAATCTTCTTCATCAACGTTTGGTAACACGATTGTTTTGTGTGCCCGGATGCACTCGCCGATTTCTTGAAGACTCGCAGTTTGCTGCCGTTCGTAACGTTCCATGGCCGACCAGCGAAAACTGAAACTGCGAATTTCCCCGTAACTTCCCAACTCAATTGCGAAGCCTTCAGAATCACCGCCCGTGTTGTCGGCGGAAAAGAAAGATACCCCGTCCAGCAGACGTGATAGAAAAACTCCGCGGCCACAAATAAAATTCGTCGTGTCCTTGCCGGTCTGGTCAACATTATATGAATGCGTAAAGAATGACTCTTGAATCATGTGCGTTGGGTCAAGACCGAGTTGAAGCACACAGTCCCAGGCAAATTTAACGATCGCCCCGTCGCTTGGAATTCCGTCGGGCGAACCATTTTTGTAATTTGGCGATTCAAAAAACATGGATGCTTCACCGGGGGCGATGAAAAAATTGCAAACATTGCCGCAGGGGTTGGGGGGTTCCGCCATAATACAAGTCTGGTTCGTCGAAGGTTTGGGAAAGCCTTTGCTCTGAAGCGAGCCAAGCACAATGGCATTTGAAATTACCGTCTCGGAAAAGATTCGTGGCAATGTCCGTTGATAAATCCAAAAACTTCGGGGCAGACGATTGGTTGGCGCCTGCCAGACGATGACGGCATTGGTGAACAAGTGTGAGTTCAGTTCTTCCAACGTTGGAAAATCGGCAAAGACAGGAAACGCTGTTGCCAAAATTACGGTGAGAATTGCACGGCCTTTCACGGTTCGTTTCATCATTGATTGACCAAAAGGGTTTCACTCCAACCCTGCTCCCCGACCACCCCAAAATCAAGGAACAAAATTTGCGCTTTGTTCCCCTCCACAAAATTTCTGGAGAGGCCGCAACACGATGACCGTATTCCCATGAATGGTTTAATTAGTTATATTAATCACTTCAGCCGCCATGAAATACGTAACATTCACAGCCTGAACGTCTTAGCCGGAACAATCGGGTGAATTTCAGCTATTTCACGTTCTTTTAGCATTTCAAAATAACCGCCGGCGCGTTCCGCCACAATCTTGGGCTTGAGGCGACCGACTCGATTTGAGACTCTGCGGCCATGTCAAAACCAGCTTTGGGACGCGGCTTGGGCGCGTTGCTCGGCGGCACGCCGCTGGTGCCGTCCGCCTCGACGCCGGTGGCCCAACCGCATTCGGATCCCCTGCCCTCACGCGCCGACCCTGACCGCGTGCGACGGGTGCCGTTGGACAAAATCCGCCCTTCGGCATTGCAACCGCGCAAGGAGTTTACCCAAGAATCATTGCGGGAACTGGCCGATTCGATTCGCGAACAAGGCATTGTCCAGCCGCTGATTGTGCGGGAGCGCGACGGAATGTTTGAACTGATTGCCGGCGAACGGCGCTGGCGCGCCGCACAACTGTTGAATTTGCCGGAAGTGCCGGTCATCACCCGCGAGGCAGACGACCGATCCGTCCTTGAGCTGGCGCTCATCGAAAATCTACAGCGCGAAAACCTGAATCCCATTGAAGAAGCGCATGGCTATTCGCAATTGGCCGGGCAATTTCAACTCACGCAGGAGGAAATTTCGGCAAAGGTCGGCAAGAGCCGCGCAGTGGTGGCCAATGCGATGCGCCTTCTGAAACTCCCCACGCTGGTGCAGGATTTCATCCGCCAAGGGCGGCTTTCCGTCGGGCACGCGAAGGTTATTCTTGGGATCGCCGATGAGAAAGGCCAAAAGTCGGCCGCCGAACGCGTCATCAAGGATGGTTTGAATGTGAGGCAAACGGAAGGATTGGCTGCTAAATTGTTGAAGCGGAACACCGGGAAAAGTGTCCAACCTGAAACCATTTCTGCTCCCGCGGGTGACCCGCACGTGGCGGATTTGGAGGGAAAGTTACGCGACTTGTTTGCCACGAAGGTGCAATTGAAATACGACCAGGGAAAAGGCGCGCTGGAGATTTCGTTTTTCAGCGATGGCGAACTGGAGAGAATATTGCAGATTCTTGGCGTCAATTCGGAGTAGCGTTCATTCTCATGCTCGTCCTCATTCTCAATTTTTATTGCGGCAGAGCGGGGAGGAGTGAAGTCGCAAAATGATTTTAGAAGTAACAAAATACGGAAATCCCATTCTCCGGCAAAAGGGCGCAATGATTGAGCGCATCACGCCGGAAATCAAGAAACTCATCTCGGACATGTTCGAGACGATGCGGGCGAATCATGGCGTGGGACTGGCGGCGCAACAGGTGGGGCACGCGCTTCAATTGACGGTGATTGACGTGCGCGAAGTGACTGATCGCCCCTCCACGTTGGAACTCAAAGGAAAGCCGTCCGATGTCGCCGAACTCATGCCGCTGGTCTTGATCAACGCCGAGATCACGCCGTCCGGGGACCCGGTAACCGCCGGCGAAGGTTGTTTAAGCTTTCCGCAAATCTACGGCGAAATTTCCCGCCCGGCATTTGTGGATGTGAAGGCACTGAACGAAAAAGGCAAACGGATTGAATTTCGCGCCGGCGGTTTGCTGTCGCGCGTGGTGCAGCATGAATGGGATCATCTGAACGGGATTTTATTCATTGACCGGATGCCGGCGGCCAAGAAGCGCGAACTGAAACCTGAACTGGACGAATTGCAGGCGCTGACCAAGGCGGCGTTACAGGACAAGAAATGAATAATTATGAAAACAAAGACGATTCTGCTTTCATTTTTCGCCTTGGCGACCTTTTCGCATTTTGCCGCGGCGCAAGATGTGATCACGCCGACAAATCGCATTGAGCTTTTCGACGGGAAGAGTTTTTCTGGTTGGACGTTTTGCATGAGAAGAAACGCCGACCCGATGAAGACGTGGCGCGTCACCAACGGCCTGATTCATTGCAATGGCTCGGCGATCGGCTATATGCGGACGACAAACGAGTACAGTGATTATATCATCACGGTTGTGTGGCGTTTTGTGAAAGTGACGCCAACGGCGAACAACACCGGAGTGCTGGTGTATATGAAAGAGCCGGACAAGGTCTGGCCGATGTGCGTGCAAAACCAGGGGAAGTCCGGCCGGCAAGGCGATTTATTCGTGATGGCTGGGGCGGAGTGCAAGGAGCATCTGGCGTTGGGACTGAATGCCAATACGCCGGTGCCTTTCAAGGACGGGCCAAATGAACATTCCATCGGCGAATGGGACACCAACGTGACGGTTTGCGCCGGGTCCGACGTGACAGCCATTATCAACGGGAAAGTGTTGAACCATATCAGTGAATGCACGATCACCAATGGATTCGTTGGCATCCAAAGTGAAGGCGCGGATTTTGAGATTCGAGAAATTTATTTGGACAAACTGCCATCACCGGAGCAAGAGGCAAATTCAGCGCCTTTGGCGATGACTGATAACCGGAATGGACGAATATTTGGAGAACGGGAAAATTGGGCTTCTGCGAATTAGCACAAGACGATTTGGGTATATGGTTTGCGCGCGTGATATGGATTGCCCCCATGAACACCGGGGTCAGACCAAATGCGGTTGTTCAATCTTCTTCGGCGGCGGGCACCGTGGCGTTCCGTCTTCAGCCTCCGGATATTCGAAGATTTTACCTTCGTAATTACGGATGAGGACGCGGCCGGCGTTTCGGCAGAGAACGTATTCGGGGGAGATGGGAACCTTGCCGCCTCCGCCTGGCGCGTCAATGACGTAAGTGGGCACGGCGTAGCCGGTGGTGTGGCCGCGCAATTGCTCCATGATTTCCAGTCCCTTGCTGACGCTCGCGCGCAGGTGCGCCGAGCCGGAAATCAGGTCGCATTGGTAAAGATAATAGGGCTTCACCCGGCACATCAGCAGCTTCTGCACGAGCGCCCGCATAACGGTGACATCGTCGTTGACGTTCTTGAGCAAAACGCTTTGGTTGCCGAGCGGGATGCCGGCATCGGCGAGCCGCCCGAGGGCGTCGCGCACTTCGGTGGTCAATTCGCGCGGATGGTTTGAATGGACGCTCATAAAGAGCGGATGAAATTTTTTAAGCATTGCCGAAAGCTCCGTCGTGACGCGCTGCGGAAGAAACGTCGGAATGCGGGAGCCAATGCGCAAAAACTCAACATGCGGAATGGCGCGCAGGCGAGCCAATAAATTTTCAAGTTTGTCGTCGCTGAGTAGCAAGGGATCGCCGCCGCTTAACAAGACATCGCGGATTTCCGGATGGCGCGCGATGTATTCGATTTGTTTGTCGAATTCGGGATGAAAATCGTAGCCGCTGGCGTTGCTCACCAGGCGCGAGCGCGTGCAGTACCGGCAATACGCGGCGCAACGGTCGGTCACCAGAAACAGCACGCGGTCGGGGTAGCGATGGACGAGGCCGGGGACGGGCGAATGGGAATCTTCGCCGCAAGGGTCGCTCATCTCCCAAGGCGCGGTATGCGTCTCGGCGATTTTGGGAATGACCTGGAGACGAACGGGGCAATTTTCATCCGCCGGATCAATCAGGTTAAAAAAATACGGTGTGATGGCGAGGGCGAGTTTTTGGTTGGCCAGTTTGGCGCCCGCCAATTCCCCGGGCGTCAACGCGGGCAAAAATTTTTGGAGTTGCTCGACCGTGGTAATGCGATGCTTCAGTTGCCATCGCCAGTCGTTCCAGTCGGCATCGGAAACGTCGCGCCAGGGGCCACGGCCGGCGGAATGAAATTCCTTCAAGGCCCGGAATCGGTGACCTGATGGCGGCTCCTCACCGCCCGCAGATGCGTTATCGGTCTGCATTTTTTGTAACGTTACTATAATTGGGGACTGCGTTCTGTCAAGGCCGGTTGCGCCGCGGCATCCAAAGTGGTTTCCAAGGCCCGGCGCCGCGCGTCCAAGGCATCGAGCCTTTCCAGGGTCTTACGCGGGCTGGCCGGAGTTGGCGGATGTTTTATCCAGCGCGAAACGGTACTGGCCGAAATTTCATCGCCGAGGTAATCCGCCAGGGCGGCGCGGTATTGGCTGTTTAAAACGGCAAATTGCGGGGCCATCTGGAGCTGGGCCAGGTCCAGCTCGCGCACCTTTTCCCGCAAAATATCCGCCTGCAGTTGCGGGTTAAAATTGCCGACGGCCATTTGCAGTGAAATTTCCGAATACATCGGCAAATTGTTTGAGGCGGCGCGATAGTCAATAGGCACGGTTAAAATTTCATCCAGTTTTTCAGCGCTGACCGAAGGCGTCCATTGGGGTCCGTCATCGCCACGAGAGACGAAGTCAACGCTTTGCAGCGCCCACCATTTTTCCACGTCAAGCGGCGAGGCAAAATCGTTTTGAAACGCAGTTCGAAAGGCCAATTGCCAATTGTAAAATTGCGGAAGGGCCTGGAGCATGGCGCGCAAATCGGCGGCGCCATTCTTCAAATCCAGCAAGTCGCTGACAAACACCTGGGCGCTGGCGCGATAAACACCGCCGTCGTCGCCGCTCAACTGCGGGGCGGTGGGCCAGCTCATCTGGCCGAAGGTAAGCGGGCCGGAGGCCTTCAATATGCGGCGCGCGTTTGCCAGTGAATCCAATCGGAAATCGCGGTCAACGACGCGGTCTTCCGACGCGCCGTCCATGACATCGTCCCGAAGCGAGACAATTTCCGGCGCCACGCCGTCCAGCAACAGTTGCGACAGGCCGTCAATCAACCATTCGGGGACCTGAGTGCAATGGTTGTCAGCCGCGCGGTTGGCGAATTCGAGCAAGACGACGCCCGTGAGGGCGCGGGTGAGCCGGGTGCGCGAGACGATGTCCGGCAAATCCACCCGGTAAATCCAGGCATTATTGAACCGGGTTGAAAGCACGGCGACGTTATCGTCGAGGGATTGCGCCGGATGCAACGCGAGGAAAATCTGGCCATGCCAAGCGGAGCCGTCAATTCCGAGCCGCGCGCAGATTGAACCCTTGATGCGTTCGGCGGAGACGGCGAGGAGGGCAGGTTCGAGACGGACGAGGGCGGAGTTGGTCTTGAACGCGAGCGTATCCGCCAGAGGCGAAACCTGTCGGGCACCGATGATGGCGAACTGGCCGGAAATGCTGCGCGCGGAAACGGGATTCGGCAGGGCTAGGTCGGCGCGGCAGAAGGGCGGCAAAAAGACGGCGAAGGTGACGAAACATTGAAACGGTGAAAGGCCGAACCGTCCCAACCATTTCGAACGCTTCAAGGATATATTCATTTGTCGGGTGCGGCCGCGGATTTGGCCGGGGAGGTTGCGACGTCCTTTTTTGGTGTGGATTTTTCAGGGGTGGCCTCCTTTTTAGCGGCTTCAACGTATTTCCTGCTGCGATGGTCGGTGATGTAGAAACCGCTGCCCTTGAAAATCAATCCGGCTCCCGCGCCAATTTTCCTTTTAACACGGCCGCGCCCCCATTTTTTTTGGCTGCACAAATCCCTGGAACAGATTTCCAGGGGTTTGGCGGAAATGGGCTGAAAGGTTTCAAATTCATGGCCGCATTTGCCGCAAATGTATTCGTAAGTTGGCATGGGAAAGCCTGGCGCGGCTACGCCGCTAGCATTCCCTCTCCTCCATCAGATGGAGGAAAGGCCTGGGCGAGGAGGCGTCATTCAACTCAAACAACGAGCCGCCCACCGAAATTTTTGGCAGAACTGCGTGAACGTGAATCATGGTATTACGGAATCAATTTCCATCCCATGGCAACTCATTGCAACGGCGGATTGGCAAGTGGTGGCGGCAGATTGGTCAGGACATGGACGGTGCCATCGGCGCCCACTTCGACGTTCAGATCAAAATTGGGACGAAGGGCCAGCGCATTCGTTGGTCCCGGCTGATGGTTTATGAGCACCTGTCCGCCCTTTTGCTGCTTGCTGGGATCCACGCCTTCACGAATCCATTCGAGGCGGCGGGCGACCAGGGCGTCGGTTTTCAATTTATGCACTTGTTGGCGGACATCGTTCAAATCATTGAACTTCCGCTGCAAGTCATCTTTTTCGGCGACCTGCTTTTGGAGTTCGCTTTCGAGATAATCATTATTGGTTTGAGAGACAGCCAGCTTCATCTGCGTTTCCGTAATTTGGGTACTCAATTGGGAAATCGTGTTGGACAAATCGTTGGCGCGCTGGTCGAGAACCTGGTTTTGCGCTTCCAAATCGGAAACGTGCTGGTCGAGATTGGTGATTTGCTGTTGGTCGGTCTGCATCGTGGATTGCGCGGAGGCAAGCTGTTGGGAGGTTTGGTCGAGTTGGTTGGAAAGCCCGGCGGCCAGCGCCCGGTTGGTGTCCAAATCATTGTTCAACGCGAGGTTGACCTGGCGCAGATCGTTGAGATTGACGTTGGCCTTGTCCAAATCATTTGAGAACTGAAGGATGGTATTGGAATCACCTTCGTGCTGTTTGGTCGAGAGGCTTTGCAGAACAATCAACGCGACTGCAAGACCCACACAACCAACGATCAGAATGGCTATCGCAGTTTTTTTATTCATAACACGCTCAAGATGGACACATGAAAGCGATTTGACAAGTGTCTCGTGATAAAATTGCGGCGGTTATTGAGATGCCGCCGCCACCTTCAAATTTGGGTCAAGGATCTGGACAATAGCCGCGCTTCGCAGTCCCTCCAGGTATGGGGGGGCGAGTTCCTGATATTTTTGGCGGGTCAAAAGCTGTTTGATTTCCCCGGCGGCTGTCAGATAGCTTGTTTTGGCGGCCGGGACCAAATTGAGCAATTTGACGATTTGATAGCCGACGCCCGTGGTAATAACGTCGCTGACCTCATTGTTGGTCATTGAAAACGCCGCGGCATCAATTTCAGGGGCCATTTCTCCGCGCGGAAACGGAGGCAGTTCGCCGCCATTGGCCTTGGTGCCGGGGTCTTCGGAAACTTGTTTCGCTAATTTTTCAAAGTCATCGCCGGTTCGCGCAAGCTTGACGACTTGTTCCGCCAGGCGGCGACGGGCCAACAATTGGCTGTCGGGGAGCGCGGCCTGGGTGACGGGGTCAACGGTAAGGATTAAAATATGGCTGATATGCGCCAGTTGGGGTTGCTCAAAATCAGCGGTGTGCGCGTCGTAATACTTTTGGACATCGTCGTCGGACACGTCAACATTTAGTTCGCGTTGCAATACAGCGTTGGCCGTGTTGTCATCCGCCAGCCTTTCCCGATAACCCGCTTCGGTCAGCCCATTGGTTTTCAAGAGTTGATCGAAGGCTTCCTTGGAACCGATATTCTCAATATCGGCGGTAATCCGCAAATCGGCCGCTTTTTGGCCGGCGGTCTTGTCCCCGTCGGTGGCCTTGGCGAGCAATAATCTTGTATTGATCAAATTGGTCAGGACCTCGCGTTGCCAGAGGGCGGCCTGCGCCGGGGTGAGCGATTGGATTCGCGCCGCTGAACCGGCGAGGGCGTCATCCAAATCGCCACGGGTGATGGAAAGGCCAGTGCCGCTGGCGATGACCGGATTGCCAGGCGATGCGGCGGTATTCAGATCCGCCAGCGCCGAGCCGGCTGTGAGAACGGCGACCGTGCAGGCGATGGTGAATACCGGGCTTAATTTCATTCCGGATTGGCCTAAGGCGTCGCCGCGGAAGCCGGCGGTGGATTGGTGGATGACGCATCCACCGCGGCGACAGCTTGCTTCAGATTATCATCGAGAATTTGGACATCGGCGTCCTGCTTTAATTTGAGCAATATCGTGGCGCGAGGGGCGCGAGTTTTTGGCGCAACAAATAGGACTTGATGTTGTCCGACACCTTGGCAAGTTCGATTTTATGGGCAGGCGTCTTGTCCAAGAGCTTGATGATATGATAACCATATTCCGTGGTCACGATGTCGCTGATTTGATTATTAGTCAACGAAAACGCCGCGGCCTCGAATGGGGCCACCATTTCACCGTGGCCGAATGCCGGAAGCAGCCCGCCATTTTCTTTGCTGCCCGGGTCGTCAGAATACCGGGTGGCCAGCGCGGCGAAATCAGCGCCGGCGCGAAGTTGTTTAAGCACGTCCTGGGCCTGCTTGAGCTTGGCCTGTTTCTGGTCGTCGGACAACGGCGCGTGGGTCGTCGGATTCCATAGTCATGAACAAAATGTGGCGCACGGTGACTTGTTCGGGCTGTTCGAAATCGGAGGGATGACCGTCGTAAAAGGTCTTGATGTCGGCGTCGGAAACAGAAACTCCCAGTTCGCGAACGAGGGCGGCGTTGGCGGTGGTGCTGTCGGCCAATTGAGAGCGAAACTGATCCAATGTTTTGCCGCTTCCTTTAAGCCGCAACTCCAGCGCGTCCAGGGAACCTGCCTCCTTGGTCAATTCCGTGACGGCCTTGTCCGCCTCCTGCTGGCCCTGCGCGCGGTCGGCGTCGTTGGCCTGTTGCAACAATAACTTGGTGTCAATAAATTCGTTCAGGGCCATCGCCTCGTATTGGGTCAATTGATCCTCGGGAATGGTCTGGCCGTGGGCGGCGTAATTCGCCTTGATGGCGGCGGTGACTTCGTCCAATTCGCTTTGCTTGATGGTAAAGCCTTTGCCCTGGGCAATGACGGGGTCTCCAAACAAGGCGGCCATGGCAGCGTTTGGATTGGCGTTGCCGTTGGTGTCGGGGGCGGCCGTAGAATCGGCGGGCATGGGGGCGCCGGAATTGGCGGCGTGGACGGCGAGCAAGCCCGCTGCAAGCACACCGGATAATATCAAAGAAGTCTTGTTTTTCATGTTGGTGTTAGATTGTTATTCAAGAAAACCGTTCATAACTTTATCACTTTTATATTGCTGATGTCATTGTCTTTTTGCAGTTCGTCCAGAACCGGTTGCGGCGGCACGCTGTCCAGATTGAGCACGGTCAGCGCCAGCCCACCGGCCGTATCGCGCGACAGGCTCATGCTGGCAATGTTGACTTTATGCCTTGCCAGCAAGGTGCCCAGGTAGCCGACGATACCCGGCCGGTCCTTGTTGTTCAGCAGCAGCACGTGCCCGAGACGGGAATCTCCGTGGGCTGGCTGAACAATCGCACGATGCGCGGATTATTCGGCGAGCCGAAGAACGTGCCGCCGGCCGAAACCAACTTCTTTTCGCCGCGGAAAATCTGCACGTGGACCCATTCGTTGAAGGTGACCGGCTCGTCGGATTGTTTCTCCTCGACGGTGATGCCCAGGTTTTGCGGCGATGCTGCGGACGTTGACGTTGTTGAGGTCCTTTAGAGCCGGCGGCAAGAAAGCCCAGCAGGATCGCGCGGGTGACCGGGTCGATATTGGGCAATTCCTGGGCCTTGCCGCCATAGGTGATGTAGATGTGGTCGGCGCCCGGCGGCGCAAGCTGGGCCAGCAATTTGCCGAGCTCCTCGCCCAGCGGCAGATACGGCTTGACCTGCTCGTAGGTTTTCGCGTCCAGGTAAGGCAAATTCACCGCGTTGCGGACTTCGCCGGTAAGCAGGTAGGCGGCGATGACCTCGGCGACTTCGATGCCGCATTTTTCCTGCGCTTCGTCGGTGCTGGCTCCCAGGTGCGGCGTCAGAGTGAGATTCGGGTTGCTTGCGGATACGGATGGTCGGCGGGCAACGGTTCAACAGAAAAGACGTCCAGGGCGGCGCCAGCGACCTTGCCGGATTCGAGCGCGGCCATGAGGTCATTTTCGACAATGATTTCGCCGCGGGCGCAATTGACGATGCGCACGCCGGGTTTCATTTTGGCGAAGGCGGCGGCGTTGAGCATGCCCTTGGTTTCCGGCGTCACCGGCATGTGGACGGTGACGAAATCGGCCGAAAAATAGACCTGGTCAACGCTGTCGGCGAAGTTGGCGCCGATGGCGCGGGCGCGATCCTCCGTGAGGTAGGGATCATAAGCGACGACGCGCATACCGAAGGCAACGGCGCGTTTGGCGACTTCGCTGCCGATGCGGCCCATGCCCAAAACGCCGAGGGATTTTGCCGGCCAGTTCGACGCCCTGAAACAGTTTGCGGTCCCATTTCCCGGCGACCATGGTGGCGTGGGCCTGTGGCACCTTTCGGGCAAGAGAAAGCAACATGGCGACACTAATTCGGCGGTAGAGACGGTGTTGCCGCCGGGCGTATTCATCACGACGGTACCGTGCTGGGTGGCGGCTTCAATGTCCACGTTGTCCACGCCGACGCCGGCGCGGCCGACGACGCGCAATTTGGGCGCGGCTTCGATGACCTTGCGGGTCACTTTGGTCTCGGAGCGGACGACCAGGGCCACGGCGTCCTAGACGATCGGAAGCAATTCAGCTTCGGGGAGCCGTTTGGGGAGCACGACGACGTCGAATTCCGGCCGTTGTTGCAACAGGGCGATGCCCTTGGGAGAAACAGGGTCACAAATGAGTATTTTCATATTCAAAAGAAAGGTGAGTTTAACGGGTGGGACGAACAAGGTCAAACCATGAAAATTCAAAAAATGGCGAGCTGGCGAGCCATATTTTTCGGATGAATAGAAATGGGAGCCGTCTGCAGGAGGCGAAGGACGCAAAGGAGCCTCATTTTTGCGGTAACAATTTGGTTTGATCCTCGTCTTCGACGGAGCGCAAATGGCCGACTGCAGAGGTCGGAAAGTGGAGGGCAAAAAATTCGTGTCAAAAAATTCGCTGTGCGGTTGGGGAAGATTCGTTATTCTTGCGGGGAATGAATAAATTACTGCTGATTGATGATGAAGAGGACGTGAGGTATTCGTTCCAGCGGATTTTTGATTCGCCGGAGGTTGAACTGGCCACGGCGTCGTCCGGCGAGGAGGGGTTGAAGTTGATTCCCAAGTTCAAGCCGGACCTGGTGTTGATGGACGTGCGAATGGGCGGGATGAATGGATTGGAAACGTTGCGGAAAATTCGGGCAAGCGATCCCAAGCTGCTGGTGATATTGATGACGGCCTATGGCACCACGCAGACAGCCATCGAGGCGATGAAGCTGGGGGCTTACGATTATCTGCTGAAGCCGTTCGACGCGGTGAAAATCAAGGACCTGATCGCCAATGCGCTCAAAGCGGCGCGCGATATGAAGCAGGTGGTGTCGTATCAGCCGCTGCTTGAATCCGAAGATTACGAGTTGGGCATCGTGGGGCGGAGCGAAGCGATGCAGCAGGTTTTCAAACTGATTGGCCAGGTGGCGGCGAGCGACGCCACGGCATTAATCACGGGTGAAAGCGGCACGGGCAAGGAATTGGCCGCTCGGGCGATTTATCATCACAGCAATCGCAGCCAGCGATCGTTTTTGGCGGTCAATTGCGCCGCCATTCCTGAGCAGCTTTTGGAGAGCGAACTGTTCGGGCACGAGCGCGGGGCGTTCACGGGGGCGACGAACCAGAGGATTGGAAAGTTTGAGCAATGTGACAAGGGCACGATATTTCTGGATGAAATCGGCGACATGACGCCGGCAACGCAGACAAAGATTCTGCGGGTGCTCCAGAGCGGCACGTTTGAGCGTGTGGGCGGCAACCAGCCAATCCAAGTGGATGTCCGGGTGATTGCCGCGACAAACAAACATCTGGAGCAAGCAGTCGCCGCCAAACAATTTCGCGAGGACTTGTTTTACCGCGTGAATGTGGTGCGAATACCCATGCCGCCGTTGCGCGAGCGCGCCGACGACATCCCGTTGCTGGTGAATTATTTTCTGGAAAAAATCGGGCGCGAACAGGGTCATGCGCCGAAGTCGGTTGCGGCGAGCGCGATCCGGGTCCTCGAGAGATATCATTGGCCGGGGAACGTACGGGAACTGGAGAACGCGCTGCGGCGGGCGCACGTAATGGCGAAGAGCGACGCGATTTTATTAAGTGATTTGCCGCCGGAAATATCGGGGCAAAGTCCCGGCGTGACGGTTGCGTCCACAGTGGGCGAGGGGGCGGTGAGCGACGCGTCGGCTCTGGCGCGGCAACTATTTCAGTGGGCGAAGCGAGACCCGAAATTGAAGGTGATTCCCGCAGTTGAGCGCGAGTTGGTGATTCAGGCCCTCAAGGAAACGGCGGACAACCAGGTGGCGGCGGCCAAGTTGCTGGGGATCACTCGGGCGACGTTGCGCAAGCGGATTGAGAAATTTGGGATTCAGCGGGAGCTAAGTGTCAAGTGACCATGGTCATGAGGTCATCCTGGATTTTTCCGATTTTCAAGACGTGGAAGTTTTCGGGAAGATCGCGCATGGGACCTGGGTCCAGATTTTTATCGCGAGGATAAACGACGATGAGCACCACGACAGGGAGATTGAGCGCGCGCAATTTTTTGACAAAATTCCGGCGGGCTTGGTCCCAGGATTGCAACACACAAATGACGCCGCTGACGACGGACACGTGATTGAGCACGAGGCTCTCGAGCACGGAAAACGGCTTGTCCAGGCACGCGTGGGCAGAGGCGAGGATTTCCAACATTTGGCCGGTATGCGCCAGTCCGCGTCCGGCAGTGAAGCAATAGCTTTGAGAGCCGACAAACAACAAATCGAGGAGTGATTCCTGGGTAATCAACGCGCAAGCAAAAGAGGCGGCGATGGAGACGGCTTCTTCCAGAATTTCGCCGTAAGGCTCAGTGGTAAAGGTGTCAAGCACCAGAGCGTGGCGAACGAAGAATTCGTCTTCAAATTCCTTGACGATAGGCTTGCCGGCCTTGGCCCAGCTACGCCAATGGATGTGCCGCACGGGGTCGCCGCGGCGGTAATCGCGGAGGGAGACAAATTCCTCGCTACGCCCGATATTGGCGGCGAGGGCCACGCCGTTTTCCTGATATTTCATAATGCCGGGCAAGGACACGGCAGGGAGATGGTAACGTTTAGGCAGGATGAGGATGGAGTTGACAGCCGGCGTTTTGACAAAGGAGCGGAACAAACCAAATGGGTCGGTACGCGCGAGGGTAATGCCTGAGAAGCGCACGATACCGCGGCGCAAGGGCAACATATCCACGCGCACTTCGACCTCGCCGCGGGGTGCGAGTGGCGGAACTTCGGCCTCTTTGATTTCCGCGATCCGGAAGGGATTGGGCCGCCGCTCACTGAGGCGAAAGGGCGGGACGCGTTTATTCTCGGCAAGCTGGAAGGCCAGCCATTCCTCAAACGTTGGGCGAGGGTCGGAGGAATTTTCCAGAACGGCAAGTCCTTTTTGCGGCCGAGCGGTGAGGTTTTTGACGTGAAGGCGATAGTAGAGAGGCTGTCCGACCGTGCCAAAGCGCGGCAGCTGCCGTGAGGCTGAAAATTTTGCGTGAAAGAACCGGCTGGTTCCGAACGCCAGAACGAGCATCGCCAGCAACAAGGCAAAGACCTGATAGGTGACAGTATTATCAATGTCCCCGCCAACGGAGCCGGAAACCAGAGCGCCGCCGACGACGCATAATCCGGCCAAGGTGAAACGGCGCCGCAACCAATGGTAGAAAGAAGAGTCTGCCGTGGTAGGCGCGATAAATGAGTTTGTAGATCGGCCTCATGCGGGCACTTTTAATCTTTTCACAATATCTTCGATGACACCGCGGGCGGTGAGGCCGGAGAACCGGGCCTGCGGTTCCAGCACCAGCCGGTGCGCGATGACGGGCACGGCAAGCGACTGAATCTGCTCCGGGGCCACAAAATCGAAGCCATCGAACAGCGCAGCGGCCTGCGCGACCTTCATGAGGGAAATTGAAGCGCGGGCGCTGGCGCCCAGTTGCACGCCGGTCGCGGAACGTGTGGCGGCGACAACGTCCACGGCGTAACGCTTCAACTCGTCGCTGATGCGGACATTTTCGACGGCGCGTTTGAGGGCCAGCACGTCGCCGAGGGTGGCGCAGGGTTGCAACAATTCGAGGGGATGATTGTGTTCCTGGGCGGTAAGGATGGCGACTTCCTCTTCTGGCGGCACGTAACCGAGCGTGAATTGCAGCGCGAACCGGTCCATTTGCGCCTCGGGCAGCGGATAGGTGCCCGCGAAATTCCACGGGGTTTTCGGTGGCGATGACAAAAAACATTTCAGAGAGATCGCGGCGTTCGCCTTCCACGCTCACCTGGCTTTCGCCCATCGCTTCGAGCAAGGCGGATTGCGTGCGCGGGGAGGCGCGGTTGATCTCGTCGGCCAGCAAGATGTCGGTGAAAATCGGGCCTTCATGGAAATGAAACTGCTGGTCGCGCTGGTTGAAAATCGACACGCCGAGAATGTCCGAGGGCAGCAGGTCGGGGGTAAACTGGATGCGTTTGAAGCGGGCATCAATGGAGCGGGCCAGGGCCTTGGCCAGGGTGGTCTTGCCCGTGCCGGGAAAATCTTCGAGCAAGACATGGCCGCCGCCGGCGAGGGCGGCGAGGAGATTGCGGGTGGAAGCGGCCTGCCCGCGCATAATTTTGGAAATGTTGGCCGAAATCTTGCGGTAAGTTTCGCGCGCAGCGTCGAAGTCGTTCATGAAAGAAATTTATAGATGCAGGTTTGCCGGAAGGTTTCACCCGGCCGCAGAATAACAGAGGGAAACCGCGGATGATTGACCGAATCGGGAAAGTGTTGCGTCTCCAGGCAAAATCCGCCGAATTTTTCATAGCGCGCGCCGCCGCGGCCGGCAAAGCCGTCAAAGTGGCCGGCGGTATAAAGTTGAACACCTGGCTGGGTAGTCCAAGTCTCCATTGTGCGGCCGGATTTTGGCTCCCGCACGCGCGCCGCCAACATGAGGTTTATTCCGCCGCCGTTGACGACGAAATTGTGATCGAAGCCAGACGCCACTTCCGGAAATTTTTCCATCTGCGAGCCGATTGTTTTCGGCGTCGAAAAATCCATTCCGGTCCCCTTGACGGACTCAATTTCGCCGGTGGGAATCAAGTGCGAATCCACGGGCGTATAAAATTCCGCGGCGAGCATCAATTCGTGGCCCAGGACATTGCCACGCCCGGCAAGATTGAAATAGCCGTGGCTGGTCAGGTTCACCGGCGTGGGTTTGTCGGTGGTGGCCGCGAAATCGAGGCGTACTTCGTTGGCATCGGTCAGCGCCACAAAGACTTTCACATCCAGATTGCCGGGGAAGCCTTCGTCACCGTCAGGACTCCTATATGAAAACTCCACGCCGTTTTGCCTGGTTTCGGCACGCCAAATCTTTTTGTCGAAACCGTCTTTACCGCCGTGCAATTGGTTTTCGCCTTCGTTCGCGGTCACTTTTAAAGTTTTCCCATCGAGAAGAAATTTGGCGCCGGCAATGCGGTTGGCGACGCGGCCGCAAACGGCCGAGATATAAGCGTTTCGTAAATAACCGTCCAAATCATTAAACCCCAAAATGACATCTGACGAAATTCCTTTGGCATCGGGAACTTCCAGAGAGGCAATCCTGACGCCATAGTCGAGCAATTTGCAAACGACGCCGTTGGCATTGGCGAGAGTGAATTGCTCCACGGCTGCGCCATCAGGCATTTTGCCGAATAGTTTTTTTTCTATTTTCATTTTATACGTAATAACTCCGCGATAAGACCGTCCGTGGTATGTTCTTTGGCTTCGACGACCGGCTCAACCTTCAAAGCGCGGAGCGCCCTGCGTGTCTCCGGCCCGATGACCGCGATTTTCATCGCCGGAAATTTTCTCATCACCCCCGGCAGGTCGAATCGCGCATGGAAAAATTCCACCGTGGAGCCACTGGTGAACGTAATCCAATCCGCGCCGTGTTCCAGAAAATTTTTTGCCGCGCCGAAGAAATCATCGGTTTCGGCAACGGTTTTGTAAATGCCGATGTCATCCACAATCGCGCCGAGCGCCTCGAGGGCGCGGGGAAGGTCGGCATTTGCGTTTTGGGCGCGGAAGAGGCAGACCTTGGAATTCTCGATACTGCCCTCTTTGGCGATGGCTGCGGCGATATTTCTACCGATAAACTCTTTGGGCATGGCATCCACCTGGAGGCGCAGTTCGCGCAGTTTGGCGGCCGTGGCCGGCCCGACGGCGGCAATTTTTGCGCCGCCCAAATCCCGCAAGTCGTGGAAGCGCTTGAAAAAGAAGTCGAAAAACATGGAAACGCCATTGGGACTGGTAAAGACAAGCCAGTCATAGGAGTTCAAGGAAAGCAGCGCATCGATAAAATCATTTTTATTATCGGGCGTTGCGCTTTTGACGCAGGGAATTTCCAAAACCTCGGCACCGAGTTCGGAAAGTTTTCGCGAAAAGGCGCCCATCCGCACACGCGAGCGGGTGAGGACAATCCGGCGGCCAAACAGGGGCCGGTTTTCCGCCCAATTCAATTTATCGCGGAGTTTCACGATGTTGCCGAGGATGGTGAGGGCGGGCGGCGAAAAATTTTTCTCTTTGGCCAGCGCGGCGATGGTGGCCAGGGTTCCTGAAAGAGATTTCTGTCTTCCGAGCGTGCCCGACTCGACGATGGCCACCGGCGTATCCGGCGGCATGCCGTGGGCGATGAGGGCCCGGGTCCATTCGTCCATTTTTTCCGTCCCCATCAGGACAATTTTGGTGCCGGGGATTTTGGCGATTTGTTCGTAGCGCAGATTGGTTTTGCGGTCGGCAGGATCTTCATGGCCGGTGAAGACAGTGAAGCTGGAGCAAAAATCTCGGTGCGTGAGAGGAATGCCGGCATAGTTCGGCGCGGCCACAATCGAAGAAACACCGGGCACAACTTCAAACGGGACATTTGCCCCGGCGAGCGCCTCGGCTTCCTCGCCGCCGCGACCAAAAACAAAAGGGTCGCCGCCCTTGAGACGCACCACGATTTTCCCCTTGCGCGCGTGTGAAATCATCATCTGATTGATTTGTTCCTGCGGCGTTACGGTGCGTTTGCCGCGGGAAATGATTTCCGCCTCGGGACGGGCGAAGCGGAGAATGGCCGGGTTGACGAGGAGGTCGTAAATAATCACGTCCGCGCGCCGGAGCAATTCCGCGCCGCGGAGGGTCAACAATTCCGGGTCACCCGGCCCTGCGCCGACGAGATAGACAGTGCCCTTCGATTTCATTTTTGCGATGGTAAGGGAAAGAGGGGCTGGCGGAAAGCGGATTGAGTTCATTTGGACTTTGCAGGCGCGCGATTGCCGCGTATAAATTTTGCGTGTCACAAACCGGGCAACCCGCAATCAATGCCGCCACGCGTCTTTGCGCGGTTTATGGCTGTCCGATCTCGCATTCGGCTTCGCCGGCGATGCATAACGCGGCGTTCGCCCGGGTGGGACTGAATTGGCGTTATCTGGCATTTGAAGTGGACCCAAGAAATCTTCGGGCGGCAATTGAAGGCGCCCGGGCGATGGATTTTGCCGGCTTAAATCTCACCGTGCCGCACAAGTTGCCGGCGGTGGAAATGGTGGATGAGCTGGATGAATCGGCGAAGACCTTTGGCGCCGTCAATACCATCCGATTTGAGGTGAGAAGCGAGAAGGACGAAGGGCGAAGAGCGAAGTCCATTTGGACGGTTGGATATAATACGGATGCGGAGGCGGTGATCATGGCGCTGCGCAAAGACTTGAGGATGAAATTGCGCGGCGCGAAGGTTCTTTTGCTGGGCGCGGGCGGCGCGGGCCGGACGGCGGCGCTGAGATTGGCCATGGAAAACGTGGAGGAGCTTTTTCTGGTCAACCGCACGCGCCAAAAGGCGGAGGAAATCGCGAAAGAGATCAAAAGGCATTTCCCCTCGTTGGGTCTGATTGTTGGTTATCCGAAAGTGGGCGTGGACTTGGTTTTGAATGCGACGTCTTTGGGAATACGGCGTGAAGACGCATTGCCGTTGGATGAAAGACAATTTTCGCTGAGACAAGCGCGCGCGGTTTATGACATGATTTACCAGCCGGCGGAAACGCAACTGCTGGCCGCCGCTAAGAAGTCCGGCTGCAAAACCGCCAATGGCCTGGGGATGCTATTGCATCAAGGGGCGAAGGCGTTTGAAATCTGGACTGGAAGACGCGCGCCGGTGGAAACCATGCGAAAGGCACTGGAAAGACATATTTATGGGCGCTGAGCCAATTTTTAATTCCGCGACATGGGAAGCAGTGCCGTTTCATTTCTGGTCGCTGTGTTTTTTTGCGCTCGGCTGCATCGTGGGGAGTTTCCTAAACGTCTGCATTTACCGGCTGCCACGAGGGTTGAGCATTGTCACGCCCCCGTCGCATTGCCCGCACTGCAAATATTCCATTCCCTGGTATTTTAACATTCCACTGGTTACGTGGCTGGCGTTGCGAGGCCGATGCAAAAATTGCGGCGCCAGCATCTCGCCGCGTTATTTCGTGGTGGAATTGCTCACCGGCATCGCATTCCTGGCGTGCTGGCTGAAATTCGGAAATCGTGATTTCCCGCTGCCGTCAATGCTTCTGCCGCTGGTCTATGCCATGTTCATTTCCGGACTGATTTGCGCCACGTTTATTGACTTCGAGCATTTCATCATTCCCGACGAAATCACCCTCGGCGGAATTTTTGCAGGCCTGATCGTTTCGCTTTTTCTGCCGCAATTGCAAAACACCCCTTCCAATCTGTTGGGTCTATGGCGCAGCTTTTTGGGCGTCATCGTGGGTGCCGGAATAGTTTATGGAATTTTGCGGATGGGGAAGATGTTGTTCGGCAGGCACCGTATGAAATTGCCGTCCGCAAGCAGGATTATATTTTCGGAGGCGTCCCTGCACCTTCCCGGCAGGGAAATTCCCTATGACGAGTTGTTTTACCGCAAGTCGGATGTGATTACGTTGCGCGCGCAAACGGTGGAACTGGTGGACCGGTGCTATAAGAACGTCGTGGTGCGGCTTTCGCCAGCGGCGCTGGAAATCAGCGGGGAGAAATTGGACCCCGAGACGGTGTCATGCATGGTATGCGTGGCAGCGGAGATTGTCCTGCCGCGAGAGGCGATGGGATTGGGCGATGTCAAGTTCATGGGGGGGATTGGGGCATTCATCGGCTGGCCGGGAACGATTTTTTCGCTGGCCATCAGTTCGTTTATCGGCGCGGCGGTGGGGGTGACGTTGATCTTGTTGCGGCGGCGGGAATGGTCATCGCGAATGCCTTACGGGCCTTATATTGCGATGGCGGCGGTGATATGGATTTTCAGCCATAAAACGTTCTTTGCCTGGCTGATGCACTGATCTCATTGAAATTGCAAATAGACACGGCTGCCGTCGCGGCGGAGGCTTTGGACGGTTCCCTGTTTTAAGAATAGACGGGAGGAGCCGATTTTGCCGGTTTGGAGGAGATATCGCTCGACGGTTTCGGCCCGATTGGCGGCCAGCATTGCAAAATCATTGTCATCCACAGGAATCGTCGCCAACAAAATGGCTTCCATCGGGTCCGGCGCCGGAACCAGCAGCGTATGATAAAAATTGGTTTCGGATTGAGGCTTCGCCGCGTTGGAAGCCATGAGGAGGGCCGCGCCTTTCAATTCTTTCCTTGGCAAAATTTCCGCGGCGTAGGCGGCGAGATTGGTATTGGCGGCGAGGAGTTCTGGCGTGATTTTGCCGTCGGCCACAGCCTGACGATAGAGCCTCTTTATCCAATCGGCGCGCTCGGCAGGCGAAACGATAATCTGTTCGACTGAATTTGTAGCCCGGTCGGATTTGCGCAGGTTTATCCAAATTGAAGCACGAATCTGGCTGTCGAGCGCGGCGCGTTGCAGGCCTTCGCGGTCGCCCTGGGGATCAACGCTGCCGGCGATTTCCAGTTGCAGACCAGGGCGCTGGTAAAGCGCCGTGGCCAGCACATCCAATTTTTTCACGTCGGCGGCGGTCAGAGCGGCGCTGCCGGCCGCAAACTCATCATAGCTTAATTCTTCGCCGGCGCCGCCAAAAGCCGCGCCAAGCAACGCGAACGGCGAGGTGGCAACTTTTTCGAGAATATTCATGATCGCGCGCTGGATGACTTTGCCGATGCGGAATTTCGGGTCATCCAGGCTTCCCTGGACGGGCACATCCAAAATGATTTTTCCCTGGCGGTCCTTTAGAATGGCAATGGCCAGGCGCACGGGCAGATGGGTCGCGTCCGGGCTGTGAACCTCCTCGCCAAAAGTGAACTGGTCGAGCGTAATGACATTTTTGGAATCCAATTTTCGCCCGATGAGTTGGTACTCGAGGTTCAGATTTAATTTCCCCTCGGCAATGCCATAACCGGCGAATTTTCCCGAATAGGGGCTGGTGGGAGTGAAATCCACGTCCTTGACGACAATTTTTATTTGATTAGTCGCCGTGCTGCTAAAGGGATTGACGTTGCCGGTGATGTCGGCGACGCCAATGCCTTCGATGACGGCATGAAGCGCGATCTGCGCGGGTTGGGACTTGGAAATTCCCGACAAGGTCCCGCCGACTTGCTCAATCGCCAGGTTCACATTGGGAGACAGGGAACGGTCGGTGTAGAGCACCGTTTCGTTGGAAATGACGATTTCACCGACGGAAATCGGCGGGAGTATTGCGATCTGATCAACGGAGGCGTTGCGCGGGGCGGAATTTGTCGGCACCATGGATTTGGCGGCGACGGCTTTTGTTTGGTTGGCGGCGGATACGAGCGAATTTGTGAGACGCAAGGCGTTGAGCAAATTGATGGTGCGGTTAGTTTCGATGATGAGCCGCTCATAGGGATTGAGGATGACAATTTGCTTAACCGCCACGGCTTCGGGATTGAGATTCACATCAATGCCGTTGAATTGCACGGACCCCCATTTAACCAAATCCTCGGCCATCACGCCGTCCACGGTGTGAAAATTGTCGAGGGAGAAATCTCCCTGGAATTCAAGTTGCGGCAGGCGATTGGGCTGGGCGCGCAAGCGCACCGCGCCATGCAGGCCAACTTTGCTGCTGAGGATGAACAAATCCAGTTTTGGCTCCAGATAGGGATCAAGGGTGCCGAGGTCCAATTGATCCAGGTCCAATTGAATGTCCGCAGTTGCCGGTTGAAGGGTTGCCGTCGTATCCACCTTGATGGCGCCGCTGGTATTCCAGCGCAGCGATAATTGGGCAGTAAGATTGGTAACGGGAAGATTGGAGATATTCCTAGCGTCGAAGTTGACGTCGCTCAAATCCAGTTTGGCCGGACGCGAATTGGCCCAATCTTCGAAATGCAACCGGGTATTGGTCACTTGCAGATCGTCCAGGGTGACGCTCACCTGATTAGCGCTGTCGAGGAGCGCGGCGAAGCCATTGGTCACCGCGCGCAGGATTAATATGTTCGGCGGCGACTGGCTGGATTCGACGTTCCCTGGAAGATTGGCAGTTTGGGTCATTGCGGCATAAGGCTGGCGGTTTTCCAAATCCACGGTGGCGTCGGCAATGCGGATATTTTCCACGACCAGGGTCACGGGCTTGGCGGCAACGGGTTTGGCCGGCGCGGCCTGGGCGGGGAACCGAGCCAAAATGTCGGAGAAATTAAACGTGCCGTCCTGGTTTCGGGCCAGATGCGCGAATGGTTTGGTGAGGCTGATTTCCTGAACCACCCACGCTTTGCCAAAAAGCGACCAGAACTTGAAGTTGACATAAAGTTCATCCAAGGAGACAAACGGCTGGCCGTCTTTCTCCTTGATTACGAATCCACGAATCGTCGCAGAAAAGGCAAATGGATTGATCCTCACTTTCCCAATCGAAACCTCGCGGCCCAATTGCCTGGATAATTGTTTGACGGCGATGACGCGGACAATGGGCGGCAATACCAGAAAACCGAAAACAGCGTAAAAGATCACCAACGCAAGAATCCAGGTGGCAATGCGGCGGCGCGACGAAAAAGGGTTTTTCAGATGCAAGGGCATCATCCGGAGAATGCAGAATGAAGAAGGAAGAATGAAGGAAAAAATGAATTCGCAGGTTGCTACGGCTGACAGGGCCACGCTCCGGGGGCCATTTTTCAATTTTGAAAAAACGGGGAAATTCGGCGAGAATAAGGGACATGACTCGACCTCCGTGCAGGCTGTTCCTATGAAAACGCCTCCCTTGCTGCTGGGCGCGGTATTGCTTTTTTGGGGCTGGCAATCGTCCCAATATCCGCTCTCGCAGGATTTGTTGCCGCTGGGCCTGTTGATGGGAATCATCCTCGAAAGCGCGCGGGTGTTGAAAATCCGATGGGAATTGACGGAAGCAGATTTCCGCCGCATCGCAACTTTTTGCACGTTGCTTTCGCTGACGCTGGCAATTTATGCCTTTTCCACCAATGAAGAGGGAGGAAATCTGGGTGGAATATTTCGCGGGCCGGGCGCCGTCCACAACGCCGCGATGACTACGATTCACACGGCAACGTCGTGGTTGCGCTGGTTGCCGATCAGTTTTTTTATTTTTGTGGCGGCACAAACCTACAGCGCGCATGAAGCGGCGCCGCTGACGGTATTCTCGATGTATTGGAGTTGGCGCGTGAAGCAGGAGAGGAAACGGACCGGAAAGGCCCCGCCGATTCCCAACATCAACGTGTCCTACCCGTATTTCGTCGTCTGCCTTTTCTCCTCGAGCGTCCATCCCAACAATGGCGGCATGTCCTTTTTCTGGGGGGAATGCCTTCTGGTTGGATGGGCGCTGTGGCCGTTCCGGTCGCTCCGGTTTGGAATCGGCATCTGGACGCTGGCGCTGGCCGTGTCCATGACCGCAAGCTATTTTGGGCAGCAAGGGATCGGGCTAATTCAACGTTACGTCGAACGTTCGAACGCGCGTTGGATGATGCGCTGGATGCGATCGCACACGGACCCAAAGGAAAGCATCACCGCCATCGGGCAAATCGGGGAGTTGAAATTATCCGGGGCCATCGTGATGCGGCTTCAGACGAAAGACGACGATCCGCCGCCGACGTACCTCCGCGAAGCCAGCTACCGCATTTATCAATCCAGAACCCATACATGGTTTGTCGGCAGTCAAAACAGCACGCTGGAAAATATCACGGTGCAAAGCAATCAATTAACCTGGATATTGTTGCCGGGGAAAAACAACCTGGAGGCGGTCAACATCGCCTGCTATCTCAATGACCGGTCGCTCGACGGGAATCCGGAAGGACTGCTTCCGCTGCCGATCGGGGACGGCGAGCTTGACAATTTGGACGCTTACATTCTCCAAAAAAATCCGGAAGGTGACGTAGTCGCCGAAGGGCCGGGTTTGGTCATTTTCGACGCGCTATACGGCCCGGGGGCGACGATTGACGCGCCGCCGGACACGAACCTGGATCTCTATGTGCCCACCAATGAAGCGCCGGCCCTGAAGCGGGTGGTCTCGGAAATGAAGATTTCCAGACACAATGAACACGAACAAAAAATCCTGAATGACGTGGCGAACTTTTTTCAAAGTAAATTCTCTTACAGCATCTGGCAGGGTCGCGGGACGCTGGCCACTTCCACCAATGAAACAGCATTGTCCCGCTTTCTGCTGCGCAATCGGAGAGGGCATTGCGAATACTTCGCCACGGCCACGGTGTTGTTGTTGCGTGAACTCAATATTCCCGCGCGGTACGCTGTCGGTTACTATGTGCATGAGGCCTCCCGCCATGGCTACGTGGTGCGGGAGCGGGACGCGCATGCATGGTGCCTGGTCTGGAACGGGCAGGCCAGGACCTGGGAGGATTTTGACACGACACCGTCGTCATGGATTAAAATTGAAGGTGACCGGGCATCAGCCCTGCAATGGTTTGACGATTTTTGGTCCTGGGTGGGTTTTCAGATAGCGAAATTCCGGTGGGGCCAGGGCAACATGCGCCAATACATCATATGGGCACTGATTCCCGCACTGGGAGGGCTGCTGTTGCAAATTATCCTTCGCCGGGGACGCCGCCGGCAAAAGCAAGCGGCACGAAAGAGCGAGGCGCCCGTTTTCTGGCCGGGGCTGGATTCGGAGTTCTATGCGCTGGAACGAAGACTGGCGCAACGCGGCGCGCCCCGTCCGCCCGGCGAACCGCTGTCCGACTGGCTGGCCCGAGTGCTGGAATACCCGGAGCTGGCCGACTTACGGGCGCCTTTGGAAGAATTGTTACGCTTGCACTATCGGCACCGGTTTGATCCGTGTGGCCTAAACGTCCGCGAGCGCAAGTTACTTCAGGAACAGGCCAGGAGTTGCCTGGAGGCGCTGTCGGGGAAGGAGGCGGAACGGGCGACAATGGGGGATAGAAGATAGAGGATGGTCAGAGAGGCATCATCGCAAAGAATTGACCTCTGAAGGGCCTGCTGTTAAACATTGGGGGAGGCTTCATGCGCCTCAATGTTTATGACCGCTAAAAAGCCTAAATTTTCCCGTGTCCTTCTCAAATTGAGCGGCGAGTCGCTCGGCGGTACACACGGCGTGGGAATCCTGCCGGAAGCGGTGCATCACATGGCGGAACAAATTTGTGAAGTCCGCCAATTCGGGGTGCAAGTGGTGGTGGTGGTGGGCGGCGGAAATATATTTCGGGGATTGAGCGGCAGCGAACGGGGTATCGAGCGGGCCACGGGCGATTATATGGGCATGCTGGCGACGGTGATCAACGCGCTTGCCCTCCAGGACGCTCTGGAGAAGTTGGGGTGCCCGACGCGCGTGCAAAGCGCCATCGCCATGTCACAAGTCGCCGAGCCGTTCATCCGGCGACGGGCGGTGCGGCATTTAGAGAAGGGCCGTGTGGTCATTTTTGGCGGTGGCACGGGAAATCCATATTTCTCCACCGACACAGCGGCGGCCTTGCGCGCCACTGAAATCGGGGCGGAAGTGATCATGAAGGCGACCAAGGTGGATGGAATTTATGATTGCGATCCGAAGAAAAATCCTGGCGCGAAAAAGTTCCCGGAAATCACCTACCTGGAAGCGTTGCAGAGGCAATTGAAGGTGATGGACTCGACTGCGTTTTCGCTCTGCATGGACAACAAAATGCCAATCATCGTTTTTGATTTTTCCAAGCCGCACAATATGAAGCGGGTCGTTCTGGGAGACAAAGTGGGGACATTGGTCAGTTAAGCCAGCATGTCTTGGCGAGGCTGTGACGAAAGAACATGCCAGGGCGACCGGCTCCTGGAGGCAGATTGGAATTGAAATGAAGTGTGCTTTTAGTATCCCCTCCTCTCCCCTGCCTCCCCACGAGACCTGCCGCTCAAACGGATTGCTATTTTCACCAAACTGCCGAATCGTTAGGCCATGATGTTCGCCTCCCGACAGGATGCCGGGCGAAAACTCGCTCAATTTTTGATCCAGCGCAAGACTGTGGCAGATTTGGTCATGGGATTGCCTCGAGGAGGAGTCGTCGTTGCCGCCCAAGTCGCCAACGAGTTAAAGCTGCCGCTGGACGTGCTGGTGGTTCGCAAAATCGGCCATCCATTGCAGCGTGAATTTGCCGTGGGCGCCCTGGCAGAACCTGATTTCGTCTTTATCAATGAACAATCCCTCCGGGAATTCCCGGCCGTCCCCTCTGAATTGGACCGCGTCATCGCCGAGGAAAAGCAGCGCCTGCATGAATATCGCCGTCACTTTCATCTGCGGGAAATGGCCTCCAACGATGGGAAAAATATTCTACTGGTGGACGACGGGCTGGCCACGGGCGCCACGGCAGAAGCGGCGGCCGTATCGCTGAGCCGACAGAACGTAAAACGAATTATCATCGCCGCGCCCGTCGCTTCCCTGGAATCCGTTACGCGACTACGGCGCGTGGTTGATGAAGTGGAAGTTTTGTCGGCCGACCCGGCTTTTTCCGCAGTAGGGCAATTTTACCGGCAGTTTTCACAGGTGACGGATGAGGAAGTAATTGCGTTGCTGAAGGAACAACATGCCTGAACTGCCTGAAGTGGAAATACTGGTCCGGCGCCTGAATCCCCTGCTCCACGGAAAAACCATTCGCCGGGTGGAGATTCGCCGGGCGCGCGCAACGCGGCCGGGTTCGCCGCAAGCGTTTCAAAAAGCGGTCACGGGTGCGAAATTCATCGGCGTGGCCCGACGCGGAAAATATCTTCTGTTCGAACTGGGACGCGCACGGACGTCAATCCAGGTGCTTGGACATTTGGGAATGGCGGGAAGAATGTTTATGGCGTTGAAGAATGAGGAACTGCCGAAGCATGCGGCAATTGTCTTTGATCTGGGCGCCGAAAATTTCATTTACGAGGACCGCCGCTATTTTGGACGGATGGCTTTGGATTTATCTCCCACCAGAAAACTGGGAGCCGAGCCGCTTGCCACGGATTTCTCACCTGAATTATTGGCGGCGGGATTGAAACGATCGCGTCAGGCAATCAAAATAAAGTTGCTTGACCAGAGACTCGTTGCGGGCATCGGCAACATTTACGCCAGCGAAGCGCTTTTTTACGCGGGGCTTTCGCCGAAACGGCCGGCAAATCGGTTGACCTTTTCCGAAATCAAACGCCTTCGGCGCGGGATCCGGGATGTTTTTAAGGAGGCGATAAAATACGGCAGCACGGTACCGCTAAAGACAATGAGCGGGAAATCCGACGCGCTTTTTTATTTTTCGGATGATGGGGAAAGTTATTACGAAAAGCGGCTGCGAGTTTATGGCCGGACGGGCAGGCCGTGCCTGAAATGCGGGACGACCATCCGGCGCATGACGCAAGCAGGCCGGAGCACGTTTTATTGTCCCCATTGCCAAAAGGGGTGAGGAATGAAATTGACGGGACGGCGGGAGACTTGTAAATTACGCGCCCGTTTGGGTTCCAGAGCAACTCAATGGTTAAGTCCCGACTCGTCTGGATTAACCGTGTGGTTGCATGCTTTCCCAACGGTTTTGGGTTCCAGAGTAGCTCAATGGTAGAGCACGCGGCTGTTAACCGTGTGGTTGCAGGTTCGAGTCCTGCCTCTGGAGCCATTCCTTGCCAAAGAAAGAACTTCGTTTCGCCGGTTTCCGGTGAGTCCAATCGGGCACGTGTATTCGATTTCCGCCTCTGAGTCGTTAATGCCGATCCGCCGGATAAAAGAGCCTAAAAACGCCTTCTGGTGAAGTCCACAATGCACGGTTCAAGTTTTTCCGCGTTGAAGCTTTTTTGGGCGCAACTTGCTTTTCTCTCTTTGAAAAATATTATCCCGTTCTTACGATGAAACGATGAATTCAGTCACAAGCCGTCCCGTCATCATCGGAACAGATTCGGCGAAGTTAAGCGGCGACTTAATTATTCCTCCGGGAGCGGGTTTCATTGTCGTTTTTGCCCATGGCAGCGGAAGCAGCGGCACAGTCCGCGCAATCGCGCGGTGGCAAAGACATTTGAGGACGCCGGATTGGCGACTCTTTTATTTGACCTGCTGACTGAAAAAGAGGAGGCCGAAGAAACATTCACCCGCCATCATCGTTTTAACATTCCCTTCCTGTCCAAACGACTGGTTCAAACGCTCCGTTGGATGGAGAGGGACAAATCCATTCCGCAAAACGCCATCGGCCTGATCGGCTCAAGCACCGGCGCGGCCGCCGCGCTTGAGGCCGCGGCGGAAGATGCCGGGGTTCACGCCGTTGTTTCGCGCGGCGGCCGGCCTGATCTTTCGCGAAAAAACCGCCTGGTCCAATGTCCTGTCTTGCTGATTGTGGGCGGCGCAGACACCGAAGTGTTGCAATTGAATGAGGCGGCAGCGAACCAGATTTCGCATTGCCAATTGAAGATCGTTCCCGGCGCGACGCATCTGTTTTCAGAACCTGGAACTTTGGAACAAGCGGCGCAACTAGCCCGCGACTGGTTCCTGCAACACCTCAGGTGAAACGAAGGCATTCGCGGCCACGAATGACAACAGACGAAAAGGGAAATTGTTCGGAACAGAATCGCGAATCAATGAGGCTAGTGACGATTTTATTTCAGCCGCCAGACGATGCGCGCCTTGTCCAAATCGTAGGGGGACATCTGCATCTTCACGCGATCGCCAACGGTGAGGCGGACAAAACGCTTGCGCATTTTTCCAGAAATGGTGGCGAGGACGAGGTGTTTGTTGTCCAACTCGACGCGGAACATCGTGCCGGGAAGAACGACTTTGACACTGCCTTCGATTTCGATGGCTTCTTCTTTCATTAAAATAAAGGGCGGAGTCCGGTTCACCCGAACCCCGCCACGAGTTTTTTGGAGCGCTTAATAACGATTACGGCGCTGAGCGCCATAACCTCCGCCTCCGCCGCTAAACGCGCGGCGTCCGCCACCGCCACCGGAACCTTCTTCGCGGGGCCTGGCGACATTGACGGTAATGGCCCGTCCGTCCAATTGCGTTCCATTCAGGCTGTCAATGGCTTTTTTGGCCTCCTCATCGGTGCTCATGGTCACAAAACCAAATCCGCGGGAGCGGTTGGTGGTGCGATCCATCATCAGGTTCGTTTCGGTGACCGTGCCGTGCGCCGCAAAGGCGTCGTTCAGGTCGTTTTCGGTGACATTGAAGGAAAGATTTCCAACAAATAGTTTATTGTTCATGTGATGTCAATTGTCTGCATTAACTTGGCTTTTTCAGACTGTCCCCGGACATCGGTTTAAAATCATCACTGAACAACGTTCATTTCAGATTCCCATGCCATGAAAGAGATGAGCTATATAAGACTTTCTCAAGCATCGCCGCTTTCGAGAAAAGAATCAACAATTATCTGCGATTATTTTGCCGGAATTGGAAATATGACTTGAATGAATGAACAGGCTTGGTTAAAATCAGTCCAATCCGTGAGACCCTGAGTTTCGGGCATTCGGTTAAAGTTCTCTGCGTCTTTACAAATAGAAAGTGAAAGTTGTCTTATGTCCATGTTTCTTTTTTGGTGCGCCATCGGAATTGTAGCCGGAACGGTGTTCGGCTCATTATTTGAATGGGTTCTGCACCGTTATATTATGCACCGCTCATTTTTGGTGAAATTCTTCCGCTATCCGTTCGAACGCCACACTCTCGTGCATCACCATATCTTCAAGGCGGACCATACCTATCATCTCATCCACGAGCCGGACAAAAAAACCATTCCAATGGCCTGGTGGAACGGACCGGTATTGGTGGCCATCGGCTTGCTTCCGTTTTTGATTTCAGCGTGCATTTTTGAAAAGTGGGGACTATTGTGCGGCGCGGCGGCGGCCTGCTCATTGTATTTCACCGCATACGAATATATGCACTGGTGCATGCACCTGCCGAAAAAACGGCACGTCGAGCGATCGGGAATTTTCTTTCGGCTCAATGGCCATCATCTGCTGCATCATCGCTACATGAGCAAAAACTTCAACGTCGTCCTGCCGCTGGCCGACTTGTGTCTCGGAACATTGTTGCTGCGTTCGAAGGTTGCCTTCGCGCAGGCGAAGGGTCCGTCGGTGCCAAACGTTCAGCCCAAAATAAAAAACGGCAGTTTCGGTGCGATTTTCCGGAGATTGGCCAAATAATTAAGCCCTTTGCGGTTTCAGAATCAGACACGCTGACCGCGTGTCCCCTGCCCTTGCGGTTTGCGTTCCATCGAGGCAATGGGAGTTCCCCGATCATTATGGTTTCTCATTGGTCATTCCGCAGTCCGCGGGTCAATGTTCATGGGAACTGTATTTCCCTGAAACCGCTTCAACCTCGTGGACAAAAATCGGTGCGGGCAATCCATTGCGGATTTCGACCGTCTGCGGCATTTTCTTCGTGCTGAAATATGACCGGTAATGACGACAAACGATCCATTGACGAACGCTATTCCACTGGAGAACTCGTTCGCCGCCTTCTGGCAATGGCCTGGCGTTTTCGCTCGGACTGCTTGTGGTCGCTGACCTTGAGCCTGTCATTGCTTCTCCTGGGCATCGCCGGCCTTCAAATGCTGGGCGGGGTGATTGACGTCATCCGCCATGCGCTCAATCCATCCGTGCCTCCGCCAGTGTATCCATTCGGCTGGCACCCGCCGGCAAGATGGTCGGCGTTGCAGATTGTCACGGCTTTGGCGCTGGCGATTGTGGCGCAGGCCATCCTGCGCGCGGTCCTCACTTATGCCTACAATATGATTACCGCGCGGTTGACCCAGGGGGAAATCGTGCCAGAACTCCGCGCACAGGTTTACGCCAAATTGCAGCGCCTCAGCTTCAGCTTTTTCGACACCCATGGTTCCAACTCCATTTTCAACCGGGTGACCGGGGACGTGCAAAACACCCGGTTGTTCGTGGACGGCGTGCTATTGCAAGGTTCGACGATGATTCTGACGCTCGGAGCTTACGCGGTGTTCATGTGGCGTATCAATCCTTCGCTGACGCTGGCGTGCCTTTGGGTTTCCGCGCCGTTGTGGTGGCTGGCGCATTTTTATTCGGCGCGTCTGCGTCCGGGTTACCTGCGAAACCGGGAACTGACGGACCAGATGGTTTTGCTGTTCAGTGAAAGCGTGCGCGGCATGCAAACGGTCAAGGGGTTCGCCGGCGAACCGCACCAGGTGCGGCGTTTCGAGGAGTCAAACAACCGGGTTTCACGGCAGCAACGAAAAATTTTTTGGGATCTGTCCGTCTTTACGCCGGGCACACAAATGCTGGCGCAGATGAGCCTGGTCATTTTGTTCGCGTATGGCGGATGGCTATACACGCAGGGAAAAATTCCGTTGGGGGGCGGACTTGTCGTGTTCGCGGGACTGCTTCAGCAATTCACGGGACAGGTGGCGAACCTTTCGACCATCGCCAATTCCATCGAGCAAAGCCTCGCTGCCGCGCGACGGGTGTTCGAGGTGATGGACACGCCGGTGGAAGTTCAAAACAAACCCGGCGCCATCAAGCCGACCGGACTCACCGGGAGCATCGTGTTTGAAAAAGTCACGTTCGGTTATCACGAGGACAAGCCGGCGTTGAGGGGAGTGTCGTTCGAGGCCAGGCCGGGACAGGTCATCGGAATTTTCGGGTTGACGGGCGCAGGCAAAACCTCGCTGCTTGGCTTGATTCCGCGGTTTTACGATCCGTCCGCGGGACGGGTTGTCGCAGACGGAAGAGATTTGCGCGATTTGGACCTGGACGCCTACCGCCGACAAATTGGCATCGTCTATCAGGAAAGTTTTTTGTTCTCGAACACCGTGGCGGCGAATATAGCTTTCGGTCATCCGCGCGCGACCCTGCAAGAGATTGAGCGGGCGGCGCGGATCTCGTCGGCACACGAGTTCATTATGGCGCTGCCGAGGGGCTATGACACGGTGTTGGGAGAGGCGGGCGTGGATTTATCGGGCGGCCAGCGGCAGCGGCTGGCGTTGGCGCGGGCTATGTTGCTGCAACCGCCCATTCTTGTATTGGACGACCCGACCTCCTCGGTGGATGCGCGTACTGAAAATGAAATCGTGTCGGCGTTGCGCGAGGCAATGACCGGGCGAACGACATTCGTGGTATCAGGCCGTTTGAATCTGTTGCGACGGGCAGATTTGATTCTGGTGCTGGAGGCCGGACGGCTGACGCAATCGGGCACCCATGCGGAGTTGGCGCATCGGCCGGGTCCGTATCGAGAGACAGCGTTGCTGCAAATCATTGAAATCGCGGAAATGGAAACATCAAACGGCACCCGCCAGGCCACGGCGCGGCAAGCCTCTAACACTGAACAATGAATTAACGGTGATTCTGAAATGACGAGGCCAAAAAACATCCAGGGGCAGTCCAAAGGAAACGCCATGGACGACCTTTCGGCGCGGCAAGCAATTACGTTCTATGATCCGATGGAAGAACGCGAGGCTGACCAGGCGCCGCTCCAGATGGCCCTCATCCGCCGGATTTTCCGCTACACCAAGCCCTATGCTGCCAGGCGGAACTGGCTGTTCGTTTTGACATTTACGCGCGGCCTGCAATTGCCGGCACTGGCATGGCTGATTGGCCGCACGATCAACGGCCCGATTGCGCATCGCGATTTGTCCGGCATTTATGGATCGGCGGGGGCGTATTTGGCGCTGGCGATATTTACCGTGGTAACCTTTCATTTTCGGCAGCGCTTCGCGCTCGAACTCGGCGAAGCGGTGGTGCATGACATGCGCTCGGATTTGTTCCGCAAGTTGATGACGATGCCAATGTCGTTTTTCAATCAAACCAAGTTCGGCCGCATCATCAGCCGGCTGACGTCAGACATTGACAGTGTCCGGGCTGGAGCACAGGACGTCGCGTTTGTATTGGTAGTGCAGGTCCTGCAGATGGCGGTCTCGGCGGCGCTCATGGCATGGTATGACTGGAAGCTGTTTTTGTTGATGGCCGCAATGGCACCGATAATCTGGGCCGTAAACCAGAATTACCGGCGGGAAATGAGCCGCCGTTTGCGCAAGGTCCAGGAGTCTTGGAGCCGTGTTTCCTCGACACTCGCCGAATCGGTGAGCGGCATCCGCGAGACCCAGGCGTTTGTACGGCATGAAATCAATGCGGGCTTTTTTCGAAAGCTGATAGACATTCACGGTGAAAACAACGTGGGGGTGGCCCAAGCGTCGGCGGTGTTCGTGCCGTTGCTGCAACTAAAGAGCCAATTTTTCCTGGGGGCGATGGCGCTGCTCGGGGCGTTTGGGACGTTGCGCTGGCATGGTTGGTTGCACATGGAAGTCGGCGATCTTGTAATGTTCTTTTTTCTGGCAAATCTCTTCTTTGAGCCGGTGCAGGTGATTGGCAATCAATTGAACCAGGCGTTTATGGCCATGGGGGCGCGGAACGGTTGTTTAGGATGTTGGACCAAAAACCGGATTGGAGCGACGCGCCCGGGGTGAAGCCTCTGCCCGCAATCCTGGGCCGCGTGGAATTTCAATCGGTGTCTTTCGAATACAAACCGGGACGCCCGGTGCTGACAGATATTTCTTTTATCGCCGAGCCAGGCCAGACGGTGGCATTGGTGGGGCACACCGGCAGCGGCAAGACCAGCTTGGTGGGATTGCTGCAAAAGTTCCATCTGCCCACCAGCGGCCGGGTGTTGGTGGACGGCACGGATCTGGATGCGATCGCGAGCGATTCACTCCGCGCCCAAATGGGAAGTGTCCAGCAGAACAATTTTCTGTTTTCCGGCACAGTGCTGGACAACATCCGGTTCGCCCGTCCGGAGGCGACGGAAGCTGAAGTGCAGAGGCTATTGGGGTCGCTGGATTGTGCGGACATGCTGGACGAATTGCCGCAGGGTTTGCAAACGCAAGTGGCCGAGCGCGGGACGGCGCTATCGTTCGGCCAGCGGCAACTGGTGTGTTTTGCGCGGGCGATGCTGGCCGACCCGCGGATTGTAGTGTTGGACGAAGCGACGAGCGCGATTGACAGCGTCACCGAAACACGGTTGCAACGGGCGCTGGAAATTCTTTTGCGCGGGCGGACGGCGTTCGTCGTCGCGCACCGGCTGAGCACCATCCGGGCGGCCGATTTGGTTCTGGTGCTGGATCAAGGACGGATTGCGGAACGAGGGACGCACGAGAGTTTGTTGCGGCAAGGAGGCGTGTATGCGCGGTTGCACCGGGAATTTGCCAACGTTCAGACAGCGTGACGGGGTGGCCAGAGGACAGCCGCGCGCGTCGGGCTGGATATATTTGTACTGACGGTTATTCCTTTTGTGATAAGCCGGCGCCTTCGCGGGACCAATGGATGGCATGCAACATTACCTCCGTGGAACTCTTCAATTGCAATTTTTCTTTAATGCGATTTCTGAAGGAATTGACCGTTGGAATCGTCACATCCATATCCTCGGCGATTTGGCGCACGCCTTTTCCCATGCCGAGCATTTGAAAAACTTCCAATTCGCGATCGCTTAATTTTTAAGAGGCGAGGGGGGCACGTCTCCGGCACCATGCATTAATTTTGTGATGACGGAACTGGCCATTTTTTCACTGAGATGGATGTCACCGCCGAGCACTTTGCGGATGGCTGTTTTTACCGTCTTGGCCGGCTCTCCCACTATCTCCCATTTGCTTATGGGGTGCCGGTGTTAAATCCGCGCCTACGGCGCTGTCGGGCGCGAGTTTTCGACGCGTTCCAACAGTGTGCAGTCCGGGTTCCAATACCAGGCGCGAAACAGCAGGACGTCACCCTGCCATTGGGCGAGGGCGATGGTGTCCGGGTCGTTGGTGGCATCGGCAATATACAACGCTTGAAATGAGCCGGGAAACAATCGGCGCGCCCAGAATGAGGTTTCAGGCGAGGCGCCCCTGGCTAGGCCTTCGAACGGAGCGCTGAAGGCGCGGTAAAAGAGACTGTGATGTTCGGGAATCAAAAGGATGTCAGGCCGTTGTTCCGCCACGCGACGCAGTTGCCAGATTTCATCGGGGCGCAGGAAGCCGTCGTTCGAATCCACGTAAAACAAAGTGGCGCCCCAGCGCGCCCGGGTGTAGTCAATTTTCTCGAGCAAGAGTTTCTTGATATCGAGGACATTTCTTTGGCGCGGCTGCCCATTGTCACCGAAGACGAGTTGCTGGGGGCGGATGGTAACTCCGACGCGAAACCCGGCATTTCGGAGCCGTTGAAAAAATTCGTCGGCCGCGAAGTCCATTTCCGGCGCGAGCCGGCCCAGCAAACGAGGATCACCGATGTAGGTGATTTTATGAGGATACTGTTCGCCTTCAAGGTCCCAAATGATGACGCCCTGTGCTCCGGCCCGTTTCAGGACGGCGATGCTGCGCTCGGTATAATCGTCGAGGGCCTTCCGGAATCGTTGCGGACCGCCTGGTCCGGTAACATCCAAAGTTTTATCATTAAACCAGCCGCGTGGATTGGTTGGGGAGGAAAAATAGTCAGAGGCAAGGTCCAAAACTCCGATGGGCCGGCGATCCGGCCAGTGAAAGTGGGATGGCCAAACGCTCCATACGCCGGTGAGGGCAACAACGACCGCAATTGCGGCCAAAACCGCCGGATAAACAACGAGTTTCCGGCTGGGGACATCCGGCAGGGCAATTGGATAGCCGCACACAAGACATTTTACGGTTTTGCCGCGATGCCTTTGCTCGTATTGGAGAGAACGCCCACAGCGGGGACAAACCGTTTTGACTTTAACCATCATGGCCGAGTGAATTATTGCTTCGGCAACAGGTATAAGCGGGGCGGAAGGGAAGGCAAGCGGGAACCGTCAAAACATTGTTTTATCGAGCACATTGGCTTGCCGGTGACGGGGATTTGGACATAATCATTTTGTCAACGTTGCCTTGAAACGATTGCCATCAGCGATGGCCGACCTGTGAATAAAGACGCCAAAATTTTTGTTGCCGGACACCGCGGGCTGGTGGGAAGCGCGATTTGGAGAAAATTGCAGGAACGAGGATTTTCCCAACTGGTTGGCAGGACCCGCTCGGAACTGGAATTGCTGGACGGGAAAGCCGTCGGCCAATTTTTGGCGCAGGAGAAGCCGGCATACGTTTTCGACGCGGCGGCGAAAGTGGGCGGTATTCATGCCAATGACTCGTATCCGGCGCAATTTCTTCATGAGAATCTCCAGATTCAAAACAACCTGATTCACTGCGCGTTTCTCAGCCGGCGTGAAAAAGTTTCTTTTTCTGGGGAGTTCATGCATTTATCCCAAGTTCGCGCCGCAACCGATGAGAGAGGAATCTCTGTTGACGGGGCCATTGGAGCCGAGCAACCAGTGGTATGCAGTGGCCAAAATTGCCGGCATCAAGATGTGCCAGGCCTACCGGCGGCAATATGGTTGCGATTTTATCAGCGCGATGCCCACGAATATGTATGGTCCCAATGACAGCTATGATTTGGAGAATTCACACGTTTTGCCGGCGCTAATCCGCAAGTTTCATGAGGCCAAAATTTCGGGGGCGCGGGAAGTTGTTTGCTGGGGTACCGGCTCGCCGTACCGCGAGTTTCTGTATGCCGACGACCTGGCGGAAGCGTGTCTTTTTTTGATGGATCGCTACAGCGAGGAACAGCTTATCAACGTCGGCTCCGGGTCGGAAATTTCCGTGAAGGAGCTGGCGGGAATGGTGGGCAAGATCATTGGCTTCCAAGGGAGCATCACGTGGGACGCGTCAAAGCCCGATGGGACGCCACGCAAACTGATGGACAGCTCCCGGATTTTTGCGCTGGGATGGAAACCGCGAGTCAGTTTGGAAGAGGGCATTCGTCTGGCCTACCAGGATTTCTGCCAAAAAAACAAATAACATGAGAAAAAAAGCGTTTATCACGGGCATTACCGGACAGGATGGCTCTTATCTGGCCGAGTTATTGTTGTCCAAGGATTACGAGGTCCACGGGCTGATACGCCGCGCGAGCACTTTCAACACGGGCCGGCTGGATGCGATTTACCTGGATCCGCACGTGGAGAAGAGCCGATTGTTTCTTCACTACGGCGATTTGGCAGACGGCAGCGCACTGGCGCGCCTTCTGGGAAAAATCGGGCCGCATGAAATCTATAACCTGGCGGCACAAAGCCATGTCCGCGTGAGCTTTGACTGTTCGGAATACACGGCGGACATCACAGGGACGGGTACGATTCGATTGCTGGAGGCCATTCGCGAATCCAGGATCAACGCGCGATTCTACCAAGCGTCATCGAGCGAGATGTACGGGCTGGTGCGCGAAGTGCCGCAAACGGAAAGAACGCCGTTTTATCCTCGCAGCCCGTATGGTTGCGCGAAAGTGTTTTCTTATTGGCTGACGGTCAATTACCGGGAATCGTACGGACTTCATGCCACCAATGGCATCCTGTTCAATCACGAATCGCCCCGGCGCGGGGAAACATTTGTGACCCGGAAAATCACCCGCGCCATTGCGCACATCAAAGCGGGATTGCAGGAAAAGCTGTATCTGGGGAATCTCGATGCCAAACGGGATTGGGGATATGCCAAAGAATACGTCGAGGCGATGTGGCTGATGTTGCAACAGGACAAGCCGGATGATTATGTGGTTGCCACCAACGAAACCCATTCCATCCGGGAATTTCTGGATGCGGCGTTTGGGCACGCGGGAATGGATTGGAAAAAACACGTGGAAATTGACCCGCGCTACTATCGTCCGGCAGAGGTGGATTTATTGATTGGAGACTACGGCAAAGCGAAAAGGCAACTGGGGTGGGAACCGAGGACGAAATTCATTGACCTGGTCAAGTTGATGGTGGATGCGGACATCAAATTGCTGAAGGACCATCTGGATGGCCGCGCGAGAGTGACGAATTAAACCACTGATTCACACTGTTCCGGTTTCCACCCAGCAGACGGCATAACGAATCAAGGCATTGTTGGTTTTGAGGTTTAGTTTCTTCCGTATTTGGGAGCATTCTCCAGCGACCTTGCTGGCATTGAGGCCGACCCGGTCAGCAATCTCCTTGTTGTCTTTCCCCCGGCCAAGTAATTCCAGAATATTCAGCTCCAAATCCGTCAATTGATCGAGCGTCTGCCGTTCAGGTTCGGAGACCGGCTTGGCACGGTGCAACTGGCTGCAGGACACGTCTTCACTGACATAAATGTGCCCGCCGAGAACGTCCCGAATCGCTTCAACAATTTCGTCGGGGCTTTCTTCCTTCATAATGTAGCCATCTCCCCCGGCCCTCAATACTCTATCTGCATAAAGGGCTTCATCATACATGGAAACAACCAGCAACTTAACGGGGAGCTTTAAAGCCCGTATCTTTTTGATGAGTTCCAACCCGCTTTTGTCCGGCAATTCAAGGTCAACGAGCGCCAGGTCCGGCTTGAGTCGTTTTATGCCTTTAAGCCCGGCCTCATAATCACCGGCTTTGCCGCAAATCTCGAGGTCGGTTTCGGAATTCAACATTTGAATCAAGCCGTCGCGGAAAAGCGGATGGTCTTCGACGATAAAAATCCTGCTTCCTGAAAGCGGGTGTCTTTTTTCAGAGGAGCTTGGCATCATGGTTCGGATTTTAAGGCAAAATTATCTGGGGTTTTACTTTAAGGGGTGGAGCGATTTTACGCAATAGAAATATCCGTCAGGCCGCGGTCAGATGAACAGGGTCTTTGCATGGGATTCGGGCGGTAATGGTGACGCCTTTTTTGGGAGCAGATGCGATGGTGCAGGTGCCTCCCAAAGACAAAGCGCGTTCGCGCATATTGGTCAATCCGAGTCCCCTGCCCTTTTCTTTTTTGCCAGACCCGATTTTCCTGGCTTCAAATCCGCATCCGTCGTCCTGGATTTTTAACTGAACCGAACCATTCTGAAGGCCGATTTGCACCTTCACGGATTTGGCGCCGGCGTATTTTTCTATGTTGTTGATGGCTTCCTGCACGATGCGAAAGAGGGTCAATTCAACGTTTGGCGGAAGGCGCTTTTTGGCGGGGAGAACAACCCGGCATCGGACTTGCATGTTGGTCCGCGACTGGAAATCCCGGCAGAAGTTGCGACAGGCCTCGGCAAAACCGAGGTTGTTTAAGTCGGCCGGATGCAAGTTGTGCGCAATTCGGCGATTCTCCTCCAACGCGCCGGCCAAAAGTTTATCGCATCGCATGAGGATTTCCCTGGTGGCGGCCTGGACCTGGGGCAGCCTTTCCTGCACATTGCGCAGTCTCATCTTGACCGACGCAATGATTTGATTGACGCCGTCATGCAACTCGCGCGCCACGCGCGAACGCTCCTCTTCCTGGGCTTTGATAATTTTTTGCGGCAGTGAGCGCAACTCTTCCTCGGCGCGTTTCCGCTGCGTAATGTCGCGGATATAAATGGTAAAAGTAGGTTCGCCTTTTAATTTGATGCGGGTGACGGTGAATTCCGCAAAAAAGCGGCTGTTATCGGCCCGCAAGACGGGCATTTCAATGCGGCTGCCGACCGCGGGGCCTTTCTCGCCGGAAAAATAATTCGCGAGACCCTCTCGGAACCATTGCCGCAGCGACGGCGGAATAATTTCCATCACATTTTCGCCAATCAATTTCGCGCGGTTATGTGTAAAAATGCTTTCGGCCGCGGAATTCAGTTCAATAATTCTGCCGGTATGGTTAATTGTGATAATGGCGTCGAGCGCCACGCGCATGATGGCGCTCTTGCGCGCCTCGTTTTCGCGCAGGGCATCCCAAACTTGTTTTCGGTCGGTGATATCTTCCGCGATTCCGACCAAGCGATATACTTTCCCGGCGTCATCGTGAATGGGGAACGCCCGGTCCTGTACCCACCGAATGGCGCCATTGGGACGGACAATGCGATAGACCTCGTCATATTTCCCGGAACTTTGTTTGGTCATCGCGGCATCCAAAATGCGCGCCCGGTCGTCGGGGTGAATGGCGTCAATCCATTCCTGCGGCGAGACGTAAAGCGCCTCCACCTTGCGCCCCCAAATTTGTTCATAAGCCGGGCTGACGTAAATCATCCGGTTTTTCTCGACGTCGGTCATCCAGAACACTTCGCGGATATTGTCGGCCAATTGCCGAAAACGCTCTTCGCTATCGCGCAAAATTTTCTCCGCCTGTTTGCGTCTGGTGATGTCGCGCGCCACGCACACCACGCCGGCGGTGTGGCCGTCTTTATCCGCCGTCACCGTGGCACTCAACTCCGCGTCGAAAAGCTCTCCATTTCTTTTAAGAAGCGTATATTCAACGTTTCGGATAATTCTATCTTTGAGAATTGAAATGTCCGCCTTGCCGTGTTCGCGGGCGGGGATAAGATCGAGGATATTTTTGTTAAGCAATTCTCCGGGGTTGTCATAACCCAGCATGGCCACGGCCTGGGAATTGACGCTGATCAACCGTCCTTGCGGGGAAATCAAACAGATGGCATCCGGTAAAATGTCAATCAGGCGGCGATAGTGATCCTCGCTGGCCCGGAGGGCCGCCGTGGTGTCCCGCAGCCGGAGCAAGGTGCGGACCCGGGCCAACAATTCCTGGAGGCCAAATGGCTTTATCAGATATTCGTCCGCGCCGATTTCCAAACCATCCACCTTGTTCTCGACACCCGTGGCCTCCCCGGTACAGAAGGCGACAAAAACGTCCGTCAAAGCCGGATCCGCTTTGACTTGTTTGCAAACCTCCATGCCGCTGATATCCGGCAACCTGACATCGAGCAGGATCAAATCCGGGGTGTATTTGCGGGCCAATTCAAGCCCTTGCCAGCCGGTCCCCGCCTCGCGCACATCGTAGCCCTTTGTCCGCAAACAGACGGCAAACATCTCCCGCGTCGCGTTATCGTCATCCACAATGAGAATGGAACTGTTCCGGGTCAACATTCGGGGGAATTTTAATGTCTTTGGCATCGGAAGCAAACAAAATGGATTGGGGCGGAATTTACCGGGAGGTCTATTCTATTGATTCGGCGGCGTGGTCAATCGCCTCAGAGTGTTCCTTGCATGCCTTCTTTGTTGGAATTGCCGAACGCGGAGGCCCGCAAATGTCAGATGCAAACTTATAAAAGTATGGATCTATTTGAGGCTTACGGTGAACTGATGCGATAAAAGCGATGGGGAAAACTTGTCCATTGTGGGTCGCTGAAATAGATCGAGCCGTTGGTGATGGAACCGGTGAACAACGGCGTCCACCCTCCGCCGTTCAGATTGGTGGCAGCCTCAACCATAATTGGAATCTTTGCCGTGCCGGTGATTTCGAAGCCAAACTGATTTGAATGCGCGCCGAAACTTCCACTGTCGGCTTGCGGTTGCGGATTCCAAAGCACCGTTGGACGGCCGTCAAATATGGAACTCCATCCACTGGCGCCAGGCAAATAATAGACCGTTGCGCTGTTATCGTCCTCGAATACAGTCGAATCATTATTTGGAGCGGGAGCGGTGCCTTGAAAAAAGACTGCCGTGAGAGCGGGGCAGACTAAGAACGCATTGGTTGCGATGTTGATAATGCCGCTTCCAATTGTGATGTTAGTCAGACCAACGCACACAGCGAAAGCATCTTCACCGATGGTGTTGACGCTGTTGGGAATTGTGAGGTTGGGCATTCTGCATTCGTAAAATGCATCGTCCCCGATGCTGGTGACTCCGTCGGGGATGGTAAGAGTGGTCAGGGCAGCGAATGTAAACGCATCGTCCCCGATGCTGGTAACGCCGCCGGGGATGATGACATTAGTCAGGGCATAACAGGAGTAAAACGAATATTCCGCGATGTTGGTGACACCGTCGGGGATGGTGACACTGGTCAGGCTCGAGCAGCTTTCAAACTCCCCCTCCCCGATGCTGGTGACGCCGTCGGAGATGGTGACATTCGTCAGGCTGACACAGGAATTGAACGCGAATTGCCCGATGCTGGTGACGCTGTCGGGGATGGTAACATTGGCCAGTCTGAAGCAGTCTTCAAACGCCGCATACCCGATGTTGGTGACGCTGTCGGGGATGGTGACACTATCCAAATTGGTGCAGGAGGTAAATGCCGATACCCCGATGTTGGGGACACCGTTGGAGATTGTGACGCTCGTCAAGTTATTGCAGCCGATGAAGGCCGCCTCACCGAAACTGGTGACACTGCCGGGGATGGCAAGATTCGTCAGGTCGCAATAGGCAAATGCATAATCCCCGATGCTCGTGACGCTGCCGGGAATTGCGACGTAGGCGAGGTTGGTGCAGTTGTAGAACGCAAATAGTCCGAGGCTGGTCATGGTGTTGGGGATCGTGACACCGTCCAGGGTCGTGCAAGATTCAAACGCATCATTTCCGATGCTGGTCACCGTCAGGCCATTGGTTGTGCCGGGGATGATGACGGCGCCGCTGGAACCGGTGTAATGGGAGATATTCAGCGTGCCGTCGGTGTTGGTAGTGAAAGTGAATTGGGCTTGCAAGGCCGTTGGAGCGACCCAGAGGAGCGCGGCGAGCAGACAGATTTGTATCAGGATTCGTTTTGATTCCATTGATTGCGCCTCTGGATGGCACGAATGCATGTTCTGCGCGGCCAAGTTCACTCAATACATGAAAACCTGTCAAGCGATTTGGCGTTAAAAGTTTGAACTGAAGAGCTTAAAAGCTGAAACCGAAGCGGAGCCGGCGGAGTTTTCTGTTGATTCAGAGGGGACGAGCCAACAAGCTGACGGGATGGATTCATTGCCATGGTACGTAGCCCATACGCGGCCGCGGTGCGAAAAAAAGGTGCGCGACTACTGCTGGCGAAAAAATCTAGCCGCCGTGCTGCCCTGCTACCGTGCCGCACATAAATATCGAGGCAAGACGGTGGTATTTCTGAAGCCACTTTTCCCGGGTTATGTATTTATTCGGATGCCGACGGAAAGGCGCGGTCTGGTTTTGCAAAGCGACCACGTGGCGAATCTTTTGGAGGTACACGACCAGGAATTGTTCGAGCGGCAATTGGACGAAATCCTGCGCGCGTTAGAGACGAGTCTGGAGATTAGGCTGGCGCCGACGATTGGCGAAGGGGCGAGGGTGAAAATAAAATACGGTCCCCTGCGGGGCGTTGAAGGGTGGGTGGAAAAGCGCCACGGAATGAGCGTGGTTTTGCTGCGGCTGGATTTTATTGGGCAAGCGGCCGCGGTAAAACTGGACGCCACTGAGCTTGAGTTGATTTGAACCGGTGACCCGAACCTCACCCCGGCCCTTCTTCCCCATCGCTCGCAGACTCGCGACGCGAAGACGAAATGGCAAGCGCACAATCCCGGCAGCAACGATGGCTGGCAGGAGACGTCCGGGCGTCCGTCAAAATGCCCGGAGGGAGAAAAACTCGCGTGGAGAGGCGATGCTGTTTGTAAAGGGACTGGCGGCGCCGGGGAGCACCGAATAAACGCCGTTCGCGTTTGTAGCCGCGAGGAGCGAAAACGCCGGATTACCCCACGTGAGAACGACCGTATTGTTAAGCGACTGAATGCGCAAGGGTATTGGACCCAGGCTAAACACATAAACGCCGCCGCTGCCTCCCGCTCCGGCGTTCAGGGTGGCGCCGTAGAGCGAGTTGCCGGAAACGGCCAAATCTCCTTGCGGGGAAGCTCCGTCGCTATTGGTGGGAGCACCGAGGGAGGAATTGAAGTCAACCGGCGTAAAATTATAGAGGGCCTGAAAATTTGAGCCGTTGGCGGATATGGAGAATATTGCGCCGGCACCGCCGCTTCCGCCCAATTGAGTTGTGCCGTAGAGGGTATTGCCAGACATTGCGAGCGTCGCCACCGGCTCTGCTCCATCCACGTTGGTTAACAACGAACCGCTCGTCGCGCCGAACACGTGGAGGTTGGTCAAGCTGCCACCGTTGGCGTTGAGCGCAAATAAAGTTCCGTTTTCGTTGGTGCCACCGGCAAGCGTGGTTCCGAACAACTCTCCTCCGGCATAAGCCACTCCACCGACTGGGTAGGCTCCATCGCTGTTGGTCAGATTGATGATGGGGCTGAAACTATAAAGATTGGTAAAGGGGGTTCCGTTCGTACTGATGGCGAATACGCTGCCGCTGCCGCCTGCGCCGCCGAACTGGGCCGTTCCATAGAGGGTACCCGCATAAAATACAAGACCGGCGGCCGGCGCGGCGCCGTCGCTGTTTGTGAGTTTGGCCAGGGAATTGTTATTGACCTGCTCGCTAAAGCTGTAAAAGTTGGTTAGCGCCGTGCCGTCGGTATTGATTCTGAAGATCGTCCCGCTCCCGCCAACGCCGCCAGCCGTGGTCGTTCCATACAATGCGGAGCCGATCAGCAGAAGACCGGCCGTTGGATTCGCGCCATCACCATTCGTCAAATCTCCCTGGAGATTAGTGTTCAGCAATTCGCTGAAATTGTACAGGTTGGTGAAGCCCGTGCCGTCAGCGTTGATTTTGAAAACGCTTCCGTTGCCGTTGGTCCCTCCGTATTCCGTGGTGCCATACAAGAAATTGCTTGAGAACACGAGGTTTGCGGCCGGTTGGCCGCCGTCACTGAATTCGTGGAGAACGTCGAACGCTGTTCCATCCGTATTGATTTTGAAGACGGTTCCGGAGTCGTTTGTGCCGCCCAAGGTGGTGGTTCCGTACAAGGTATTTCCGAAAATGATCAATCCGGCGTGGGAATTAGCGCCATCAAAGTTGGTGAGAACGCCGGCGGCGTTGGTTTCAACGAGGGGCGAAAAATCATAGAGGTTGGTAAAAACAGTTGTGCCGAACGCGTTCATGGCCAGACACAAAGTGCCGACCAATAGAGCCAGGGGATATGGTTTCATTAGATTCAACCGGCAAAGTTTATTTCGTGTATTGGTTTGTTTCAATTTTTTTTTGCGCATTTCGAAATTGCGTTGATGAAATTCAAAACCGTAAAATAAGCTGAAATTGCTAAAATGCAGGGGGGTTTTGCTGTTAAGATGCTCTGGTTATGGCACTTACGAAGTTTTCATGGCGACGATTCGTGAAAAAGGCCCCCGGTCTTCTTTCTCCTCGTTCTTCGGATGGTCTGTTTAGTTGGAACAGTTGTGTACACAGGAAATAACCCGATTGTTTGGTTGTTAAAAATAAAAATCAGGCCAATCCGGGCGATTGGCCTGATTAAACAGACAAAAGAAAGAAATGACTTTCTGAGTTTAGGCGATGCGCTCTTTGCGCAGGGCGCGGAAGGCGCCGAAGCCGAGCGGCAGGATCATGAGCGCGCCGGCCATGACAGTCGAGGCTTCCGGAACGGCAGCCGGAGCGAGATCGGTTGTGTTGGCTGACACACCGTCGTCCGCAGTGGCGCCATTAACACCAAAGGTATTAGCCGACGTGTAAACATAGATCTGATCGCTTGAGCCTCCAGTAGGCGTATTCGGATAAAGATCAATTGTCAGCACGCCGCCAGAGAGTTGCGCGAAATCCGGCACACCGGCGCCGGACGAAGGCACAATTGCGACATATACACTTGCCATTGCAGCGTATCCGTCAAGCGAGATAGTATTCACGGTAGTGCTACCGGTCTCCGAGACCTGATATACAAAGGTATAGCCAGTGTAGCCGAATGCTCCGTCGCCTGTAAGCACCGTTGACGAGAGGGAGCCGACCTGCGTAAGAGTAGGATCCGAAAATGTCGGTGACTGAGAGCCGATGGAACTCCCACCTGTCACAGCCGGACTCGTTACGGGAGTGAGAGGACCGCCATTAGCGACTATTTGCGCCTGAGATGTGGCGACAGTGGACGCGAGAGCGCCAGCAGCGGCCAACGTAGTTATTAATTTTTTCATATTCTTATTGTTTCTGTCTTTCTGTTTGTTTGTTTATTTGGTTAACTGTCCTTTATTTTTCATGTTTTTATACAGCATGAAAGGTTTCGCGTCTATCAGCGGGCGGGACATTCTCGCTCGTGTTTGGGACATTGGCCCAAAGCGGCGAGGGAAGTCCGGGCACGGCTGCCAGGCGCAAATCGTTTAAGTCGCGGGTTTTGCGGAGGGCGCGGAAAATTCCGACACCCAGGGGCAAAAGCATCAGCGTACCGGCAATAATGGTTGAGGATTCGGGCACGGGAGCGGGGGCGGGCGCATCAACCCATTCACCGGAGATGCTGGTTGCGCTGCTCATGCCGATGTCACCGGGACCGACTTGTGATTGGAAGGAATTCGTGGCAACACCGATGAGGAGGTTGTTAAAATTCCAGGTGACCGACACGCCATTGTCAACGACGGGAGGGGGAACGTAGGCGGGTGAGGAGCTGGAGATGTCACTCACGATTGCGGTGTCCGCAATATCCACGGTAAAAGAGCTGACGCCCCAACCGCCGGGCGGCGGGGTCAAGACGAAGAAATAGGTATAGGTGCCGCCGCAGAGGGTGACGAAATAGTCAACCGACAAATCCGGGGCAGCGCCGGCGCCTGGCAATTGGACAGTGGTCGGGCCGAGGACAAGCCCGGCCTGCGCGGGGCGGGAGAGGGCGATGACGGCGGCGAGGACGGCCAGTATCATTAATTTTTGTGTTTTCATAGTTCTATAGGATTCCTTTGGTAGAAAGAGGCTCGGATTTGGGCGATTCCTTTTTGCGAAGAGTGCGGAGGGCGCTCAACACGAGGGGAATGAGGAGCAACCCGCCGGCGGCGACGGTGCCCGGTTCCGGGACGGGGATATAAACCAACTGGTCCTGGGCGGGGGCATTATTATTGGTGCAGGTGAGGTCGAGGGCCATCACGTTATAAGCGCCGTTGGCATTGGCCTCAATTGCGGCGAGCGCGGCGGCATTTGTCCCGCCTCCGGCCTCCTGTTCAGCCAACAAAACGAATGGATCGGTTGAGGCATTGAACGAGTAAAGGCCGGTGTTGACATCCTTGACTTCGCTAGTGAGACCTTTAGCGATGTCGCCATTGGTGGTAATTTCGCCCTGCAAATACCAGATGGCGTCCTGGAGTTCATCGGCAGAAAGCTCACGTCCGGATGATGTCAGGCTGGTGTAGTTATAGGAGACGGCGAGGCTCCCGACGGTGCCGGACAAATCTCCCTTGGCAAACTGGCTATACAAATAGGCGGTTCCCAGGGTGATGTAGGTATCAGGCCCGCCGGGGGAGACGGTGCTGCTGATGGAGGCATTGTACGTGGTGCCGGGGTTAAATGTCTCATTTACTTCGATGCAGAACGTTTCAAAGCCGGTGGTTCCGTTGCTGAGTTTGGCCTTGGCGCTGGCAGAATAATTGTCAAGGATATCGGTTTCGAGGGCGGAGTTTCCGGAAAGAACGGAGGTGAATTCGCCGCCATAGCCACTGGGGTCGCGATAACCGGTGGGCTGGCCATCGCCCTGGGTGTACAACTTGACAGTCAACCCCGCGAACGACTGAGAGGCCATCAATACGACTGGCAATCCAATTGCGACCAAAATTTTTGTTGTATGTCTCACGTTAAGTTTTCTATTAATCCACCCGACTATCACATCACCACTGAAATTCCCTCAAAGGGAATGCATACGTTATACGACAAGAGTGAAAATGTATCTATGGTCTATTGGGACATGTCGGTTCAGTTTTGGGTCAGGCGTTAAGAGGGCGAGAAACCGGGGAAAACCCAGGAAAAATGGGGGAAAATGGTACGATTTGCGATTTGCGAGGGCATGTTTTTTCTAAATCGCCTCGTCCCCATGAACTCAGGGGACCCACACCCCACCCTGACCCTCTCCCCTCCCATCGGATGGGAGCGGAGAGGGAATAGCAGGCGGACGCCGACCGCGTTTTGGTAGGTCTCGCTAAATTCTCCGCCTCCCCCAAAGCGGCGTCGCGCTTCGCTTGCCGCCGCACTCCAAGACGCTTCCGGAGGATTTATGAGGCCATTTTTTAAAAATCGCCTCGTCCCATGAACTCAGGGGACCCACACCTCTCCCTGACCCTCTCCCCTCCCATCGGATGGGAGCGGAGAGGGAATAGCAGGCGGATGCCGACCGCGTTTTGGTAGGTCTCGCTAAATTCTCCGCCTTCCCCAAAGCGGCGTCGCGCTTCGCTTGCCGCCGCACTCCAAGACGCTTCCGGAGGATTTATGAGGCCATTTTTTAAAAATCGCCTCGTCCCATGAACTCAGGGGACCCACACCTCACCCTGACCCTCTCCCCTCCCATCGGATGGGAGCGGAGAGGGAATCGGTCTTCGGTGCGGCTACGACAGGACAGGCAGCAAGTGTTACGCACTTTTTTGACATCGTAAAAACGGCCAAATTGGGGTCGTAGGTTTTTTGGAACTTTTTCCACACTGACATCGTAATTTGTGGCCGAATAGCCACGCTCTGATCGTAAGGTTGTGATCCGGCTGGTTCATTTTCGGATTTTCAGGCGTTCCGGGATTTTTTCACCACACTGACATCGCAAGCGGCGGCTTCCGGCTGGATTCCCACACTGGCATCGTAAGGGCCGATTTTTGCCGTTGCAGCGGCTTTTGGCCGGACTGACATCGTAAGGTGACGACGCCAGCGGTGTTATCAAGTGCCGGTGATGTGGCGCATGGCATCATGGAAAGACAGGCCGAGGACCTGGACGTGGAAGTCAATGGCGTTGCCGGCCAGATTGCGTTGGGGCCAGCGCCAGTAACTGTCCTTGACGATGAGACCAGGATAGGCGGGCAAGCTAAAATTGCCCGCCTCCCGCTCCACGAGTTGGAGACCGCGCTTTTCGAGCAACGGAACCAGCGGGGCGAGCCGGGCGGCGCGGATTTGCTCACGCGACCACCGAGTGCGATTCGGGGAGGGGGTTGTCATAATCTTTTCGCCAGTGGGGTTGGATGAGGACGTGGTTGACCTGCTTGAGATCCACGAAGCGGGTCTGGTCGCGGACGGCCTCGATGAGTGAACCCAGGCAGAGGTTGCGGGTGCGGCGCAGGAGACCTTCGCCGGAGCGGACGATGAGCGCCAGCGCTTCCGGGGTGAAAGTGTTATGACCCAGGCCGGCGCGATCCAGTTGATCCAGGATAAATTGTTCAACGGTTTCGGGAGCCAGGCGTGAGAGCAGCGCCGAGTAAGTGACACGGGAGCGGATTTCCTCATTGATGGACAGCGAGAGTGATTGCAACAGCGGCGGCTGGCCGATGAGCGCCAGACAGTGCGAGCGCGGGAAGTCTTCGCAGAGCAGGCGGAGTTTGCGCAGAGAGTCCGGTGGCATGAGGTGGGCGTCGTCAATGATGGGCACGAGCATTTTGCCGGCGCGATGGACGCTGAAGGCCTGTTGCACCAGGAGGCGTTCGCAGTGATGGTCGCGACCTTCAAACTCGATCTGAAAGGCTTCACACAAAATACGGAGGGTATTGTGGTAAGTGTGCAGCGTGCGGTTGACGACCGGCGTGATCATGCGTTTGGGGTCGTGCTGGAGCAGCGCCTGTTTCAAAACGCTTTTGCCGGTGCCCGGTTCACCCAGCACCAGACACAAGCCGCCTTGCTGGGCGTGGACGCGGAGGATGTCGAAGATTTCCTGCTGGTGGGCCAGCAGCGTGACGGCTTCAGGGTCGAAAGGATTGCGTTGGAGGCCAAAGTGGGAGCGGATCATAGGATTTACGATTTGGGATTTACGATTGACGATTGAAGCGGGTTGGCGGGAACTTTGCTGTCTGGTGGTGCGGACGGCGATGGATTGGCGGCGGATGGTTTTCTGTCGTTGGCCACGGGGTCGAGCAGGCGGGCTTCGCCCATGCGTTCGCCCTTGTAAAAAACCACCACGCGGCTGGCGGGCGTGGAACGTTGGAAACGGATGTGGATGGTTCGATCCGGCAGGTGCCGTGGCGCTTCCCAACGCAGCGATTTGAACGAGAAGGTGTTGTCGGCGCGGACGTGGCGTTCCTCCTCGACAAAGAACAGTTCGTCGTTGGCCTCATTGGGCGGCAGGAAACGCAGCCACTTGCGGTCCAGCGCAAAACGATCCAGCGGCGACGTGCCCAGCACGGAGTGTTCCCGGGCATTGTAATCTTCCTCGACCCAGAGGGTGAACTGACGGTTGAGCGCCTCCAGCGAACTCAAGTCCAGGTCGCGCGCCAAAAACTGGTCGCGGACGGTGCGAAAAAATCTCTCGATTTTTCCCTTGGCCGCGCCGTCCCTGACGGGCGTGTGGTGCAGCAGGCAGCCGACGCGGGCGCAGATTTGGAGGATTTCCTTGGAGGTGTAAATGGAGCCGTTGTCCACATAGAGCGCGTGGGGCACGCCGCGTTTGTAAAAGGCGGCCCGGAAGGATTCAATGAGCGTGTCCACGGTTTCAGCCGGGAAGAACTGGCCGTGGCAGCAGACCCGCGAGGCGTCATCCAGAAAGGCGATGAGCCGCGTTTGCACCGGTGTGCCGTTGATCCGGACAAACGGGCCGTAGAGCGTGTCAGCCTGCCACATTTCATTGGCGTGGGCTTTGGCGAAGGCCAGGCGGATTTTGTTTGAGCACTCCTCGTCGGGCTTGAGCAGTTCGTATTGCTTGACGACGCGCCGGAAGGTGTTGGGCGCGATTTGCGTGCGGGTCAACAACCCGGCTTCGATGCAGAGCCGGTAGAGCAAAGCCAGCGTCGGGGTTTTGCCGTGGATTTTGGGCTGCACCTTTTGGATGGCTTCCAACACGTCCTCCAGGGCCACCTTGCGGACTTTGCCCTTGTCGGAACGCGGCTGGGTTTCCATGACGGTGACGCCGTGCTTTTTGTAGCGGGAATACCAGGTCTGGATGGTGCGCCAGGTGAACTGGCGGGGACAGCCTTCCTCATCGGTGAACGTCATCTGGCTGACGGCCCGGATGCGGGCCTGGATACAGCGTCCCTCGGCCATGTCAATGGCCCCGAGCACCCGCATTTTCAAGTAGGCAGTGGGATTGCGCATGAGTGTTTCTTTCGTTGATTTTCAGGCCGCCACATTTTTTCCGGCGGCGTTTTTTTGTTTCGGGGCGACGCTACCGGATGCCGGTCGCAGACAGGAATGGGATTGTCGTGTTGCCGCCGGCGCGAAACCGGCAACCGGGAAAACACCGCGGCCGTAATTTGGAAAAAAACCAGCGGGGCGGAGGCGGTCTAACCCAAAAACGGATGCTGAAAATGCAGTTGAAAATCGGCCAGGGGACAACCGCTGCCAGGGAAAACCGTTCGCAGATGTTCCAGGGTTTGCAGCAAGGGATCGGTCTGCGCACTGACCGGCGGCGATTGCTCCCGACAGAGCCGGGCGCGAAGACGGTCCAACTGCCGACGCAGCTTGCGCCGCAAGCGATAGAGCGTTTCCAGCGCGAAAGGCAGCCGCACTTTTTCAGCGGCGGCCTTGAGGGAAAGCCCCGCCAGCAGCTTCAAGAGCCATTGCCATACCAGTGAAGCGGTTAAAGTGTGACGCGGCAGAATGTCAGCCAGCATAATGGAAAAAGTTCGCCCGCAACCGCCGCGCCGCCCGCGATCCGAGCAAAACACCCGCTGGCCACGGAGCACTTGACCGTCGGCTTTGGCAAGATCGTTGCCGTGCAGAAGACTGTGCCGGTTCAGCGTTTCAATTTTTCCGCAGCGGGGGCAGCGCTGCGCTTTGAGCGAAAAAGCCGCGTGTTTAACTCATCGTTGTCGCGCACAAAATGAAAAGGCAGATGAAACATCCGCCCTTGCTGCCCGAACGCACCCGGAGCCGTCGAGCTTTTTTTGACGGCACTTCCAGACGGCGGGACTCGCTTCAGAAAGGTTTGAGAAAAAGAAGGACGGCGCTTGACGGCGCTTCGCCCGCATTGCCATCATAAACCCGCTCGAATTTATGATCACAATTCGGCCAAAACACGGCACTTTTTATGACGGCACTGCGGCACTTAACAAGCAAGCGGACGCGGAACCGGAGGATTTACGATATACGATTTGTGATTTACGATTTACGAGGCCATGTGTTTTTTAGATCGCCTCCTCTCCCCGGCCCTCTCCTCCAATAGGAATTGGAGGGGAGGGAGACGAAGCGGACGCCGACCGCGTTTTGGTAGGTCTCGCTAAATTCTCCGCCTTCCCCAAAGCGGCGTCGCGCTTCGCTTGCCGCCGCACTCCAAGACGCTTCGCGAGTATGGATTTGCGATTTGCGAGGGCATGTTTTTTTTAAATCGCCTCGTCCACATGAACTCAGGGGACCCACACCTCACCCTGACCCTCTCCCCTCCCATCGGATGGGAGCGGAGAGGGAATCGGTCTTCGGTGCGGCTACGACAGGACAGGCAGCAAGCGGACGCGGATCCGGAGGATTTACGATATACGATTTGTGATTTACGATTTACGAGGCCATGTGTTTTTTAGATCGCCTCCTCTCCCCGGCCCTCTCCTCCAATAGGAATTGGAGGGGAGGGAGACGAAGCGGACGCCGACCGCGTTTTGGTAGGTCTCGCTAAATTCTCCGCCTCCCCCAAAGCGGCGTCGCGCTTCGCTTGCCGCCGCACTCCAAGACGCTTCGCGAGTATGGATTTGCGATTTGCGAGGGCATGTTTTTTTTAAATCGCCTCGTCCACATGAACTCAGGGGACCCACTCCTCACCCTGACCCTCTCCCCTCCCATCGGATGGGAGCGGAGAGGGAATCGGTCTTCGGCGGGCTACGACGGGACAGGCAGCAAGCGGATGCCTGAACGCCTAGCCCGACTTTCGCAACTGGAAGGGTTTTAAATTATTTTTTGAGAGTTCGGCTGCGAATTTGCCAATGATTTGAAGGTTTTGGGTTGCGAAAACGGTTTGGTGCAGACCCACCCCCTTTCACCAAGGGCGCTGGTTTTGGTAAAGTGCTGATCGTGGTTAAGGCCAAGCCATTTTTGCACTGTCACCATCGGTTTAAAAACGGGAAGGATCATTGTTACTGGAGCATCGCCGAAAAGGTGCGGACACAGCGCGGTTGGGTGCAGCGACCTCTGCTTTATTTGGGCGAGATCAATGACAGCCAGAAGGCGGCCTGGACGAAGGTCACGGAGGTGTTTGATTCGGAGCGGGAGCAAACCCGCCCCTTGGCGTTGTATTCGTCGGATCGGGAAGTGCCCGACCACGCCAGCGAGTATGGCGTACAAGTGCGGTTGAGCGAGTTTGAGTTGCGGCGTCCCCGGCAGTGGGGCGCGAGCTGGATCGGCTGCCGTCTGTGGGAACAGTTGAAGCTGGATGAGTTTTGGCGGGAACGGTTGCCCGATTCACGGGAAGGGACTTGCTGGCGGCAGGTGTTGGAGACCTTGACGATTTATCGGTTGGTGGATCCGGGGAGCGAATGGCGGCTACACCGGCAATGGTTTGAGCACAGCGCGATGGCCGATTTGCTGGAGGCGGATTTTGCGCTGGCACAAAAGGACAATCTGTACCGTTGTCTGGACAAGTTGTTGGCGCACCGCGCGGCGCTTTTTGGGCATTTGCGGCAACGGTGGCAGGATTTGTTCGGGGTAAAGTTTGAAGTCTTGCTCTATGATTTAACCAGCACGTATTTTGAAAGCGCCCCGCCCTTTCCAGAAGGAGACAATCGCCGCTACGGTTACAGCCGGGACAAACGGCCCGATTGTGTGCAGGTGGTCATCGCGCTGATCGTCACGCCGGAGGGTTTCCCGCTGGCTTATGAAGTGATGGCCGGCAACACGGCCGACAAGACCACCCTGCGCGACTTTCTCAAAAAGATCGAGGAACTGCACGGCAAGGCCGAGCGTATTTGGGTGATGGATCGGGGCATTCCGACCGAAGAGGTGCTGGCCCAGATGCGGGTCAGCGATCCGCCCGTGCGCTATTTGGTGGGCACGCCCAAGGGCCGATTGAGCCGGACGAGCAAGCGTTTTTGGAGCAGCCCTGGCAAGTGGTGCGAGAGGGAGTCCACGTCAAACTCCTGGCGGAGAAAGGCGAGCTGCTGGTCCTGGCTGAAAGCAAAGACCGGGTGAACAAGGAACGCTCGATGCGGCGGCGGCAATTAAAAGGACTATGGAAGAGGCTCAAGGAACTGGCGCAAATGGAACTGAAGCGGGATCAACTCTTGCTCAAATTGGGCGCGGCCAGGCAACAGTATCCAGCGGCCTGGCGGCTGGTTGCCGTGGAGGTTTCGGAAGCGGGCCTCAAGCTGCAGCCGCCCAATTTTCGATTCGAATTGCGCAGGAAAAAACTGCGTCAGGTTCGCAAACGCGAGGGTCGTTATTTATTGCGCAGCAACCTCAGCGCCCAGGAACCGGAGAAGTTGTGGCAGTTTTACATTCAGTTGACCCAAGTGGAGGCCGCTTTCAAAGACCTCAAAGACGACCTGGCCTTGCGCCCGATTTATCATTCCGACGAACAACGAATTGAGGCGCACATTTTTGTGTCGTTCCTGGCCTATTGTCTGCACGTCCATTTGCGTGCCTGCCTGCGGCCTTTGGCCTCGGGACTGACCCCGCGCGCCGTTTTGGACAAGTTCGCAGCCATGCAGATGCTCGACGTGCATTTTCCCACCACCGACGGACGGGAATTGATTTTCCACCGTTACACCCAACCCGAGAATGACCATAAAATGATTTTGGCACAACTGGGCTGGGAACTGCCGCCTCAATCACCACCGCGCATTACCCAGAAGGGAGAGCTACTGCCAGAATAAATCCTTGGTGCAGACCTTTTGAATAAAATTGCTCTTTTTCAGGGATTTTTGCGCCTCATCCCTTCCAGTTGCGAAAGTCGGGCTAGTCAAGGTCCAGTCCCCTGCCCTGCACGTTCGTTTGCGTCAACAACGCGCCTTGATAGCCGCTGACGTGAATGTCGCTGAGGAGCGCGTTGGTGATATTGTCCAAGATAATGCCGCGAACGCAGGCGCCCGTGATATTGGACAGAATCAAACCGTCCAGCGGGCGTTCCGCGGAGATTTTGCCGACATCCGCCAGCACCTTAACATTATCCAGACGGATGTTCGTAAAGCTGAAGTTCCGTCCTGCCGGATAGCCGGCAAGTCCCGGCACGGGATCGTCGGCGGTGTTCGAGTTGCCCGAACTGACGAGATTGACGCGCAGAAAGCCGCCGCCGGCCGCGTCGAGGTCGTCGCCGGAAATGTTTTCGATGACACCGCCGCGTCCGATGCGTGTCTTGATATAAATGCCAGTGGAATAGGCGGTGAGCTTGCAGTGCGTGATGCGGACGTTTCGGATGCCTCCTGAAGTTTCGCTGCCGATGCCGATGGAGGCAAAGCGGCGGTCCACGAGCGCGCAGTTGGTGATAAGCACATCTTCCGTGGGCCGATTCATGAGCACGGCCTGTTCGCCGCGCCCGGATTTGAGGCTGATGGAATCGTCGCCGGTGTCCACGCTGCAGCCGTCAATGAGCACGTCCGCGCAGGAATCTATGTCAATGCCGTCGCGCCGGCCGGTAATCGTGACATTACGGATGAGTACATTGGAGCAGCAGGTGGGATGCGTGGCCCAGTTGCCGCCCTGCGTCACAGTAAAACCCTCCCAGCGCACGCCGTTGCAGCCGACTGGTTCCAACACGACGGCGCCGCGCGGATTTTGGGGCGCGGCGACTATAGGATTTCCCTCGATAACACCGGGGCCGACAATGGCGATGTCATCGGCATTGGTGGCGTAAATCAGGCCGCGGCGTCCCGGCTCCCACCGGCCTTCCCACCGCACGGGGATCAAGGGGTAATCGTTCATGTCTCCGCTGCCGATGATGACGCTGCCGTTTTGAAGGATGAGCGTGGTATGCGCGCCCATCTGCACGCTGCCAATGAGATAGCGGCCCGGCGGCACGAGGACGTCTCCGCGGCCGATTGCCGCACAGGCATCCAGCGCTTTTTGAAACGCGACGGTGTCCTTGTTCGTGCCATTGCCAACCGCGCCGAAATCGCGGACGTTGAAAACCGTCGGTGGCGGATGGGCAATGCCCTGGCATCCGCTGAAGAAAAGTCCGGACAGGGCCAGGAAGGCGATTAAAAGAATCGTCCGAAGAATTTGCGCACTGGCGATGAAGCCGGCGTTTGGGGTCCCGGTTACGGCGGCGCCTGAGGCGGAACTCTCCAAAGACCCCGCAGCCGCGAGCATCCGTGCGCTCGATCTGAAGCCTTCGGAGGAAGTCAGAGCCGACTGACATCGGCTGCCACGATTCCTGGTAGAAAATATTTTCACCGGCTGACGCTGTTCGTCGAGACTTCGTCCAGTGGGAAATTGTCGAAGGCGCGATGGTGGTTAATGCCGCGCAGTTGTTGGTCGGCAAAATCGAGCGCGGCGTTCCAATCATCCGCCGTCAACATGTGCCGGTGTTTTTCATAATTTGCGGCAACGCGGTTGGTGCTTACACCGAGAAAGGCATAGACGGGTTGCGCGGCCAGGACGGTCTGTTTAACGGCGTTGGGCACGCAATTTTGGTCATCGGTGCCCTCGATGGAAATCCACGGACGCGGCGCGGTGAGCGCCACATACCAATACGCGTCGAATGGCAGCTTATACATCTGGCCGGTGAATTCCTTCAATCGCGGCACGAAGTAGTACGGAAATTTGCGTGTCATATCCTCGACGCCTTCCTTGCCGCCACGGCCCGGCCCGCAAAAGCGGTAAGCGCCGGTGCCTGCGCCGCTCGAACCGGCAGGCGCGCCGAGGGAAATGCGGTCATCAAACGCGGTGGCCACCATGGTGAGTTTGCCCAAACGCGAATGGCCGAGGGCGATCAATTTGGATTTGTCGGCAAACGGCTGTGTTTCGATGTAATCCACCACGCGGGAAAATCCCCAGGCCCAGCCCATTAGCTCGCCCCAATCGTAACCCGGATACGCGGGATAGAACGAATTGGTCCGGAAGTTCGGGTTGTCCTCGCCGCATTGGGTGTAGCGATACGTCACGATCGCGTAGCCGCGCGCGAGAATATTGGAGAAACCGAGCGCGGCGCGGGCGGGGTCCACGGGCGTGTTGAACCAATGCGCCGGACGATTCGGCCGGCGAGCGCGGCGGCGGTGTTCGTGAAATCCACTCCCGGCGTCATAAAGAAAGAAGGGTTGATGATGGTCGGGAACGGACCCGGGCCGCTGGGCGTAAAGATGGCGATGTCCATTCCCAATTTTTTGCGCGGCCCGAAGGACAGATGCACGAGGCGGAAATTAGCGCCGCCGTCCAAGAAGCAGGCGGACTGAATATCCCTGCCGGTAACGTTGCGTGGGGGAGGCGGAGGATGGCCCAGCTCATAATACTCGAGGATGGCCTTCATTTCCTCGCGGCGCTTGCGCCATTGCTTCAGAGTGGTGACGCGAGTGCCATCGTCCATCGTCATGACATCGGGCATTTGCATTTGGACGGGCAGGTCGCTGACATCTGGAAAAGGCCCAGCGGCGCGGAGTTCGGGTGAAAGAGACGGTGAAAGCGCCGCGAAAGCGACGGCGAAAGTCAGAAAAGCGCGCCAAAATTTCATGTTTTCAAAACAGGAGCGGTGAGCAAAGGCTTACGGTGAAAGGAAGGAAAGTAAAGAAGAAATGTCCAAGGCGTGGAGTGATGGAGTGGTGGGGTGATGTCGCGAGGAAAATTCCGATTTGCCTCCGCTCCATGAACGGATTTTCTTGATTGCGATTCAGCGAGAAATGCGGAGTCTGATTTCACGGCGCGCATTTAGACATTTGAAAACTTAATCCCAACGACCTTTAGCCAACGAATCCAATTGCGTTGCATTAGGATTGCACAAGACTGTGCGTGAATTGGCGCTTGATTCGAGTCCTGCTCCTGAAACTGCGGACCCTCACCTCACCCTTACCCTCTCCCCTCCCATCAGAATGGGAGCGGAGAGGGAACCGCAAGCGGACATCACTGTTCATTCGGGACGCAAAGGGGAGTTCTAATGCAAAATTCGTGTTAAAAACGGTTTGGCGGTTCGAGTGGCGCTTTCCACCGCGCTCGAGCGGTGTTAATGAGAAAACGATCCGTCCAAAATCGGATTTGCGCCCTGAGACAAAGCGAGGCGCGATAAACGGCGGAGTTGCATTTGGGCGTATAACCTGTTAAAAGAACAGCCATGAAATTTGCATTGGGAATTTTGGTTTACATCCTGATGGGACTGGTCCTGTGCGCGGGCATTCTGCTGCTGATCGCGGGCAAACCCTGGCTGTTCATCATTGCCGTGATTGCTTACGTGGTTTCCTTTGGAAGAATCGGCTGCTGGACGCAATGATATTCTGTTTGGAGCGTTTATCCTGAAACTGGCGGCGACGCAGCTTTTGGATGACTGGCAGAGAACGATAGTCAAGGACGGTAACGCGCGCATAATTGCCTCGGCAAGATATTTTTTCCGGAAGAAAAAAGACCTTTCAAAAAAATTTGGCGAGGCGGCGGCGCAAATGTCCATCGCGTTCGCGGAAAAGACTGAAACCGTCTCGGAAGTTGATAATCCCAACGATTACGAGAGCCTCCTGGGAATTTCCGGGATTGACCCCGGCGAGGCTATTCTTTTTTCGGCGGCCATCGGATTGCCGGATTATCTGATAGTCGCTGGCGACAAAGTCGCGTTGAAAGCCCTTCAAGCAGAAACCAAGCGCGGGCCGTTCAGAAAGAAATTGAAAGGTCGAATCATTGCGTTTGAGCAAGTGATTCTCGCGCTGATTAAGGCGGGAGATTTTGCAACAATTCGAGAACGAATCGCCGCTGCCGAAAAATCTGATACCGTAATGAAAGTTGCATTTGGCTTGGGATTGGAAACCACGGAAGCGAAGGCAATTGAAGCGTTGGAGCATTACATCGCCAATCTGCGTAAAGCGACTGGTGGTTTGCTGATTTCGGAACAGGATTTGAAGCGATTGATTTCTTAATTCTTGCGTCCGGTCGGCTCAAAGGCTTCCGGCTTTTTCACCATGCCAGCGCTTTGGGATTCATTGAGCGAGGCGAGGCCGTCGTTGCTCTTACGCTAGGAACAAATCAGCGGATACGTTGAAGCGTTTTGCCAGCGTGCGGACGTGCGCGAGCGGCAATTGTTGTTCGCCGCGCAAAATCATTCCGCCCAGTGTGCGATGAACGCCCAATACCGGCGGATAACGTATTTTGGCATACCATGTTACGTGGCAGAAGGTGCCGCACCTACGGAGCTGGAAGATTACTATTGTCTGATTTCTACAAATATTCCGCACCTACGGCGCTGATAGCGGCACCCACGCATGTCATTGCGCACCAAAGTTTTGTATGCCAACCAAGCGCCATTCCCCCCGACGGAGGCTCTTGCGTATTCCTGGTGTTTTCCACAAAGATATCGCCCCTAAACGGGGCTTGCTGAGGGCCTGAGGGTAACGACTTTTCAGTCGCCTTTTTTGAGGTGAAACACGGAACAGGAATGTTCCGTGAACCCGCAAACAGGAATGTTTGCGCTACGTCAAAAATAGCGGCCTCGATTAAATAAAAGCTGAAAGGCTGAAGAAGAAATTCAAATTGCCTCACGCAAAGACCGCGAAGGGCGCAAAGGATTTATTCAAAAACGGTCAAAAGATAGTCTCACCAGATGGTGCGAGCTGTTTTTCTTGAAAAAACCTTTCCTTCCCCACTTCTTTGCGAGCTTTGCGTGAGATTGAACCGCATCGTTCCAGCTAGCTGGCGCTCCGGGTCACTGTCGCGCGCTGCGCCGCAGGCAAACGAGATCGGAAGTGACTTTGAAACACTTCGGGAGCGCGCGAACGGGCGCCAGCAAAAAGCTTTGACTTTTGCGCGGGGCAATTTATTGTGGGGGCCGCTTTGGCTGGGGTCGTAGCTCAGTTGGTAGAGCACCACAATGGCATTGTGGGGGTCAGGGGTTCGAATCCCCTCGGCTCCACCAGTCTTCGTTCCGAGCGAAGCGAGGAAGGAAGACTGCCGCGCCGTAATTCGCGCAAGCCAACGAAGGCGGGCCAAGCAGCTTTCGCGCTCGAAACTACGACTTGGCACGCCAGCCAGTAAAATCAATGGTTTAGTGAGTTTTTGGAGAAACAAATCCACCCGTGTTATTCGTATTTGACAATGCTGGCGAATGAATACAAATTGTCTCCGTGCGCATCATTAAAGAGGCGTTTCTCGTGGCGGCGGGACGGGAACATCCCCCGGCGGCTCGTCACTTGGACACCTGGCGCAAGACGGTCAAAGCGGCAGCGTGGCGCAATCTGGTGAACGTGCGGCAAAGTTATCCTGACACGGACGCCGTGAAAGTCCGCAGCGGACGGTCGGTGTTGGTGTTCAACATTCGCCGGAATGATTACCGCCTGATTGCGGCGGCGCATTTCAACCGCCAAATCGTCTATACGTTGCGCTTTATGACGCACGCTGAATACAGCAAAGACCGATGGAAAGACACATTATGAAGACGACGCATGGAAAGACCGAATTTTCGCGGCTGCCCAAAGACTACGCCGGGCTGTGCCGATTGCTTATTCCCCGCCCAATCCATGACAGGGTGGATTATGAAAATGTCGCTGAAATTTCTGACGCAATGGCCGGACACAATCTGACGCCGGATCAGGAAGATTATTTCGATTTACTTTGCCGTCTGATTGAAGATTACGAAAAAGAGAAGGGCTTGCCCGCACCGAAGGCCAGCGGCTTGGATGCTTTGTTTCACCTTTTGGAAGCGAACGACATGAGCGCGGCGGATTTGGCGCGGCTGCTGGGCGTCCATCGCACGCTAGGGGGGATGATTTTGCGCGGAGAACGGAAGTTGACGCTGGCACACGTTCGCACGTTGGCAAAACGTTTTAGCGTGTCCGCTGATTTGTTTCTTCCGTAAAACATTGCCAAAAGAGCGGTCCAAAGAGAGTCCTTTAACTGTGGCAATGCACCAATACCCCCTGTGACAGACGTGAGGCTCGCCTGCCGTCCTGTCCGGAATTTTGGCAAAGGCCAAAGCGCCTTTGCGCGTGAAGAGGCCCGCCGAAATGAATTGAATCCTTCTCTGAAAATTTCTAGCGTTTTTCCGTGCCATCTCTTTGCATCGCATTCCTGACACACGAACCTTTTTATCCCCCGTCCGGAGGCGGTTCGGCGGAAGCGATTTACATGGCCGAAGAAATGGTCCGCCGAGGACACCAGGTGCATGTGTTTTGCCCGCAAATTGCCGACGCCGGAGACGTCGAGGCAAAGTTTCGCGTTCGGCTGCATCCGTTCACGAAATGGAAAATGGGGCGCTACGCCCGGCTGCGAAATCTCAAATACGTATTTTATCCGATGTTTCTCGAACGGCTGGTCGCGGAGGCCGCGCGGGAAACCAAATTTGACCTGATTTTTTCAATCCACGCCATCGCCGCCGTCACCGCTGGAAAACTAAAAAAACGGCTAAGAATCCCGGCGATCATGAATTTTCCCGATCTGCTGACGGGGTTCATGGAGACGTGGCCGGGCCATCAGGCGCCGCGCCCGCTGGTCGAGGCCCTTAAACGTTACGAGATTTCCCTGCCCTCCCGCTACGGCGTGGACGGGGTGCTGACGGTGTCGGATGCGCTGGCGGACTATTTCGTCCAACGCGGATTTCCGCGCGACAAGATACTGCCGATTTATTACGGCTATGATGCGGACAAATTCCCCTTTCGCACGCAGCCGGCGTTGAAAGATCCGCCGGTTATCGTCATGCACGGTTCATTTGACGCCCATCATCTCGGCGAAATCGCCTTTGCCGCGATCCGACTGGTGACCCGGGAAAAGCCCGGAACAGTCTTCCGGTTTGTGGGGAAGCAGACCGAGTCGCTGGATAAGTTTTTGCGGCGGGCGCATCGGGAAATTCCCGGTTTCAAAAGTGAGGCGACCGGATTTGCGCCTTACGCGGAAGTGGCGAAACATCTGGCCGACGCGAGCGCCGGGATTGTGCCTTATGAAGAATCCGCCGGCACGCACTGCGCCTTTGTCGCCAAGATTGTCGAATATGTTGCCAGCGGAGTGCCGTCGGTTTCCACGCCACTGGAAAGCATTCGCCGCTATTTCAAAGGGGATCCGATGGTGAAATTTTCGACATTTGACGGCGCCGATTTCGGGCGCAACATTGTGGCCTGGCTGGAGGAATCGCCGACAGCGTGGCAATTGCACGCCGCCATGTCTTCCGCGCGGGTGCAGGCGGAGTTGGACTGGCGTCCGCTCTGCCGCAGGGCGATTGACTTCACGGAACGAATCACGCGCGGCGGCCAATGAAAAAGACGGACTGGCAAAAATTGCTCAAAGGCTCGGACGATCCATCTCGCGCAAAGCAAATGCGGGATTCGCTGGGGACGTCCGCCGCGGCGCAACTCAACAAACTTTCCGCTGAATCCGGCCGGGTGTTACTGGCGCTATTAAGCGGCTCTCAATATCTGGGCGAGTGGCTGGTTGCCCATCCGGAGTCTCTCTCGATTTTCGACGCGGGCAAATTAAAGTATCCGCGCCGCGCGGAGGGATTTCTGCGCGAAATCGAAAGCCAACTGGCGGCGAAATTGAAGGCGGGTGATGACGTCGGCGCCCTGGCGGACTTGCGCCGGTACAAGCAGCGTGAAATGCTCCGGATTGCCGCGCGCGACCTGGGGCGACTGGGCGACGTGGTGGAAATCACGCGCGAACTCTCCGCCCTGGCCGACGTGTGCCTTTCCGTGGCATTGAAAATTCTTCAGCATCAAATGCGGCAAAAATACGGCCGGGCATTCCATCAGAACGCCGATGGCCGCTGGCAACCGACGCCGTTTTGTGTGCTGGGCCTCGGCAAACTTGGCGGCGCGGAGTTGAATTACAGCTCGGACGTGGACTTGATTTTTGTCTATGGGGATGAAGGCGAGGTTTTTTTGGGGCCGCCGGATGGAAAAAAGGCGCGGCGGCCGGGGATGTCCAACCACCAGTTTTTTTGCAAGCTGGCGGAAACGTTCACGGCGGAAGTCTCGCGCGCGACGGGCGATGGCTTTCTTTTTCGGGTGGACTTGCGGCTGCGTCCGGAAGGCGAAGGGGGTCCGGTGGCGCGGTCGTTGGAGAGCTACGAGAACTTCTACGCGGAATGGGGACAAACCTGGGAACGGATGATGCTGATCAAGGCGCGCCACGTCGCCGGTGACGAAAGCCTGGCGTCGGAATTTCTCGAAATGATCCAGCCGTTCCGTTATCCGCACTCGATCAACCGGAATATTCTGGCGGAAATCGCGGGGATAAAGGACCGCATTGAAAACGAGGTGGTCGGCGGCGGCGAGTTGGAACGGAACGTCAAACTGGGGCGCGGGGGCATACGGGAGATTGAATTTATCGTCCAATCGTTGCAAGTGCTTCACGCGGGCAAGACGCCGTTTTTGCAATTGTCGCAGACACTGCCGTGTCTTGAAAAACTCGCGCAATACCATTTGTTGTCGCGAGACGAAGCGGACCAAATCGGCGCCGCCTACCGCTTTCTGCGCGACGTGGAGCACCGGCTGCAAATGGAGAACAATCTCCAGACGCACACGCTTCCGGTGGAGCGCGCGGCGCTCCTGCGGCTCGCGCGATTGATGGGTTTCCTTTCGGCGGATCAATTTGAAGCGGCGTTGCAAATGCATACCGCAAACGTCCGGTCGGTTTATGACAAATTGCTCAAGAGAGAGGCGCCATCCGTGCCGTCCGGCCTTCCGGCAACCTTCGAGGGAGCGGAAACGGAATGGCGGCGGTTATTGGAGGCCCATTCCTTCCGGGAGCCGGACAAGGCGTTTTTTCTTTTTAAAGAATTCGCGGAGGGACCGGGGTACGTCCATGTTTCGGCGCGGACAACGGAATTAGCGCGGGAGTTGATTCCGCAATTTCTGGCGCGGTGCCCCGTGGCGGCTCCAACGGAGGATCGCCATGAACCGGCTTTTAACCGCGAACCAGCGAGAAATGCGGAGTCTGATTTAGGCTCTCACCCCTCACTCTCGGTTCCTCTCGCCGTTGAGGGGAGAGGGAAGTCGGACTTGTTCGGCCCGCGGAAAAAGACCGCCTCCTCTCCCCTACCCTCTCCTCCCATAGGAATTGGAGGAGAGGGAGACGCAGCGGAGGCCGACGGTGGCTCGAACGCCGGGCAGATTGCGGCAGGTCCAGGGGTTCAAGGGGCGAATGTGTCGGGGAAATCCAATTCCGGACCTCAAACCGGCGACTTGCCGGCCATCCTATCGGACCCGGATCGCGTGCTGGCACGGCTGGATAGTTACATCAGCGCGTACGGCTCGCGCTCTGCTTTATTGGAATTATGGAGCAATAATCCGAAGTTGTATGAATTGCTCCTGCTGCTGTTCGACCGGTCGGAATTTCTTGCGGAAATGAGCATCCGCTCGCCGGATTTGATTGATAATCTGGTATTGACCGGGCGGTTTCGCCAGCGGAAATCGGCGAGGGAAATTCTACGGGAATTGCGATTTGGCATTTCCGATGCGGACCAATTTCTTTGGGTGCGCCGTTACCACGAGGTTGAGCGGATGCGTATCGGGTTGCGCGACATCATCGGCCTGGCGAGTTTTGAGCAGAATCTGGCGGAGCTATCCGCGCTGGCCGACGGCTGCCTGCAATACGCGTTCGAAGCCGTCCTGCGGAAGAATAAAATCAAAACGCCGCCATTTGCGATCATCGGACTGGGCAAACTTGGCGGGGAGGAGATCACCTACGGTTCGGATCTCGACCTGATTTTTGTGACCCGGTCCGAAACCGGACAGTTGGCGACGCTGCAAAAAATGGCCGCGGAGATCCTGGCGTTGCTATCGCGGCGAACGGAACAGGGAATTGCGTTTCAAACCGACGTCCGCCTGCGTCCTGACGGCGAAAAGGGGTTGCTGGTCCAATCGCTGGAGGGATGTGAACGTTATTATCGGCAGCGCGCGCAGCTTTGGGAAATTCAAGCGCTGAGCCGGGCGCGATTTGTCGGCGGCGATTCGAAAACCGGCGAATGTTTTGGAAGACTGGTGTCGGGGCTGGCGGATTTTTCCGCGATTAGGAATCGAAGGTGGAAACGGCAAATTCACGAAATGCGCCTGCGGATTGAAAAGGAGCGCACGCCGCCGGGACAGGATGAGTTGGCGATCAAGACGGGCCGCGGCGGTTTGATGGATGCGGAATTTATCGCGCAAGCGCTGTGCCTGGAACACGGCTGGCACGAGCCCAACACGCTTCGGGCGCTTGAACGCGCGCGCGAAAGGAACCTCCTGCCGGATACGGAAGGGTTGGTTGAAAATTACCGGCAACTGCGGCGGGTGGAAGGCATATTGCGGCGGTGGAGTTATGAGGGTGAAACGGTTTTGCCCGAGGATGCACCGGCGTATTACCGGGTGTCGGTGCGGTGCGGATTCGGTTCGCCGGAAAAATTTCGGGAGGCGCTGGCGGGATGGCGCGCGGCGATTCGCGCGTGCTACGCGAAGGTATTTCCGTTTTAAGAGCATTTTCAGAAAAACTGCGGCCATACGGTTGGGAAAGAGAAGCAGCGGACTTGACGCGAATGGACGCGAAGGGGACGCGAATGGAAAGGGGGCAGAGGGAATGACTAATTTCTAAATGCTAATGACTAAGGAATGACGAAGGCCGAATGCCAAAATTTTCCACACGGGAAAGACTTGACCGGTCTTCGCTCAGATGCTACGGCCCGGCACGCGCGAATTGACGCGAATTGACATACGTTTTTAAAATGTCCGGGTTTGTTGCTCAACTTGGGCGAAGCGCGGCTCAAGCAGGCGCGATTTGCGCCATCTGCTTTACCCGCGCCAAGCTACCGACCTGCCAGAACGGCGCAGAGCCGCTGGCATCACACGTCAGTTGGCGCTGCTGCGCGCCCACGGAATTCGGAGAGGCAACAATTATGAGCATTCTAGTGTACTTCCGTGCGTGCCCCCTCACCTCAATCCTCTCCCCCGAGGGGGAGAGGAAGTTTGGATGGCGGACGCGCAATCTGGTGAGGCAACGACTATGAGCATTCTGGTTTACTTCCGTGCGTGCCCCCTCACCTCAATCCTCTCCCCCGAGGGGGAGAGGAAGTTTGGACGGACGCGCAATCTGGTGAGGCAACAACTATGAGCATTCTGGTTTATTTCCGTGCGCGCCCCCTCACCTCAATCCTCTCCCCCGAGGGGGAGAGGAAGTTTGGACGGACGCGCAATCTGGTGAGGCGACGACTATGAGCATTCTGGTTTATTTCCGTGCGTGCCCCCTCACCTCAATCCTCTCCCCCGAGGGGGAGAGGAAGTTTGGACGGACGCGCAATTTGGTGAGGCAACGACGATGAGCATTCTGGTTTACTTCCGTGCGTGCCCCCTCACCTCAATCCTCTCCCCCGAGGGGGAGAGGAAGTTTGGATGGCGGACGCGCAATCTGGTGAGGCAACAACTATGAGCATTCTAGTGTACTTCCGTGCGCGCCCCCTCACCTCAATCCTCTCCCCCGAGGGGGAGAGGAAGTTTGGACGGACGCGCAATCTGGAGAGGCAACGACTATGAGCATTCTGGTTTACTTCCGTGCGTGCCCCCTCACCTCAATCCTCTCCCCCGAGGGGGAGAGGAAGTTTGAACGAACGCGCAATCTGGTGAGGCAATGCACTATGAGCATTCTGGTTTACTACCATGCGTGCCCCGTCCACACCGAAGGAGAGGCCGAGACTTTTGATGAGAACATTCGCCAGTTGTTTTTGATTCCAGCTAGATACGCATGTCCCCAAAGTGAGTAAAAATGTCCCGATTGGGGATGGATTTAATGCGGTCACTTTGGGAGGGTGACAGGGAAGATTAAATGATCCGAAATTTATCGTAAGTTGACGATGGCGCTCCATTTGTGCAAGCGGCGAACAAAACAAGTTGATAGCGCGGTAATATTACACCCAGTACGTGCCAATGGAACATGTGTACATTTGAAATATGAGACTTGTCTCTGAGCAATTGAGGCCACCCTCCTGGCCCGAGGCATTGGCTGTAAATGGTCAATCCCTTGAAACATCCTGGGCCTGGATTTTGCAACAATGCAGGTTTTTGGTCATCGTCGTATCCTTGGGAACCTTGAGCTATTGGTTGATTTCTCATTTCATCATCCAGGCCGTTGAGGTGCAGGGTCCGAGCATGTCCCCCACCCTTTCCGACTCGGGGCATTATTGGTTGAATCGGTTGTGCTACGTCGTCAGCCAACCCCGCCCGGCCGACATCGTCGTTGTGAAGGACCCATCGGACAACGGGCTTGACGTCAAGCGCATCATCGCGGGTCCGGAACAATGGCTATTGATCCGAGGTGGAAAGGTATATGTTAATAGCGAGCTGTTGAACGAACCGTATCTAATGCCCAAGACTCCGACCTATGCCGAAAACGACAGCGGCAACGAGCTGATCATCCTGGGCAAAAATCAATATTTTGTGATGGGTGACAATCGCGGGAACAGCTTGGACAGCCGCGACTTCGGGACTGTTCCGCGGCGAAACATTCTCGGCAAGGTGGAATTGTGACCTCGTTGAATTGAATAAAATCAATTGCCATGACTTCATGGGTAATGATTCTTTCAGGAATTCCGTGCAATTGTCCGAATTAAACCCCCATTCCCTCCGGAGATAAATACTGGCACTGCGAAGGTCCCCACCGCGCAGACGTGGAAAACCACCACCTCTTTGGCTTACGTTTCTTTGCACGGTGTTCCCCTGCTTTATTGTACGCTGGTTGCTCTTTCGTAAAAACTCAATATCCTGAAGAGCAGTAAAATAATCAATTTTAGCTGATTTGGCGCATGACGCGTTTACTGAAATATGCAGGAAGGATTGCGGTGTATGGTCTCGACCATGTCATCATGGGCGGGGTAATTTTTCATCCTTGAAAGCTCTTGGTCATTGTGCGGTGTAGATAATGCTCCCCCCAAAGCAATTACGGTCAATGCGAGATTGCTTTGGTTCTCAAATGATGTTATTTGTCTTTCAGTGAAAACGGTGAATTTCAACGCAGTGAAAGAGCAGAAATCGCGCAGTCGCATGGCAGATTTGCGAAAGGCTCGCCGCAGTCCGCAGGCGGCGGCGGAGATTCAACGCCGTGTTTCGCTTGTCGGCGGCGCGAAGTGGCGCATCACGAATTTGAACCAAGTCGCCCGTGCGATTGCCAAATGGTAAAACTGCGGGCTTTTCGCTTCACGAGTTTTCCGATGTTTTCAGAATACGCGACGCGGCGGGACAACCTTATATTCTGATCGGCGGGCAGGCCGTGAACTACTGGGCGGAACGATATTCGCCCGCCGAATCGGAACTTAAATCGTTGCAGCCGTTCACCAGCCAGGACATTGATTTCAAGGGCAACCGCGATGACGTTCGGCGGATTGCCGAGCAATTGGAGTCCAGCGCCAACTATCCGCCCAAAGTGGCAATGACGGCTTTAGCGGGAATTATTCCGATTCAAATTGGCAATCAAAAATCCGTCATTGAGGTGATTCGGCAAATTCCCGGAGTTTCAAGTGCGGCGCAGACGCCGCCCGTCGAAGCGCAATGGGAACAGCAAACCATCCGTGTGCTTGATCCGGTTTCATTGCTGGCTTGCAAACTGGACCTGGCCGCCACTGTGCCGCAAGCCAAGCGACAGGATGTAACGCATTTGAAAATTCTTTTGCCTTGCGTCCGCTCGTTTCTTGGAGAACTGCTGCAACAGGTTGCAATCGGCCGGTTGGCGGCAAGGGATTGGTTGAAAGTTGCCAATCAAGTGTTGAAAATGACGACCAGCCATCGTGCTCAAAGACTCGCCGACAAATTTCAAATTGATTGGTCCGGCATTCTGCCGCTGGCCGCGATTGCCCAAGGCAAGGATGAAAAAATCCGGCGATTTCAGGAACAACAATTGGAACAGGGTTACAAAAAGTCCAGAGACGTTTCCATCTAGCCCTGCTTTTCGTGCTGCCAGCCTTCAGTGAAACCTTCAGTAAGAGGGTATGCAATGAGTTCGTTCGGAAAGGTCAAGAGTAGCGAGAAAATCCTTGCATTCATTGGTGAAAATTCATATATTTATGCCTGAAAATTGACGGTTAATTGACAGTGAACCGCCCGATTCCGACCCTCGCCTCCATACGCAAGTGGCTGGCTGAGGAGAAGTTGGGAAGTCAGGCCGGCCAAGTGTGTATTAAATTGTGTATAAAATCAGTCCGTTGAGCACAAGGCAGTCAAAAGGCATCCACTAGGCCGCCAGAAGTCGCTAACGAGTCGGCACGGTTCTATGAGAGGCTCGTGAAGACCAGCCATGAAACAACGTTACCATGTTTTCCGACGTGAAGACGGTATCCATTATTGCCGCGACACCCTCACCAGGAAACGTCAGCGCCTCGAAACCACCGACGCTCTTTAAGGGTCGTGAATGTTTCATCGAAGCCAAAGAATGGGTTGTGTGATGGCCATGTTGCGACGGACTTCGGCATCAGTCGGATCAGGACGCAGTTTTTTCCACAGCGCTACGTATCTGGGTTCATCGAGCGCAATTCCGGCAAACAACAGCCCGGGTTGTCGCGACGGCCAGTCGTCCCAGGCCTGCACGTCCGGCTTGAGCGGCCATTTTGATTTGTCGGCCAGGAAAGGATACAGATAGGCCACGGCCAGGCGGATGCCGCATCCATCGGGCAGTTGAAAATTCCAGAGGTTGTCCTCCGGTGTTGAAAGCACCTGACAAAGTGTGACCATGTTATCGAGTTGGAAGATGGAATAACCGTAAGGCTTGGTGCGTTTCAGTTCGAGTGGAAAACTCCCATCTATTGCCATCTGGTTCGGGACAAACACCTCTTTGAACTGCCGACGGCATTCAGCCATGTTGGTCTGATCGCCGGTGAACCGGCTGTAGCAGGCAATTTGCAGCCAGAACGCGACCGCATGATTGTTTTTAGCGGCGGCCTCAGCTTTTCCGTTTTTGCTGGTCAGCATCCACTCAGTCATTTCCTGAAACCACTGTCTCAGCCCTGCCACCAAATCAGGCGTGAAGGCCGGTGATTTTTCCAATACGACGACGGCCTGGGGAATTTCAATCAAATGAAGCCCATCAATGATGCCCCAACTGCGTCCGGGTGAGGAACCGGGCACCGCTTGCGCGTATTGGAGGTTCGGGTTCATCCGGGTCTGGGGATCGAGAAAGAACACGCGCAAGAGTTCGGCGGCCTTTTCAGCGTAACGATTGTCGCCAGTGATTTTATAAGCCGCCGCCAGTGCCGCCACCGCGTCGCGCAAATCACGCATCGCGATGCGATGCTGAGAAAAATTGGCGGGATTCGATTGGCCATCGCGGTTGATGTAGGGGAGGCCGTTTGGTTTAGCCGGGTCGGGCCAGAAATAATCCGCGTTGGAATAAAAATCATGCGGCCCGCCCTGGCTGAGTTTGGCGCGGTATTTTGTGATGGTGATCGGTTCGAGCTTAAGGGCGGCTTGCGCGGCCCGGAGAATCCGTTCGCGGTCAATCGCCGCAACATTGATTCGGAGACTGATGGGAGCGCGGTCATTATCGCGTTGTGTGACAGGCAAGCCGGCATGGGTGCTGCCGGCCAATCCCACGATGGCGCAGAACAAAAGTGACGCTGTTTGGTTTACGAACATTGGTCTCCGTCGGCAAAACAAAGAACGTACCACGGACGCAACCAGGTATTTTACGAGTGGAAGCATCGTTACCGGGTAATCAAAAGATGGTTCGCGACGTATCATTGTCCCGTCGTGAACGGTTTGAAAATCAAGGTGAACTCCCAAGGCTTTTGTTCAACGCCGCTGGCCGTGTTGCCATCGCCGGGTCCGTCTTCCCTGCCGGTGTCGCGGTTGCTTGCCCAAAATGACAGGCTGCAAATCCACGGCTGTTTTTGCGCCCAGGCCATCAGCGTCCGCGCATCATCCTGAGTGAATACTTCGCCATGTTCGTCATTCTGCCCGATCATCGGCGTGAGGCCGATTTTGATTGAGGGGTCAATGGCCCGGCATTGTTCGTACGCCTTGAGCGCGCTGGCGATGGACACATCGCTCATTTTTTTTCCCCGTGAGAAGTGCGCGCCAAAATCCATCGTCATCACGTTGGCGGAATAGACCTTCACGCCCTTCGCCTTTGCGTCGGCCAGGAGTTTTTGCGCGCTGTCAGGGATACCCTCGGGATCCACCGGCAAGGTGTAGGAAACGATCAACCCCGGATTTCTGGCTTGAAGCCGGGCCAGGACGGTATTGCGTCGTTGATTGGCGTCCGAATTGGACAAGGCATCGCCTTCGATGTCGAAATCCAGCCACGTCAATTTGTAGCGGTCAATGACAGATTGGTATTCGGCTTCGAGTGCCGCCGCGTTGGTTTCGGCGATGGCTATTTCCGTGCCAGCCTCTCCGCCGAAGGAAACAATCACATCGCCACCACGTTGGCGGATCGCATTGATCTGGTCTGCGTAAAGATTCCGCTTCATCGGAAACCGCCCGTCCCATGCGGGTTGCCCATGTTTGTCGGCGATGATGAAGGCGAGCGTGTAAAATTTCTGGCCGCAGGCATCGTCGCATCGGGTGATTTCAAAATGGTCGCCCGCTCCGATATACATATAGGGGGCAAATATTTTTGCGGGCCAGCCGGCGCCCCATAGGGTTGTGGCGGAACCCAGCAGAACTGCGAGCAGAGTTGAAAAGTTCATGGTAAAAATCCGGCACACAACAAATTACGACCGGAACAAGTTGTCACGCAAAAAATGCCGCGCCACGGCTGGCAGGGTCATATAAAATGTTTTATCCGGATGATTTGGCAACTTTGACAGACAAACATCAGACTGTCATCCCCCTCCAAAGAGGGAGTGGTTGGCGCTGCAAAAATTTGTTTAACTTATGCCACAGCAATTAATTGCCGGATTTGACTTCAACGAAGCCCTCCTCCAAGCCCAATGGCCCCACGCTCCGCGAAAAACTGCGCGCCGCCGCCAAAGCTTAACAGCCCAAGTCATCCCCACCGCCATCCAACCAGAGCTGGGCGCGACTGCAAGCGGCCAAGCCCCAGTCAAAGAAATGAAACCGAGAAAGACGATGCCCAAAATCAACACTCCCAATGCAGCGGGTTTGGTTCCATGGGTCGGATGTTTTTGCGTTCGAGTCAGCGACAGACGCCTGCACCCCAAGTCAACGTCAGCTTGCCACCCGCTGGAGCGCCATTTGCAACAGGCAGCCGGCCAGGCTGGCGCACGCGCCTCAGAGCCGCGTCGCCGCCATGGAGAATTCCGATGGTTCAAAGCTGAAGCTTATGCAATTCGGGATTTTTGCAGTGGGCGTGCATTTTGCAGTGTCACCTGTCGGAAAAATTGCCATTTTTCCCACATTCTTATTTGGAAAGCTTATGGCACGTTTTCGGCTGTTTAAGTGATTGCGAAAAATTAAAGGAGTTAAAATGAAAACGACCATTTGGACATTATCATTATTCTTGGCCATGTCATTCGCGGCGGCCAGCGCCTATGCCGACGACATGATGGCGACGAATGCAACCATGACGCCGGTGACAGGACAGGACTTTGTCACCACAGTAAGCTGGGCAGGTGACAAGGAGATCGAGCTGGCGCAAATAGCGCTGGAGAAAAGCCAAAATCCCGCCGTGACGAATTTTGCGGCGCGGATGATCCGCGACCACACGCGCATCAATGAACGTCTTGCGCGCATCGCCGATCGGGAGGGTTTGACCGTCCCGCCAACCAATTCGTTTGCCCCGGAAAATTGGCAGGAAATGAACATCGAAAATTTCAAGGGAATGGGGGCGGAAGCGTTAATGACGCCGACTAGCACAACCAATGACGATCTTATGTTGGCCAAATATCTGGATTCGTTGTCGGACGCGGATTTTGAGCGTGCTTATGCCGATTGCTGTGTGAAGGACCACATCAAAGCGATTCAATTCGTCACCGACGCGTCGCAAACATTGCAGGACAAGGAGTTAAAACGTTTTGCCAAACGAATATTGCCGACTTTGCGCGAGCATTATCGGCTGGCGGTAAGGATGCAAAAAGCCGTGGGCGCGGCGCCGGACATGAGCACGAATGCCCCGCCGCAATAGGAGGGTCGAAATTGCAGGTTTTCAACCGCCGCAATTTGAACACTGCGGCGGTTTTATTCATGGAACCGCCGACTTTGTCAGGACGATGACATATTATGCCCGGCGGCTCTCATGTTTTCTCACCTGTGCGTTTGACCGATTCGTGTTATTTAAAATTTTTATCATTTAGGCAATCTCGAAAGGTGTAGCCGAATTGAGATGCGCTCCGAATGAATCCTGATAGTTCTTCTGTTTGGATTTTGCCTTTAAATACGAGTTTTCGCGAATCACCCAGGCAAATTATCTTCAAATAGTGTCCCTGTTTTGTTGCCTCCCATAATAGCCATGCCCCCAGGCCACCGAATACAAGAAATCCCAATGCCCAACGCAAGGCGGCGATGCCGCCTTCGACCATTATGTAGATGCCGACTGCCCCCAAACCGATAAAGGCCAGACCGGTTATCCCCTGCACCAACGGCCGTTCAGCCTGAAGGCCATGTCTGATTTCAATGCTTTGAACCTGATCCTTTGGAATGAGGATGATACGCCGGTTGCCGCTCATTTCGGCCAGTCCCTTCTCGGAAATGACAACATTGAGATATTGCAGACGCCTGCTCTCGGGCGTTGTCAAATCAGCATTCATCCGACATGGCAATTGATATGCAGGATTTTCCGGCCATCATTTTTTTATTTTCCAGATGAGGGCGATGACGCCATAGACGATCACGAACCCACCCACCAGCATCAAAAGGAGAGTGCTGGTGCTAAAAGGATGTTTATCAACGACTGAATTTACCTGCGCGAGCATGGTCATATTTACACTAAATCGTCCGCGAGTGTTTGCGCTCGCCCGCCGGGGCCAGGGTGTTGTCAAAGCACATGGCAATGTTGCGAATGAACAAACGTCCCGCATCGGTCACTTCCAAGCCGGATGGGGATAAATGAATCAAGCCGTCGGCCTCAAATGATTTCAAGGCGGCCAGTTCGCTCGAAAAGTGCGCGGCAAAATCCACCCCCAATGTCTCTGACATCGCCGCGTAATCCAGCGACAAATCGCACATGCAGCGCATGATGGTTTCGCGGCGAATTTTGTCTTCGTCGGTCACAAAATAGCCGCGGGCGAGCGGGATATTTTTTCCGTCGAGCGCCTTGTAATATTCGGGCAGTTCCTTTTCATTTTGCCAGTAGGCCTCGGGAATTTGAGAGATCGCGCTCATGCCAAAGGCGTAAATGTCCGCCTGGCCGCGCGTGCTGTATCCCTGAAAATTCCGCTGCAAGGTCTTGTTGCGCTGGGCTGCCACCAGTTCATCGGTATGTTTGGCGAAATGATCCATGCCGATATAGACATAGCGTCCGTTCTCAGTGAGCCGTTCGATGACGTTTTTGAGCAATTGCAACTTGGTTTCGGCCGCCGGCAGGATTTTTTGCTCGAGGATTTTTTGCGCCGGCTTGACCCAGGGAACGTGCGCGTAACTGAATACGGCCAGGCGGTCGGGCTGCATTTCCAGCACGGCATCGAGGGTGCGGTTGAACGAATCGGCCGTTTGGTGCGGCAATCCGTAAATCAGGTCGAAATTCACCGAGGCAAAACCCAGTTCCCGCGCCCAGTCGAGGACCCGTTGGGTCATGTCGCGCGGTTGGATGCGATGGATGGCTTCCTGCACTTTCGGCTCAAAATCCTGCACGCCGAGCGAGGCCCGGTTGAAGCCGATTTCGCGCAGGGCCTCGATATGCCCGCGCGACAGCCGTCGCGGATCAATTTCCACGCCTGCCTCGATATCATCCGAAAACTGGAAATGTTTGCGGATGATTCCGCCCAGGCGGCGGATTTCATCCGGCTGGAGAAAGGTGGGGGAGCCGCCGCCCCAATGCAATTGGGTGACCCGCCGCCGGGAATTAAGTTTGCCGGACATTTGCGCCACTTCGCGTTCGAGGTAATCGAGATAGGTCTTCCCCTGCGCGTGATTGAGGGTAATGACGGTGGTGCAGCCGCAAAACCAGCAAAGCGTCTCACAAAAGGGGATGTGGAAGTAAAGCGAAAGGTCGCGCTGGGATTGGTTATTTTCAGCTATTTTTTCCGCCAGTTCCGCCCAGGAGATGGCGTCCGAAAACTTCGTGGCGGGCGGGTAACTGGTGTACCGCGGTCCCGGCACGTTGTATTTCTTCACCAACTCGAGGTTGACGTTCAGCGCGCTCATTTGAAATTTTTAACAGTTTCGGCCAGTGCCGACAGATTTTCCAGCGTGGCATCGGGCGGCACGCCGTGGCCGAGGTTGAAAATATGGCCGCGCGCGCCTCGCATCTCCGCCAAAATCCGGTTGGTTTCCGCAGCGACCTTTTCGGGCGTGGTCAAAAGCAAAAAGGGATCCAAGTTGCCCTGGATGCCGATCGCCGGCGGCAACAATTTGCGAACGTCGGCCAGCCGCACGCCGGAATCAATTCCCAATACATTCGCCCCGGTTTCGATGAGTGTATCCCAGTTGCCATGCACGTCCTTGGAAAAAACAATCACGGGCACCGTGCCTTTCAATTCCGCAATAATCTGCTTCATCCAGTTTCCGGACGCCACCGGAAAGTCGCTTTGCGGGAGCAGTCCGCCGAGGCTGTCAAAAATCTGCACCGCGTCCGCGCCGGCAAGGATTTGAATTTGCAAGAGGCGGGTGATCGCCGAGGTCAATTTTTTCATCAGCATCGAAAAGACGTCCGGCCGGGTATAAAACAGCTTTCGGGCGTGTTTGAAGTCGGCGGAACTGCCGCCTTCAAGCATGAAATTGGCAATCGTCCAGGGCGAACCGGCGAACCCGATGAGCGCCGTCTGGTCGCCGAGCGATTTTTTTACGAGTTGCATCGTTTGCGGGATATAATCCAATTTTTCCGGCAGCGCCGCCAGGTCGAGCGCCTGGATGTCCTCCGGGTAACGCAGTTCGAAACTCATCTGGATACCGCCGCCGTCGCGGAATTTATAGCCCTGTCCCAGCCCTTCGGCCACCACGAGGATGTCGCTGAAAAGAATGGCAGCGTCGAAGTCGAAGCGGCGGACGGGCTGGAGGGTGACTTCGGCGGCCAACTTAGGCGTGCGGACGAGTTCGAGGAAATCGTAATCGGCCTTGAGTTTTCGGTATTCCGGCAGGGCACGTCCGGCCTGGCGCATGAGCCAGACGGGCGGACGGTCCACGCTCTGGCACCGGCAGGCATTTAGAAAACGCTGGCGATTAGTCATCTTGCGCAGGCAGGATAACTGAAATTTTGGCCGCGGCGAGCGCAACTTTGCGCAAGCGCCGGTTTTTAATTTTCAAATGGACAAAGAACCGATCCAGGATGAATTACGCGACTGGCTTTCGCGGTTGCCGGACGCCCCGGTGGCATCCAACTTCACGGCGCGGGTAATGAACGCGATAGACTTGGAGGAATCGGCTGCGGGGCGACGCCAACGGTTTTTTTTCCGCGGTTGGCGCGTGTTCCTGCCACGCGCCGCGGCGGCGACCGTTGCCATCTGCATCGCCGGGCTGACCCTGCAACATTACCGGCTCGATGCGCACCGGAGCGAGATGGCGAAAAATGTCGCGCTCGTCGCCGATACCCCGATGCCCAGCGTGGAAGTATTGACCAATTTCGACGCCATCCGGCGGATGAGCCAACCGGCGCAGTCGGATGAGGAACTCCTGGCGCTATTAAAATGAACCGTTGGCCCCAGGCGCACTGGCTTCTCATGATTTGCGTGGCAAGCCCATTGGCCATTGCCCGTCCGGCAGCCGGAGCCGGGACAAACAATGCGGTCGCTCCCTTGGAGAGTCGGCCCGTGCTCAATCCCCCGCTTCCGCCAGGGTATTCGCCGGTGGATTTGTTCCGGCGGTTGCTGGCGATGTCCCCGGAAGAACGCGACCAGTACCTGGCGAATCGTCCGCCGGACATCCGCAAACGCATTTCCGACAAGGTTCAGGAATATTTGGCATTGGACCCCGATGAACGGGAATTGCGGCTGCGCGCCACAGAGTTGCACTGGTTTTTGCTTCCGCTGCTGCGCGATCCGCCCGCAATTCGCGACACGCAACTGGCGCAGGTGTCGGAGGATTTGCGCGATTTGGTGAAATCGCGGCTTTTGCAATGGGAGATTCTGCCGCCGCCCATGCAACAGGAATTTTTGGACAACGAGCGCGCCTTGAGTTATTTCGCCGACGTGAATGAGACCAATGAATCGCCGGAGGGAGGCAAAAATACGCCCAGCGAGGACGAATGGGCGCGCTGGAAGGGCTTGTCGAACAACGACCGGCGAATGATTTCCGCACAGTTCAACGAATTTTTCACGCTGACGCCGGACGAAAGGCAGCAAACGCTCAATGCCCTTTCGGATCCTGAACGGGCGCAAATGGATAAAACGCTGCAATCGTTTTCCGCATTGTCCGCCGACCAGCGGATTGAATGCATTCGCGCCTTTACCGAATTTACGGAAATGAGTCCGCAAGACCGCGCGGAATTTTTGAAGAACGCCCAGCGCTGGTCGCAGCTTTCGCCGAAGGAGCGACAGGCGTGGCGTGATCTGGTGGCGGAAGTCCCGAAATGGCCGCCGTTACCGCCGGGTTTGCTCATTACACCGATTCCGCCGCCAAAACTTCCGCAGCAAACGTCGCTGACGACAAATTGAGCTGTAAAATCAAATTTCAATTTTCACTGTTCCGGTTTATTTTATTTTCGTGTATCCGATAGCGTTTCATCTGGGACCTCTCACTGTCCATTGGTACGGCATCATGATCGCCCTGGCATTCCTGGCGGGGCTGTGGACGGCCACGCTTCGGGCGCCACGCGAAAAAATTTCGCCCGACCGCATCGCCGACATCACGCTCTGGTTGATGGTGGGCGCGATTGTGGGCGCGCGGTTTGTGTATGTGACGACCTATTGGCGTGAGGAGTTTGCCGGGCAACCGATTCTGGAAATTTTCGAGGTCTGGCACGGCGGGCTGGTGTATTACGGCGGTCTCATCGGCGCGATGATTGCCGGAATGATTTATATCCGCTGGAAAAAGATGCCTTTGTGGAAGACGTCCGACGTGCTGGCGCCGAGCATCGCGCTGGGCAGTGTTTTCGGGCGGGCGGGCTGTCTATTGAATGGTTGCTGCTATGGCCGGCCAACCGATGTGCCCTGGGCCGTTACCTTTACCAACCCGCTGGCCCATGAGCTGTCCGGCACGCCGCTCAATATCCCGCTGCATCCGACCGAGATCTACGACGGCCTGTTGAACCTGGCGCTTTACCTGTTCCTGGCATGGCTGTTCCGGCGGAAAAAATTCGATGGCCAGATTTTTGCGACCTATTTGATGTGCTATGCGGTGGCGCGGGGGATTGTGGAGTGTTTCCGGGGCGACTATTCGGATTTGCATTATCATTTGGGCCTGACCCCGGCACAATGGATTGGCGTGCCGCTCTTCATTGCCGGTTTGGCGCTCGCGGCCTTTTTGTCCCGACGCGAATTGCCCAAACCTGAAATGCCCAGCCGGGGATTGAAGGCCGGGAATTGACAGTGTCTTATTGTTACCGGCCATAAAAATGAGTGCCCCTTCCCATCCTCGCAGCTTGTTCGTGGCCGGGCCAACGGCGGTTGGCAAATCGGAAATCGCCCTGGGGCTGGCCGGGAAGGTCGGCGGCGAAATTATTTCCGTGGATTCGATGCAGGTCTATCGCGGACTCGATATCGGCACGGCAAAACCGGGGGTGGCCGAGCGAAAACGGATTCCGCATCATCTGATTGACGTGGCGGATCTGACGGAATCGTTCGACGCGGCAAAGTTTGTTGTGTTGGCGGAAAAGGCGGCGGCGGAGATTCAATCGCGCGGGAGGACGCCGATTTTTTGCGGCGGGACGGGGCTTTACTTCAATGCCTATTTGAGCGGATTGGGCGAAACGCCGGCGGCCAACCCGGAATTACGCGCGGAACTGGAGCGATTGCCGTTTGAAACACTGCTGCATGAACTGCGCGAGCGTGACCGGGAGGCTTACGGCAAAATTGACAAGCAAAATCCGCGACGGGTTATCCGGGCGGTCGAGGCGATTCGGCTGACGGGGAAAAAATTCTCCGAACAGCGGGCGGATTGGCAGTCTGCGGGCCGAACGGCGGAAGCTGGTGTCATTTGGTGTTTTACCCGCCCGACGGCGGAATTGCATGAGCGGATTGTCGCGCGGGTGGATGAAATGTTCCGGCGGGGGCTGGTGGAGGAGACGCGGGAATTACTCAAACGAGGCCTGGAGGAAAATCGAACGGCGATGCAGGCCATTGGATACCGGCAAGTCGTCGAACATTTGCGCGGCAAGCGTGATTTGGGCCAAACCATCGAATTGGTTAAAATTCGCACGCGTCAGCTCGCCAAACGGCAATTGACTTGGTTTCGACGGTATGGAAATTGCAGATGGATTGAACTGAAGCGGTCGGAGTCAACGACAAAAAAATTTGCGGAAATGATTTCCGCGCGTTGACATCGGGCGTTTCGGCGGTAGTCTGTTTCGACGCTCCAACAGGCATTGACGGAGCGAACTATTTTGTGGCAGAGAAAGACGATTATCTGGCAGATGTTTTGGTGGACCTCGGTTTATTGAACGCCGAGCAACTCGCCAAGGCGCGCAGCGAAGCCCAGGCCGCCGGCGTGGGTGTGATTGATTTGTTGCTGGCCAATAAAGTCATCCGCACGGCCGACGTGACCCAGGCCAAAGCCGCGCAATTCGGCGCCGAGGTGGTGCAATTGGGCGCCATGCAAATCCCTGACGAGGCCATTTCGATTATTCCCCGCCACGTCGCCAAAAAATACCGGGTCGTTCCGTTGTTTAAGAGCGACGGCAAGGTGGCGCTCGCCATTTCGGACCCTTCGGACATCAATACGATTGATTCCCTGACGCACTTGCTGGGGGCGGAAATTGAGCCGCGGGTGGCCTCGGACGAGGACATCGAGGCGGCCCTCAACAAATATTACGGGGCATCGGAAAAGAAGGCGATTGAAGACGAGCGGTTCAAGGACGTGATTCAGGAATTGACCGAATCGGAGGTCAATGTGGCAGCGGCCACCGCCGACGACGGAACGGCGATAGACGCGGACGCGCCGCTGATCCGGCTGGTGAACCAATTGATCGTTGATGCTTTCAAAATGCGGGCATCGGACATTCACCTCGAACCGATGGCCAAACGGTTCCGGCTGCGCTATCGGATTGACGGAGTGCTGCATGAAATGAAGGCGCCGCCGAAGCGGTTGCAGCCCTCGATTATTGCGCGGCTGAAAATTCAATCAGCCATGTCCATTTCCGAGCACCGCATTCCGCAGGACGGCCGCATCCAGTCCAAGGTGGGGAACAAATTGATTGACCTGCGTGTCTCCTGCCTGCCGACGAACCACGGCGAAAGCATCGTTATGCGTATTTTGGACAAGGAAGGCCTCAAGCTCGGCTTGCCTGAGTTGGGATTTTTCACGGATGACCAGCAGACGTTTGAGAAGGTGATCAGCCTTCCCGACGGGATATTGCTGGTGACAGGTCCCACCGGTTCGGGCAAAACGACGACGCTTTATTCCTGTTTGCATTTCATCAACCGCCCCGACCGCAAGATCATCACGGTGGAAGACCCGGTGGAATATATCCTGGCGGGCATCAACCAGGTCCAGGTGAGCGAGACGATTGGGCTGACCTTTGCGGCCGCATTGCGCTCGATTCTCCGCCAGGCGCCGAACGTGATAATGATTGGTGAAATTCGCGACTTGGAAACCGCCTCGATTGCCATCAACGCGTCGCTGACGGGCCATTTGGTGTTCTCGACGCTGCACACCAATGACGCGCCGAGCGCGGTGACGCGCCTGATTGACATCGGGGTCAAGCCGTTTTTGGTGGCGTCCTCGACGCGTTGTTTGATGGCCCAACGGCTGGTGCGAAAAATTTGCAAGAAATGCGGCGAGCCGTATGAGGCCACCGAACCGGAAATGCGCGCGTTGAACCTGACGCCGGACAGTTTGAAGGGCGCCACGCTGATGAAGGGCCGTGGATGCGCCAACTGCTCGAACACGGGAAATCGCGGGCGCATGGGCATTTTTGAAATATTCATGATTGACGATGAGGCGCGGAAATTGATTTATGACAAAGTGTCCTCGTCGGTTCTCCGTGCGCGCGCCCGGGAGATGGGAATGCGCACGTTGCGCGAAGACGGCATCCGGAAGGTGCTGGCAGGATTGACGACGCCGGATGAAGTCATCCGCGCCACCATTGGCGACGAAGCGTGATTCGCAGAATGAAGAATGAAAAATTGAGCATGTTTTTTCCAGGGCGAAGCGTCCTGGCAGCGCGCCGTTTTTTCATTTATTTTATCCTTTGCACTTAATTTATGTCCTATTCCATGTCAGATTTGCTGCAATTGACCGTCTCCGAAGGCGCGTCCGATTTGCATATCCGCGTCGGCACCGCGCCCGTGATTCGCGTCCACGGCATCTTGCATCGGGTCGAAGGGCCGGCCCTGCGGGCGGAAGATTCAGAGGAACTGATGCGCACCATCACTTCCGAGGAAAACATCCAAAGCGTGCGCGAGCGCGGCGGGGCGGACTTCGGATTTGCCTTTGGCGACGCAGCGCGTTTCCGCGTGAGCGTGTTCAAGGAAAAGGGGAATTTCGGGCTGGTGCTCCGGCAGATCCCCAGCAAATTGCTGACCATGGAGCAAATCGGCGTCCCGCCGTCCGCCAAGGAATTGCTGTATAAACCGCGCGGACTGGTTCTGGTGACCGGTCCCACTGGCTCGGGCAAAACGACGACGCTGGCTTCGATGCTGAACATTATCAATGAGGAGCGCGAAGAAGCGCATATCATCACCATCGAAGATCCGATTGAATATTATCACAAACACAAGAAGTCGCTGGTGACCCAACGTGAAATCGGCGTGGACGTGCCGAATTTTGCGGAGGGGTTGCGCCGCGCCTTGCGGCAGGATCCGGACATAATTCTAGTGGGCGAAATGCGTGACCTGGAGACGATTGAGGCGGCGATCACGGCGGCCGAAACGGGCCACCTGGTGTTCGGGACGCTGCACACGACCGGAGCGGCGAAAACGATTGACCGTATCACGAACGCGTTTCCGACGAACCAGCAGGAAATGGTGCGCATCCAGCTTTCCACCGTCATGCAGGCGGTGATCTCGCAATTGTTGATTCCGCGGATTGACAAGCCGGGCCGCGTGGCGGTCTTTGAGATCATGGTCAATACCCCGTCCATCGCGGCGCTGATTCGCGACAACAAGACCTTTCGCATTCAATCGGACATCCAGACCGGGGCGAAATTCGGCATGGTGACGCTGGATTCATTTTTGATTGATAAATATCTGCAAGGCATGATCGCGCGGGAAGAGGTGGTGACCAAGGCGCAGGACCCGACTACAATGCTCGCCAAGCTGCAGGAAATTGAACTGGCGCAAGGCCAAAACCGGCCCAAGGCCCCATAATGAATTAACATGGCTGAAGAAATCTCAAACCCATTGCTCTCGCTCATTCACGATCAGGGGCTGATTGACGATCTGCAATACGAGGAAGTGGTCGCCGAGTACAAACGGAGCAACACGCCGGTCTCCCAGCTATTGCAGGACTTCGGCCTCATGAAGCTTGACGACATCCTGCATGTCATCGCCACCAACATTGGCGCGGACGTGGTGTCGTTGAAAGATCGGGACATACCGCCGGAAGTCCTGCAAACGGTCCCGGCGAAAGTCGCGCAAATGTATCATTGTCTGCCTGTGGCGGTGAACAACGGCACGGTGCAGATTGCCCTCGCCGACCCGCTGGATCCGGCGAAGCCCGATGAAATTCATTTCGCTATAAAACGCGACGTGCAGATTGTCGTGGCCGATCCAATGGAAATTGATCGGGCGATTGACCGGCTTTACGGACAGGACGATAGCGCCGGCAATTTTTCGGACATCCTCAAGGAGATTGACGCGAATAAGAACATCGCGCGCGACGTGGCGGAAGCCGACTTGGACGCGAAGACCGCGGAAGCCCTGGCCAATGAAGCGCCGATTGTGAAGTTTGTAAGCCTGGTGTTGCAACAGGCTATTCAGGACCGGGCAAGTGACATTCATTTTGAGCCATTCGAGACCGAATTTCGCATTCGTTACCGGGTGGACGGCGCGCTTTATGAAATGGCGCCGCCGCCAAAACATCTAGCGCTGCCGGTGATTTCGCGCTTGAAGGTCATGGCCAATCTGAACATTTCCGAGCGGCGCCTGCCGCAAGACGGGCGCATCAATTTGAACATCGCCAATCGCCAGGTGGACTTGCGTATGTCCACCCTGCCGACGCAATTTGGCGAATCGGTGGTGCTCCGCGTTTTGGACCGTTCGGCGGTCAACCTGGAACTCGAGTCGCTCGGTTTTCCCAAATACATTTATGATTTCGTCAACGAGGTCATCCAGCGGCCAAACGGGATTTTTGTGGTGACCGGCCCGACCGGCTGCGGCAAGACCACTACGCTGTATTCGGCGCTGCGGCGTGTCAATGCCATTGATTCCAAGCTGCTCACGGCGGAGGACCCGGTGGAATATGACATTGAAGGCATCATGCAGGTGGCCATCAACGACGGCGTGGGGATGACGTTTGGAAAGGCGTTGCGTTCATTTTTGCGCCAGGACCCGGACATCATCATGGTGGGCGAAATGCGCGATTTGGAGACGGCGCAGATTTCGATTCAGGCGTCGCTGACGGGGCACCTGGTGTTGAGCACGTTGCACACCAACGACGCCTCCGGCGCCGTGACACGCCTGGTGGACATGGGAGTCGAGCCGTTTTTGATCTCGTCCACGCTCATGGCGGTGCTGGCGCAACGGCTGGTACGGACCATTTGCAAAAACTGCCGTACACCCTTCGAACCGACCGAGGCCCAATTGGAACTGCTCAACCTCTCGCCGCACGATTTAGGGGACAAGGTGTTTCATTATGGCCGCGGCTGCTCGGTTTGCAACGATACCGGTTATAAGGGACGGAAGGGAATTTTTGAATTACTCACGATTAACGATTCGATCCGCGTGCTGATCAATGAGCGCGCGCCCACTGTGGTCCTGCGTCAAAAAGCCGTTGAATTGGGCATGGTGAGCTTGCGCGATGACGGTTTGCGGAGTATTTTCGAGGGTGACACAACCATTGAAGAAGTCGTGAAATACACGTAAAGAATGACCGAACCATCCTGACGAATGACTAAAAATTCTCCAGATTTTCAGATGACGGATGGCCAGGCAGAATTTGCCGTGGTTGCCGTCATTCCTTCGCCATCCGGAACCACAATCTAGCCACCCACCTGTTTTAAATATATGCCCAAATTCGAATACGTAGCCCTGGACGCCCGCGGCAAAGAAACCAAGGGGAGCATCGAAGTTTCCACCCAGAACGAGGCCATCGGCCGCGTCAAAGAGATGGGATTGTTCCCAACCAAGATCATCGAAGCCGAGAAGGTCACGGACAAAGGCGCGAAAAAAGGCAAAGCCAAGAGCGCCGCAAAGTCCGGGAAGAAGGGCGGCGCGATGAGCATCGAAATCAAGATCCCGGGTTTGGGCGGAAAGGTGAAGCCGAAGGTCTTGACAACGTTCACAAGGCAATTGGCAACGCTGGTGGACGCCGGCCTGCCCCTGCTCCGCGGATTGCGTGTGCTGGAAAAACAGGAGCGCAATGTCACCCTGAAGCGGATTCTGGGCGAGTTGGCGCTGGCGATCGAAGGCGGGAGCACCTTCTCGGAAGCGCTTGCACAGCATCCCAAAGTCTTTAACCGGCTGTTTGTGAACATGGTCAAGGCAGGGGAACTGGGCGGCGTGCTCGAAGTCGTGTTAAAGCGGTTGGCTGAATTTTCCGAGAAGGCGCAAAAGATCAAAGGCAAGGTCAAGTCCGCGTTGTTTTATCCCATAGCGGTCATGATTGTCGCCATCGGCATTTTGATTCTATTGATGACGTTTGTCGTGCCGCGGTTCAAGGACGTCTTTAACGGCATGGGTTTTGCCCTGCCGGGATTTACTCTTTTTGTGCTGGCCGTCAGCGACGCCATCCGGCATCACATTTTGCAGGTGATGGGCGGACTCGCGGTCTTTGTCGTGATTTTCCTGGTGCTCACCGGCAAGACCAAATCCGGCCGATACGTCTGGGATAAGATTAAACTAAAGATGCCGCCCACCGGACAGGTGGTCACCAAAGTTTCGATTTCGCGTTTCACCCGCACCTTGGGCACCCTCGTCAGCAGCGGTGTTCCAATTTTGCAGGCGCTGACCATTGTCAAGGAAACCGCCGGCAACGTCATCATCAGCAACGCCATCTCCAAGGTGCATGAAAGTGTCAAGGAAGGCGAAACGATTACCGCGCCACTGGAAGGCTCCGGGGTCTTTCCGCCAATGGTGGTGAGCATGGTGGACGTCGGCGAACAAACCGGCGCCCTGCCGGAAATGTTGTTGAAAATCGCCGATAATTATGACGAGGAAGTGGACAACGCCGTCGCCGCAATGACGTCCCTCCTGGAACCCATCATGATTGTTTTTCTAGCGCTGATCGTCGGGAGCATCGTGATTGCCATGTTCCTGCCGTTGATCAAGATGATTGAAGACATGAGCGGCGGCGACAGCGGCGGCGCCGGCGGTGATTAAATTTCCACCGAAAATCACTGCAAATGGCTGGCGCGCAAACAATTAAGATGTTGCACGATTCTAGTTGCCAATTGGCGAAGAATATGCGAATATCCAGTTGTCTGTGAGGCTACACGCTCCAATCATGGTAAATCCTCAGGTGAATACGTTCACATTCAGTGATGATTTGAAACCCGGCGGTCGGGAACAGTTTGGCAAGCCAGCCGAGGACAACATCGCATGAATAATAAATTGTTTGTAGGAAATCTTTCCTTCAACACGACAGAAAACGACCTGCAGGACGCCTTTGCGGCGCACGGCACGGTCACCGAGACGAACCTGATGATGGATCGCGCCACCAACCGCCCCCGGGGCTTTGGTTTCGTGACCATGAGCACACCCGAAGAAGCTCAGAAGGCCATTGAAGCCATGAACGGCAAGGAATTGGATGGTCGCGCCCTCACCGTGAATATCGCCCGCCCGCGCGAAGAGCGCACCGGCGGCGGCGGTGGACGCGGTGGATATGGCGGCGGCGGTCGCCGTGAGTCCCGCGGCGGCGGTCGTGACCGTTATTGATTGAGCTTTCCGGCGGAGCGTCCCTTGGCGCTCCGCCCTTTTATTTCTTCGAGACACACCGATTCCCCGCGATGTAAAATCGCAGGTGGCGTCTGGCCCAGTGTTTGGCGTAGTCCACGCCGATGCGTGGACGTTTGACCGTCTTGAATGCCTGGGTTCTCGTTCCGGTCGCCACGAAAAAGTCGTCACTTAATAAATCGTGGCCGTTCAAGTGACGGTCAATTTTCATGGCCCGGCAGAGCAATCCCGGCCCGCTGGCCCGGTCGCTGAAATTTTTCACCGGTTCAAGCGCGCGCAACAGAACGGCTGCGGCATGGCCCTCACCCTCGGTCACCACGTTCATGCAAAAATACATGCCGTAGATGAAATACACATAGGCATGCCCCGCCGGACCGAACATCACCCGGTTGCGTTCGGTCATTCCCCGCGCCGAATGTGCCGCCAAATCATGCGGTCCCAGATACGCTTCAGTTTCGACAATCTTCCCAACGCGCTCCACGCCGTCTGAAACGTGGACGAGAAATTTTCCCAGTAGTTCCTTGGCCACCACGATGGTGTCGCGGTCATAGAACGAGCGCGGCAATTTTTGCATTAGGAGAATGATAGCGAAACGGGAAGGCCTTGCAAATTGCAGGCGAACTTTCCGGCGATTACCAATAACGCAATCCAGACCTGCCCTGCCAGAATGAATAAAGTTGGCATTTGATAAGCTAATTGGAAGGCATGAAAAGCATTATGGCTGCAGTTCCGTTTGCCTTGCTCGCGGCGATGGTTTTATTGGCGCAACCGGGTGGGGCCGCTGGGGCGGGCGGTCGTGGAGTGGCTGGCGCAGCGGGCGCTCCAGCAACCGGTGGAGCGATCCCGGGAATGGCGCCGGCGAAGCCAAATCCCAATTTTTCAAATCAACCCAATCCGATTCCACCCAACCAACCCAATCCCATCCCGCCCAATCAACCGAATCCGATTCCGCCCAATCAGCCCAATCCGATTCCGCCGAACCAGCCCAATCCGATTCCACCCAACGAACCGAATCCGAATCCAACTTATCCGACCCCGCCAAACCCGACGATTCCGAATCAGCCTAACCCGAATCCAACTTATCCAACCCCGCCGAACCCGACGATTCCGAATCAACCCAATCCAAATCCGTCGAATCCGAATTATCCCAATCAGCCGGGCACGGGGACCAATTCAACAATCGCGCCGCCGTGATTTTTGGAGTGCCAGGGGAGTAAAAGCCTCCAACGTTATTCCAATGCTTCTCGAACGGTGGCGAGCAGTTTCTCGGGTTCAAATGGCTTGCGTAGAACGCAGTGAGCGCCGAGTTGTTGTGCCATCGTCCCGCAGAGTTCGGCCAACGGCAGGTTCATTTTGGTCGTGGCGATAAATCGGGTGGGGTCGTGATGGCGGCGCAATTCCATCAATGTCTTAAAGGCGTCCGTGCCATCCATGCCAAGTTCGATAATGACGAGGTCAAAGGGATCCAGACGGTGCAACGACACCGCAGTGCCTTCGTCATTGGCGTGGCTAACCGCATAACCTTCGCCGGACAGCATCAGGCCCATCATCGTTCGAAGTTGAACGTCATCGTCCATGATCAGTATCCGGGGCGGAGGAAAAAAATAAAGATTGGACATGGAATTGGCTATCGAAAGTCAGCGTCGGAAAATGGAGAACTGTCCTCGCTGCGCATTTCCCGCTCCAGAATCACGCGCAGACCGAGGATGTTTTCCTTGGCCACCAATCCCACCGCGCCGGCATCGCGCGACATTTGTGAAAAATGCGGCTGGTTATCGGCGGTGACAATTAATACTCGCATGGATGGATGTTCCAGAAGCAACGCCTTGGTGGATTCAAACCCGTTCAATCCGGGCATATGTATGTCCATTGTCACCCAGTCGGGCTTGAAACCGCGGGCGAGCCGCACGGCTTCCTCGCCGGAGACGCATTCACAAAAGGTGATGCCGGGTATGCAACCAAGGAATTTTCGGATCATGCCCCGTGTGCTCGCGTGGTCGTCAACAATCATCAATTTCATGTTCTGAAAAATCATTCGTTAAATGTCGGTTGAATATGCGTGAAGATGCGGTGGCGGGTAATTGTCGCCACCACGCAATTCCGGCTAAGTGGATATCGCTATTTCTTTAGGTGGTCCTACCTAAGGAATTTTGCGGGGGATCAAATGGCCGAGCGGTTTTCGAGGGCAAATCGCAGAAGATTGTGACTGCCATGCAACCCGAGTTTGGTGGAGATGTTGGCGCGGTGCGCTTCGACCGTGCGCGGACTGATGAACAGCTTGGCGGCAATCTCGCGACTGGTCTTATTCTCGGCGATAAGTTTGAGGATGCGGCGCTCGGCTTTGGTCAGGTCATCAAGAGCGGGCTTTTGCGCGGCGAGCGCCTCGGCCCGGCTGCGACGGCGGACGAGATAACCGGAAATGGAGGAGCTCGAATAATGTTCGCCGGCCGCCACCGCGGCGATGGCCTTCACAATTTCCTCGACGGCATTTTCTTTGAGCACAAAACCCCTGGCGCCAAAGTCGAGCGCCCGGTTGCAAAGCTCCTCCTCCTTATGCATCGTCAGAATGATGACACGCGTCGGCGAATGTTGGAACTGAAGTTTGCGCGCGATTTCGAGACCGGTCAACCCGGGCAGCTTCACGTCCAGCACGGCCACGTCCGGCTTTTGTTCGCGGATCATCCGCAAGGCTGTCTCGCCATCACCGGTTTCACCAACCAATTCAAAACGCGCATCCCCGGTAATGACCTGGCGCAATCCGCCCCGAAAAAGCGGATGGTCATCCACAATCAGAACCTTGGTGCGATGCGACATGGTTAAAACTTCAAAATGTCCGCGCGCCGCGCGGAACTTCCGCCACACTTTTACTCCGGTCCGGTGGAAATGGGAATCGTTATTTCAAGGCGCGTGCCCTTGCCCGGCGAGGAATCCAGCTTCAGCCGGCCGCCCAGCATTTGCGCGCGCCAGGCGATGTTTTTTAATCCCATGCCCTTGCCGCCGTTGCCGGCAGTGTCCGGCTCGAAACCACATCCGTCGTCTTTAATCGTTAGTTCCACTTCATTCACGTCGCGATCAAGCGAGACCCGCGCAGTCCTGGTCCGGGAATATTTCAGGATGTTGTTCACGCCTTCCTGGACAATGCGGTAAACGTGCAGCGCCGCGTCGCGCGAAAAGGCATCGTCCACCGGGTCAATTTTTTTCCTGAATGCGATGCTGCTGGCGTCGTTGGTGCTCTCAACCAGGGCCTCAAGCGCACGGGTCAGGCCCAGATGGTCCAGTTGATAGGGATGCAGGTCGCGCGAAACCCGGCGGACGTCGGCAATGGCTTGTGACGATGTATCACTGATCGCTTCCAGCTGTTCGCGCGTATCAACGGCGAGGGTCCTCAATTGCAGACCCAGTTTTGCGCGGTTATTGATGATGGAGAGGCTCTGGCCGAGGCTGTCGTGGAGTTCGCCCGCAATGCGCTTGCGCTCGGCCTCCTGCGAGGCGATAAGTTGAAGGGTGTATTCAACGCGCGTCTGTTGTTCGCGGGTGATGGCCTGTTCTCGCTCGGCCTCCGCCCGTTTCCGGTCGGTGATATCGTGCGAAACGCGGAGAACGCACAGCCGTCCGCCCAACTCGATCAACTGGGCGCTGTGTAAAAGCGTCAGCGTCCGGCCATCGCGCGTGTGGGCCTCGAGTTCCACGTCCCGAACCCGGCCGCCATCTTTCAATGTTTTAAGCATTGACTCGCGGACGGCGGGGTTTTCTAAAATTCCCAGCTCGATGGGCGAATGGCCAACGACCTCCTCGCGCCTGAATCCGAACGTCTTCTGATGAGCATCGTTGACTTCGAGATAGCAGCCGGTCGCGAAATCCGTGATGGACATTACGTCCGGGCTTGTTTGGAACGCCTTGGAAAACTTTTCCTCCGATTCTCGCAATGCCTGCTCCGCCTGCTTGCGCCGGGTGATGTCCCGAAGGGCCGTGACCCGAACCCTGCGTCCTCCCCAGCGGATGGTTTTTGATTGGGCTTCGGCATCAAGAATGATTCCATCCTTGCGCAATAATCGGTGTTCAATCAGTCGCTCCTCGCCTGAACGCAAACGCTCGGCGATTGGCTCGCGCCATTCCGGCGCAATCAATGTCAGGATCTCCCGCCCGATGAGTTCTTCGCGCGGATACCCAAACAGCGCCGCGAATTGATCGTTCACATCCAGAATCCGCCCCTGTTCGCTGATACAAACACCTTCGAATGCCGCCTGGGTCAAATGACGGAACCGTTCCTCACTCTCACGCAATCTGGACATCGCCTGATCGCGTTCGTTCAAAACCACTGCAGGAACCAGCCCCAGAAGGGCGGCCACCGCCAGCATTAATTGCATGATGAAAACGTATTCGCCTGATGCGACCTGCGCCGGTGTCAAGCCGCAATGGAACTGGATGGTGAAGAAGGCGAGGGACACGGAAAAGGACAGAGCGGCGGCGGCGGCCCCGCGCGGGCCGAACCGCAGACCCGCCCACAAAAATAGAGGCGCGGCCCAAGCCCGGTCTTGCGACATAACGCCGGAATCCTTTGCCAGCAGATACCATTCGAATAGGACCAGCGCGAAAAACAGCAGGAGTGCCTCGGCCATCCGCGCGGGCGAAAATTGGATACCGATGAGCCGGCCGTTCCTCGAAAACCATGTCATGATGAAAGGCGCCAACAACAGGGTCGCTATCGCGCAACTGCCCCACCAGATATCCCACGATTGCGCAAACGATTGGCCTAATTTTAAGTGGACCAAGGTCCACGCGCCAATGGTGGCGCCTAACGCCGGACTCAAAACCACCGTCAATCCCAAAAATCCGCCGAATTCGCGGAGCGTGGCCATGGCCGGCCGTTCTGCAACCCATCGGCGCATGAGCCATGCCCCCGTTAGCGCTTCGACCGTGTTTGCGCAATAAAAAAGAAAAATCACCTCCAATTTTGTGCCATGAACGAGGTCATCGATGAGATTGGGAGGAAATGCCGCCAGCACAAAATAGACCCAGTCCCGCGTCCGATTCAACAACAAGACGGCAACATATAAGCCGGCGGGCAGCCAAAAGCTGCTTGAGTTGCTGTTGGGGATGGACAAAAAGAAGCTCACCTCGGCGCAGGCGAAGTACGCCAGGCTGAACAACAACACCTTCTGCCACAACAGATATGGAGTCTCAAATCTCTTGGAAGCGAATTGAGTCTCATCCTGCCGCGCTGGGTCGTGCTGTTCCAAGGCCATACTGAGTTGTCACATTTTAATGCCACTTATTTCCAATGTCAGCAAAACTTTTGGAGCCTGAATCGAGCAGATGGAAACGCGGCCACCCGCTCGACACCTGCCTTTCCCTCCTTTGGGTATCAGGACCACAGACCAGAATCCGTTCGCGAGTCAAATTTTTCCCTTGACAGCCTGCGGTTTTGGATTAAGTTCGAGGCCAGAACAAAACCTAGCGCCATTGCAATGAGACGTTTTGCGCCAATGTGAAAAAATTGACTGAACAATTAAACGATAAACCCATGCAAAATAATTCAGAAATCAAGCCCCCCTTGGCATCGCGTCATGCGTTCACGCTCATTGAACTGCTGGTGGTCATTGGCATCATCGCCATTCTGGCAGCCATGTTGTTGCCGGTGCTGGCGAAAGCCAAGGAAAAGGCCAGGCGAACACAATGTTTGAACAACTTGCGACAAATTGGCGTGGGCGCCAATCTTTACGCTGTGGATAACCAGGACAAAGTTCCCCCCGGCAATGGAGCCGGTGGTGCGGTTGGTGGTACGCTCGGCGAGGGCTTTGTTCAAGATGCGTTTAATTTGGTCATTATGACCAATTTGAATTCTTATATGCGAATTACAACCAATGCCGCGCCCACGATCTGGGCCTGTCCCGAACGCGCCGCGAATCTTCCTTATTCCAATGGGGGCGATAATCAAGTGATCATTGGTTATTTGTATATGGGCGGTATGACAATCTGGGAAAATTTTTCACCCAATAAATCTACTCCGAGTGACCCGACGGCTTTCAGCCCGGTGAACCTCTCGATGTCAAAACCCGACTGGGTCTTGGGCGCGGATAGCGTCCTTAAAATCGGCGGCAAATGGTCGGCGATAGTTGCGGCAAAGAGCGCCTATCAAGCGGAATACTCTGATGTCCCGCCGCACGTGGCCCCCGGGGGTCGCGCCGCAGGATCCAATGAGGTCTTTGCCGATGGCTCGGCTGGATGGTATAACGCTTATAATGGCAGTCGTGGTAACATGTGGAGATTTAACACGTATGCAGGCGCATTGGGACAAACCGACATCTATTGGCATCAGGATGCCAATGGTTTTACTCCCACGGAATTAAATCTATTGGCCAGCTTGCAGTTGCAATGAAAGATGGGACCGTGCCAAGCGGCTTTTGATTGCCCTGCCATCTTTTGAAATGAAGCCGCTCGTAACGCCTCTCCATGAAACTCCTGTTGGGAGTTCCGCGTTTTACGCGCCCAAGGCCGCCTGAAAGGAGGCATCAGGCGCCGTCCGCCAGATCCGCTTGTCGAAAGCGAAAATTCCGCCAACAATTAAGCAATCGCACATCCATCCATTAACATCGCTCACCCATGAAACGATTTGCCCCCATTCTGTTATTTGCAGCCGCCGCAGGATTCGCCGCGATGGCCGACTCACCGCGCGAGCGAATTTCCATTGATGACAACTGGCGCTTCACCAAAGGCGACCCGACGAACTGTCCGGTGAGCCTGCTTTACGACGTGCGGCCAGCCAGGGCGATGCGCGGATTTGGCGAAGCCGACGGTGACGGCCATACGTCGAATAACGGGACCGCGACGTCGAACGCGCCAGTGGCAGTCATCAAGCAATGGATCCTGCCGACAGGCAATGACTTCATCAAAGACCCGTCACGGCGTTTTGTCCGCCCACGGGGGAATCTGGGCGACACTGTCGCTTACGTCCATCCGGGATTTGACGACAGCGCGTGGCAATTGGTGGACCTGCCGCATGATTGGGCCATTGCCGGGCCGTTCATGCCTTCCGGCGGCGGCGGCATGGGACGATTGCCGACTGCCGGCGTCGGCTGGTATCGAAAGGCGTTAAACATTCCAGCCGAGGACGTCGGCAAATGCATTTTTCTTGATGTGGATGGCGCGATGTCCTACTCGACCGTGTGGTTGAACGGCCAATTGGTCGGCGGATGGCCCTTTGGTTATGCGTCCTGGCGCGTGGATTTGACGCCGTATGAGAAACCCGGCGGCACAAACGAATTGGCAATTCGCCTGGACAATCCACCCGATTCGTCGCGTTGGTATCCTGGCGCGGGAATTTACCGGAACGTTTGGCTTGTAAAAACCCAACCGCTGCACGTGGGGCAGTGGGGAACGCAATTGACGACGCCCGAGGTTTCCCTGGAATCCGCCACCGTTGATTTGAAGGTGACGGTGGATAACGATTCCAGGCAGACCGCGACGGTAAGCGTGGCGACGGAGATCTTTGCGTTGGATGCGAACGATAAAAAAGTTGGCTCTGCTGCCGCAACCATCGCCCCTGTTGATTTGCAAATTCCACCGGGCGGCAGCGCCGTGGCGGATGGCAGTGGCACAATCGCCAATCCCAAACTTTGGGGTCCGCCGCCGACACAGCGTCCCAATCGGTACGTGGCGGTGACGACCGTGATGGAAGACGGAAAGGCCGTTGATGATTACGAAACACCGTTTGGATTCCGCACGGTGAAGTTTGATCCAAATGCCGGAGTATTTGTAAATGGCGAGCATATCGAGTTGAAAGGTGTTTGCGATCACCATGACCTGGGCGCGCTGGGCGCCGCGTTCAACTACCGGGCGGCGCAGCGGCAATTGCAACTGTTGCAGGAGATGGGCTGTAATGCCATTCGCACCAGCCATAATCCGCCCGCACCCGAGTTGTTGGAACTGGCCGACAAAATGGGTTTCCTGGTCATGGATGAATCGTTTGATGTCTGGCTCCGCCAGAAGACCCCTTACGATTTTCATCTGATTTTTCGGGACTGGCATGAGCAGGATTTGCGGGCGCAATTGCGGCGGGACCGCAACCATCCTTCGGTGATTATGTGGAGCATCGGCAACGAGGTCGGTGAGCAATTCACAGGCTCGAATGGAATCCCCATAGCCCGCGAACTCTGTGACATTGTGCATGAGGAGGACCCGACACGCCCGACAACCAGCGCGATGAATTGGTCGCGTCCGACCGATCCGCTGCCAGCCGTCCTGGATGTCATTGGATTGAACTACCAGGGCGCCGGAATTCGCGGCAGTCCCGGAAAATATCCAGCGTTTCATGAGAAATTCCCGGACAAAGTGATCTTCGGCAGTGAAACCGCGTCAACATTAAGCAGCCGTGGCGAATATATTTTTCCCGTCACCACTAATATTGACGCGGCAGCAACGTGGAACTCAGGAGAAGACCCGGTCAGGCATCAAGTCAGCGCGTATGAATTGTATCGGGCGTCTTGGGCATCATCGCCCGACAAGGTGTTTGCCTCGCAGGAGAAGAATCCGTATGTGGCCGGCGAGTTTGTTTGGACGGGTTGGGATTATCTCGGCGAACCGACGCCATTCGATTCTTCGCGCAGTTCCTATTTCGGCATTATTGACCTGGCCGGGTTTCCGAAGGACCGGTTCTATCTTTATCAAGCGCATTGGCGCCCGGATTATCCGATGGCGCATATCTTGCCGCAATGGACGTGGCCCGAAAGGGTGGGACAGGTCACACCAGTTCATGTCTTCACCTCCGGCGATGAAGGAGAGTTGTTTCTGAACGGCAAATCGCTCGGCTGGAGAAAGAAAGGGCCATTCGAGTATCGCTTGCGTTGGGACGACGTCGTGTACCAGCCGGGCACACTGAAGGTGGTCACTTACAAAAATGGCGAAGTTTGGGCGACTGACGAAGTTAAAACCGCCGGCGAGCCGGCAAGACTGAAGCTGGCGCCGGATCGCCGGACGATTTCCGCCAACGGAAAGGATTTGTCCTTTGTGACAGTCACCGTGACGGACAAACATGGCGTCATGGCACCCCGCGCAAACAATGATATTCATTTCCAAATCCAGGGTCCCGGCGAGATCGTCGCGACGGACAACGGAGATCCCACGAGTTTCGTGCCTTTCCCATCCCACGATCGCCAGGCCTTCAACGGACTTTGCCTGGTGATTGTTCGTGGTCAGGCCGGGCTGCCGGGGAAAATCACGCTGAAGGCGACAGCGGAGGGATTAAAGGTTGGAACGGCAAACATTGAAACTCGTTGAAAATGAAACGACCTCTGGAACTGTGGCCTTGGTTGCGGCAGCCGTCGGTTGTGCCAACGCATTGGATATATCAATGCATTTGCCTTTACCAAACCGCTGTAATCCTTTATCCTCAGTCTTCCCTGCACCATGCAACAGATGAAAACCGCAATTCTTTTGGCTTTTGCCATCGCCGGAGTTTCCTGTCTGGCGACCGTTCCTACCTTCACAATTGACGCAAGTCACCCGGCCGGAGACGTCAGCCCCCTTCTCTATGGACTGATGACCGAGGAGATCAATCATGCCTATGACGGCGGGCTTTACGCCGAGCTGATTCAAAACCGTGCCTTTTTGGACAGCTCCGATGAGCCGGTTCATTGGTCGGTCGTGAATGACGACAATTCCGCCGCGACTATTGCGCTCGATCCGACCAATTCTTTTAATGACCAGCTCACCATGAGCCTGCGGCTGGTGGTGATAAAAGCGGAGAAGGAGCATCCCGCCGGCGTGGCCAATAGCGGCTTTTGGGGTATTCCGGTGCAACCCAGGACGACTTATCGGGCCACGCTTCTGGCCCGGGCGGATGCCAATTTTTCCGGGCCGGTCACAGTGTCCATCGTCAGCGATGACGGGAGCAAGGTCTATGCTTCTAAAAAATTTTCCGGCCTGGCGACCGGGTGGAAACAATTTGAAGTCAGGCTTAGGACCGGTCGGGTGGCTCCGACGGCGCAGGCGCATTTTGTCATCACGCTCGATCAACCTGGAACCATTTGGTTGGGACTGGTTTCGCTGTTTCCACCCACGTGGCACAACCAGCCAAATGGCTTTCGCAAAGACCTGATGCAAATGCTGGTGGATTTGAATCCAAAGTTCCTGCGTTTTCCCGGCGGCAATTATGTCGAAGGCAGCACGGTGGACAGCCGATTCGACTGGAAGAAAACGATTGGGCCGATTTACCAGCGGCATGGGCACGAGAGTCCGTGGGGTTACCGCTCGACGGACGGGTTGGGGCTTTTGGAATTCCTCGAGTGGTGCCAAGACATGAACGCGGAGCCGGTAATGGCGGTCTATGCAGGTTATTCGCTTGACGGCAAACACACCAATCCCGGCCCCGATCTGCAACCGTTCGTGCAAGAGGCCCTTGATGAAATTGAATATGTGATTGGCGACACGAGCACGACTTGGGGAGCGCAGCGCGCCAGGGATGGCCATCCGGCGCCGTTCAATTTGCATTACGTTGAGATTGGAAACGAAGATTGGTTCGACAAATCCGGGAGCTACGACCAGAGGTTCGCGCAATTTTATGATGCCATTAAGGCGAAATATCCGCAGCTTAAAGTGATTTCCACCATTGGCAACGATCAGCCGGAAAGCGCGCGCGTCCATAGCCGCCGCCCCGATGTGACGGACGAGCACTACTATCGCTCGGTGAGTGATTTTCTGCACATGTCGCCGGGCTACGCGACAAATTATGACCGCAGTGGACCGGAAATATTTGTCGGTGAATGGGCCGCATACGAAACATCATTTCCGCCGTGGGACAACCGCTCAGAGAGGCAACCGCCGACGCCTGACCTGAAGGCCGCACTCGGGGACAGTGTCTTCATGGCGGCGATGGAACGGAATTCCGACTTGATCAAGATGCAATGCTACGCGCCGCTGTTGGTGAACGTAAATCCCGGCGCGCGGCAATGGCGTCCGGACTTGATTGGCTACGATGCGATTTCGTGCTACGGCTCACCGAGCTATTACGCGATTCAAATGTTCAGCCGCAATCTCGGTGACGAAATCCTGTCCACCGCGTCAATCCAAACGCCGGTTCAAGGTTGCGCCACGCGCGACGGCAAGACCGGGAAAATTTTTGTGAACCTGGTGAATCCACAGGCCACCGCCGCGACGGTGGCCATCCGCATAACCGGCGCCACCTCGCTGGCATCCACAGGCAGCGTCATCACGTTGACCGGCAAGGCTGATGACTCAAACTCCGTCCGCCAGCCGCGAAACGTGGTTCCTGTCACCACCAGGACGAACGGCTTCGGACCCGATTTCGATTGTACCTTGCCGCCATTTAGCATCGTGGTGCTGAAAATGAAGGCGCAGCGGGATAAGTGACGAATTTCAGTCGTTGTTTGCGGCGATCCTTCTGGCCAAGCCCGAATCAATCGTTTTCACACATTTCTTACTCTGTATCCTGTCAGAAACATTGCCCACTTTTTCTGACAAACTAGAGCATGTTACAAGCATGAAATCCGCTTATTTTCTTGATAGTTTATGGCTTCATGGAAACTTTCAGCAAAAGGAGCTGGGATTTTTGGATTCAGGACGATTGATCAACCTGACCAATGGATTTGCGAAGAAAATACAAAAAACACCGGAGCGTGAAATCGCGCTGGCAGAGCAGCGCAAGCCCGACCATTTAAGCCGGAGAAAACAAAAATGAAAAACGACGTGGAAAATTACATTGCGCGACGGAAGCCGAACAACAAGGCGTTCGCCAAAGATTTCAACGCGGGCTATGAGGAATTCAAAATTGGCGTAATGTTGCGTGAAGCGCGCGAGCAAGCCGGCGTCACGCAGGAAAAACTGGCGCGAATCACCAAGACAAAGAAGTCGGCAATTTCGCGGCTGGAGAATCACGCGGAAGACGTGAGACTGTCCACGGTTTCGCGCGTGGCGCGGGCGTTGGGCAAGACGGTGCGAATTGAATTGGTGGAAGCAAACTGACAGAAGCCGGCCTGAATCATGGCGCTATGCAGCTTTGAGAATTTCAATTGGTGGTGAAGCGGTTCGCTCATCTAATGGACAAATCCACTTTTCCGAACCGATTTGTCCTGACTCCGTTAAAAGCTCAGCAATCGTCCAGACGTGATCTGTTACGGTCGGTAATGGATGGAAAAGTATTGACGCCACCTAGTGGGGGTCTTTTTAATTTTGGAGGCCTCACTAAAGACGATAAAGGAACGTTGTGGGTCATGAATGCAGGCATGGTTTCTGTGCTTAAGGATGGCAAGTTGGCACCGGTGGTTTTCGATGGAGTGGCTTCGGGCACAATCATTCAAGGCATTGCTCCCAGCCAACGGGGCGGCCAACGGCATCCTGTGGGAGATCGACAGCGACAGCAACCTGCGCGGGTATGACGCCGTGAATTTCCCGAAGTTGCTCTGGAGCGGCAGCGTGGGGTCATATGTAAAAATGAATTGTCCAACGATTGCCAATGGAAAGGTGTATGTGGGAACGGCCAGCAATCTGGGCGTATGGGGACTGACCAACTACTTGTATTTGCAAAGCGGCATTCAAAACCCGGTGTTGAATTGGGGAACCGGCACGCTACAGCAGTCAACAAATCTATTAGGATCGTGGGCGACAAACTCCGCCGCTTCACCTTACACGATAGTGCCGACCAACGGACAGATGTTCTATCGGTTGTTTCTGGGTAACCCGTAAGGTCATAAGAAACAGGCAACGTTTGAACGGTTGAAGATTTTTTATCAGGACCAATCTAGGCAAGCGCCAAACGATTCCCCCCCAGCCTTTCCAGTAATCGTCAAAACACCCGGCATATGTTTTCCGATGTCCCGATCTTCACGTTTGACGGATTCCGCATGGGGTGGACACCCGCGGCTAAAACACATGATCCACCACGCTCACCTCGCTACACGGGCTGCCGCGGGCGTGGTGTCTTTGAATGAATCAAAGCCTTTTACAAAACCGGACGCAGTTCCGCAGAGCGCTCGGTTACAAGTCCCCGCTGGACTTTGAAACTCAAATCTACTACACATATTCCATATGTCACCATAACACGATTTACCAGAAGGCGAGGCCAAATCCGTCGGCACTATTCAAAAAACCGTCCGCAAATTTTCCGCCAGCTTGGACGCCGCCATCAGAAGAAAACTCGAAAGCATTGAAAAATACGGCTGCGCCAGTAAAACAGAATGATGATCAATTCCCAATTCGCAAAAAATATTTTCCGAGACGCATTCATTACCGCGGTGTCGGCACTCCTTGCGGTGCAATTTCATTTTGGCGCAGCTGAAAAAATCTCCGAACCATACGGACTGGATTCGCGTCCGCCCGCGAAAGCCGGTTTGCAAATGCCCGGACGCGCGGACGGCGTGCTGCCAAAATTGCTTTCCCAGACAGGCGCGTTCAAAGACACGGCGAACCTCGTGCCAAACGCCGCGCTGATTCCTTACGATGTCATCGTTCCATTCTGGTCCGACGGCGCGACAAAATTGCGCTTCATTTCCCTGCCGGATGAAAAAATAAAATTCGCTCCTACGGGCGAATGGGTTTTTCCGCGCGGAGCGATTTTTGTAAAAACATTCGAGCTGGCAACGAATGAAATGAATCCGAATCTGAAACGCAGGCTCGAAACTCGTCTGCTCGTTTGCGATTCGGAAGGAGGCGTTTATGGCGTCGTCTATAAATGGCGCGCGGATAACCGCGACGCGGATTTACTCGCGACAAATTTGACCGAGGCGATTGCCATCCAAACCGCGACCGGCGTACGGACGCAAAGGTGGTATTATCCGAGCCGCGCGGATTGCCTCGTTTGCCACACGGCCAACGCCGGTGGCGTGCTCGGCGTGAAAACACGGCAGTTGAACCGTGGCTTCACTTATCCGTCCGGCGTCACTGACAACGAATTGCGCGCGTGGAATCACATCGGATTGTTCGATACGAATTTTTCCGACGCCGACATAAAACATTTTCCAAAGCTCGCTAATATCACCGACGCGACGCGCAGCCTCGAAGACCGCGTGCGTTCGTATTTGGATGCCAACTGCGCGCAGTGCCATCGGCCCAAAGGCACGGTCGCCTATTTTGACGCACGCTACGACACGCCGCTGGCGAGACAGGATTTGATTGACGGTCCGGTGCTGATTGACGAGCGGATTGACGACAATCCGCGAATCATCAAGCCAAATGACATCTGGCGCTCCATTATTTTCATGCGGATGGACACGACCGAGGCGTTCAAAATGCCGCCGCTCGCGCGCAATACAATTGACCAGCAGGGAATGAAATTGCTGAGGAAATGGATTGAAAGTTTGCCCGGCCCGCCTGTTTTGCCGCCGCCGGAAATTTCTCCACGCGGCGGAAATTACGGCCAACCGGTGAAAGTTACTTTGAAAAGTGAACCGGGCGCGGCCATTCGCTACACGCTGGACGGAACCGTGCCGACGACTTCCGATTTGCTTTACCAAAAACCGGTGCAACTGGCCGGCTCGACGATTTTGCGCGCAAAAGCGTTTGAGCCGGGTTTCACCAAAAGCATCACGTCGCAGGGAATTTTCATTGTCAGCCAGTGACAAATTTGCATCAGTCAATTTTCCTTTTCAGGAAACTTGCAACGACTCGACGGCGTTTCGGTAAATCAGTTTCCCATTCGCGTCGGATTCGGATTCGGCCAGCGCCGCGGCGATTAAATAATGTTTTGGTGAAAGCGAACAAGCCGGATCGGTGATGCTGACATCGCTGGCCAGCAAAAATGCCTGGCAACGGCAGCCGCCAAAATCTATTTCCTTGCGCGGGCAGCTTTGGCACGGCTCGGGCAGCCAGTCCGTTCCGCGAAATTTGCAAAACGTTTTCGACTCAAACCAGATTCTTTCAAGAGAACGCTCGCGCACATTGTCGAATTTCAATCCGCGAATCTCGCGCGCGGTTTGGCACGGGAGCACCGCGCCGTCGGCGGCCACGGTTAAAAAAACGCGTCCCCAGCCGTGCAGGCAGGCTTTTGGAAATTGCTCGAAATAATCCGGCAGCACGTAAAGAATTTCCACGCGGCCTTTGAGCCGCTCGCTCGCGGCGCGCGCGACGACCGCCGCGCGTTCGATTTGTCTGCGCGTCGGCAAAAGCGCCGCGCGATTTTTCAACGCCCAGCCGTTGAATTGAGTGTTCGCCAGTTCCAACCGTTCCGCGCCGAGTTCTTCGGCCAGCGCGATGATGGCTTCGATCCGCTCGATGTTCTTACGTTGCAACACCACGTTCATCGTCAGGGAAAATCCGATTTTTTTGACCAGCCGCGCCGCGCGGATTTTTTTTTCAAACGACGGCGCGCCACCAGCCATGCGGTCGGAATTTTCCGCGTCGGCGTCCTGAATGCTGACTTGCAAACTGTCCAATCCGGCTTCGCGCAATTCTCCAGCAAGATTTTCCGTCAGCAAAGTTCCGCCGGTGCTCAAGTTCGTGTAAAGTCCCAACTCGCGCGCGCGCCGGATGATTTGAGGCGCGTCGGCGCGCAGCAGTGGTTCGCCGCCGGAAAAATGCGCCTGCACGACGCCCAGCGCGGCGGCCTCAGTCAGAACGCGTTGCCATTCTTCGGTGTCCAATTCAGTTTTATGGCGCGCAAAGTCGAGCGGGTTGCTGCAATACGGACATTGCAACGGGCAGCGGTAAGTCAGCTCGCAAAGCAGGGAGAATGGGTGCGCCGTTTCCATCGTTTCAGTCGTCCAGCGTGACAAAAGTTTTTTGTGCGAGCTTCTGCAAAATTTCTTTCACGTCGGCGTCAATTGCATTTGCGTCAACTGTATATTGCGTGGCGAGAGTTTTAATAATTTCACCGACCGTGCGCTGGCCGTCGCAAAGCGCGAGAACATCGTGCGCGGTTTTGTTGAGCACGAGCACGCCTTCGGGAAAAAGCAGCAGATGTTTTTCGCGCACGGCGTCCCATTTCAACCGCGCTTTTCCAGCGAGACGCAGTTTGGAAGTGTCAACGATGGCAGTCATTTTATTTTGCCGGGCTTAAAACATACGCGAGGCGCATGGCGTCGAGCATGGCCCAAAGCAGTTCGCATTTGAATTTCAAAGCGGCGACGGCTTGCTCCTGCAATTCGCGGCTGCGACAACGTTCCACTACCAAACGCAATGTGAAATCCGTGTCGCGCGGCGCTTGTGTCAACCGTCCGCGAAAATAGCGCAAGCCTTCTTGCTTTACCCACGGATAATGTTTTTCAAATGCCGCGATGCGTTTGGACATCAGCGTCGGCGCGAACAGTTCCGTCAGCGACGAGGCCATCGCGATGATCCACGGTTGCGTCCGGCAGAAATTGATATACGCATCCACGGCATAACGGACGCCCGGCAGCAAATGCGATTGCGCGAGCAATTCTTCGCGCGCCAGCCCGACGGCTTCGCCCAGCCGCAGCCATTTTTCGATGCCGCCGATTTCGGCGTCCGAGCCGTCGTGATCCAAAATGCGGTGAATCCATTCGCGCCGGATTTCGCGTTCGGGGCAATTTGAAAGAATCGCCGCGTCCTTGATTGGAATTTGCGTTTGATAATAAAAACGGTTGGCGACCCAGCCTTGAAGTTGAGAACGATTTAATTTGCCTTCGTTCATCAAAACATGGAACGGATGTCTGTCGTGATAAGTTTGATCGCCCACGGCGCGAAGGCGCGCAATAAATTCATCCGCCGGCCAAAATGATTCGCCGGAATTTTTCATAAGTGAATGTCCATTCCGTCGCGGGAAATTTCCACGCCGACTCGCTCGACCATTTTTCTTTCGCGTGAATTGTTTTGCAAAATTGGATTTGTGTTGTTGATGTGAGTGTAAATTTTACGCGGGATTGTTAATGACTGCAACCATTCCAGACTGCCGCCCGCGCCGCTAATCGGCACATGACCTATCGCATGAGCCGTGCGCTTCGACAAGCCGGACGAAATCATTTCGCGCTCCGACCAAAATGTGCCGTCTATGAGCAAGCAATCGCAGCCCCCGACAAATTCATTTACGGCCTTGTTGATCGCGGGCAGGCCGGGAAGATAAATAAAGCTTTTGCGATTTGCTTCAAGCCGGAGGCCGACAACTTCGCCGCGCCGCGCCGGACGGCGGGAATATGGCGGCGCTTTTTCCGTTTTCAATTCCAGCGCTGAAATTCGGATTCCCGCAATTTGAATGGGAAAAGTCGAATGACGAATCCGGCAATATTTTTCCAATGTCGGCAGCAATGGAAATTCGCGGGTCAGCAAATTCTTGACTGCGTGGGTGCAAATCAGCCGCAAAAATTTTTGCTCGCGCAACGAAAGAAGTCCGGCGACGTGATCCATTTCGCCGTCGGTCAAAATCACGGATTGAACTGCGCTGCCGCGCAAATTTTTACCTTGCGGCGCAAGCGGGGCAAAAGAGGCGAATTGAAAAAACAAATCCGGCGAGGCGTTTAGCAGCAGCCAATTTTTACCTTCGTTGGAAACAGCCGCTGAAGATTGTGTGAGAAAATTTCCACTTTTGCGGGCGACTCGACAATTGACGCAGTTGCAGTTCCATTGCGGAACTCCGCCGCCTGCCGCAGAACCGAGGATTCTTATTTGCACGGCTAAAATAGAAACCGGCTCGGCCTCGGGCGCAACTTTTTTCCCTACTCAGCTACTTGCCGGCGTTCACGTAGCCCGTGACTTCCATGCTCAAGCTGATTTCTTCAAATTCAGGTTTGATCCAGTTCATATTTTTGATTGCTCAAATAACTATAACGGTCTCGCGCCGTTTTGCAAGAAAATTTTCAGAAAATTTTCAGTTTCGGGTTTTGGCGGTTGCTGTTAGCCTGATTTCATGCGCGCGCAATCTTTGGATTTTCTGCGGATTTTGGTCAACACGCCAAGCCCGACCGGATTTGAAACCCGTGGCCAGCGGGTCTGGCTCGATTACGTCAAATCATTCGTTGAAGAAACTTTTTCCGACGTTTACGGCAATTGCGTTGCCATGCTGAACAAAGGCGGTTCGCCGCGACTGATGATTGCTGCGCACGCCGATGAAATCGCGATGTCTGCCAGTTATATTTCCGATGAAGGTTTTATTTACGTCCGCAAAATGGGCGGCGTGAACGCGGCTATCACGAAGGCGCAGCGCGTCGTCATTCATTCGTCATGCCAGGGCTTGGGCGCGGTGAAAGGCGTCGTCGGCAACGTCGCGCCGCATTTGACGCGGCAGGACGACGACAAGCCCAAGCCGCCAAAGATGCACGATCTGTTCATAGACATCGGCGCGAAAAATAAAAAAGACGCCGAAAAATTCGTTCAAATTGGCGACCCGATAACTCTGGCCGATGAATTTGATTTGCTGCGAAATGATTTGGCGGTGGCCCGGGCGTTCGATAATCGCGTCGGCACATTCGCCGTGGCCGAAGCGATGCGCCTGCTCAAGGAATCAAAAGTGAAACTGCGCGCGGAAGTTTGCGCCGTTTCAAACGTGCAGGAGGAAGTCGGTTTGCTCGGTGCGCGGCAAATCGCGTATTCGCTCAAGCCCGACATCGCGCTCGTCGTGGACGTGACGCACGCTACGGATTATCCGACGGTCAGCAAAACGCAGCACGGCGACGTGAAAATCGGCGGCGGCCCGGCGATCACTCACGGCGGCTGCAATCATCCCGAAGTCGTGGCGCGCATCGAAGCCGTCGCCAGGGCAAAAAAAATTCCGCTCCAGCATCAAGCGTCCGGCGGCGCGGGCGGCACGGACACGGACGCGATTTTTTGGACGCGAGGCGGCATTGCCAGCGCGCTGCTCAGTTTGCCGAACCGCTATATGCACTCGCCGGTGGAAGTCGTGAGCCTGAAGGATTTGGAAAAAATTCCCGAACTGCTCGCGGGCTTCGCTCAGTCCTTGAAGACCGGCGAACAATTCAAGGTAAGAATATAATTGCAATTTCCCGGTGGGAATTGACTTTAAACGCGGCTGATTTATCCGATTATACAAGGACAATCCATGTTTAACAAAATCATCACATTAATGTTGCTTGTGGCCATGCCTGTTGCCGCGCAATCTTCCGCCAAACATCCGCATGAAGCGACGAACCGCCCGCTGGAACAACTTCAGAGTCAAACCAACCGCGGTCAAATCATGACTACCTTTCAAGATCGCGAAAAGGTTCGGACCATTTGCATTGAAGGCCGTCGCCTTGTCTGCGGCAAAATTCTTAAGGTCCTTCCCGATGGACTGGTGGTGGACTGTGGTTATACGAATCTCTTGCGCCAACCACTCACTCGATCTTGGCTCGTTCCCGGCACGGTCAAGGCCAGCCGCGCGGAAAATCTGCTCGAAGAAAATAAACCGGGCGCCAATTGCTTCGGACTGGTGTTTCTCACTAACCTGCCCAAAGGAAAAAAATTCAAGCCTGCACAATATGATTACGTCATCATCGAAGGCTATCCCGCCGGCCAATACATCTACACTTCCGTCGGCAGCATCCAAAGAACCGTCCGCCAATTTTCCGCCAGCTTGAACGCCGCTGTTAATTGGAATCTCAAAACCAGCCAGAAATAAAGCCGCACCGTGAACGCAAAATGTCTCCCGATTGCGACTAGTGAATTGGTGGATTTCGCAAATGCTACGGCGACTGCACAATAGGCTACGACGAGCGCAGTAAGTTGAAAACGAGCCTGACATTTATAACTTCGGTTCCCATTTTGATTTGTAGTTCGTGGCATTTCTCTACCGACTGGACACTGTGACCACCCCCCACGGGGATCCCGGCGATTTAATGCGGTTAATTTCTTTTTCGGTCGCCAAATCAATTACTGAGACATCGTCCGATGGGCCGTTGGCGGCGAAAAGATATTTCCCATCAGGTGAAAACGCAATGCCCCATGGTCGCGCGCCGACCTTGATTGTGTTCAACACCTCGTAAGTGTTCGCGTCCACGACGCAAACGGTGCCGGCTCGACCGGTGCTAACATAGACCTTCTTTCCATCCGGTGAAACTTTGACGCATTGCGGACGCGAGCGAGGCGGTAGCTTGATTACTTTTAGCAATTTTTGATTCACCGAGTCAATCACGTTGAGCTCCCCAAATGATTCCGACGGAACGAATGCCCGCGACCCGTCTGGCAAAAAATCGATATTACGCGGGCGTGGATGGATTTGAATCCGGCCAATGACCTTGTAAGTTTGCGCGTCAATGGCAAATATGTCGCCGGCGGTTTCGCAAGTGATGTAAAAAACTTTTTGATCGGGACGGATGCCGGAGCCTTCCGGCTCTCGACTGACAGGAATAAACGTCACGATTTTTCCCGTTTCCGTGCTCAGAACCGTCGCCGTCCCGGTGTCTTCATTAGAGATGTAAAGTAGCTTGCCGTCGGCGCTCACACAAAATTGTTCCGGGTCGGAACCAGCGGGAATTTTGCGCAGGAGTTTTTTTTGTGCGACATCCACAACTCCGATGCCGTCGGCGGCCTTATCTGCTTGGACGTTGTCCGTGTCATCATCGTCCTTTTGAAAAATCGGATTGCCGTTGGCGTCCAATTTCGGCGGCGGCTCAATCGGCGTACCGCTTAAGGCAACGTATATGACTTTTCCATCGGGGCTGGCATGAATACCGCGGGGACGTTTGCCAACGTGAATCGTATCGGTGACTTTGAAATCCGCGCCGTTGATGACAGTGATAGTGCCGGAATGTTCATTGGACACAAAAATCTGGTAGCCGTTGGTCGTTTGACCTTTCACACAGGCGGCCCACAAAAAAAGCGAGCCATAAAAAATTACAATGAGCGCGCTTTGTCGAAAATTTGTTTTCATGTTAAAAGATTATATCATCCGTTTTTACGGAAAGTTTTTTAGCGTTGTGCTCTAAACCAGGTTTTTCATTGTTGAAGAACGCGGTAGAAACGATATTGAAAGTTAGTTGCATTTATATCCATTAGATTAAGCAGATTAGTCGCGCCTATGTTTGTGACGAGCGGAGTCCAATTAATGAAGTTCGTAGTTGCCTGAAGCACATAATTGCTGCCGACAGTGCCCGAAAGTTCCAACTGGAACACGCTGTTGGAACTAAAACCAAATGAAGTTAAATAAAGCGGTTGAATGATGAACAGGGCGTTGGCAGCGACACTATTGTCAAATCCGGTTTCAAACGCGTCAGCCGTGACGATGCTATTATTTGTCAGCGCAAACGGCGCGGTATAAAGGAACGAATTGGTTGTCGGCAGCGTGCCGTTCAATGTGTAATAAAGCATCGCGTTGTTGTTGGTTGATTGCAGCGTCACAGTGGCCGATTGGTTGAATACGCCGCCATCTGGCATAATAGCTGGCGGAGCCAAAGTCGGGATGCCCGGCAGGCTGTTGATCCAATCGGTGAACACTTGAACCGCATTGGCGTCAATAAGATTTCGCGCCAGTGGCGGCATTTGGATCGCTGGATTAACAATGTTCATCCTAACCAGTAGCGTGGAACGCCAGACATCGTCCGCCTTGACGATGCAGGCGTTATCAATGCCCAGGGAAAGCTGCGCCGGATAATTGGTGATGTTTTGCTGCGCCAGCGGCGTGTCGTAGCGCGCGTCGAAAGTAATACCCGCCCCGCCTGGCTGGTGGCACTGCGCGCAATTGGCATCCAGATAAGAACGCGCGCGTTGGACCAGCGAGGCACTCAAATTCGTCAGCGCGGAAAGTTGGTCGTAATTACTGATGTTCGCTTCGTTAATCGCAGGGTAAAAGAGCCCGAGGCGATTCAAGGTGCGTAACTGGTTGTCGGTGTTCCCGGTGGCCGGATAAGTCAGGTTTCCGTTCAACTGGCGGGTGTTGACGCCCAGAACATAATTAGCTACCGGCGTGTGGCAAGTGAGGCAGTCCGCCGGGCTGGGATAATACCAGGTCTGTGTGCTGACGCCCGCGGCATTGGTGATGAGAATGCCTTCGTTCGAACTGGTGGTGAGCAAATCGGCATCGCTATTGTCTGGACGCCATTTGTAGGTCACGCCGTAAACGGCACCGTTGATGTCTCGCACTAAGAGACGCGTTTCCAAACGACGCAAGGGAACGCTGGCGTTGGTTTCATTGACAACGAGATCAAAATTTTTGACGAAGACAGTTCCAGCGGGGAATGTCCAGGTATTGGTTGGAAGAAAAGCAATCTGTTCGTCCGGCGTGATGAGGCCGCCACTGTTGGGCACGGCCATATAACGGCTTTTGACTGCGCCATCAGACCATAGCGGTGTGTTCGGCATGTAAGGAATCAATCCGCTGGACGGAACACGGTTAGGCGTGTCGCTGAACGCGCCGGTTCCCGAAAGCAATAGCGGAAGCGCTCCGTTGAAAGTGGTGGGCATATTCAAGAATGACGGCACTGTTCCGTTGGTCGTAAGACCGTAAGGCACTCCGCTGCCGGGGTTGACGCTGATTTGAACTGGCGCAGAAGTGCTGCTCAAGCCGCTGGCATCAGTGGTTACGGCGGTCAAAGTGTAGCCGGGAGCAGACATAGCCGAAACGACATAGTAATATGTCGTGCCATTGTTCAATCCCGTGTCGGTATAGCTCGTGCCAGCTAGACTGGCCACGGTTGTATATGGGCCCCCGTTGAATGTTGAACGCATGAGGTTATAGTTTGTTGCTCCTGGACTCGCATTCCAGAAAAGGTTTACCTGTGCGTTGCCGGACGTCGCACTCAATCCTGTCGGCACAGTTATGGGTCCGGGAGGGCCGGAAGGAACGGCGACTGTGATGCTACCCGAACCGCCCGATAAAAAGTTGTTTGGAAACTCGGCACTTAACTGCTCATAAGAATATGTGCCGGGACTTAACGGCGTTCCTTCGACGGTGACTGCGGAGAAAGTGCAATTCTGGTGTAGGTTCATCTGGCCGCCATTGACCAGCGTCAGTGTGCCTGAAGTAGTCAAATTATAGTCCACTTCAAATAAGGCTGGACCAGCCGGTGACGAAGCGTTTGACATCGAAGCCAGATAACCGGTGTAATCAGGGTCAACCATAATGCTGCTGTTGGTTCCGAGAGAATTGGCATTAGTCCCTTGAAGCCAGCCACATTGCACGATCCATTGGCCTGAATAGGTGTTGGTAGGGCAGGAGACGACTTGTGGCAGATTCGTGGAGCAATTCAAGATTACCATGTCGCCCGGGCCGCTGAGATAGCCTGCCAGGTCAATGGCTCGCGAATTCGGAGCCAGACCGCCACCACCTCCATTTTCACCCTGTGCGGAATTATACGATTGGCCAATGACTTGAATGTTGCCTGTGATTGTGACCACCGTGGGCAAAGTATTGTCGCCGTCGTTCAAAAGTCCGCCATTCAAGATCAGTCCCGGATTGCCGCCGACACCGGGAAAATTAAGAGTGGTGGGCGGAGTGCCTTTGGTCCGCAGTTCGGTGTTCGTGTTCAACGTCAATGAATTGCCGGCGAAGGTGACGGTGCCTGAAACGGCGGGAGATCGTATTCTGGTATTATTCAAACCATTCCCGACGCTTGTGCCGTTGAATATCGCGACATAGTTATTGCCGGCAACGGGCGCGACGGCGGTTCCCATCCCGTTGGTTTGCCAGATGGCGGCGGTCCAGTCCGAACCTTGAGGTTCAACGTTCGTAGTGGTCAGAGGAATGTTTGGTGTGGCACTCACCTGGCTCGAATTGGCGGTCACGCCGCCGGGATTGGGCATGAAGCCGGTCATTGTCAGGGCATAGAGCGGCGCATCAGGACTATCGTTCAGAACGCCAAGCAAGCTGCCGTTGGCGTAAAAAGCCACCGTGCTGATCGGATTGTAAGGGGCATCGGCCATGGCGCTAATACTTACGCTGGCGACGGCGGTGTAAATGGAGCCGTTAGCTGGACCCGAAAGGACAATTGTGGGTGGTGGATTGGAGTAGGGATAAAGCTGGGTTTGCGGTATGATGGCCAGCGGCGTGGAAGGACTGCTCCAGGAAAGGCTCACTTGTGCGCCGTTGTCATTGCTATAATAAAAGTCCAGTTCAATGTTGTAAAGTTGCTGTGCCTTCAGCGTGATGGTGTTGCTCTCGACGGTGGCCGCCTGATTGACCCAATCGTTAATGAGCAATTGTCCGTTGACGAACAGGCGCAAACCATCGTCAGCCGTGGTGGAAAACGTATAAGGCTCGCTAAACTGCGGCTGCACGGATCCGATCCAACGCACGACATAGTTGGTGTTGCCGATGCTTGGGGCCGGTCCGAAGCCGCCCCAATTGAAATTCACGGTCGCGTCGGTGCGCACAAGAGTCGGCAAATTGGCGAACTCCACGTTGGTAAATTGCACGCTGGTGGTGTTCGTCCAATAATAGCCCAGCAATCCCGTTCCGCTCCCGATGGAGGAACTGTTGATGAAGGAGGCGCTGACGTCGCCGCTGTTAAACGCCCCGGGCTGGGCGGCGATGGCATTGACCACCACCGTGTTCGTCAGCGTGAAAGGGCCGGTGTAAAGGATTGAATTGGTCGTTGCCGTGGTTCCATCCAGCGTGTAATAAATCGTGGTGCCGTTTGTGGCGTCCGCCAAAGTCACCGTCACTGAATTGGTGTAAACGCCGCCATCGGGCGAGATGGTGGGGAGGGGCAGAATAACTCCAATCCCATAAACGGCCACACCCAAATCCCCAGCCACAAAAACTTTTCCGTCCGCCACCGTGGGCACAGGGTATTTGACTGTTCCGGGAGCGTTATCGCTGGCCTTTATACTGCTATTGTATAATTCCTGGTACAGATTGGTGGCGTTAAAGGCCCGTAGAATGGCGGGTCCACTGCTGGTATCCGAATCGGAGTTGTTGTAGGCGCTTGAATCAATGACCCAGGCAATGGCATTGCTTGCTCCATTCGCGGAAATTACCGGTGCATAACCGAGACCACCGAGAGTCACTGTTGATTCGGAGACCGGTGAGGACGACATTACGCCATTGGTGATCGAGAAAGCTTTCATGACATCGCCCGAACTCTGATAATAAATCCAATTGTTGAAGTAAGCCGGCGTGCCATAGCTGCCGGCAATGGCCCCGTTCAAAGTCTGGAGATTAGCATTTGCCGTGCTGCTGTAATGTCCCATGTTGTCACGATCCACCAGATAAATATTTCCATCCTTGCCTGAGCCAACCATCAAATGCGGATGTGCCGCGCTTCCCACCGAATCCGGCAGCAAGCATGGGCCACCCGAGCCGAGGTCATTATCGTTGGCCGCGTCGGCGGCTTGGTCCATGGGTGTGAAATAATTGGCCACTGCGAACCCGTTGGTAGTGGAAAGCTTGACGAAAGTGTCCCCATAGTCCCCGCCATTGGTTTTGGCGCTGAAACTTCCGTTTCCGGTTTCAAAATAAAGATTGCTGCTGGCATCAACGCATAATCCGTCTCCGCCCATCCAAAGCGAGGCTTCGCCAGCGTTCACCCCAAAAGCGTTCGTCGTGGCATTGGGAGTTGTGCAGAAAACATAATTGGTCATCTGCACGAGGTTGGTGGCATTAAAGCCGATGACCCAGCCATGAAAAGGATCAGTATCCCCAAAACTGCTGAAGGCAACATAAAGCACCCCTCCAACCAGTGTCAAAGCCGGTCTGGAATTCTCCTGGTTTGCATTGAATGTTACCACGCCGTTTGAGCTGTCAACTCCTGTTCCCGGAACCGAACCCGTAACGAGAACTGGACTGTAAGGTCGTTCTGTGCCATCGGCGATATTCAAGGCATGGACATGATGCTGAGCATTCGTTGTGTCGGCCACAGGGGTCGTCAAGACATCCACATAAAGCGTTCCCGCCAAAGGGTCGATGACCGGCGTTCCCGTGATGCCGAGGAGCGGGTTTAAAACATTGTGATAATACCGGGTGCCAAAAAGGACGCTCGTGGCCGCAGTTCCCAAGTTGGTGTGCCACAGCAATCCTCCATTTGTTCCGGCATTGCTATCTGCGTCGAAAGCATAAACGCTGTCATTCTCGGTGGCCACAAACATGACATCGTGTGTGCCCTGTCCGGTAATTGCTACATTCGCCATATACAACGGCTGGGCATAAACCTCGCCGTCCACCGTGTAGGTGAACAATTTGAAAAAATCGTTGGTGTTGACGTTCGCCGGTGTCAGCACGACCTCATTCGTGTTCGCGCCATCACGGGCATTGTCGTAGTGGTATGTCAGCCAGTCTGTCGCGGAAGCGTCAGGCGGCAAAACCATTATCCCTGTCAAAGCCATGATGAAAACTGCAATCACCGTTGGCATGGTTTTTTTGGTCGGCAAAACGTTCTTTGAGCACATACTTTTCGATATTTAAAAAAAGAGGTGCGACGCAATTAAAACATCTGCAACAAAACACCATGCCTTCCCTTGAAATTTTCGATTAAAATATGAAAATTTAATTTGGACACAACTGTTGAAATTATATTTAAACTACCACGACAATTCATTAAAAACATCCAAATTCTTAACAATAATCTGTAAACAAACCAGACGGTCAATTTGCAGATTCGGGAAAACCTGTTTGAGTTCGATCTTTGGTAGTGATTGCGCTGACGTGGTGACGGCAAAGACCGGCGAACAGAAAACTTGCGTCAGAAAGAGATGGAATGTTTTCAAAGTGCGAAGATGAAAAAGAAATTAAGACAAAATGAATAGTCGGCAAAACTGCCGATATGCCTACGTCGGCCGATCGGGCAGACTAAAAATTATTCGACCCGGTATTCTGATTTTGCGGATTCGTTAACTTGGATGGGTTTAAATTAATTTAACATGAAAGGATTTCTCTTGGTTTTTTCCGCCGTAGTGTTCGTAGCCGCCAACCGGGTGCGCAGCGAAGTGGTCATCGCCGATGTTTTTGCGCGGCAGGCGACGAGCTTGAACGGCAAATCGCACGTCATCGTTGACCCGTATGACACGGGCTATTTTGATTACCGCCGTCAGCCTTACGACGAAGCGGCCAAGCCCGGCAGCGGTTTTTTTCTGGACCGGCAGCCGAAGGACAAGACGGAACTCATTGAATACAACTTCGACACCAGTCCGACTTTGAACGTGCCCGGCGATTGGAATTCACGGGACAAAAAACTTTTTTATTATGAAGGCTCGGTCTGGTATCGCACCAAGTTCGATGTGAACAAGTCCGCGCCCGATCACCGGCGGTGGTCATCAGCGAATTCGGCGCGGACGCCAAGCGGGGTTTTCATGCGGACGCGCTGACGAGGTTCAGCGAGGAATATCAGGAGGACGTTTACAAACGCACGTTGCCGATGCTGGAACAAATTCCCGGCTTCAGCGGCTGCACGCCGTGGATTTTGTGTGATTTCCGTTCCCCGCGCCGGCCGTTGCAGGGCATTCAGGACGGCTGGAATATCAAGGGCCTCATCGGCCACGACGGCGAAAAGAAAAAAGCCTTCGCCGTGCTGAAAAGTTTCTACCACGAAAAAACAAAAGCTCAAGTCGCAAAATAATTTTTGGCATCAATGAAATATCCATCGCAGAACTCATGGCACCCAGTGGATGAACGTCTCTGGGCCAATAATCAATTACCTCACCGTTCCCATCAATCGTCACCGACGGCAATATGAATCTGGCCTACTTTGATTTTGAGCCAAAAAACAAATAACCGCCGCGCGCTGGCAACCCTGTTAGCGGCGACGGCACGGTCAAAACTGTGACTGACACAGTGGGATCGTCGCCACGATTCTATAAGTTGCTGATTGAGTGACGCTGGTCGTGGATTGCAATTAGATTAAGAAAACATCTGGGTCGGCGCCGACTTTTTATTCTTGAAAATGAACACAAATGAATTGAAAAACGCCTGTCAAGAGCGATATTAAAGGAGATGACGACAGCCTCCATTTCAATGACATGTAAAAGCATGTTTCTTGATAACGCTGGCACTGCGATTATAAAAACGGCTTTTTTGCCAAGAGCGGCTGCCGGTCTTGCTTTCACCATTGGATTGTTGTTTGCGGTTGAATCTCGCGCGGCCAATGTCTTGAACAATCCAGGATTTGAGACGAGCAGCAGCACCCTTGCCGGTTGGACGACTTTCGGGGCAAACAATTACAGCCAGACTGGTTCCAATGCCCACAGCGGAACGAACTATTACAAGGTTTATGGTCAGTTCATTCTTGGGACTAATTACACGGGCATTTATCAGGACAACGCCTCCGGACCCGGTGTCACCTACCTGGCTAATGGTTGGGCTGAATCGCTTTCCAGCGACAACATCAAGGGAAAGGATGCGATTTGGCTGGAAGTCAGCTTCCGGGACGCGTCCTACAACGCGCTGGCGCTCTACCGTTCGGCAGTTGTCACCAGCAACAACATTGCCAGCTTCGGCGGGTTGAGCAAATGGTTCGATTTGCAGATCACCAACCAGTGTTCCTTTTCAAATCCTTCGGCTCAGATTCTGACTCCTGGAACGGTGACCAACAGCGTCACCAGTCTGGTGGCGCCGTCGAACACGGTTTATGTGCGGTATCAAGTCGTTTTTCAACAGGGAACGAACGATGACAACGGCTCGATGTATTTTGATGACCTCACGTTGAACCAAACCGGCGGCACGGTGGTCACTCCTCCGGCCACGCAGTTGAACCTTGTCTGGGACGACGAGTTCAACCAGCCCGACGGCAGTTCTCCCGATCCTACCAAATGGACTTATGACATCGGTAACAACGGTGGTTGGGGTAACAACGAGCTTGAGACCTACACAACAACCAATGCCTGGATTCAAGGTGGCCAACTGGTAATCGAGGCCGATCAGGTGGTTGCCGCAGGAATAACAAATTACACCTCCACGCGGATGCTGACGGAATACAAAGAGTCTTGGGCCTATGGCCGCATGGAGGCGCGCATCAAACTCCCGCGCGGTCAGGGAATCTGGCCCGCCTTCTGGATGCTGGGCACAAACATTGATGCCGGTGTCAGCTGGCCCACCTGTGGCGAGATTGACATCATGGAAAACATCGGCAAAACCAGTGACCAAGGGCACCGATCACGGCACAATTCACGGCCCGCAGATTAACTCCTGCGGCGGGGACTACAATTGTGGCTCCGGGAGTTGGTGGAACCTATACGCTGCCGGGCGGGGCGGCTCTCGCCGACAACTTCCACATTTACGCCGTGCAGTGGACGCCGAACCAGATCCAATGGTTTTTGGACACAAATCTGTTTTTCACGGCCACTCCTGCCAGTCTGCCCAGCGGCGGAACCTGGGTCTTCACGCAGCCTCAATTCCTGATACTCAATGTCGCCGTCGGCGGCAACTGGCCCGGCAACCCGGATGGCACAACGGTCTTCCCCCAACAAATGCTGGTGGATTATGTGCGTGTTTATCAGCAAACCGCACCGCTCCAGATTACCGCGACCCACTCAAACGGCAATGTGGTTTTGACCTGGCCGGCGAATATCGTCTGTCATTTGCAAGTGCAGACAAATTCTTTGGCGGGCGGAAACTGGTCTGATCTTGCCAACACAACGAACCCGGTTGTCATAGCGCCAAACCAAAACAATGGCAGCGTCTTTTACCGTTTGGAATCGCCGTAAAAATTACCGGGAACAGATGCAAACTCGAATTGGCAGGGTCAACCGGAAGCGCGGCGGAAGGTTGCCGCAAGCGCCTGCTGCGTAAGCGTCCGGCGGAGTGCCACCTGTTGAGCTTTCATTGGCTGCGGGTTTTCAGCGCCTGAATATTGGCCTGAACAGCTTCGAGATTTTGCCGCGCTACCGTGTTCGTTGGATCCAGTTGCAATGCGGTTTGGAATTCCTTGAGCGCTTCATCCAGTTTCCCCAGCTTTACGAGGGCGGCTCCGTCACTCAAATACGCGGGCTCAAAATCCGGGCGAATGCGGACTGCCGCGGAAAACTGTGCCTGCGCTTCCTCAATTTTTCCTTCAGCCGCCAGTTCGCCTCCCAACAAATATCGAGCCTGCCAGAAATTCGGGTTCATCCAAACAGCATCGCGCAAATAGCCGATGGAGTCATCATGGCGAAGCTCCGCCGCCGATGCGACAGCTCGATAGAAATAATCGGCCGGCGCATTCGGCTGAAGATTGGCGGCTGTATGATAGTGTGCCATGGCCTGATCCAATTTTCCATCGCCTTGCTCCATGAATCCCCAGTTCAAATAAGTTTCAAAATAACCCGGGTCCACTTGAATGACGCGCTTAAAAAATCCGGCGGCTTCGGCTGTCTTCTGTTGGTTCGCCAGAATCAATCCCAATTCGTTCAAGGCTGGCACATAATCCCTGCGAATGGCCACTGCCCGCAAAAAGCATTTCTCCGCTCCGCTGGTATCGCCCAGGCGGACAAGGAACCGGCCAATGATACAGGGAGTCATGGGGTTCTGCGGCAGCAGTTCGCTGACTTGTTGCTCTTCCTTCGGGGCTTCGGCCAAATCGCCGATTTGATCTAAAAATTGCGCGAAGTTTCCACGCAAAAGATAGTCGTCAGGCGTTAGTGCCAATGCCTCCTCATAAGTGGCGCGGGATTGTTCGCTGGTCTCTTCCGTCATTTGCGAATTTAATTCCTTCAGCTTTGCCATGTAAAATTGCGCGCGCGGAACATCGTTCAATTGACCGGTGAAAGGCGGCTGTGACACGCGGCTGTAATTATCCTGCCAGACGCGGAAACGATCCCACGGCGAAACGGCCAGCCGCCGGTCGCATAATTCCGCGGGTGCCCATTCGCCTTTGTCCTGTGCAAGAATGGGTTTCGGGAGCAACTTCAGTGTTTGTTCGGCAAACGCGCGTCCCAGCAAGTAATTGCCGGCAAAGTTCAAATGCACATGTTCGTAAAATAATTCGTTGCCGGGAATCTTTTCCGGCGAGTCCTCCGCCAGTATCCGGGCGGCATTCAAAAAATAGACACCTTTGCTGGCATTTGCCTCCGCCGCATCGTTTATAATCTGATTGATGCGGCTGTCCGCCCGGAAAGCCAGCGTGTCATCATCCCGGGCCAGTTCAAATTCGCCCAAAGCTTGAGCGGCATTCGTCAATGCCAGGTGACAGCTTCCCATGCGAAACGGCAGCTCTGCATATTGAGGATCAATTGCCGCAGCCTGCGCAAATTTTTTCAGCGCTTCCTGATAATTTCCCGCCGTTTCAAGGGAAATCCCTTCCTGATAAAGACTGTCCCATTCGGTTTTTTGGGTTTCGTTCAAACCGGCTGAATGCAGCGAAGCAAACGGAGCACAGTCCTTCAAATTGCTTCCCACTGTGCTCAAAATCATCGGCACCCCGGCGGCGTGTCCCGCCTGCAAAATATCTTCCAGGTTGATTTTGAAATTTTCATAAGCGCGCAACCGGTTCGGATCATCACGCCGAAGCTGATGGTCTTTGAACATATCCAGGCCGCTCCACGTTTTCGGGGTCGAGGAGTGATCATCCCATTGTTGTATCAGACCATCCAGCAATTGGCCAACCTTGGTTGATTTTACCGCAAGTTCAGTGCGAATTTGATTTATTCCCGGCTCGCGCGAACCGAACACAGTGCCCGCGCCAAAAGGCCCGACCATTTCATTGTTGCCCATGTAAATAATCCACAAATCGCCATCGCGCCGGGCACATTCGCGCGCGATGGGCAAAATCGCGTGCGAATTGATTGCCGTCATCGCCACGCAGACAACTTCAAAATCCGTTCCGGGAAAACGCTCGCGCAACAAGACCTGCAAATAACGCCAGGCACCAAAGGTCGGATCGGGATCGCCCATTGCCGCCGATTCCCCAAAAACAAAAATGCGGTAGGTGTTGGCAGGTTTTTTTACGGGCATCCGCTGCGGCACTGGTGTGCGAGCCAACGCCGGAGGAAAAAATCGGCAGCCAAACCGGTCGTTTGGCACATAATAATTTTCCCCGCCGATTTTGGTTTTGAGAAAAAAACTTGTGGGATAACCATAACCGCACAAACGCAAGCCCAACTCAAGCCCGCCGACGATCAACAATGGGATGGCAACTGCCGCAAAAATTCGAAACAACCACAGACGACGCGGAGGAATTTTGGATGCCAGCCTTTCAGGCGTCACGTTCTTTTTATCGGGAGCACGCGCCTTTTTTCGAAAATGTTGCTTTCGCTTCAAATGATTCGCTCCAATTAAAGCAAGTTGACCGGATGAATTCAACGGGAACCTTCCGAAGGAATTCTCTTTAATTGTCATCAATTGTCTTGCTGAAACCTGCGAGTTGAGCGAACAATGGCCCGTGAAACCGTTGAAACGGTTTGATTTCACGCTGATTGGTGCATACCCCGCCAAAGCGGGGTGTTAATGTGACGCGTCCACCACCCCCTCAAAGATTGAGATGCGCCCAAGCCCTGGTCAGATGATGATTGACAATTGTTGTCGGTAGGTGGAAAAGTAACGTGCCACCTGCACCATGATGGAATATCGCATTTTCCATTTTCAATAAATGCGGGCTAAACGATGAAATTTAATTTGCGCGAAATCTTGCGGCGGAGCCAGTGCCTGCCGGCTTTCATTTTGTTTTGGCTGACATTGGAAACACCAGCGAGCGGTGAAGAATTAACCACGGCAGCGGCGGTGCGCGGACTTACCGTGGAGCAGGCACAACAACCGATGCGCGTTCACCTGCGTGGCGTTGTGACTTTTTTTGACGCAAGTCTTTATGCCCGATACATACAGGATGACACCGCCGGCATCTATCTTCAAGACTCCACGAACACGCCGCCGCTTGTTCCCGGGCAGGTGGTGGATGTCGAAGGCGTGAGCGGTCCCGGAGAATATGCGCCCGTCATCGTGCCGGAAAAGGTGCGGGTGATGGGCCAAAAGGCATTGCCGGTGCCAACACCCGTGACTTACGAACAACTTGCCAGCGGCCAGGAAGACAGCCAGTTCGTCGAGATCACCGGCGTGGTGCGGTCGGTTAAATCGCCTGAAAACTTGCCGTATCACTTGATTGAAATTGCCACGGGTGGCGGGCGGCTTTCGGTTTATGCATGGAAGTTGCCGGTGAAGCAGGCCGAGGAACTGCTGGACAGCACCGTGCGCGTGCGGGGCGTCTGCACAACGCAGTTCAATCATCAACGCCAGCTTTTTGCCATCCAGCTCATGGTGCCGCGACTGGAGGACTTTGCCATTGAGCTTCCGGCGCCGGAGAATCCGTTCGCCATAGCCGTGCGTCCCATCGGCAGCCTATTGCGATTTGCCCCGCTAGAGGCTTTTGGCCACCCGGTGAAAGTGGCGGGCACGGTCATCTACTTTGAACCGGGTGAGAGATTGTTTCTGCAGGAGGGCGAGAATGGCGTGGAAGTGCAGACGAAACAGCAGGATGCGTTGCAACTGGGTGACCGCGTGGAAGTGCTCGGTTTCGTGAGCCAAGGGACATATACACCTATCATACAAGACGCCATCTATCGTAAAAACTCCTCCGGCCAGCCGGTTCAGCCCACGCAGGTGACAGTGAACGACGCGCTGAGAGGAGATTATGATTGCCGGCTGGTCCAGATCACCGCCAAGTTGCTGGATCGCGCGTTGCTTGGGCCGGAAAGATATTTAATTCTGCAAAACAGCGATTTTATTTTTAACGCCTACCTCAAGCAGTCCGAAAGTTCAGACGCCTTTGTCGGGTTGGCAAACGGCAGCCGTGTCGCCGTCACGGGTGTTTGCCAGATTGATCCTGGCGAGTGGAGGGCAGGCGACGCCTGGCGCGCAAAGGGATTTAGCATCGAACTCCGTTCGGCGGACGATGTCGTCCTGCTGGAATCGCCGCCGTGGTGGACCTTGAGAAAAGTTTTTTGGATGACCAGCGCGCTCGGCTTCGCGGCCCTGGCAGCCTTCGTCTGGGTGGCGGTGTTGCACCGGCAGGTCGCGGAACGCTCGCGGCAACTGGAAATCCAAATTCAGGAACGCCAGCGGGATGCGCAGCGGCTCGAAATCGAGCAGGAACGCGCGCGCATCGCGCAGGACTTGCATGATGACATTGGGGCAAGTCTTACCCACATTGCCTTGTTGAGCGAATTAGCGCAAAAGGATTTTGACAAACCGATCCAGGCCAAAGAGCACATTGATCAGATTTTTCGCAGTGCGCGAACGGTTATCCGGTCTTTGGACGAGATCGTGTGGACGGTGAATCCGAAGAACAATACGCTGGAACTTTTCATTGCCTATCTTTGCACCTACATTCCGGATTATCTCCGGTCGGCAAGCATTCGTTGTCGGCTGGATGTGCCGGAGGAAGTTCCCACCATGCCGCTGTTCTCTGAAGTGGGGCATCACTTATATCTGGCAGTCAAAGAAACGTTGCACAATGTTGTCAAGCATGCCGACGCGACCGAAGTCTGGGTGCGCTTGCGGCTCGCGGCGGCGACGATAACGTTGATAATTGAGGACAACGGCCGGGGATTCCAAATCGGTGACCAGGTTCCGCCAAATGCGGACGGCCTGGACAATTTAAATCGGCGACTGGAGGGGATTGGCGGCCGATGCGAGCAGCGCAGCGAAGACGGAAAGGGCACGACAACGACATTTACCCTCCAGTTGAAAAATCCACTGGTATGAAATGATGATAGCGATGGCGCTGTGGCGGAAACTAGTCATAGCCAGATCCGTCGCCGTCGAAATCCAGGATGGCCAACCGCAGAACACTCGATTGCCGGAATTTCTGTTGCGGCTTATCAGCAGTTTTGCCGACTATTCAAAATAGCATTACCGAATATCTTCAACATATGCTTTGCGGTGAATAATGGCGCAGATAACTCGCAATCCTGACATGAAAACCAACGTCTCTACGATCAACATTATTTCAACCAGCACTGACAAGGATCCCATCGCCTGGCGTCAATGGCACCACTGGAATGTCATGACGAATATCGCCGAAGTGGAATTGCCCAAAGGTGTGAGCGTATTGACCCTTCACATCGTCACCGAGGGCAATATGAATTTGGCCTATCTTGATTTTGAGTCGAAACATAAATGGCCGTCTGGTGATGAAAAGAACGGCCTGTCGGATCAATTAGCCATAGCCAAACCCGTGGCTTTGCGGCATCCTAAACGTCACTCATGAAGCGCAAAAATATGACTATAACAATAGCCATTGTTGAAGATCATGCTGCGGTGCGCGCAAGCATGCTCAAAATCCTGGAGGATGCTCCGAATTGTAAATGTGTCGGTGCCTTTTCCGACGGCGAAACGGCGTTGCTTGAAATCCCCAAGCTTCAACCGCAAGTCGTGCTCATGGACATCAGCCTGCCGGGCATGAATGGCGTCGAATGTGTGCGCCAACTTGCCAACCTGATGGAACTTCCTCAAATTATCATACTCACGGTTCACGAAGACCCGGAGTCCATCTTCAATTCGCTCGCGGCGGGCGCAGCGGGTTATCTGCTCAAGCCGGTGCGCGCTGCGCAATTGTTGGCGGCGGTAAAAGACGCTTACGGCGGCGGCGCACCGATGACCAGCAACATCGCGCGCAAAGTTGTGCAATCGTTTAAACGTGTTACTCCGACTGCCAGCCCCGCGGCCGAAAATCTTTCGCCGCGCGAAGTGGACGTGCTGAATCATCTCGTCAAAGGTTTCAGTTACAAGGAAACCGCCGAGGCCTTGGGTCTTGCTTACGGCACGGTGCATACGCATATCGAGCATATCTATCACAAGCTTCATGTCCAATCCCGTGCGCAGGCCGTGGCGCGTTACTTGAGAGTTTGAGGTCGCCGTCTTTCTCTCGAAAGGCCGCCTGCCTAAAAAAATTCCGCAGGCCGCCGTCGCTTCAAAAATCAAAATGATCCGCTTGGGCGACTTGAGAAAGCAACCAAGTGATGGATTCCATGCCATCGAAGGCCATTTTTGCCGCCGCAGTTTACCGGCAGTTTTGCCGACTATCTAAAATAGAAATGCTGGATACTTTAAAAAGACCAGCCATGTAATCATTTTTCAGCAGCGACGACAAGCTGGCAAATGATTTTTCAACTTCAACGGGACGGCGTCGCTGACCGTCACGATTTTTTTTCCAGATACGCGAGCCACCATTTATTCCCAGCGGGTTCGCCTTCGGCCTTGATCTCGGTTCATTGTTCGAAGGGCAGATTGGTGGTGACGATCAGGCTGGTGCGTTCATACGTCCGGCTTGCCACGTCGAAAATCACTATTGAAAACTTGCCCGTTCTTAATTTGTGTGGTATTTTCAGTAAAATCAGCGCAAATCAGGTGGGGCATGACTTGCCATTGCTATCGGCAGTTTTGCCGACTATGCAATGTGCGGGAACAGGATATCTTAAGAATACGACCACATGAGAAAAAACGCCTATCGTTTACCAGCACGACCGTTGTATCGTGCTTTCACTTTGATTGAATTGCTGGTGGTGATTGCCATCATTGCCGTTCTCGCAGCGATGCTGTTGCCGGCGCTCGCGAGTGCCAGGGAACGCGCGAAACGTGCCAATTGCCTGAGCAATTTGCACCAGCTTGGCATCGGCATTACGATTTATGCCGGCGATAACAATGATTATGTAATACCTGCCAAAGATGTGACTAGTGATAATTTAAACACTCCACCGTTCGTGCAATACTGCATCAGCACGACTTACTCCCCTTCGGTCCAAGGCGTAGGTATCCCCTTTGCTACTAATGCTCCCTGTGTTTGGTCGTGTCCCGATATTCCAGGGTTGCCATATCCTGATACCGTTAATTATCCACAATGGATCATTGGCTACCAATATTTTGGGGGCTTCACCGCATGGTCGCCCAACGCCATTGTCGGCTCTGTCACGGCTCTCAATGGAACCCACAGTCCGGTCAGGCTCAGCCACTCCAAGCCGTATTGGTGCCTGGCGGCGGATCTGGTTGCCAAAATCAACGGCACTTGGGGCGGTTCCGAGACTCTGGTCACTTCGCCACAGATCCTCGCGTCCTACAAATTCTGGCCGCCTCATAAAAGAGGGAGTGCCAAGTATCCCGATGGCGGAAATGAAGTGTTTGCGGATGGTTCAGCCCAATGGTGTAAAATTGAGACTATGTTCCAGTTTACGACTTGGACTGCTGCCAACAAAATGTGGTTTTATCAAAGCCTGAACGACATCTCGCTGACCCCATATACAGCTAGTCAAGTCAGTGCTCTTCAATGGCCGAACAATAATTGAACATTAATGCGACATCGGCAGTTTTGCCGATGGTGCAATATACCGAACCATGATAGCTTGTTTCAAATCCAGTTAAAACCAACCCCTCATCCCAATAACCAAATAACATGAAAACCTACAGAACCGTTCTATTGGCCGCCCTTGCGCTTGTCACGTCCGTCTGCGTTTTGCAGGCCCAAACCCTTCTGTTGAGAATGCCATTCACCGACACGGGCGGGGGCACCACCGCCCAAAGCGACACCAGCACGGGTGGCGCCAATGTCACCCTGAACACGCTCAACAACGCTGGCACGGCGGCTAATTTCCAGGGCATACCCGGTTCAGGGGTTTCAGGACTGAATGTCGCCCTGGACTTCTCGACCAACCTTGACATAAGCCTCGGCCCGATTGCTGACAACACCGCCAGCACCGCCCTGAATTTCGGCGTGGTGCCAACCTACACGGCCACCATTTGGTTCAAGCCCCAATGTTCGGGGGTCGTCGGCAGCGCCGCCTCCACCACCGCTCGGATATTTACTCTCGGCGCCAACGGCGTTACGGACAAGGGGGCGGCCAACAGCCTTGGAGTCTTTTATAATAACCCGACCACAATAAACTGTGCTTTCAACACTACTCTTTCACTTGCCGGGACGGCCCAGCCCGGAGCATTCACCCCGGGTCAATGGTATTTCATTGCCGTTACCTACGATGGCACGACGGCGACGATCTACCAGGGAACCGATAGCGGCGGTGCTGGTGTCACGTCGGTGGCTTCCCAAGCCTTGGCTGCTGGAAGCATCACTCTGAACAATGCCAGCGGCAGCGTGTTGATGGTCGGCAATCGGACTGCCAGAAGCCGCCCCTTTGGAGGTTGGATCAACGATTTGCGCTTTTACAGCGGCGCGGCGTCGGCGAATTCGGTGGAGGACATCCGATGGTCCTCCCTCGCGCCCATAGTAACCGCCGCGTCCGGCAACAATCAAGTGAGCCTGACTTTTCCGAACCTGACCGGCGCGGCCTCCTATACCGTTTACCGTTCCACCAGCCCCGCTGGCCCGTTCAACACCTCGCCGAGTGGTGGAACAGGTTTGGCCTCGCCCTCCTTCGTGGATTCAACGGCGGTCAACGGAACTACTTACTACTATGAAGTTACGGCCGTGGATGCATTCGGCGATGGCACGACGAGCGCGTATTCCCAGCCCGTGGCCGCCACGCCGGTAGCTGTGCCCGCCCCACCAGCCCAAGTCCACGCTGACGTAGTCGCCGGCGGCGGCGGCGTGAATGTGTCTTGGACTCCCGTTCTATCGGCAACTTTCAATGTCCTGCGTGCCACCAGCGTGGGCGGAACATACACCGCGATTGCCACAGGCCAGTCCGGCACAAGCTATCTTGACGCGAGCGGTGTCGTGGGCGATTACTACGAGGTGGTGTCGGTTGGCGCCGGCGGCAACAGTCCTGCTTCGTCGCCCGTCGTGAGTGTTCCAATGTTGCTCAATGTTAATTTTGCCAGTGCTGGCGTCAACTTCAACTTCTTAAATGGTGAGAACCCTGTGCCTTCGGCAATGTCTGGCGCTGCGGTGATTGGTTCACCCGGAGACATTTGGAATGGCGTGAACACCCTCGGCGCCGTTGCCTACAACACCAGTGGCCCTTTGGTTAATGCAGATGGCAGCGCTTCGCCGGTCACACTGGGTGTAAATCTAGCTGCCGCCGGTGGTGCATTTGATGACAATTGCCCGGGTTATGGCCTTATCACCCCGTTTGCATGGACCTCGGTCTCTAACATGGACAATGGGATAGGCTACCCAAATAGCCCCTATGCAGCCTTGATGTCCAGTTCTATAAACACCGGAGCATCTGCTACCCCCAACTCATCCGTGACGATCAGCAATCTTACACCTAACGCAAATTACACCCTCTTCGTTTATAGCGCAGGCAATGCGGCTGGCAGAGTAAGTTCGTTCTGGATCAATAGTGGAACCACCAATTCTTCCACTTACGATGATCATACCACCACCCTCGTCAGTGGAGTTGACTATCTTCAGTTGGCCGCCACGGCTGACGTCAACGGGAATATTACCATAAACTTTGGCACCGGTGCTGCCGAAAATGACTTGAATGGATTCCAACTAATAGAAGGTGTCGTTAGCGTCGTGCCTCCTAGCATATCATCCGCTTCATTGAATGGCCTGACGCTTTGCACCAACACCAGCGCCACCTTCACGGCCGCATCCGGCACTATAGGCGGAGTCCCCACCACCAGCATTAGCGCGTTCACAAACGTGGTTGCAACATCAGCGCTCGGTTCAACCGTGACGACCACCGTCACCAATGTTTATCCGACGAACGGCACATACGCCTCCGGCGCAGTCGTCGCCGGCCTCGGCTCGTCACCGGCAACCCTCACGATCCCGCTGTCGGCGAATTTGAAATACAGCGTTAATATCACGGCGGCGCCTGCTTCGGGCACTCCTCTCGTGACGAGCATGGCCTTCGACACCTTCGCGCCCGCCCTGGTCATTGATACCTCCGAATACAACTTCGGCGGTGGCTCGTGGAGGGAGACGCCGGCCAACGGCGGTGTGTGGCTTGACTATCTTGAAGGGACTCTTGCTGTTCAGGGCACTGACTTCAATAAGACCGGCGGCGAAGGCCCCGCCCAGTTTGGCGCTGGCGTTATATTTTACAGGGATGCCGCGCTCGGGACCACGCCTCCCGGGGATGCTCCTTACGTAACCCCGGCCAACGCGGACACGTTCAGCCAGCAAAAAAACGCCCTTGCAACCACGGGAACCACAATCGGGGTCAATGATTTTCCGATGCTGGCAATTGGCTACGCCACCCCCGGTGATTGGTGGAATTATACGAGGACATTCGGCTCCAGTGGCTATCCTACTGATTCGACGACCAACGGCACGTATGATGTTTGGCTCTATCTGGCCGAAGGCGGAACAGGCGGACAACAGGCCAGCCTCTCCTCGGTTCCCAACCCCGCTACTCCAGCGGCAAGTCAAACGTTGACTCAACTTGGTCAATTCGGCACTGGCGCCTTCGCCGAGAATGACTGGAATGGATTTGAGTATGTGCCCTTGACGGATCAGTATGGAAACATTGTATCCACAACCCTTAGCGGCGCAGAGACGCTTCAACTCCAGTTGGGGCCTGGCGCCAATCCCAACGTGGCCTTTATGATGCTGGTGCCTGCGGTGCCAGTTCTGACTCCTGGATTGTCATACATTTATCCAAGTAGCCAGCCGTTCTCGCTGACCAATGTCTTCAACTTCACCGTTACCCCAAATAATGGCGCCAACATCCTCACCAGTGGCATTGATCTGGTTTTGAACGGGGTTGATGTTTCAGCAGGACTCACCATCACCCCGGCGGCGGGAAACACTTGGAAAGTCAGCTATCCCCTCCAGACTAATACGATCTATACTGCCGTGATCAGCATTACCAACAGCGCCGCAATATCCTCCCAATTCACCTACAATTTTGACACCTTTAATGTCAATTTTTATCAATGGGAAGCGGTTGACTATGACTTCAGCACAAACAACAACTATGTGACAACCGGCACGGGATCACCAGGCCAAACGATTAACGGGACACCCGGCTGGTTCTGTGACCAGTTCATTGATAATCCCGTGCCAACAGCCGATGTAAATTCAACGACAGTCACTGGGCCTTTGGGAGAGGTGGAACCGAACAGTTACTTTGATCAGCCCACGGGCTTCTTGGCTGCAAATGATCCATTCGGTGCTGGGGCCATTGCCCTCCAGGGAGTTGATATTAACGTCACCGCCAATGGCCAGGGCGCTGGTCAATTCTTATACCGGGTCGGAGACAATGTGGGCAATCAGACGTCAGCGGACTATTTGCGTCCCAAATTCACGGCCGCGCAAACGACCTTCAACGACAAAAACATCGGGTTGTATAACGTTGGTTATATCGCCGCCGGCAATTGGTTCAATTACACGCGCCACTATCCGGCTGGCACCTACAATATCTACGGCCGTCTGGCTTTCAACGGTGCCTACAGCCTCGCGTTAGGAGAGGTCACCGCCGGCGTGGGCACCACGAATCAGACCGTCACGGCTTTGGGCACGTTTAATGGCACCAATGGCGTAGGCTACCAAGCCTGGCAATGGATTCCTCTACAGGACGCCAATAACAATAATGTTTTCGTTACCCTGACTGGGCAGGCAACAACATTCAAGGCAACGGCAGGTTCAGGCATTAATATGGAGTATTTTATGCTCGTGCCCGCTACTGCTCCGCCGGCGGTGACTGCGCCGACGAATTCGCCTGGCATCACCAGTTTCAGCCTGGTGAGCAACGGCGCGGGCGGCAAAAACGTGGTCATTAATGGGATCCAAGGGGATGTCGGGGCGACCTATTACCTGCTGACCAGCACCAACGTGGCAACGCCGTTGCCCCAGTGGCAGGTGGTGGCGACCAACGTGGCGGACTCGAGCACCTTTACATTCATCGGCACGAACGCGGTGTCTCCCAACGGGGTGCAGCAGTTCTACATCTTGAGCAGCACCAATAACTGACCAGACGACAAGAACCATCTCTGAAAAAAGGTCGCCGGCTTTGAATTCAATTCAATGCCGGCGTTTTTGAATCAGGGGCGGGTTGGCAAAAGAAGTGTTCATAGACGGTTCGGCTCAATGGATACAAATTATTCAGATGCGCTTTTTAACGAGTTGGAGCACCACCTCCCGGTTCTGTTATTTTTGGCAGGATGATCGGGACTTTCCCACCGCGTTCGCTTTCCATTTGAATACGAACACCATGGTTCCGAATTGATGAGGCATTTGACGTGGAATGAATGAATCAACAACTTTTGTTGAACAAAAGGCCTGCACGCGCCGCGCGAGGCTGAAGCTCAAAACGAAGCTCTGGACAAGCCGGAGAAAATAAAAATGAAAAACGACGTGGAAAATTACATTGCGCGACGGAAGCCGAACAACAAGGCGGTCGCCAAAGATTTCAACGCGGGCTATGAGGAATTCAAAATTGGCGTAATGTTGCGTGAAGCGCGCGAGCAAGCCGGCGTCACGCAGGAAAAACTGGCGCGAATCACCAAGACAAAGAAGTCGGCAATTTCGCGGCTGGAGAATCACGCGGAAGACGTGAGACTGTCCACGGTTTCGCGCGTGGCGCGGGCATTGGGCAAGGCGGTGCGGATTGAATTGGTGGAAGCAACTTGACTACGCAGCTTTTACCGCTTTGGCGCGGGCCGAGCAGCGCCACAACGCGGCTGCGCTTCAAAGCGGGCGCGAACCAGTTCCAGGTCGGATTTACGGTTAATCATGCCCCGCATCCAACCATGAAAATCCGGCAGTCAACGCGGGAATTTCATGTTTCATTGCAAGCCAACTTTCAGCCAACCACGACAGCGCGCAACTTGGGCGTAATCGCGCGGAGCATTGCCGGGGATTTGCATATCAAGCCGCGCGCCGAAGTGGCAATGGGTGAACTGCCCCTCCCGCGCGACCATTTTGGCGGGCGTTTTGATTCACGCTCGGAATTATTATCATCTGATTTCGGTGTGCAAGCCAGACGTGACGCAGTGAAACTAATCGGCTGAATTTCATAATTGCGGAAAATCCTGCGCGGGATACAGCTCACCCCGACTCATGCGCTGGGTTGCTCCATCGGAAAGAGCCACCACGACCGACGCAAGCGCCGAATGACGAAGTCCTTGCGCAAAAAGATCGGGCAACTACGACCGAACCAACTGACTGGTTACGGCTCAGACCGCATGTTTTCCATAAGCCCGGCGATACGCCAAAGGGCTTATTTCCTTGTTGGTGCGAAAGTAGCGCGCAAAATGCTGAATGTCCGAAAATCCGAGAGACTCGGCAATCTTTCCCACCGGCAAATCCGTTTCCACAAGCAAACGAACAATTTTATCCGTTCGCAGACGACGCACATATTCATGAATGGAACATCCAATTTCCCGCCGGAATTTTATCTCCAATGCCCGGCGTGACAGGCCGGCGGCTCGGGAGATATCCATTACCATGATGTTTTCACGGATATGGTCACGGACAAATTGCAGCGCCTTCCTGACCTGTGGATCAAATACCGCCACGAAGTCTGTTGATCGGCGTGCCACAACATGCGTGGCAGAGACGATTATTTTCGGAGAAGTCCGCCGTTTTCCGCGAAGGATTCGATGGAGCACCAGTGCGCTTTCGTACCCTGCCCGCTCGAAGTTGATCGCGACGCTGGACATGGATGGATCGGAAAGGCCGCAAACAACCTCGTCGTTGTCTGCCCCCAAGACGCCAATCTCGTCCGGCACGGATAGACCCGCCAGCTTGCAGGCCTCGATAACTTGTCGCCCGCAGTCATCATTACACGCCATTAAGCCGGTCGGCTTGGGCAATGACCGCAGCCAATCCGCCGTTTTGCCACGCTCTTCCTGCCAGCCTGCCGTGGCTGCGGGTAGCGTCGTATAGGCGTCCACACCAAATCCCTCCTCGCGTATCCGCTCCTCAAATGATCTCCTGCGTAAATCCGACCACGTGGATAACTCCATCGGCGAAGATAATGGCAGATCACGACCGTAGCCGCAGTAGGCGAAATGTTTAAAACCGCAATTCAATAAATGTTCGGCGCCCACTTGTCCGATGGCCGCGGAATCAGTCACTACATTGACCAAATCCGGAATTTCAGCCCTGCTGTGGCCGATCACGATCGCGGGGATTTTCAACTCGGCGACCTCTTCCAATTTGTCCACGTCGCGCAAAATGATTCCGTCCACATTGAGCGCCTTGAGCTTGGGCCACGCCTTTTCAAGGCCGCCAGGCTCCCAATAAAACGACCACGGACCATAATGGTGCGCCCACCGGGCAATGCCGCAAAGCAGCGCCCGTCCCGATTCCCGCGACGATTCAATCAAAAGTCCAATCGTCGGAATCTTCTTTGAGTGACGTTTCAAAATTCAACAAATATTATTGGAACCATCGAAGTATGGTCAATATTTCCGGTCCCCCTCAACCCTAAATGCGACATTTTTCACCGTTTTGCGCATTCAACCGAACCCAGCGGTTTGCGCAAATTGGCGATAAATATGCGTGAGATGGTGTTGCGAGATACCGGTGGCAAATGGTAGTTTTTGTGAAAGCATACAAATGACCCAAAAGCTGAACGATGATCGCCGTAATCGGCGTGCATTTACATTGATTGAATTGCTGGTGGTGATAGCCATCATCGCGATTCTGGCTGCTATTCTGTTGCCCGCGCTGGCGGCGGCCAAAGTCCGGGCCATCAAAACGTCGTGTCTGAGCAATCAAAAACAGATTGCGACGGCTCTGTTGATTTATGCCAATGAGTCCGCCAATAAACTGCCAAACGCGGCGGACAGCAATCCGGCGCCAAACTGGGTTTGGGATATGCCTGCCAGCCTTTGTTATCTGGTGCTGCAAGATGGCGGGAGCAGGAACACGCTGTATGATCCGGGGTTTCCCGCTCAAAATGTGAACGGGCTTTGGGACTACGAGGCTGCTCCTCAAAATAATGCGACTACCGGCTTTCGGGTCATCGGGTATGCGATGACCTTTCCTGGGACTGCCAGCTTGAGCCTGACCAATCAAAACAACACCGTGGTGCCGCCAATCGCCAATGTGGGAATGGTGTCGCCCTCGGACCGGGTTTTGACCGCCTGCGTTGTCATCTCCAAGCCTGGCCAGAATTCCACGACTGTTATTTGGAAAAGTTATACTTGGGCGGGTATTGCGGGCGGTTATACAGCCCGACGGTTGGACGGGCCATCAGACCAGCCATTTAATTAAAAATAAAACTCCCGATGGTGGTAATGAATCGTTTTTGGATGGGCACGTCCAATGGCGCAAATTTCAGAATGCCGGAAGCCTCAACATGAGTCCACGGACCGATGACCCGGGCAACCCCACGTTCTGGTGGTAGTCTCTCGTCCTTTTCTTTAAATTTAATGCAAATCCTATTGAAAATTAAGCCGGGGCGGGTAAGCCTGTAATCCTGTGAAAAAAATTTGCTCGTTCGTTCTGGCCTTATGCGTTTTGGGCTTTTGCCAGGGGTGCGGGAAAATTGGCGGCGGCTCGGCCAACGGTGCCGAGCAAAAAAAATTGCATCTGGCTTTTGTCACCAATACGAAGAACGATTTTTGGGCCATCGTCCGGCACGGATGTGACAGCGCCGCCCGAAATTCCGGTGATGTAGATTTGGATTTCCGCTTTTTCACCGGCTCCACGGTGGCGGAGCAGGAGAAAATATTAAGCGGCCTTGTCGCGAACGGTGTGGATGGCATCGCCGTCAGTCCGATTGACGCTGAAAAAGAGACCGACTTTCTTAACCAAATCGCCGCCAAAACGCTGTTGGTCTGCGTGGATAGCGACGCGCCCAACAGCAAGAGGGTTTGTTTCATCGGCACGGACAATGTTGCCGCTGGAAAACAGGCGGCTGACCTGCTCAAAGCCGCGCTACCTCAGGGCGGCAAAATCATTTTATTCGTTGGCTATCCAAACGCCCAAAACGCGAAAGACCGTATTCAAGGCCTCCAAAGCGGTTTGGCCGGGTCGAACATTCAGATCATTGGCACGATGGCAGATGCCACGGACACCGATGTGGCCCGTAAAAATGCGCAGGATGCTCTGGCGCAGCATCCCGACCTGGCGGGCATGGTTGGCCTTTATAGTTACAGTGGACCGGCAATTCTTGACGCCGTCCGCGCCGCCGGCAAGGCTGGGCAGGTGAAGATCGTTTGCTTTGATGATGACAGTGAAACGCTGGCTGGAATTGATGCCGGGGACATTTATGGCACGGTGGTGCAAATCTCCACCCGGATTGGTTATGAAACAATCGCGCGCATGGACAAATATCTTGCGGGCGACAAAACCCAATTGTCCGGCGGGAAAATTCTCTTCAAGTCTATTGCCGTCAAAAAAAACATGTCGGCGGTCATACAAGCTTGGCATGAGGATAAACTCCAACCCTGACGGATGGGCTGAAGCGGCGCAAGTTTACGCTTGGCGGAAACCTCAACAGAAATCCACGGACCGATGACTCGATCAATCCCACATTCTGGCGGTAGTCTTTCTTTTGGAACTTTATGAAAGATCAAGCCTCAATAAGGGGTTTGGTCGTTCTTTCCGCGATTTTCGTCCTTGCTGATGCCTTATCGGTATTTGGCCTGACGTTGTCACTGGGTTCCGCGTATCCGGTGCCGGGGCTGTGTGATATTTACAATTTTGCCGGGGCGAACCTGGACATGTTCAACGTTTATGCGGCCGGCAACGCGCCAGCCACGAATGGCGCTGCAAATGATGGTTACACCTATGTCGCTGACGACCGGGCGACGCAGGGGCAGACCTTCACCACCGGCTCAAGTTCGGGCGGTTATCGGCTGACCGACGTGTGGGTCCGGCATGCCGGTTACACCGATAACACAATTGACCCCGACACCCCAGGCAGCAACGGCACCTGGAATGAAATGGCTGGCGGTGGCGGTCTTACCTTGCGGATTACCAATCCTTCGCTGGCCGGAACGTCCGGCTTCGTTTTACATTCAGAAACCTACGCGACGACCGGAAGTGAAGGCTGGCCGGTGTCCGCAACCGGTTCGTTGAATGGCGACGGGGAGTGGCTGCATTTCACGCTCGCCACGCCGGTGGCTTTGGCGGCCAACACTTCCTACGGCTTCGATTTGACCAGCGTGACGAATAACAACGCATTTTTTGAATGGCTTGGAAATTCGACCAATGTTTTTAGTGGCGGCACGGCCTACAACGGCAGCACGGCGGGGACACCGGACAACACCCTAAACCCGCTGGTTGGCAGCCGTGTGTTTCTGGTCCGGCTCATGCCGCTGGCGCAGCCGAAACTCGCGGCCGGGGCGGCGACCGGCGCGCAAGTGCAGCTTTCCTGGGCCGGCACCAACACAGGCTATCTGCTGCAAACCGGCACGAACCTGACGGGGCCGTGGAATTATTCAGGTTTGGGTGTTTCAACGGTAAACGACACTAACTTTTCCACGGATTCGACGGGCAACAGCCTGGCATTTTACCGGCTGCAATACCTAACCGGCGCGCAGCCAATTCCGGTCCTGTCGTGGCAGACCAATGCCGTGGGCGTCATGTTTCAGATGAATCCGGGCACGCTGTTGCTCCAGGTTTTCTCGCCGGGCGTCGTCCGCGTGGTTTACAGTTTGACCAATACCCCGCCGACAAACAGCTTCGCGGTCATTGCCTCGCCTACCAATTCGGGATGGAACCTTGTGCAAACGACCGATGATGTCCGGCTGAGTACTTCCCTGTTGCAGGTCCGCGTCAGCCGGGGCACCGGCGCGGTCGGTTTTTATGACACCAACGGCGCGGAGATTTTAACAGAATGGCCGGCCGGAGGAAGGTCCCTGATCCCCGTGACCATCGGGGTTCCCACGAGCGACGGCGGCGTCAACACACTGCAAAGCCGGCAGCAATTTTTGATTTCGTCCAACGAAGCGATTTACGGCTTGGGAGAGCACCCCGCCGGTTTGATGAACTATCGGGGTTCAAGTGTCCATTTGCAGAATGAAAACCCATCCCAAGGCTCGGTGCCGGTGTTGATTTCCAGCCGCGGCTACGGGATTTTTTGGGACAACCCGGCAATCAGCGACGTGAGTGTGGCGCAAAGCAGCCCCACGAATCTCACCTGGACCTCCCAGGCGGCGGGCGCGGTGGATTATTATTTCATGTATGGCCCGGCGCCGGACGGCGTGATTGCGGACTACCGGCAATTGACCGGCAATCCACCACTGTTTGGCAAATGGGCGTGGGGACTTTGGCAATGCCGAAATCATTACACCAACCAGACGGAGGTCCTGAACGTGGCCGCCGCCTATCGTTCGTTGAAAATCCCCCTCGATTGCGTGATTCAAGACTGGCAATACTGGACGCCCAATCCGTGGGGGTCGCATTTGTTTGATACCAACCGCTATCCGGACGTTGCGCAGATGATGGAGACGTTGCACGCTGAGAACACGCACTTGATCATCTCGGTGTGGGCGCGGTTCGACACGAACATTTTGAATGCAAATTTACTGTCGGCGGTGAACGGGCTTTACACCAACATTGTTCCGAATGTTTATCCCGCCGGTTACGGCCAATGGTATGATCCGTTCAATCCCGCCGCGCGGCAGGTTTACTGGAATGAAATCGCAACCAATCTTTTCAATTTGGGCATAGACGGCTGGTGGTTTGATGCCAGTGAGCCGGAGTTGAGCGGGAATTGGGGCGAATACGCCAACTACGCCACCGCCGCCGGTCCGGGCGCGCGGGTGTTCAATGCCTATCCGCTGATGCACACCACCAGCGCGTATGCCGGCCAGCGCGCCATAGACGCCACAAATCGGGTATTCATTCTGACGCGCTCGGCCTGGGCGGGACAGCAACGCAATGGCGCCGTGACGTGGTCTGGCGACATCAATGGCGATTTCCCGACGCTGGCGGAGCAGATTCCCGCGGGTCTGAATTTTTCGATCAGCGGCATTCCCTATTGGAATACCGACACCGGCGGGTTCAATGACAACAGCCCAGCCAACGCCGCTTACGATGAGGTCTTCACGCGCTGGTTCCAGTTCAGCACTTTTTGCCCCATGCTGCGCATCCACGGCAACAACGACAAAGCCATCTACAATTTCCCGTCGGCCACGGAAACGATCCTTATCACCTACGACCAACTGCGTTATCACCTCATCCCGTATATTTATTCGGTGTCGTGGATGGTCACCAAACATGGTTACACGATGATGCGCCCGCTGGTGATGGATTTTCAGCAGGACACCAACGTCTATGACATTCCAGATCAATACATGTTCGGCCCGGCGCTGATGGCCTGTCCGGTGACGGCCTCCGGTGCTACGACTCGCAATGTTTATCTGCCGGCCGGCACGACCTGGTATGACTTCTGGGCCGGGTTGACGAACGCGGGCGGCCAGACCATCAGCGCGCCGGCCCCGATTCAAACGATGCCGATTTATGTCCGCGCCGGTTCAATTATTCCTTATGGCCCGGACATTCAATACGCGACGCAAACCAATGATCCAATTGAATTGCGGGTTTATCGCGGCGCGGATGGCAACTTTACACTCTACGAAGATGAGAATGACAATTACGACTACGAATCCGGAAGCTACGCGACAATCCCGGTCTCGTGGAACGATGCGGCCCAAACACTGACGATTGGCGCGCGCCAGGGCGGCTTTCCAGGAATGTTGGCCACCCGCACGTTCAATGTTGTGTGGGTTTCGGCAGGGCATGGCGTGGGTGTTTACAACACACCGGTTGCGGATGCGGTGATCACTTATACCGGCTCGGCGACAAACGTCTCCCCGGTTCCCTGAGTAAATCATTTTTCGCAAAAAGGCGATTTTTTTACGCAAAGTGGTGTTGTTTGGTGCCGGCATTTCGGCTAATGTGGACATCAACCTTGATCATGCCACGCAATTATGCCTTGTTCGAGAGCCATGTCGTTGCTTTGTACTGCGCTATCAGACAAGGGTTGTATTTGGCTGATTGAAGGCATTTTCCCAAGGCCGCCAATCCAAATATTTACCAACTATGAAACCTGAAATTGTCGTCGCGCAAACCTGCCGGTTGTTCATTAAACTGTTTTTGGCCGTCTGTCTGGCCGGCGTTGCCGCCCACGCGCAACAAAGTCTGACCTGGGGCCCCAGTGGCTCGGGTGGGACCGGCACATGGAATTTGAACTCCACCGCTGACTGGTATAACGGCACTGCCGACGTCACGTGGACTGATAATTCGGCGGCGGGCACTAACACGGCGATTTTTGGCGGGACCGCCGGCACGGTGACGCTCGGTTCCAGTTTGAGCGCGTCAAATTTAACTTTCAATACCACCGGCTATACGCTGGCCGGTTCGGGAACGCTGACGCTGGGCGGCGGCATCAATGCCGCCTCTCTCAGCAGTGGAACCGTCACGCTCAACAACGCTTTGGCGCTCCCGGCGTCGCAGCAGCTTTGGCAGGTTGGATCGGGCGCGACGCTCGCCCTCGACGGCGCGCTGACCCGCAGTCTGGGAGGGTCGGTTGATTTTTCGGCGTCTGGAGTCACGACCACCAGTTCCGCTCTGGCCAATGATACCACGGGCGTGATTGGCGGTTGGGCAACAGTGGGTGACACCACCAGTTCACAGGGCAACTGGGCCGCCAATAATGGCAGCGGCGGCATCACCACTTATACCGGCTATACGGCGGTGTCGGCAGGCGCCAGTTCCAGTCCAAGCATGACCGGAACATCCACTCAAAACTGGATCACGGGAGCTTTTGGCGGAAATAATAATGTTACGACAATCACCACCAGCGGAACCGTCAATTCCATCGTGCAACAGGGTGACATATCGGTGAATGGCGGAACGACGCTGACGATTGGCAACGGCGGATACATCATGTCCGGCATCTCCCGGTGGATGTTGGGGACGACGACCAGTTTTCTGACCTCGGGCGCCAGCACGGGTGAATTGTTTGTCCACGTGCCCGAAAACGATGCCAATGCCAACAATTGGACCATCTGGCCCGTCATCGAGGACAATGGGTTGACGCCGGTAACGCTGGTCAAGGATGACAATGGACTGTTGAAGTTGGGGAATATGAACACTTACAGCGGTGGCACGATCATCAACGCGGGTTCGATCGCTACCACTGGCCAGGGTCTGTATGGGAACGGAAGCCCCGCTACCGGCCCGGTTTCTTATCTCGGCACAGGTCTTCTGACGTTGAACCCCGGCACCGAACTCCAACTAGGAAATGAAGTCGGGGGAAATAATTTCTCGGAATTCGACCTCTCGAACCCCGTGACCGTGAACGGCGGCACCGTCTATGAAAACGACGCGTTTCAACATCTGAAAGGACCGCTCGCAATTGGCCCGGGCGGTGCGACGCTGGGATCCACTTATAACGGGGACACCGACCCTCTCTTGAACGGGTTTGGCAAAGGTTTGTTTGTTGACGGCCTCCTGACGGGGACGGGGAATATGACGTTGCAGCAGTCCGGCATTGCAACCGGCGCGGCTTATGAATCCTCGACGGTCTATTTTACCAGCGAGGGCACTGCGGTGCAGAACACCTATTCGGGCACAATTACCGTGATCCCGTACAGCGCCGAAGGCGGCAGCTACCTCTTTCTGATCGGCACCAATGTTCTGGCCAATGCAACGATTAATCTCACCGGCGACAACAGTGCTAGTGGTGGCCGCTTGGGCGCGCCGTCGTTCATTTTCGGTTCAGGCACCAATTTGGATGGCGCGGGATATGCCACCATCGGCGCCCTTTCGGGCAGCGGCGATTTCGTCCTGGCCGACACGTTGGTCACCAATGGCACGCCGGAAACCGCCACCCATTCCATCGGTAGGGGCTTTACGCTGACGGTTGGCAACAATAACGCGAGCACGACCTATTCCGGCGACATGAGCGGCGGGGGCAGCCTCGTCAAAATTGGCGCCGGCACACTGACCCTTTCCGGCACGAACACTTACACCGGCAACACGGTGGTCGGCGGCGGCAAACTGATATTGACCGGCGCCTTCGTCGCTTCCACCAATACCATCGTCAACAGCGGGGCAACCCTCGACGTGTCAGCCCTTAGTTCGGTGACCATTGCTTCCGGTCAGAACCTGCTCAGTAGCGGGACCAACAACGGTTCGTTTGGCGCCGCCGCCGGCTCCGAAATATATGGCGATGCGGGCGCAACCTATGGAACAAATACTTTCAACGATAATTTGACGCTGGCTCCGGGCGCATTGGTTCATTTGTCCGTGGGCACGGCCAACACCGGCCCAAACGACCTCATCAGCGTGGGTGGAACCGTCACGGCCAACAACAACATCGTCCATGTTTCGGCGCCGGGCACATCGGCCAGTTTGCAGACGGCGAATTATGTATTGTTCACCTCGGCCAACACAATTTCGGGCAGCTTTGCCAGCGCGCCAGCCTGGGACGTGGCGCCGGTGAATGCGGCTCATTTCTCGGTGGTCACCAGCGGCAAGACGGTCACGCTTCAGTATGCGGCAAATACCTCGCCAAGCGGCAACGGTTCGGCCACGCCCGGAACGGCGCTCCGTAATCAAAACGTTTTCATCAGCGTCACCGCGAATAATGGCACCGGCGGTACGGTTGACAGTGTTACGGTGGATACCAGCCCGATTGGCGGCTCAACCACCTTTGCCCTCGTTTCCGCCGGCGGAAACGTCTGGACCAACACCATCGCCGTGGCGCCCGGCACGCTGGCCGGCAACTATACATTGGCAGCCACGATTACAGACACAGCCTCGTTGAGCGGCATTGCCAACATTCCGTTGACAGTCGAGGTGGCAAATGACGTATGGAACGGCGCGGGCACGGACAACAATTTTAGCACCGGCCTGAACTGGACCAATCAACTCGCTCCCGGTTACATCGGCGACAGCTTGGAATTTGCGGGTACGGCCCGTCTGTCGCCCAACATGAACAATGGTTACACCATTTCCTCATTGCTGTTTGACAGTGGCGCGGGCGCCTTCGACATCAGCTCGGGCAACGGCAGCATTCTGACGTTGAGCGGCCCGAACGTCGTGAATAACTCGGCGAATACGCAAACGCTGAGCGTGCCGGTCGCCTTGGGCCCGGTGGCGACATTCAATACGGCGGCGGGGAACATCGCGGTCAGCGGGGCGATCTCAGGCCCGGCCAACGTCACCAAGATGGGCGGCTATGAATTGACTCTTTCGGGAAACAATACCTACACCGGGCAGACCACGGTAAGCTCGGGAACATTGAACTTGTCAGGCTCGATCGCAAGTACCGTGAACTTTATCCTGGGCGGCGCAGTCGGTAATTCCGTGTTGGACATTTCCGGCACATTATCGCCCTACTATCTGCTGGTGGGCAACACTGCCGGCTCGGTCGCCGCAATTTATCAGTCCGGCGGGGTGCTCACAGCCACCAATGACAGCGGATATGACAACCTGTCGCTCGGTAATATGGCAGGCTCCTTTGGCTATTACGATGCCATCGGCGGGTCTTCAACCGTGAACGGCATTGCCGTGGCCGGTGAGGACAATAATGGCGGCACCAGCAACTTCGGCGGTAACGCGGGCAATGGCGTCATGGACATTAATGGGGCCACGGTGGATTGCACCGGTTGGTTCGTGATGTGCCGCAATGCGAACGCCCAGACCGGTATCTTGAACGTCTATAACGGTTCGTTGAGCTTTGCTGGCGGCGGATTGGTTTGCAGTTGGGGTTCGGGCCAGACGAGCGTCATCAATGTGATGGGCGGCGAGATCAGTTCCGCTGCCGAGGGAATTGGATTGGGAGGCGGCAGTTATAACGGGATTTTGAACCTGGACGGCGGTCTGGTTTCAGTGAGCGTGGTCGGCGGCAATTTTGGCGGAACCGCCGGGCAGCTCAATTTCAACGGAGGAACGCTGCAAGCCAACGCTTCGGCCTCGAGTTTGGTCCAGGTGACGAGCGCGAACGTTTACAGCGGGGGCGCGTTGATTGATAATAACGGTGGCATTGTCGGCGTCGCCCAACCTCTCGTGGCTCCCGCCGGTGACGGCATTTATGGGGCCACGGTCACAAGCGGCGGCGCGGGTTATATTGCTCCGCCCATTGTCACCGTTGTTCCTGGCAGCGGGGACACCACGGGTGCCGGCGCCACGGCCATCGCCCAAATCAACCCGTTGACCGGCACGGTGACCAATGTTGTTATCACTTGTCCTGGAGTTAACTATACCGCCACGCCGACATTTACACTGGCTGGCGGCGGCGCCTCCGCGCAGGCCGTCATTACGGGCGAACCGCCCGTGCCGAACGTTTGCGGCGGACTTCTCTGCATCAGCGCCGGTGGATTGCAACTGACTGGCGCCAGTACCTACACCGGCGCCACAGTGATCAGCAACGCTGGCGCCTTGTACCTGGCTCCGGGTGGTTCCATCTATGACTCGACCAACATCATTCCGCAAACCGGCGCCACCTTTGACGTGTCGCAATTGAGCAGCTACACCCTGGCGGCCGGGCAGATGTTGTCGGGCAACGGCACAGTCAATGGACCGACAAGTGGCACGCTCAGCGCGGCGCCTAGTTCGATCATCTCCGCCGGTTACGCGGGCATCTATGGCACCAATACCATCAATAGCAGTTTGACGCTGTCCAATGGTGCGGTCTGCTCTCTCGCGCTGGGAACGGCTTATGACGGGGCTAATGACCAGATTGTTGTGGATGGCGCGATCATTGCCAACGACAACAGTATCCATCTCCAGGCGCCGAGTTCCTCGGTCAACCTCGATACGACGGCGGATTACGTGCTGATCACTGCTCAAGGCGGCATTGAGGGTGCCTTTAACACCGCGCCGATTTGGGACGTCAGGCCGCTCAATGCGGGTCATTACTCGATCGTGACCAGTGCCAACGAAGTCACCCTGCATTACAACCCGGCAAATTCGGCGCCGAGTGTGACAGCCACGGCCAACCCGGCCACGGTGCAGGCCTATCAAACGACGGTGATTACCGCTGATGTCTTTCCAGGCAGTGGAAACGTGACCAACGTCTCCGTTAATTTGACTCCGCTCGGTGGCTCAGTGGTGACACTGGTGCAGTCGAATTCGAGCAATATCTACACCAATAGCGTTACCATCCCGCCGGGGGCGCCTCCTGGCCCATTGACGTTGACAGTGACAGTGACCGACACCACGCCGTTGAGCGGTTCAGGCAATGCCGCCCTGACGATCAGCACGACCGGTGAAGTTTGGGATGGCAGCGGTAGCAACTCGAACTGGAGCACCGGCGCCAACTGGATGAGCGGCTATCCGCCTGCTTATGCCGGGGACAGCCTGACGTTTGCCGGCGCCACCGGCCTCACGCCGAACGTGGATACCAACTATAGCGTTCCCTCGGTGACGTTTAGCAATAACGCCGGCAGCTTCAACATCAGCTCGGCCAACAGCAGCACGCTGACCATGACAGGCAGCGGCTCGATCATCAACAACTCGGCCAATCCGCAAACGCTGAACGTGACGATTGCCGACACCGGCGAAGGGTTAAACACGGGTGGCAATGGAGTCATCAACCTGACCGGCGCCGATACCTATACCGGTCCGACCGTAGTGAGGGCGGGCGCGCTCAACATCGCGGGAACGATCGCGAGTACGGCCAATGTCATCGTGGGCAGCTCCGCCAGCAACGCCGTGCTGGATATATCCGGTTCCAGTTCGTTCTCGCCGTACTATTTGATTGCTGGCAACGCCAGCAACTCAGTTGGTGCGGTTTATCAAACGGGCGGAACGTTCAACCTTAGCTCGGCGAGCGGGTTTGACAACCTCGACTTGGGTAATGTCCCGGGATCGTATGGTTATTACGATGCCATTGGAGGCACCGTTACGGCGAGCGGCGTTGCGGTGGCCGGCGAAGGCAATAACGGCATCTCCAGCAGCTTCGACATTAGCGGCAGCGGTATCATGGACATCAATGGCGGCACCGTGAACGATACCGGCTGGTTTGTCATGGCCCGCAACAACAATTCGACGAATGGCAACGAAATCGCCACGCTCAATGTCTATAGTGGTTCGTTGACTTATTCCGGCGGCGGGCTGGTCGGCCCGTGGGACACGGGCGAGAGCGCCGTGATAAATGTGATGGGCGGCAGCGTGGCCAATACCACCGCGGTGGGCGTCTATTTGGGAAATACCGGCTATGAAGGAATTTTAAACCTGAACGGTGGCAGCCTCCAGGCAAGTGTCGTGCAAGGCTACAATGGACCGAGTTATGCCCCGGTGATCGCCGGACAGGTCAACTTCAATGGCGGCACCCTCGCGGCCAGCGCAGCCAATGGGGACTTCATTGAGGTAACCGCTGCAGATATCTACAGCGGCGGCGCAACGATTAACAACAACGGCTACGCCGTAGGCATCAGCCAGCCGCTGCTCGCTCCGACCGGCAACGGGGTCAGTGGCATTGCTCACTTCACCGGCGGCGCCGGGTATATTGCCCCGCCGACGGTCGTCGTGGTTCGCGGCGCCGGGGACACGACGGGCACCGGCGCGACGGCCATCGCGCAAATCAACCCGCTGACGGGGATGGTAACCAACGTGCTGATTACCTGCCCGGGTGTCAATTACACCGAGCCGCCGACCTTTACGGTGTTTGGCGGAGGTGCCACCATGGCGGCCACCATCACGGGCGAGTCGCCCACGCAGAACTCCAGTGGCGGTTTGACCGCCATCGGCTCGGGTGTCACGACCCTTTCGGGCGCGAACACCTACACCGGCAACACCACGGTCAGCAACGGGACTTTGGAAATTGCGAATGCCGTCCTGTATCCCTACTCAACGGTGTCGGTGGCCATCGGCGCGACATTGCAGTTGGGTTTTGCGACGACCAACACGGTGGCGAGCCTCGTGCTGAACGGCGTGAGCCAGTTTGTCGGAGTTTACAATAACGCCAACACTCCAACCTACATCACCGGCACGGGCAGTTTGCTGGTGACCGGCGTTTCAAATCCTCCTCCGGCCTCGCTGTCCTATCTGAAATTTACTGCGATTCCGAAGATCTCGGGGACCACCCTGACGATCTCGGCGACCAACAACGGTGCGGGGACGATTTATCTGCTGACCAGCACCAACGCGGCCGCCCCGCTCAATACATGGGTTCCCGTCTGGACCAATGTCTTGGCCGGCAGCGGGAGTTTCACCAACCAGATCAATGCCGTGAATGTGGCGCAGCACCAGCAGTACTATCTGTTAAGCAATACGAATAATTGATGCTGCAACCGTCGAAAGGCCTTGGTAGTTGAAGAGTTGAGTTTAACCACCCGGACGGTGGCGCCTGAGCCACCGTCCGGTTTTTATCATGCACCCTCCGAGGAAACAAAACCCCGCCAGCGTGTCAGTTGACGTGGGAACAAGTCTCTGCGACGGTCTGGTTGGCGCAATTTTTATGAGAATGGTCCCCAAAGAATTTTTGGGCATTTGGCTCGGGTTGTTCCTGGGTCTTGGCGCTCACGGCCAGACTCTGATTCACCGCTACAGCTTCATCAGCAATGCCAATGATGAGGTTGGCACGGCCAATGGCACGGTGGTTGGCGGCGCAACCTTCAATGGCAGCGCCCTCATTTTGAACGGCACCAACGGCTACGTTTCGCTTCCTGCGGGAATTGTCAGTGGTCTGACTGCCGTAACCATTGAAACGTGGGCCAGTTTCGGGAGCATCGCCAACAACTCCTTTCTTTTTGGTTTTGGCAGCACCGACAGCAGCGGCAACGGCGAAGATTATATTTTCTGCACCCCGCATGGTGGCGGCACGCGCGCCGCGATCAGCGCCGCCGACCCCGGTTGGGAGGGCGAACAGGAGGCGGCCATTTCCAGCACTCTCGACAACCAGACGAATGTGATGGTCGCAACCGTTTTCAATCCGCCTGCGGATTTCATCGGCCTTTATATCAATGGCATTCTGGTTGCCAGCAATAATGCGGTGACCGACCCAATGTCCGTGGTCAATGACCAGTTCGGCTACATTGGCCATTCCCTTTATACCGCGGATCCCTATTTGAAAGGCGCAATTACGGAGTTCCGGATTTTTAACGGCGCCCTGACGAACGGCCAAATCGCGGTGGATGAAGGCGCGGGACCGGGCCAGATCCTTTCTGCTACGAACACCGGCTCGTTGCTTTCCATAGCCACTCTCGGCCCTTCCCAGGTGATGGCGGGCAGCTCGGCCCAACTCCTGGCCGTTGGCAATTTTCAGAATGTGTCGAACGTCTTTCTGTTCGGCTATGGGCAACCGACGGTCACTTCCCTCAACACGAACGTCTTCACAGTCAATTCCGCCGGCGTCATCAGCGCCGTCAATCTAGGGGAGGCGTTTGCCAATGTGCAATTTGGAGGATTCAGTGCCGATCAGCTCGTGACGGTTACCGTTCCAACCAACGCCTTTATTTTTGATGCGTTCGGCGACGGTTTTTGGGCCGTCACCAACGCATTGAATGGACTGCCCCTCACCGTCAACGCCAGTGGCGGCAGCCAGGAAGCTTATACCAACGGCGCGGCCGACCAGCAATTTGAACTGCTTTACAATTATCAGAACAGCACCTTTCGCATCCGCCAGCGCTCCAGTTGGCAGTGTATCGGGGCGGTCAACTCCAGCGGCACAATTGGCTCCGGCGTGACCAACGTCAATTACTCCGCCAAAAGCTCCCAACAGTGGTATTTCTTGAGCGCCGGCAACGGCCTTTACCGCATCGTTAATGCCGCCGGTACACATGCCGTGCTGCAAACAGACAATGGCAACCCGGCCAAAGTCACACTCGCCGCAGCGTCAGCCAATGCCGCCCAACTTTGGGGATTTTCTTATCAGACCCACTTTCCAAAAAAAGGATCGGCGGGTTATGAAGGACAACCCTATCAGGGAGAACTGACAACGGATTGGGCTTATAACTATGATGACAACACCGCCGCATCCGAGCCTTCAAATTTCGACTTTGTGCCGATGGTTTGGGGCCAGTATTGGGAGCCGGTAAGCAATTTACAGTCGCGCGATCCGGGTTGGCTGACAGAACCGCAGCCAGCCTATCTGCTGACTTTCAACGAGCCGGATAATAGCAGTCAGGCAGACATGAGCGTGACCAACGCTATAAGTTTGTGGCCCTCACTTCAAGCTTTGGACGTGCCATTGGTCGGTCCGGCCACCCAGGATACCGAGGATTCATGGGAAAACAGTTTTTATTCGTCAATTGCCGCCGCTGGTTATCGCGTGGACTACGCGGCCGTCCATGAATATGTCCCGCCAAACGCCTCGTCGCTCATCAGCGACCTTCAGTCGGTATATAACGCCTATGGTCGTCCGGTTTGGTTGACGGAATTTTCACCTGTGGACTGGAGTGACTGCCAATGTTGGTCGGAAAATGACGATTACAATTTTTTGGCTGAGTTTATGTGGATGGCCGAAAGCGACAACTGGCTGAAGCGTTATGCGATTTTCCCGTTCAGCAACACGAATCCAGACAGCCCCTGGGTGGACAATGGGTTTACCGGAAGCGTCTTTATGTCCGACGGCCAGACTCTGTCACCTTACGGTGAACTTTACGCCACCTGGGACGGCATCACTTACTTGCAGACCCGCACCCCGTATTTGATTCACAATCTCGGCACCAGTTTCCGGCTCACCTCAACCAACTCTTCCTCCGCCCCGGTGCCACAGGACATCTATGTGCGCGACGCTTCGGCGCAATGGGCGCTCCTGCCCGCACCCGTTCAAAACCAATACTACATCATTTCACTAAAAGATGGACGCCGCCTGTGCAATAACGACGGCACTCCCAGCCTGGCGCCCGTCGGCTCGACCAATTCCACGTGCCAATGGTGGATGAACGGGCCTGACAGCGAGGGCTATTACTACATTGACAACCTCTCCGCTTCGCAGAGCATTGAAGCCACCGGCAGCCCGCCTGCAATTGCATTTGGCATGATCAACGATCCCGCGCCGAGTTCGGCGACAGAGTGGCGGCTCATCAAGCCTTATCAGCCAGTGACCATAGTCACCCCCGTGCCGCCGTCCGTCTCCATCAGTTACGCCAGCCAGAGCGCCATGCTGTCCTGGACCGGCAATGGCTCGTTTTACAATGTCTATCGCAGTACAACTTCCGGTGGAAATTACACGCTGGTCGCCGACGCGATTACGGCGACAAACTACGTGGATGGCACCCTGCAAAACGGCACGGCCTATTATTATGTGGTCACGGCGCTCGACATTCTTGGTGAAGAATCCTCTTATTCCCCTCAAGTCGTCGCCTATCCGGCCTCAATGACGCCTCCCTCCATTGGCGCCAACCCCACCCTCACCGGCGGCAAAAATGGAATTCAAATCAACTGGCCCGACGATCACGCCGGCTGGCGGCTGCTGATGAATACCAACGGGCTTTTAAGTCCAGACTGGATTGCAGTTCCCAATTCCGCCATGACCAATCAAATCTGGCTGCCCCTTGGCTCCGGGCAAAGCGCCTTCTTTCAACTCGTTTATCCCTGATCATTAATCGTACCCCCTATTATAATGAAAAAGTTCGCCTCTCTCACCTTAATCCTGTGGATTTTTATAGCCGCCACTGGTCGCGCCCAATCCGCCGCGACGGTTTCCATTCACGTCAACCAGCCCGGCGCCGTCGTCAGCTCCAACCTATTTGGCATCTTCTTTGAGGAAATCAATTTCGCCGGCGAGGGCGGCCTTTATGCGGAAATGGTGCGCGACCGCGCCTTTTATGACGCGTCCAATCCCGATTATTGGACGTTCATTACACAGGGCACGGCCACTGGAACCATGACGGTGGACGCTACGCAGCCGCTGAACACCAATATCCCCAATTCTCTCAAGCTCGTAATGACCTCCGGTACAGGCAGCGTCGGCGCTGCCAACGGAGGGTTCTGGGGAATGAATCTGCATTCGGGAGCAACCTGCAATTTGAACTTCTATGCCATGGCGGCCAATGGCTTCACCGGGCCGGTCGTTGCGCAATTGGAGAATGCCGGTGGCACCGCCGTTTATGCGCGCGCATCCTTCAGCGGGTTGACGGGAAGCTGGCAGAAATTCTCCGCGTCGCTGGTTCCCAATGCCACGGACACGAACGCGCAATTGGTTCTGACCATTTCACAACCCGCCACGGTCTGGCTGGATGTGGTTTCGCTGTTTCCGCAGGCCACATTTAACGATCGGACGAACGGGCTTCGGTCGGACCTGGCCAACATGCTCGCGGCGTTGCATCCGTCGTTCATGCGCTATCCGGGCGGTAATTTCATTGAAGGCAGCGTCCTCACCAATGCCGTCCGCTGGAAAAATACGATCGGCGACATTGCGCAGCGTCCGGGCCATGAGAATCCCTGGGGTTACTGGTCCACCGATGGCTTTGGCTTGGAGGAATATCTGCAGTTTTGCGAGGACATCGGCATGACGCCGCTCTATGACATCAATTGCGGCCTGTCGTTGGGCTGGAACGGCGCCACCAACAACACGGTTCCCGGTTCCCAGTTGGGGCCGTGGGTGCAGGACGCCTTGGATTTAATTCAATACGCCAACGGCGCCACCAACACGACTTGGGGCGCGATGCGCGCCGCGAACGGCCACCCCGCGCCATTTAACCTGCAATACATGGAAATTGGCAACGAAAATAGCGGCGTCTATTACAACACCAATTACGGGTTGTTCTACAACGCCATCAAATCAAACTACCCGGCGATACATCTGATCGCCAACGACCAGGGCAGCATCCCGTCCAGCGCGCCTGTGGAAATCGAGGACCAGCATTACTACGAAAGCCCCGCCACGTTCATTTCCCAGGCGACGATGTACGACAGTTACAGTCGCAGCGGCCCGAAGGTTTTCGTCGGCGAATATGCCGTCACCTCCGACACCGGCACCTTCGGCAGCCTTGCCGGCGCGCTCGGTGAGGCGGCGTTCATGACCGGCCTGGAGCGCAATTCTGATATCGTCCTGATGGCGTCCTATGCGCCGCTGTTTGCAAACATAAATGGCATGCAATGGTCTCCTAACCTGATTAACTTCGACACTTCGCAGGTGTTCGGCACACCGTCGTATTACGTGCAGGAAATGTTCAGCCAAAATCGCGGCGACATGGTTTTGCCGACAACCGTGGTGATTACGACCAATTCGTCCAGTGTGACGCCGCACGGGACCATTGGCCTGGGTTCGTGGAATACTTCCGTCGAATACACCAACATCGTCGTCACCAGCAATGGTGTGACTCTCTACCAAAGTGATTTTGCCGATCAGGGCACTAATGGCTGGAGTGTTTTCAACGGCGACTGGAGCGCCGCCAACGGGGTGTATCAGCAAACCGCCCAAATCACGGACTGCTATTCCACGTACACGAACGATGCCAGCACGAATTGGGCGGACTACACGATCACCCTGCAGGCGATGAAGACCGGCGGCGCCGAAGGCTTCCTCATCCTGTTCAACGTGCTCGACAATTATGACTGGACCTGGTGGAACATCGGCGGCTGGACCGACACCCTCGACGGTATCGAACAAATGGTCAACGGCAACAAGACGACTTACGCCCAGGTGCCTCAATACATTGCGAGCGACGTATGGTACTATATCAAGATCGTGGTGACCGGGCCGCAGGCCCAGTGCTACCTCGGCACGAACGCGGTCCAAATGGCGACGAACATGGTCCAAAACGTCACGTTGCCGGCCGCAACCACAGGAATTTTGGTGTCGTCAACCTACGCTCAGGCTGCCGGCCAAGTCATCGTCAAGGCGGTCAATCCTTACGGCACCGCGGTGTCCACGACCTTCAACCTTGGCGGCGTCAGCTCCATTGCTCCCAACGGCACGCTCATTCAATTGACTTCCGGAAGCCCGGCGGATGCGAATTCCCTGTCGTCTCCAACTTATGTTTTTCCGACCACCAACTCCATCGCAAATTCGGGAACCAACTTTACACTCACATTACCGGCGAATTCGCTTTCCGTCCTCCGGCTCGCCGCGAGCGGCCTCAACGATTACACCAATTTGCTTCTTCAACTTCCTTCCTCCATTACCAACAACGTTACCGTTGCCTCCACCGTTTACGGAGAGCAATCCGGCAACTGGATCAATCTGACAACCAACACAAATCATGCCATTACCTGGTCCTCCTCAAACACCAACGTTGCCGTCGTGGACATCTACGGCAAAGTCACCGGCGTCGGCATTGGCACGGCCAGCATTACGGCCAGCTATCCAGCCCTTGGTTTGTCCGCGACACAGACGGTCCAAGTTGTATATCTGCCGGCGACCCTCACGCATCGCTATAGCATGAACGAAACTTCCGGCACCAATGTTGCCGACTCGGTGGGTGGTCCCGCCTGGAACGGCACCTTCCCTAACGGCGGCAGCTTTGGCGGAGGCCAGCTCGCCTTTTCCTCGGCCAGTCAACAGTACCTCAACCTGCCGGGAGGCATCCTCAGTAATTATTTGGCGACGACAATTGACATGTGGATTCCTGGTATCTCCGGTTCAACCACTTCACCGCCGTTTGTTTATTTGTTTGCTTTCGGAGATACAGACAGTAGCGGCGACGGCTACAACTACATTTTTTTCAATCCGAACGTTGCGCGTGCGACCATCAGCGCCGCGGATCCGGGTTTCGACGGTGAGCAGGGCGGCGACCTGCCCTCTCTGGGAACCGTAACCAATTTGCATTTGACCTGCGTATTTGATTGTCCAGCCGGGTCAATCTCTGTTTACACCAATGGTGTCCTGGCGGCCGCCTTCACGGGGATCACGGATTCGCTGAGCACTGTCGGCAACGAGTTTGCCTACGTTGGCCGCTCGCTCTATACCGCCGATGCCTACCTCAATTGGACACTCCAGGAACTTCGGATCTACAACGGGGTGCTGTCGGCGGATCAAATCGAGGCCAGCGACGCATTGGGGCCAAACCAATTGTTGAGCAACGCCAGTCCTGTTTTCAATGCGCTACAAATGAATGGCGGCAACCTGGTCGTGTCGTGGCCACTTGCCTCAGCGGGGTTCACGCTCATGTCCCGGACGAATCTCGCGACAGGCGCCTGGTCTCCTGTGACATCCGCGTCCCCCAAAATTGTTAACGGCCAATGGCAGGTTACGATGCCTGTTACCGGTGGCACCCAATATTATATGTTGCAACAGTAGCCGTTTGAACAATCAGACGTGACTTGAAACAGAATGGCGCCGGCTGGTTAAGCCTGAATACGCAAAATGGTGATTTTTATTCGAAAGTCGGCGTTGAACGACCGCAACGTTTAAACGGATTATTATTTAATGTCATGTTTTTCAAAAACCGTCTTCGCGCGGCTGCTGGTAGCCGGAACTTCCGGGTAATGCTGTGGCGCGTTGAAGAAACGCACACCGGTCGGACGGAAGGTCCAACGATGTTTCATCTGGTTGGCCTTCGCGGCGCGGGTGCGCGGCTTTTGATTTGGAACGGGCGATTGGCGATAGATCCTGTCCCGTCCCATTTTGACCCGCAGCTTTTGCCGGTTCGGGCGCATTTGAATCATCCACAGGCACAGGGCCGGGAGATTGTTGGTGCCGACGGAGGGGGTCGAACCCACACACTCTCACGAGTACTAGATTTTGAGTCTAGCGCGTCTGCCAATTCCGCCACGTCGGCAACCAATAAATACAAGCAAATAGTGAATTTTCTACGCTTTGATGTTGGACGTTGTGCTAGTTTTTGTGCTAGATTTACGCCATGCAAGCAAAGGCAATCGCAAGCAATGGCGGCACCGGCACGGTTGTTAGTCACAGTCAACATCGTGCGGCAAAATACACGAAAGTATTGGACCAGCGCAAGCGCGCAATTCGGGGCCTGTGGGAGCGCAACGGGCGTTACTACGCGCAAATTACCGTGGAGGATCCCAACACCGGCATCAAGCGCGTCAAGCGGGTTCCCTTGGAAGGAGCGTCCACAAGCGCGCAAGCCGTGGCCAAGTTTCAGGAATTGCTCACGCAACGGCGCAAGGGCGCGTTGCCGGTGCTCAAGCGCACTCCCAAGTTTGCCGATTATGCGGCGCAGTATTTCGATTTTTACAAGCAGGTAAAAGACGCCAAGCGGGAAAGCACGCTGGAAACGGAACGCATCGCGATCAACCACTGGAATGAACACCTGGGCCACGTCCGGTTGGATCATATCACGCGGGCGCTGGTCAACGGCTACATTGCCAAGCGTCAAGCGGACGGACTTTCCGGTCGGACAGTCAATCTCGATGTGATTTGTTTTCGCAACGTGATGAAGCGGGCGATTGACGATGGCTGGATTACTTCACTGCCGACGCAGAACTTGCGGCCGTTGAAGTGGACGGCGCGCAAGCGCGCCTTATTCAGCATGAATGAAATCAACCGTCTCTGTGACGCGGCAACCAAAGAATCCAAAAACGGGCCGCAATTTTCCGATTACATCCGTTTGCTGGCTTACAGCGGGGCGCGAATGTCGGAAGCCTTGCGGTTGAAATGGCCAGACGCGGATTGGGAGCGCAAGCAGTTGACCATTGGCGCAGACGGGCTGGCAAAAAATCACATGGCGCGGGTGGTAGATTTTAATCCAGAACTGGAAGCGCATTTGAAAACAATGCGCTCTGGTCGCGCGCCGGACACCACCTGGCTATTTCCGTCGCCGCAACGTGGCAAGCAAGACATTCCCGCCAAGTCGTTTCGGGAGACATTGCTTTTGGCGCGAACGGCGGCGGGGTTGCCGGAGTTTGGGTTTCACGATTGCCGGCACTATTTCATTTCCATGTGCGTGATGTCGGGAATTGATTACATGACGATTGCGCGGTGGGTCGGGCATCAGGACGGCGGGGTTTTGATTGGCAAGGTTTACGGACATTTGTCGAACGAGCACGCACAACGTCAGGCGCGCCGAATTGTCTTCAATCCAGAGTCGCGGGGAAGACAGAAACGGAATGGAACGGATGCAACATCATCGAAAAAACGGCAACCATGAAATTTACATGGCGGCGAGTTAAAACAGACCGGAATGGATCGCCGAACTTCATGCCGAATTATCTTTTCGAGATGGTGTCTTATGGTGTTGAGCAAATTCTCCGCCGATGGCGCGACGGTGAAACTCGTTGATGGCTTCTTGGGTGAGATATTGCCGCCCCGCAATGTTGACGGTCCTCAACCAGCCTTTTTTTCGCCAACGCCAGCCGGTGCATGGGGTCACGCCCACTTGTTCAAGCCATTTGGACAGGCTGATAACCGCCGCGGCGGGCGGCTCGGCGTTGGAATTCTGATTCATACTCGAACCGCAGTCCGTCGTGTTTGCACGTTTGATTTTGCCTGGGTTTGTTGCTGTGAAATCTTTTCCTCGGCCTCGTCATCGGCAGAGGACTCCACTTGGGCGGGTGCTTGGTTTTTGGTGAGATCAAGTTTTTCCTCAATTTCAGACTGGCGCTTGACCAGGTGGTGAAACCGCTCCTCCCTTTCAAAGGTCGCGCCCACTTTGGCTTCCAGTTCGACCGCGCGCTTCTGCGAATCCTTGATGTCGGCTTCCAGCCGCGCGGCGCGTTCCTCAAACCCCTGTGCGGTGGATTCAAGCGAACGGATGGTGCCCAGCGCCGTATCGGTGACACGGATGCCGTAACTATTTCTGCCGCGTAACACGAGTTCGGCACTGTTGTTAAAGCCGGCGCGGATGAATAAATCGAAGCCGGCAAATCTGCCAAGTCGGATGTCTTCACCAAAGCGGGTTTTGATTTTCTCGGCGCGGCGCAAAAGCAATTCGCCGGCGACACCACGATTATCGAGAAACTGTTTGTCCAGTTCGATGCGAAACTTGTCGCCTGAAGTATCCTGCCGCAGCTTCAAATCCTCGCGCAAGTTCGCCAGCCGTTCCGTCCATTTCTCCACCTCTTCACGCGCGTGGCGCAGATTGCTGCGAATCCGGTATTGTTCCTCGGCGTGGGCGGAACGCAGCCGGTTGAGCCGGATCAATTCGGCGTCCACCTGCGCCTTTTCGATGACCAGCGGATTGCCCGAAGCGATGGCCTTGACCTCGGCGTAAGTCAGCGCGGCGGAATCCATGTCCTCCAACCGCCGCACCGTCATGTCGCCGCTCATCACCTGGGCGATGAACTTGGCCTTCGTCTCCAGCGTCTGCCACATATAGGCATCGAACGAACCTTCGCTGACGTAGCGATAAATTTGCACGCTGGCATTCCGGTTGCCCTGCCGCAAAATGCGTCCCTCGCGCTGCTCCACGTCCGCTGGACGCCACGGCGCGTCGAGATGATGCAGGGCAAGCAGCCGTGCCTGCACATTTGTGCCTGAACCCATTTTTTGCGTGCTGCCGAACAGCACGCGAATCTTCCCTTCGCGCACGGAACGGAACAACGCCAGCTTCGCGCTGTCAGCGTCGTAATCCTGAATGAAGGCGATTTCACCTTCCGGGATACCGAGGCGTTTCAGCTTGTCGGCCATATCCCGATAAACGGAAAAGCCCCGGTCTTGCGGCGTGGACAAATCGCAAAAGACAAGCTGCGTCAACCGGTCGTTCTTGGTGGTTTCCCAAATACGGTGAATGTTTTCCACCGCGAGATTCACCTTGCTCTGGGGATCGTCCGGCAGGCCGGGCTTCATCAGGCGCAAATCCAGCGCGGCCTTGCGACCTTCGGTGGTGATCTTAAGCATGTTGTCCACTCGTGGATCAACCCGTCCGGTTCGCAAGGCCTCGGCGCGTCCGGCCAGACTTTCGACAAACTCTTTCAATTCCGGCGAGGCCGGCGCACTGCGGATGGCCGGCTTTTCGCCGTCCAACTTTGGACGCGCCAAATTGAGCATTTGAGCGGTCTGCACGTCCGCCGTCTGCCGGAAAATCTGCATCAGCTCGGGGACGTTGACGAACCGGGCAAAGCGCGTGTTGATCCGGTAACCCGCGCCGTCTGGGGAAAGCTCCATTGCAGTCACCGGTTCGCCGAACGTGGCCGCCCAGCCGTCGAAATGGTGCAGGTTGTGTTTTTGCAAAGCCTGCGGCTGCAAATACCGCTGCATGGTGAACATTTCGGCCATGCTGTTGGCGATGGGAGTGCCGGTGGCGAACACCACGCCGCCGCCGTTGTTCACCGACTGGACATGCCGAACTTTCAGGAACATATCAAACGCCCGTTCGCTGGCCGTCTGCGGCAGACCGGCAATACGGGTCATCTTGGAAACGTAAAACAAATTTTTGAAATAATGCGCCTCGTCCACAAACAGCCGGTCCACGCCGAGTTCTTCAAAGGTCAGCGTGTTGTCCTTCTTGTGTGCGGCGGTCAAATCCTGGAGTTTAGCCTCCAGCCGCTTTTTCGCTTTTTCCAATTCCTTTACCAGGCGCCGGTTGTCCGGGTCGGCGTGTTCGCGTTTAATTTTTTCCAGTTCCTCGATTTGTTCCTGAAAGAAGCGCACCTGGGTTTCCTGGGACAGCGGGATTCGCTCGAAGCCGGAGTGGGTGACAATGACGGCATCCCAATTGCCGGTGGCGATGCGGCTGAACAATTTCCTGCGGTTCCGCGCCTCGAAATCCTCCTTGCCAGCCACAAGGATGTTCGCGCCGGGATACAACATGAGCAACTCGGTCGAGAACTGGCCCAGCATGTGATTGGGCACGGTGAACATCGGCTTATTGGCCAGCCTCAATCGTTTCAACTCCATCGCGGCGGCAACCATCGTATAGGTCTTGCCCGCGCCGACGACATGACCCAGCAGCGTGTTGTCCGTTTGCAGGATGCGCCAGACCCCGGCCTTCTGGTGCAACTGTAATTCAATGGCCGCACTCGCGCCGGGCAGCGTCAGATGCTCGCCGTTGAACGTGCGAACCCGCGAATGATTGAACGTGTCGTTGTAAAGGCGGCAAAGCCGTTCGCGCCTTCCATCATCCTGCCAAATCCATTCCTTGAAGCGTTCCTTGATGCGTTCCTGCTTTTCGCGGGCCGCCTCGGTCGCCTGCGCGGCGATGACGGGCTTCTTGTCCACATAATCATAAACGGTGGGAGTTTTGAGATTCAGCGTTTCCTCAATCAGTTCCAGCGCGGTGTAGCGGTCCGTTCCCCAATCGGTGGTGTTAGCCGTTGCGCCTTTGGCCTCCCAATTGGCAGTGATGTGCCATGAACCAAGCGCATGGATGTGGCCAACTTGAACGCCAAACGGAATGCCAAGCAACCCCTGAGTGAACTCTTGCACGTCGGAAGGTGGCAGCCAGGAAGCGCCCAACCGCACGTCAATCTCGGTGGCCGGCAAATCCTCCGGCTGGACGGATTTCAACGCCTCGACGTTTTCGCGGAAACGGGGGTCATTGACGCTGGCCGTGTCCGCCGCAGCCAGCTTTGCACGGACGTTGCCGGAAAGGTATCGGTCTTCGGTTTCCCATTGGCTAGTCTGCGGGTTGAGAAAAATCATTCCCTTCAAATCCGGGAGAAAATCCTCCGCCGGACGGGCCAACAAACCAGCCATGTGGTCGAGGTCAACCCTGCCCTTTTCGTTGAGAGTAACGAGCAAGGCTTCCTTTGGCGTGCCGACCGACTCAACCGGTTGTTTGTGATGGATGGTGCGTTCGCGGAAGATGGCGGCTTTGGTGGCAACCTTCGTTTCGTCGTCGTAATTTTCCAGCGACAACAACAACGGCAAATCCGGATCGCCAAAAAACACCCGCTGGTTGACCGGCGCGTTGATTGCGCCAAAACGGGCGACGAAGCGGTCATAGACCAGATTCAGTTGAAAGCGCGCGTCTGCAACCTGTTCCTCATCACTGCCGTCAAGCTGCGAGCGCAAACAGACGCGCACGGCATTGCGCACGTCAATCAAACGCCGGATGCGCGAGCGCGTCTCGACCGGCGAATCATCCAGCGGCTGCAAAACGCCGTCTTCATTGAGGCAGAGTCGCCCGTCTTCATGGACGCAATAGGCGTTGGGCTTGATGTCCTCCGGCGCGGGGATGGCCGGATCGAAGGTCTTTTTGGCAGCGGACTCGGTTTGGATTTGGAAAACGTTTTGGGGCAGCCGGGCAACCGCCTCGGTCAGGGCGTTCACCAAGTCCCGGTCGTCCGGTGCCAACACCGGTTCTCCCTGCCGATACATCCCGCGCGCCAGCCGCATCTGCCCAAGCATCATGTGGGGGTGCATGGCGAAGTATTCGTTGAGGACGAATTTTTCGCCACGGTCGTTGGCAAAATCCACGGCGGACTTCCACGCCGGGCCATGCGGCGCTTCGCCGGCGCGCAGCTTGCGGAGCATCACAATGTCGGTGGTGACTTCCGTTCCGGCACTTTTCTTGAAGGCGGTGTTGGGCAGACGGATCGCGCCGAGAAACTCCGACTTGGTGCCAAGCAGTTCACGCAGCGTTGAATCCATTTTATCCAACGTGTGATGCGACGTGATGAACATGAGCAGGCCGCCCGGCCGCACCTTGTCCAGCGCGGCGGCGAAAAAGTAATCGTGAATGGGAAACTTGTAATCGTTCCAACGCGGGTCATGGACGGTGTAATCGCCGAATGGCACATTGGAAATGGCCAGGTCAAATGATTCGTCCGCGAGCTTGGACTTTTCAAACGGCTGCTGGCGAATGTCGGCATCGGGATAAAGCGCACCAGCGATGCGCGCCGTCAGCGGATCAATTTCAATGCCCGTGACCTTTGAACGCCGGAGCATTTCCTCCGGCATGAGGCCGATGAAATGGCCGATGCCGCACGCCGGTTCCAAAACACTGCCGCCCTGGAAACCGAACCGTTGCGCCGCCTGATACATGGCCCGAATGACAGTTGGCGACGTGTAATGGGCGTTGAGCGTGGTAGCGCGGGCGGAGCGGTGTTCTTCGTCGGACAGAATTTCGGAAAGCTGGATTTGCTCCCTGCGCCAAGTGGCGCTGTCCACGTCGAAGACCTGGGGCATTGCGCCCCAGCCGGTGTATTTGACCAGCGCGGCTTTTTCATCTGGCGTCGCCGGGCGTTCCCCGGCGTCGAGCCGCCGCAGAATTTCGACCGCCCGGATGTTTTGCTGGAATTTCTGTTTGAGACCGCCCTCGCCCAGCCGATCCGCGTCGGTAATGCGGTAACAGTTGAGGTTTTTTGGTTCGTTTTCCGGCCGGTGGCCGACCGCAAGGTCGCCGACGGCTAGGTCTCCGGCGGAATCAGGATGTATTCCTCCCGCACCATTTCCCAGGCGCGGTCGTGGGCCTGCTGCGGCGTCAATCCCTGCTTCCTGAACTGTTGCGTCAGTTCGAGCATCTCGTCTTTCGTCTTTTCCTCGGCCTCCCGCAACATCGCTTGCAGTTGTCCCTTCGCTTCCAACGCGCTCACCATTTTGGGGCAATGTTCGCGCCAGTGTTTCTCGGCCATTCGTCCGTATTGCGTCAATGTGTTCATAGCGTCGGTTGGGACTGAACAGTTCCAACTGATTGTCTAATCCTCCTTTCGCCGTTTTGTCAACTTTGGGCATTTGCGCCGGCGTTTCTTGGTGGAAAGTGGATTGGGCGGCTGTTCGGCAACGTTTTGCGCGTAGTCGGCGTCCAAATCCCGAATTTCCTGCGGGAAGAACTGGATGATGGGAAGGCGGAAGACGCGCAGCAGCCCGGCCAGGACCTTGTCGTTGACTTTGATAATCCCGTATTCGATGCGGGCCACGGACAGGCGGCTGATGTCCACGCCCCGGCATTGCAGCTTTGCGGCCAGAGTTTTCTGCGTCCACTTCTTTTGATTGCGCAGATAGGCCACTCTGAAGCCGATGAGGTTCTGTCTGTCCATTTCGCCGCCCTTCTCAACCCTCGTGTGTTTCGTTTCGACCGTGAAAGCAAAAGTGAAGGCGTTGGGAAATGACTTCTCCGACAATGGAGAAGCGGCGATGGAAACAAATAAATTTGCCTGGCTCCTGAATACAAATGTCCAGAAACCTGACAATGTGCGCGTAATGCTGAACGACAACCTGCATGGAAATGCCGCCAGACGAACAATGATTCACTGTCAGCAGGTTTAATGCCTCGGAAATAAACATCGTTCATGCCATTAAAACTCATTTCGCCTTGCTTTTCTCCGGGGTCGGTCTGGCCCCGTTGCGGAACCAGACCGGCGCGGAGACCCGTCATACCGAGACGCCTTCCCTCTTGGTTTGCGTCTGGCCCTGCGACTGCTGTTTCGCGCGCCATTGTTCGCGCTCCATTCTGAGGATGACTTCCTCGCGCTGTTCCTGGGGCATGTCCTTGGTCAGAATGTCATACGCCTGTTTGCGGACCGGGTCATTGTTGATTTCCTCCATGACACCGGATTCCACGCGTTGCCGCCGGTCAAGCTGGCGCACTTCGTTCAAGGCGACGGTGCGTTCGAGCCGGTCGCGGGGCATGGCCTTGATGTAATCCCAGGACTTGGGATTTTGTTTGATCCAGTTGTCAATTTTGGCTTCGACTTCGGGATTGATGCGATAGTTGGGTTCGCTGGACGCCGTGGCGCCGGCGGCGGCGGCGGGAGGGGTTTTGGTTTTTGCACTCATAATGATGTTTTCATTTTGTCTGTTTGTGTTTGTTGTTCACGGTTCGAGGCGTGTTCTTGACACACCAGGAAGCCGTGTTGCGGGTCGAGGACGGTGGCGGGCTTGCGACAAACCCGACCATCCTCAGTGTAGGCCCGGCAAATTGCTTTCATGGTTGCGACACGGATTTCACGGATTGAATTGGTCTGAATTCGTGTCGAAAAATTCGTCCGGCGGCGGATTGGTTGCGGGGGGAGCGGGCGGCTCGACCATCCGCGCCTGTGCGGCTTTCAAGGTGTTAAGTTGCAGTTGCATGTCATTGACTTGCAGACGCAACGCGGCCATCTGCTGCCAGTTGGTTTTGGTCTGGTGCAGAGCGGATTGAAACCGCGCCAGCGCCCCGGCCAGCGTTTGAGCTTCCAACTCGATTTGAACTGTGGCCAGCCTTTGGGCGTTGACCTCGGCCAGGATGGCATCGTTGACGGGCGTGGGGCTGAACGCCGCGTCGCGCGACGGAGCGGGCAAAACGGGGCTGCCGACGACGGGACCGGGATGCTCGGCGGCTGGATGCAAATCCCAGCGGGCATTGTCTTCAACGCGATAAACGACGTGCCCCTCGTGCATGACCAAATCGTCGTTGGGATCAACGTAACGCCCGACGTGATAGGCGCGCACCACTTCGGGATAACGCACGGCGGAATTGTCCCCGGCCGGCGGCGGCGATTGCGGACGCAGCGTGACTTTGGGCGTGGTGGAACACGCCGACAGGAACATCAGTGGAATGAGATAGAATGTTTTCATGGTCTTGATTTTGGTGTGGTTGCCGGTTGCCCGTCGTTTTCCCCGGTGAAGCCCGCTCCGCCGAAGGAGGCGTCGGCGCGGTCAATGGTTTGCACGACGTAGAGGTAAAACTGTTTGCCGCTCGGCACCCGGACGTAGAACCCGTTCTTTTGAATCGAATCGTAAATCTGTTGCGCGTAGGTTTGCAGCACGGCCTGCGCGCCTTGAAACGGCGCATTGCCAAGAGTCGGGGCGGGCATGGAACCCAAAAGCGTTTGCTGTTGTTGGGTCAGCGCGCCGGCTGCGCCGGAAAGGAACGTGGCGGCAAAAAGTTTGATGTCGGCATAATTGTCCGACTTGATGATTTCGCCGCTCAACCCGGCGCTGCCGTCAGTGATGCCCCACCCGGTTTGATTGGTGTTGTTGTCAAACTCGCGGTCCAGGGCGATGGCTTTGAGTTCCATTTCCTCGCCATCCTGCCAGACTAAAGTCCAACTGGTGCTGGCGGCGATGCGGTCGCGCTGCCGGTCGGTCTGCGCCATCCCGTGGACTTCCGTGCCCGCCGGAATAATGAGCTTGCCACCGAAATAAACATTTTCCGTGACGAGGCCGATGATGGGCGTTTCCATCGAGGACGAATCCACCGTAATAACCGTTTCACAGGGGATCAATCGTCCGAATGGCGCATAAACGGCACTTAATTTTTTAGGGCGCGCAACGCCCGCCGCAGTGTCGGCGAACAGGCTGATGGGAGCCGGCGATTCGGTTTGGTGCGGCGGCAACACCAGCCGGGATTGAACCACCGGCAAGGGTTGTGATGATGAATTTGCGAACGTGGACAGGCCGGATGTTGAGCGAACTGGTGACGCCGATAGCGGAGTGGATGGGGATAGCGGTGGAACGGATTGGGATGGTGGTGGCGGATGAAAGACCTGCATCGGTCGCACCACCGTTTGAACAACTTCCGGTTGAGCGCAAATGCTGTTGGTCATCAGTGGTCCGGTGATAATGTCAATAGAGGTGTGACGCTTACGAACGGCGCTGAAAATGATTAGACCACCGGCAAATAACGCGCCAAAGATGACGAGCTTGCCGGTTTTTGTTTTGAAAAAATTGAGAAAATCGCGTGGTTTCATGGCTGGTATTGGGTGTGACGAATGAACACTGACTCGACATTGGTAATGGTGATGACGGTGATTTCTTCCGCCGCCTTTGCGTCATTCTTTCGATGTCTGGAAGACGAGACCATGAGCATGACAATCACCGCGAGCACAAGGGCGACCATCTCCAACTTAAACAGCGGGCTTTTACAGAAATTGATAAATACGCGTGGTGTCATGGCTGGTTTCTTGGTGAACGGATGGGATGGACGGATGCATTGGTGGTCGTGACGACGGATGACGATGGCGGTGGCGGCGACAGCCGGTTGATCAGCACCGTGAATTGATTTTTCAACGAAAGATTGTTCCGCCCGCCGTCCGGCGTGCCGCTGACGGCGAAATAAACAATGCTTTGGCCTTTGGGCGGCACCGTGCCGCTGGCATCACTGATGGATTGGGGATACAGCCGATTGCCCGCGCGGAGGGTGAAACTGTCCGGCTGATAAATCAACGGGGTGTCGGTTTCGTTGGTGATGGCCACGCGAAAAACCAGCGTGTCCTCGTCGTTGAAACGAAACGCCTGCTCAATCTGGATTTGATAATCGTTGAAATCGCTGACGAGCGGCTTGCCGTTGTAGGTGGCGAACCCGACATCGGCCACACTTTCGGGCTGCTGCGTTTTGAGCAAGGGAAACGCCTTGGCCTTGTCGAGCAACGACAGCAATTTCAACGGACTGACATCGGGCGTCTGACCAAAACTTTCCTCCTCCGGCGTCGGCAATGCCTCCATGTTGAGCGAGAGAATAGGCGGGTCGCTGACGTAGAATTCAAAGACGTAGGTGTGCCCGTTCCAGCGGACGTTCAAGTTGCCAGTGGCTTTGGGCGAGATGGCACGCACGGAAAGAAAATCCGATCCGTTGACGTGGGCGAGTTGAAATTGTCCCGGCGTTCTTCCGTCCACCGTGAAGCCCGCGCCATCAATCGCCTCAATCGGGCCGGGGAAATTGATGGTGGTGACACGGTTGGTGGTGACCGGCACGGACACCACGACATGGTCATCGAGCCAGGCTTGTTGAATGGCAGATGAATCCGCAAGGGCGACAGTAGTGGTCAACGCCATCCCGGCGAGTGATACCGTGACAACGAAGGTTGGGAGTTTAACGATTGATTTCATATTTGAAGTCGCCCACGGCGGTGGGGAAGCGTCCGTTCATAACCATGTTGGGGTTGCGGAGCATCAGCAGCCGGAGCGTGAAGGGAAACGCCTCGGTGAATGACCGGCCTTGAAAGATGCCCACGCGAACGACCTGGCCGGTGATACTGGCCAGCACTTGGTTGTCGCGCGTGGCCAGAATGTCAATCTGGCCGATTTCGGCCTTTTGATGAAGTTGCTTGGCGCGAAATTCCACGGCTTCGCTGATGCGTTCATCCTGCGCTTTTTCATACGCTCTTTTGAGGAACATCAGCTTGAGCAAATCGGGATTGTCGAAGTCTTTGGGATTGCGTTCGAGGAAGGCCATTGTCGCCAGTTCCGCCTGCTGGACATGCAGTTGTTTGGCTTCGGAAAACTGGAGCAGCGGACTGACGTAGTAGGTGCCCGACGGGTCAATGACAACGACGCTCTGGCGTTGTTTGAACTGTGAGATGATATGGTAACGGTCAATGGCGGAGAGCAGCAGCACCATGACGGTGAACGCAAACCAGAACCACGGCAGTCGGTCGCGCAACACCAGCAGTCGTGTCAGGTCAAAGCCCTTGCGGGCGGCCACCATGCCTGGTTTGGGGGAAGTGGGATTCTCGGTTTTCATAACTTGGGCGGCAGGTTGTTGACCGGCGGGATGGGTGGAAACTGGTTCAAACGTTCGAGGATTTGCGTGAGCATCTGTCGGACGGCCCGGTCGCCGCTCGGATCGGTTCCTGACGAACGAAATCCGCCCAAGCCGCTCACGAGCGAACCGGCGTTGCCCACCCGCCCGGCAGTTGAAACCATACTCAATGCTCCCGCCGCTCCGCCCGCGCCGATGGCGGCCAGGGGGCCAAACGGGGCCGTCGCGACCGCGCCGCCCACGGCCGCCGCCGAGGTCTGAACCACCGTGTGCGCGCCGTGCGAAAACATTTCGCTGGCCAGCGCGCCCGATGAAATCACCTTTTGGATCATGACCGGGGCGGCGATGGTGCTGAAAATAATCCAGAACCCGATGGCCGCCGCCCCAAAGGTCTTTTGCAAGGTGGGAAGCTGCGAAGTCGGGTTAATGTATTCCAAAGCCGGGTTGGTGATGAAATCCAGCATTCCCTGCGTGACCAGCGCGGCCACGGCCCAGCCCAGCGGCCAGAGCAGAACGCCGACGAGATTCAAGAGGTAACGGTTGCCGATTTGTTTTAAGGCGGGAATCGCCATGAAGCCGATGAGCAGGGGCGAAAGCGCATAGCCCATGTTCAGGATGACTGTTTGGAAGATGTAGCCCCAAAACATCATAAAGGCGGCGAAATTGCCGACGAGGTAAAGGACGGCGGTAACAATGAGGTCAACGGTGATATTGGGCAGTTGCGAAAGGACGCTCCACCACGACGTGAAGGTGGATGGGTCGCGTTTGATGACCAAAAGGGTAAAGAACTGGTCATAGACCTGGGCCGGGTCAACGCCCAAACCGGAAATGATGGAATCCTGCAACAATTGCTGGAGGTCATTGCCCCAAATGGGGAGATAAACCAGCAAGGAAGTCAGCACCATGATTCGCACCAGCAAATGCAGCAGGATTTTCTGCGAGAACCGATGATGCACGGTGACGATGATTCCCGAAACAAACAGCGCGTAGGCCACGCTCAACAGCAAGTCGTGGAGTTCAGCGCACTTTGCCAGGAAGGTGGGAAAGATGCTGTCGAACGTGGCCATAATGATGTGCGCTGTGAAGTTATTGGGTGGGGAACTGCACCGGCTGGTCGAGCAACTGGAACGTCGCCAGGTAATTGCTGGTCGCCTCCTGGAACTCGGCGTTCTGCTGTTCGGTCAGCGCCTGAACCTGCTTTTGCTGGTCGTTGCGGTTCTGGATGTCCTGCACCACGGCCGAATCCGCCGCCTGATTCAATTCATCATCCGTGCTGGCCAGATCGCCGTTGAGACTGGTGAGCACCGCGTGCAATTTTTGAACCTGGGCGTCCGTGGTGGCGGTTTGAAGCTGCTGCATGGTTTGCGCGATTTGGTCCTTGATGGCCGCGCGCCGCTGCGCCGCGTTGTCGGCGACGGCGACGTAATTGCTCGCGGAATTGATGACGGCGGAATACTTTTCATATTGAGCGGCAGGCCGCTGGACGGTCTGGCCGCCCGGCGTCTGGAAACTGGTTCCAACCGTGGCGTAAATGCCGTCGTCATTGAAGGTCAACGCGATGTTGCCATCGGCGCTGGACACCAGATTTTCGAGGTTCTGGCCCGGCTCAAGGCGCTGCAAATCAGAATCGAGGGCGGGCGCCATTGACAGCACGACCTGGGACGGATTGCCGAAACAAGGATTCATAATTCTCGAATTGGTTCAACTGGCTGGTGAGCGTATTGATTTGCTGCACCTGGTTGTCAATCATGGTGGCGAATTTGGCGATGCTCTCGGCTTCATCGAGAATCTGCTGCGCGTTCATCGTCGGGTCATAGACGATCCACTGCGCGCGGGCGGAGTACGCCAACGGCAGGGCGACGGCGATGATTGCGATTAACTTTTTCATGTTTGTTCCTTTCTTTGGTTGTTTGTTTTGCTGGAAAATCAATGGGTGCAGGCACCGCCTGCTCACTCCTCGATGCGAAGCCATTCGGTTGTGGGCTGGAAAATCACGCCGTCAATGACTTGCTCCGGCAGATGCACTTCGTAGAGCCGCACGCGGCCATCGTCGCCGGCCTTGGCCTGCTGCATGGAAACGTAGAGCCAGTATTGCTGCTTGACGGCATCGCTGCGGCCTTTGTCATAGCCGGTCTGATACGACTGGTCGTTCAGTTTGTCGTTGGCGGCGTGGAGTCCTTCGCCAAGCAGGACGCCGCCCGCCGCGCCGCCGGCAATGGCGTAGGGATTGTTGTGGGTCAACTCGCCGCCGAGGGCCGCGCCGCCCGCGCCCAACCCGACATCAGTGGCAGTCCGGGTCACGGCGGCGCAGCCCGTGAACAAGCAAGCGGCGCAAGCAAGGGGAACAATAAGCAGTGATTTTTTCATAATGGTGGTGATCATTTTGGGTCAGAGTTCAGGAAACCGGATTCTTTGAATCAACAAAAGTTCGGCGGTGACGGCTCTCCATTGCTTTTTGAGCAGGATCAGTTTTTGCCGCGCCTGTTTCGCGTCATGATTGGCGTTCAACTGTGCCTTGCGAATCCGTCGGCGCTCGCCGATGAGTTCGTCCATTTTTGCTTCCTCCTCCGGTGTCAACGTGGCAACCAGTATGCCGGTATCCATCCGTTTGATTTCGCGTGTGCTGTTCATTTTGATGATTTTAGTTTCCGCACAGACCGTTGCATTCCTGGTAAAAGCCCATGGACGCCTGGTCTCGAAAGGATTCGTGTTTCTCCAGCAACGCCTCGGCCAGCGGCAGGCACGAGCGATGCACATAAAGCTTCTGCTCGCCAAGCCTGCCAATGGAACGCACGAGGATGTGCGGGCCGTTGAGTGATTGCAGCCATTCCAAGTGCCGATAGACGGGCATCGGTTCCTCGCCGGTGTCGGCGAAGATGGCATAATCAATTTGCGGCGTCAGGTCGCCGCGCAGGAACATCAGGTAAAGGGTCCTGGACTGGACACCCGCGCCGAGATTGAGGATGTGCAATTCTTTCATGTGGCCTCCGGGTGCGGGTTGGCGTGAGCGATGATGCCCTCGACAATGTTGGGACTCTGGCGAAGCTCGCGGGCGCGTTTGTCGAAATGTTCGCCGCTGGACGAACTGCAATAGAGCATCTCGCGCGACGAAATGTTGAAAACCGTGCCGCAAAGGTTCCGGCCGGAGTCGGTGTGAAAATATGTGAACGGCGAATACTTTTGCCCCGATTGATGGTCCGGCAGCGGATAATTCATAATAGCGTGCTTGGTGACTTCCGGCAAAGCAATGTCCTGCGCCATGTCCTCCAAGTCGGCGCGGTCGTTCTGGCGCATGATGAAAAACTGGCGTGAGTTGCCGAACACGGCGGAGCGGATGCGCGACTGTTTGAACCGCGCATACTGCTGGACGATGGAGATGTTCCAGCAATTGAACTTGCGAAGCTGGGCGTAGGATTCCTGGACGATTTCCTGCCCGCCCGGGATGTCGAGGAAGCGGGCGACTTCCTCATACACGTTGCGTTTCCGCAGGGCGCGGGGCAACGTCATAATGTGCTTGCGCGCGTGGTTCGTGATGAGGAAGCCCGCCGCCGCTTTTAATTCCTTCGCCGATTCAGGAATGTAACCGAGTTCAAAGTGAGCAATCTTGCCAGTGAGTGAAAGGTTGCTTGTGCCATCGAACAGGCAGCCGTAGTTGCCATCCCGACACCACGGCAAAATCAAAGTGGCGATTTCGATAATCTGGTCGCGTTCCGAACCCACCGGGTCGAGCATCATCAATTCCTGCAACATCCGGTGTGTCGGAAATTCGTCCGGGGTGAAATAGGCAAAAGCAAGATTGCGGACTTCCCTGCTGGTCTTGGGTTCTTTCAAGAACCGGAGCACGTCGGCTTCGTTGAACGAAGCGAGATACTCGTTTGCCTCGGTGAGGTGGCTGGCCTTCCAGTCCCGGAAGTCCGCAAAAGTTTCCAATGAGGTCGCGCCCGGCGGCATCCGTTCAACCCGGAATTTCTGCAAGGCCATCGCGTGCCGGGTGATGTCGAGCAACTGGTCGTGCCGCTTCTTCTGCCAATCCTGATAGGAGTCCTCGTAAAGCAGGTTGAGATATTTGGCAATTTGCGCCTGTCGCAACATTTGTCTGTCCTCCTGGCTGGATGTGCCAATCATCCGCGCGACCAGCGCGGTCGCGGCGGAAAGATGGTCGGGCGTGAGCGGCAATCCTTTCGTGTCGAGATAATTGATGGTCAAATCGCCGTCAGGATGAATGATGATGGGCCGCGCGCCTTCCTCGACGGTTTGGGTATAGATGCCGTAACTTAATCCTTCCTCAATGATGACGGTGTAGGCGAAGTATCCTTCGGTCTGAGAAAGCAGGTCGCAAACGGTGACGGACTTGCCCGCGCCGGACATTCCCAAGAGCACGGCGTGTTGCGGCGACTGATTATCTTTGGAGCCGGAGAAAGTTTCCACGCCAACCAAATTGTTGTTGGGGCCATCGTAAATGGCTTCGGCGGTGGCTAGATGTCCGGTGAACGTGCTGGTGACGGGCAGCATGTCGGCCAGATAGCGGTGCTCGGAATACAGTTTGCGATGTTCATACCGTCCCCAGGTCCAGCCCGGCCACGTCTGGAAGAAAAGGTTTTTGGAAGTGCTCGGCAGGTTGCTTTCAAAATACTGCGCCGAATTCATCGCATTGATGGCGTTTTTGACCGCGCCGGTTTTGGCGGTCAGCCCGTCCTTTGATTTGTCCCAAACCCGAATCACAAAGAGCGCATTGAATGGGTAGGTCTGCCCCTGCATGAGCGCGTGGATTTTCGTCTGCTTTTTCTGCATCACCGTCAGTAGTGAGACTTTCTTTTCGCTGGCGTAGTCGCCGGCGATGCGGTCGTGCTCCTTCTCCTCCTTCGAGATTTCCCCGGCAACGGGCAGCGGGTCAATGTTGACGGTGATGGCGTAGTCCAGCAGCCGCAGATTGGTGAGCCGCTGGATGATGCCGGGATACGTCGTGCGCGGCCAGCGCGTGAGGGCAATGACGGAGTGGTAGTGGCCGTCCAGGTAAAACCCAAAATCGCCCTGGCCGTTGCCTTCGCTGTGCCAGCAATTTTCCTGAATCGAAAGTTCGGGCGAAAAGTCCGGGGCCGGGTCAAAGTCGAAGCGGTCGGCCAGCGACGGGTTCAAAAATTGTTTGTAGTGCTTGAAATGGTCAAGGTCGTTCATCGGCAGGATGCGCGTGCCGGTGCTGGCAAAAATGTTCATGAGGCGTTGGTGAACGTGTTCAAACTCCCCTTTCAAGTCGTTGAGGATCATCCCGTAAAACCCGCGCAGCGCGGTGTTGCCCGACATGAGCTTGGGCGCGGCCTCCAGGGCGCGTGAAACGTAAAGGATCACGCGTTGCCGCCGCAGCTTGCGTTCGAGCATTGCCTGCCAGTAACGCACGAACCGCTCGTTGCGGGAACGCTTCGTCCAGGTGTTTTCACATTTCCCGGTCTCCTGCTGGTAGCGGAGCAATTCGGCTTTGTAGTCTGAATCGGAAAAGTATTGAATTTGCAGCCGCTGCCTTTCGTTAAGCGATTCCAGAAGCCGGCCAAGCTGGTCTTGAAATTCGTTCAGGTCGGCAATCGGACTGTTCGTGAGGTCGGGCGCTTCAAAGACAAAGCCTTTGGCGACGTAACCGCCGCGCCGGAGCGAATTGAACAGAATCAAATCGTTCACAAAAAATCCGTTGGGGGCGCGTTCAAACACAGATCAGGGACGAATGGATTTGACGGTGACACCGGGCGGGGGCTGCTGCCGCAGTTCGTCGCACGCCTGCTCAATCCGGTTCAGGTCTTCGACCAGTTGAGGCACGGTGCGCACCGCCCGCAATTCATTGATGGCGACGTAGGCTTCCTGAATGTGCGTCAGCGCCCGTTCCATGTGCGCGCGGGCGGTGCCGCCGAAACCGTGCGTGTGCAGCCCGCCGCGCAAGGCGGCTTCGGCGGCCTTGAGCTGGCCAAGCAGCGCCTGCCGTTGGTTTTCAATCATTTTGAGTTGGTCGGAATTCATGAGGTGTGCCAATCGTTTTGTTTTTCAGGTTCTAAAATTGCGTTGTTTTGGAGCAGAACGTGAATTTCCGAAACCCACGCTTCTTCGATCATTAACGGACCGGGATGTCTTTCGGCGTGAACGCGCGCAATGCGGCCGCTAACGAGCGGGCCAATCATCAATTCCAGCCGCCAGCCCACCAGCACCACCCAGGCGGTGGGATAAATCAGGATCAATTGCTCCGGTGGCGTGATTTTTGGATTCCAATGCCCGGAACACTCTTGCAGAACAAATTGCCGGAGCAGTCGAATGGGGAAGCCCCATATCCGCTCGCCGTCCACAAATTCGATATAATCGGGCAACGGTGGGATGAGTTCCACGCAGCCGGCGAACCGGCGTTTCGATTTATTTGGATGACGATGTGATTTTTCAGGATTCATAAAAGTGGATGAGTGCAGGAACGATGAACTTCGGGGCTGAAGCCGCGGCTTTTGACGATGTATTCAAAAATGTCCCGGTCGTAACCGGGCGGCTTGCCCTGCCGCAATCCGAAGATGTAAGCGAGGCAAACCAGCACCGGCACGAGCGCAACCAGGCAGGACATCAGGAGCGACGAACCGATGACCACGAGCAACAGAACGAACAGCGTGATGCCCGCGCCGACGCCGCCGATGAGCCACCAAAAGAGATTGCCTTCCAGCCCCCAGGTCCGGCCTTTGGAATCGGACGCGGCGTTGGTATCGGTCAATCGCAATTCGCTTTTCGTATCCATGATGAATGTCAATTGGGCGTTCTGGTTTTGCGTCAATTAAAGCTGCCGACGCCGACGGCGCTGCTGGAGTCGAGGCCGAAGATTTTGTAGAAGGCATAGACCACCGCCGGGGCGGCGGCGATGATGGCCCCGCCGAGAATGGACATCTTGCCCTGGTCCACGTCGCCGCGCCGGATGGCGAAACCGCCGTAGATGACGGCGAAGATGCCCAGGACGAAACCGAACATCATGATGACGGCCAGGCTGTTGCTGATGCCGGTTTGCAGGGTGGTGGAATTGAACGTCGTGCTTTGCGCAAAGGCGGGCAGGACGTTGAGCGCGAGCAAGGCCGCGACGGTGAGCGAGGAGCGCAGGCGCGCCCGGATTTTTTTCGGAACGAATAGTTTTTTCATAGTTTAGTTTTTTGTTTTCGCGGCGGCTTTTCCGCCGAGCACGCAGCCATCATCGCAAATTCTTGTTAGCGGTTTGTTCATGGTATGAACAAAGTAAAAATATTTTTTGGCATGATGAAAGGCCATGAATGCAACGCTTTTTGAAGAAAAACTGGACCGCCTCCGCCAACTGGACGGAGTGCTGCGGACGGAAATTCGCGGACAGAATCAAATCCTGCCGCGCGTCGTCTCGGTGGTGCGGCGCGGCGAATTGAGCCTCACCAAGCCCGCGCGCCCGCGCGGCAGTTTCCTGTTGCTCGGACCAACGGGCGTGGGAAAGACCGAAACCGTGGTCGTGCTGACCAACCAGATTTTCGGCGCGGAAAAACTTTTCCGGTTTGATATGTCGGAGTTTCAAACGCAGGAATCGCTTGGCCTGCTGTTGGGGGCGCGGCTCGGTGAAAGAGGTTATTTGGGTGCGGTGCGCGAACGCGCGGCGGAAGGATCACTGCTGTTCGACGAGGCCGAGAAAGCGCATCCGCGCGTGCTGGACATCCTCTTGCAATTGCTCGATGCCGCGCGCATTACCATTGCCACGGGGCAGACATTGGATTTCAGCGGGTTTTATGTGTGGCTGACTTCCAACATCGGCTCGGCAGAATTGATGACCCTGCAACATTCCAACGACGCGACGCTGGAACGCCACGTCCTGTCCCGCGCGCAACAAGCCCTGCGTCCCGAAATTTTCGCCCGCATCACTGAGAAACTCGTGTTCAACCGCTTGAGCTATGAACATCAGTTGGAAATCGCCGAAAAGTTTCTGTCACGCGAAATTGAATTTCTGGCCGCGCGCGGCCACAAGCTGGAACTGGACAAAGCCGTTTTGCCGTTCCTTGTGCGAAAAGGGTTTCATCCTAAGCTCGGCGCGCGCCCGATGCGTGACGCCGTTGAAAAACAGGTCGGCGACGCGCTGGCCGAACACCTGCTCGCCGGGAAAAATTCCGGCGGCAGGCTGCAAGTGGATGAATCGCGGGACTGCCTCATTGTCCGTTGAACAATCACCGCTCCGCCGCGCGCTGACGCTGCGCGGCCAGTCGCGCCGCTTTTGCCGCCTTGCGCTCGCGCAATTTCTCCATGCGGATTCGGTCGGCGTGACAGCGCAGCATCCAGCAATAGATGTCGTAAATTCTCGCGGTGAATTTCGCGCGGCGGCGATGCTCACGGATGGTCACAAGGTCGCCTTTCTCAAACGCCGCAACCAGCCTGCGGGCGTTTTTGCCGTAGCCGTAGGTTTCAATGGTCACGCGCCGGATGGATTTTGTAATTGGTGTCATAGCATCAAATCAATTTGTTGGGGTTGAGTGGTGGGGTCGGACTCGCGCTCCAGCAACCGGCGCATTTCCTCCTGTGTGCGCGGCATCGGTCTTGCGCCGCACTCGGCCAAGTCTTTGAGCCGTGCCTCGCGGCCATTCGCCGAACCCGGATCGAAACGGTTGGCCAGAAATTCAGTGTAGGTGCAACTTGCCGCAAAATACCCGCCGTCAGCGTAAAGCACGCGCATCAAACGCCGCCATTCCTCAACGGTCGGTTCGGACGCGGCGAAAATAATCTTCGCATCGAGTTTGAAAACTTTTCCCCGGTAGGCGGCTTCACGGCCTTGATACGAATAGGGCACGTTCTCCGCGCCGCGATACTCGTCGGCGGCGATGAGCGGGTAACAATCCGCTTGGACATGGAACCATTTCGAGAAATGGCAGCCGCAGTTGGTGAACAAACGCCCTTCATGCGTGAACGCCTTGATGTTGGGAAAGGTGTCCGCGCAGTAGGCGGCGGCAATGTCACCTTTGGGCACGCGCCAAAGTCCGCTTGAAAATCGCCGCCAATGGGTGATGATGTGCGGCGGCGCGGGAATGATGTTGACCGATGACGTTGTATTCATAATGTTCGCTTGTTTGTTCGTTGCACGCGCAGCGACAGGTGTGCGCGATGAAGACTTAAAGGCGAGGCTTTGGCGGCGGCGGAAAAGTCAACCGAGGAACGGAAGCGCGAGTCCTGTTTGAGCGACCCGTAGTATCGTTGACGTTTCCGCCGCCGACATATAATGGCCCGCCTTCTCATCGCGCTGTGCGAACCGGATGGCGTCCCCGCCGTATAGGCCATTGCTGTGAATTGCCGGCGAAGCGTCTGCTTAATGACGGAGAGATTGATGGCGGAATCCGCTTCGGTCAGCGGTTGGCGGGCGGGAGAAGTGAAGTTGAAGGTGGAGAGACGGCTGGAACGGAACCGGAACGCAACGCCGCCGCCAACCGCTGACGGAAGCGAACGCCTCTGCGTTTTCAACATTCCGCGCAAGGGACGAGCGGGCGGGAAATGACGAAGGCGGGCCGGAGCGATATTAGCGACGCCGCCGTGTCAGTTCCCGCCCGTTGGTCCCGGCGGCTTCACTCCAGGTTGATAAAGAGGTGGCTTTCGCCCATGTCCTTCTCGTCGGGCAGCATTGCGCCGCCGCGTTTGTTGCAAAAATCCTGACACAGCTTCCACAACGCTTTTCGTTTTGACGGCGTGCGTGGCAGTCTGACCAGCAATGAATCCGCAAATAATTTTCCCCGTTTGCCCGCATAAATCGGGACAACAATCACGGCCTCCGCCCCGGCAGCGTATAATGTTTCCACGAAGCGAAGGGCCGCTCCTGCTGTGCGGAACCTTGTCAGCGAACGCAGGTCCGGGCGTTGGGCGCTGCTCAACCACTGTCTGGCCTCGGCATGGGATTTTGCCAGCAGGGATTCCATGAAAAATTCATACTGCTTGCGTTCCAAGGCCGGCCCTTCCCGCGCCACTCGGCCCGCCGGCTCTCCTTCGTGTTGCGGCCATTCAGGATGGTTCCGGGCGGCTTTCAAGTATTTGGCGCGGGTCACGTCCACGTTGCTGATGTAGTAGGTTTCTTGAACCAAGGTGCCGTCCCGCAGCCAAATTCGCATTCTTCCCCAAAATTTGCCGTTGAAGGAGTTGATCTCCAGCCGCAATTTCCCGTTCTGATGCCAATACCGCTGTGTTCCGTGCCGTGGTTCATGATGAAGGAACCGAGCAAACGGCCGTGCTCATCCCATTGCCGGCTGGTGCCGTGCAATTTGTCGTGGCGATACGACAATTCCTCGGCCAGTTGACCGTTGTAATGCCAAGTGCGGCAAAGCCCGTGGAGTTGCCCGCCAACTTCCCGGTCTTCCATGCGGACTTGGCCGTTGCGGTAATAAAGCCGCTTTATGCGATGTTTCGGCATATTCCAAATCAACCACCGTTGCAAGTGGTTCACCTCGTTTTGACCGTCCATGCGTGGCGGTCGTTTACTCGAGTTTGTTCAAAAACGCAGCGGACGAAAACCGCATGTTTGTGTCAATGGAACGTAAGCGTTTTTGTTCAAAATGGCCAGTTGATGCCCACTGAAAAATAAAGGCTCCGTCCAAATTCAGTCGTGCTTCACGGCCTTCGCTGGTGAAGTTGGCATCACTCATCGGCATATACTGCACACCGGCGTAAATACGGCGAATTTGTTTAAGGACTTATTTTTTAACAGGCACAATCATTGTTGGATTTGCAGGAGGTACGGCAGCTTTTTTTTCCAAAATCGCGCTACCGTGTTGCACAACAACAGCTTTTTTCGTCACAGCCGGACGAACGCCTTGCGACGGCAACGGAACCGCTGGTTTGATAATGGCTGATGGCGGAATAACAACGCTGGAAGAATCAGCCAGCAGCGGGTCATGGTTGGGGGGCGGCGTTGGCGCGGAAATGGCTTTAAAGCCGAGGAGAAATATCGCAATACCAGCGCCCATTGTTTTGTTCAGTATTTTCATAAGGCAATTTTGGATTGTGGTTCGTAAAAGTTTCAATTCTTCTTAGATGGTTGGATGATTATTTTCGTGTTTGGATCGGCCAGTTGACCACCCGCCAAAATCAGACGGATAAAAGTCAATCTGGCTGTCAAATTTGTTGCCACAAGCGACTGCGGGGCTGTGAAGACAAAATTGAACGTCGTCCCATTTCTCGGTTCCAAGACTGGCCGGTCTTTTGCGCCACCGATGACCCACTTGGCCGACTGCCCGACGATTTTGCCTTGTTCATTGAGTAAAAAGCATAGGGCGCGGGCGGATTCGACCTTTTGCGGAAAATTGTTTGTCATCGTCACTTCCACCAAAGTCTTTTGACCAACAACCTTGGGCGGCGAAACTGTAACGTTGAGTTGAGCATGGACACTGATGGCACAGAACGCAGCCGTGCAACAAAGAATTTTGATATTAAGATTCATCGGGATTACAACTGTTTTAAATAGGGCGAAACCAAAATGAGAACGAGCAGGAGCAAAGCGAATAGGAAAATAACAAAAACGTAGCCTTGCCGTTTGCGCGCCGCGTTCAACTCGCGAATGGCTGAATCATCAAACGGCTGGCCGGGAAGTGGCGGCGGCATCGTCAGGATTTTGGTGACATCTATCCCGCCCATGAGATCGTTGATAATTATGCTCGCTGTTCCGAAAAATCCCATGATTGACCACCAGCCGAGCAATCCGCAGAATAGGGCGTGTTTCCGGCCAGCCGCATATCGCGTCGTGTTCGGCGGAACCCATTCATATACCGGATACATCCGGGAGAAAATGAGAACGGAAAAAATCCGCCGATACTCGACGATTGAGCCGCCGCTTTGCCGGTAATTTTGCAACAGTTCTGGAAGGTTGCGAATTTTGGTCTTTTCGCCCCAGAAAATTGGAATGATCATAAATCAGGTTGGGAAAAATTCCGTCCAATAGTCAATTGGTTTCTGGGCATCAGCATGAAACACCTTCATTCTCTACGGAAGTCCCATTTGTTATGAAAGCGGATTCCATAACTCTAAAATGATAGATTGATCGTCAGGCGGAATCGCCCGCGATACCCGCTCGAAGTGCTCAATTTCGCCCGACGATTCATTACGGTAACTTTGTGGATAAAGCAGCAAATCGCCCAGTCCATTTTGGCATTCCGGACATTTCATACTGCTTTTCTCCTCATCAAAATTACGCTTAGAATAATGCTCTGCCTCTGGATCAACGACAAATAATGCTCCACATTTTGGGCAAACGTAAAGCCGGGGAACATCACCAAAATCCGGGACGGTAAAATAAACTGGCTGCTGGTTTTTACCAGCACAGCCTGCAATAGCTCTCCAGCAGCGAACTTTAATTTTTTGCATGGCTATGGAACTACGGTTGCCGATCCATTACGAATAATTGTGTATAAGGTCGAGCAACCTTGTATTTTTTGCCCGGCTTGAGCGCGGCGAGATCGGTCATAATAATTGCCCCACGACCTTTGCTGCTTGGCCGGTAAAAAACTTCGTCGCCGGCTTTGAATGGACATTTGGCTGAACTCATAAGTTACAGTGGTGGTAATGACGTCGGAGAAGAAACTGCCCCCGGCGAGAGTAGATATTCATAAAGCTCTCGGTAGTTGGATAGGAGGTTAGTCATTTGGTCTCTGGGCATCAGCATGAAACATCTTCATTCATTACGAAAGTCCCATTTGTCATGAGTGACGATTATGTCTTCAATATCATCCTCGACAAATGGTATGTCGGGCAACCTCCTAATTTTGGTGATAAAACCAGAGTCAATAACGGCTTGCTTGTGTCTAGTTCCGTTCTTGAGAACGATAGTTGCAACATGATAACCCATCCCTGTTTCACCTTGGGGGATAATTTTATCAATCCATTTCTTTGATAGTTGTAACATAAATCTATGGTGTCGGTGTTGGAAATGGTCCAGTGGCCGTGCCGGGCGCAGAGCCATACGGGAATAGCACTTCGTTGCCGGGGCCACCGGCCACTGGTCGAGGGCCAACTATCCAAGTTCCCTCCGGTGGTTCTAGTTGATAATAAACTTGTCTCGGTATTTGTGGATTGGGAAGGTTGTATTGAACGCCTAGTTCCCCCTGTGGAACGACACCTTCACTTGCAGTAGCGGCATAGGTTTGAGGTAGGACTCCACCTTCCGATGTGATTTGTGTGTAGTCTGGATTTCCTGACTCATAACGAAGATATGTTTCGCCCGCCGTCGTTTGCCGATAGGTGCTGATTTCCGAGCCAGGCGTAACGGTGTCAGCACCGTTTTCGCTTAAACTTTCTGCATATTGCGGCAATAGCCCTGCTGGCTGTTGTGGCGCTGGTAACAACCCTGCTGGTTCCGGTGGCGCTTGCAGCAATCCAACGGTGTTGCCAGTTTGTCCCGCAGCCACGGTGCTTTCTTCCGCTGTTGCCGCAATCGCAGTGCTGGCCGGAGCGGTTGCCGCATTCCAAAGACCAAGTCCAAATGAAGCAACGCCTGCCGTCCCCGCCACGCCGCCACTGATGGCTTCCGCCTGTTGCATCCAATCACCCAGCGGTTGGCCTGTCACCTGATTTTGGTTGGCGATGCCCGACATAACAGCGCCCATATTCCAACTGGTCAGCGCATAGCTGCTCGCATCCACAAGTCCGCCATCTTGATAAACCGTATCAACATTGTTGGCGAAACTTTCAGCGCCGTTGATATACGTGGACGGTGAATTTGCTGCTTGCGCTTCATCGAGCAACTGGCCGCCGAAAGCGCCGCTCACGCCACCCCCATAATAGCCGGACATGAAGGCTGAACTTGCATCGGCTGAAACATCTTCACCTGTCAACCCCGCGTAAAAGCCAGCAGTCATGCGTCCATCGCTGTCGAACCCGTTGATCGGGTCGCCTCCGGCAAAGCTCAGATAGTTCGGGTCGGCGTCGTTCCATACAGAATCATAACTCAACCACATGCCCGCGACAGGGTCGTAAGTTCGTCGCCCAATGTTGTAATAACCAGTGATGTCTGGCCAACGCCCGCGCCAGGCGGATGATTGCGCCAAATCTCCGCCGTGCGCCAGCGCCAAAGGCCGGTAGCCGGGCACTGCTCCGTAACCCGTGGGCCGGGCTGTCATTGCCGACGCAGACAACGCCACCAGCAGAAAAATAAATTGCAGCCAGGACCTCATTGGATTATTCAATTATGTAACATAGCTGGAACAGTCGCATCCCTTACCGAAAGCGAACCGGGCGTGCTGAGGTGAAACACATTCGTCAAACCACGCCCTTGGGTTGACCGGGAAAACAGTAAGTGGCGGGCAAGCTGCGGGATGTTTAGTTTGAAGTAAATGATCTTTCCTTCCCTGTGAAGGGTTCGTAATTGAGAAGCTGTTCCGGCGTTTAAATTTCATCGGCATCATGCGTGCTTTGGTTGGCTCGCGAGTTCATTTTTTTTAATTAGGTTCAGCTACGCCCGCATCTCGTAACATTTTTAAGCCATCCAATAGTGCGGAGAATTTCGTCTTGTTGCGCTTGGGAGCTACTAACACAACATCCTGGTCGCCTCGATTCAGAAGCAAATCCAACGAAGCGGCCCAATATGTTTTAGATAAGTCAAGCCGCCGCCATTCACCGCGCGCCGCCTTTGCCCGTGTCACAATAACCTGTGTTTCAGGGTCGCGGCGGACCAAGTTCGCGGGCACATTCCGAATGTCGCATTCTTCGAACTCACCCTCGCTTATGTCCATCGCCCAATCCACATTTTTGTAAAATTCCGCGTTTGCATCATCAAAGGCCTGCTGTTGCTCTCTCGTGGCCGTCGCTGGCGCCACGGCGGGGCTAAACATCACACGACCGATTTTGCCTTTTAGGGTTAAATGTTTGAATGCCGCACCCCATATTTGGAAGATACCGATTTGTCTTAAGTCCATCAACGATGACATCTTCAATTATCACACCCCGAAGGCTTCCACCCGAATTCTCGCAGTTTATCAACCTTACATTGCGAATAGTTGCTCTTAACTTAGGGTCGAGCGTCACGATTGCTCCGCTACGAAAATGACATTTGCGGAATTCAAAATCGGAGAAAACCGCGCTCGAATCTCTGTCGATAGGAAAATTAAATACTTGGTTCTCAAAACATTTCATGTTCATTGTTGCTGAGTCGAAGGAGGCGGCGCCGTCCAGCCCGGTGCCCGTTGATATGTTATGACGTTCAAACCTTGCCCATAAATCGGTCTTGCCAAATGCGCTGGAACGTGGGCCGGTGTTGTGATGTCAAAGTTCATTCCCTCCGCTGTTCCGATGCCAATATAATCAGGATTATTAGGACCGCCAACAGGTTTGAGTATGGAGCCGTACGTTGGGGATGTTTCAATTTGTTCGTCAACCAACCGTTGCACCGCATTGCCGTATGCAACGGGATTAAGGTATGGTTGTGCTTGCGCCGCTTGCAATTCTCCCTGTGAAAGGACAGCCTGCGCCAGGGCGGGATTCGCATTGAGCGCCGCGCTTTGCTGGTCGGTAAGGTCTTGCAAAAGTTGAACCGGGTCAAGCGCCGGAGTTGTGGCGGGCGTGGTATTGACTGGCACTGGTCCCGGCGCTTCCTCCGGAGCACTTCCGTACATCAGGAACGGAGCGGCCGCATAGGTCATTAAGGCGGCAGAGGCGCCGGAATATGCAACGTCTTCTGGGCTTCCGCCTTCACTGTAAGTGTAGGCGGCCGCCGCAGCGGCACCTCCTGCAAGCAAGGTAGCGGGATTTTGTGAAGCACTTACCGCCGCCACGTAGAGCGTGGGCGATGCTTCCAACAGACCCAAGCCGGTGGCTGCGTAAGCAGCACCGACTCCCACGTCAGCCAATCCACGCGACCAATCATAGTCATCGCCTTGCAAGCTGTCTGCATAAGAACTGAGACTACTAACCTGACCAAATGTTGCCGCATTTTCAACTATTGCTTCACCATTATCCCATCCTTGATTGAATTGGCTCGTTATTCCACCACCATAATAGCCGGCCATGAATGATGAACTGGCACTGCCCGAGACAGTCTGGTCTGTTAATCCGGCATAAAAACCACTGGCCAACCTTCCATCTGAATCAAACCCCATGATTGGGTCTCCACTTGCGAAAGTCAGGTAATTTGGATCGCTTGCGTTCCATGTGGGGTCGTACGAAAGCCAGATGCCGGCGACAGGGTCGTAGAGCCGCATGCCAATATTGTAATATCCGGTGATGTCCGGCCAGCGTCCCCGCCAGGCTGACGCCTGCGCCAAGTCTGCCCCATAGCCCAATGCCACAGGCCGGTAGCCCGGCACCGCTCCGTAACCCGTGGGCCGGGCTGTCATTGCCGACGCAGACAACGCCACCAGCAGAAAAATAAATTGCAGCCAGGACCTCATTGGATTATTCAATTATGTAACATAGCTGGAACAGTCGCATCCCTTACCGAAAGCGAACCGGGCGTGCTGAGGTGAAACACATTCGTCAAACCACGCCCTTGGGTTGACCGGGAAAACAGTAAGTGGCGGGCAAGCTGCGGGATGTTTAGTTTGAAGTAAATGATCTTTCCTTCCCTGTGAAGGGTTCGTAATTGAGAAGCTGTTCCGGCGTTTAAATTTCATCGGCATCATGCGTGCTTTGGTTGGCTCGCGAGTGACCAATATTGTGACTCTCCTGTCATAGACGTGCCAAGCTGTCCTGTGCGGTATAGGGTAGCACCATTTTGTGCTTGCGCCAATGCCGCTTGCGCTTCGGCGGACGAACTTTGGACTTCGACAGCATAGGGAGTGGTAATTGAAGCCGTTGTTCCTTCTGCGGCAAGAAATTCGGCGGAAGTGGCAAAGGCGGCGTGCGAACTTGCCGATTGGCTCGCGCATTCATTCGCTGTGTACACTGCCACTCCATCGTAATCGAAAATGCTTGTGGAAGAGCCGTCGTAGTCAAAGCTCAAAGCCACAATCGGTTGAGGGCAATGAACCAAGCAAGCAGGGATTTCCGCGGTTCCTGTTGGCAGAGCCAGTGCTGTGAAACCGTTTAATAAAAGAAGCCAAATTGACCAAAACAGCTTGGACATACGTCAATTGTAATTGTCAGGGCGGCAGTGCTTTTCAGCGAACTCTAGCTTCCCAACTTCCGCCGCCGTTAGAGCAGCGCGCAACGGTTTTAGGGCTTTAACCACTCCGGGATAGTCCTTTTTGTGCCATGCGGTGTCGGCCTCGGTGCGGGCCTTTCGCAATTCGCGTTCAAGGGCGTAGGCTTTGACTTCCCTACGACGTTGTTCTGCGAGTTCAGCGAAACTTTGCTCGTTTCCCGCAATGAATTCTTCTCCGTAAGTGCGAAGCGTTTGTGACAGTTGCTGAACAAACGAAGCCAAGACCTCGCTGGACGTAACTTGGATCAGCGAGAATTTTTCGGCTTCTGGTGCTCGACGAAGTCGCAAGATTTCGTCGATTGAAAACGGCGGGTTTCCACTGGCCTTGGAGCCTGTCTTGCCAACCAGCAATTCAAGCTCAAAAGAACGATTCCCGTCATACACGAGTTCGATAAAACGTGGTCAGCGATTCAAAGCGGACTTGATACGGAGTTGACTGAGTGCATTTGTAACCCTTCTCCGACACGAGAAATCCAAAGTGTCGTTCCGTTTGAGTTTGTAATCCGAGGTCTGGCATATTATTAGGGTGCTATCGGTGGATAGTACGCTCCGGTTTGCGGGCTGAATGTCCAACTATGATTCTCAAGCAGATTCCGCTCGGCATTTAAAAAACCTGTTGTGGGGATTTGCTGGCCAGTTGCAGCGTCAATATACGAATCATAGATTGGATTCCCTTCGGACATCACCGATCTTAATGCGCTGGAGTTTTGAGCCCAGTTTGCGGCAGGCGACCCTTGATTTGGCAAGTTTAGGAAGTAGTCCCCTTGACTCCATCCGCTTGCCGTTGTGGACGTAGAATCTCCAAACTTGAATAAATTTAAGCCGCCTTGTTCGGCGCTGCTGTCTCTGCGGCAAAACTCTCTGCATTTTCAGGCAGCAAGGCTAGTGGTTGTGGCGGCACCGGTAACAAGCCCGCAGGTTCTTCCGGTGCTGGTAATAATCCAGCCGGTTCTTCTGGTGCCGATAGGCTGGCACTGCCGCCGCTTTGCTCGGCAGCCACGGCATTTTGTTTCGGCAGCCGTCTGGGTTGCCGCCGCGCTTTCTTCCGCAGCCGTTGATGCAGTGGCAGTTGAAGCCGCTGCCGCATTCCAAAGACCAAGTCCAAATGAAGCGACACCCGCCGTCCCCGCCACGCCGCCACTGATGGCTTCCGCCTGTTGCATCCAATCGCCCAGCGGTTGGCCTGTCACCTGATTTTGGTTGGCGATGCCCGACATAACAGCGCCCATATTCCAACTCGTCAGCGCATAGCTGCTCGCATCCACAAGTCCGCCATCTTGATAAACCGTATCAACATTGTTGGCGAAACTTTCAGCGCCGTTGATATACGTTGACGGTGAATTTGCTGCTTGCGCTTCATCGAGCAACTGGCCGCCGAAAGCGCCGCTCACGCCACCCCCATAATAGCCGGACATGAAGGCTGAACTTGCATCGGCTGAAACATCTTCACCTGTCAACCCCGCGTAAAAGCCAGCAGTCATGCGTCCATCGCTGTCGAACCCGTTGATCGGGTCGCCTCCGGCAAAGGTCAGATAGTTCGGGTCCGCGTCGTTCCAAACAGAATCATAACTCAACCACATGCCCGCGACAGGGTCGTAAGTTCGTCGCCCAATGTTGTAATAACCAGTGATGTCTGGCCAACGCCCGCGCCAGGCGGATGATTGCGCCAAATCTCCGCCGTGCGCCAGCGCCAAAGGCCGGTAGCCGGGCACTGCTCCGTAACCCGTGGGCCGCGCCGGAGTCCACACGACAACTCCATTAGTCACTTCCGCCAGAATATTTCCGCGAGCATCGCTGATGAGCGGATTGAACTGTTCCAAATACGGCGACACGGCATCCAGGCCGCCCGTGCCATTTTCGCCGCCATAAGTGCCGTCAAGGTCAGGGCCATAAAGTTTCCAGATAGTGTTGTCCCCGTAAGAGACGCCCAACTCCAGGAACTCGACCTGCGGATCGTAATACTGGTTAACGATCATGCCCGCCACGCCGTAGGTTTGCTGTATCAACCCGTTGACCATCGGGTAGTATTCGGTAAGGATTCGGCGGTTCAGTCCATCATATTCGGAGTGCAGCCAGAAACCGTTATTGGAACCGTCGCCATCAAACACGTCCACCAACCGGTCCTTGGCATCATACTGCAATTGTTGCTGGCGAAGGATATTGCCGTTCGGCTCCCGCCAAATTCGCTCCGTGATATTTCCATCGGCATCACGATCAATAGTTGCGTTTTGTTGAGCAATACTGTTGGTGAACCAATTGGTTGCCCAGGCGGTGTAAAAGCCGCTGGGATGCAGCGCGGCCACTTTCAACTGATGCGGTCCCGGCGTTAAC
>CAVWKA010000039.1:0-10085 GCA_963755515.1 uncultured Verrucomicrobiae bacterium | reverse complement strand
GCGCCGAAATTGTTAAAACGTCGGCGCAAATGCCAGGCGTTTCACCTGAGATTTCGCGTTTCAACCTTTATGCCCTCGTCCGAAAACCTTCCACTCATTTGCCGTGAAAATTACCGGGTTTATCAGCAGCCTTGCCCTCGGAGGCACGGAAAAGGCCGCGTGCCGCTGGGCGCGCGGATTGCGCCAGCGCGGCCATGACATTTCCCTGCTGTCCCTCCGGGACGGACCGCGGCGCGCCGAACTGGAATACGATGGAATTCCCCTGGAAATCATGACCGGGTCGCCCGATGCCATTGCCAGTTCGCTCAAGAAGCTTTCTCCTGACGTCATCCACACGCATGTTCCCGGCTATCCGCATCCCGGGGACGCGCTGGGCGGGGCCTTGAAGCTTTTAACGCAAAAAATTCCCGTCGTGCAAACCAATATATTTGGGAAGTTGGAAAATCCGCGGGAAGAGGAATGGACGGATTTCCGTTTGTTCATCTCCTGGACCAGTTGCGTCCAGGCGGCGCGCCGCTCCTTCCGGAAGCTGGATGAAAAATTCTTTCGGCGGCAAAGCGTTGCCGTTTATCCATTGGACCCTCTCGATCCCCCGCCTGCCGCCAATGTCGGGGCTTTTCGCAAACAACTGGGTGTGGCCTGTGATGAAATCCTGTTCGGGCGATTGTCGCGGCCGGAGCCTAACAAATGGACGCCGTTGGCGTTGGATGCCTTCCGCCGCGCCTCGCGCCGCAATCCCAAAATCAAATTCCTCCTGCGCCAGCCACCCCCGGCAGTGGCCGGGAGCTTCGCCAGTCGCCCGATGCCGGGCAATTTATAATCCTGGAAGCCACCGTGGACGCCGGGGAGTTGCGGCTGACGCTTTCGGCCCTCGACGCCGTTCTGCACACCTCATCCATTGGCGAAAGCTTCGGCTACGGCATCGCCGAGCCAATGAACCTCGGAAAACCCGTGATCACTCACTCCACCCCCTGGTCCGATCAGGCGCAAATCGAATTGGTGCGCGAAGGCGAATGCGGCTTTGTTGCCAGCGCGCCGCCGCCATGGCGGGGGGATCTCTCGCGGCCGATGACGCCAGCCTGCGCAGGCGCATGGGCGCGGGAGCGCAGCACCATTTGCGCCTGGCAGTCCCGGATGTTTGGTGGCGCGACTCGAAGCATTTTTCGTGCCGCCATTGAGAAACGCGACAATCCGTTTGCGGCCGAGGATTTGCAGCGCGCCCGCGAAACCGCCGCGTATCTGGACGCCGACCAATTTGGCCATTCTTTTGCCGAACAAATCGCCTTACGTCCGTTCTATTCCGCGTGCGGTTTCACCAGTTCAGAAAGACGTTTTGCCGTTTCTGATTGATCTTCAAAACGCTTGGGGAGGCCGGAAAGAATGAAATTGCTCGCGGTTCGATGGCATGGCAGTTTTGATTCAACCGATGTTAAATTTCGTTCGTGCCTGGATTCTCCTTTCCACGTTGCTTGTAAGCGCTGGATGGGTTTTATCGGCCTTTAATGAGTTGAATTTATCCGGTTATCTGGTAAGTCTCTTTTGCTGGCGATCCTTGCGTTGGGCTTTTGGTGGCAACGAGAATTCCGCCCTCTTTTGCCGACCGCCAGGCATCCATGGTGGCTACTCCGGCACAAGTTGACGCGCCGTTTTCGACGGCCGTGCCGATGCTTTTTCTTCTGCTCGCCGCGCTGGCTCTCATTGGCGGTGCGCTTTATCCCCCCACCAACATAGATACAAACGCCTACCGGATACCGCGAGTGCTGCACTGGCTGGGACAAGGGCAATGGCATTGGTTCGATACCTACGATCCGCCGCAGAACAGGCCCGGGTTGCGGTTTCGAATGGCTGGCCGCTCCCTTGATTTTATTCACGCGAACGGACTGGCTCCTATATTTAATCAATTGGGTGTCTTATCTGATGTTACCGGGGCTGATTTTCAGTGATTTTGCGGCGGCTCGAAGTGCCGCCGCGAGTGGCATGGTGGTGGATGTGGTTCTTGTCCTCCGGCTGGTGTTTCGCGATTCAAGCCGGTTCAACCGGCAATGACAGCTTCGCGGCAATATACGCACTGGCGGCGGTGGATCTGGCGCTGCGCGCGCGGGGGAAACACAATCGCGCGGCGACCTTTGGCTTTCCGTGCTGGCGGTCGCATTGGCTTTGGGTGCCAAACAAACCAATTTGCCATTATTGTTGCCGTGGCTGATTGCCGCCGGCGGCAGTTTGAAGCTGTTGCGCGCGCGGCCGTTGGCGACGGCAGGCATTGTCCTTGTCTGTCTGCTGGTTTCACCCCTGCCGGTGACCATCGCCAATCTCGTCCATACTGGGCAACTGGATGGGCTTTTCCCAAAATCCGTCCGGTTTGGAGAATCCATTATGGACGAATGCAAGATTTAATGGCTCCCCCTTTTGGGCAATCATCGGCAACGTGTTCAATATCATCATTCCCAACTTAAACCCTCCGTATTTCCCATGGGCGGAACGGTGGAATTTGGCCGTAAACCATTTTATTCAAACTCCTATAGGAGCGCATTTTGGGTCCTTCTACTATTTCTGCCACTTGTGGCGATTTGCTTTGGAAACGACAGTGGGGATGGGCCCGGGCATTTGTTTTCTGATTTTGGCTTCCATTTTGGGCAGCCATGGTCGCGCCGGGCCGGCGCTGGTTCGGTTTTCAAGGCTACACGGATTTTTCTTTTGGCTGCGCCTGGCTCCGTGGGCGTCGCTGTTGGTTTTCATGGCCAAGACCGGCGAGTTCAGTTCAATGCGACTTCTGGCCGCCTATTATCCGCTTCTTTTCCCGTTGCTGTTGGTCCGGCCCGGACATTCGTATTTGGTGCGGTGGAAATGGTGGCAATGGCTGGGATGTTTACTCATGCTCTTAACGGCGCTGCTGTTGGTCGTTTCCCTCGACCGTCCGTTGTTCCCCGCCCGGACACTGGTTGCGCATCTGGAGAAAACGCATTCCCGCTGGAAAATCGTTTCGTCATTGGCGCGATTGTATGGCATTGATTCCCTGTCTTACCGGGGGGAAAGAAACCCCCTGGCAGAGGATTTGCCGCAGGATGGGCAACTCATCGGTTACACCAGCGACGGCGGCATCCTGGAGCCTGGCTTATGGGTCCCCTCTGGGTTCCCGGAAGTCGAACAGGTGCGTGCGGAGGATTCCCGCGGCAGTCGCGACAGTTGGGAATTCATTATATCGTCGTGGAGGATTTATTTCTGCAACTGACCCATCAAACGATTGAACAATGGATGGACCGGTATAATGCTGAATTGATCGCTCAAGCCACTTTCAAATCCCAACCGACCTACCACAGTTCTCAGATCTATCTCGTCCGATTGCGTTCTGAATAAAGTTGCGCCATTGGCAGTCCTTGAGCCGCCTGACGTCCCCGGCATGATGCGGACATAAAGCCTTGGTGTCTGCTTCCGCGCCAATCGCCGAAAGCGGAAAAAGTATTCCGGCAAAAGCTGAAAAGCCGAAATGCTGAAATTTCTGCTCCCATCTGGGTAATCTGCGGTTCTTTTGAGTTCACGGCAAGCGAATGGGGCAGGCGAATGAGACCGGATGGAGATGATTTGATTCTTCTGCCCAATCCGTCTGCCAATCTGTTGTGGCCAACTCATTTTCGTGTCTTTTGTATGTTTCGCTCGGCTGGATTTTCATTTCTCCATCACTAATTCATTTGTAAAATAAGGCCGATGCAAAATCAGTTGAAACGCGCCGTGTATGATTTGATGCGCCCCGTGTATTCGCCTTTCACGCGGGCGTTGCGGCGCCGATTGGGCCGGAATTATTTCAACCATCCCGAAATGGTATTGCCGCCGCCGTATGAAAGCATTCAGTTGGATGTCGAACGGCATCTGCACGATTACCTTCATGTGAAGGAAGGTGATATTTCTCAAATCGTCATTGTCGGGGCCTTTGAAGCCGACGAAGTGGAACGTTTGCGTCTCAAATATCCGGCCGCATCGTTTTTATGTTTGATCCTATCCAGGTGCCACCGTCTGTCAGGAAGACTCAAGGGTGTCTCGCATGTGTCGCTTCGCAAACTTGCTTTGAGCGACGCGCCCGGTAAAACCCTGTTTTATGAACTCTCCATGCAGGGTAACGGCTCGTTGCTGAAACCAGACCTCGAAAGCTGGGCATCCACCGTTCGACTGAAGGAAAAAAGCATGACCTCGTTTGAGGTGGAGGTGAGTACGTTGGACCGTGAGGCGGCGAAGCTGCCGGTGATTGATTTGCTGTGAAATCTATGTCCAGGGCGCGGAAGGTCACGTTCTTTCGGGAGGAGCAGAAACTTTGAAGCGCACCAAAGCTGTTTTTTTAGAAGTTGCGCTCGTCCTATTCCCCCTGATAAAGGCGCGCAATTGTTCCCGGAACTTCATGCCACCCTTCAATCGTTCGGCTTTATGTGCGTTGGCTTGGGCGTGGACGCATGGAACGCATCCGGCAACGCTTTTTTTGTAAAGCAATTGATCAACTGGTGTGTAAATGATGCAGAATTGATTCATGCCCGCCATTTCCCTTGTCATTTGCACTTACCAGCAACGCGATTTGCTGGACGCCTGCTTCATAAATCGCAAGGCTGCTATGACGATTTCCTGCTTGTTCACGACGGGCCGGATACCACCAATGTGCGCGAGGCGATGGAAAAATCGGGCGGGCGATTTTTTTCGCCGGAAAAACGCGAGTATCAGCAGGAACCTCATTGGCCCTTCGCTGGGGACAGGCGAAGCATGATTGGATTCTGCGCCTCGACGCCGACGAATTTCCTGGCGCTGAAATGAAACAATGGCTGCACACATTCCGCCATGCGCCTGAGCCGCCGCCGGAAATTTCCGGTTACACCTGCATTTGGCCGTTGTGGAATGGCAGCCGCGAAGTCACAAAAAAATGGCCGCCCGGAAGAATTTTTCTTTTTCATCGCCAGCGGGTAAGGTTCTTTGGCATGGTGGAACAGATGCCCGTGCCTGATGGCATTTATCAACCGTTGGACTTCATTCTACGTCATCAGCCAGAGCGCAAATCTTATGGTTTGCATAACATCTTGGTGCGCGAGCAGGCTTATCTTTGGCGCGAGCGAATCGCCAACTCTCTCCTCGGCAAGCCGACAGATCTGCCCTGCTGGCGATGGGAAAGCGAAGAATGGCCCCTGGGATGGGAACAGACCGGCAGCGGCCATTTTACACCGCGCTCAAACGGTTAATATTTGGGTCATTGCGAGCGCTTCGCAGCCAATGGCAGATTGAGGGGAAAATTTTCCCGACGGCAGCTCTCAGCGGCCCCCTTCACCACGCGATGATTGCCATGAAATATTGCTCCTTGCGGCGAAAACATAAAAAGAACACCTAGCAGCCCGTTAAAAAACTATGGATACCGCCGTTTCATCCAAAACCGGGCGCCGACGAGGCGCGACGAAGGAGAATATCCCTTGTGGTTCTTCGACTGAGGAGCAACGAAGTCGCCGCTCGGTTTTCGATGAAACCCTTCGGGCTGAGGTCTTTTTGGTTTTGCGCTTTGTCGCTCCTCGGTCACAGAGCGTTACGGCTACGCTCCTTCGTCGCTCCGCGCTCAAAACCAAAAATCCTCCCAGCGGCCGTGTCTATAGTTTTTTAACGGGCTGCTAACCATGTCTAAAACGTTTCCACGATTATTGGTGGCCACGGAATTTCCGCCCAACACGGCAGGCGGCGGCCCGCGGTGGTCCGGCAGATGTTGAAGGATCGGCCAGTGGAAAGTCTGTATTGGTGGAGTTGCCTGCCGGATGCCAACGCCTCGTTCGGCCAAAAAGCGGCCCTTGCCGTGGCAACCATCCCTTCAAATTATATCCGCATCGGCGCGCGCGAATGCTGAAATCCTGGGTCCTTGAAAATGTTTGGATGCCATGGGCGGCGAATCATTTCAACCGCACTTTAAAAGAGTTCCAGCCGGAAGCGATATGGGTCATCCCCCATCAATGGGCTATTCCGCCGCTGGCGCGCGTCCTGTTGAAATCAAATTTAAAATTTCATGTGACCGTGCAGGATTACATGGAAGCGCGCGCGCCGATGGAACGGTCTGGCGCTGCGCGCGCCAGCCGGTGGGCGCGGATGGCGGAACAGCTTTACGCCAAAGCCGCCACGCGGGACGCCACTTCGATCCGATGATCGCCGATTTGCAGACCCGGACCGGTTGCCCCGCCTCCCAAATGTAGCGCGCCGGCATTGAACCGGAAGAGTTCGGTTCGCTGGCCGGTGAAATAGAAACCGACTCCAGCCGGATCGAAATCGCCTATGCCGGCACCATCATTGTCGAGACCGAATTCGCCATTTTTGTCAAGGCGCTGGAAAAAATCCGCGCCCGCCTGCTGCGCCCGCTGTCCGTGGAGTTTTTCGGGAATCATTCGTATCGCGGCCGGGAATGGTTCGATCCGGAGTGGATGAACGAGCGCGGCAACTGCCGTGGCCGCAACTCAGCGCCGCCTTGCGTCAATGCTCTTGGGGATTTTCGCCGATGGCCCTGGACGACGACGACCCGCGTTACAACCGGTTCAGTTTCCCGACCAAATTTATCAATTATCTGGCCGCCGGGTTGCCCGTCATCACCCTCGGCCATCCGGAAAGCAGTGTTGTCAGGATGGCGTCCGAGTATCAGGTCGGCCTATGCGGACCACCACGGATTTGAATGAGTTGAGCCCCCGGTTGTTCGAGACCTTATCCGAACCCAATCCCAAGTCGAAATACCGCGCCGAAATCCGGCGGTGCGCCTCGGCCGAATTCGACGCGGGAAAAATGCGGGGTACGCTTTACGATTGTTGGGAAATGCGCCGACGTAAATTGCCGACGTGACGCTTGAACGGGTAGAGATCAATATTTTGAGGAAACCGCGCTAATGACCATTGGCCGAAAAATCCGCGCCCGACGCCTCCTCGGATTGGCTGGGATTTATGCCGATTTTTCGGCAGGGTCGCCATCCGCAACTGCCAGGCTCCACATTGGCAAAAGAAGCGGTGGAATGAACCTCGGCTTAATCTTGGTTGCCGCCGGGAAAAAGTAGCCTTTCCCTGGTCTCTTGCGATTAATATCTGCGTTAATCTGCGCCATCTGCGGTTAAAAATTCCCCCAAAACCCCAGATGAACGCAGATAAAAAACGGAACATGCTTCCATGAAAATATCTGCGCCAATCCGCGCCATCGGCGGTCAAAAATCTTCCGTCGGACCCAGCGCCCCGGAGCGGACAACCCGTTTCCATTGAAGTTTGGCTTCCTTGAAATTCAACAGTAAGGCAAAGTGCAGGCCGGTGACGGCCAGGTAACCAATCATCTGGGCAACGTGGGTTTCATTGAACCCTGTCACCACCTTCGGATCAACGATTACCGCCTCGTCCACGATCAGATCGGGAATCAGTTCACCGACCTCCCGCCCCTCGTAGAATACACAAAAATGTTTTTGCTGCTCGACGCGATGACCGCGTCTTGTCAATTCAGGACTCTAAGGCGTTCTCGTAGATTTTCTCGTCCAGCCCCGGCTTCAAGGAATTGAGAACTTTCATGGCCGCCCCGATGATGTCGCCGCTTAATTCTTGGTGTGGGTATTCCTTCATAAAATATCTGCGTTAATCTGCGCCATCTGCGGTTAAAAATTCACCAAATACCGCGCCATTTGCGGTTTTCTCAAGCGGCACAGGCAGCGTGGATTTCATTCAGAATCGCATTCAATCCATAACGGAATTTCCACGCGGGATAATGCGCGCGCAGGTCGTTGTCAATGCCGATCACCTCGAAACCTTCGCCGCCGTGGGGCATCCCGTGCGTTCGTGCTTGGCGCGGGAAATCAATCGGTCGCAGTTTCACGAGGCGGCGCAACTGGGACACAATCGCCTCTTTCAAAAAAGCCGATGATGTCCGGCGGATTTGGCCGTTGACATCAGCAAAGACGTTTCATTAGCGTTGGGTGAGCCGCTTGAAACCAAATTGATGCAGACTGAAACCACCCGACACAAAACAGGCCGCCAGCCCATGTTATGGGACTGAATTTCAATGAAGTAAAATTTTTGCTCTGGGCGAAAAACCAGGGCGTGGATTTCACGAAAGTGATGACGATCGGCAGGCAAAAACTTTTTCTGCATCCCAATTCGATGCAGGCGGTGTTTTCCATCTTCGGAATCAATGAGCCGAAGGAAAAGCTGAGGCGATTTTTTCCGAACAAAAAGGTTATGCGGAACCACTTTTTAAACGACTCGGGGCAATCGAGACAAAATCAATTGACGCTTCGTCCTACGAAGGCGCGTCGAACGTGCTGGATATGAACCAGCCGATCGAGGAGGGCTTGAAGCGCAAGTTTACCTTGGTATTGGATGGCGGCTCGTTGGAACATGTTTTCAATTTCCCCACCGCCATTCGGAATTGCATGGAAATGATTCAGTGCAACGGGCATTTTATCGGCATCGTCCCATGCAATAATTATATGGGGCATGGGTTTTACCAATTCAGCCCCGAGCTTTTCTTCCGAATTTTCACGGAACAAAACGGATTCAAAGTCGAAAAAATGATTTTCTATGAAGCATCGCCCATGGCCCAGCTGCATCAAGTGTTCGATCCGGAGCAAATTGGAAGACGGGTCGAAGTCCGGACACGACGGAACACGTTGATGGTGATTCAGGCGCGGAAAACCGCCGTGAAGCCTCTGTTCGCAACAATCCCGCAACAGAGCGATTACGCCGCCGAGTGGCAAAAAAGCAAGGCGGGCGGACAGGCCGAAACAAACAGGCCCCGATTATCAATGGCCATGCGGATCAAAATGAACCTGCCACCCGCGTTGAAGATCGCCGGTTGGAATCTCAAGGAATGGGCGCGGCCGAAAATTCATTCGGATGCATTCAGAAAAATCCGGGCTTCGGAATTTAAAACAGTCACTTCGACACCGGAAGATTCCTGAAAACGCTTCCTCCGCTTTTTAGAACTACTGCAATCGTATGCCCCGTCTCCCCTTGTACTGCAATCCGTCCGGGTCACGCAATTTTGCGGGGATTTTACGTGCAACCGCAAAACATCATTTTGCCTCTTTTGGTTGTGGCTGAAATTTTTGTTTCGCGAATTCGCATTTTCGGTTCGTTTTTTTCTCTCCCCTTTGTTCGCTTCGTTTCTTTGTTGTTCAAAAAACGTCCCGGTCCCCGCTTTTCTTTGTGCCTTTTGCGCATTTTTGCGGCTAAAAAATTTGTTTCGCGAATTTGCATTTCCAGTTCGTTTTTTTCTCTTCCCTTCGTCTGCTTCGTTTCTTTGTTGTTCAAAATCATCTCGCCCCGTTTTTCTTTTGTAAGACTGCGCGCGGCCCCGTTGAAGCCGCCCCTTTGGTCGTTTTGGTCGTTTTCGTCATTGGCATTTCTTTGCGGCCCTGCGCGTAGAGAATGTGCTTTTCCCCTTTCCATTCGCGTCCCTTCGCGTCAATTCGCGGTTCGCTTTTTTCTCTCCCCTTTGTTCGCTTCGTTTCTTTGTTGTTCAAAAAACGTCCCGGGCCCCGCTTTTCTTTGTGCCTTTTGCGCATTTTTGCGGCTAAAAAATTTGTTTCGCGAATTTGCATTTCCAGTTCGTCTTTTTCTCTTCCCTTCGTTTGCATTGTTACTTTGTTGTTCAAAATCATCTCGCCCCGTTTTTCTTTTGTACCGCGTGCGGCCCCGTTGAAGCCGCCCCTTTGGTCATTTTGGTCGTTTTCGTCATTTGCATTTCATTGCGGCCCTTGCGTGAGAACGTGCTTTTCTCCTTTCCATTCGCGTCCCTTCGCGTCTATTCGCGGTTCACTTTTTTCTCTTCCCTTTTGTTCGCTTCGTTTCTTTGTTGTTCAAAAAACGTCCCGGTCCCCGCATTTTTGTGCCTTTTGCGCATTTTTGCGGCTAAAAAATTTGTTTCGCGAATTTGCATTCGCGGTTCGTCTTTTTCTCTTCCCTTCGTTTGCTTTGTTACTTTGTTGTTCAAAATCATCTCGCCCCGTTTTTCTTTGGTCATTTTGGTCGTTTTCGTCATTTGCATTTCTTTGCGGCCCCTGCGTGAGAACGTGCTTTTCCCCTTTCCATTCGCGTCCCTTCGCGCCTATTCGCGGTTCACTT
>CAVWKA010000038.1:0-52762 GCA_963755515.1 uncultured Verrucomicrobiae bacterium | reverse complement strand
ACACCTGAAGGAATGTAGTTAACCCGGAGCGAAGCGGAGGGTTAATTGCATTCCCGGGTTGAACGTAGCCGCGTCGAAGGTTCAGAGTGTCTTCCGAATCGAAGTTTTCCTTTGCGGAAAGTTTTTGGTGGCGGAGTTTCTGCGGGTGTCCGATAGGTCCTTTGCTTCACTTACCTCAGTCCGAAGGCTTGACTTATACCCGTCCGGATCGTGCTTATCCGGGCTTTGAACGTCTTGCCTGTCCTGTTTGCCCCTCCAATCCCTGCTCCGGACAGAGTCCGCAGGCCGACGAGATGTCTCGCCTTGCGCAAATTTCGGGACTGGCGGCGGATTTGGGTTCATGGCGGCCGGTTGGGAAGCGGCCAGCTCTGTCCGGCTTTCCAGATTCCCACCCGCCGCATCACTTTGCGGCAGTGCGGGCAGAGCGGCGCGCAGGAACGGGCCGGAACGTCCGGGGTGTCGGCGAGGTTCGCCGGTTCGTCGTCGGGGGCCGGATGCCAGGCTTCCTGTTGCGCCGGGCTGAGCACGGGCGGGCGGCCGAGCAAGGCGCGCACGCGGTTGCCGCGCACTTTGGCCGCCGGATGCAGCCAGCCGAAATTGCGCACGCGGGCAAAATAGGGCGGCAGGATGTGTTGGAGGAAGCGGCTCATCCAGTCGAGCGGGTCGAGGGTGATGGCGGTGTGCCGGCCGGTGGCGCTGTCGCGGTAGGGCCAGCGGACTTGGCCTCCGGTCAGCAGGGTCAGGGTGCGATTGTTCGTGGCGGTCTTGAAGACGTAGCGCGAGAGATAGCGCAGGGCGTTTTCACCGGAGCCGGCGTCCTGGCAGCCGACGTTCCAATGACGTTTCCAGACTTTGGCGGGAACTTGCTTGAAGAGGTCGGGATGTTCCTTGAGCAATCGTTCTTTGAAGACATTGCCGAAGCGCTCGCCCAAGGGCTTGTGATGGAAAAGGAACTTGTCGCGGGCGCTTACCCAGCGGCGTCCGTCGGGGCTCAGTCCGCCGGCGGGGATGAGGTAATGGACGTGGGGATGGAAGAGGAGGGTGCGGCTCCAGGTGTGGAGGACGCCCAACATACCCAGTTGGGCGCCGAGGCGTTTGGGGTTGGCGGCGAGGTCCTGCAAGGCAGCCGCGCTGGCGGCAAAGAGGAGGTCCAGAGCGATTTGGAGATGCGAGCGGATGAACATTCGCAACTCCTCCGGGACGGTGAAGGTGGCCAGAAAGTAGGGCGCGGGAAAGAGGAGCCGCGCGCGCTGGCGTTCCAACCAGGCATCGGCGTTGAGCTGGCCGCACTGGGGACAGTGGCGGTCGTTGCAGGAATGATATTGGTAGTGAAAGCCCGGACAGTCCGGACACTGGAAGAGTTCGCCGCCCAGGGCCGGGGTGCGGCAGGCGAGGGTCTTTCGCAAGACCTGCCGGTGCCGGCCGGGCATGGAGGGGCCAAAACGCTTCCGATAATCCGGAGCTGTCCGCTGGATGAGTTGATGAACCGTGAGGCTTTCACCACCGTTGCCGGTGGCCGAGCGCATCACAGATTGTTCATGAAGTCATCAAGGCGTTTTTGATGCTGGGTTTTGCAGAGGCTCGTCAGGTGGGTATAAACGGCGGTGACAACGGGACTTTTGTGGCCGAGGTTGACCTGGATCTGGCGGAGGTTCTCGCCCTGTTCAAGCAGGTGCGTGGCGTAGGAATGGCGCAGGGTGTGAATGTGGGCGTCCTTTTTGAGGCCGCCGGCATCGAGGGCGATACGGAAGGCGCGTTGGAGGGTGGTGCGGCACAGGGGCTGGGTGGCGGTGGCGGCGCCCAGACCGGAATGACCCCTGGCCGAAGCGCCAGTTGGATTCTAAAGGCTGCAGTGAGAAGGAGGTTGATTTGTCCGGCTTCAAGTTTTTGCGGGTTGCGCGTGGCGATCTCGGCTCTTTCGGCCAGTTTTTCCTGTGTCAACCGTTTGCGAACCCTCTCGCGGCGGACGTTCGCCCCGAAAATTTTGATTCGCTTCCATTCTTTTTTGGAAATAGCCACGATATATTACATCGCGGTTCAATGAAAACATTGAACGATACATATATCAAAATACTTTCAGGTTTTGCTTGCCAAGCCGGGGAATTTGCGGGACAACGAAAGAAAATTTCAACAGGTGGAAGATTTTTGGAAGAACGATGAACTGTATTAAATAAACGATAAACAACATGAATCAATCCGCTAAACTTGGGGTTTCATGGTTTGCCATAGGCGAGATAAAAGTGCGGCTATCAAAAGCCGCGCGCCAAATCGTGCGCCGACACCCCCAACGCTTTAGCAATTTTCACGAGCGAATCCACCGATGGCGATTCTTTTCCCCCGTTCGATCCGGCTGATGAAAGCCGTCGAAAGACCTAAAATTATGAATCAGGTGAAATATGAAAAACTTCCCTAAAAAATCATGGGTAATCGCAGTCTTTTTGCTGGCGGCGAGCATCGCCGGGGTGTTGCTCGTTCACGCCCAGGAAACAGGAACGACGGCGACGCTCCCCTCCTCACCCGCAAATCTGCCCTTGCTCGAATCGTATTCCGACGCGCAATTGGAGCAGGTATTGAACGAACTTGCGGCCATGCCGCTGATTTGGCCGACGAATTTGCCCGATGATGGCATGGGCGGGACATATTGGTCGTTAGCCCACCCGGATTGGCCCCCGCTTCCGGCCACATTCGGAACGCCCGTGTGGAATCTAACGCCGCATTCAGATTCAACAATGTCAGCCGCTTCAGATGCGTCCGCGGATTCTGCCGCGTCAACAGGCTCGGATTTTTATCTGCTTGACGACATTGAGTATCCGCCAATTCCGGACGGCGTCACGAACAGCGGTGGCGGCTATCTTCCCGGATTTTCCGGCGGCACACCGATAAATACCAACCTGCTATGGCTGCAAATCACGAATATCTCCGGCGGGACAGTTTTCGCAAACCTGAACAACGCGACAGATCAAATTTACGCAATCTGGTCCACGACCAATCTAGCCCTGCCGTTTGCCGATTGGCAGGTGGAAACGGAAGTGCGGCCGACGAACGCCAACTGCAATCCGTTCACGGTGCAGACGCAGAACCGGCAGGATTTGTTTATGCTGGCGGAGGACTGGACGGCGGAGATACAGCCCGGGAATCAAACGATCATGGAAGGGTCTAATGTGACCTTCAGTGTAATAGGCGGAGGCGTCGGCCCCTTGAGCTACCAGTGGTATTGGGACGGCACGGCGCTTTCGGATGAAGGCGGCGTCTCCGGCTCCGAGAGCGCGACGTTGACCTTGAGCGGCGTGATGTCCGACCAGGCAGGCGATTATTACGTGGTGGTGAGCGGCAGTTTTGGTTCCATTACCAGCAACATTGCTACGTTAACCGTGGAGCCATCGCAAACATACGATACGTTCCCTCTGTATATCATGCCTCCATACGGCTATTGGAACGTTACGGACATCAGCGATCCTGGCCAGCCGGTCAATATAGGCGAGCTTCAAGAACCTTTTACCGAGCCGGCCTACGTTCCGGGGACAAGCAGTGCTGTTCCACCACTCAACACTCCCTGGCATACGAACACGACTGCAATGTTTACAGAGGCTTATGGGACAGCCACTGTTGGCGGCAATGGTTACGGGACAGTGTTTAGGATTGACCCTGATGGACCGTTGCAGGGAAATCAGCCTAATGAACTGGCGCTGTCCGGAAATACGCTTTACGGGACCACAGCGGGTCTTGGCGGAACTTCCTTCCAGGGTTATGGGGCAATCTTTAGCATCACCACAAGCGGTTCAGGATTCACAAACATTTATAGCTTCAACCTCCCGTCAGGGACACAGCCAGAAGCGGGATTGGTATTGTCAGGGAGCATGTTATACGGGACAACGGAGTCTGGTGGTAACGGTTTCGGAACGGTGTTCAGATTCAATACCACAAATGGCAATTATACCACTCTTTACCCTTTCACCGGCCCGGACAACGGCGATGGTGCGAATCCCCTTGCTAAATTAGTCTTATCCGGAAATACGCTTTACGGGACCACATCCGGCGGCGGTTCTCATAATAAAGGGACTATATTTGAAATAGACGCGGACGGCAGCGGTGGTTACCAGATTCTTCATAATTTCGCCGGGCAGGCGGAGGGGGATGGAGAGTCCCCTGAAGCGGCATTAATTCTTTCAGGAGGCGTTCTCTACGGAACAACTGAATCCGGCGGTGCCTATGGTCTGGGCGCGGTCTTTAGCTTTAATACCAATGATAGTGTTTACACCGTTCTTCATAGTTTTAAAGGCAATGAAAGTGATGGAAGTGACCCTGAAGGCGGATTGGTGATTTCGGGCAGCACGCTTTACGGAACAACTGCATACGGCGGCACCAATGGCTACGGGACGGTATTCAGTATTAGCACCGGCGGTATCGGTTTTAGTATTTTACATTCTTTTGACGACAGTAATACTAACGACGCGGCCACTCCATATGCCGGTTTGGTTTTATCCGGCGACACGCTTTATGGAACAACTGCATACGGCGGCAACAATGACTTCGGGACGGTATTCAGTATTAATATAAGCGGCAGTGGCTACGCTAATTTATATTCTTTCCAGGACGGCGCGGATGGAGCGTATCCCGCCACCGCGTTGGTCCTCTCGAATAATACGCTGTTTGGAACAACGCCGGGTGATTCCAGTTCGGTTGGTGATCCAAATAGTGGAACGATTTTTAGCGTTAATACCGATGGAAGCGATTTTACGGTTCTTAGCACCTTCTCCACGTTTGGAGCCATTCACACCTTCAGTGGCTGGGACGGTGCCTATCCCTGTTCGCAGCTTGCAATGTCCGGCAGCGCGTTCTACGGCATTCCCACCACCGTATATGGCACGACCTTTAGCGGCGGGACAAACGGTTATGGCACAGTATTTAAGGTGAATACCGATGGCACCGGGTTCACCGACCTTTATGAATTCACCGGAGCCAACGACGGCAAATACCCGCAGACGGGACTTTTGATAGATGGAAACATGCTTTATGGGACGACGACAAATTCAATCTTCAAAATCAATACCGATGGGAGGGATTTTACTTGCCTCACCAATATTAACGGCGCGTCGCAATTGATTTTGTGGCTGTCAGGCAATAAATTATTTGGAACAACGTCGAATGGCGGCGATGATAATTATGGGAGTGTGTTCAGCATCAATACCGATGGCAGCGGTTTTACAAACCTCTATAGTTTTCCAGGCGGTGCCGGGGGTGAGTTCCCTAAATCCGGTTTGGAACTTTATGGCGTTGGCAGTTTCATAGCAAATGGACCGACGATAGGCACCCTTTACGGAACAACCTACAGTGGAGGCGCGAGTAATTATGGAATGGTGTTTAGCATTAACACCGATGGCAGCGATTTCACGGATCTCCATGATTTCAATGGAACAAGCGATGGCGCATACCCGGTGGGCGGACTTTTGATAACGAATAATAATAGTGGGGGAACCTCCGCCACCCATTTGTTTGGAACAACGTCCAGTGGGGGAACAAATGACGCCGGGACTGTATTTGGCATGGCCCTCGGTGGCGGTCCTCAGACGCCGGTTCAGACGCTTTATAGTTTTGGTGGCACCCCCGGCGCCGGCACGCAGCCGGAAGGGAAGCTGGCACTTTTAGGCCAATTATTATGTGGAACGACCTCGGGCGGCGGCGCTTACACCAATGGCATGGCGTTTACCATCAACGCCAATGGCAGTGATTTTGCGGACATTTATGATTTCAGCGGGGGTAGCGACGGCGGGTCGCCTTTGGCCGGTTTGACTTTGTCCGTGGCGGATAATTTAATGTCCATTTGGTCAGTAGATACCACAATCAATGTATCCGCCGAAAATGTGACGAATCTTATCTATTCAATCGCAATGGATAACTATGACGCTTTATTTGTGAACGGCGCCTTGGTTAATTGGACCAACCACCAAGGTGGCGCGCTGTGGTCGCCGTATTTACCTATGCCTAATCTCCATCAAGGAGAAAATGATATTCGGCTGGTTATTGGGGGTGACGATGATGCCGCAGACTATTTCGTAATGGCTGTTAAATCTACCGCCAGTGGCGTTGTGTTCACTAATAATGTCTTTGGGACTACTTATAGCGGCGGCAATGGAAACGGAACTGTGTTCGAAATCACTCCTGAAGGTTACGAGACAAATTTATACAGCTTCTCTGGCCAGCCTGACGGGGCAAATCCTATTGGCGACTTGGTCTTGTCCGGCAACACGCTCTATGGAGTAACGCAAAATGGCGGCTCTAATAATAATTGGGGTGCAATCTTCAGCTTCAACATTGGCAGCACCAATGATGTAATTCTTTATCGCTTTGGCACCATAAATAATGACGGCCAGACCCCGAAGGCTGGACTTCTGTTGGTTAGTAATACTTTATATGGCACAACCTCTGGCGGCGGCGCAAACGGCGATGGCATAATATTTAAAATCAATACGGATGGCTCCGAATATGCTGATCTTCATGACTTTGCCGGCGGTAATGACGGCGCGCAGCCGCAGGCCGGATTGTTATTTGTAAGCAATGTGTTATACGGCACGACCTATTCGGGTGGCGCTAATAATGGCGGCACAATATTCAGTATCTCAACGAATGGTTCAAATTATCATGTGCTTTATAGCTTTGGCGGCGCACGTAACGATGGCCAGAACCCGGGGGCCGGATTAATCTTCTCCAGCAACATGCTCTATGGAGCAACCTATAATGGTGGCTCTAATGGATATGGGACAGTTTTTAGCTTCAGCATTGGTGGCGCACAGGACGCAATTCTTTACAGCTTTACGAATACGCCCGATGGAGCCAACCCGCAGGCCGGGCTTCTGTTGGTCAGTAATATTTTATATGGCACGACTTATTACGGCGGTCCTGCCGGAGACGGCACGATATTTAGCATAGATGTTAACGGCAATGGATACTCTAGTCTTCAAAGTTTCGGTTCATTTGATGGCGAACATCCACAGGCCGATTTGATAATCCAGGGCAATTCGCTGTATGGAACGACCTTCAGCGGCGGGGCCTACGGATATGGAAATGTGTTTGGCATCAGCACGAATGGGACCGGCTTCAACGACATTTATGATTTTATGGGCAGCCAGGATGGCGCGAATCCTAAAGGAGGGCTTTCCTCCCCATGAAATCGGCAATACCAGTAGGGCAACCGGCGCTTTTTCCATTCCGTCGTCCCCAAAGACGGGGTGGAATTTTGATGCGCAAAGTCGGGTTTGACAGAAATCAACGCAGTGGTAGAGTTTAACTGATCCATACTGAGAAGGGAAAATATATGAAAAGAATAATAATGATACAGGTTATTGCCGCCATTTTCACTATTTCGGCGCGCGGACAGGGCTTCCTGAATTTAAATTTTGAGTCAGCCCAAAACTTGCCTGGAAATCCTGGAAACAACGGCGTGTCTGTCCCTGTTACGGACGCTTTGCCAGACTGGAGCGTTTACGATGGTCCAAACGCTTTAGCTGATATTTATTATGTGAGTAATAGTTTGCCAGGCATTTCCACAGCGGTCGAACTGGAGGGTGGCACTCTGGCGCTAAATGGAAACTATTCCGTCGAATTGTTTGAAAACGGTTCAATCAGTCAAACGGCAACGGTTTCAGATGACGCCGAGTCTTTGCAATTTGAGGCTACTACTCCACAAGACGGCATGTATGTCACCCTGGGCGGACAAAGCCTTTCCTATTCGCTCCTCTCTGAAGGCCCCAATGATGATTATGCCGTCTATGGGGCAAATATCCCATCCGACCTGGACGGGCAGACGGAAACGTTAATTTTTGGCATGCAGGGGATAGGACAAACTCTGTTAGACAATATTGATTTTTCAACCATGAGCGTTCCCGAACCGTCTGAATGCGCTTTGATGGGACTGGGTGCTGTTGCTTTGCTTGTGCTCCGCCGCCGTTGGTAATCGGCTTCCTTACTGTCATTTTTCGGGTGAAAATCCCCGCCTGCTACTGAGAAGGGAATGCCGTGAATAAAAGAATTTCCAGGCAAGCACGTTAAAGTTGTCATCAAGCGACATTGGAAAAAGGATGGGATCAACGATGATTCACACTGCGGCCTGTATTTCTAACGGGCATTTTTTAACACTTAAAAGCCCGCCGTCTTCCTCAACGACAAGTTGGCCGCATCCGGTTCCGCCATTGAGCAAATCCATTGAAACGGCGTCGCCGATGAGCTTTTCAACCGCATCACGCATGGGCCGCGCTCCAAGTTTGGGATGAAAACCGCGTTGCACGACAAACGGCAACACAGTTTTATCGGCCTCAAGAGCATGGCCTTTTCCGCGCAGGAATTTTAATTCGCCATCCAGCAGCAATTGAGCAATTTCCAGTTGATGGTCGTAGCTCAAGCGGTTGAAAACCAACTTTTCAGTAATCCTTGCAAACAATTCAGGCCGCATAGCTTGTTGAGCGCGTGCCAGGACGTGGCGTTCCATTGTCGCAAAAGTCGAATGCTGCAAGTTAAGCAAATCCGCCCCGCCGATATTGGTTGTGAACACGATGTAAAAGCCTGACAAATCCAGCGTCTCGCCGTTGGCCATCGTCACGCGGGCGGCGTCAAGGATTTGCAGAAAAATATCCAGAATGCGGGCATGGGCCTTTTCAATTTCATCGAACAACAACGTGCTAGACAGCTTCATCCATACCGATTTTGGGCGTTGGAAGCGTTTTGGTTTATCATCAGTTCTATATTGGCATCACTTGGCGTCTGGGCTGTGAGAAAAGGTTTCATGCGGATAGGAAGTTCGGACAGATACGATGATAATGATGCCTAACACCGCGCTGGAGCCACCAACTTGAAAAAGCTGGTGGTGGAACTCTGCCGGGCTTCGGCTGTGCTTCTGACAAACCAACCTGCTGTAACTTGGCGTCCAACTCGGCCTGTGACAACCCTGGATTCGAGATGACTCAACCGAATCAGCCGGAAATACGGTGGGTGGTTGGCTGACAAAGTGCCGATAGATGCGCGGATAAACTGCTGTGCCTGTCGCAACGATGAGGTATGCAAGAATATAAGGGATGAGTTTTTTCATGGCATGGCATTGGGTGATGTGTTCAGTCTTCCGATAAATGGACACCGCGCAATCCAAATTTGTATGTTTTTCTACGACGCCACATCTTTTCTGTCAATGCCCTAGTTCGTTGGCGGGCTGGCCAATGGCGCAATTTGATAGAATCCCGACGAATTGTCCGGGGCATTCGGGTCAATGAAATCAGCGAAGCCTTGAAAGACCTGATTGGTGCCGATACAAGACCAATTCAACAGGTCCGTCGAATCCAGGATGGTGAACCATGCGCCATCGGGAGCGCTGGCGCCGAAATGGAAGCTGCCATCCGGCAACAGCCACGGCAACGGACGCGGCCAATGATACAAAATGAGCGCCGCCGCCCGGCGCGGAAAACCGGGGAGATAATCCGGCGGGGTGTTCGTGGAGGGCAGCAGTGTCAGGACGACGGTTTTGGGGATGTTGTTGGAGCCGCTGTCCGTCGGCACGATGGGGATATGTGCATAGGCGCTGCCGGCCGCGATATCCACGAACCCGGGCAAGGCCACGTAATCCACGCCATTGCTGGCGGTGCCGCCGATATTGTAATTGACGAGCAAGTCGGTGGAAAGATCGCCGCACCGCCGCACGGTGAAGAGCGCGGCTTTGGGTCCCCAATTGGTGCAGGACATCCAGTTTGTCGGGGGCCAGCCAATCCAGGAGGGCACGGCATTGGTCATGCAGGGCCAAATCCACGATGAATTTGTTCCGGCAATGGCGATGGGGTCGGTCGCCACGATGCTGACGATATTCGTTGGTTCGGGAGGAGGAATAATGGGAATGACAACGGTGATATTGACGGGCGCAGAGGTGCGGACGATGGACTCGATAGCGGCTATGTCCGCGCCGGTCGCGACAGCAGTCATCGAGTAAGTGCCCGCCGGAGCATTTGACCAGACAAAGCACCACAGTCCGCGCAACCGGGCGATCACGTCAGGTTGCATGACGTCGGGTGAGGCGAGCGTTTTATACGCCGCGACGGCCGTGTTCGTCAGGCGGATGCCTGAACCGAGGTCATTCGTTCCGTTCGCATAAAATTCGACGTTGGTAAAGCGCACACCGACAGGGTCCAATCGCGTATAGGCGAAGATGGGAATATCCACAGGCGCAAAGAACACCTGATGGTTCGCCGGGCTGATAATGCGAACCGCAGGACCGAGAACGGGGCTAAAAATCGGGTCTGTAATCTGGGCGGTGGCAACGAGGGGAAAAATGACTCCGGCAAGTGCGATAGCCAAACCGCAACTGCCGATTAAGCCTGAAAAACACGATCGTTTCATAGCAATGCCTACCTTACGATTTGACGATATCATAAGGCAATATCATGCAAAATGTCAAGGCGATGATTGTTACAAAACGAAGAAAGGAGGGCGTTGAAAACGGCCCGCGAGCCAAATCTGCGGAAATTTCTCAAAGGGCTGCGGGTTGGAATCCAGAACCCGACCATTGTGGTAACTTTTGAACAGTTCCATTGGCCAACACTATCATTTGTGTGCCATCCGGCATCCGCCATTTAATCAAAACAGCTTTGGGATCACGATAATTAGCCTTCGGATAAAACGTCGCGTCCATGCCTCCAAGGGCTTGAACATCGTTGGTGGAAAGATAGCCACTGCTGACCAAATCCTGAACCGTCACGGAAGCTGGCAAAGGCTGTCCCCGTGAAATATGGTCTCATGTGTAGTTCTTCATCGCCGCAACCAGATTCGGCAAACCGTTGGACGTCGGCTGGCCTGGCGGCGTCCATCCTTCGAAATATTCCAAATCTTCGGCATGCTGCTGTCGTTGAGTAAACAACAGTCGTACGTTATGCCAGCCCCACGGCCCGATTCCGGCAACGAGTACAATCAAACTTATGGGGTGGACCTTTTTATTCACGCCTTAATGAGATTAACATGCCAAAACTTTCGCACTGTGATTTTCGATCTTTGAATCCCACCTGCGTCATCCGCGGTTAATCCCAATTCTTCCTCTCCAAAAATCACGTTCCTGGGCAACATGACCTGTTCCCGCTTCCGTGCTTAAATCGCCTCATGCGAAATTTGCCACCGCCAGACTCGATGAAACGCCGCCCGGCAAACTCCTGCCCCCATCATTCGTCCCACTCCTTTCCCCTTTTTTTTGTAAAATTCGCGTCAATTCGCGCAAATTCGCGTAAAATTTACTGTCAAATTTACTCTCATTTTCCCTTGTTTTACTCAGGTTTACCCATGTTTACTCATGAAAAACGACGGTTTTTATTTCAAGGATCGGGCCAGCCTCGGTTGGCTCCGCTTCTTTCGGTTCAAAATCGTCCCGGTCCCGCTTTTCTTTTGCGTTCTCTGCTTCGCGGTTATCAATCCGCGTCTTTCCTGGTCTGCCGCAATCCCATCTGCGTTCATCTGCGTCATCCGCGGTTAATCCAACGTGTCAATCTCACGTGCTGGCGCTGGTGTAGCGGCGGAGTGAAAATCTCCAGAACATTTCGGAAATCACCGTCCAAACGACGCCCAGGGCCAGGAGCAACAACCACCAGAGGGGCGACTGCAGTTTGTCGGCGAGGAGGCGCACGGGGACATTCGAGACCAACAGGATGGGCAGGGCAAATGTGAACACCGCCTTGAAGCCGCCATGGAACACTTCGTCGGGCATCCGGGCGATGTTGAACAGATTGTAATAGCCCCACACGATGCCTTGCGCGCGGACGGTCCAGAAGCTGATGGCGGCGAGCATGAACATGAGCATGTAATGGATCAGGACGCCGGCTGGCGCAGAGGGCGCTGAAGCCGAGCAATTGGGCGGCGGTGGGATGCAGATGCAATTTGCCCGCGGCGAAGAGCATGACGCACACGGCGAAGAGGGCGTTGACGAATGAGCCCAAATCCACCTGCCGCGTGGAGACGATGAAACGGGTATTGACGGGCAGCGCCAGCAGGAAGTCCATCCTGCCGGTGCGGACGAGTTCCGATAGGCCCGTGCAATTGGTGAGGAAAAATGCCTGGTAGATTTGCTGGATGAAATTGCTGGCGCCGACGAGGAGCACCATCTGCCATTTTGTCCAGGTGCCGATGGAATTGGTCTGCGAATAAATGACGGTGACGAAGCTGAGTTGCAATCCGAACCAGAGCAATTCGACGATGATCCAGAGGATGAAATTGCCCTTGAAGGACATCTCGCGCGCCACGGAATTCTTCCACAGCGCGGCATAGATGGTGAGGTAACGCCGCCAATTCACGCGGCAAGGATAACCCCGAGATCCGATTGAATCAATGGTCTGGCCGCGGACGGATGGGAGGATTCGATTTGAAATGAATGCCGCAGCAGCGCGCTCCAAGTCCTGAAGAATTTGCGTGACAGATTGCATCAGGCCATTGAACGTTATCATCCATCCGAGTTAAGAATGAAGAATCGCGCGAAGATGTTTTGTTGGATCATTGCGGCGGCGGCGCTAAACCACGCGCCTGCGGCTGATGGAATTCCAACGGACACGGCCATTTCGCAGGTGACCAACGTGGCACAGGTTGCCCAGGTCAGTTCGCAAAATCCGGATCGGAGTTATTGGATACGTTTGGAAGGGACGGTGTTGTGGGCAAATCCGGCGCGGGGAAAATTTGTCTTGCAGGATGCGTCCGGGGCGGAGGAGTTGGAGATGGAGTTGCCCGGGACGGCATTGGCGGCGGGCCGGCGGGTGCGCCTGGAGGGCGACTGCACCATCACCACCCGGGGCGCGGGTTTTCAACTCGGAACCGTCGGACCGGTGGTAGATGACGACGGGGTCCATACGATGGTTGAAAAGTCGGGGGCGGTTTATTTGCGGGCGGGACCGCGACCGTTCCGGGTGGATTGGTTTAACTGGCACGCCAATTACGGTTTGGAGGTGGCTTACCAGGGACCGGATTTGCCGCGTCAAAACATTCCCGATGCCGCGCTGGAGCACCTTGAAACTGCCGGGGATACGAACCTGGCGAACGTGGTCAATGGATTGGACTATGCCTGCTACGATGTGAGCGGAGAAGTATTGCCTGATTTCAGCCAATTGACGCCGATAAAAACCGGAGTCGTGTCCAACTTCGATCTCAGCGTGATACCTCATCCGGAAAACGTGGGGGTACAATTCACGGGCTTTCTCAAGGTCCCCCGGGACGGCGTTTACGCATTTTACCTGACATCCGATGACGGCAGCCGGCTCTACATTGGAGGGGAATCGGTTGGGGTGGAAATTTCCGGAAACGCGGGTCTGCCCGCCCCGCGAAAAATGATCATTGGGGAGACGTTGAGCCAGGACGTTCATTATCAACATGATCAACGCGTTGAAGTGGAGGGGAAAGTCACGTTTATCAGTGAACGGAATGACGGGTGGCGGCTGGAATTGACATCGGACACCGGGAGCCTGGACCTGGAATTGGCTGATGGAACAGGACTTACCGCCGCCGATTTGCTGAACCGGCGGGTGAGTGTGCTCGGTGTCTGCCAAAGCGCGTACGACGTGGACGGGGAACAAGTGAGCGGGGTGTTGCTGGTGTCGGGCAAGAGCGACATTCAAATCATCGAGCCGGGCGGCGGGGCGGCGGCGAATGCGGGGAGCGGCGGTTTGCCGGTGCTCACCACCGCCAGCGAAGTGCATTTACTGGACCGCGAGGAAGCGCAGCGCGGGTATCCGGTCAAAATCCAGGGGGTGGTGACGTGCGTGTTCCCCGAGCGCCAGGCGTTCACGATACAAGACTCGACACGCGGCGTGTATGTGGTGGACTCTTCCGAGAGCCGCTCGGTATCGCCCAAAATCGGCGAGTATCTGGAAGTGGAAGGCAAGACGGATCCCAGTCTGTTCGCGCCGATTGTGGATGCCGACCGGGTGAAAGACGCCGGGGCGGGACGATTGCCGCAGCCGGTGCGTCCTTCGTGGGACCAGTTGATGAACGGGAGTCTGGACGGGCAATATGTGGAGCTTCAGGGAATCATCACCACGGTGACCTCGAACGGGGTGACGTTGTTCACCGGAGACGGCCTGCTCAAATTGGAATTGCGGGTGATCGGGACGCCGATGGATGAACTGGAGCGTTACGAAGACGCCGTGGTCCGCATCCGCGGGTGTTTGCTGGCATCCTGGGATTATCTAACGCACCAGGTGAAAGTGGGTGAGTTGCGGATTTACGGGGCGGAGATTTCCGTGGACCAGCCGGCGCCGGCCGATTTGTTTTCGGTTCCGCAAAAGACGGTGGCCGAACTGTTGCAATTCAATCCGCAAGCGGGGGTGTTTGAGCGGGTGAAAGTTGCCGGGGAAATCGTCCATGCCGACCCGCCGGAATACCGGTTGATGGATGGCACGAACGGTTTGCAATTTGTTTTAAAAAAACCCGAGGGGGATTTAGCGGTGGGGGACATGGTCGAGGTGGTGGGTTTTCCGGGGTTGAGCGGCGCCTCGCCTTTCCTGCATGAAGCCGTCGCGCGCAAGATGGGCCATGCGGACCCTGCCGCCGGCGCGAGGTTACCCGCGGACAATTTAATTCAGTCCGTGTATGACTCGACGCTGGTGACGGTTGACGGGACATTAGTGAGCTTGCGGGAAACGGCCGCGGGAGAGGCGCTGGAAATGCGCAGCGGGGTGCACACTTTCATCGCGCGGCTGGATGGACGCAACGAGCTGGTGCGTTCTCTGGCGCCCGGCAGCCGCCTGGAGATGACGGGGGTCTATGTCGGCGAAGGCGGCAACCGGGCGATGGGACAGGACATCACGTCGTTTGAAATGTTGCTTAATTCGCCGGCGGACATCCAGGTGATGGAGCGGCCGCCCTGGTGGACGCTGGAACGCCTGTTGATCATTGTGGGGTGTTGATGTGCGTGTTGACCGCGGCGGTATTGTGGATCACGCAATTGCATCGGCAGGTGGAACAGCGGACGGTCGAACTGGGGGCGCAAATCCGGGAACGCCAGCAAGTCGAGCATCAACGGGCGATGGAACAGGAACGGGCGCGGATTGCCCAGGATTTGCACGATGAACTTGGCTCGGACATCACGGAAATCAGCATGTTGGCCGCGCGGGCAAAAGCGGCAACGGCGCCGGACGAGAAACGAAATCAATACCTGAAACAGATGAGGGAAAAAGCGCGCGAAATGGTGGCGGCGCTGGATGAAATCGTCTGGGCGATGAATCCCGGACACGATTCGCTGGGTTCGCTGGTCAGTTATTTCTGCCTCTACGCCGATCGCTTTCTGGGTCTGGCCAATATCGCCTGGCGGCTGGAAGAAAAACCCGGAGGCGCCGAGCACCGGGTGGATTCGCGCCGCCGCCACCAATTGTTTCTGGCGTTCAAGGAAGCCTTGACGAACGTGGTGCGCCACTCGGGCGCGTCCGAAGTCCGTCTGGGCATCCGGGTGGAAGACGGGCAGGTGCGGCTGTCCATCGCCGACAATGGGCGCGGCTTTTCGCCGGAGCTGCATACCGAGGAAATGGACGGCGTGGCCAACATGCGCGCAGCGGATTGAAAAACTGGGCGGACGTTTTGAAATCACGGGCCAGACCGGGCAGGGAACCACGCTGCGATTTTACGTGCCTTTAAGTTCATGACGAAAATTGCCATTGTCGAAGACAACAAAGTCATTCGCGAGAGTCTCACGGAATTTGTCCAGGCCGATCCGGAATTCCGCTGTGTCTGCGCTTGTGCGACGGCGGAGGAGGCGTTGAAAATCCTGCCGAAGCACCAGCCCGACATTGTGTTGATGGACATTCAATTGCCGAACATGTCGGGAATTGACTGCATCGCGCAACTGAAACAGCTGTTGCCTTCGGTTCAAATCATCATGGTGACGGTGTATGAAGACACCGAGCGGATTTTCAAGGCGTTGCGCATGGGCGCCTGCGGGTACCTGCTGAAGCGGTGCGCGCCGGAGGAACTCATCGCAGCCATTCGCGAAGTCCGGCAGGGAGGCGCGCCGATGTCGCGCGAAATCGCGCGCAAGGTGATCTCGTCATTTCAAGAGCCGCTGACGGCGGCGGCGGAGGTGGAGGATTTATCGCCGCGCGAGCGGGAGATCCTGGAACTGCTAGCGGGGGGATTTGCGAACAAGGAGATCGCCGACCGGCTGGGATTGACGGATGGGACGGTGCGCTGGCATTTGCGGCACGTGTATCACAAACTGCACGTGCGCTCGCGGACGGAAGCGGCGCTGAAATTCCGGACGGCGAAGACGGGAATAACCTGAAGGATGAAGGATGAAGTGAGGAAGTTTGATGCGAACGCGCAATCCGGAGAGGCTACGACGATGAGCATTCTGGTTTTCTTCCATGCGCGCCCTCTCACCTCAATCCTCTCCCCTGAGAGGTAGAGGAAGTTTGGAGCCAGGCTTATAGCCCAGGATAGAAAGCATGGTGACACCATAGCGCGTTCCCAATTCTCGGTAACCGGCAGGGGTGAAATGGATATGGTCGGGACGGCACGGACATCCTTTTGAGGAAATGACATACGAATTGGGAATTGTCTTCGGGCAGCTCGTCAATGATGTTATTCATGCTCGCACAGGCGCCATGCTGGTCCGCATTGACGACTTCACCTGCGAGGAGAGGCACTTTTTCGGGCTTGAGATTCAGGTCGTGGATCAGATTGTCGTAAATACCTTGACCTTGTCCGGCCATTGCCGATCACCCGTGTTTGACTCTCCTTGATGCAACAGAATTCCTTTGATGACACCATCTTTCTGGGCCAGTTTTGCCATGTCAACGAGATACTGATAGGGGTTTCCGTCGTATTGCCTGATGATATTTCATCCAGATGGACGGCCTTTGATGCGTAGGACTGAAATCTGTCTTTTTCGAACAGTTCAATTTTGCAGCCGGCCACGGCGACATTGACGACACCAACTCGTGATGTTCGTCGGAAGATTGGCAACCATCGTCCTGCCAAAATAATCGGCAGGGCAAAGGCCTGTGGAGGGCCGGCACAACGGAGGGACGGCAGTGTACCAATGGCCTTTGTTTCTGTCCATGCTTTGGAAAATCAACGGCTGCGAGGACCTGAAAACGATCGTTCACGGCGTCTTGTCTTGCTGCTCAATTCCCGGAAAGCCCTCCATGTTTGACTGTCCAAAGCACACGAAAATCCAGAAATTCGTGTTTTGGGAAAAGACGTTCACATTTAACAGGAGCAATCCTGCCAAAACGAGCCATCGTGGTATTACATTCATGATAAAGAGCCGCGATAACATCAAGAAGGGGCGAGCCTGATTTTCTTCCGTTCATAATTATTTACGCGTGTCTGGGGGCTTTCCGGTGACGACGCGAATGACTGCGTCGAAGGCCGGCTTGGGCTGGTTGTTGCCATCGAACAAGAGCGGCTTGCCATTGGCTCGCCAGGAGTCTCCGTCATTTGGACCCCAGAACGTGACAACCTTCACCTCTTGGTCGTGCTTTAAGAATGCCCTGAAAAGACCCGAGTACGCGTCGGCCAGTTTGCGATCGGCGTCGCTGACCAAGCCGCCTTGCGTGGCAGCGGCGTTGTTGGCGATGTCCGCCCCGAAACTGCGCTGGCCGCCCTGCGTGCTGTTGACGTCGAGTTCCGTGATGTGGATGGGCAAGCCGAGCGTGGCGATTTCCGTCAGCGCCTGATCTCATGGCTCAAAGCCCGTCGAAACGTTGACGTGGGCTTGCGAGCCGATGGCCATGACCGGAACCTGCTGCGCTTGCAACGACTTGATCAGCGTGATGAGTTTGCGGCGTTTGGCCGGATTCTCCAAGCCAGTAGTCGTTGTAGCGGAGGATGGCCTCCGGATCCGCTTCGTGGGCGTATTCGAAGGCCTTGGCGATGAAGTCGGGACCGATGATCTCCAGCCAGAGCGAGTTTCGCAGGACGTTTGTGCCGCGGTCGGATAGGCCTCGTTGACGACGTCCCAGACCTTGATCTTGCCCTTGTAACGTCCGACCACGGTGTGAATGTGATCGCGCATCCGCTCAAGCAACTCTTCGCGGGACGCTCGCGGTCCGCTATGAAAGAAGCCACCGCCAAATCCACGGCCAAATCGTCCGCGCCCAACCCATTTGTCCCGGGCGCATTCGTGTCCGCGACGGGGCTGGGCGTGGCGTTGGTGACGCCGGGGGTGGATTGGTGCCGGCGAACACCCAGTTGGGCGTCTGGTAGTGCCAGACGAGCGTGTGCCCGACTAAATACATGTTGTTGCTCAGGCCGAAGTTCACGAAGGCGTCGGCCAGGCCGAAATCGTAGCCATCCGGTCCTGGTCGCGGATGAATGCGCGCCCACTTCATGTCGTTCTCCGGAAAAATCTGGTTGAACTGCTCCTTGACCAGCGCAATGTCTTTATCGATTTGTTGCGGGGTGCGGTTGACGTTGTCGGCGTGGACGGCATCGCCGGTGGCGATATTGCGGTTAATGGCCACACCGACATAGAAATGCTTGTTGAATGCGGCCTTAAGAGTCGTGGGCTGATTCGTGGCGCAACCGGATAACAGTGCGGCGGCAAGCAAGCCGGCACAAAAGCCAAGTTTTGGGACGAGGAGCTTCATATCTGGGTTTAGAGCATTAACAATGCGACGTTATTTGATTTAGTTTATAAGGATGCTTTCGGGAGTCGAGTCTAACTCATGGCGGGGACAGGTCTTTTGCTGAATGTGCCGAAATAGGCGAGAATCTGGTCACGCCATTTCGCGGAGTCAGCGACTTGAATGGCCAGGCGGTCGGCGACCTCCTGGTGCTGGCGTGAATCAATTTTGCCGGCGAGGGATTGCCATGTTTTCTGCAGGGCCGCCGCCTGCGCGGCACCCTGATCATACTTCGCGCAAAGCGCGTCCCACAGAATTTTCCCGGACTTCGTGCGGTAATCCCAGGCACAGCGATGGAACCAGAGGAGATATTTTTCCGGGCAACTGGCGAGATCATTGAACATGTCGCAAACCGGCGGGAAGTATTGTTCGACGGCGTGGTCGCCGTGTTTGGTGCGATCAAAGCCGATGCCCTCAACCGACGCTTGATTATAATATGTCGCCGTCCAATCGGCTTCCGGCGCCTGATTATTCCACGGTTGGGGCGCGTAATGGTCGCCGCCAATCATATGATGAAGGCCGAGGGGCATCGTGTAATTCACGAAAGTTTCGCGCGAACCCATCATCATCCCGCGGATGACCGCCGCCGTTTCGTCGTCGTTGGTGAAGGTCATGCGCGTCCACTCGTCAGCAATTGTCCCGGCGGACAAAGACGGATTCCACGCGAGGCGGCCGAAGGCGTACCAGTTCGATTGCGAGAAATGATGTCCGCACCAGTTCGCGTCCAATCCGGGGTTCGTCACCGAAACCAATCCCGTGAGGCGGCCCCGATAAATCTGTCCCGCCAGGACTTTGGCCACCGTTGAACCTCCGCCGATCGCGCGGGTGTCCGATTCCAGAAACTCGGTCCACATGGTGCCGAGATAGACGAGATGTTTCGCCTGGCCGAGGTACTCCTGGGTCGCCTGAATTTCGGCAATGGCGGAAGTCTGCTTGAGTCCGCCGAACAGGGGATGAAAGGGTTCGCGCGGTTGAAAATCGAGCGGACCATTCTTCACTTGCACGGCGACGTTGGGGCGGAACCGTCCATCGAGCCGGGTGAATTCGATATAGGCCCGCTTGACGCGGTCCGGGTCAATGTCCTGATCATAAACAAACGCGCGCCAGATGACGTTGCCATTGTGCGGAGCGACAGCATCGGCCAGCACGTTGGCGCCTTCCGCGTGAGAGCGGCCGTAAGTTTTTGGTCCGGGCTGTCCCTCGGAGTCCGCTTTGACGAGGAAGCCACCGAAGTCAGGAATGATTTGGTAAATCTCATCGGCCTTGGCCTTCCACCAATCGGCGACATTTTTATCCAACGGATCGGCGGTGGAGAGGCCGCCGAGGAGGACGGGCGAGGCAAAGTTGGCGGAGAGATACATCCGCACGCCGAAAGGCCGCCAGACGTTCGCGAGCGCGGCGACTTTGCGAAGATAATCCGGCGCAAGGATTTGCGGGTTGGCATTCACGTTGTTGATGGCCGCGCCGTTGATGCCAATGGAGGCGCAGGCGCGGGCATAATCCACGTAGCGCGGACTCAGTTTATCCGGCAATTCATTCCATTGCCAAAGCGACCGTCCGGCATAACCGCGCTCGATGGTTCCGTCGAGATTGTCCCAATGATTCATCAATCGAAGCTGGAGGGCGGGGCGTTCGGAGATGGCGAGTTTGTGAATTGGCCGCCCGGTTTGCATCAGCCGCAGAAAATGAAAGCTGCCATATAACGCGCCGGGGTCGGAATTGGCGGCAATCACCGTCATTGGCTGGCGTCCGACGCGCACGGAGCGAATGATGAAACCATCGCCGCCGACAGCGCGCAGATCGGCGGACCAGTTCAAATCGCGCACGAACGCTGAGGTTTCCGGCGTGCCGACGACCACGGCTCCCTCTGCGGGAACGGCATCGTTCAGGGGAATTGAGGTTCCCAATAGCGTCGTGGTTGCCAGGCGCAACTCATCCCGGATGACCGCACAGGTTGCGGACGTGCCGTCCACGCGGATTTGCCGCACGGCACCGGCATAACTTATGGCGGCGTCTCCCGGCGACGCATATCGCAGCCAAAGTTTGTAGCCGTCTTCATCTGGCAGGCGGACAGGTGGTTCGTCCGCCAAACCGCGCGTGGCATAGCGGCTTACACAGAGGCTGGCGGCGCCTGCCAGCCCAACCGCCACAAATTTTCGCCGGTTAATTTTCATAGTTAGACTTTTTTACTTGAGACCGAAGGCCATATACGAGTGCGGCAGGACGGTGAATGTGAAGGAGGTGCGCGGCGGGGGCGCGGGACGTCCAAAACCTCCGCCGAATCCACCGCCGAAGCCGCCGAAGGCAGGGCCAGTTGCCGGCGCGGGCGGGGTTTCTTTGCCTGTCAGCAGGTCCTGAATCAGCGCGACTTTTCCCGCGACGGAAACGGTCACGTTGGCCGCCGTGGGCAGATAGTTTTGCACGATAAATGAATTGTTGTCGTAACGGAACAACGCAACCTGCGCCGGAGCATTGTCGAGGCGAATTGGCTCGGAACCGGCCAGCGTTTGACGAATGACGGAGAGAACGGCAGGAGAAAAGGCATAGAGGTCGGCTGGATCATTGGGAATGGTTAGGACATAGAACTTGCCTTTGGAGTAATCGCAGGAAAGAAGGATGGGATAGGTGGTGCCGCCGGGAGAGACACCGAGGACATTACCCCAAGCGTCGTGGGTAAGAATATTGAAATACTTGATTTCCGGGATAAGGATTTGGCGCGGCGCAGCGAACGGGTCAGGGCCGCCACCGGGCCGGCCGAAGCCGCGGCCGCGGAATGGAGAACCGGGGCCGGCCGCGAAGGTAAATCGCCCGACGGGCACGGTTGTGCCGGTGATTTCAAGTTCGCAAATATCCTGAATGCCTTTGTCCTGCATGGCGCGCAGAAAGCCGGAGGTGACGCAGACCGATTTGCCGGCTTCGAGTTGCGCTTTGATTTTGTGGATGATATCGGGATCGAATTTTGCCTGCTCGGTGAGAAGGAGCATGTCGGCATTGGCGGGGAAATGCGGGACGATGTCCATGGGCAGGCCGATCATGCCGAGGTAATCGTGGAGGAACTCTTCGCCGGTGGCGTGATAGGGGGTGTAGGTTTTTATACCGACGGGCCTGCCGACTTGGACCAGGACTTTGTCCACCTGGCCGAGTGTATAGGCGGCAATGTCGGCGAAGGTGGGGTCCTCATCGGGGCCGATGGTTTTAAGAGCCTCATTGAGATCAAGACTGGTGGGCTGGTCCGCCCAGGCGCGATTGGTGAGGGCAAAGCGCGGAATGGGGCGGATCATGCCCGCGTAGTTGAAGCAGCACATTTCAGGACAGCGCGCAAAAACGGTGTCCAGAAGTTGCTCGGAGTAGCGGTCAATTGGGAAGGCGCCGCCCTGGTCAACCCATCCTCCCTTGTTGACGCCGGGTTTCAAGTTGTCCATGAATCGCATGATGTCGTAGCTGAGATAGGGTTGGAGATGCTGTTCCTGGCCGACCCAAAGGCGGGATTCAGTGCCGCTGAACATGCCGTCGGCGAGGAGCGGAACTTTTTCAGTGTCATTGCCCATCCCGGCATATTGGTCATACCAATTGGCCATCTTGATGATGACCTTGCACCGGGGATTGACGGCCTTTGCCGGTTTGACGATGAGGTCCTTGACGGCCTCGCGCATGGTGTCCAGGCGGTATTGCGTCCAGGTTCTCCCGCCTTTGGCTTTGATGTCGTAGTCGCTTTTACGGTCGAAAAAGAAATAATCATCGAGAAGAATTTCGTCGAAATGGCGCGCGGCCATTTCCACGGCTTTTTTCGCGAAGGCGCGGTCATCGGGATTGGAGTAGTCGAAGCCTTGGTAGCCGTTGGCTTCGCTGATGCTGAAGGCGAGGCCGCCGCAAACCTGCACGCCCCGGGCCTGGTAGAACTTCTTGAGTTTTTCGAGGCCGGCTTCATCCACGAGCGTATGGTTGCGCATGACCTCAAGATAAATTTTGTCAACCTTGAGGTTGCGCGTCAGGTTGGTCCAGGACCCGGCGGGGTCAAGGTCGCCGTCCATGAGGCTCCGGACGGTTCCCTCGGTGGCATAGGTGGAGACGATGAAACTTTTGTAATGGCCCTGGGCGTGAAGCGGGGAGGGCCAAACTGCCAATGCGAAGAGCGCCGCGAGGGAACGGAGCAGCGGTAGCAGATGATTTTTCATGATGGCGATGACATGATGGTATTTGTCCGTTGCGACCGGCGTCAATGAATGAAGGATGGAGAAAAATCCGATTACGACATAAGCGCGGAATTGGAGGGGAGTCACCGCGACCTGGCCCGCAACTTCAGGCCGGACGTATCAAGTGGAATACTCAACCAACCTATTATCGTGGTACACCTCGCCGACCGGGGAAGTGACCGCGACGAATTCCGTCGCAAGCTGGACCGACAGCGGCCCACCGGGGACCCTCACCCCGCCGCTCGGCGATACGGAGAGATTTTATCGCGTGTTTCAATATGGCGCGCCTTAGTGGTCTGAGGCGTAAATACGATGGCGTTCGCGGCCAGCCATTTTTGGCGCAGGCGAGGCCAGAGCGACGAGCATATCCGTCATGGATCTGTGAGGAGCGAACAACGAAGCCTGCGCCAAAAAGGGCTGCCGCCCGGAGGGTTGCGTCGCTTTTGGCCTATGAGCTTTCGTGGCTCGTCGGTCACAGCCCCAGGAAGGGGATGCTCCCTCCTCGCGCCTCGCCACAGGCCAAAAGCAACACAACGAACGTCATCGTATTTACGCCTCAGACCACTTAGCTGGAACGACTCAGTCGAAAAGTACCTCACGCAAAGAACGCGATGGTCGCAAAGGATTTATTCAAAAAAGGTCAAAAGAAAGTCCCACCGGATGGTGCAAGCAGTTTTTTTCGAATTCGCGTCCCTTCGCGTCAATTCGCGGTTAAATCCGGTCTTCGTTCCCTTCGTTGCCTTCTGTTCAATTCATCAGCGTCAATCTGCGTAATCTGCGGTTAAAGTTTCGTGCATTTTGTGCATTTTTGCGGCCAATGAATCCGTGTCCATCCGTGTCCATCCGTGGTTAAGGCTGTGGAAATAAATAACATTTACAACTTGTGAGCGGGATATATGATGTAATTCCATTCCCCATGAAAGCGCTCCGGCTTTAAATGGATGCTCGCCATTTGCTCGGGCGTGACTTTTTTTCCTGGCTGGTAGCGGCGGCGGTCCAGCCGGCAGTTGACCTTGAGTCCTTTGGCGGTGGTGGTGCAGGCAATCAAGCCAACCACCGTTTCGTAGTCGCGCAGGGGTTCGCCGCGCCAGTTGGACGAAATAAACGAGAACAGGCGATGCTCGACTTTATTCCATTTACTGGTGCCAGGCGGAAAATGACAGACCGCAATCTCCAAGCCTGTCTGGTTGGCCAATTGCTGCAATTCCCATTTCCAAAGCCGCAGGCGATAGCCATTACTACCCCCGGCATCGGCCGTAATCAGCAGGCGGGTAGTTTGCGGATACAATCGCCGACCTTCGTGGCACCACCAACCACGGATCGAGGCGACGGCAAAGCGGGCCGTATCGTGATCGGTTCCAACATTGACAAAACCCCTGTTCTGGGTCAGGTCGTAGATGCCGTAAGGGTAGGCACGCGGCACCGTCGGATCTGGAAAATCATGATCCTGAACCTTTTCCGCAGATCCTTGGCGACGCCATTGCCGGCCTTTGTTTTCCAAGTTTCCGACCAACTCCTTCTTCTTGGTGTCCACCGAAATCACCGGATGGCCGCGCCGCATGGCCAGTTGTACCTGCCGGTTGATGTGTCGAAACTGAGCGTCGCGGTGCGGATGCTGATCCCCCTCCTCGGTCTTCCGGTTGCTCTGCAGACTGTAATCCATCTGTCGAAGCAATTGCCCCGCCTTTGCGTGGCTAATGCGGTGTCCTCGTCCGGCCAGTTCGTCCGCCAATGTCCGTGTGCTCTTACAGGTCCAACGCAACGGCGATTCCGGATCACCCCGCGTCAACGGCTCCACCAAGGATTCCAGCAGCGTGGGCAATTGGGGATCGTGCTGGACCAGCGAATGCCGTCCGCCGCCCACGTGGCGGATGCACTCCAGCGGCAAGGCGGGCGCATCCAATTCTTGAATGCCTTTCATGATGGTGACACGCGACAATCCGCAGGCACGGCTGACCAAAGACACCCCGCCGTAGCCCAGTTGCGCGGCTTCGGCGGCGGCCAGCATCCGTCGCGATCGTTCATTAAGATGCGGCCAGAGACTCTGCAATTTCCGCCGCACTGCTTGCAGCAATACCATGGAAGAAAGAATAGCATCACTCTACGAAGTTGTAAATGTTATTTATTTCCACTTCCTAAGGATTAGCGGTTTCACTGTTTTATCAAATCAATCATTGCGCCGACGGCGGCATCGGCGGCATTGAAGGCGGTATCGCCGCTTTGATTCACGCAGACGAGGATGGCAAAGTCCTTTTGGGGGGCGATCCAGACGTCGGCGCAATTCATGGTATTGTCGCCGGCGTGACTAAGGGCCTTGCCACCCGCCCAACTGCGTTGGGTCACGATCCAGCCAAGTCCGTAATCGCCTCCGAACGGCGGGGTTTGCAGTTTCTGGTAGGATGCCAGTTTGAGCAGGGTCCCGGATTCGCCGCGGGCGCCACGCAATTGGTCCTGAATGAATCTGGCCCAGTCCTGAATCGAGCAATGAACGCGGCCCGCCGGCCCCATGACGGGGGGATTGTCCATAGCCGGACCATTATTTGGCGCGGGCGAGCCGTCGGCAAAATGCGGCCAGGGTTGGTCAATTTGCCCCGGGGTGCCGGTGCCGCCGAAACCGGCTGAATTCATCTGCAATGGTTTGAAGACCTCGTTGGAGATGGCGCTTTCCCACGACTGGCCGGTGATTTTTTCCACGATGGCGCCGGCGATCATGTAACCGACATTGGAATAGGCATACTTCGTTCCTGGCGCGCTTTTCGGTTCTGTTGCGAGCACATCCCGGACAACGCGCAGGCGCAGTTCCGGTCCGTTGTCGCCAAGGTAGTCGGCCAGATTGACGTTCTGTGGCAGGCCGGCCCGATGCGAGAGTAGCTCGAGCAATGTCACTTTCTGGAATACCGGATTCATCCGCGGCGCCAGATCGGGAAACACGTCGGCAAAGGTTGAATCCCATGACAATTGACCGCGCTCCACCAGCCGGGCAATCAACGTGCTGGTCATAGCCTTGCCATCCGAACCCAGATGCCAGAGGTCATTGAGTTGGACGGGGATTTCCGTGCCGCGCTTGCGGACGCCGACAGCGCCGACGAATTTGATGCCGTCGCTGGTGACGATGGCGGCGGCCATTGCCGGCACGTTATATTTTTGGCGGATGGGCTTGAGCGCCTGGGTGACAGCTTGATCGCCGACCGCAGGACAGAACGCCGGCGCCGCGGCTGCATGATCACGCTTAATCATAATCCAGGCCACAATCAGCAATAACGCCGCACAAACGACAAACATCGTGATTCCTCCCGCGGCCAAACCGAAGCAGAACGATTTGATGTCAAACTTCATTATGGCATTTTCATAAAACTGTAGCCATACCGTGGGGGAGAACCAGCAAATAAACCACCCTTCATCAAAATCGCAAATGACTAATTCCTAAATCCGAATGACTGGAGAATGACGAAGCCCGAACGCCAAAATTTCCTGCTGCCGCACGGCTACAGATTTTCTTCAAACGCTCTGCCTGGCAAATTTATGAAAAACCGGGCGAATCCGATGAAATCGGGCCGGAATCAGCCCGCCCACGGAAACCTTACATTTGTGAGGCTAGGCAGGTGGTGGATTTGAGGCATGATTAAGCACGACCACCGAATCCGTAACAAAAACCAATGAAAATTGTCTCACTTGGGGGTTTGGATCTATGAGACCGGTATTGCGAGAATGGGAATCGCCGCGGCGGACAAGCCGGGGCGCTTTCACATTGATTGAGCTTTTGGTCGTTATCGCCGTCATTGCGATATTGGCGGCGTTGCTGTTGCCCGCGCTTGCGGCGGCCAAGCAACGGGCGAAACGAATTGAATGCGTGTCGAATCTCCGGCAGTGGGCGATGGGATTTGTCATGTATGCCGGCGACAACAACGACAGCATGCCCGCCGGGTGGGGTGATCCCAACGGGATGTGGATGGTGGCGTTGCAGCCGTTTGTCCCGGGCGCCCAAATCGGCGGACAAATCTGTTTTTGCCCGGTGGCCACGCAGACGCGCGACACAATACAGAATACATGGGACGTTGGTCCGCCGTCCGGTCCTTCGGTTACTACTTTAGCCTGGGGAGTCATGGGCAAAGGCAGCTATCCAGTCACGCTTCCCTGGGGTCGCATGGGCATGGCCGGCAGTTACGGATGTAACGGGTGGATGGCCAATCCGCCGGGAATGACGAGTGCTTCGGGCTACTGGTTAAAGCTGACGCAGGCAGGCCATTTCGAAAATGCGCCGTTGTTTGCCGATTGCGTCTGGCAAGGCTCGAATCCCACGCCGAACAGCTCGTTTGACCAACCGCCGACTATGGCGGGTGACTGTGGGGTGGACGATGCCATGCCCTCTTTCTGCATTCCGCGCCATACGGGAAGGGCGCCATTGAACATGGCATTTATAGACGGCTCGGTCGGCGACGTGGGATTGCGGCAGCTTTGGCAATTGCCGTGGAGCACCACGTATAACGCCGCGCTGGCCCCGACGATCTGGCCGGCCTGGCTGAGGTATTATAACTGAGCCGGGATGGCGCACCCAGAATTTGCGAACGCTACAAACAAACAACCCACAAATAAACCATGAAAAAACTACTGCCGATAATCGTTATCGTTGGCGCCCTTCAATCCGTCCTGGCGGGGAGCACCAACATTTACGTTGAAGATTGGGGTTCGGTCAAGGGAGGTACTTCGGTCAATGGAAATGGCAACATTGGCACCGTCGGTTGGGCAGGGCTTTGTGTTTCACAGACCGCCGGCCCTTACCTGGGGATCTACCAGGCCACCGGCGCGAGCGATATAGAAAGCGGGCTGGCGTTGCCGATAAATACTGTTTATTTCACATCGTTAAGCGGCAGCCAAACCAGTCCGGGAATGATTTTCACCACCGATGCGTCGGGTCCCGGCGCGGGGGGCGACTCTGCTTACAGCGATATTGATCCCACACAATACACCAACCTGACATTGTCGGTGGAAATCCGTTCCGGCAGCGGCGCCGAATATACCAACTATTTTGCCGTCCTGGTCGGCGGTTCGTGGTATGTGGCCACCAATGACCCGCTGCCGTATTATACGGGTTCCTATCCCACCTTTACCAACGGGACAATGCCTTATACGAATCTGGCGTCCGTCTGGAATACCCTGACAACCAACAGCAGCGGCGTTACCATTGGAGGGCCAGCGGGCGCCAACCTGTCCGGCCCGATCACCGGCATCGGAATCGTGCAACTCCCCACATCGGGTGGCGCCAATTACAATGAATTGGCGATTTCAGCGTATGCGGCCAGCGCGCCGCCGCCGACACCGCCATCCATCACTTCGGCGGCGATAACTCCCCAATACGCCTACGTAGGCGGTGGCGCATCATTTTTGATGCTGGCGGCGGGATCACATCCTTTGACATATATTTGGGAGTCCAACAATATTCCCATTCCCGCCGGCGGCCGATTCCTGGGAACAGCCACCAATGAACTGACGATTACCAATATTAACTTGAACGATGGCGCGGCCACTTATTCGGTGATTGTGACCAATAGCGCCGGGTCCACAAACGACTTGAGCCTGGTTTTGGATGTCAGCACTGTGCCCGCCGGCGTTCTGTATGCGGAAGATTTTCCCTACGTCGGTCCCAATGGCAATTTACCGATTACGGGGGTAGGCTGGGTAGTCTCAGCGTCCGCCAGCACGTCCGTGGGAATCTACTCGGCCGGACCTGGTTTGGGCGATGTCTTCTCCTATGCGCCCGCTGCCACGACAAACATTTATTATACAACGGACACGAATGACATTGGACTATCCGGCCTGCCGTTTGTGGATATCAATCCCAGCGCTTATCCAGCGATCACGCTACAAGCCGGATTTGTTCCCGGGAATGCCGCCGGGCAGGTGGCCGGGGCCATCTCCGTTTACTGGGCCGTGGCGATGAATGGAACATGGTATTGCTCGGCGCAACCTCAAGCCATTGACCTTGCGGCGTTAAGCCCGTACCAGACTTATGAATACGGATTCAATCCCGCGGCGACAAACTGGAACACGCTGACGATCACCGGCACCGGCGCGGTGATTGGCAGCCAGGCTTCCACCGCTTTGACCGGCAATATCACCGGCGCGGGAATAGTGGTCGCGCATAATGACAACAGCGGTTCAGACATGAACTTCCAGGATTTCGAAATCACGACCAATCTAGCGGTGGGACTCGCGCCCAGCATCGCCAGCGGCAGCGATATTCCGTTGTCGGTGGCGGTGGCATCGGGCGGCGGGGCGAGCTTCGGCGTTTCCGCCTCCGGCTCGCCGCCGTTCTCGTATTACTGGACGACCAACAGTGTGCCGGTTCAAAACGGCGGCAGGGTTTCGGGGGCAACCACGGCAACTATGACCATCGCCGACCTCACGGCCAATGACAATAACATGCAAATTGATGTCGTCATTTCCAATTCGGCGGGAACGTATGATGTTGGCCAGAATTGGGAGTACGCCACGCTGACGGTCACCAATCCGCCGGTGGGATTGATCTATTCGGAAGGGTTTCCGTTCGTCGGCCCGGCTGCGGGCAATTACCCGATCAGCAGCGTTGGGCTGGACTGAGGCCGTGCTGAATGCTCCGAATGCCCTGTATCAGGTGACGTCGGAAACGAGCCAGGGGGCGGTCTTTGCCTATTACGGTTCTGCGGAGACGACTGTCTATTACGCCACCACCGCCTCCGATACCGGCCAATCGGGCTTGCCCTTCCCCAACATTGACCTGGCGGCTTACCCGAGCCTGAACTTCTCGGTGGATATCGCGCCGGCATTTGCCGCCAGCAACGTGACGGCCTATGTCGCCGTGCAACTGAACAATACGAGCTGGTATGTCTCGTCCACGGCGTTGCCGGTGGCCAACAGCTCCGACAGTTCGACGTTCTCAAGCTACACGATGGCGTTTAATCCGGCGGCCGCAAATTGGAACAACCTGACGGTGACGAGTTCCGGCGGATTGATTGGGTCGGCTGCGAGCGGAAAATTGAAAGGCGTGATGACGGGCGCGGGCCTGGTCTTTGTCACGGTGGGATCGGGCGGGACGTTTAACTTCAACAACTTTGTCATCACCGGCCCCGTCAATGACGTCGGCGGCATGGTCCTTGGTCCCTATACCGCCGGCGGGCTGAACCTGACGTGGGTGGGCAACCCGGCGGTGGAATTGCAAAGCTCAACCAACCTGGGCGGCAACAACTGGCAAGACATGACGAATACCTATGGACTGTATTCGTTAACCGTGCCGGCGACCGGACCGCAGAAGTATTTCCGGCTGTCGTCGCCGTAAACGCCTGACGAAACAATCCGCCCCAAACGAAGCTGGAGCTGTTCGACGCGAATGGCTCCAGCTTCAAAGTCAAAATATGGTCATCCTTTGAAATACGCCGTCACATTTTTGATTTTGTTTTTTGTCCAGGGAACGTTTGGGCAGAACAATTTCATTTCGGGAGCGGACATGTCGTTGCTGCCGTATTTCGAAACGAACGGGATTGTCTATAAAAGCAACGGACGGGCGGGTGACGCGCTTCAAATCCTGAAAAACCAGGGGATCAATTGCATCCGGTTGCGGCTCTTCACCAGCAGCGCGGCGCAAGCCCAGGCGGACCCTTACGATTACATCAATAACCTTGCCTACACGGTGCCACTGGCGGTCCGGGTCAAAAAGGACGGGTTGAAATTCATGCTGGATTTTCATTACTCGGACACTTGGGCGGATCCCGGGAAGCAGCGGACGCCCGAGGCGTGGAGGAATCTGGATTTCGCGCAACTGGTGGATGAGATTCGCGCCTATAACAGCAACTGCATTGCGGCCTTCAAAGCCGCGGGCGCCATGCCTGATTACGTGCAGGTGGGCAACGAAATCACCGGTGGCATGTTGTGGCCGGCGGGGCGGCTCCGCGGCGCCAATGCCGCCGCGCAGTGGGCGAACCTCGGGCAGTTGATGAAGGCGGCCATCCAGGGCATTCGCGATGCGTCCGGTGCGGCCATGCCCAAAATCGTCGTTCATATTGATCGCGGGGCGGACTGGAAGAGGACGGAATGGTTTTTTGACAATCTCAACGAGCAGGGAGTGCCCTACGATATCATTGGCGAGAGTTATTATCCCTTCTACCACGGGCCGTTTTCACGTTTAAGCAATTGTTTGACCAACGCGGCGCGGCGTTATGGAAAACCAATCTTTGTGGCTGAAACGGATTTTCCGTGGATTTATCCGACCAACATGTACGGGATTCCGGCAACGACCAATGGCCAGGTGCAATACGTGGTGGCGCTGGCGCAAATCGTCAAAGGGCTGCCGGGCAACCTGGGCGCGGGAATTTTCTGGTGGGGAACGGAGTACCAACTTCCAGATGCGAATGAGGCGGGCTTTGGGACGCGGTCATTTTTTGATGCCACCGGCAATGTCCTGCCGGTGGCAGATGCGTTTGGCCAGATGGGCAAACCGCCGAATCTGAGCGCCAATCTGGATCCACCTCGAAAATGAAGCAACCGGAGCGCGGGTCTGCGACCCGCAGCAGTTTCCTCAATCGGAAGATTTCGAGCAAGCGATGATGCCCTAAAAACGCGGATATTGCCGCGGCTCACCCGCCGTCGCTGCGTTATGGCGCGGCAGGCAGACCTGCGCTCTGGGAAAGGGCTTCTGGAAGGCGCCTTTCAAATCCAATCCTCTTTCAACTTGCCATGAGGGCAAAGTGGTGCAAACTATGCGTCTGGCATGTGACGGGTGGGGTTTGAAAACCGCGTTTCTACCTGGCCGGCGTGGCATCATTGAATTTATTGGTTGCACCCATAGCTCAATTGGATAGAGCGTCTGACTACGGATCAGAAGGTTTCAGGTTCAACTCCTGATGGGTGCACCATTCACTCTGATGAGCATGCCCTATCTCGTCGAACCATTATCAGCGCGAAGCATCGCCGGCACGAATTTGTGTGCGAATCCCCGGAGTTGACGGAATTTCTGCGGACACGGGCGCGGAAAGAAATCCGGCACGCTTTGGCGGTAATACGCGCGGCAATCGTGGATGAACTGAATTGCCACTTCCAACCGGGATAAATAATCCTCTTTATTGCGAACCGCGCCGTTCGTTTTCACGAAATTATAGTAGTAGAAATTACCGCAATAGCAGAATTATTTTGAGAATTTTATCCGTGAAATTCAGGGTCGGCGCGGTTAATGTGCTGGGCGATGGCTGTGCAATACAAAGATTATTACGAAGTCCTGGGCGTGCCGCGCGGGGCGAGCGACACGGACATCAAAAAATCCTTTCGCAAACTGGCCCGCGAATTCCATCCCGACGTGGCCAAGGACAAGAAGCGCGCGGAGGAAAAGTTCAAGGAGATCAACGAGGCGTATGAGGTGCTGAGCGACCCCGCCAAGCGCAAGAAATACGATGAATTGGGCGCCAACTGGAAGTCCGGGGCGGAATTCCGCCCGCCGCCCGGTTGGGGGCAGTCCGGCGGAGGGCAAACGTTCCGCGGCGGGCGCCCCGGCAGCATCAACCCGGAAGAGTTTGAATTCCATTTTGGAGGAACCGGCTTCAGCGATTTCTTCGAGCAACTCTTCGGCTCGAGGCGCGGGCGGCATGGGGGAGGGGGATTTTCCAGGTTTTCAAACATTGAAGAGGAGGAAACGGCCGAACGCGGGCGCGATGTCGAAGGGGACATCATGGTCACGCTTGACGAAGCCGCGCATGGAGCGGTCCGCAACGTCACGGTGCGGCATGGTTCGCGGGACGAAAGCCACCAGGTGAAAATTCCCGCCGGGGTCACGGAGGGGCAGCGTTTGCGTCTGGCCGGGCGTGGCGAGCATGGATCGGGCGGCGGGACGTCCGGCGATCTATACCTGCGCGTCCGGCTGGCCAAACATCCGGACTTCGATGTGGACGGCCATGATTTGATTTACGAACTGGAAGTGGCGCCGTGGGAAGCCGTGCTCGGCGCGGAAATTTCTGTTCCGACGCTTGATGGCCGGGTGAACATCAAAATTCCGCCGGGCACTTCCGGTGGACAAAAATTGCGCGTGCGCGGTCGCGGGCTGCCGAATCGCGAGGGGGGCAAAGGGGATTTATTTGTGGTGACCGATATCGCGGTGCCGAAGAAGATTTCGGCAGCCGAACAAAAGTTATGGGAGCAATTGAAGAAAGAATCAGGGTTCAAACCGAGGGCCACTTGATAAGACGGGGGGGATGGGTCTTGAATGACTAATGACTAAACCATAATGACTAATTGATTCCCAATGAGACAGAATGAAAAATCCGGGAAACTGCGTCGTTCCGTCTTCCGTCCTCGTTTCTTGAATTTTTAAAGCATGGCTTCAAAGATTATTTTGATCACTGGCGTCACGCGCGGGCTGGGGCGGGCGATGGCGGAGGAATTCATCCGGCTGGGACATACGGTCATTGGTTGCGGACGGTCTGAAACGGGAATCGTCGAACTGCAAACCAAATTTCAGCCGCCGCACGATTTTGACATTGTGGACGTGGCAGATGACAAGGCGGTTGGCGCGTGGGCGCGGGAAGTTCTGGGAAAGCGTTCCGCGCCGGATTTGCTACTCAACAACGCCGCGCTAATCAACCGCAGCGCGCCGCTTTGGGAAGTGCCGGCGGAGGAATTTTCAGACGTGATTGCCGTGAATATCAAGGGCGTGGTCAATGTCATACGCCATTTTCTTCCCGCGATGCTCAAGCGGGGCAGCGGGGTGATCGTGAATTTCAGTTCCGGCTGGGGGCGTTCGACGGACGCAAACGTGGCGCCGTATTGCGCAACTAAATGGGCGATTGAAGGGTTAACGCAAGCGCTGGCGCAAGAATTGCCGCCGGGCATGGCGGCCGTGCCGCTGAATCCCGGAATCATCGCGACGGACATGCTGCGCAGTTCCTTCGGCGGATCCGCCTCGGGCTATCCTCCGCCGGAGCGATGGGCGAAAACCGCAGCGCCGTTTCTTTTGAAAATTTCCGCGTCCGACAATGGAAAGGCGTTAACGGCGCCCTCGTAGTGCGTGGCCATCACCCCCCGATGGCGGTCATCGGACGGCAGGGTTGGTAGTTGTCGCGAAATTGATGTTCGAGGGGTTTCAGGCGCAAGGCGGTCTCCAATAATTCCTTCAACACCGCGTCATTGGCGCCGCGGCGCAATGCGGACCGCAAATCCACCTCGATATGATTGCCCAGGCAGGGGCGGACGCGGCCGTCGGCGGTCAGGCGCATCTTATTGCACTGGTCGCAAAAATGGCGGTTGGTCATCGCGCCGATGAAACCAACGAGCGCCCCGGATTGTTTCAACAAGTAGTATTGCGCCGGTCCATGCCCCAGCTTGCGGTCGGGTTGGGGAATCAATTCATCCTTTTGGGCCAGCAACTGCATGGCCTCGCCGCACGAAAGGAAATTTTTCTCGGTCAACACCGCCGTGCTCGTCAGCGGCATCAATTCGATGTATCGCAGGGGCAGACCGTGCTCCGCCGCAAACAATGCCAGCGGCCAAAGTTCCTGCTCGTTCACATCGCGCATCAGGACGCAGTTCAATTTCACGCGTTCAAAACCCGCCTCCACCGCCGCGCGAATGCCGGCCAGCACCCTGGCGACAGTGCCGCCGGTCACCCGCTGGTAAATCTTCGGGTCCAACGCGTCCAGGCTCACATTCACTGTGAGCAATCCGGCGTCACGCAAATGTTTTGCGGCCGCGGACAGTTTCATTCCATTGGTCGAAAGGCCAACCGATTCAACGCCGGGAATCTTTGACATGGCGCGGACGATGTCCACGAGGTCGCCGCGCATCAGCGGTTCGCCGCCGGTCAGCCGGAATTTCCGGAATCCCAAATCCGCCGCAGCGCCCGCGATACGGATGATTTCCGAGGCGCTCAGATGGTCGTCGCCGCGTTCCCAGCCTTTGTAGCCTTCCGGCATGCAATAGAGACAGCGCTCGTTGCACCGGTCGGTCACCGAGATCCGGAGATAATCAATTTTTCGTCCAAATGGGTCCATTATTTTTTCTCGTGCGGATTTTCTCCGCGCAAATGCGCCAATCCTTCCCGGATGGCCGGCGCAGAATTTCCAGGCATTCGCGCACCGCCGCCGGCTTGCCGGGCAGGTTGATAATCAAGGTCGTTCCGCGCGTGCCTGCCAGTGCGCGCGACAAAATCGCCGTCTTCACCTTTGCCAGCGATTGCATCCGCATGGCTTCGCCAAAACCCGGCAATTCCTTCTCCAGCACCGGTCGCGTCGCTTCCGGCGTCACGTCGCGTGCCGCAATTCCGGTGCCACCCGTCGTAATTACCATATCGCATTTGGCCTCATCGGCAAATTTTTTCAGCGCGGCGGAAATCAAGGGGACTTCGTCCGGGACGATGAGCGATTCAAAAACCGCGTGTTGGCCGAGGAATTCGCGCAGGACCTTTTCGATTTCCGGACCGCTACGGTCTTCGTAAATGCCCGGCCGAGGCTCGGTCGCTGACAGTAATTCGCCCGATCTTCATTCCTTGATTTTCTCAATAACACGGATGTTCTCAATCCGCATTTTTTTGTCCACGGCCTTGCACATGTCGTAAAGCGTCAAGGCGGCGACGGTCACGCCGACGAGGGCTTCCATCTCCACGCCGGTTTGGGCATGGGTTTCGACGGCACACAGGGTTTCAATTGCCGACGCGCGGATGCGGAAGCTGACGGCGACATGGCTGAGGGGCAGAGGATGGCAGAGGGGAACCAGTTCACCGGTTTTTTTGGCGGCTTGAATCCCGGCAACTTGCGCCACCGCCAGGACATCGCCCTTGGGCAATGCCTTCTTTTTCAGGGCGCGGATTGTTGCCGGGGCGCAGACGAGCCGTCCAGCGGCGACGGCGCGACGGCGTTGAAGCGGTTTGTGGCCCACATTAACCATGCGCGCGGCGCCGGCTGCGTTCAAATGCGAAAATTTTTTGTTCATATCGATAAAAATTCCACTTCGGCGCCCGGTTCCATCGAGGCGCAATTTGCCGGCACGCGGATGAGCGCGTTTGCCTTTGCCAGGCAGGTCACATCGCCGGAACTGCTCCATGCCAACGGGTGCAGGCCCGAGCCATCCCGCTGCGACGGCCACATCGTTTCGCGCGGACACGAGGCATCCTCCAACGGCACCGCCAGTCGCCCACGCTGGAACTTGTCCGGCTCTCTGCCGGAGAATTTTGCCAGTGCCGCCGCGACAAATAAATGAAAACAGACGAAGTGCGACAACGGGTTTCCCGGCAAGCCGAAGGCGGCCCAGTTTTCATTCACGCCAAAAATCAGCGGCGCGCCGGGCCGGACGCTGACGTGATTGAAAATTATTTCGAATCCGAGCCATGCCAGCAGGTCCAGCGTGAAATCCTTTTCGCCCACGCTTGCGCCGCCGGAAATCAGCAGCAGGTCCGGCTGACGGCTGGAAAAATTGAGACACGAAAGTCGTTCCCTGGCGCGGTCGAAATTCTCAGGCAAATGGCCCTGGGTCAGCTCACAGGGAAATTCTTTGAGGAGTCCGCGCAGCAAGATCGAATTGCTGTCACGAATCTGGCCGGGCGCCGGCATTTGTTCCGGCGGCACAATTTCATCGCCCGTGGTGAAATGGACGACCCGCAGGCGCGAACTGACGAGCGGATGGGCGTGGCCGGCGGAGGCAAGGAGCGCCATTTTGCCCGCGTCCAGGCGCGCGCCGGCATCCACGAGCGTCTGCCCGGCTTTGAGGTCCTCGCCGCGCTTGCGGATGTTCAAATCCGGATTGCGCCGGACGATTTTGATAGCGTCGCCTTGGCGCTCGACGTTTTCCTGCATAACGACGCGGAGATTGCCGCAGGGCAGCGCGGCGCCCGTCGCGATCCGGACCGTCTCGCCGGATTTTAATTGTCGCGGCTTCCAATCGGCGGCATGGAGCGTGTCCACGACTCGAAAAACCCCGGAAGGATCGTCCCGCAAAATGGCGAAGCCGTCGCGCGTGGAGCGGTCGCAATCGGGCAAATCATTTGGAGCGCTGACGGTTTCGCGCAACGTGCGGCCGAAGGCTTCCCCCAGCGGTAGGCGAAGGGCCGACAACGGTCTGCAGCGCAAAGAAATTGCGGCGAGCGCTTCGTCCAGGGACATCGGCGGTGTTTGACGGGAGGACTTTGGCGGTGAAGAGCCTTGACGGACCGCTGTTGCCGCGATTGCCCTTCTTTTCCAAATCGGCACGTCCTGTTTCAGGCGGTCCATGAATTCCCGGAGGGCGGCGATGGCTTCGCCGCGATGCGATGCGGCAAGGCCGACGTAGATGGCGGTCTCGCCGACCGGAATAATACCCACGCGATGGATGACTTTGGCTGCCAGGCAGGGGAACCTCGCGTCAAGCGCTTCGAGAATGCGGCGCATTTCGCGCGCGGCCATTTCCGAATACGCCTCGTATTCAAGGCCGGAAATTGGATGGCCGCCTTCCTCGCTGCGAACGACGCCGCGAAACTCGAGCCATGCGCCGAGCGCGTCCGAAGACGGCGCGGGAATTTTTTCAGGGATGGGCGAGTCCGTGAGTTGGATTTCGATTTCCATGGAATTTCAGCCGCCGGAAACAGGGGGAACCAAGGCTACCTCGTCCGCGTCGGTGAATTGGGTGTCGGGACTGGCGTATTCGCCGTTACGCGCCAGGCGGGTGGTTTTGCGAAAGGGGGTGAGTTGCGGATGGGCCGCGGCGATTTTGCTCCAGAGTTCGTCGGCGCCGACAGGCGATGGAATTTTTATTTCCATTTCCGGCGCTCCGGCAACGTCTTTGGTTTGGCCGAAAAATAAAATGCGCATGAACAATCAAACTCCGCGACCGAAATCCGCCGCCATGAATGCAACCATTTTTCCCGCGTGGCTGTCAACCGAAAGGCGGCCGGATGAAATTGGATTGCAGTGGCGCGAATGGCGGGGTATTAATTTTGCGCCCGGAATGCAACTGGCCCGAATCACCATATTTCCGATCAAATCACTCGACGGCGTCGCGGTCGAATCCGCGCGCATCACTCGCGGCGGCATCCTGGAAAACGACCGGGTCCATGCCATTTACGACGCGGAGGGAAAAGTGGTGAACGGCAAGCGAACGGCGCGGGTCCACGAATTGCGCTGCGCCTTTGATGACAAAATCCGCGAAGTCCGGCTGTGGCCGAACGCGGAATCGTCACCCAAACAATTTTCGTTGGACAGCCAGGCGCCGATCGAACAATGGCTGTCCGAATTTTTCGGATTTCGCCGTCACCCTCCGCCACGAGACAGACAAGGGGTTTCCCGACGATCGTACGGCATTTGGGCCGACGATTGTGAGCGAGGCAAGCTTGCGAGCGGTGCAAGGCTGGTTTCCAGAGCTGACCTTTGAAAGCGCGCGCCGGCGTTTTCGCGCCAATCTGGAACTTGCCGGCGGGGAACCATTTTGTGAAGACTGCCTGTTCGGCGCACCCGATGAACTTAAACCGTTTCACGTCGGCGAAGTCAAATTTTTCGGCCATAATCCGTGCCAACGCTGCGTGGTCCCGACCCGCGAGCCGGAAACGGGGCGGGCGACAGCCGAGTTTCAAAAAAAATTCATGCAACTGCGGAAGGAGACCCTTCCCGCGTGGGCCAATGCGCAACGCTTCAATCATTTTTACCGCTTCGCCATCAACACTTCGATTCCGCCCGGCGAAGCGGGAAAAACCTTGCGCGCGGGCGACGCGGTTTTATTTTGACCGCCCTGTAAAAATTGCGACAGGAAACTTTGTGTCAAATTTTCCGATAAGTGAGATTTTCTTAACATTTTTACTCGTTAATACTTGGCATTAGGCATGCTTGTGGGTGGTTGTCTTTATGACAACAAAGTTACCTGTGAGGCAACAAGGAGCGGATGAAGGCATCCAGGTGCAGCTTTCTTCCTTCGCGACGCGGTTGCGGGAACTGCGGCAGCGGCGGGGTTGGACGATGCAGGAGTTGGCGGCGCGAAGCGGATTGTCGAAAGCCTTCCTGTCCCGGCTCGAATCGGGCGACCGCCAGGCATCCATCGCGGCAGCGCTCACGCTCTCCCGGGTTTTTGACGTTTCCCTTGCCTCGCTTTTTGAATCGCCGCCGATGGCGCAATCCTGCGTTATTGTGCGCGCGGCGGACTCGGTTGAAAGGTCCACCAACGGACTGAAATACGTGACGTTGTCCGAAGCGGGGCGATTTTTCAATTTGCAGCCGCTGCGCATCAAGGTTTCGCCTGGCGCGCCGCGGCAACGAGCATTACCACCATGAAGGGGAAGAATGGATTTATGTTTTGTCCGGCAGGCTCACATTGTCGCTGGCGGGAAAGACCTATGACTTGGAGCCAGGCGATGCGGCGCATTTTGAATCGCGGCTGCCGCATCGGTTGATAGCGCGGGGCGACCGGGAGGCGGAGGTATTGCTGGTGGCTTCGCCGGTATCCAGCCCGCCGATCAATCTGAATTTGCTCAATCAACACCGGGCCATCCCGGCATTCGGGTTGCTTCCCCTGCCCAAACGAAAGGTGATCGTTGCCGTTCCCCGCCCGGGAAAATTTCCCACGAAAATCAATTTAAAAAAACATCAACGTTAAACCAAAGGAAATAGTATGAACAAACTCCGTCCTCAACTGCTTAAACTTCAAGGAACTGCTGGCGCAAAACATTGCGCTCATTTCGCCGACAATGACGGCGGCGCTGATCGTGCCGCTGATGTTTGGCACCACGGGCAGCATCAGTTGGCTGTCTTATGCCATTGGCGCCGTCCTGGTATTATTTGTCGCGCTCAGCCTGAACCAATTTGCCAAACGCACGACAAACGCCGGCTCGATGTATAGTTATGCCATGTCCGGCCTGGGGTTCACCGGAGGCTCGATGTGCGGCTGGTGTCTGCTCTGGGCGTATCTATTTATCGGCCTGGCCGGGACGACCGGATTCACGGTTTTCGCAACCGTGCTGCTACAGATGGTTCACGTCAAGGTACCGCCTGTGTTTCTGTTCTTTCTTTGTCTGGCAACGAGCTTCATTATTGCCTACAAAGACATTAAGATTTCGACCCTAATTACGCTGGGGCTGGAAGCGTTCTCGTGTTTCTTCATTATATTGCTGGCGCTCATTGTTCTGGGGCATCACCATTTCGCAATTGATACGACACAATTGTCCTTAAAAGGGACGTCGCTTTTGACCCTGGGTATGGGCGCGGTCGTGGCGATATTCAGCCTGGTCGGTTTTGAAAGCTCCACGGCCTTTGGCGAAGAAGCCGTCAACCCCCTCAAGACGATACCCCGTTCCGTGATTTGGAGCCTGGTGATCACAGCATCATTCTTCGTTTTCATCACTTATGTGGAAGTGCAGGGAACGGCGGGATACTCAACGACTCTGGACAAAATTGACGCTCCGTTGACAGTTCTCTCGCAAATGTATCATGTGTCATTTTTGGGGCCGATCACTTCGTTTGGCGCGATGGTCAGCTTTTTTGCCCTGGCATCGTCCTGTATGAACGCGGGTTCGCGGGTGATGTTTGCAATGGGCCGGCATGAATTCTTTCCCGCGAAAACGGGCGCGGTACACCCAAAGTTTGGGACGCCCTATGTTGCGCTGACCGCGATGGCGATTGTGATGTTTTCTGTGGTCACCACTTGCTATTATGTGCTGGTGGCAAACGGCTTTGCCGTGCTGGACGAATTCAACGATGCCGGCACCATGGGCGCATTCGGTTTCGTTGGCGCTTACACCTGTATTGTGCTGGCGGCGCCCGCATTTCTCAAAAAACGCGGGGAACTCCAACCCAAGCATATCGTCTTGTGTGTTGTGGCGATGGTGTTGCTGTTGATTCCCATCATCGGAAGCGTCTGGCCCTTCCCCTCTCCACCGGTCAACGCTTTCCCGTATGTTTTCGTCGGTTATCTTTGGCTCGGATTCATCCAGGTCATGAGCATGCAACATCAGAAGCCGGAGCGCGTCGAAGAAATCAAGGTCGAAGTCCAGAAACAACACGGAGCGGAGACAACCGGAGGGATGACACCGGAAGGGGCTGCAGCGTGAACGATCAAATTGGCGTTGTCGCAGCGATTCACCGTTATCCAGTCAAATCCATGATGGGCGAAGAATTGAACGCGACCCGCGTCGGGACCAAGGGGGTGCTCGGTGACCGCGTCTTCTCTTTGGCCGACCCGGCCGACGGAAAGATTGCCAGCGCAAAAAATCCGTCCAAATGGCCGGCGTCTGTTTTCCTTCCGGGCGGCTTTTACCGGGCCGCTCGATAACGGCTCCTTCCGCCCGGCGCGGATCACGTTCCCGGACGGCGCCACCGTTTCGACCGGCGATGAATTCATTGAAGCCAGGTTGTCCGCCAGCCTGGGCAAGCCGGTCCGGTTTTTGTCCGGCGCGCCGCAAGTCCGGCACGCTGGAGGAATATTGGCCGGACATTGACGGCTTGGCGCGGCGCGATGTTGTGACGGACGAGGCGCTGCCCGCCGAAACTTTTTTCGACTGCGCTTCGATTCATTTTCTCACCACCGCCACGCTCGACAGTCTCCGCGGATTTTATCCTGAAGGCCGGATTGAATCGCGCCGTTTCCGGCCGAATTTCGTCATTGAAACCCCGCCGGAAGTCAACGGGTTTCCCGAAAACGACGATTGGAATGAAAAAATCCTGTTCCATCGGCGGCGAGGTGAAATTGAAAATCACCGGCCCCTGCGGCCGTTGCGTGATGACGACGCTGCCGCAAGGCGACTTGCCCAGAGACATTGGGGTGCTCAAGGCGGCGGCAAAACACAACGAAGCCCGTGTGGGCGCCTACGCATCCGTCCTGCAAAGCGGCACCGTTCGGAGGGGTGACCCGGTGCGGATGGAGTGATTCACGTCACTTCTTCCAGCATTGACCGCAACCGAAGTGTTCAATTCCATTTAAATCAATAATTAAACGACTTGCTCATGGCGTGGCGTAACGTCAACAGCACGGTCATCGCGAAAACGCCAACTTTAAGCGCAACAACTTTCAGTGAGGCACGGAACGAACAGTCCTCGGAAGCATTTTTTCACCCGGCTCAAAGCTAAACGTGGCATCGCTCATCGAAGATTCAAACACCGTTCAAAGGAATCGTCAGCCGAAGAATCGTCCCATGTCCTGGTTGCGATTGGATCGAATACTGACCGCCGATTTCAGTGATGCGTTGGCGCATATTACACAGGCCGTTTCCAAATGTTTCACGGCCATCGTTCGGCGGGATTTGAGCGGCAATGGCATCAAAACCGGTTCCATTGTCCGAAATAGTGATATCAAATTCCTTCGCACTGGATTTCATTCGGACTGCCGCCCGAGTCGCCTTGGAATGTTTCAAGATATTGGTCAATGCTTCATGCACGATCAAGAACAAATGGTGCCGCGTCTGCGAGGACAATGGACACGGCGGCAAAGAATCGGGAATGTTCACTTCGCATTCGATACCGGTCATTTCGAAATATTCGGAGGCGACCTGCGCGACATAGAACGCGAGCTTTTCCAACGTGTCGTTCTTTGGATTCACCGCCCAAACGATTTCGTCGAGTGCTTGAAGCATTTCGTGTGACGTCTCGGAAATTGCGGCAATTTGCTCTTGGACTTCACCGTTTTCCTGGTTCTTCCGAACGACGTTGCGGCTCAGATAAGAAATCCGGCACAATTTCGCGCCCATTTCATCATGTAAATCCTGGGCGATCCGGGTGCGCTCGCGTTCGAGCGCGCGTTCCTGCTCCAATTGTTTCACGCGCCGGTACACGCGCCTCTTTACCACGACGCGCACGGCCATGCCAACAACGGCCAGCGAGCCAATGCTACATATAGTCATAAACCACCACGTTTGCCAAACAGGGTGTGGAAACACGAACCCAAGATTTGCATCCGATTGCTGCCAGGCGCCGTCCACGTCGCAGGCTTGAACCAGAAAACGATAATTTCCCGGCGCCACGTAATTGTAAACAGCCGTGCGTTGTTCCCCGACTTCAATCCAGTTGTTATCTAAACCTTCAAGCTGATAACGGAAATGAATCCGTTCCGAATCGGCAAAATTCAATGCTGTGTAACGGATTTCCAGACGGTGGCTGCCCGCACTTAAGCGCAACGGTGATGTCTTGGAATCGAATCGGACAGCCGCGCCGTCCACGACCAGCCCTTCGAGCACGACCTGCGGCGGAGGAAACCGGGTTTGAGCTGCCGGCTTTGGATCAATGACCACCAAGCCGCGTTCAGTGGAAAAACAGAGCAAACCAGAACGTGTCTTCAGACCCGCTGGAAAAAATCCTCCAGTGCATTCTTCCGAGAGCATTCCATCGTCGCGCCCATAAAGCTGCGGGTCCACCGTGCTAATTTTGCCTGCCGCGCATCGTTCGAGTTCGTCGCGCGCGACCGCCGCGATTCCATGGCTCGTGCCGAGCCAAAGCCGCCCACTCTCATCCTCCAGAATTTGCGTGATGGTGTTGTCCGGCAATCCTTCGCGCGTGGTGAACGTGAAAACCTGTCCTTCGCGCAATCGGCTCAAACCGCCGCCTGCTGTTCCAATCCAGAGGACACCGTTCTTGTCGAAAAACAATGCATGGATCGTTTCACTCAACAATCCTTTCAGCCGGTTGAAATGAGCGACACCGTTCCCGTCTCTTTTAAACAGGCCCGCCCCCGCGGTTCCAATCCACAGCGTGCCGTCCTTTCCGGGTAACAAAGCAGTGATAGCGCGCGAAAAATTCGTTTGCGCCGTCCATTCGCCGTCGCGACGCCGCCACAATTCGCCTTCCTGAGTGCCGGCCCAAATTTCTTTATTTGAGTCCTGGCACAATGCGGTAATAGCGAGCTTTGGCAGTTCGAGTGAATGGGAATTAACGTCGGTTGCCGGGTGGTTGAACAACCACAGACCTTGTGAACCCGCGACCCAGCAAGTTCCCTCTTGTGTGGTCAACAGGGCCCGCACCTCTGGATAACCCTGAAACAGTTCGTGGTTTGCAATGGCTGTGACGTTGGTTCCGTCCCAGCAATAGAGGCCGTCGTCCGCCTTGCCGATCCAAACCAAACCGGGCGCGACTTCGGCCATGCCTTGGACAGCACCATAACCAAGTCCCTCGCGGGAACTGAATGTGAAAAGATTTCCGCGCGTCAATTGGTTCAAGCCGTATTCGGTCCCTACCCACAAATTCCCCCGTCCGTCCACCAGTAGCGACTCTATGGAATTATCCGACAAGCCGCTGCCTGCGTTGACAATTTGAGGAACGCCACTCTCAAAACGCAACATTCCGTCCCCCGCCGAGCCTGCCAAATCGCGCCATCCAGTCCTTCAGTCAGAGTCGAAACATACGAACCGGTCGCCCGATGGGGAATGCGATACAGCACCCATTTTCCATCTTCACAGCACAGCAAGTAACCGTCGCCCGCGCCGACCCAAAGCCGTCCTTTGCGATCCACCAACAGGCAGTGCGAATCCTTGAGTAGATTATTTTCCAGCACTCCTTGTCCCCGACTCTCGAACAAACTCGATTTGCCGCTAAGGTACTGAACAATCCCCACCCCGGTCACTCCTACCCAAACGATTCCTTGGCGGTCCACAAACAGTGCTGTGATGGCGTTGCTGCCAGACTCGCCTGGTGCAGGATGTATTCTCCCATCCTGCCAAGTGGACAATCCCGCGGCCGTGCCGATCCAGATTCTGCCTTGTCCGTCTTCGGCCAGCGCCGTGATGGCGTTGTCCGGCAGACCGTCGTTTTTTGTGAGGATATTGAATTTGCCATGATGCCAGCGCGCCAGCCCGCCATCTTCAGTGCCGGCCCACAGCGTGCCTGTGTGATCGGCGAGCAAAACCTGCACGCCTCCAACTGGCAAACCGTCCGCTACGCCGAACGAAACAAAACGCGCGCCATCGAAGCGCGTTATGCCATCGTCGGTACCCAGCCAAAGATAGCCCTGACGATCCTGCGCGAGTGCATGAACTGATTCGCGCGGAGCGTCCTGCTCCCGCTGCCAGCTTCGGAATTCAAATGGCGGCCCGCCGCTTTCACGTTCAGCAACGTTTGCTTTCTGATCGGGCCGACGGCCACGAAATCGCTGAATGACGTCGCAATGACCATGTCGCTGAAAATCCAGCCATCACCGCCGCCAACATGCCGTAGATGAATTTCGTCAAATGATGCATTTGCAGTAAAATGTGTAACCAGATTTGAATTTTGTCCTTCTTCAGTAGCGCCAACACCGAGGTCGGGGTTGAGCCAGACCGTGACTTGGGCGTTGGTTCCCGGAACGTACTGCACTTTGAACACAATGGTAGATTCTTTGCCTCGGGAAGGATATTGAGCGGCATAGGTGGTAAACAGGGTCGGCGACTTGACCGGCGAACTGAGCGGCGCGCGCAAATCAAACTCGCCAGGTTCACCGTTGAGATTACCCGCTTCCACAGTGTTGAACGCATCGTATGCCCATGCTTTCAACGAATTGCCGATACCCAGCCGCTCAGTTGAGCCTTCATACAACTGGAAAGCGGCAAGATAGGGTTCTGTGCTGACATCGGAAAGGGGCAGCACATGGAATTTGAAATACAACGCATCGCTGGAAGATTCGTCGCGCTTGACGGCACCCAGCAAAATGTCGTCACCGGCTCCCGTATCATGGGCCAGCACAGGGCCGAAGTCGCTCCAAAGGACAGCGCCGTGCGCGCGGATAACGAGCAAGAAGGTGATCGCCACCAACAGCCGCGACAAATCATGAAGGCATTCGGCTGGTTTCATACGCTACGTACTGAATTATACGCGCTCGAAAGCGCCAACAAAGCGAAAAACGGCAACCCCGCTCCAGAACATTTTCACTGCCCGATCCGATAAAATCGCGCTGGATTCGTCGCATTCGTCTCGTAAACAAATGGGTTCGTGGTTAGCAGGTTTGTCAGTATCGACGTCCAATTGACCAAGTTTGTGGAAGTTTCGATGACGTAAGCCGTTCCGGTCAAACCTTGAAATTGGAGATTGAACCGCCCCGGTGCGGTGGAAGCAGCGGTCAGCGTCACCGGGCCGGCGGCAGGAGAAATCCAACCCATGCCGGTCAAATGGTAGATTTCGAACGCGCCATTGCTGAATTCAACGCACACATTGGCGCCGTCAGGCGCATTCACGTTCACGCGATTCACGATGTCTTCCGAAGGGGTCACAACTACAACTCCGTTGGTTTGAACCGCCTGGCAGTTCCATGTCTCGATGGAACCATCCGCATTGATGACCACATAGGCCGAGGTGAGGGCGACTTCTTCAAGACACTTGAAAATCTCATGCACATCGTTGTCATTACAACCGCCGTCATAGCCGGAATACATGCTAACCGCGGTGCCATACGGTGCGAGACACCAACCACTGATCATTGGCAGAGACTGCTCACCGATGGTTCCGGAGACATAGGCGCCCTGCGTGTCTGGGTCGGTATTGGCGGATTATTCGTAAAAATGGTTGCCTGGATGAACGGGTCGGTGCAGTAGGCCCAATTCAAATTCCCGCCTGCAGTTTCAGTAGGCAGATTAGTAGTAATTCCAAATGAAGTGGAGAAGTCCATGCCCGAACTTTCACTCACAGGGGCAATCAGTTGCGTGCAAGCCCCCAAGGCGTTCATGGCTTGCCGCAAGTATTCCACGTTGCCGGTCATCTGGTAAAGATACCAGCGTCCGTAAATGTTCCAAGCACTCCATCCGTGCGGCGAGCATAAGAAGTTCGGCGTGGTGATAATGTCATATTGGTCTTCCCAGAAGCGCTCCGTGCCGCCGTTATGTTGAGCATCCGGAACCAGTATTTGATCCAGGCAACGATGGGCGGACTCGAACCATTCAGCGGCATGAATGTAATATTGTTGATTTTGCTCGCCAAACAGCGCGCCGAGCGTCGTGTTGGTTTCATACAACGCATACATGCCTAACTGGGCGCCACTGCACGAAATCATTCCGTCCTCAAACGTTTGCTCTCCTTCAGTTCCGATATTGTCCAGATTCAGCGCAAGATGGTTCATGGCTGCAGTGACAGAGCGATAGTGATTGGTATATTCCGTGTGCCAATAAGCGTTGGTCTGTGCCAGCACCTGCTCCAATGCCATGACTTCCATGATGGATTTGGCGGGGTAAATAACCGAAGTGTAGTCTCCGCCATTGTAGTAGCCGCCATCGCTTTCCTGCGCACCCAGAAGGTAATCGCACAGTGCCGCGGCAAAAACCAGATTGGTGATATTCCTGGCAAAGAGAAGATTGGTCAGCGTGGATTGATTGGTAAAGCCGCCATCAGCATTGAAACGATCAACCAATATTCCCGCCATCGTGGAGTCGTTTTGAAGCCGACCCGGATTCGATATAGACAGACCATTGGTGATGCTGAACATCAACGGATAAATCTCACTGAACTTGGACTCCGACAGCGGATCCAACACAGGATCCGGGAACCAACGTTTGGCCAGAAACTCTGAATAAAATCCGTAATAACCTTCACATTGGGCGCCCGCGTCTTTCTGCGGCTTGTCAATGGCATTGATCCGCGCCTGCTTCAAATACCACGACCAGGGTTGGCGCACATACACCGACCCCTGGGCAATCCGTCCCGCAACATTGGTCACGAGCAAATTGCAAAGGCCATTAGTGGCCGCAGTGTCAAGCTTGCCGTGGCCATCCCATTCGAAGATGCCGCCAAAGCCAGCGGGTGCATGACGCCATCCGGAGTTTGAAAGCTTCCGCCGACGGGATTACCCCAAAAAGTGAAATTCACGGTGTCCCCAGGCTCACCAGTATAACGGCTGGCTTTAATCATCGGGGCATCCGCCATGCCGGCCAAGGCCGGAGGACTTCATCCATGCTCACCGAATCGGTATCCGGTATGTCTCCGATGAAAACCGTCCAACTCATTCCCTGGCCGGGCCGCAACGACGTGAGATTTTGCGGGTGACGAGCGGGGAGAGGAAGCTCATTCAGAAAATCCAGCCCGAATGTATAAATGCGATGCCCTCCCGGTTCATACTCGTTATGCCAACTGGCCACCGGGTCCGGCGAAACAATCCCAAGAATGCTGCCCAACGGTGTCATCGCATAACCCCAGAAATGGGTTTTTTCACACCGCAGCAAGGTTGGAAAGTAAAGATAATCCCAAGATGGATAGGAGGCCATATAGGTGTCTATGCCCATTAAGATACCCCCCTGGATTGGCGACCACGTCGTGGCGCCAGCATTGGTGATGCTCGCAACTATCTCAAGCTGATTGCTTGACAATTGATAGGCCAACGCCAACTGGAGACTGGGATTCGCGCTATCGGAACCGGTGAATACCAGATTGGTATAATCCAGATTGGTTAAAGCCGCTTTGGCAGGATAAGCCAGCGTCAAGGGATCCCGTGCGTGTTCCGCTGCTGTCCGACATCCTCCATTGCGGGCCGGCTTCACTGCCATCGCCATTAAAGGAGACGTTTTCCCAGGCATTGGATTGAAACAAGGCCATCGAGTAGATGCTGCCGTCGCCATTAAACGTTACGTTGATCTGGCTGTTGGACAATTGCGGCGGCGGCGGTGGTGGCAGGACTCCTATATTGGTTGGATTATTTGCGATTATAATGTTGGTAAAGCTCCATGACTCGGACGCGACGGAACCATCCGTCCCGCCTCGCAGCATAATCGTATCCCATCCAGTCCCGGAAAAAGTATAAGTAAGATCGGGATTTAACATCGCAATAATGGCCGGATTCGTCGGATTGATCCAGGTATTCACAGTCATGCCGTAGCCAGTTGTTGTTACTTCTGAATAGATTACGGAAGAGGCAAGCGTGGTTTGAATGCCGACGGGCCCGGTACTGAGATATGCCAATGACCAACGGTAAGGCCCCGGCCAACTCTTGCCAATCCCGCCTAATTGCGTCGTTCCATAATAAAACCAAAACCCGCCATACGTGTCATTGGTCACACCGGCTGCGGCGGTGGTAAATTGCCGGGCGGAAATAGGATCCGACACCACCGAGCCAGCGCCTTGCGCGGGAAGCGAACGCTCCGCTTGTTGTCCACTGGCGGAATTGATGATCGCTTGCCCCCCCGATACCGTTGGTGTGCCTTGCACCCCCGTCCAAGCCGTTGTCCAGCCGGTGCCGCCATTATCGCCGACCAGGGGGCCATTTGGATAGTCAAAGTTTTCGGTTGCAATGATGGCGGCATGGACTTTCGCGGCCGTTAGGGCTAGTGCAAGCGCCGCCGCAAGTTGGGTTATCTTGGGTTCCACTGGTTAGTTTTGTGCATCGCCGCGACTGGGGACTTTTTCATCATACAAAACCCACGGCGGCCACACACCGCCGTGGGTTTTCTGTTTTCTAAATTTAATTGTTGCCACAAAACAACCATCAAAAGATCATTAGAAGCGATGGCCGGACCAGCCGCGATGACGCCCCGCAAGAAGGAGACCCAAACCGCCGAGGCCAATCAGAGCCATTGTTCCCGGCTCCGGAACCGGGGTAATGACGAAGTCGGAGATCGTCGAGGTTTCCTCGGAATTATACAGCCCCGTCACGAATCCTTCTATCGAGTTCACGTTGCCGTTTTCGTAGTCATATGTCTCAGTAAGTGTTTCGCTCGGATTAACCAGGGAGGTGGCGGTAATCGTGTAGCTGTTAAGTCCGAACGTGTAAAAAAAGCTAACACCAGTGCTCAAATCTTCACTGACATTAAAATCATTATAAGTACCGGTGCTGTCTCCCTGAGGGCCGGAGCCGTCGTTAAGCGCAAGTTCATAATGACCGGTGTCGCCTACTCGTAAAGCTGGTTCCGGAAATAGTCCGATAAGTCGCGTCATTGTTCCCGCCAATAGTCGTGCCGTCAATGAATTGACTCGTCCAGTTGCCAACAAAATTTCCGCCCCAGGCATTACCCGCGCCGTAATATTCTGTCGCCCAAGTGGGGCCGCCGCTGCCGGAATCCGACAAATACAAATCATAGGAAGCTGTGTATCCCACACCCACTGTTACGGGCGTTACTATGGCAGTATTGACGTTGTAGAGTCCGAAGAGGTAGCCGGCGTCCCCGGAGCCTGTAAAGCTGTTGCCGTCAGGGTTGTTATTGCTACCCGCAACGGTGCTGGCTGGCGTGGTGGTCCATGTATAAGCACTGAATGTAATTGATGATTGTTGTGGGAATGTTGGACTTTGTGCCAGCGTCGCCGTGGTAAGCGTGGAGGCGGCAACCACTCCTGCCGCCATTAATTTGATGTTTGTTTTCATATAGTTTATTTTATTTCTTTGTTTTCCTTGGTTGTTTTCTTCATGCCATTTATTGCTCCAGACGATAGAATGTCGCCCGGTTCGTCATCGGCTCCGAGTAAGGAGGTATGGCGTTGGTTACAGTCACCCAGGGGCCGGGAAGATTCGTTGCTTCCAACAGGGTTGCGGTTCCTGTCCAAGAGAGGGTGATGCTTCCAGCGGAAGCTCTGCTCAGACAGAACAGGCGCCGAAGCGGGGGGGATAATGGTGAAGTCGGAGATCGTCGAGGTTTCCTCGGAGTTATACATCCCCGTCACAAATCCTTGTATGGAGTTCACGTTGCCATCCTCGTAGCTAAATGTCTCAGTAAGTGTTTCGCTTGAATTGGCGAGGGCGGTGGCGGTAATCGTGTAGCTGTTAAGCCCGAATGTGTAAAAAAAGTTGACACCCGTGGACAAATCTTCACTGACAGTAAACCAATCGGTATCGGCGCCCTGAGGGCCAGTGCCGTCGTTAACCGCAAGATCATAATGACCGGTGTCGCCCGAGCCTTGAAGGCCGGTTTCGGAAATAGTTCGATAAGTCGCGTCATTGTTCCCGCCAATAGTCGTGCCGTCAATGAATTGACTCGTCCATGTGCCAACAAAATTTCCGCCCCAGGCGTCACCAAAGCCGTACATGTCTGTCGCCCAAGTGGCCACGCCGGTGTCGCCGCTGGTTTCTTCTCCCGGACTGGAATCCGACAAATACAGATCAAAGGAAGCCGTGTATCCCGCGCCCACCGTTACGGCCGTTACTATGGCATTATTGGCGTTGTAGAGTGCGTAGATCACGCCGGTGTTCGTAGCCGTGGCTGCATAGTTGTTGGCCGCATACGTCTGATCAGGACCATAGTTGCCAAAACTCGCTGGCACAGTGTTCCATGTGTAACCACTGAATGTAATCTGTGTTGGTTGTCCCACCGTGAAACTCCACGACGTCGAATACGGGTCGCCATTTGTGTCGGTCAATTCAATTTCCGCCGTGTGCGACGAAAGGCCGACGAAGGGCGCGCCGGGCTGGTAACTGAGCGTAATGTTATTACCCGATATTGTGAACGACGGGGTCACGGCCGCGCCGTTGAGCAACAACGTGATGTCATTGGTTAGTATTCCCACCGTTCCAACGACGATCTGCCCGCCAATGGACGTTGCAGCGCTGACGCCATTCGCGCCGTTCGCAGGCACTAAGTTCTGGAACATTGGCGACGCTGGAGCCGCGAATCCGATGTCGGTAGCCTGGACGCCAAAAACAATATTGCTGAACGAGGCGGTGGTCGCCAGGAAGCCGGCTCGCAAGCGCACGCTGTAAACGGATGCGTTAAAACTGTATGTATTTGCATTTGGCTGATTGACGTTGGTCTGGCTGAAGTCCGGGTTCAGCCAGATGGTTATATTGTCCGCGCCGCCGGGATCGAATTGAATCTCCACCGCAATGGTGTGCCAATCATTGGTGGTGATCAGTGTCAGCGGTGTGAGTTCCTCATCAGGCAGCGCGCCGAAAGTGCTCCAATATGCATCCGGCCCGCTGTTCCCGATGCCCAGCACTTCGGTGTTATTGTTGTAAGTCTCCAATCCGCCCCATGTGTTAATGGCGGTGCCATCGCTTTGCCCGTCGTCGTTGGTGTTATCCAACGTGACGAAGTCCTCGCTAAAGCGATAAAACAGCGTGGTCGCCTTCCCGATATTATCCTGATAATTCGTTCCAAGCCATGCATCCCCCGCGCCGATTATAGTCAAGTCGCCCGTGGTTTGGCTCACGGTGAATGGCCCGGGCATCGTGAATGGCAATGAACCATGGCCGGCGGTAAAACTCCAAATGTTGGTGAACGAGTCGTTAAAATTGTCCGTCAACCGCACTGCTGCGATGTAAGTGAAATTGAAGGCCAGGGAACTGCCTGCTGGTAGCTGACCGTGGCTAAAAACGTTGCGGGGTTTTGGGTAATACTGGCGGCAACGAGGCTGCCGTCAAGGTAAAGGCTGATGGCATTCGTGTTGAGCAGACTGCCTTCCTGGATTTGAAAGCTGATCGGCGTGTTGGTAACTACGCTAAGCTCGCCCGGCGACGGGGTGAGGTTCGAGAAAGCGGGATTTGTTAGAATAACGAGGCTGGCCACGGAACTGGTGGCCGAACCCAGGTCGTTTGTCACGATGCACGTGTAGCTGCCCGCGTCGGCAACGACGAGATTGGTGATCGTAAGCGTGTTCGATGTCACGCCGGAAATGTTGCCGCTGTTGGCGAGCGCGGTGTTGGCATTGAAAAACCATTGATACGCCAACGGTGGGAGACCAGCCACGCCGAATTTGAACGTCGCTGTCGAACCGGGATAGTTTGTGACGCTCATTGGCTCCGCGACGATTTGTGGAGATGGAGGAATGGCGACATCCGACAGTTCAGTGCCGATGGCGATGTTGCCGAACAGCCACGATTCATTCAGATTCCAAACCGTAGTTCTGCCCTCCGCGCAAACGGATCGTGTCCCACTCGTTCCCGCTGAAAGTAGATGTGCCATCCGGCGTCACCGTATCTATGCTGTCGGGATTTGCCGGGTTCAGCCACGCATTAATGGTGATTGAGTTGGTTGTCGTCACGATAATCTCCGCATAGACCACGGAGGGCACAAGCGTGGATTGGCTGCTGACCACGGTGTTGGTTCCGAGCGCCAATGTCCAGTCGTAAGGTCCCGGCCAGCCTTTGCCGATGAGAGCCAATTCCGTGGTGCCGCTGTAAATACCGAAG
>CAVWKA010000037.1:0-58454 GCA_963755515.1 uncultured Verrucomicrobiae bacterium | reverse complement strand
GGGCTTTTGGATTACGCCAGTGTGCGGCTGGAACGCTGCCGCTTTGGCGTGGAAAAACCGACGTGCGCCAAATGTCCCGTGCATTGCTACCAGCGTAAACGCCGCGAGCAGGTTCGCGTCATCATGCGTTACGCCGGGCCGCGTATGCTGTGGGAACATCCGCTGATGAGCCTGCGCCACTGGCTCGATGGCTTCCGCAAAGCGCCGGAGGTTTGATCCGGTTTTTTGAGATCGGTTTGAAATGAAAACGGCCTTCAGTGACGAAGGCCGTTTGGTTTTGAGTGACTGGCCGATTCCGCATCAATGTCCGCCGCAACATTCGGCCACTTCACTAACAGGCGCGGTTGCCTTCAGTTTCGTGATTTTCACGCGGAATTCTTCCGGGCCTTTGACGAGATGTTCCCAAGTGAACGCGTTCGGCCATTGCGCGGCGAACTGGTAATAGAGCGGCACGGGATCGTGGTCGTTGAGCAGGATGAAATGCTCGCCGACCGGCAATTCCAACCATTGTTTGATGATCAGCCCATGTTTGACAGAACAGGGAATCGGTCGCACGTCCATGACCTGGTCCGTGCCGACGAGGTTTTCAGTTGATGTATTCATATTATTGTTTGTGTTTAGTTTTGGTTGATGGTTAAAAATTTCGGACACCCGTCATGGCGCGGCCAACTTCGGTCATCATCGAGGGATGCCACGGCGGATCCCAGACGACTTCGACTTCCACGTCGGTAACGCCTTCGAGACCGAGTAAAATATTTTTTACGCCCTCCGCGATGCTGTCGTGCATCGGGCAACCGGGCGTCGTGAGCGTCATCGTTACCGTCAACTTGCCGGCAGCATAGGCGTAGCGATAAATCAGGCCGAGGTCCACAATGTTGACGCCGAGTTCCGGGTCAATGACCTGACGCAAGGTTTCGAGGACAAGCTCGTCGGTGAGAGGTGTTGTGGTCATAAATTTTTTGCTGGACGAAATGTTTTTGGCGCGAACGCTTCGATTTTTGGCCGGACAAAATGCGAAAGGATTTTGCCCATGTTGACGGCGAAAATGGCGAGGCTCAACGCCAGCAGACCACCGCCCCAGCGAATGCCCGCTTCGTGCGACAAAACCGTCGCCACGCACAAAACGGCGAGTCCGGCCAGAAAACTCCAGTAGCCCGCGATTTGGAGCGGCACGGAATACATCTCCGCCAGCGCCGGCACTTTGGCGCGGCCGATATGGCGGCTGTAACTGTGAAACCAGACGAGGAACGGCACGATTTTGTAAAGCATTCCGAGAATCGCCAGTCCCACGAGTCCGGCCAGCGCGAGCAGGCCATAGACATTTTCCAATTGCATCGTGAACGCGGTCAACGGCAGCCGCGACCACGACAGCGCGAGCGCCAAAATGGACAACGGAACGAGCAGCGCGATGGCCGTGAGAAAGTATCTCATTCCCCAATCCAGCGAACGGCGGTTGCGCGCGCGCAGAATTGCTTTGATTTCCCAGCCGTAAAGCACGAAGCCAGCGATTATCACCAAGGCAAACACGGGCTTTAACGGGCTTTGCAACAGCACGGTGACGAATGTGCCAAGCAAGCCGACATTGAGCAATGCGACCGACCACCAAGCGCGGCGTTCGCTTTGCAATTCGCTCAAGGTGAACATCGGCACGAGCTTGTAGCTCACCGTGACAATCATCATCACGAACACGCCGACGACGCCAAGGTGCGCGTGCGCGTGCATCGCCGCCAGCGGCTGAAACGAACTGAAGCTCCAGCATTTTGAGGCCGTCAAAAACAGTCCCGCCGCGACAGTGGACGACAGCCAGAACAGCGCCGAGGCGATGCCGAATTTGATCGTGTTCCAGCCTTTTACTTTCGCCAGCGTGCAAGCCAGGTTGAAGACGAACAATCCAACGCCCAATGTCAGCAACGAGCCAAACGCGCCGACCAGAGCCATGTTGAAATTCCAGAACGCCCAGACCATGCCGGTGAAACCGATGACGTGCGCGGCAAACTGCCATTTCACCAGCCGTTCGCTGAAAAGCTGCGTCTCCAAAGTCACCGGCACAAGTTGATACATCGCGCCCATGACGATGGAGCAGATGAAACCGAGCACGAACAGATGCGTGATCGCGATGAGGTGCGGCGTGTAATGATACATCGCCAGCAAATCCGGTTGCGCCAAGAGAAATCCCGCGCTGACCAGCAATGACAACACGCCGGCCAGAACAAAACACAGCGGCAAGCGAACCGACGCTGCTTGAATGCCGGCGAGATTTGGCGTCGCCGCCGGACGAGCCATTTTTCGCGGCGCAGTTTTTGGTTCAACGACTGCGGATTTTGGTAATAAAGCTTCCATCGTTTTGTTCCTCGGTTTCACCGGCAAATCCGCGTTCTTCGAGTTGGGCGTAAAGGTGCATCGGGCGGCGATCCGTGTGGGCGCGCAGTTCCGCACCAGCAGGCAAGGCCGCGAGTGCTTCAAGAATTTTCACCATCGGCTGTGGCGGTTCGAGTCCGCGCGCGTCCACTTCGATGATTTCCGTTCGGTTTGGTTTTCACCGCGCTGCAAGGAGGACGTTCCGGCGGAACAAATGCCGCTGACTCTCCATTCCGGCGCGTGAACAACACTTCCCAATCGCCGGATTGAATCTGTTTTGATTCGTGGTCAAAACCCTGTTTGCCCAGCACGGAAAAAAGCGGTGCGGGTTCAAACGGCGCGACCAGCAAAAGTTTTTCATCCGAATGCAACTGCGCGACGGCATTCATGATTTTCGAGAACGGCTCGCGCCCTTGGCGCAAGTCTTCCCGGACATCCAGCGTGACAATGTTTTCACTCATGGTTTGGCAGAAAAGGTTTCCGGCTTGGAAAGCGTCAGCAGCATGGAGAATTGTTTCGTCGCCCTGACCGCGTGCGGCAGATTCGGCGGCATGTAAATCATGTCGCCGGCCTTGGCCGCGTGCGGTTTGCCGCCCAGGGAAAACTCGCACTCGCCGGACAAAATCTGGATGACGGCAGATTGCGTGGAAGTGTGTTCGGTCAGTTCCTGACCTTCAGCGAAGCCGAACAGCACGACCCGCGAATTCGCGGTGCGCAACAATGTCCGGCTCACGATGCCGTTCGCGGCAAACTTGGTTTCTTCGGCCAGCGACAGGATTTTCTCCTGCGCCACATCAATCAAAGGTTTCTCGCTCATGCGATAAATATCGCACAAGCATCGCTTGCGGGATTTGACTCAAGTCAAATAATTCGCGTTTGGAACAATTATAGCGGCGGTTCGTCGGTTCCAGGCTACTGTGCGGCAAAAGGTGGGACTCGCTAAAAAATTCTAAAAACTTGACCCAGGTCAAATCGCTCTTTGACAATTCCGGCATCATATACTTAAAAAATAAACATACCGCCAAGCAAGAAAATAAAAACTATGGATAAATCCTCTGACAAAACTCTTGCTGATTTCCAAAGGCTGGATTCAAGCGGTCGCGCTCGTCATGCTTTTCGGTTTCTTTGTGATGGGGCTGCTCGCGTATTACACCTACACTGACGAGCCGCCGATTCCGGCCCAGGTCGTGGACGCGAACGGCAAGGTTCTGTTCACCGGCAAGGACATCATCGCCGGCCAGCAAGTTTTTCTCAAAAACGGGTTGATGGAATATGGCTCCATTTTCGGTCACGGCGCTTGGCTGGGGCCGGATTTCACGGCGGATTATCTGCATCGCGCCGCCGAACTGACGACTGATTACTACGGCGGTTCCGCTTCGGACGCAGCACGGCAACAGACCATTACCGATTTCAAAACCAACCGATATGACGCGGCGACGGGCGTGTTGACCTACAGCGCGGCGCAGGCCGACGCCTTCCAAAAAATGACCGCCTACTACGCGGATTATTTCGGAACGCCCACGACGAAATTCGGTCTGCGTCCCAATGCCATCACCGACCCGGAACAAATCCGGCAACTCACTGCCTTTTTCAGTTGGTCGGCATGGGCGGGGTCAGCCTTGCGACCACACAAAAATTATTCCTACACGAACAACTGGCCGCCCGAATCGCTCGTCGGCAATCACGCCTCGGCGGACACCATGCTTTGGAGTGTGTTGTCCCTGATCGCACTGCTCGGCGGCATTGGCCTGTTGCTGGCCGCCTTTGGCCGGTGGAATTTTCTTGGCTGGCACGGCCGCGAGGAGCAACGCATTTCGTTCCGTCCGCCGGATGAAGTGATGCTCACCCCAGCGCAGCGGTCGTGCGCATGGTTTTTCCTCGTCATGGCGCTGCTGTTTCTGATGCAGACGCTTTTGGGCGGCGCAGGCGAACATTATCGCGCGGAGATTTCCAACTTTTTCGGCTTCGATCTGGCGCGCGTGCTGCCGTTCAACATCGCCCGCACCTGGCATCTGCAACTGGCGATTTTCTGGGTCGCCACGTCGTATCTGGCGGCGGGCATTTTTCTCGTTCCGATGATCACCGGACGCGAACCGCGCGGGCAAGGCGGCTTTCCTATTTGTTGCTCGGCGCTTTGGCGGTGGTCGTGTTTGGCAGCATGGGCGGGCGAATATGCGGGTGTCTTCGGCTGGATTCAAAACGGCTGGTCCTGGTTTGGCAATCAGGGTTTCACTTTTCTCGACTTGGGCCGTTTCTGGCAAATCTTGCTGACGGTGGGTTTGTTCTTCTGGGTCGTGATTCTGTTCCGGGGCTTGCGGAACCGATTGCGCAATGAATACGCGGGCAACATGCCGTGGCTGTTTTTCTTTGCCGCGCTTGCCATTCCCGCTTTTTACGCCGTCGGCCTGCTCGTGCGGAAGGACTCCACTTTCACCACGACGGACTTCTGGCGGTTCTGGGTGGTTCACCTCTGGGTCGAGGATTTTCTCGAACTGTTCACGACCATCATGGTGGCGTACATCTACGTTCTCCTGGGCGTGGTTCGTCCGCGCCTGGCCATGCGGTTGTCTATCTCGACATCATCCTCTATTCGATCGGCGGGGTGATCGGCACGATGCACCATCTTTACTTCAGCGGCGCACCTGCGATTCACATGGCGATGGGGGCCGTCTTCTCGGCGATGGAAGTGATCCCGCTGGTGCTCCTCACCTTCGAGGCTTGGCGGTTCATGCGACTCGGCGCGCAACAAAGCTCGATCAGACGCGCACGCCTTCCCGCACAAATGGGCCGTGATGTTCCTCATCGCCGTGGGCTTCTGGAACTTCTCGGCGCGGGGGTGTTCGGTTTTCTCATCAACCTGCCCATCGTGAGCTATTACGAAATCGGCACCGCCTTCACGGCCAATCACGCCCACGGGGCGCTGATGGGCGTGTATGGCATGTTGGCGGTCGGCCTCGCGCTCTTCTGCCTGCGTTACCTGATCCCTGAAAAATTGTGGAGCGACCGCGCGGCGAAAATCAGTTTCTGGTCACTGAATCTCGGACTGGCCCGGATGGTGTTTGCCACTCTGTTTCCGCTTGGATTGATTCAACTCTATCACTCGCTGAATGTGAGCTATTTCGACGCCCGTTCGCTGAAGTTTATTTCCGGCCACACGCTCTCCGTGCTGGAATGGATGCGGCTGCCCGGCGATGCGGTGTTCATTCTGGGTGGAACCTGCGGTCTTTACCTCTGCTGGCTCGGCGTGAGCCGCATGGAAGAACAACCGCCGCGCAAAGAGCCGGACGGCATTCTGTTCCTGAAATCCAGGAAAACCAAAAATTCGGAGGCGAATGATTCACGGCGTCCACATCGAAGTGATCCTGGCCGGCGGCTATGCGCTGCTACTTGTGGGCGTCGCAGTCATTCTGGAAAAGGTCGCGCGCCATTCGCATCACCGCTCCGAGCACTACCGCAATTCCGGTTTTGTTTACAAAAAGCAACTCGACGTGTGGGAATGTCCGACCGGCTATCACCTGACACGCGAACGGACTGACTTCGAGTGCAATATTGCCCTATATCGTGTGCCGCGCCAAGTGCAATGCCTGCCACTGCAAAAAGGATTGCACCGATTCCAATGATGGCCGTGTTTTGAAAGCCGCCTGGACGCCTGGCTGCGATCCGAATCGAGCCGGTTCCATCGCGGAATTTCCTTGACGCTGTTCACGCTGGCCGTCCTGGTTCTGGCGGCGGAAATGGTCCGGCATCGCGAGACCCGCGACTGGCTGGCCTCCCTGGTTTTGTTGCTTCCCATTGGTTTCACCGCCTCGAAATATTTCGTTTCCTTTTCAGAATCGGCGAGAAAAGTGAACCCGGTCAAACCATCTCCGTAAACTGGATTTATTCTGATGTGAAAAATACCATACACTTTTCCATCGTGACAGACAATTATGGCCGTTATGGCCGATTAGTTATTATCCAATGAAAATGGACTTTTACACTTTAATCAGCCATTTGCCGAACAATGAATGATGCGATAAATAGGCTTCGTTCTCGCCGCCTGCTGCGAATGATAACGCGGCAGGCAGGCCAGACGGAAGCCAAGGGCAACCGTGACGAACGCGCAGACGCGGCTGCGTAAGCGTTGGTCACGGCTTGGGGGCGCTTCCTGATTTCAGGAAAGCGTCGAGTTCTGCGGCTTCTTCTGGACTCATCATTTTCACGTTGGCAATGCGCGGTCCGCGCGATACGTATGCGGAATTTTCCTTTGCCGGCGGGGGAACATTGCTCGCCGACGGGTGCCGTGGCCGCGTGGCCGGCCGGGTTATTACGTCCGCAGCGGGCGCACTTTGCGGCGTGGCAGGGACATTGATGGCGGCGCGGTTCTCGCCCGTTTGCGCCGCTTGCGCGATTTCCCGCCGTCGAGGACGATGCGGCCGTATTCGGCCACGCGCGCCCGGCTGGTTTTGACACCATGTTGCTGCAACAAATCAGTAATGGACGCATACGATATATTTTCGCCTCCGCAAATCCGCGATAAATTCATGAACTGGTTTCAAATCGTTGAACGGGACACGATGCGGATTAGGCCGGAACTCCTGAACGGCTTTGCGCAGCCCTTCGAGATCGGGCGCTGATGTGGTTGGTGTGTTCATAATTTTTGGATGTCATGGTTAAAGCTGGCGACGGAATTCCCACGAGCTGCTTGCGAGATTTTGCCTTGGCTGTTGCGCGGCCAACTTGCGAGTCGGCTCGCAAGTTTCCGGCGCGGACATTGCGCGGCCATTTCTGGCGCAACGCAAGTTGTCTTGCGAGTTGCCTTGACGGACATTCGGCGGCGTGGCCGTTGCCATTGCCCGGTCATTGCCGGGAAGTTGCACGGATTCGAGGCGAGAAATTTCGCCGGATGTCTTGCCGGATCATTTCGCGGACATCGCGTGACCGTCTCGCGGGACTCCGCGCAACTTTCGGCGAGCTTTTGGCGAGCCGTAAAAACCTTGTCCAGACAAGGGGTAAGGCTTGTTTTGCATAAAAGCAGTATTTGCAGCCGTGCTTTTGCACCACGCCTGAAACGTTGTTGCACTGGATTTTTCGCGCTTCGTGAACATGACCGTGCAAATTTGATGGTGCAATTTGTGGCGTGAAATTGAACGTGACGGCGGTTGCCATCTTCTGAACACGTCGGCCACAGTCCGATTGCCGTGAATGAAAAGTTGTCATGGTTAGTCCGTTGTTTCGTTGTCGTCGTTCCATGTCTGGTCAACCTCGATGCAGATGATTGGCGGTGGGGATTGCGTCGGTGGTTGCATCGTGAAGATGATGGAGGGAATGACCGTGACGGAGTTGGCTTGTGGTCGTTTCCGTCGCAGGCCGCCGCTCAATATCCAACCGATGGCCAGCAAGCGCCAGCCAGACAAATACCAGGTAAAGATAAACGCCGTCGTTTTCAATCAGGGCATCCAGCGCGTTGAAAATGGGATTGAGCAATTCAGCGGGATTTAAGTTCATGGTTCGTCCTCCGCTTTCACAGTTCGCCAGTCTCACGCCCAAATCGCAGCCGTGGCGGTTGCCAGCCTTGCCAGCACGTTTTTCCAAAGCGGCGATCTTCCGAATGCAGCCAACCCAAATCCCCGGCCTGCAAGCGCGTTAAACTCGATTTGGGCGCTCTCATGTGCATGTGGAGTAAAAGTGTCATAGTGAAGATCATTCCGCCGTTTTGACGATTGCGAGGATTGCGGCCTTGAGTGGAGCAGGAAGTTTTGCCCAAGCGGTGACAATTCGCGCCAAGTCAGGACAGGACGCGATTTGATTTCGGGAGTCTATTCGGGAGTCTGCATGAGAATCCCCTTGTGAAATATGGCGGAGAGAGGGGGATTCGAACCCCCGATACGGCTTTTGACCGTATAACGGTTTAGCAAACCGCCGCCTTCAGCCACTCGGCCATCTCTCCGCTGCCTGTCATTAAAAGCGGAAACGCACCATTCGCTCAAGCAATTTCTTCACACCAGATTCTTCACGACTCGAGTCCCGGGAAAATCCCGGCAATCCTCTTGCGCCAATTTTTGGATGCCTGGCGTATCACGCTCGGGCAAGTTTCTTCGCGCAGAAATTGTTGAGGCTTTCGCCGGCGGCAAGGGCTTTGGCCACCAGACGACGATGTAATGCCGGTTCAACGCGCACTATGAATTTACCGCTGAATTTTTTCCCGGCCAGCCGTTCGGGTAATCCTCCGTCATTATTATGACGTTTGTGGAGGTCAATAACGCTTCCAAATCAGCGGAGCGGCGGGATTTTTCAACGGCGCTTTGATGCAAAGTCAGACTTCAAAGTCAAAACCCACGGTGCCTTCAGATGGCATCGCCACCGCCGTTTGATCCAGCGCTTCGTGAATGGCCTCCAGCAATTTATTGCTGTCAATTGGCTTGTGGAAGCACGCCACCACACCAGCAGCCCGGGCGCGATCCTGGTATTTTTCCGGTTCCGTCACGGAAATGATAATGATTGGAACATCCATCGCTTCACGCATGCGGCGGAGCCATTGGATGATGAGAAAGCCATCCACCATCGGCCCGCTGATGTTCGACGCATCGGACGGAAAACTCAGGTCTAGCAGAATCAAATCCGGCATTTCCTTGCGCACCAAAGTGAGGGCTTCAGAGCCGGTGGCGGCGGTAAGGACGACATACCCCCTGGGTTTCAGGAAAATGGAGATCGTTTTCAAGACAACCAGATTATCGTCCACGACCAGGATTTTTTTTCCGGCGTTCAAACGAGCAGGCTGGTGTTCCCGGGCACTGTTCATCTTTTGGAAGATGTCACGGGAAAACCGCACGTCGTGCGCCTGATGTTGGCTTGCTTCAGTCAGCATGCGCAGCGGCACAGGTTCATCTGAGAACCCGGCGGCGCCCTTGGCGAACGACGCCTCATGGCCATTATTTGTCATCATAATCGGACCTGCTGGAGCATAAATTGTCTTTTCAGGTTCCAAGCCGATTATAAGCATATTTTATGCCTTTTCTGCAGGCGATTTTTGCCGGCAGTTATGGCTTTAAATAAATGGGAATCAGGCATTTGCCTTCAAAATCACTTGAAATGCCGTTCGACGACCGTCAGGTCATCGGAATGATTTCGATGCCGTTGATTTGGGGGTTTTCGACGTTGGGGGTGAAATTGATGAGGAGTTGGCCATTCGTAACGTCCACATTGACGGTTACGACATAGGCCTTCAGCGGCCCGCCCGCTTTCTGCCAAACATCAAAGTTGTCGAATTTCTGGCCCTGGACATCGAATGAAAAGACCCGCTCACCGGGTCCCTGAATGCCCTCGTAGGTCTCGGCAAAGTGTAATTTCACCTGGTATTTGCCGTTGGGCAATTTCCATGAAAATGAGTCCATGCTATAATGCTCCGCCTGGTAAATCATCGGGTCGGGCGTGTTGGTGACTTGCACATCCGGGCGTTGGATGGTATCGCCGCCGTCAAAACCCTGGTCCGGCAACCAGACATTGCCTTCCGAATCCGTGACGTCATTGGTTGCGCCCGCGGCGATGCGAATTACCCCGCCACTTGCCGGCGCAGGGGCCGGGGTTGCTTCAGGAGCGGCAGGCGTCACGGTCGCCGTTGCCGTTGGAGTCGCCGGCGCCGTTGGGGTCGCTGGCGCGACTGGAGCGACCGCGGGTCGGGTGGCGGTTGTTTCGGTGCTGGTCTGAGACTGGCAGCCAGCAAGACAAAGAGCCGCGGCGGCCAAAAGCAGGGAACTGATTGTCAAATTGTTCATAATGGATTCAGTTTTGTTGCAATTGATTGATTAGTCTTTCCTGATTTTGCAGGCGACCGCCATTTGTTCCAGCAAAATATGATGGACATTATTACGACGCAGATTCCGACCGGATTTTAAGGCGTTGCGCCTTGATTCGCCAAACTGCGGATTTGGACGTCGTGGTAACGGATTACCGTTGAATCAGTATCGTTGAATGCGCCCAACCCCACCATGAATTCGTTGGTCGTCACGTAACTGTATCTGGGCGGCGGCGAGTCGGTTAGGACTTGCTGACCGTTCACCGTCGCGCTGGCCAACCCGCGCTGGAAACGGAAGTCAAAGGAATTGGTCCGGTCATCGAGATTGCGCAGGTGGACCATTACCTGTCTGCGGCTCCATTGTTGGGAAAAGCTGGCGACGTCGCCGTCATTGTCATTTCGTTTAATGCGAAAGGCATACCAATTGTAGGTTTCAAATTGCGGAACGCCCATGACCAATCCGGCCTGAAAAGATTGGTCACTGGTGGAAACCACTTCGAAAGCTCCGCGCACCTCGAAGTCGGGGCCAATGCGCGCGCGGGAATAAATCATATGGCCGTTTTCATCGGAACTGACTTCGAGCGCGCCGTCGGGTTGCACGGTGAAAACGCCGAAATTTGTCTGCCAACCGATAAAACGGTTGTCGGTCGGGAGAAAAGGGACCCAATCACCCTGCTGAAGATGCTGCTCCGTGTTTAGAGAATATTGCCGTTCCTGAACAAATCGGCGCGTCAATTCATCCAGATTGGTTTCCAGCGCCAGTTGATCGTAAATTTTCAGGGCGTTGGCAAGGTCACCGTCCTGGCGGTAATCCTCCGCGCTCCCGACGACGTCTGAGTGCGGGCCAGTGCGGGCGGCGACTTCAAGGGACATGATGCTCAAATCTCGCGACCAACCGGTGAGGTTCCACGGATGCGGCTGCCAGTTCAATGCCTGCAATTGCCGGCGGGCCACATCATACTTGCCGGCGAGATACGCCACCACCGCGTAGGCGCTGCGCCAGCCGTCACGCGACCAATTGGATTGCGACGGATAGGCGATATAACCCTGGTATTATTCCTCCAGATTGGTCCAAATATCGTCGCGGCCATAGATGTGTTCGCCCGACGGCAATTGCATTTCCGATTCCACATCGGAGAGCGAGTCAAAGTAAACGTGCGGCACGTCAGTGTCGAAACGATGCGTATTCAATGCCGTCACGCCAAACGCGAGCATGGAATCGGTATCCCCGTACCAGCGCGGGCGCAATCCCCAACGCGTCTGGCTCCACGCGTCGGGATAATCAATTTGCGCAGTCACGGTCCGGTCAAACCAAACCCGCATTTCGTTGATGTCGGAATCACCGAGCGAAACATAAATCATGCGATCCGGCGCGAGCGGCAGGTTGGGACGGAGCTTCCATGCTTCCGTAAGGTATCGGCGGGCCGATGCCAGATGTTGGGCAAACCCCTGCCAGCCGGCGGCGGAGACGGTATTTTCATATCCGCCGCCGCGCGCGGCCCAGGCCGCATTGATTTCGGTTTGACCCTCGAGCACCAGGGCCAGCCACTGGAATTGCTTCCCCTGTCCTTGGATTATCGTGTAAATCTGAATGGCATTGCGACCGAAGAAGCTTCGTCCCCAGCCGTTGAGAAGTATATCCGCGATCTCCGCCTGGTCCTCCGGTCGAAGGCTGCCGTCTGTGAATGCCGCTTGCAAATACTGCAATGCCTGCGCGTCGAGCATTCCGCTATTCGTTCCGTTTTCAATCAAACGATCCTCGAGTGACACCGTTGCGTAGAGTTTCGGATAGGCAAGATGGTCTGAGTTTTGGAAACCTTTGACGGCGCGCTGGAGCCGCCTTATTGCCTCCCGCAATTCCACTGCGTTCACGCCGGCCACGGTCAGCACCAGTGGATCCGTGCAGTCCGGATCGCGGGCCAGCCGGTCGCACATGACCGCCAATGAGGGGAGATTGGAATTCACCACACCGCCATAATTGCACGCAATCCAGTTGGAAATCATTCCTTCGGCCAGCGCGTCGCATTCGGGATCCCGTTCTCCACGCAATTCATAGCCTTCAAGATATTGGCGCACCCGGAATTCGCGTTGGGATTTCAAAACATCCGCGGCGGTCAAGGTATGTGGATTTATCGGCACGGGTTTGGTGGCTGCGTCCATCGCTGAGGATCCAGCGGCAAGTTCCCTCGGGATGGCGGAAATCTTTGCCAGAAACTCGTTCAGCGCCGGCCGTACAACGATTAGGCCCACAGTAATGGATCCGCCCAGAAGCAACGCCATGGCGGTTAATACCCAGACGAGTGTCCAGTCCGATTTTGGCTTTTCGACGGGCGGCGAAGCGTGGCCGGGTGGCACGGGCGGCAATATCGAATCCAGCGGTAGCCAGGCGGCCATTCCCTCGGTCCAAATCAGTTCTTTGCCGGTCAGTTGTCCCGCGGTCCTGCGGCGCCGCAATTCTTCCAATGGAAAGCTGCCGAGATTTTGACCGTCACGATTTACGTGGTAGTTCATATCGCCTCATTAATGTCGAACGTATCAAATTGCGCGCCCCTTCGCGTATCTGATAAATACGAACGCCGTCTGATCTTTTCCAGCCTTTTATTCCCCGCCGATTCTCTGCCGACCCTCCTTCTTTTCCGACTGATGCGCTTTATCGGCGAGCATGCGATCCCTGGCGCGGCGCGAGCGTTTGCGCTTTTGGCGGCGGATTCTCTCAATCTCATCGCGTTTGGCGGCAACAAAACCGCGCTGCCGTTCCTCGATCTTGTCGAGCAGGAGGCGGCGGGCGAGGAACCGGTTCAGCCCCTGTTGGCGCGTGGCCTGGCATTTCACCTGCAGTCCCGTGGGGCGATGCCGCAACATGACGCACGTGGAAGTCTTGTTGACGTTCTGGCCGCCGTGTCCGCCGGAGCGGACAAAGGATTCCTCGATGTCGGCCTCGCGAACGCCGAGGGCGGCCATCCGCCGCAGGAGTTGGGCTTCCTTTTCCGCGCTGACAGGGAAAGCGCTCATGGTTCAACGGTTCAGTTCGTAGTTCAAAATGGATAAACAATAAATGGCCGCCGTTTCCACGCGCAGGGTAAGATTGCCCAGGGTAATGGGTTGCGCGCCGGCGTTTTGGATGGTTTCCAGTTCCGCCAGGGTGAAATCACCCTCGGGGCCAATCCAGACGGCAATCGTCTTCGGCAAATGGCCGGCGGCTTCTTTAAATTCACGAAATACATCGCCCGGATGGCGCCGTTCCTTTTGCAGCGAGCCGACCAGTTGCAAATCAAATTTTTCCCCGCGGGCGAGGAAATCCGGGATGGCGATTGGCGCTTCGATATCCGGCAACCACGCCGCGCCGCATTGCTTGATGGCTTCGATGGCGACCTGCCGCCATTTCTCGCGTTTGTGTTCCGCGCTTTCGCCGTCCAAATGGCTGACGACGCGCCCGGACCGCAGGGGCACAATTTTGCGGGCGCCGAGTTCGACGGATTTTTGGATGATGCTTTCGATGATTTTTCCCCTGGGAATTCCAACCAACAAGGTGATGGCGCAAGGCGGGGCGGGAATGAAATTTTTGCCGGTGACCCGCAGCGAAAGAGAACCGTGCGTGGCGTCTTCGACCCGGCAAAGAAACTCGCCGCCGGCGCCATTGAGCGCCACCGCCTCATCGCCGGGTTTCAAGCGTAAGACCCGCAACGCATGATGCGCTTCGCGCGCCTCCAAAGGCAGAAGGTCGCTGCGGCAGTTCTCCGGAGTAATGTAAAAACGATGTGCGACCATTTATGATTTACGATTTACGATTTACGATTTGTAATTTGAATTTGCAACCCTTGGCCAATCATAAATCATCAATCATAAATCGTAAATTGATCCTCAATGATTTCCCACTATTGAAAGAATTTTTTGGCCTTCTCGAAAAAACCTTGCGACAGCGGCGTCTCCTGGCCGTCGCAGAGGGCGGCGAACTCCTGCAATTTGGCCTTTTGCTCGTGATTCAGCCGCGCCGGCACCTCGACCTGGACGCGCACGTGCAAATCGCCGTTCCCATGGCCTTGCAAACTCTTCACGCCACGGCCCTTCACGCGAAAAACCGCGCCGGGCTGTGTGCCGGCCGGAATCTTGACGGTCGCCTTGCCTTCGAGGGTCGGCACTTCAACTTCCGAGCCGAGCGCGGCCTGGACAAAACTGATCGGCACCTCGCAGAGCAAATCGTCGCCGTCGCGCTGAAAGATTTCATGGGCCTTGACGTGCAACACCACGTATAAATCGCCCGGTGTGCCTCCGCGAAATCCGGCCTCGCCATTGGCCCCGGAACGGAGGCGCGTTCCCGCATCCACCCCCGGGGGAATCTTCAGTTTAATCCTGGAACTACGCTGGCGCCGGCCTTCGCCCTGGCAGGTTTTGCAGGGTTTCTCGAGGATCCGCCCGGCGCCGTGGCACTGGGGACACGTTTGCGCGATGCTGAAAATGCCCCTGGACATCAGGACCTGCCCTCGTCCGCCGCAGGTCGCACACGTCTTGATGCTGGAGTTTTTCTCCGCGCCGGAGCCGCCGCAGGTTTCACAACGGTCCAACTTATTGACGGAAATCTCCTTTTCACAACCAAGGGCGGCTTCTTCGAGGGTGATTTCCAAATCGTACCGCAAGTCGTCGCCACGCTGCGGGCCGGACGACGCGGCCGCGCCGCCAAAGAAACTTTCAAAGATGCTGCCTCCGCCCGCGCCAAAGACCTCGCGGAAGATGTCGAAGGGATCATGAAAACCGCCGCCGGGAGCGCGTGCCCGCTGGCGGGGGTCAAAAGCGGCATGGCCGTATTGGTCGTAAGCGGCGCGCTTTTGCGGGTCGCTCAAGGCTTCGTAGGCCTCGCCGAGTTCCTTGAATTTTTCCTCGGCGTGTTTATCTCCCGGATTTTTGTCCGGATGGAACTTAACCGCCAGCTTCCGGTAGGCTTTTTTGATCTCCTCCTCGTCAGCTTCGCGGCTGACGCCGAGGACTTCATAATAATCGCGTTTGGACATCCAAAAAGTTTATGATTTAGGATTAATGATCTGGAATTCGGACGAACCGTGGATTTTTAGCCGATTCTTATTTGGCGCCGGGTTTCTTCGCCACAATGACGGTCGCGGGGCGGACCAACCGTTCGCGCAATTTATAACCCTTCCGTACCTGTTGCACGACCTGGCCTTCGGGAACGTCGGCGGTCTCCTGTTGTGAAATTGCCTCATGGACGGCGGCGTCAAACGGTTTGCCCATGGCGTCAATTTCCTCGAGTCCGGCTTCGGCCAGGATATTTTTGAGCTGGGACTGCACCATGTTGATGCCGGCCTGCAAAGAGGCCGTCTTTTCGTCTTTGGCCAATTGCGCGGCGGCGAGCGCCATTTCAAAGTTGTCGAGCACGGGGAGCAATTTCTGGATCAGCGCGGCGTTGGCAAATTGGACGGCTTCGGAGCGTTCGCGCGCGGACCGTTTTTTGAAATTGTCAAAATCGGCGGTGGTGCGCAGGAGGCGCTCCCAATTTTCGTCGGCTTTGGCCGCGCGCAGTTTCAATTCCTCAATTTGTTCCGGCGTCAGCGGAACGGCCACGATCGGCTCGGCCTCCGCGGGCGCGACGTCATTTTCGATATGCAAATCTTCTTTATTCATCGTGTCAAAAGATAATTCGAGCGCGTCAAAATATACGATTACCCGGAAACCGGCAACTGGCATTGCGAGCCTGGCATTGCGAGCCTTTCGCCGCAACGGGCGCAAATCCGATTTTGAACGGATCGTTTTCCCATTAACAGCGCGCTTGAGCGCGGTGGAAAGGGGCACCAAATGGCCAACCGTTTCAACCCGGAATTTGCATTAGAACTCCCCTTGGCGTCCGAATGAACAGTGATGTCCGCTTGCGGTTCCCTCTCCGCTCCCATTCTGATGGGAGCGGAGAGGTGAGGGTCCGCGGTTTCAGGAGCAGGACTCGAATCAAGCGCCAATTCAAGCACAGTTTTGTGCCCTCCTAATGCAACGCAATTGGATTCGTTGGCTAAAGGTCGTTGGGATTAAGGCGTTTGCAAATGTCTAAATGCCCGCCGTCTCCAATGCAAAAGCCGGGTTAAAATGGCTGGATTCCGTCCCCAGCGAGGTCCACCGTCCTAAAGCGCGGTTTTAATGAGAGCATTCAAAACTGATTTGCGCCTCGTAGCAACGACCGGTCACAACATCACGAAGCGCTCAAACCATTGGGTCCGCGCCGTTTCCATTCTCAAAGCGATGCTCAAGCATCGCAATCCAAACGCCGCGCGACTGGCGACTGAACCGGCTTACCGTTTCCGCCATTCCGTTTTGGGCGGCTCGGGCAATCCCTGGGCGCGCAAGGCGGTCCGAAAATGCAGCTTGGAAACTTTTGCCAAGGCCCCCGCGCCGAATTTGGCCACGAATTCCTTCGCGGCGGCGTCCACCGCCGCCGAAGCGCCCTTGGGCAATTTCATTTCAAACTGCCTTTCCAGCTTTGCCAGCCCTTTAACAAATTCATCGCGCGCGAGAATAGACGCCGCCGCCACCGCCAAATCCTCCTCGGCGCGGTGTTGCTGGATGAACTCAATCTCCCGGCCGGCGGGCTTCAGCGCCTTTTCAAGGACGCTTTTGCTCGCGGCAAACTGATCGCTCATGGCGCGCAATGGAGGCGGGTTCATTTGACGTTTCCTACCCAGGAGATTTTCAATCACCTGCGCGTGGCCCCAGGCGAGGATGGTGTTGACGGATTTCATTTTGGGATAGAGCCGGTTGTTGTAGGCCTCATTGCCAATCGTCACCACGTCCACGACGCAACCGGGCGTTTTGCGGATCGCCCCGGCGAGTTCGGCGATTTTTTTGTCGCTGGAAACGGTCTTGGAATCGCGAACGCCAAGGTCCTTCCAGGCGGCGATGACTTTTTCATTGATATAAACGCCGGCGATGCAGAGCGGCCCGAAGAAATCACCCTTGCCGCTCTCGTCCACGCCGATGCGCGGATCGAGCAACCTGGGATTCAAGACTGTTTCGTAGCCAAGTTTGACTTCCTTGAGAATTTCGGGTTCGAGCAAAAATTCGATGAATTCCTGCGTGCCTTTGCCTTGCACGACCAGCTTGCCGCTTTCGTAAAAGACGACGTTGCATTTATCGGAGTCAAAGGCAAACCGGGCGTAGGGCACCTGGCGCGGTTTCCAATTTCGCGCGCGCAAGGCGGCGTCGAGCGCCGAGGCTTGGCCGTCGGTGAGTTTGCAAGTATGAGACGTGAGCGGTTTCACCCGAAAAATTTTAATCACAAAAAGGCCCCGACACAAAGATTTTGCGGCGGCAGGAAGCCTCAGCGTTCGGCGTTCGCCGTTTCCAGAAAATATCCGCCGGTTGTTCACCGAACGCATCCAGCCTTGCGTTTGGGCGCTTTTTCCCTGTAATGGAATGGCGTGACTCCGCGCCAACGAAAAATATCCGTCATTGTCGAAAATTTGTTGGAATGGTATCCGAGAAATGCGCGAGATCTGCCATGGCGGCGGACAGAGGACCCCTATGCCATCTGGGTTTCGGAAATCATGCTGCAACAGACGCAGGTGAAGACGGTCGTGCCGTTCTGGGAACGTTGGATGCGCGAATTGCCGACGATTGAGGCTGCCGCCAAAGCATGTTCTGAAAAAATCCACAAGCTTTGGGAGGGGCTGGGTTATTATTCGCGCGCCCGAAATTTGCAAAAGGCCGCGCAACTCATCGTGATGGAACATGGCGGGAAATTTCCGAAAGATTTTGAGGCGGTGCTGGCGCTGCCGGGAATTGGGCGTTACACCGCCGGGGCGATTTGCAGCATCGCTTTCAACCAACCAACCCCGATTCTGGACGGCAACGTCATCCGTGTCCTGACGCGGGTTTTTGGAATTGCAGAGAATCCACGCAAGCCGGAAACGAATCGCCGTCTCTGGCAACTTGCCGAACAATCGGTTTGGATGGCGAAGAACGCGGGGAAAAACTCGTGTTCGCATCTCAACCAATCACTCATGGAATTGGGAGCTTTGATCTGCCTGCCGCGAAATCCACAATGCGGGGTTTGCCCGGTGAAAAAGTCATGCTTCAGCCTTGGAAATAATTGCGTCGGGAGATTGCCGAATTTGGGCAAACGCCGGGCGGCAACCGCGAGGCGATTTGTGGCTTTTGTCGTGGGGCGAAATGGAAAATATCTCGTGCGGCAACGTCCGGCCGGCGTGGTGAATGCCCATCTCTGGGAATTCCCGAATGTCGAAGTGAATGGTGAAAAAAGAGACGTGACGGCGATTTTCCGGTCGCAATTTGGAATTCTGGAGGAACTTCGACCACTATGCGTGTTGAGGCATTCGATCACGCGGTATCGAATTACGATTGACGCCTTCCGGGTGGAGGCGGCGAGGCGGCCAGAGATTCCCGGCGGGATTTGGCGCACGAAGAGGCAATTGCAACAGCTGGCCTTCAATTCGGCTCATAAAAAGATTCTTGGACACATCTCCCCATGAATCGTCTCCGGAGCGCGGCTCTGTGAGCCGCAGCAGCTTCCTCAAATGGAAAACGTTTAGCGCAGTTCCGGAAAAACTATAGCCGCGTCCTTTCCTTCTGGTTGGCTTTGACTGCAACAAAACCCCCGGCGCAGCCGCCGAATAATACCCCGAAGGGGTGACCGATTGTAGCCCAGGGCAAGCGAGTCTGCGAGCGCCGCCCTGGGTCTCCAAGCCCAATGACAGCCGCCATCTGCGACGTGCCGCGCCGTCGCGTCGCGTCGGAGTGCAACGAAGACGGAAGCGCAGCGTAGGCGGGAGCCGCGCGAAGCGCGCATCTCCTCTTCGGCCAACAGTTTTTATTGATACGGTATAAGTGGTCTGAGGCGTAAATACGATGGCGTTCGCGGCAAGCCATTTTTGGCGCAGGCGAGGCCAGAGCGACAAACATATCCGTCATGGATCTGTGAGGAGCGAACACCGAAGCCTGCGCCAAAAAGGGCCGCCGCCCGGAGGGTTGCGTTGCTTTTGGCCTGTGAGCTTCGTGGCTCGTCGGTCACAGCCCCAGGAAGGGGATGCTCCCTCCTCGCGCCTCGCCACAGGCCAAAAGCATCACAACGAACGTCATCGTATTTACGCCTCAAACCACTAAGTCGCCCGAAAACGCGGACCTTGTTGCGGCCCACAGAGCCGCGCTCCGGGAGAACTTGCCGCCCACGCGAATGCGCTCTTGAAAGGGGGACATTTTCCAGTTAGATTGCTCGTTCGTATATGAGTAATGAGGCGCATCCGCTGACACATAATGAAGAGATCAAATCCGCCATTCCGACGGTGGCCGGCACGATTGCCGCGACGCTGGCGGACGCGGAGACGGACCATTTTTCGCAGGACGATTACGAATTTTTGAAGTTTCACGGTTGTTATCAGCAGGACGACCGCGACCTGCGAAAGACGCAAAAGAAATACATCATGATGGTGCGGACCCGCATTCCCGGCGGGGTGATGACCGCCAATCAGTGGAAGATTTTTGACCGGCTGGCTTCCGATTTCGGCAACAACACCCTTCGCGTGACCACGCGGCAAACCATCCAGTTTCACGCCATCCTCAAAAACAATCTGCGCACGGTGATCAAGAGCATCAACGAGTCGCTGCTTTCAACGCTGGCGGCGTGCGGGGACGTGAGCCGCAATGTTCTGGCGCCGCCCACGCCCGCCTATACGAAGGCGCGCGACGAGGTCTATGCCGATTGCAAAACAATCGCGCTGGCGCTCGCGCCGCAGACGAAGGCTTATCATTCGATTTGGATTGACGGGGTGCAATTGGATCTGGACGGCGAAGAAAACAAAAGTTTTGCCGACCCGCTCTACGGCAAGAGTTATCTGCCGCGGAAATTCAAGGTGGCCTTTGCGATTCCACCGGTGAACGACGTGGACGTTTTCACGAACGACATCGGATTCATCGCCGTAGTCGAAAACGACCAAGTTGCGGGTTACAACGTGGCGGTGGGCGGCGGGATGGGGCGCAGCCACGGTAATGAGCAGACTTATCCGCGGTTGGCGGATGTCATCGGGTTTTTGCCGCGGGAAAAGATCGTGGATGCGACGAAGGCGGCGCTGACGGTCCATCGTGATTTTGGCGACCGAACCAACCGCAAGCACGCCCGGTTCAAATATATCGTGGCCGAGCGCGGCGTGGATTGGACCCGCGCAGAAATCGAGAAGCGCATGGACCTGAAATTTTCCGCGGCGCGTGAATACAAATTCACCACCACCGCGGATTTGCTGGACTGGCGCCAGGCCACGGATGGCAAATGGTTTTTGACCGTCTTCGTGGAAACCGGGCGCGTCAAGGACGTGGAGGGGCGCAAATTAAAGACCGCTTTGCGGGAGGCCGCTGAACAATTTCCAAACCTCGAGTTTCGTCTGACGACGAACCAAAACGTGATTCTGGCCAACGCCGATCATCACGAAAAGGGCGCGATAACCGCTTTGCTGGCGGCGCACGGAGTCAAAACGGAGAATCAGGCGAGCGTTTTGCACGCGGCGGCGATGGCCTGTCCGGCGTTGCCGACCTGCGGGCTGGCGCTGGCAGAGAGCGAACGCCTGTTACCCGGGTTGATAGACCGGATTGAAAAACTTTGCGCGGAAGTGGGGCTGGCGGGCGAGGAAATCATCATCCGCACGACGGGCTGCCCGAACGGTTGCGCGCGGCCGTATATGGCCGAGATCGCGTTCGTGGGCAAATCACCGGGACGCTATCAGTTGTGGCTGGGAGGAAACGTTCCCGGGACGCGGCTGAATCGCGTTTGGAAGGATGTCGTAAAGGACCCTGAAATCGAAAGCGAATTGCGTCCGGTGCTGACGCGGTTTGTCAAGGAACGGCGCCCCGGCGAACGATTCGGCGATTTTTGCGCGCGGGTGTTGTGGAAGGAACAAGAGGTCGCCGTGGCGAATTAGACAGCGGATATTCATTCATGACCGCCGATCAAATTTCCAAGGCCAACGCCGAACTGCGAAACCAGCTGCCGCTCGAAATCGTCAAGTGGGCGATTGCGCGGGCGAAAGGCCGCGCGATCGTCTCAACCAATTTTCGTCCCCACGAAGCGGTGATATTGCACCTATGCACGCAGGTGCAACGGGATATTCCGGTGCTGTGGGTTGACCACGGTTACAACCGCCCGGCGACCTACCGGCACGCGGAGCAGTTGAAGAAAATGCTCAAGCTCAACCTGAAAGCGTATCTGCCGAAAATTTCCCCAGCGCATCGCGATGCGATTTTTGGGGAGGTGCCCTCCACGGATGATGAAAAAGCGTTAAAGGAATTCAGCGCGGTGATGAAGCTGGAGCCGTTTCAGCGCGGGATGAGGGAATTGGCGCCGACGGTGTGGCTGACGGCGCTCCGCAAGTCGCAGAACGAAAACCGGGCGCAAATGGACATTGTTGCCCATGACCGGAATTTTGGCGCCCTGAAGGTCAGCCCGGTTTTGCATTGGAGTGATGCGGACATGGAAAACTATTTGAAAGAGCACCGGTTGCCAAACGAATGGGATTATTTCGATCCGGCCAAGGCCGATGACAAGCGGGAGTGCGGCTTGCACGCCGCCTGGGGGAGTGACGCGGTTTCGCGCGGGGAGGGGATTTGAAGGGATTCCCCATCGCCACATCGAGAAAGCCTTGTTAAATCAGGCGGGGATTTGCTAAAATGGAAGCGCATCGTTTTATGAACCTGTTTCAATCCGTGAACTCCGTGTCGAGATGAGCAGCTATCACCTGGACCATTTGCAGTTTCTCGAAACGGAAGCGATCCACGTCATCCGGGAAGTCGCCGCCGAATTCGAACGCCCCGCCATTTTGTTTTCCGGCGGCAAGGATTCCATCTGCCTGTTGCGGCTGGCGGAGAAAGCGTTCCGCCCGTCGGATTTTCCGATGCCGCTGCTCAACGTGGATACCGGCCATCATTTTCCCGAATTGAACGAATTTCGCGACCGGCGGGCAGAGGAACTTGGCGTCAAGCTCATCATTCGCAAAGTCGAGGACGCCATAGCCAACGGGATCGCCGTTCCGCGCCCGGGCGAAGTCAGCCGGAATCAACTCCAGACTCCGACGCTGCTGGCGGCGGTTGAGGAATTTCATTTCGATTGCCTGATTGGGGGCGCGCGGCGCGACGAGGAAAAGTCGCGGGCCAAGGAGCGCTTCTTCAGCTATCGCGACAGATTCGGCCAATGGGACCCAAAGAACCAGCGGCCGGAAATCTGGAACGTCTATAATGGCCGGGTCAATCCCGGCGAGCACATGCGCGCGTTTCCGTTGAGTAACTGGACGGAAACGGACGTCTGGGAATACATCAAGCGCGAGAAGCTGGAAGTGCCGGTGATTTATTTCAGCCACAAACGGCAATGCGTCCGGCGCAATGGCCAATGGCTGCCGGTTACGAATTTGTTGCCGCCGCGGGAGCGCGAGCAGGTCAAAGACCTGGTCGTGCGCGTGCGGACCATCGGCGACATCATCAGCACCGGTCTGGTGGAGTCGCCGGCGGATTCGGTGGATGACATCATTGCGGAAATCGCCGCCGCGCGGGTGACCGAGCGCGGTTCACGCGCCGATGACAAGGCCAGCGAAGCCGCGATGGAAGACCGCAAGAAAGCGGGGTATTTCTAGCATTTGCATGAAGACCACGTCCAAAGGCAAAATCTTTTTGTTTCACTGGGAAAAAGAGGGTGCCACGGCCCGCGCGGCTGAACTTGTTTCCGATGGCTGGCACGTTGAAATGGAATTTGAGGAAGGTTCCCGCGGCTGCAAGAAACTGAAGACCTTCGCGCCAAAAATTGTTGTTTTCGATATCGCCAAAAAGGCCGTGCATAGCCGCGAATGCGGACGCGCCTTGCGCAACGCCAAAAACTTTCGCGAAACGCCATTCATTTTCGTGGACGGAAGCGCCGAGGACGTCTCGAAAGTTGAAGAAAAAGTCGCCGCGCCGATTTTCACCACGAGCGCCGGCCTGAAGAAAACCCTGTCGAAATACGCTCCCTGATTCATGCCCCACACCCAACATCCGATTGAAATTCTGCGGTTCAACACCTGCGGCAGTGTTGACGACGGCAAGTCCACGCTGATTGGCCGGCTGTTGTACGATTCGAAGTCGCTGATGGAAGACCAGTTGGAAGCGCTCGAACGCAGCGCGGACATCACCGGCGGCGGCCAGATCAATCTGGCCAATGTGACCGACGGCCTCCGGGCCGAACGCGAGCAGGGCATTACGATTGATGTCGCCTACCGCTATTTCGCCACCCCCAAGCGCAAGTTCATTGTCGCCGACACACCCGGCCACGTGCAATACACCCGCAACATGGTCACCGGCGCTTCAACGGCGAACCTGTCCGTCGTGCTGGTGGACGCGCGGCAGGGGGTCATCGAGCAGACGCGCCGCCACATCTATCTGGCATCGCTGCTCGGCATTCCGCACCTGGTCCTCGCCGTCAACAAAATGGACCTCGTGGATTGGAGCGAGGAGCGGTTCGCGGAAATTCGCGACGAGATTGAAGATTACATTCCGAAACTCGACGTGTTTCGCGACGTGAAATTCATTCCCATCAGCGCGCTCAACGGCGACAACGTCGTGGACATGTCCAGGCAGGCGCCGTGGTATCCCGGACCAACACTGCTGGCGCATTTGGAAACCGTCCATATCGCCAGCGACTGGAACCTCTCGGCGCTGCGATTTCCAGTGCAATGGGTCAATCGTCCCAACAATCCACGGGATGCGGCGCTACACGATTTTCGCGGCGTGAGCGGGCAACTGGCCGGCGGGATCGTCCGGCGGGGACAGGAAGTGATCGTGCTGCCCGCCGGTATGAAGACGATGGTGCGGGACATTTGGACCTACCACGGTCCGCTGGCCGAGGCGTTTTGCCCGCAGTCGGTCACGATTTGCCTGGAACACGACATTGACATCAGCCGCGGCGATATGATTGTAGCGCTGGAGGATCTTCCGGGCAACGACACGGATTTGATTGCGCGGATATGCTGGATGCATGCGCGGCCGGTTTCGGCGGGAAAAAAATACTTTCTCAAGCACACGACGCAAACGGTGCAGGCCATCGTCACCTCGCTCGAGAGCCGCATCAACATGAGCACATTCGAGCCGGAGCCGAATCCGGTCGAACTGGGGATGAACGACATCGGGGTCGTCCGGTTAAAAGTCGCGCGGCCGCTGGTTTATGACGGTTACAAAACGAACCGTCATACCGGCGCGTTCATTCTGATTGAACAGGGCACGAATGCAACGGTGGCCGCCGGGATGTTGAACGCGCCCGCCCAGGCTGCCAAGCCGGAGTATTCTGATTTTGCCATTTGAATCCGGCAACCTGCCGGCCGCTAGGCAAAAATCAGCGCGAAGATCAGGAACACAAGGAGCAGGAAGATAACCGCTCCGGCGGCGCCGGTATGACCGAGCGGTCCAACAGAGGCCAGGATTATCAGCGTTTTCATCATTTTAACCCATCATTTGCTCATACAGTTTTCTTGGCGCCATCTTGCACGGTTTTTTATTCCGGAAAAACTGTCCCTGAGAGCTTCGACCTCCAAAATTGGACGCGCATCGGGCCATGAACCCGTTCGGAGTTCCGCCTTCAGGCGGCCGCGTGAACGCGGAACCCGCCGCCGCCAATGGCTTGACTTTCAAGCCATAGTTGGCATCCGCTTGCTGTTCCCTCTCCGCTCCCATCGGATGGGAGGGGAGATTGTCCCTCGCCCGCGGGAGCGGGAGAGGGTGGTCCCGCCGCGGGACCGGGTGAGGGTTGTGGGGAGAAAACTGATTCATGCGGTCAGGGTGAGGTGTGGGTCCCCCCAGGGTCTTGGCAGGCCTGAGGCAGAAAAACAGAGCGTTCTCAAAAACCTGCAGCCATGCGAAGGGGGGAGAACCAGAAAATGAAGTCCTCCATCAAATTCGTAAATGACTAATTCCTAAATCCGAATGACTCAAGAATGACGAAGCACGAATGCTAAAAATCTTCCTCAAAAGCTCCAGGGGGCGGCGTTAACCGAAAGGCCGGGCTTGCGCCCGGCCTTTCGACGATGAGGTTTCTTCGCCTTCGCCAAGGCGTTAGGAGTACGGCGCGCAATCGCAAGGGCTGGATGCCACGCGCCGCGGCAAAACCTCTATGCCGTTAAACCGAATAATTCTTGCGGAGCGGGGCGAATCTGACAACTGCCCTTTGGGGCATAGCGCGCCAGTTTATAATCCATTCCTTCCAAAACGGGACGCTCTCAATTTTTCTGCCGGGGAAAATGTTCGGCCAGGAGGTCGCCGGCTTTTTGGATGCCGTGGATGATGCCCTGGCTGAATTCGGATTTGCGGAAGTAACCGCTCATGGCCTCGGCCAATTTTTGCCAGAATTCATCACCGCACCTGGCATGGACGGCAGTGTCGCCAATCACCGCAAATTTGCGCGCCCGCGGCGCGACAAAAATCAGAACGCCATTTCGCCCGGGCAACCGGTTCATTCCGATCCGTTCAAATTCCGCCGTGGCAGCGGCCACCGGGTCATCCACATGTTTGTGGCTGATGCAGACGCGGATCTGGCCGGTGGTCTTTTTTTCGGCATCGCGAATCGCGGAAACCACGTCGTCATGGCGCAAATGATTTTTGAATTCTTTCGGATGCATATTCACCAATGTCCTCCCGCGCCGCCGCCGCCGAAACTGCCGCCGCCGCCCGAAAATCCACCGCCGCCGAAACCACCCCCACCCCCAAAACCGCCGCCTGAAAATCCGCCGCCGCTCCGGTAAAATCCACCCCCGCCCCAGCCTGTCCCGGTATAGATAAAACCGCCACCCCGCTTGATGTTGCTTGACATGATCAGATAGATTCCGGCCATGACGATAAGCACGACGATCAAGGAGCCGAAATCTTCATGGCGGCCGTTCGCCTGGTATTGCGCTTCCGCGACCGTTTGGCCGGTGCCCTGGTATTCACCTTTGGCGGCAGCCAGAATCGCCTGAACGCCGGCGGTCAAGCCGCCATCAAAATCGCCGGCCTTGAAGCGCGGCTCGATTTGTTCGTCAATGATTCGCTTGCACAAGGCGTCTGGCAGGGCGCCTTCCAATCCATATCCCACTTCCAAAAACATCGTGTGGTCGTTGACAAAGACGAAAAGCACCGCGCCGTTGTCCTTGCCTTTCTGCCCGACCTTCCACGCCCGCGCCACGCGCACCGTGTAATCTTCGATGGAGGAATCAGATTGCATCGCCGGGTAAATCGCCACGAGGATTTGCTCCGAGCTTTGGCGCTCAAAATTTTCGAGCGTCTGGTCCAGGCCAGCCGCGGTCGCCGGGGAAACGACGTGCGCGTAGTCATTGAAGTAATGCTGCGGCGCGGGCGGAATGACTTCGTCAGCAAAGGCGCCGGGGCCGAACAACAAAAACAGGATGAGACAAAAGCGTTTCACGAACTAAGGTTTATTGGTCGCGGTGTTGTTGAAATTGAATTGCACTTGCGGCGCCGATTCCGCTCCTGGCGCGGCATTGAAATACGGTTTGGGCTGAAAGCCCAGGGCGGCGGCGTAAAAGACGGCGGGAAACGATTTTATGGCCGTGTCATAATCCTGCACGGCCTGGTTGAAATCGCGACGCTCGACGGCGATGCGGTTTTCCGTGCCTTCCAATTGTGCCTGCAAATCACGGAAGTTTTCCGTGGCAGTCAAAGTGGGATAGCGCTCGACAACGACCATCAAATGCGACAAGGCGGAAGAAAGCTGGCCTTGCGCCTGGTCGAAGGCGGCAAGTTGCGCCGGGTTGGTCGGGGCGCTATTGGCATTGATTTTGACCTGTCCGACGGAAGCGCGGGCTTGCGTGACTTCCACCAGGGTGGACTTTTCGAAATTGGCCGCGCCGGAAACCGTGGCCACAAGATTGGGAATCAAATCGGCGCGGCGTTGATAGACGTTTTGCACCTGCGCCCAATGGCTGTCCACAGCCTGCGACAGGCCGACCAGCCGGTTGTAACTGGCGCCCGCCGTGCCGATGAGAATCAAAGCAACGAGGGCCAGCGCCGCCACGACGGCCAAAATGATTCCAAATTTTTTCATAGATTGACTGCAATGTATCGCACCGGCCGATGGCGACAATTACAAAAAGCGGGCTGGTTTGGAATCGGGTGTGGGACAAAATTCTTCTAATCCGCTGGTTTCTGTTATGGATGAGGCTTGTGCGCTGAAGAGAATTTATCCCGTAAGGGATCATTGGAAATAGCCCGGCATTTTCAATTTCCAATACCGGGCTATTGCCGGATGTCCCTGACGGGACAACAGGAACGTTCCGACAACGTTGAAGATCAATATGATTTGCCGACCCATAGATCAGCCAAAAAAACCGAACAAGAGCAGATCGGTCGAGGAAATTTGTCTAACCTTGCGAAGGCGGCGGAAATTTGGGAAGGTGTTCGCGTATGTCAAAAATTCAACGCGCCCTCCTATCTGTTTCGGACAAGACCGGCCTGGCCGCCTTTGCGCAAATTTTATCGCAGGCGGGAATCGAAATGATCTCGACCGGCGGCACGGCCAAAACCCTTCGCGACGCCGGCCTGAAGGTGAAGGACGTCAGCGAACACACGGGCTTTCCTGAAATGCTCGATGGCCGGGTCAAGACGCTGCATCCCAAAGTCCACGGCGGGTTGCTGTTCATCCGCGGAAACGAAAAGCACGAGGCTGCGGCGCGGGAACACGGCATTGCGCCGATTGATCTGGTGGTGGTGAACTTGTATCCATTCGAGCAAACGATCGCGCGGCCTGGGGCGTCGCTGCATGACGCGATCGAGAACATTGACATTGGGGGGCCTTCGATGCTCCGGAGCGCGGCGAAGAACCACGAGAGCGTGACGGTGGTGGTGGACCCGGCGGATTACGCGGAAGTAGGCCGGCAGATTTCGGAAACGGGCGGGACGGATTTGGAACTGCGGCACCGGCTGGCCGCCAAGGTTTTCGCGCGGACGGCGGCTTATGATGGGGCGATTGCGTCTTATTTGGGCGGGGCGTTCAAAACACCTGTCGGGGAACTGCCGGCGGCGCTGACGATTTTTGCGCCGCTGGCGCAACCGCTGCGTTATGGCGAAAACCCGCACCAATCAGCGGCCCTCTACGGGCGTTTCAAGGAGTTTTTCCAACAACTCCACGGCAAGGAGCTTTCCTACAACAATATTCTGGATTTGACGGCGGCGGCGAATTTGATAGCTGAATTTAAAAATGAAGCGCCGACGCTGGCCATACTGAAACACACCAATCCGTGCGGCGTGGGGCGGGGCGCGGACCTGCGCGAGGCGTGGGACAAGGCGCTGGCCACCGACCGGCAGGCGCCCTTTGGCGGGATCATCACGGTGAACCAGAGACTTGACGGAGCTTGCGCCGCGGGCATCGCGGAAATCTTCAGCGAAGTGATCGTGGCGCCGGAATTTTCGGCGGAAGCGCTGGAGATACTGCAGAAGAAGAAGAATTTACGGCTGCTGAGGATTCTGCCAAGGCCCCGGGCGGCGGCTTCGTTTGATTTGCGGAGCGTGGGGGCGGATTCGTTTTTGGCGCAGCAACGGGATTTGAAAACGGCGTCGCGGGCCGATTTGAACGTGGTGACGGAACGGCAGCCCACCGAGGATGAATGGCAGGCGATGCTCTTTGGCTGGCGCGTGGTGAAGCATGTGAAATCGAACGCGATAGTCTATGCGACGGCGGACCGGACCCTGGGAATCGGCGCGGGACAAATGAGCCGGGTGGACGCCAGCCGCATTGCCGTCTGGAAAGCGGGAGAAGCCAAGTTGCCGCTCAAGGGAAGCGTCGTTTGCAGCGACGCGTTCTTTCCGTTCGCCGACGGGCTGATGGCGGCGGCGGACGCGGGCGCGACGGCGGCGATTCAGCCGGGGGGTTCGGTGAAGGACGCGGAGGTGATTGCGGCGGCGGATGAGCGGGGGATGGCTATGGCTTTCACCGGCACGCGGCATTTCCGGCATTAGAGCTTTCCATGAACGCGTCTGCGGAGCGCGGGTCCGTGACCCGCGGCAGTTTCCTCAAAGCAGGAGTCATTTAGAGCAACCCTAGTGCGCCCGAAAAAATCGGTCCTCGCTGCGGCTCGCAGAGCCGCGCTCCTTCCGAAGTCAATTTCCCAATGGTTTTACCGCGGAACGGCGGGGGCTGGCGGGCATGTAAAAGGTGTTCACGGGATCGGGACGGGCCGGATCAAAGCCTTTGAAATCGCTGACGATGTCTTTTGCCAGCGGCAAATGATTCTGGCGGATGCCGTCCAGGACGCACTTGGCCAGTTCATAACTGCCGTAATTGTCGTGATGCGTGCCGTCCACGAAGGCCCGGCCCAAATTGGCTCCGAGGGCCTTGTAAAAGACGAGGCTCAAGGCGTTGAGGTCAATCAGCGGGCAGCGCTCTTCTTGCGCCACCTCGCGCACGGCATCAGGGTAACCTTCCAGCGTAGGCCCGTTCACGCCGGCTTTGCGCTCCATGGAAGTGATGAGCACCGGTGTGCCGCCCCGGACGCGTGTTTCGGCGACGATTTCCTTCAAGTCCGCCTGATATCGCCCGAGCGCGTCCGGCTTTTTGCTCTTCATGTCGTTGTGGCCGAATTGCACGAACAAGTAATCACCCGGTTTCATGAGGCTGAATACTTTCTTGAACCGGTTGCCGGCCAGGGAATCGGCCACCGTCTCGCCTGACTCGGCATGGTTGGCGACGGCGATATCCGGCTTGAAGAAAACCGGGAGCATTTGGCCCCAACTATCCCAGGGTCCAAACGGCTGGTCGCACACGGTGGAATCGCCCAGGATAAATAGCGTGGGCACGCCGGCCTTTTGGATCGTCAGCCCCCGGAGGCACGGACATGAATCGTTAAATTCCAACGTCAGTTTGTCGTCCCAGTCCCACCATTCGTCGGTCTTTTCGCGCAGCTTCAAGTGGACCACACCGTCGCCGGCAATTTGCGGCTGGCGCAGATTCACGATAAATGTCCGCCTGACAAATTGTCCCGGCGCGGTTTGAACGTGATAGAGCATCAACCGCCGCGATTCAGCTTTGACGGTGGTGGTGGAGGGGCCGTTCTGCTCGCCGAGCGTGGCGGTCACCCGGTAATTGCCCTCCGGCAATTTGACGGAAAAATAAAACGGGGATGCACTGGTGATGCAACCGTTGGTGGCGACGACGTTTGCTCCCGGCTCGAATCCATAGCCGGCATTGGTCGAATAGAGATCCGCCGGTGAAACGGAAATGACGCCGGGTGACGCCGGGCCGCCGAAATTGAACCTCTGGACGGCCGTCCCGGCGTGAAGGCGGGCGGCGGCGAAAAGGGAAGCAAATAACGATGCCGCGGCCACGGCGCAGCGACCGCGACGGCAAGCACGCCCAGTTTTCGAGGGTTGCAACAAGAATCCCCGCTTGATCTCTTTTTGAATTTCCACTTTACCGGGATAGCGGAGTCAAAGTGTATTGGGCCGCTGACGGACGCGCGGCCGCATATTGTTCGCGTACGAAACCCGCTTTTTGCGCTTCCAACGCGGTAACCAGCGCGTTCACAGCCTGTTGCACTGCCGGGTCGTCGTCGAACGACAGTTGCATCTGGATGCCGCGCCAGGCAAAAAACCTCCAGGACACCTGCTGCCAGACCAAATCCAGTACGTGATAACTCTGTTGCAACATCGGGGTCCGATATTGCGCCAGATTGATTCCCGCGCCCAATGCGTCGGCGGAGAAATCGCCGACGGTCTCGCCGTTGATATCGAGCCGGTATTTTCCGGATGGCAACCCCGTGACTTGCAGGGGTTCCTGGTCCAGCGCAGCGTAAAAGCCCGAATCGTCCACGATCATTTCGGTGACGGCATTTGTCTGGTCCCTATTGATCTTGGGGGCCGGGGTGAAAAACGTGAGAGAACCCCCGTCCCGTTCGGTCGGCGGAAACTGCGGCCAATCGTCATGCAGGGCGAGGATCGGAAAAGGCAGGCATTGATCATTCTGCGACCAGGAAACAATACCGTTCACCGTTTTGACATCGCTTACGGCCGTGTTTTCCGCATGGACGGCGCTGTCGCTGGCCGCGTCAATCGTGACCGCAGTGACCGTGGCGGGCGCATTCCACGCCTGCAAGATTCCCTGAGCCATGACCAGTTCGCCGGCGGCCGACGGATGGACCCGGCCGGGAATGACGCCCTGCGCCAATTGCGGGTTTTGCGCCTCGGCCTTTTTCATCACGTCCACCAGCGGCTGGTTCAGGTCCACACAAGTCAAATCATGGTCGGCTGCCAGTTGCCGGACAAACGCCGCGTAGCGCAGCAAGACTCCATTGTAGCCGCCCGGAAATCCCGGCGGGTACGTCACATCGTCGTAAGGCGAGGGTTCAATGAGGACGATGCGCACGCCGGGCAGGTGTTGTTGCAACGATTCAATGATATGTTCGTAGCCATTGGTGTAGGTGGCGAAAATGTCCTGGTCGAACGCCCGGTAACTCGCGTCATTCATGCCGAGCATGATCGTCACGACATTTGGCTTGAAAGGAAACACGTCGCGCTCGAGCCGCAGGTCAATTCCGCCCGCCCAGCCGCCGGTGACTTTGTCGCCGCCGACGCCGGAATTGACGAAGTCCACGTGCAAGTCTGGAAAGCGGGTGCGCACGTAGGTTTCTATATCCATGCCATAAAACCGCTGTTCGGTGATGCTATCGCCGAAAAAGCAGACCTTGTCACCGTCTTTAAGGTAAAACGCACTTTTCCCATCGTCCGCCCGCCCCGAGAATGGCATCAGCATCAAACCGATGGCAATGGCAGAAAGCGAAAGCTTTTTGAAGGCGCGTTTTTGTGACATGACGGCTTTGACAATGACATACATCTTCATGGTGCGGCAGTAAGGTTGTGGTTCGGTTTGTAATTTCGCGGGCGCCATCGTGAGGGCGTTTTCGATTGGATTGCAAGACAGATTTAAACGTTCAATTTCCACGCCGGGGCGGCCGGGTGTATTTGTCAAACGTGTCCAGCACCGGCAACGAATTTCCGTTCTCATCAAAAAAGCCGCGCGAGTTCAATCCGCCGCGGCCCGACACCGCCGGTTCCCACCAAAAAAGGCCGATGCCGCGGCCATCGGGCGTGTTCATCACCACATTGGCCAGTGCATCGAGAAACCCGGCCTGGCCTTCGGGTGTTTCGGGGAAGGGCATGGCGCGCCCCGCCGTTTCGTTCGAAGGACGCCAATGGTAGGCCGTTTCCACCACGATAATGTCCTTGTGATAGCGCTCGGCGGCGAAGGCGAGATTTTCCCGCAAATCCAGCAGCGACCCATGCCACCACGGATAATACGAAAAGCCGATGACATCGTAACGAATATGGTAGCGGTCCAGGTTATCGTAAAAATATTTTGTTCGCGCCATGTTGCCGCCCTGGTCAATGTGAATCATGATTTTTGCGAGCGGATTCGTCCCGCAGCCGGCGTCCACTCCCTTGATACCCGCGCGCAAATAATCCGTGAAATTTTTCCAATGGTCGGGCAACCGTCCGTCAGGCCAAAGCATCCCATGGGTGACCTCATTCCCGACCTGGACCATGTCCGGCAAAACACCGGCGTCCCGGAAGGCGGCGATGGTGTCGCGCGAGTATTCGAAAACTTTTTTGACCCGCTGCCGATGGGATAAATTTCTCCACGTTTCCGGTGTCGGTTGCTTGCCGGGATCGGCCCAAGTATTCGCGTAATGAAGGTCCAGCAGAAATTTGTAACCGAGCTTTTTGGCGTCCTGGGCCTCGGCGACGGTGTAAGCCAGATTGTTGGGGAGGCGCTGCCCCACCGGTTCGACAAAGAGGCGCAATCGGATCCAGTTGTAACCGTGATTGCGAAAAATCTGCAGGCCCGGCATCGCATTCGTGCCGTCTTTGAAAACCATTCCGTTTTCCTCGGCCTGCCTCAAGAATGACAAGTCGGCGCCCACGGCGAAATCATAAGCGGAGGCGGAACGCGCGATGGCCAGCGTCGCTGAAATGACGAAGAGCAGTTTTGTGAGGCGATGGTTCATTTAGTTAGTTTTGAACACTCAGACATATTCGCAAGCTTTTCCACAAGCAACTTTTTATCCCATCAGCGTCCTGGCTGGGGTGCAACGCTTTCCGCCTTGGATTTTTCAGTCTCTATTCTCCGGTCCCTCAAGGCCGCCGGCGATTTTCAACGCATGTGATTCAATCCGAACCGTCGCCGGCTCCAGGCCGGGCCGCGAGGCAGTGAGGGTGATGGCTCCCGGTTGGAGGGTCGAGCGAATCGTCACGCGATTAATGCCGCACTCGGTGTCCAGATAAAGATTGTTCACCGAATTCGTGATGCCGCTGTCATAGCCGCCCCGCCAGATGGCCGGTCCCGCAACGTTGAAATCCACCCGGGCTTCATCCGTGGGGCAGCGCTCGCCTTTGGCGTCCACCACTTCAAAGTCAATAAAAGCCGCGTCCGAGCCATCCGCCTGCAATCCTCGAGGACCGGTATGAACGGTCAGTTTGATGCGCTCGGGCGCGCCTGCCGTTTGAATTTCGTCATTGGCCACAGTTTTACCATTGGCCTTTCCTTCCGCGCGAATCATTCCCGGCGCGAATTTAACATTCGGGAAGGCGTAAATATAGCCGGTATCGCCCAGGTCCTTGTTTTCATCATTGTAAGTGTCAACAAAATCACACGGCTTGTTCGTGGTTCCCAGGGATTGGCCGTTGACGGAAAGTTCCACCGAGTCGCAATGGTTCGCCGCCACATACACGGTTTTGACGGTGTGGGCGGGATAGGTCCAATGGCCGATGATATGGATGTCCGGCGCGGGATTTTGCATCACGCGATAGACATAATAAGCCTGTTTGGGCAGGCGCACGGCATCCACTTTGCCGCTCACTCGCGCCACTTCGCTGCTGTCCTGCCGTCCGTCGGCATTGGAGTCGGACCAATAAATCGAAGCGTAGCCGGACCATTTGGAATGGGCCGGGTCGGTGTTCGTGATGATGTTGATGAAATAATCATGATAACGCACGGCCGCGGCCAGGCAGAAGGTCTCGGAATTCCAATGATACACGTCATTCGGCCCCGGCTTGAATCCAAAATGCGGCGGCGAATAATCATCCCAAAAACGGCGCGCCGCCTCGTCACGAAAATCTTCCATTTCGATCAGCGGCGCCCGGTCGCGGCGGACAACACTGTAACCGCGAAAAATTTCGCCGGGGTTGGTCACGGAGTCGGTGCGACGGTCCTGACCGAGCATGACGCCGTAGTATTCGGCAATGGGGGTGACGGCCTTATTCAAAACGGCGTTATCATTGTCCCGCACGCCGATGACACGGCCGCCGTTCGGGTCCCATTGTTTGCGCAACTCCACCATCTGCCGCATGTGGTCGGCGGTAACGACCGAGTTGCCCGCTTCCCAAAATAAAATGCTCGGATCATCCCGGAAGTAAATCATCGAGTCGCGCATCACCTCGATGCGCTGGTTCCATTGCGCCTGGGCCGTCTGTGGAGAGAGGCGGCGATCCAGGGCCGGGTCGCCCTCCTTGTCGCCCGCCGGGCAAACCTCAATGATGCCTGCTTTGTCGCAAGCGCGAACATCCACCGCTTGAGGCGAAATGTGCATCCAGCGGATGAAGTTGGCGTGGGTGCTGCGAATCAAGTCCGCGTTGTAGTCGTGCATCCAATCGGGATAGGCCTCGCCCAACCCAGCCCATTCGTCCGAGGCGCGCTGCGCATAGCCGGTGAGCCAGACAAATTGGTCGTTCAAATAAACCCCGCCCGTGCCCACGCCGCCCTTGAATTCAGTCTTGCGAAAGCCCGTCCTCACCCTTTGCACGTCCACGGTATTGCCGTCCACCGTCAGGATGCAGAAGACATCGTAAAGATTCGGATGCTCGTCGCTCCAGAAATTGGCATTGGTCAGGGGACCGGACGCATTTAAAATCTCGGTCTCGCCGTCCACCAAATCTGAAGTATCGCCTTCAAACCGGGCGCAAATATTCCCTGCCGCGTCCACGATGACGGCCACGAGGGTCACCGATTGCTGGTCGCCAGATTCATTGCGAACCTGCGATTCCACGTGGACGTTGCACGTCCGGTTGCTGATGGAAAAATCCGAGGGATGAATATAAATTCCCGTCGTCTTGAGGTTTTCGTAAAGGGGCGGCGTTTGATAAACCTTCCCGGTCAAATACAGCCGGATGTCATGATTCAATCCGCCGTAATTCGGGTTGAAGGCGCGGCCCATCCATTCATACGGCGCGCCGGTGGCTTCCTCCCGGTAATTGTCGCTGTTGTCCACCTTGACGGCGATGACATTTTCCGCGTCGCCGAAACGGACGAACGGCGTCAGGTCCAAGCCAAGCGGCGTGATGCCATTTTCGTATTTGCCGGCGAACTGGCCATTGACCCAAAAGCGCCCGGCTTGTTTGAGACCTTCAAATTCCAAAAACACTTTTCCGTTCTTGGCGCCCGCCGGAAGTTTGAAATGTTTTCGATACCAGCCGATGCCGGTATATTCGCCGCGCTGCCCGCCGCTGTGCGAAATGAGTTCGTTATACGTATCGGTGTCGTTCCACGTATGCGGCGCGCTGACGTCCATCCAATTTGAATCGTCGAAATCCACCTGCCAGGCATTCGTCACGTCTCCCTTGTGAAATTTCCAGCAGGGATTGAAGTCGTAAATGGCGTTGGGCGAAGCGGGCGGCGTGAAGATGGCGGCAATCGCGGAAAAGCCAGAGATCAAGAGCGGCAGGATCACCGCAAAAAGAAGAACCGCTCTCTGAAGGCACTGGTTCATTTCAGAAACGATTCCAAATGGAAAAAGACAGAATCAATATGAATTCAGGCAGTGCGTTCAATATCACCGGGCGTTTTGCTCAAACGTAAAAATTGTGTCGTATTGGTCATACGTCGGATTGCCTTCCTCGTTGGGATTTTCAACGTCAACGGCCCGCAGGCCCCGTGCGCCGATGGCGTGCGTGCCGACGGAGCGCCGTTCCAGACACCCGCTCAGGTTTTCGCGCATCTCGCGCTGATCCTTAATGATGGGAGTGGTCATTTGGATTTTTGCTGTGTTAAAATTTACCAGAAACTCTTCCGCGCGCCATCGGATGAAGATATGAATCCTTCAATGGGCCTTTAAAGGGAGCGCCAGAATGACTTCCGCCCGTGCGACCGGAAATCAAACGTTATCAACGGCAGGATAACCGAAACAAAAGAACCGTCTCGCGAAGGTATTTCCTTATTTCGGAAACGGTTTGTTGGTGGAAAAGACAAAATCAATCTGGAAATAGCAGTCGAAATCACGGGGCATTTTGTATAAAATTTTCAATTGTGATGAATTGATTGTAGGATGTGGAGGAGGATTGACCAGTAGGCCACAATCCCGTTGCTATCTCGGTGAAAAGTGCTGGCGTAAATTCAGCGAACTTTACGGAACCGTCCGTAAAAGCCGATTCCACGCCCTTGGACGGATACTGCGCCCAGTCACTGGGAGTGAACGGCATGCCCGTTCCATTGCCTCCGTCTGCGCTATTCATGTAATCCATAATAAATACATCCAATTGATGGACCTCGGTTGTTTTTTGATAGGCCCGCGGTGGATTGCCAGCGGGTGTCGTCACCCGGGGATTATAAAGATAACAATCGCGCACAGCGGGTTTCGTGTCCGCGCACATGAATACACCTTTGTATGTGTATTCAGCCGGCTGCAAAGTGGGTATCCTGCAATGCCGGGCAGAAGAATATGTTGGGATTCCCGCAATAGTTTCCGCCATAAAGAAGCCCCTGATTTTGATTGTAAGCCTTGAATCCTGGTAGAATTTGCTCGTTTGCCGTCAAAACCTGGGGACCGACCCCGCTCGAACTCGGGCCCCATTCGGCATTGTACTCTATGAAATAGCAATAAAATATGCCATTCAGATTGTTAACCGTGCCGCCGGCGTTTGCGGCGCCAATATCGCTTACGGGATACCAATCATTGAAATCGCCCGCATACATAATGGATCCCTCCATCTGTTCCTTCAGGTTGTCAATATCTTGCGCGCGGAGCGACCGGCGCTTGGCGGCAGCCAAAGCCGGCAACAAAATGGCCGCCAAGACCGCAATAATACCGATCACCACCAGCAGTTCGATGAGCGTAAAGCCTCCCGAATGGCTGGAGGCGCGATTCGCGTTATTCGTTTTCATGTTCATGTTCACCGAATCCGACGATGAATTCCGGCGATTCAAATGACCAAATCCGGCTTGTAACAAGCGGGTCATGATAAAAAAGTAACAACTCTGTCCGCCAATTCAATCACCACTACGGTGGACGGGTCGGGCGGCACATAACCAATTCTGGCTACGCCGCTGCGATTCAAATTAGTTGGATTAATGTCGGCCGCTGCGTCCAACTCTGAATTCGAATGACCAAGTCCGGCTTGATACAAACGGGTCATCACAAAAAGTAACAGAAATACCTGTAAATTCAATCGCCAGTTCTGGCTATGCCGCTGAAAGTCTTGATTTTACGCTTTCGATGGTTCAATTTCATATCGCACTCGAAGAGACCAACTGGATGGCTGTTGATTCGACATAGCGTACTCAAACAACAATGCAAATCAGCGTGTCCATTGTGGAAGACGACGTCAAGGTGCGCGGCAGCTTGGCGCGGCTGATTGATTCCACCGGCGAATTTTCCTGTGTCAGCCAGCATCCGGACGCGGAAAATGCATTGAAAGAGCTTCCGGTGATCAAGCCGGAAATCGTGCTGATGGACATCAATTTGCCGGGCATGGACGGGGTGGAATGCGTGCGCCGGGTCAAGCAGGTGCTGCCCGAAACCCAGGTGGTGATGCTGACGGTTTATGAAAACACCAACATCATATTTGGCGCTCTCACCGCCGGGGCCAGCGGTTATTTGCTCAAACGCAGTTCGCCCGACCAGATCATCGAAGCGATTCGGGACGTCCACAACGGCGGGTCGCCGATGAGCAGCCACATCGCGCGCAAGGTCGTCGCCTCGTTTCAACAAGTCCGGGAGCCGGCGCATGAATACGAAAAGCTGTCGGTGCGCGAACAGCAAGTCCTCGATTTTCTGGCCCGGGGTTTTCTTTATCGGGAAATCGCCGACGAATTGAAAATCAGTTATGCGACGGTGCATACGCATATCCGGCATATCTACGAAAAATTGCAGGTTCGCTCGCGGACCGAGGCGGTGACCGTGCATTTGAGTCACCAGTGGGAGCCGCCAGCGTAGGAATTGCCTAATGGCGATTGCAAACCAATCAGGCCAACGGCCTGAACCATCGTAGCCGAGGGCAACGCCCTCGGACCAGAGCGACGCACGGTATGCGCCCTGTAAGGGCATCCCAAATCACGGTTGCATGAACCTCGTTCCCACCGCCCTCTGGAGAAAATCGTGAATCGGAACTTATTCGTCATTGGTGCTTCGTCATTGGTGCTTCGTCATTGGTGCTTCGTCATTGGTGCTTCGTCATTAATTAGTCATTATGGTTTAGTCATTAGTCATTTTCCCACCCAATAGCCACTTGCGCCGGCGAGAACGGTTCAAGGATAATACCCTTATGCCCTTGTTGGTGCGCAATCGAATCAGGCTGTTGGCCGTATATGGCTTGATGTTCTGCGGGGCCTTATTGGGTCAGGCGACGCGGTGCATTGGGGACACGAGGCTGGTTTCCGATGATTACCTCATCAAAACTTGGGACTCGGATGACAATCTCTCCGGCAGCACGGTCACTGCCATCGCCCAAACTCCAGACGGATACCTGTGGGTGGGTACGTACGAGGGGTTGATCCGGTTTGACGGGATTCATTCGGTCAGCTTTGATTCTCTCAATACCCCCGCCCTCAGCCCCCCCAGCCGCATTCAAGGTCTTTATCTCGACGCGCGGGGCACGCTTTGGATCAATACGTATCGCGGCGGGCTGACGTCTTATCGCAATGGGGTTTTCCGGCAGGAATGGCCGGACCAACCGGCCTTTGACTTTCACACCGTCATGGCGGCATCCACCCCCAAACAAGCGACCTTTGTGACACAGTACGGGGAAGTTTTGGTGCGTTCGCTGATGGACACGAATTCCGGCTGGACAGTCCTGATGCCGCCCGCGACGAATTCGCGGCCAATTTTTCAAAACTGCGTGGATCGCCATGGGACCCTGTGGTTTATTTCGCGCGAAGGGCGCATTCTTCGGGTCCGGAACGGAAAGTTTGAGGAACTCGCGGACGATGGCGGGCTTGGGGACAAGCGCGTCCTTACCCTGGCGGCCAATAGCGAGGAGAACGTCTGGGTCGGCGCCGAAAATGAGGTGGCGGAGTGGGATGGGAATCATTTCGTGGACATGACGCCGACGAACATGGAACCCGGGGAAAAATTCGAGCCAGTAATGGTTTTCCCGACGTCTTCGGGCGCTCTTTGGATTCTGGACAATGACCGTTTGCGTGAGGCGATTGGCCGTCGTTGGACAAGAGAGGTTGTCCAATGGCGGGGATTGCTGGGTTCGGCATCGGGCCGGGCCATGGGCGCGCATGAAGACAGCGCGGGAGGTATCTGGTTCAACCATTATGGCAATGGGGTATTTTATATTTCTCCGGAAGGGCGGTATCAACGGTTCACGGTGGACAACGGCTTGCCGGGCAACCGGGTGGGCGCGTGGTTTCAAGACCGGGACGGCGGCGTGTGGCTGGGAATGGACCGTGGCGGCCTGGCGCGCCTGACCACGCGCGACTTTCAGGTGGTAGGCGCCGCGGAAGGTTTGCCGGCCCGATCGGCATTGTCGGTTTGCCAGGATGGCAACGGGACGGTCTGGATTGGCACGACGGGTGGAGGACTATGCAGTTACCGCGATGGAAAACTGACCGATTACCCTGTAGGGAACGCAATGTCCGCGAATTTCGTCTTCTCCATTTTTCCACAAACCGATGGCAGTTTGTGGTTGAGCGCCGGCGACGGAGAGGACTTGTTTGAATTTCGCGACGGACAGTTGCAACGCTCGCCGTTGAACGTGCATGGCGTGAAGTCATTGCTGGTGGACCGGACCGGACGATTGTGGGCCGGCACGAAAATAAACGTGGGATGGTATTCAGCGACCGCGCGGCGCGTCTTCAACGCAAGCGATGGCGTTACCGCATCGGCCGTGCGCACCCTGGCGGAGGCGCCGGATGGGGCGATCTGGGCCGGATCGGACGATGGCACGCTGTACCGCTGCGGCCTGACCAACGTTCAGGCATTTCGTCCCAAGGATGAAATCGGGCCGCGTCCAATTTGGTCGTTGCTGGCGGATACAAACGGCGTGGTTTGGGCCGGAACATTCCGCGGGGGCCTATTGCGGTTCAAAGACGGGAAATTCACGCGGCTCAGCGCGAAGCAGGGGTTGCCGATGGAGGTCATCACCCAAATTCTGGAAGACCAACAGGGCCGACTTTGGTTTGGCACGCATAACGGGATCTGCTGCGCGGACAAGTCGGCGTTGGAGGCCTGCGCGGACGGCCAGGCGGATACGGTGGACGTCGTCCGATATTTGAACGGCTTGCCGACGTTGAAGTGTTCGGACGGCTATCAACCGGCCTGTTGGAGCACGCGCGACGGACAACTTTGGTTCACCACGACCAAAGGCGTCGTCTCGGTGAATCCGAATGAGTTGAGCGGCAATTCGCCGCCGCCGCCGGTCGTCATCGAAAATCTATCGGTGGATGGCCAAGCGGTGCCCTTGGGCAATGGGAAAGTGGTCATCCCACCAGGACACGAACAATATGAATTTCAGTTCACCGCTTTGAATTTTGAGTCGCCGGAGCAGTCGCGATTCCGTTACCGGATTGATGGACTGGACAAAGCCTGGGTGGAAGCGGACGCGCGCCACGCGGCAAATTATGTGCATTTGCCGCCCAACCATTACCGTTTTCATGTCATCGCTTGCAACAGCGACGGAGTCTGGAACAACGCCGGGGCGTCGGTGGATTTTACGGTGCTGCCGTATTTTTATGAAACCCGATGGTTTCTGACGGCGATGGGCCTCCTCGTCCTGGGCAGCGTGGTGATAACGGTGCGGGCGGTCGCGACCCGAAAATACCGCCGGGCGTTGTCCCGTCTGGCGCAACAACACGCCGTCGAGCGGGACCGCGCGCGCATTGCCAAGGACATTCACGATGACATTGGCGCGGGCCTGACCCAAATCACGCTTTTGAGCGAACTTGGCCGACGCGAACCGGACCAGGCCGGCGCGCAATTGGAGCGCATCTCGGAGTCGGCCAGGGATTTGACGCGCGCGATGGATGAAATCGTCTGGGCGGTGGACCCCCAGCGGGACACTTTCGCCAGCCTGATGGATTATATTTCGGCCTATGCGGAAGATTTTCTCCGGGCGGCCGGTATCCGCTGCCGGATGGATTTTCCGGCGGCGTTGCCCGCCATGACCATTGACGCGGAATTGCGCTACAATCTGTTTCTGGCCTTAAAGGAGGTATTGAACAATATCGTGAAGCATGCGCAAGCCACGGAAGTGAGGCTTCAATTGAATCTGGATTCCGCCGGTTTCACCCTGGTGGTGGAAGACAACGGCCACGGTTTTGAAGCCAACGGCAAAGCGGCCGCTTCCTTGGACCGGCTCAGTTCCGGCCTGGGGTTGTCCAATTTGCGGGAGCGTCTGGAGGCGGTGGGCGGCGAATGCCGGATGGAAAGTTCGCCCGGGCAGGGAACGCGGATACAAATGTCGGTGGCATTCAACGGCAAACTATCGCCAGTTATGGCGATTGGCGCGGATGAGTACACGGAATAAAATAAAGCAATGTGCATTTCAGTTTCCATCGTTGAGGATGACAGCCAGGTGCGGGAAAGCATGGCGCGGCTGATTGACAGTTCGGCGGGCTGCCGGTGCGTGAGCCGGCACGCCAGCGGCGAGGATGCCCTGGCGGAAATCCCCAAGGTCAAGCCGGACGTCATCCTGATGGACATCAATTTGACGGGCATCAACGGCGTGGAATGCGTGCAACACCTCAAGCCACTTCTGCCCGGCACTCAAATCATCATGCTCACCGTCTATCAAAACACCGAGCATATCTTCAACGCCCTGGCGGCCGGCGCCACTGGTTACATGCTCAAGCAAACCAAGCCCGATGAACTGGTGCGGGCGATTCGGGACGTGCGGGACGGCGGCTCGCCGATGAGCAGCCATATCGCCCGGAAAATTGTCCAGTCCTTTCAGCAACGCGGACAACGGACTGATGAGAAACAAAGTCTTTCGCCGCGCGAAGCGCAAGTGATCGAGTTGCTGGCCCAAGGCTATCTTTACAAAGAAGTGGCGGACGCAATGGGGGTCAGCTACGCCACCATCCACACCCATATCCGGCACATTTACGAAAAACTTCAGGTTCGTTCGCGGACCGAGGCGGTGGTCAAGCATTTGAACCAGACGAGACGGGTGCCCGGCAAAGCCGGCATTTCCGCGTCTTGATTTCGCTGCCGAACGCCGCCTTGTTTTGAAGCGGCAACCGGAACGATGCTCGCTTTGGCGGAATGACCAATGACTAAACCAGTTCCAGAAAAATTGTAGCCGCGTCATTACCCGCTGGTTGGCTTTGACCGCAACAAAACCTCCGGCGCAGCCGCCGAATAAAACCCCGTAGGGGTGACCGATTGTAGCCCGGAGCGCGGCATTTATGCCGCTTCACCTCCCGCACCCCATCGCCGTCCCGATTTTTTTCCAGTTTCTTCATTCTTCATTCTTCCCTGTCCGCCCTGGGTCCCCAGCGACCTGTCCGCCGTAGCCTCTTGGCGTAGGCGGAAGCGCGCATCTCCTCTCCGGCCACTGTTTTTATTGATATGGTATAAAGAATGACGAAGCACGAACGCCAAATTTACCCGCGCCTGATTGGTTGTCGCCGATCGGCAATTCTATAGTCATACGCGCATCGGGGCCATGAACCCGTTCGCAGTTCCGCCTTCAGGCGGCCCGCGTAAATGCGGAACTCCAAACGTCCACGGCTGCAGATTTTCTCCAAGCCGCTTAGTCCAAATGAAAAACCTCCCTCAGCGGCCGCGTCACCGGCGAATTATCCGCCCGCACCTCCATGAGCGGCGCCATGTAGTCCCACCATTTTTTCACGATGGGAGAATCGGGCAGTTGGAACGCTGAATTCTTTTCGCTCAACTTCTGCACGGCAAAGAGGGTGAGCGTTTCCTCGTCAAAAAATATTGAGTAATCCGAAATGCCCGCGGCGCGCAATTCATTTCTGCAATTCCGGCCAGATTTCGTCGTGCCGTTTTTTGTATTCCGCCGACGACGCCCGGCTTCAATTTCATCTTGAACGCGTTGCGAATCATGTCCAGTCAAGACGGTGGAATGGCTCTTGAGCCACGCGCCAAAACCAATGACAATGGTCGAAAGAATCAGCGTGGCGATGCCGCCGGCGATGAGCAGGTGCGCCTTTTTGCTGGAGCCTTTCCATTCGTGGAAAATCCAGCCCCACATCGTGGCGAAGATGATGATGCTCGACATGTGCAGCGTCCACGAGGCGAAATCGTATTTGCCCATTTGTGTCTGCGCCCATCGTGTAAAAGAAAAATTGGAAATACCACGTGGTGCCGGCCAGCGCGGAGAAAAGATAATTGGGCAGCACGGGAATTTTCAAATCCAGCTCGCTGGCGTCTGTTCGCGGCGGCCGCCGTCGGGGCGTGCTCGCTGCCGGTGCCACCGTGATGGGCGTGCTCCGGTTGGACGTGGGAGGCGAGGTATTGATAGCCGGTGCCGTTCTTGAAGTTCAACAAGACGCACCAGATGAAATTGGTAGTGAAACCGCCGAGCAACAAGACCGGCAAGTGTCGGCAGGCCGGTCCAAAGGTATCTGTCCCGGCGGCGAGCGAGGCAGCGTTGATGCTTTTGCCGGCCTGCAGGGCAAAGGCGAAGCACGCGCTCATGATGCCGCAAAACGTCGCCACCAGAATGCCTTTCTTGAAACTGAATTCCTTGATGGACTTCTTCTTTTGTTCCTCCGGCATTTGCGTTTCTTTCGTGTAACCCGCCAGTGCCGCGATGGCGATGCCCACCATGCAAACGCCAACGCCCGCCAGAGTTACCTGTCCGGAGGTGGATTTGGCAAGTTCGACAATGTTGGCGCTGTTGGCGAAGACAAAAAAGTTCGGCATCAGCGCCTTGAAAATCGGCGGCACCAGCGTGCCGAAAGCCGCGCAGTAACCCAAGCGCCACGCCCGTGCCCAGGGACAATCCCAGGTAGCGCATCGTCAGTCCGTAGGTCAGGCCGCCCAGTCCCCACAAGACGCCGAAGAAATACGTCCACCACGAGCGTGCTCGCAGCTCTGCTGTGCCAGCACGCCGAACAAATCATTCGTCATGAAATAGCGCGAACGCCCACGGGCAGATGATCCACGAAAAAACGCCGCCGACCAGCCAGTAGGTTTCCCATGACCATTTTTTGACGCCTTTGTACGGCACATAAAAACTGCCGGACGCCAGCCCGCCGCAGCCAGTGCAGAAAAACGCCAAAAAAAGGATTCGGTGTCATGATATTATTTCATTCCAGGTTTTCATTGCCGTTGGCCGCATTTCCAATTCATTTCTTTCAAAAATTCATGGCATCGCCTGATGCTTTCGCCGATGAAATGGAATTCCGCCGGAATTCTGCGAAAAACGTGTTTATGAAACAATCACCATTTCTGGTTATGGCAAGGGGCCGCTCGCTAACGAGCGCACTGGGCAGATTATTGTCCAACACGAATCACCAGGCTTCCATTCTGCAAGCCGGGACTGGACGCGCTTATCGTGATGCTTCCCGAAGGGGCGTTGGCCTTGAGGTACGCCACGCATGTGCCCCGGAAGGCGCGACGCTCGTCGGATTGAAAAGGCTCATGACTGGAATTGTCGGCGCTGTCCACCGCGGCAATGACGCCGGGCGCAGTTGCTGTAAATGAGATTAAATTGTCCGCCCCGGGAACCCTCACGCCATCTTGGTCCACCACCTCGGCCCGCACAAACGCCACCGAGTCCCAGTCGTTCGCGATTTTTTTGCGATTCGCCGCAATGACAATTCTTGCCGACGGGCAGGCGGTGCGCAGGACCTCCGTGGCCAGGGCCGCGCCGCCGTTTCGCGCGACGGCTCTGAGGGCGCCTGGAACATAATCCACCTGCCAGACACGCGGTGAGGCATCGGCATGAATCTCCTGCGCGCCCAGGGACTTGCCGTTCAGAAATAATTCAACCATTTTGCAATTGGAATAGACCTCAATGTTTTCCTGATGCGGATTGGGGTTCTCCGGCGTCCAATCCGGAAACAAGACGGGGCGGCTGTCCAGGGGGGTAAAGCCGGGGTCATTGGTTATCTGCTCGACGGGCGCGACCCGGCGGACCATGAACACCATGGGCTTGTCAGACCACCAACTGGCGTATTCGTATCCTATGGGCTTTATGCCGGCGGTGCGGTCCAGCAGCCCCGAACCGGCGGCGATGACGGGCCAGCGGCGGGACTCTCCGAGATAATCAATTCCACTCCAAAGAAATTGACCCGCATATGCGGGATGGTCCCGCAAGGCCACCCACGAGTCGCGCGCGGGGTGGTTTTCGGTGCCAATGATTTTGCGCGACGGCTTTTGATCGTGCGCGGCAAGGATTTCATTCTCCCGATAGTTTTGTCCGATCACATCGAGCATGTCCGCCAGGCCGTCGTCGTAATCGTGGCTGCGATTGGGACGCAGCAAGGCTTGGGTCACGGGGCGGGTCGGATCCGTACTGTGGGCCACTTCCAGCAGTCCTTTGAGGATGCCCTTGGCCAAATCCGCGTGCGGCGTGTCGTGTATTTCGTTGCCGACGCTGTAAAGAATGATGCTGGGATGGTTCCGGTCCCGCAAAATGCTGTCACGCTCATCGGTCTTCGACCATGTCCTGAAATAAAGATGATAATCGTAGGGATTTTTTCCCACCGTCCAGCAATCGAAAAATTCGTCCATGACCAGGAACCCCATCCGGTCGCATAAATCGAGGAATTCGGGGGCGGGCGGATTATGCGCGGTGCGGATGGCGTTGACCCCGAGTGATTTCAACGTCTTCAGCCGCTCTTCCCAAATGCCGAGTGGAATCGCGTCCCCAAAACCGCTCCCCTCCTCATGCAAACAGACGCCTTTAATCTTGAAGTTCCTTCCGTTGAGCCAGAAACCCGTGGCGGCATCAAAATGAAATTCCCGGATGCCAAATGAAACTGTCTCGTCGTCGAAAACCGCCGGAGGCGCGCCGGAATCCGCGGCGCAAACTTCCACTCGCGCCTGGTAAAGAGACGGATCCTGAAGATCCCAAAGCCGGGGATTACTGAGGGGAATATCCTGGTCGAATTGCACGGCGCCGGAGTTGGCGACGGTTTGCGCCGGCGTTTGCGCCGTCGCGACCACTTTGCCGTTTGGGCCGACGAGAGAAATGTTCAGAAAGATTTGCCGCGGGGCGATGTCGTCGTTGGTGACCACGACTTGCGCGTGGACCGTCGCCAGGGTCGCGCTCACCTGCGGTGTGGAAATAAAAGTCTGCCATTGCGGAATATAAACCGGCGACGTTTCGACCAGTCGCACGTGCCGGTAAATTCCCGCGCCCGCATACCAGCGCGACGCCGGCTGCTGCGACGTGTCGGCGCGCACGGCCAGGACATTGTCGCCGCCGAAATTAACGTGGCTGGTCAACTCGTAGCTGAAACTGACGTAGCCATAGGGGCGTTGGCCGAGGTGAAAGCCATTAATCCACACGTCGCTGTTGGCCATGACGCCGTCGAACTCGATGAACACGCGCCGATCCGAATCTTCGGGCGGCAGGTTGAAATGTTTTCGATACCAGGCGACGCCGGACGGCAGAAATGCCCCGGCGCCGCCGGCCAAATTGGTTTGGGCATACGGGCCGGCGATGCTCCAATCGTTTGGCACATCCAATTGCCGCCAGCCGCTGTCATCGAACGGCGTTTGTTCCGCGCCGGACGGATCGGCTTGCACGAAACGCCAATCCGAATCAAATGACAAGGTTGTCCGGACGTCCGTTGCGCGCAAAAAGGCGGGGAGCAAAAGACCAATACATACAATAAGGAGATGTCGTTTCATGGGATCATTATTTCTTGGAAAGCAAAGGCGCGCTGCCGTTCAGTTCCAGCCGCAGATAATCATACATGATTCCACTGGTCAGGCCGCCCGCGGGGATGGTGAGTTTGAGGACGTTCGTTCCGGCTTTCATCAAGGAAGCATCAAACGAAACGTCATGCTCGCTCCAGGAGCCTTCGATGCCATCGCGGTTGATCGTGGCATTATAGACGAGATTGGTCACCACGCCGGCCGGTTGGTCGTTGACGCCCACCGTCAGGCTGCGCGCGCCGACGCCGCAAAGGGCCAGGCGCAAAATTGCCGTGCCCGCCGGCGCTTGCGGCAGGTCAAATGTGATCGCCCAAGTGGTGGAGCGCCCTGTTCCCTGCGCGTTGGTATCCGATAAATCCTCATCATGCGGCACCTGCTCAAAAAACCAGTCCTTGCGGAAATCACTCTTGCCGATGACGTAATTCACGTCATTCGGGAACAACTTCGGATATTGGACATACCAGCCCCAATGATAGTAATCATCGCCCTTGAAAAATTCCTCCGCCGTGCGGTTCGGAATGCCGATGTCCCAGAGCTGCCTTCCGTAGCGGACCGGTTGCCACGCCAGGTTTCCGAGGCGCAATGTTCCGCCGGCGGTGACCATCACGTTCGTCATAATATATTCGCCCAGGACGCCGTCGGCGATGGCATGGAGCGTGTATCGCCCGGGACGCGCATTGGGAATGCTGAACGTTCCATCCGCGCGGCCCCGCGCCCAAAATTCATAATCTCGCGCGTCATTTTGCCAGTCCACAATTTGCGGGCCGCGGGGAAAGCCAAAGCGGCGGAAACTGTTTTGGCTTTGCCGTCTCCGCGCTTCGGCGACACTAGTCGTCCGGGGAACGCCACCATTGTCATTCGACGCCGCGGAAGTCTGGTCGCCATTGGTGTCATCGTCCCCGTTGAAATTGAAATTCCTGAACCGGAACGTCACCCGCGGCGCCACATAATCCGGCGCCGTCAACCCGGCCAAAACATTGCTGCCCTGCATCTCCGGGAACTGCGAATCGTTCAAGACCAGGCGCCCGTCCACGATGCCGCGCCCGTTCCGGTGAGGATAATCCACGCCTTCGACCCAGGGGTAAGGCCAGGCCTTCGCCTCATGGGCCGCGCGATTGAGGGCGTTCCGCCACAGGCCGTCATGGCTGCCGGTGGCATTGCAATAAATCAAGAACGGCCCGATGACCTTGGTCCAGGCTTCGCCCTGGCCGATGTTGCAAATGCTGCCGCCATAATGGCTGCTGCGCCAATAATTCAATAGGCACGGCGCCGCGGGCGCCGTCTGATCATCCGTGAATGTGCAATCGCGATGAGCGCAAAGCTCAACCTTGGTGGGTCCCCCGCTGAGATATTCCATCGAGGGATTGATGAACCAGATGCCAACATGGTCGGCGCTGCTCGACCAACCCCAGGCGGGGGTGTCGAATTGGTTGGCGGAATAATCATATTTGTGTTCCACCTGCCCCTTGAAGGCGCCGGTGTTCATCCGCCGGGCTTCCACAAAATTCATCACCGTGCCGTGGTCCCAATCATAGGCGGTGATGGGCCGGAAATTCCGGTTGGAATCCACCGTCATCCAGTCAAAGATGGCATCATTGAGCTTGGCGCAGAAACGCGCCTCGCCAACGGAGATGGCGGGGTAATTCGTCGGATGCGAAAAGATGCAATACGTGTAAAGAGCGCTGTCATTTCGGCCGAGCGCATAACGAATCTCAATATCGGCAGCCACGCCGCCCCTGCCGCCGGGCGCGCCGGGCGTGAAAATTCCCTTCACCGAGACTTCGCCGCGCTTTCCCCCGTTGGTCCTGGGATCAATGGTGATGCTCGTGACCCGCCGGTCGCGCCAGGTATCGTATTCCCAATATCCACCGGACGCGCCGCCGCGGTCCGTGTCCAGCATTTGGAGATGTTTATACGTCAGCGAAACCAGGTCGCCCGTTCGCTTGGACACCATTGCGGCGATAATTCCATTGTCGAGCGTGAAGCTGTCTTCATTTTCGGAAATGCTGACCGCCGCTGCCGCCGGCAATCCCCGGCAAATCAGCAAAATAAATAAAAGGCAAAATATTTTAACCGCGAAACACGCCGTCAGGGGCGACAGTTTCCGGCATAAAAACGGGGACGCGCCTTTATTCATTCAACAGTTCGGTGGCCAAAGTGGTTGAAAGTATTCTAGGTAAAGATTCCGCGCGTGCCATCGCCAGAACTGGCTATGTTCCACGCGAGGTTTTCAATTGTTTGTGATGGCCATTCAATTAGGTTTGGCAATAATCATCGTTTGCACGTTCGAGAATGATAACATTTTTTCGACAGCTTTTTGTCGCGGGATTCTCTTCGGGTCTTGTTGCCGCCGCATTTCACGCCGCGGCGCAAACCAACGCCCCTGACGTTACCGCTCTGAGGCCCCGGCCGGTTCTGCAGGCGATGCAGCGCGTCGCCGACTGGCAACTCGCGCACCCCGTGACCTACCGTCCCACCGGCTGGATTTGCGCGGTGGGCGACATCGGCATGATGGCGATGGCCGGCGTTTCCAGTGATCCAAAATATCGCGATGCGATGCTGGCCCTCGGCGAAACCAACGACTGGCAGTTGCCGCAGTACCAGGGCCGAAAATATCACGCGGATGACCAATGCATTGGCCAGGTTTGGGCGGAACTCTATTTGCAGTATCGGGAAAAGGACATGATTGGGCCAATGCGCCGGAAAATGGATTTCATCCTGGCCAATCCGCCGGCCGATCAAAGCCTGGACCAGGGAAATTCAGAGACATGGTCGTGGTGCGACGCGCTTTTTATGGCGCCTCCGTCGTGGGTCCGCCTCTACGCGGCAACCGGCGATGAACGTTATTTGAATTTTGGCGTCACCAATTTCTGGCGCACCGTGGATTTTCTTTATGACAAGGACGAACACCTGTTTTTTCGCGACAGCACCTTTTTCGACAAGCGGGAGACGAATGGCGCGAAAATTTTCTGGAGCCGCGGCAACGGCTGGGTCTTCGGCGGCATCGTGAGAATACTCGAGTACTTGCCGGAAAATGATCCGGTCCGGTCCCGCTTCGAAAAATTGTTCAAGGACATGGCGGGGAAAATCGTGGCCTGCCAGCAGCCGGACGGCCTCTGGCGCGCCAGTCTCGAGGATCCGGGGGATTATCCGATGGCGGAGGTAAGCGGGTCGGCGCTCTTCACCTACGGTCTGGCCTCGGGAATTAACCAGGGTCTGCTCGACCCAAAGACATTCGGTCCCGCTGTCCAAAAAGCCTGGCCGGCGCTTGTCCAATGCGTGGATGCTGACGGGCGGGTGACGCGCGTCCAGCCCACCGGCAGCGAGCCAAAACAATTTTCCGCCGATTCAACCGCCCCCTACGGCAGCGGCCTCTTTTTACTGGCGGGAAGCGAGGTGTATCGGATGGCCGTGGCGGAAAAGAAACAGCAACGAGAAAGGAATGACCATGGAAATTAAGAGAAGCGGCTCACAACCATCCAACAAAGGACCGGCCGATTGGTTCACCGGCACGGTGCGCATTGACCCCCTTTTTCAGACAAGCGCTCCGGCGCGCGCGGCCGGCGCCAGCGTCACCTTCGAACCCGGCGCGCGAACGGCCTGGCACACCCATCCGTTGGGCCAGACCCTGATTGTGACGGCGGGCTGCGGCCGGGCGCAGCGCTGGAGCGGTCCGATCGAAGAAATCCACCCCGGGGACGTCGTCTGGTTCGCCCCAGGCGAAAAGCATTGGCATGGCGCTTCACCCACGACGGCCATGACCCACATCGCCATCCAGGAATACCTCGACGGCAAAGTGGTGGATTGGATGGAAAAGGTCACCGACGAACAATATCGAATTTGATCTGGCTGAAAGATAAAGTTTCCCAAAGCGGCGTCGCGCTTCCCATGCTGTCACCGTCATCGCTTTGCGTCGTGGAGTGCGGTGGCCGTGACACCGCTTTCGGATTCAGGACGATTTCCAAAAGGTCCAATTTTTTATCCATGTCCGTCTGTGCCCATCCGTGGTTAATGTTTTGTCAAATTTGTCCCTTCGCGTCAATTCGCGTCAAAGCTTTTTCGTGTTGCGGCTTCGGCTTTAATCTTTTGGCCGATAATCACGAGATTATCCGCCATCAGCATTTTACCCAGGACCTTTTCCGTCAGCCGATAACCGGCCCTCGCCGGCGCCATCCACCGGGACTGCTTGTAAGCCGTCGTTCGTTTCAGCAATTCATATCGTTTCTCACGTGACACGCCGCCTCCGCCGCGCCGGAAGTCCTGCCAGATCACCACCGGATTGAAATGCGACGATTTCAAATCCACCACCGCAAATTCCCGCTCCATGAATTTTCTCAACGTCGCGGGGGTGAAATAATTCAGGTGTTCGGGATAAATGTAGCGATAGTTCGCGCCCAGCAATCTCACGGCCATCGAGCGCATGTTGGGCACGAGGATGAAACAAAGCCCGCCGGGCTTCAGAATCGTCGAGGCTTTTTCAAGGAACAATTGCGGTTCAAACAAGTGCTCCATGACCGCCCAGAAGGCAACGGCATCGAACGATTGCTGGAACGAATGCGTGAGAAAATTTTCCTTGATGACCGGCACTTTCATTTTGACGGCATGATCCAGCGGCGGACCCGAAGCGTCCGTTCCCAAAATTTGATAATCCTCCGGATACCGCTTGTTCAATTGAAACAAGAATGCGCCGGAGGAACACCCCACGTCCAGGACCGCCCCCGATGAGCAATGTGACCTGAACAGCCGCAATTCGCGTTCGAAGCGGACGTCCGAGTAATCGCTTTCGAGTTTATCCGGCGAGAGATATTCCGCGCCCACGCGGTCATAAAAGGCGCCGCTGGCCATTTCCGCCGCGACTGGATTTGCGTAAATCATCGAACAACGCCGGCAGCGCAGGAGACAAAGACCGTCCTTATTCAGATAGGGTTCCGCCTGCGGCTCCTGACAAACCGGGCAGGGCCTGTTGAGCGATTCAGTCATTTTGACCACGGATGTTATATATCATTGCACTGCAATACGTCCGAGTCACTCAATCTCGCAAGGATTTCTTGTGCAACTGCAAAACGTCATTTTGCCTCTTTTGGTTGCGGCTCCGCCGCGCTCTGGCCTTTGCGGTCAAATCCGGTCTTCGTTCCCTTTTTAAAAGTTTTTAGCCTTCAGCCTTTTCTTTGCGGCCTTCTTGGCCCGCCCTCCTGCCCGGCGTAGCCTTGGCGGAGACGGGAGCCTCGGCCACGGCGGCCGCGTTCTTTGCGTGATGCCATCTTTCAACTCGATCGGCATTCGCCTGCTATTCCCTCTCCGCTCCCATCCGATGGGAGGGGAGAGGGTCAGGGAGAGGTGTGGGTCCCCTGGATTCATTTCAGCGCGTTCGCGTCTTTGCGTTAAATTCTGCCGGTCTCAACGCAAAGGCGCCAAATATGCCTTTTCTCTTTCCATTCGCGTTCCATTCGCGGTCAAATCCGGCCTTCGTTTTCTTTGTTTCCTTTTGTAAAACTTTAGCCTTTCCCTTCGCGGCCTTCGCGACCCTTTGCGTGAGAATGTGCGGTTTTACCTTCGCTCCCTGCTGCTTGCTTTATCTGCGTCCATCTGCGTTATCTGCGGTTAAAAATCCCTGTCGGTCCCCGCCCCTGCCTGTGTCAAATTCGTGTTCCTTCGCGTCAAGTCCTTGTGTTCTCCTTGGCCCGCCGTAGCCTCGGTGGCGAAGGTGGCTGCGGTTAATTTTGTTTCGTGTATTTCGTGGTTCAACTCTGCGTCTTGGCGTCTTTGCGTTAAAAAATCCGTGTCCATCCGTGCCCATCCGCCGTTAAATCCAATCTTCGTTGCTTCCTTCTGTAGCATTAAATTGTAAATATCTAAACCATAGGCACTTAATACGAAACACCCGTTGCATTTCAGCATTTTCAGCTTATTTTCCGCTTTTCTGATTTCACCCCTTGAAAATTTTGATTTTTTAAGTTTTTGGGCACTGGATAAAAGAACGGGTTGCGGCTTTGCCGCGCTGTGGTCCGTCAGGCATTTACCATTTCCTTCGCTTCCGGTTCGACCCATTTGTTGTGTTCCTTGATGAGGTCCACGAGGCGTTCCACCGCCTCGGCTTCGGGAATATTGAACTTGATGGCCTGTTTGCCCACGTAGAGATTGATTTTGCCGGGCGCGCCGCCCACGTAACCAAAATCCGCATCCGCCATTTCGCCGGGACCGTTCACGATGCAGCCCATGATGGCGATCTTCACACCCTTCAAATGTTCCGTCCGCGCCTTGATCCGCGCGGTCACGGTTTGAAGGTTGAACAGGGTCCGGCCGCAACTCGGACAGGCCACGTAATCCGTCTTGAAGCTGCGGCAGCCCGCCGCCTGGAGAATATTGTACGCCAGCCGCAACGATTGGCCGCCCCCCGCCTCGCCGCGAATCAGGATCGCGTCGCCAATTCCGTCCGCCAGCAGCGAGCCGACGACCACCGACGCGCGGAGCAGCGCGATTTTCGGTTCCAATGGAACACTTTCAAAAGCGATGCAGTCCTTGAGCAAAATTGGATTGTCCCGGCCCAGCCGTTTGAGTCTCGCCGCAAGCAATCGGAAGGCGGTGATGGCGGGAAGGTTCACGCCGTCCTTCACGGTCACAAGCTGGGTTTCGCAATTGATTTCGAAATCCCGGGTCGGGTCAATTTCGGCGACGTTCAGACTTTCATAAACTGCTTCGGGCTTTACGTCATCGTTGGGCCGGATTTTCCGCGCGACCTTGTCCCACGTTGCCTGGGTGACCACCACGCGCATCAATTGTTCACCGCCGCATTTAACGCCGTCGGCCAGTTCAATCTCCGGCGTTTCGCGCCGTTCAAAGTGAAACGGATCAAACGGGAATTCGGAATCCGAAATCGGAACTTTTGAATTTGAAAGAATGGGGATCTGCGCCAGCAAATCGTTGCAGACCTCAATCTCGCGCGGCGAATCCTCGGTGAGCGAAACGCGAATCGTATCGCCCAGCCCGTCGCCGAGCAGCGAACCGATCCCGATGGCGGATTTGATCCGCCCGTCCTCGCCTTCGCCGGCTTCCGTCACGCCCAGATGAATCGGATAATTCCAATCCAGCCCCTCTTCTTCCAGCCGCGCCACCAGCAAACGGTAGCATTCAATCATCACCTTGGGATTGGACGACTTCATTGAGAATTTGAAGTTGTGGAAATCGTGCTTGCGACAGATGCGGGCAAATTCCAGGGCGCTCTCCACCATGCCCAGCGGCGTGTCGCCGTAACGATTCATAATGCGGTCCGAAAGGGAGCCGTGATTCGTCCCGATTCGCAAGGCGCGCTTCAACTTCCTGGATTCAATCACCAGCGGGGTGAACTTTTCCTCGATGCGCTTGAGTTCGGCGGCGTATTGCTCGTCCGTGTATTCCTTCACGGCAAATTTTTTGGAATCAGCGTAATTGCCGGGATTGACCCGGACAACTTCGACCCATTTGACGGCTTCCATCGCCGCATCGGGTTTGAAATGGATGTCGGCCACGATGGGCACCAGGCAATTTTGCTGGCGCAATTCGTCCACAATGTTCCGCAAATTGGCGGCGTCTTTCACCGTGGGCGCCGTAATCCGGACGATCTGGCACCCGACGGCCACCAATTCGAGCGTCTGTTTCACGCATTCGGCGGTGTCCATGGTGTCACACGTGAGCATGGACTGCTTCACGACGGGGTGGTTACCGCCAATAATGACGCCGCCATTTAGGGGATCGCCGATGACAACTTCGCGCGTCCTCCGCCGATGATGGAAAAATGGAGATTCGCAATAGCGCACGGTCACAGTTTCAAGCCGAACGTTGAAAGTTGCAAGCCGTTTTGTGCGGGCGCGACGGTCCCAGCCCTGGTGCGCGCCCGATCGGTTCTTATCCTCAATCCTAACTTAATCCCTCGTTTTTAAACCTCATTTCGGCATTTTGGCAGGCCCTTATGGTTTAGGAAGCTAAAGCTCATCACAGTAAATGGTGGCAAAAACAGGTTAAAATTGCTTAAATCTGATACGTCCTCTGATACCAATTCCGGTGTTTAGTTTGTTGAGCCTGTCATCCATCAAACTTGGATATGTCTGTTGTGGCCTTTATTTGATACCACATTGGATACCCTTTTGGCACGTTCGAGGCCGAAGAGCTTGAAAAACACTTGAAAATTAAAGTGTCCGTTTCATTGGCCAATGATTTTTTGAATGGATTCATAAACTAAAATGCGAAGCAATCGCAGCCCAGTCCGAAAAATTCCGAGTAGCGATTCCGCGCGGTTTCGGCAGCGGTGAACAGCTGTTGCAATGCGTGCTGGCAGCCATGCTGATGACAATTTTCTGTGTGCTGATGCCGCACTGGCACACCGGCTCGCGCCGCTTTGCGAATGTCCAGCGGCGCGCCGTAGCCGCCGAACACTTTGACCGGCGACCATTCCGGCAGGACCGGAATCGGCGGCGGCGCATGAGGCGCAAATTCTTCCACCGCATGAACAACGTTGCCGCCGACCACCGTGAGAACTGATTCGATGCCTTTGATTTGTTCCTCTGGCACGGAAAGATAATCATCAGTGAGCGCTATCAAGTCCGCCAGTTGACCGGCGGCAATCGCGCCCTTTTTTCCGCTCTCGCTTGAAAACCAACTGCTGCCTTGCGTGTAAAGCCGCAATGCTTCTTCGCGAGTAAGCTGATTTTTGTCGGGATACATGGAGACGCCACCAACCGTTTTGCCTGTGACCATCCAATACAATGAAACCCACGGATTGTAACTGGCTACGCGCGTGGCGTCCGTGCCAGCGCCCACGGGAATACCAAGTTCCAACATTTTCCGAACCGGTGGTGTTCGCTCGGCGGCTTTCTTGCCGTAACGATCCATGAAGTATTCGCCCTGATACGCCATGCGATGTTGAATGGCGATGCCACCACCCAACGCCTTGATGCGTTCCAAGTTTTTGTCGGAAACGGTTTCGCAATGGTCGAAGAACCAGTTCAAACCTTTGAACGGGACATCGCGATTGACCTCCTCAAAAACATTCAGAAAGCGCGTGATGCTTTCGTCGTAGGTGGCGTGAAGACGGAACGGCCATTTGTTCGCAGCCAGCAGTGATACGACCCCCTTCAGTTCACCTTCAAGCGAAGCAGGCAAATCGGGACGCGGTTCAAGAAAATCTTCAAAGTCGGCTGCCGAAAACACCAGCATTTCGCCCGCGCCGTTGCAGCGGAAGAAATCGTCGCCCTTGCCCGGTCCGGTCATCTTGATCCAGCGCGCGAAATCTTCCTTTTCCTGTTTCGGTTTTTGGGTGAAAAGGTTGTAGGCAATGCGCAGAGTCATTTCGCCGCGCTTGTGCAACTCATCAATGATCGCGTAATCTTCCGGGTAATTTTGGAACCCCCCGCCCGCGTCAATAATGCTCGTCAAGCCGAGCCGGTTCAGTTCGCGCATGAAATGTCGCGTGGAATTCAACTGGTGCTCCGGCGGCAGCTTCGGCCCTTTGGCCAAGGTCGCGTATAGGATGGTCGCGTTTGGGCGCGCGATAAGCAGCCCGGTCGGATTGCCCTGGCCGTCGCGCTGGATTTCACCGGCCGGCGGATTGGGTGTGTCTTTCGTGTAACCGCAGGCGCGGAGCGCAGCCTTGTTCAGCAACGCACGGCAATACAAGATGCAGGATGAACACGGGCGTTTCGGGAGCGGCAGCGTTGATTTCTTCCAGTGTGGGCATTCGCCGTTCGGCAAATTGGAATTCAGTCCAGCCACCCACCACCCGCACCCATTGTCCCGGCGGCGTTCGTTGCGCCTGTTCCTTGAGCATCCGCAGCGCATCGGCCAATGATGGGACACCGTCCCATCGTAACTCCATGTTGTAATTCAAACCGCCCCGAATAACATGCAGGTGCGAGTCATTCAATCCGGGGATGACGCGCCGGCCTTTGAGATCAATGACCTTCGTGTCCGGCCCGTGCTGGTATTCTTCAGCGTCATCCACGCCGATGATGCGGCCATCTTTGACGGCTAAATTGGTCGCTTCGGGATATTTCGCGTCGAGCGTGGTAATGCGCCCGTTGTGGAGAATGAGGTCGGGAACCTGTGATGTTTTCATAATGTTTGGTTGTTTGTTAATGCGTTAATGGTTGTTAAATGTGAAATCAGAAGGTTGCTGTTTTTCATGCGGGAATTTTTTCTTGTTTGGGTTGCAACCAGTTGTGAAAAATGCGCGTAAGTAGCGGCATCGCAATCCAGGTCAGACAGGCGACGACGACGATGTTGAACGCGGAATTACGTATCAGAAACGGCCAATTTTGAATCGCCGGGCCGATGGCGAAAAACAGGAGCGTGGTGACAACATCAACCCCGATGTAGGTAATCAAAGCCATTTTCCATTGTGGCAATGGCCGCAGTGGTTGACCCGGCAAGGTGAACCAGCTTTCCAAGCCGCAAAGCTCCTCGGTCCGACCGCTGCCTTCTGTCAGATCTAGCGCAAATTGATTCCATTCCAAGTATTCGGGAGACGTGCGAAAGGCCGTGATCGCCTCACGGTTGGCAAACCCACGGATGATGCCATATTCACGGGAACCGCTTCCCGGCACCGGGCGGATAATGTGAACGCCGGTCTGGCCCGGCAAGGTGAGTGATCGCTGGACGAAATCGTGCAATGCCTGCTCGAACGCAACTTCACAACCAACCTTTACCGTTCGGACTATTGCGATATGGATGGGTTCGTTCATAGGTTTGATTGTTTAAGTTAAAAGAGAAAATCAAGGGTCGTGGAGAAGATAATCCACGTCGCTAACCGCCCGCTTGGTGAATGTAGCTTCCGCTGAAAAAGTGGACGTAAGACGCTTGGAAACTGAGGTGCCGCTGAATCTGCCAAGTCAGGTTCACGTCCAGCGCGGTGCCTACATAACTGGAAGCGGTGCTGGACGCGGGAATCGCAATTCCGCCCGGGGACGCTATAGACCGCGTCGTTTCGTGAATAACGCCAGAACACATCCGCGCCGCCGTCCGCCGAGAGGGTTCGCGTGAATTTCAGCCGAGCATTCGGATGGACGTCAATGATGTTTTGCGGGCAGAGCAGTCTGGCGTCGTTGAAGTAACCTGATTTGAAGTAGAGCGCGTCAAAGGTTTCCTGGGGTTCCACCACTCGTGCTTCCGCTGCCGCTGGTGACATCCGCTTTCAGTCCAAGTCTCGGCTGCAACGTGGTGTCGAATGTGTACTCCAGAATCAATGCTGGCAGTCCAAGCGAGGATGGAATTGTTTCCGAAACTGCCCA
>CAVWKA010000036.1:0-76721 GCA_963755515.1 uncultured Verrucomicrobiae bacterium | reverse complement strand
AAAATCCTGCGTTTGCGAAGTAAATTTGCGTTATCTACATACTCCCGCAAAATTTTACGGCAGGCAATGGCCCGGAAGCGTTGACGTCTGTTGAGACGCTAACCTCTCGCCAGCGTTTCGCCTCGGCTGCGCGCGTCGCCTCGGCCTGACCTGCAAATTCGACCGCGTCGCTGCCAATCAGAAGATGTGCAGGAAGTTTATTGCTGTCAGCCAGACGGAGGATGAGTTGCGCCACTTTTGCGGGATCACTGATTTCATTGCCCCAATAAGACGCCAGTGCCTTGACCACCGCGCCCACTGACGGTTCATATTCTGGGAACAAAGCAGGCGTTTCTTTGTTCGCGCGAACACCCCAGTTTGTCCGCATTCCGCCGGGTTCGAGGGCGCACATCTTTACGCCGAAAGGAGCGACTTCCTGCGCCAGCGACTCGGTGAATCCTCCAACCGCCCATTTGGCCGCATGGTAGCCAGTGCTGCCGGGACGGGCAAGGCGACCGCCTACCGACGAAATTTGAAGAATGCAGCCGCTCTTTTGTTTGCGCATGATTGGCAGCGCAGCGCGGGTCACGTTGACGACGCCATAAAAATTTGTGTCCATCAGCGCCTTGAATTTTTCGGAACTCAATTGCTCAAAGGGAGCGATGTCGCCATATCCTGCGTTATTCACGACGACATCAAGTCGTCCGAAGGCTTCCACGGCCAACTGCACAGATGCTTGTGCCGCTTTCTCGTCTGCCACGTCGAGCGGAGCGGTGCGAATTTGATCGCCATATTTCTTCACCAAATCCTCAAGGCGGCGAGGGTCGCGGGCGGTTGCGACAAGGCGATCACCCGATGCGAGCACGGCTTCAGCGATGTTGCGGCCTAAACCGCTTGCGCTGCCAGTTACCAACCAGATTTTAGATTTATTTTTCATACGTTTTTCCTTTTTATTGTGATTCATTGATTATTCCCAAGCCGAAGGCAGCGGAATCATGATTTCCGGCTTGCGAACCGGCTTTGATGTCAGCCGGAGCTTCCTGCCCGCTTTTATCTTCCGCTTGTTCTTCGAATTGTTACTGCGTTTCATGTCGCCACAATATCAAACTGTTATTGATGCTTCCAATACATCTTTACTATCGTAATGATGCCTGTATGGTATCGGTATGGAATTACGACATTTGCGATATTTTGTGATGGTTGGCGAGGAGCAGCATTACGGACGTGCGGCACAGCGGCTTCGCGTCGCCCAACCTGCGCTATCCCGTCAGATTCAAGATTTGGAGGATGAGATCGGCTGCCAATTGTTTGACCGCCTGCCGCGCGGGGTGAAAATAAGCGCGGCGGGAAAATCATTTCTGGAAGATGCGCGCCGCATCCTTCAGCAAGTGAGTGAAGCGGCGGCGCGGGCCGGACGTGTAGCGCGTGGCCAGTCCGGGACATTGCGGGTCGGGTTCACTGAAAGCGCATCCTGGCATGGTGTGGTTCCAGACTCTTTTCGACAATTTCGCCAACAACACCCCGACGCAGAACTGCAACTAAATCCATTAAGCTCCCTGGAGCAAGTCGAAGCTGATTCGTGCCGGTCGACTGGATGCGGGCTTTGTGTTTAACATGCCGAAGGCAGACCGTGAATTGAATCAATTCCAGGTCGAATGGCACAATGTAGTATTAGCCGCACCCAAGGGACATCCCCTGACAAAAATAAAAAAACTTCGACTGCGTGACATGGGTGATGCAGATTTTGTCTGGTTTCCGAGGCGGCAAAGCCCTGCCTACTATGACCGCCTGATGCACGAATGTTTCCGCAGTGGCTTGAAATCACCTCGCATCGTCCAAGAAGCAGCGGATCAGGCAACCCTTCTTAGCCTTGTGTCGTGCCGGCTGGGTGTGGCGTTCGTCAGCGAATCTACGCGCTGGCGATGTCCCGAAGGCGTGGTTTTGCTGCCGGTAACAGATTTGAATTTGCCGTTGCCTTTTTCTCTTGTCTGGCGGAAAGACAATGATTCTCCGTTGCTTGCGAAATTTGTGGCTGACGTGCGGCTTTTACCAGAAGTTGTGGCATTAGAGCGTTTTCTATTTAGATAGACGCATTTGAAATTCCCTGCTATTCCTTTTTTATGAAAAGGGAATTATGCGTCCTTTGAGTCAAGATTTGCGACAGCGGATCATCGCCGCGCGGGACCGCGGGGAAGGCACCGGCGAAGTTTGCAGGCGTTTTGGAGTCAGCCGCAAAAGCGTGGAACGTTTTTGGAACCAGCACCGTCTGACCGGCGAGTGTCGGCCCAAAAAGATCGGCGGTTACCGGCGCTCCCGTCTGGAAAAGCATGACCGGACCCTGCGCCGATGGATTGCAGCGCAAGCGGATCTGACCCTCAATGAACTCCAAAAACGGTGTCTGGAGCACCTGAACATTTCCATTGGCATTACCGCTTTGTGGCACCGTCTGGAACAACTCGGTTTGAGCTATAAAAAAAACGACGCGCGCCGCCGAGCAAGATCGGCCTGATGTTAAAGCCGCCCGGAAGCTTTGGCGAAGGCAACAGCCCGACTGGGATGTTCGCCATCTGGTCTTTATCGATGAAACAGGCTTGAACACCAAGATGGCCCGCCTCCATGGTCGCTGCCCGGTGGGCCAGCGTTGTATCAGTGCCATCCCGCACGGCCACTGGCAAAGCTCCACCTTTATTGCAGCCTTGCGCCATGAAAGCATCGAAGCCCCCTTTTTGATCGAAGGCCCCGTCGATGCCGAGGTTTTCACAGCTTATCTTGAACAGGTGCTCTGTCCGCAACTGCGCGCGGGTGACACGCTCATCCTCGACAACCTCGCCACCCACAAAATCCATAACGTCAGCCAGTTGCTCTCGGCTCGAGGGGTTGGCGTTCGCTACCTGCCGCCCTACAGCCCCGATTTAAATCCCATTGAACTGGCTTTCGCTAAACTCAAATCGCATTTGCGCCAGGCCGCCGCACGCACCCTGGACGATCTATATGCGGCCTTGGCAAGCTCACTCGACTCCTTCTCGGATCAACATTGCCGAGGTTTCTTTCGCCACGCCCGATATGCGTCTATCTAAATAGAAAATACTCTAGCTAAACGTTAGGGCTTGCTGCTCGCAAGGCGGGTGCGACGCGGCTGCCCACCAGTTCGATGGAGCGCAGGTGCTTCGGTTGTGGCAATTCAGCCACATCCATTTGAAAAGAGATTCGTGAGATGCCGCCCAATGCCTCACTGTGGCGCAGTTCCATAGGTAACTCGCATTCAGAGCCGCAGCAGCCCGCGGCGATTCGCCACGGCGATAGCTTCCGTCCGGCTCAATACGTTGAGTTTTCTGAAAACGGATTGGACATGGCTCTTGACCGTGACTTCCGCAATCGCCAAGTCTGCGCCGATCAATTTATTTGGTTTTCCTTCGGCAACCAGCCGCAAAACTTCCAGCTCTCGCGGAGTCAACACTTCCGCATTGATCCTTTCAGCGAGTTTGCAGGCAATGACTGAAGGCATAAACGTCCTGCCGGCGTGAACTTCGCGGATGCACTGGAACAATTCCTCGCGCCTCACATCCTTGAGCAAATACGATTTTGCGCCAGCGCGCATTCCCCGATAAATGTCTTCGTCGCCATCAAATGTCGTCAGGACAATTATCCGGGCATTGGGTTCAGCCGCGCGGATTTCGTATATTGCATTTACGCCGTCGAGGCTCGGCATCCGCAAATCCATGAGGGTGACATCCGGCCGATGCCGTTTCCAAAGCTCAACCGCCTGCCGGCCATCACCGGTTTCGGCCACTACTTCCAAGTCTTTCTCTTGTCTGACGATGGCAACCAAGCCGTCGCGAACAACGGTGTGATCCTCCGCAATGAGAATTCGGATGCGATTCTTGCTTGCAGCCGCACTTTTCCTTTCGTCGTTTTTTTTAGCCCTAATCATTTCCGTTTTCCGGGTTCAGTGCGGATTGATTTTTCAACATGACAAGGACTTCCGTTCCAACACCGGGTTTTGCGCGGATGATGAACTCGCCGTTCATTTGTTCAACTCTTTCTTTCATGCCAATCAAACCAAATCCCTCATGCTCTGTATGCGGATCAAAACCACGGCCATCGTCCACAAGCTGAAGCTGGATTGTTTTCGCGCCGACACTCAACGTCGCCTTGAAATTCCGGGCGTTCGCGTGTTTGACGGCATTGGTGAGAGATTCTTGAGTGATGCGCATCAACCCGTCCTCATATTCCGCAGGGATTGCACGTTCATCACCCTCCGCGCGAAACTCTGCGTTCAAATCAGTGCCTTCCGTCATGCGCTTGAGCATATTGTCCAAAGTCATGAATAATTTGCCATTGCGGAGCGAATGAGGGCGCAACGCCCGGACGGAACGGCGGGCTTCACCGAGACTTGACCGTGCGAGTTCTCCGGCGCGCTCGATACGGCTCTCTGCCTCTACCAAATCGCCTTGCTTGGTCGCGCCTTTCGCTGCCTCAAGTTGCATGATGACTCCCGTAAATCCTTGAGCAAGGGTGTCGTGAATATCCCGCGCCATGCGGTTGCGCTCCGCCATCACCGCCGTTTGGCGGCTTTGTTGGGAAAGACGCATCAATTGCATCGCCAGCATTGCCTGGTGGGCGAGCGCTTTCGTTAGTTCAATTTCATCACGTCCGAATACTCGCGTTCCGGTGAAACGGACTCCGATGATGCCAGCAAGTTCCCCCGCCAGCATCATGGGCGAAATCAGCAATCCACGCACGCCTTGAGCCGTTAAGTGAGTCTTCAAATTTGCAAACGGAGAGGTGAGATCACTTTTGTGCCAGTCGGCAGATCGGCCATCGGCTAGGATTATTCGAGTCGGCTCTTTATTGATGTCCTCAATCAGGATATGCGAGCCCGTCCGAAGCGCTTCGACCCAAAGTGGAGGAGCGTGTCCTTCGACGGGGATGCTTCCTTCAAAATATCCCGCTTCACTGCCCGTTTTGAATCGGCGTTCTTCAATAATTCCCAATAAATCCAGCGTATTTCCATTTCGCTCCCAAATCGTTGCGCTGTGAGCGTTCATTTGCTTGAGAAGCGCGGTTACCACATGCTTCGGAAGTTTGTCGGGATCTGTTTCTTGGGCCAGCGAGTCTAAGGTGCGAGTTTATGTAGATAATTGCCCGCGAGCAAGATTTTCCGCCGCCCGCAATGCGTCTTGAGCTTTTTTTTGCTCCGTAACATCCATCACGGTCCCCATCAATCTCAACACGGTTCCAGTTTCATCCTTTACCGGCTGGGAAATGGTTTCGATGTTTTTTCTGACACCGTCCGGCAGAATAAAAACATATTCGAGCGGTCTTGGCTCACCGGTTTCAAAACTCTCGCGTAAACCACGATCTACCGCTTCGCGGTCCTCTGGACGCACCCGCGCCCGGAACTCGCTGTAATGCGGAGAAGGTGGCGGATCAGGAAATCCAAAGATGCGGCAGGTCTCAACGGACCAATCCGTGTTCCCTGTATGATAATCCAGAATCCAGCTTCCGGTTTTCGTGAGCCGCTGGCCTTCGGCAAGATTTTTTTCGCTCTGTCGCAACCGGTTTTCCAGACGTTTCTGCTCCGTGATGTCGCGCAGAATGACCGTGAATAAAATTTCCTTGCCCAAATCCAGTTTGGAAATGGAAGCCTCTGCCGGGAATTCACTTCCATCCTTGCGTCGGCCAAAGACCGCACTGCGTTGCGCCATCAAACGGGAAATCTCCGCAGTTTTTGCGAATTTGTCTATATGTGACCGATGTGCTTGGGCGAATCGTTGCGGCAGGAGAAGGTCGAGCGACTTGCCAATGACTTCGGCCTGGGCATATCCAAAAACCTTCTCCGCACCCTGATTGAACAACAAGATGCGCTGATTGGAATCCACAGAAATAATTGCGTCTTCGGCAATTTCAAGAATGCCCTCGAATCGGGCTTTCGCCGCGTGCAGTGTGTCTTCGATTTTTTCTCTTTTCCGTGATGTCCATGACCGCACCGACAAATTCCAATGCGCCCGCTTGGGTTTTTGCAGGTTGCGCCAAGACGCGGACGTGCTTGACCGAACCGTCCGGCATCAAAAGACGATGTTCAAAGTCCAAGTTGGCATTGCCGTGAGTCGCGTGATCAAGAGTCTGGCGCACAATAGCGATGTCGTCCGGGTGAATCCGCTTGAACACCAGTTCCAAAGTCGGCTTGATTGTCCGGTCGTAACCAAGAATACAAAAGGTTTCCTCGGACCAAACCAGCGCTCCGGTTGCAACATTCCAGCCGAAGCTGCCCGTGCGGCTCAATCTTTGCGCTTCCGCCAGATATGCTTCGCTCTGGCGCAATTTGTCTTCGGCTCGGATACGGTCGTGAATATCGAGGTCAATGCCCCACCACGCAACAAGGCGGCCCGATTCGTCGCGCAACGGCGCGACGCGGAACAGAAACCAACGATACTCACCATCGAAACGCCGCATACGCGCTTGGATTTCGCCTGGTTGTCCGGACGCCACGATGGCACTCCATGTTTCAAAGAGTCCCTGAAAATCATCAGGATGAAGGATGTTGGAATCCTTCCAGTTCCATCCGCGAAGCTGCTGCATTGTGAACCCTGTGTATTCCAGTCCACGTTGGTTAAGGAATTCAATCGCGCCATCTGGTCCGGCGCTCCAAACAAACGCGGGAATCGTGTCAATGACAAGCCGGAGATGATCCACACTTTGTTGAAGCGAATCCACAGGAAGCTTGCGCTCCGTGTCGTCTGTCTCATCCGGGCGTGAATTCATGAAAGGTTGTGACCAGCGTTCGCTCGTAAGATAACGTTCGAGCCCGGGCTGATAAAGCATGAATCTCACGAGAATCCTCAAATTGCTTACCGCCTTTGATACCGTTTTGATTTTTTTTAGGGCAAAAAACGGCAGATGAGAGTCAAATGTCGTCTGGACGATCTCAACGCCAGAAGTAAAAAATCTCCAATAAAATCAATAAGAAAATGCGAAAGTGAATGACAGCAGAATTTCGTGAAAAAAGCTTGAACTGGATTAGGAATTAAATTCGTCATTAGAGCTTGGGAATCAGTCATTCCCCAGTCTGCGCTCTCGCCATCATTCATCCTCAAACTTCCATCCTGGTTTTGCCCCTTAACGGCCTATTTTTGCGGGGCGGCATTGGGGGGCGGCGCCGGAGCATTCGACGGCTGCCCGGCCTGCTCGACTTGAGCATGGTCCTCAAACATTTCGCGATAGATGGAAAACCGCCTGACGTCGCCATAGAAAGTCACATACAGCATGAACCCGATCAGCAATGCGGCAAATCCAGTGGTCACTACTTCGATAAATTTCAGACTCAACGGACGCCGGCGGATTTTTTCAATAATGGCAATCAAGATATGGCCGCCGTCGAGCACGGGAATGGGCAACAAATTGATGATGGCCAGGTTGATGTTGAGGAGGACGAGAAAACTCAAAGCGAGCCGGAAATCGGTTTTCGTTTCCACGGCCAGAATGCTCAGGATGCCGACGGGCCCGCTCAAATCCTGGACGCCTACGCCCGTTTCGTGCGAATGAACCAGCGCGCCGATGGTTTCGAAGGTCTTGTTGACGACATCACGCACTTGCGCCCAAGGCGACGGCCCGGGCTTTTCAACGACATAGATTTCTGATTCAGCCGCGCCAAGCTCGACACCGATTCGCGCAATTTTGGTCGTCGGGTCAACCGCCGGCGTGATCATCAATGTCAACCGCTTTCCATTGCGTTCGACCTGGATTTGGCTCGGTTGGCCGCCACGCTGGCGCACCAAATCAATGAGTTGTTCGCGGCTGACCACCGGCACACTCCCAAAGGAGACAATGACGTCCTTCGCCATCAGTCCCGCCTTTTCCGCCGGGCTGCCCGAAAGGACACTCTGGACGTTCGGATGATCACGCGGATCAAGATTCAGCATCTTCAGCCCCAGCGCATTATCGTTTGAAGTCTGGAGACTATAAGCATGCTCTTGGCCATTGTGTTCAATAATCACGGGCAAGATCGTGGTGCGGGCCAGGATGGTATCCATCGTAACGTCCTGCCATGAGGTGACTGGTTTGCCGTCCACAGAAACAATCCGGTCGCCCTCGTGAATGCCCATTTTTGCCTCGGGCGAATTGGGTTCGACATAGCCGATGATGGAAGGATTGACCGCCACGGGAAGGCCGGCGAAATAAACGACCGTGGCAATGGCAAAGGCAAAAACCACGTTCATAAACGGCCCGGCAAAGGCGACCAGGATTCTTTGCCACGGCGCCGCCGGCAGCACCGGCTCATTGGCATGGCCTTCGAGCGCTTCGGACGTGATCATCTGCGGCAATTTCACAAAACCGCCCGCCGGAATCCAACGCAGGGAATATTCAATCCCATTGCGTTTGAACCCGTAAAGTTTAGGGCCGAAACCGACGGCGAATTCCTCAACCTTCATGCCGATTCGCCGCGCGACCCAGTAGTGTCCCAGTTCATGGAAGAAAATGGATGCGCCAAATGCCAGAACCACGACAACCGCCACATAAATGATAGTCAAAATAGTCATGCTAATTATGTCCGCATAGTATATCAGGGAATTCCGAATCCACAATGATTGGTCTTAAAATGCCGGATAGTGACATTAGCGTCGGTTTAGCAATTCAAAGCGTGCTGCCTTGCCCAGGCATCCGCCCCCAGTATTTGGTCCAGCGTCGGATGCGCAATGACGCGATGCGCGTCGAGGGCGCGCCGGACCGTTTCGGTGATTTGCGGGAACGTGATTTTTCGGTTCACGAAGGCTTCGACCGCGACTTCGTTGGCGGCGTTCAAGACTGCGGGGAGCGTTCCGCCGATTTCCCCGGCCCGGCGGGCTAGTTCGATGGCTGGAAAACGCTCAGTGTCCGGCTCTTCAAAGGTCAATTGGCCCAATTTTGCGAAATTCGTCTGGACCCGCTCGCTCGGCGCGCGATCGGGACAGGTCAGCGCATATTGGATGGGCAGGCACATGTCCGGTTTCGAAAGCTGCGCCAGCATCGCGCCGTCCACAAATTCCACTATCGAATGAACGATGCTCTGCGGGTGGACCACGACCGCGACCCGCGCCATTTCAATATCAAATAGCCAGCGCGCCTCAATCATTTCCAGCCCCTTGTTGAACAGGGTGGCCGAATCAATCGTGATTTTCCGGCCCATCACCCAGGAGGGATGTTTGAGCGCCCGTTCGACGGTGATCTCCGAAAATTTCTCCTTCGGCCATAAGGTTTTGTCGCGAAATGGGCCGCCGCTGGCGGTGAGCCAAAGCTTGCGCACCGAACCGGGAGGTTTTCCATCCAGACATTGAAAAATCGCCGAGTGCTCGCTGTCCACCGCCAAAACGCGCACACCGTATTTGCGTGCTTCATTCATTACAATTTCGCCCGCCATCACGAGAATTTCCTTCGACGCGACGGCTATGTCCTTGCCGGCGCGGATTGCCGCCAACGCGGGCTTCAAGCCGGCTGTCCCGACGATGGCAATCAAGACAATGTCCGCGTCCGGCAACGTCGCGAGCTTGACCAATCCTTCATCGCCTGAAAAAACATGCGTGAACGTGCCCAGGGCGTTTTGAAGCTCCCCGGCCTTTGCCGGATCGCCGATGGAGATGGCCGACCGGCTTGTGTTTGCGCGTCTGTTTGAGCAGCAACTCGACATTGTTTCCCGCTCCGAGCGCGAGCAGCCGGATGCGGTCCGGCAAATCCTCGGCCACCTTCACGGTGCTGGTGCCGATGGAACCGGTCGAGCCGAGTAAAACAACGTTTTTCATCTCATCACAATTATGATTGGCACGGAACACCCGGGTCCCGCAGGTTGTTTCGGGCGCCGCGCCCAAAACCGACTATTCCCTCATGCCCAAAATCTGCGTTATCGCGGGTTTCCACTTTCCGCATTCCCGCCTGCGGTTTTTTCTTTGTGCGCTTTGACTTCCAAATAAAGCTCGCGCAATTGGCGCGGCGAGACCGGCGCGGGTGATTCGGTCATCAAATCAACGCCCTTGGCGGTCTTCGGAAACGCAATCACGTCGCGGATGCTCGGCGTTCCGCAAAGAATCGCAATCATCCGGTCAAAACCGAGCGCAATGCCCCCATGCGGCGGCGCGCCGTAACGAAACGCCTCGAGCATGTAACCAAACCGCAGTTGGGTTTCCTCGGGCGAGATTTTGAGGACATCCTCGAAAACCGTTTTCTGCACGTCTGGCCGGTGAATACGAATGGAGCCGCCGCCGAGTTCCACGCCGTTGACGACGATGTCGTAATGCTGGCCGCGCACGCGCTTGGGCTCCGTCTTCAAAAATGGAATGTCTTCCGCCACCGGCGCCGTGAAGGGATGATGGCTCGAATACCAGCGGTTTTGCTCCTTGTCGAAGCTCAACAACGGGAAATCCACGACCCAAAGAAAATCGAAACGGTCCGCCGGGATCGCTAGTTTGCCTTGTTGCTTCAAGATGTCGGCGCAATACAAACGGATTTTGCCCAGGATCTCGCAGGCGTTCAGCCAGTGGTCGGCGGCGAATAGAATCAAATCGCCCTCCTCGATTTTCAACTTCGCCGTCAACGCGGATTTCTCGGCGTCATTGAAAAATTTCACGATGGGCGATTTCCATTCGCCATTTTCCACCTTGATGTATGCCAGGCCCTTCGCCCCGAAACTTTTTGCGTATTCGGTCATGGTTTCAATCTGGCCCTGCGTGGCGCCGGCCAGTCCCATGGCATTGAGCGCCTTCACCACGCCGCCGTTGGCGATGGCGCCGCTGAACACCTTGAAGGTGCTCGCGCGAAATTCCTCGGTGAAATCTTCCAACTCCATCCCGAAGCGCGTGTCCGGCTTGTCAATGCCGAAACGATTCAGCGCCTCCTCAAATCGCAGCCGCTTGAACGGAGTCGGAATCTCGACGCCGAACGCCGTTTTCCAGACGCGCTTGAGCAGGCCCTCGACCAGATGGTATATGTCCTCGCGCTCGATGAACGACATTTCGATGTCAATCTGTGTGAATTCGAGCTGCCGGTCGGCGCGCTGGTCCTCGTCGCGGAAACAGCGGGCGATTTGAAAATAGCGTTCCAGGCCGCCGACCATGAGGATTTGTTTGAACTGCTGCGGCGATTGCGGGAGCGCGTAAAATGTCCCCGGCTCGCGGCGGTTGGGCACCAAAAATTCCCGCGCGCCTTCCGGCGTGGACTTGAACAGCACCGGCGTTTCAATTTCGAGAAATCCCTGCTCGTCCATGAAACTGCGCGTGGCGATGGCCACCTTGCTGCGCAATTTCAAATTGCGCGCCATTTCCGGGCGCCGCAAATCAAGGTAACGGTATTTCAACCGCAATTCCTCGTTCACCTTGTTCGCCACTTCCGGATCATCCACCGGAAACGGCAGCACATCCGCCATGTTCAATACCTCGAGCAATCCCGCCATCACTTCAATTTCGCCTGTGGGAATTTTCGCGTTGCTGGTTCCGTCCGGACGCCGGCGGACTTTGCCGGTGATGCTGACGACACATTCGCTCCGCAATTTTTCGGCGCGTGAAAAAATTTCCTTCGGCAAATCGGACGGGTCAAACACAGTCTGAGTGCGGCCTTCACGGTCGCGGATGTCAATGAAGATAAGGCCGCCGAGGTCGCGGCGCGAATGGACCCAGCCGGACAACGTGACAGTCTGCCCGACGTGCGCCTGGCGCAGTTCGTTGCAATGGTGTGTGCGTTTCATCCCAAATCAAAAATGAACATGAATTCTGGCTGAAAAACAGCCGGATTTCAAAGTAAATATTCTGACGAAATGGTCACACACGGTTCCCGGCAGGGACGGCGCGCTGCGCCGTCCGCGCCGTGTCCAGCGGCGCAATTTTACAGGGCGGACCCGCTTTCGACTGGTCTGCTAGTGCCTAACTTCAAGCATCCGCCAATGCTTCCGCCACTTCTGCTCAACGCCGTCCAGCATTGTCACGAAAACCCAGGGCCTCGTAAATCGTATCGTATATCGTAAATCCAGGAGGCGAGTGCTCTGATTTTCTTTCAGCGGACGCGCGAATTCTTTATCCTAGCCGGCGATGAAATACCCCATGCTCCTACTTTTACCGCTCCTCCCGGTCTTGGGACCGTCAGTCGCGGCGGCGGACGCTCTGGAATCAGGCTTTCTCAACCCGCCTGATTCTGCCAAGCCGCAAACGTGGTGGCACTGGATGAATGGCAATATTACCAAGACAGGAATTACCGCCGACCTCGAAGCAATGAAGCAAATCGGGCTGGGCGGCGCAACGGTTGTGAACGTGGACTGCGGCATCCCGCCTGGCAACGCGCCGTTCATGGGCCAGGAATGGCAGGACGATTTCAAATTTGCCGCGTCGGAAGCGAACCGGCTTGGCCTGAAACTCGGCGTGGAAAACTGCGCCGGTTGGTCGAGCAGCGGCGGACCGTGGAACACCGTCACCAATGCCATGCAATGCCTTGCCTCGAGCGAAACCAACGTCGCAGGCCCTGTCGTTTTTGATGCCCCCCTGCCGCAACCGCCGGTCATACTTGATTTTTATCGCGACATCGCCGTTCTCGCATTCAGGGTTTCCCCGGTTGTGGCGAACGCTGTTTCCAATGCCCCGTCAGCGGACAGGCTGGAAATTAAGAGCGCTGTTTACGAGACCAAGAGCAGTGGCCCTTCCGCGGATGTGACCGCCAAAATCATTGCCATGATCAAGAGCGGCCAAAAATCTGTCGTCGCCAGCAATGATGAACTTGGCGGCGACCCGGCCGCGGGCCAGGTCAAACAATTGCGCGTAGAATTCACGCTCGATGGCAAACCCGGCACCCTGACGGTGGATGAAAATGACACGCTCATATTTCCTGTCAACGCCGCCCAACTGGCTGCCGCACGATTAATCCAAAAAACGTCCGTAAATCAGACATTTGTCCGCCCGCCACCCCCTGCCGGCTCCGAAGCTGTCGAACCGATTCCGCTCCGTGGCATTTTGAATTTAACGTCAAAGCTCACCCCTGGCGGTCGCCTCAAATGGAACGTTCCGCCAGGCAATTGGATTATTTTGCGCCTGGGTTACACGCCGATCGGAACTCATAACCATCCCGCGCCCCAGGCAGGCGATGGCCTGGAGTGCGACAAGTTCAGCAAAACCGCCCTCGACCAGCATTGGAATGGTTTCATGCAGAAAGCTCTCGATGACGTTGGCCCTCTCGCCGGCACCACGCTCAACGCCTCGCTCATTGACAGCTACGAAGTCGGCAGCCAGGACTGGACGGCCAATTTCCGCAACGAGTTCGAGAAACGGCGCGGTTATGATCCGGTGAAATTCCTGCCGACGTTTACCCGCCGCATTGTGGACAATCCGGCCGTCACCGAACGTTTTCTTTGGGACGTGCGCCGGACCATCGCCGATTTGTTTGCGGATGATTATTACGGCCATTTTGATGAACTCTGCCGCCAACACGGTTTGACGAGCGATATCGAGCCTTATGAAGGGCCGTATGAATCGCTGCAATGCGGCGCCCCCGCCGGGCTGGTCATGGGTGAATTTTGGGCCGGCAGCGACGGCAACCCTTCCATCAAGCTGGCCGCGTCCGTCGCACACATCTATGGCAAGACCGTCGTCGGCGCGGAAAGCTTCACCGAAGGTGAAGGTCGGTGGCAGGATGATCCGTATTCGCTCAAGATGCTGGGCGACTTGATGTATTGCCAGGGCGTGAACCGTTACACGTTCCATCGCTACGCCATGCAACCTTGGACGAACCACTGGCCGGGGATGACGATGGGCCAATTTGGCATCAATTTCGAACGCACGGAAACATGGTGGAATCAAGGCAAGCCCTGGATTGATTATCTCACCCATTGCCAGTTTTTGCTCCAACAGGGTCATGCCGTTGAAGACGCCGCCTATTTCGATGGCCAAAGCGCGCCCGTGGAAATGCGCGGTTGCAACCCTCCGCTGCCCGCCGGTTACGATTATGACGCCGTTGACGCCGGCGTGTTGTTGCACGGCGCGACCGTCAGGAACGGCCGGCTCACGCTGGCCGACGGCGCGAACTACGCGGTACTGGTGCTGCCGCCCGATGACATCAACATGACGCCGCAATTGTTGGAGTGCATCCGCAAGCTCGTGCGCGAAGGCGCAACCGTCATCGGCCCGCGCCCGCAACATTCGCCCAGCCTGCAGGATTATCCCCGCTGTGACCGGCGGGTGAAAGCCATCGCGGCGAAACTCTGGGGCAATTGCGACGGCGTCGCGGTGCAGGAGCATCCTTATGGCTGGGGCCGCGTCGTCTGGGGCAGACCCCTGGAGGAGGTTTTTGCGGAGCAACACCTGGAACCGGATTTCGAATTCACGAACGCCGACGGCGATGCAAAGCTGGCGTACATGCATCGCGTGGATGGCGGAACGGACATCTATTTCGTTTCCAACCAGCGCCACCGGTTCGATTCGGACGAATGCACGTTTCGCGTTGCCGGGAAGACTCCCGAACTCTGGCATCCCGACACCGGCCTGATTGAAACCGCGCCGGTCTGGAGCGAACGCGACGGACGCACGACGGTGGAATTGAATCTGGACCCGGCCGGCTCGGTGTTCGTGGTCTTCCGGCAGACGGCGGGCGCGGCGGACCATGTTGTTTCGGCGGTATTTTCCGAAGCCAAACCGATGTCGCAGCCGAAACCGGCGGAGTTGCGGATTTTGAAGGCGGCTTACGGCGCTTTTCCCACCGGCGAGATGACGTGGAGCGACGTGACCGCAAAAGTCAAAAGCCTGGTCGCCGGCGGTACGGTCGAAATAACCGCCGGCAACGCCTTGGCGCAAGGAGATCCGGCGCCGGATATCCCGAAGGAATTGCGGGTGCAATACAGCTTGGGCGGCCAATCCGTGACCGTCGCGGCTGATGAAGGCGACAGCCTGACGCTGCCGCCGTCTGCCACGGTGGTCCGGGCGCTCTACGGTGAATTCCCTTTGACAAACGCAATCGTGGACGTGACCGGAAAAGTCGCCGCGTTGGTCAAGGACGGCCGATTGGACGTGGCGGCCGATAATGCGTTGGCCGGCGGAGATCCGGCCTCCCGCATGCCCAAGGAATTGCGCGTTGATTATTCGCTCGATGGCATCGTGCGTCACGCCATCGTCCCCGAAAACGAAACGCTGACGTTGCCGACCGGCGGCAACCTGGGCGAACCGCCGCCTTGCGAAATTCGCGCGGGGGCAAACGGCGCGCCGGCGGTAGCGGCGTGGCAAAACGGCCGCGTCGAACTGCGCACGGCCGATGGAAAAGTCTTGGGCGCGGAGGCCGGGGACGTGCCTGGGCCGAAGGAAATCACCGGCGAATGGACGTTAAATTTTCCGCCGCATTGGGGCGCGCCGGCATCGGTCACGCTGGAGCAATTGATATCCTGGCCGGACAGCACCAACGATGGCGTGCGTTACTTCTCGGGCACGGCCACTTATGAGAGGGAGATTGATATTTCGGCGGACCGCCTGGCGTCCGGGCGCGAGTTGTGGCTCGACCTCGGGGAGGTAAAGGATTTTGCCGTGGTGTCGCTGAACGGGCGCGATTTCGGAGTGCTGTGGAAGCCGCCGTTCCGCGTCAACATCACCGCCGCGGCGCGACCGGGCGCCAACCGGCTGGCCGTCAAGGTCACCAATCTCTGGCCGAACCGCCTGATCGGCGACGAGCAACTGCCGCGGGATGTCGAGTGGGACGGGAAGCAGCTCAAGGAATGGCCGCAGTGGTTGCTGGACGGAAGGCCCAGTCCGACCGGACGATTGACGTTCACGACCTGGCATCATTACACCAAGGATTCGCCGCTGCTGGAATCGGGGCTGCTCGGGCCGGTGACGTTGCAAACGGAGGAAACCATTCCATTGCGGTGACGATGCCGGAGCTACATTGCGCATCTGACCAACAGCGTCGCTGATCGGATGCCATTGCTCCCTTATTCTTCATTCTTCATTCCGCGTTTTTCAAATTCCCCGCTCGCCAGCGGCGTCCAATTGGGTTATTTTTCTCACCATGACCGCGTTGCCAAGACCGGAAATCATTTTCACGCACGAGAGTGATCTGGATGGTTTGATTGCCGGGGTCCTTCTGCAACGGCTGGCAGAAAGGGTCTTCAGCGCGAAGGTGCCGCTGGCCAGCTACCACTACAATTTTTGGAAACAACGCGAGTTGAAGGAAAAATCCGCCTGGGTGGCGGATTTCACCTTTGAGCCGCGGCTGGACAAACCGGAGTGGCTGATCATTGACCATCACGTCACCGATGCCGCGCCGAAAAATGCGCAGATCATCCATGACATCAACAAATCCGCCGCCCTGCTTTGTTACGAGCTTTGCCGGGAAAACGGGATCCAGTCGCCGGCGCTCGACCGGCTGGTTCAGTTGAACAACGTTGCCGACTTGTTCCTGGAAGAGGACCCGGATTTCGCGCTGGCCGGCGATTATGCCAACCTGGTGAAGACGTATCAGTTTTGGAACCTCCATGCGCTTATCGGCGGCGAGATTGAAAAGTTGCTCGATCACCCGTTGCTGGAAGTGATGGCGGTAAAACGGCGGGTCGAAGTCCCGCTCGGATATGAATGGAGCAAATCAAATATCACGGAAATCTCGCCGTCGGTCGGCATGGTGGATACCGTGGTCGGCAACAACAATCTGGTGGTGCATCAATTGCTGGAAAAGCAGGCCACGAAATACTCCACGCTCGTCACCTTGTTCCGGCGCGGAAATCTGGTCTTCGCGAGCTTCCGCAGCCGCAATAACGGCGATGCGCTGAAAGTCGCGGAAAAATTTCAGGGCGGCGGCCACGCCAACGCCGCCGGCGCCATCCTTCCCAAATCCATCCGCAATATTCCTGACGCCATCGAATACCTGCGCCAGCTATTGAGTCCAAAACGGGACACGCCATTGAACAGCCTGGAATCGCTGTTCGCGAGCATTGAGGTTGGAAAAAAATAACCGCAGGCGGTCGCGGCAATTCCAAACGGAAAAGGCGGGCGGGGATTTGATTAGTGACCTGGAGATTGACGAAGGGTATTTCGTTGGTGGTGAACTGCCATTGGTTGGTGACCGTTGACCAAATAGCGTAATTCAAATTGGTCGCGGTTTGCAGGACGTAATTGAAATTAACATTGACCCCAAAAAGGATATTTTCATCCTATTTCATCCTATTTCATCCTTTTTCATCCTTTTTCATCCTTTTTCATCCTTTTTCATCAATTTCGCAATAAATTTACTTTCCACTGGCCATTATCGCCACCCTCTTTAACATCATTGGCTTTATGGCTGATTCGTTTTCACGGGCCGATGGCCGCACCGCAAGTCAATTGCGTCCCGTGCGTTTTCAAAATCACATCGCGCCCAATGCCACCGGTTCCACATTGATCGAATGGGGCAATACCCGCGTGATCTGCGGAGTCACGATCGAGGAAACCGTCCCGCGCTGGATGAAGGAACAGAAAGTTTCGGGCGGCTGGCTCACGGCGGAATACTCGATGCTGCCTTATTCCACACTACAACGCAAACCGCGCGACATCTCGAAAGGAAAATTGGACGGCCGTTCAACTGAAATCCAGCGGCTCATCGGCCGTTCCATCCGCGCGGCGATTGATTTGGAAAAGATCGGCGAGCGCACCATTTGCGCGGATTGCGACGTGCTGCAGGCCGACGGCGGGACCCGGACGGCAGCCATCACGGGAGCATTCGTCGCCCTGGCGCTGGCGGTCAAAAAGCTGCTTGAGGAAGGGAAACTATCCGCCAGCCCGATTTTACGTCCCGTGGCGGCGGTGAGCGCCGGCATCGTCGGTGGCGCGCCACTGCTGGATTTGAATTATTTGGAAGATGTAGCCGCCAGCGTGGACATGAATCTGGTCATGAACGCCGCCGGCGAATTCATTGAAGTCCAGGGCAGCGGCGAAGAGGCAACGTTTACCGACCAACAACTCGCGGATTTGCTCGCCCTGGGCAAATCCGGCATCCGCGAATTGCTGGCCGCGCAACAAAAAGCCCTGGCCTAGAATTTTTCCGTGTCCGCCACCAAACCCATCGCCCCCCACCCGACGCAATTGCTTTTGATTCGCCACGGCGAGGTCGAAGACAGTTATCACAAAATCTTCGGTGGACGGATTGACATGAATCTTTCGCCCCGCGGACGCGAACAGGCCAGGATGCTGGCCGGCTTTCTTCAGGGGAAAAAAATTGACGCGATTTATGCCAGCCCGATGAAGCGCGTCCAGCAAACCCTCGCGCCGTTTCTGGCCAACGGGGCGCCGGCCCAGAAAATTCTCCCCAATTTGCGCGAGGTGGATTTTGGCGATTGGACTGGCTTGAATTGGGAACAGGTCTGCGAGCGTTTTCATTTGCTGACGCATGAATGGCTCGACCACATCGAACGCGGCGTGGCGCCCAATGGCGAGAACGGTTTCCAATTTCGCGCCCGTGTCGAACCGTGCGTCCAGGAAATCGTAAAAAATCATCCCAGCCAAACCACCGCTATTTTCTGCCACGGCGGCGTGATTCGCATGATATTGGCCATTCTTCTTAAGCTCCCGCTGCCTGGAACCAATATGTTCGAAATCGAATACGCCAGCGTCACCCAAATCGCCCTGCACCCCCGCCACGCGGAAATCGAATTGTTGAACTTCACACCCTGGCGAGACTTGTATTCGGGCGGCCATCTTTCCAGATGAAGTGGAGGTCGCCGCTCTGGAGGATTTGCGTCCGGACGACACGGGAAGCCGAGGATGCCGTCGCGGAATTGCTTGGGCAAATTTCCGGTTGCAAACCCGCGACTTATGCCGATTTGAAAAAGGGAACCACCTCGGTTTCGGCCTATTTTCCCGGGAAAGTTCCGTCGCGCGAAGTCCGAAAAGAAATCCGACAGGGGTTGAGGCGAATCGAAGATTGCGGCCTAAAAATTGAGCCGGCAAGCGTTTCAATTTCGAAAATCCGCCCCGATAACTGGGCGGAGTCCTGGAAGCGGCACTTTCCACCCATTAAAATTGGCGGTTCTCTTCTGATCAAGCCGGGCTGGAGTCGAACGCGTGCCTCCAAAGGCCAGGCCGTGGTGATTCTTGATCCCGGATTGAGCTTTGGGACCGGCCAACATCCGACCACGGCATTTTGCCTGCGCGAAATCGTGCGTTGCCTGACCGCTATTAGCCACAGCCGCTTGCCGCCTTCCCTCCTTGATCTCGGCGCCGGTTCGGGAATTTTGGCGATCTCGGCCGCCAAACTGGGCTTCCAGCCAATCCGCGCGATTGATTTTGACCCAGACGCCGTGCGCATTTCGCGGGCGAACGCCCGGAGGAACCGCGTTTCGGACAAAATTCAGATTGGCCGGGGGGATGTGTCAAGCCTTGGGACAAACCCGTTGAAGCGCTTCGATGTGGTTTGCGCGAATCTCACGTCGAATTTATTGGTCGCGGAGCGGAAAAAAATCGCGGCGCAATTGAAACCGGGCGCGGTCCTGATTTTGGCGGGAATTTTGAAGGGCGAGTTTACGGACGTTCAAGAAGCCTTTGAACAATGTGGATTCCGATTGCTCCGCGCAAAATCCGAAAGCGGATGGCGCTCGGGAATTTTCCGGCTGAACTCTTTTTGATTGCCCCTGAACATTTTTTGAACAGCTTCCCACAACACAAGTCTAACCCAATGTCAGTGATTCGTTATGAAAAGTAAGGACAGCTCAATGGTTTGGCATTATTTACGCTATAGTGCCGTGCTGAAAGGTATCGAGTTATGATGAAGACATTGGAAGCTATAGGTGAAGCAATTCGTGACCCAAAACATCCATTCAGAAAAGCTGAGCATCAGCCCAAAAAAGCCCGTAAAAACCGTTACGAGCGCAGAAAGATCAAGGAATATCTCCACATGACAGAGTGGATTGCTGAAGAAATGGCCTGAGGCCAAATTTTTTCAAGCTGTTCAGAAAACGCCAGCATTTTGGGCAAAGGCTGGTTCAGTAGCGGGAATCGTCTCTCAACAAACCTTATTCACTGGCAGTCGGGGCAGATACCAAAAAATTCCAGTTTGTGGGTGACGCCCTTGAAATGATTCTTGGCGGCAATTTGCCTTTCGATTTTTTGCGGAAAACATTCGTCCACCTCCACGACTTCGGAACAGCGGATGCATACTAGATGGTGATGGTGGCCGTCGTCATTTTCGCCCACCAGTTCAAACCGCGCGACGCCGTCGCCAAAATCAAACCGCTTGACCATGCCCATTTTTTCGAGCAAATGCATTGAGCGATAAATCGTGGCCAGATCGCATTGGCCCGGGGGCATTTCCGAAAAAATCTCCTTGTTGGTCAGCGGATGCCGGTGCTTTCGCAAAATTTCCAGGATCGCCGCGCGCGGGCCGGTAATCTTTTTTGATTGGCCCCGCAAACGGCTTTTTAGCGTGGACATTTCCTGCCGCTCATGCGAATGGGAATGCGGTTTCATGACTACTGACAAAAATCTCACTGACTGCTCAAAAAAGCAATTGATTTTCACCCCGGAAACAACAAAGCGTTGAAAGTTGCTTCAACGCTTTTGCGCCCGGGCCGGGGGCAAATTACTTCATCAGCAGCATCTGGCGCGCGCGTTTGATCGCCCGGGTGAGCCGCCGCTGGTAATGCGCCGGGCATGCCGGTGTATTTGCGCGGCAGGATGCGCCCCTGGTCGGTCACATATTGCCGGAGCAAATTCGTGTTTTTGAAATCCAGCGCATCGGCGGTAAAATCAATCTTGGGCTTCGGACGCGGCGTGCGATGCTCCATCGGGCGCGAACCGCGCTTGTCCTTGTCAGTATGGGTTTTGCGAGGCATAATTATTTGATTTCGCGATGCACGGTGTGGCGGCGCAATGCGGGGTTGTATTTTTTAACCTCTAATTTTTCCGTTTGCAACTTCTTATTGCGGGTGGTCATGTAACGGGAAGGCGATTTGCCTTCCTTGCGGGCCTCGGTGCATTCGATGGTGATGATTTCGCGCGGCATAAAATAATCCTTTTTATTCCTTTTCCTTGGCCTTGTTATTCTGCTCTTCACCGGCTTCTTCAGCCTCTTCGCCATCGGTTTCGGGCGCCCCGGTGGTGTCAATGGTGCCCAACTGTCCGAGCCGCCGCGATTTCAACGCCCCTTCCTTTTCCAATTGCGCCTGTGCCTCAACGGTAAAGCGCGTCCACGGAATCGCTTCCAGCCGCGCGCGCGGGATGTTTTTGCCAGTCAATTCGCAGACGCCGTAGGTCTTTTTCTCGATGCGTTTGAGGGCCTCCTCAATTTCATACACGGCGTCCTGGTCCGACGACAGCAGGCTCAGGGCGAAATCGCGGTCAAAATTGTCCGTTCCCGAATCGGCCATGTGGAGGCTGTAACCGGCCAGTTCCTGGGCCGATTCCTGGGCGAGGCCGTCCATTTGGCGGCGCAACTGGTCGCGCAACTCGACCAAATGCTGGTAATATTTCTGCCACTCGGGCTTGACCCTTTTGTTTTCGAGGGGGGCGTTGTTTTTCGACGGGGGTCGGCCGAGGATGGCCGCGGCTGTGGCGGAGGCCGGCTTTTTGCTGTTGTTCTTCTTCGCTGTCACAAAATTTAAATGTTAAAACTAACTATCGGCAACAATGCCGGTTCATCAAGAGCGCGGGAATGTACCAGAGCAAAGAAAATATGCCACAAAAAAGTTTGAAAATTTTTGCTGGGAAAATGGGGCCCGATGACGAGCGACTTTCGCAAAGGATTCGCGCGAATCAAACCCGGAGGTTGCCGCATTTCGCATGGTTTTCGAGCGGTTTTTGCCGCCCGCCTGCATTTCCCGCTCCGCTTCGCGAGTTTGCGGGCGACAGGGAGGGCCGGGATCTTGCCGAGGCCAGGGCCGAGGTTGCCCAAGTCGAAGCGGCGACGGTGAATTGAACTTAATTCAGTCCTGAACTGGTGGTTCCTGACGGGCCGCTCACGCCCATCCTGCCGCTCATCCGGGCCGTCACTGCCGTCCTTGATGGTCAGGAAGCGATCTTCGTCCGGCCCGGGTATTCGCTGATACTAATCCGCCGGCTTGGCCGGCGCTCCCAGCTCAACGGGCGGGGTTGGAGGCGCTGGCTCGGGGGAAGTGGGCGAAGCGTTGGTGATCCATGTTGCCTGGCTTTCTTCGGACGCTTCGGCCTTTGTTCCAAAATAAAGTGAGGCGAACGGATGGCCGTTGGTTGAATACATGCTCACGTGCGGAAGGCCGGGTTCAACATGGTCATCCTTCAATTCAAAATCACCCTGCCCTTTTGAAATTTGCATTTGTTGTTGCGGGCCTGTCGGCACGGCGACATTGGTCGAAGTCGTCACATTGAGCGCCAGCAGCGCACCGTCAGCGCTGACCAGATTGTAATGGCCATGGACCACCATCCGGTTGCGGGTGCGCAGGACCAAAGTAATTTCAATTGAATCGCCATTGGGAAACCAGGTCCGGCCGATGTTGCCAACCTGCAGCTCATGCATGGCCAGGGCGTGCTGACGCGCCCGGACGAAATTCGGAATGGCAATTGCCAACAACATTCCCACAAAGGCAATGAGTAGCACGGCTGCCGTCACGCCTGCCGCTATACCGATGACGGCTCCCCAAGGGCCGACATGTCGCGGCGGCGCGACCGGCGTCCCGCCCGGCGCGTTGCCTGGGGCGCTGGCAACCTGCCCGAAAATATCTTCGTAGGCATACGCGAGCGTCGCCAGACAAAGCGGGATGGCAACGAAAATGCCGACGAAAAAGAGCATTAACCCGACGAGATGAATCAGGGCCAACACGATAAGGAACCATAAAAATTTCCACCAGTGCCGGGAAATAACTTTGCGGCTAAGTCCCATGGCGGGCCAGAAATCGAGCTTCTTGTCCGCGACAAGCGCCACGGCAAAGGCCCAGGCCACCCATAAATAAATACCGGGCAGGATAAGGCATATCAGCCCCAGAACCGTCAGCACCCAGGTAATCACACCGACCAGCACCAGTTGCAGGAAGGCGACTTTGAAACCGGAAAAAGCTGTTTCAATGGTGACTGAATTTCCCCGGATCCGATTGAGGAAATATAACCACAATCCGCCCATCAACGGAGTGCCAACAACGATCCCTGCAACCGAACGCGTGGCCAGGGCGGAGAGCAACCAAACCAGCGCGCTTACTCCAACAATCGGCCAAAAATCGCTGATTAGCAAAGCCCACGCCCGATTCAAGCAATGGCAGATGTTCAATGAGTAATCCCGCGCCGTTGTCGCTTGAATGAATGCCGCGGCGTCCGGGGCTGGCCCCGCGGCCGGCGGAGTTTGCGCGATGGTTTCCACGCGGGTTTTAACGTCGTTGGCCTGTTGGTACCGCAGTTCCGGCTTTTTCTCCAACGCGCGCAGCACCACTTCGTCCAGCCGCACGTCAATTTGCACTTTTTTCGACGGCGGCTCGATTTTGCCGGAGGGCAACTCTCCCGTGAGCATTTGGTAGAACACCACGCCGAGGGAATAAATGTCCGCGCGATGGTCCACCTCGGCGGAATTTTTGATTTGTTCGGGCGCCATGTATTGCGGCGTGCCGAGCGCGCTGCCGGCTCGTGTCAATTCGCCTGCGGGCGGCGGCACGTTCTCCGCCGACGCCTCGGGGCCGGGCGCGATGATTTTGGCGACGCCGAAATCGGCGATTTTGACCCGGCCGTCCCGGCCCAGCAAAATGTTTTCCGGCTTGATATCGCGGTGAACGATGCCGCGGTCGTGGGCGTATTGCAGCGCCTCGCAAATCTGGGGTACGATGGCCAGCGCCTCCTTGGGCGCCATTCGGCCGGTCTTGAGCACCTGCCGCAAATTGACGCCGTCCACAAATTCCATCAGGAAATAAAACAGTCCGTCAGCCTGGCCGAATTCGTAAAGGGTGACGATGTGCGGATGATTCAATTTGGCCAGGGCTTGGGCCTCGCGGGTGAAGCGCTCGGCGAAACCCGGCCCGGCGGCAATCTGCGGCGGCAGGATTTTCAGAGCCACAATCCGGTCCAATTGTTTTTGCCGCGCCTTATAAACCGCGCCCATGCCGCCCTGACCGATAAACTCGAGGATGTCCAGTTGGGGAAACTTGACGGCGAGCTCCTCGATTTTGGGCGGAACAAACGGCGGCGATTTCCCGCCGGGGTCCGTGCCGGTGGGAAAGGCCCCTTTCATGAGGCATTCAGGGCAAAGGCCGCGGGGCGCGTTGGAATCCAGCGGTTTGCCGCAGCTTGGACAGATTGGCTTGGTATCCATGTCCGGTTACTACTGAAATTAGAGCGGAAGGTTACAGGCTTTTGGCGGACAGGGCGATTATCTTTCCACCAAAGCGCTGAACAAATGCCGCATTTCGGCTTCGACATCCCGCGGCCGGTCGAGCGTGCCGGCGATTTCGTCGCGGATCAGTTCGCGATATTGTTTACGCAGGCGATGCACGGCCACTTTGATGGCGCTTTCGCTCATGTCCAGGCGCGCCGCCAGTTCGGCGTAGGGCTGCGATTCCCGGCTGCCCATGAGTGTTTGCTTGAGCGCGGCAAACAAGGCCGTTTTCCCTTCGCCCTGATATTCGAATTCGAGGCGGCCCAGGACTTCATCGAGCAACGTCAAGGCCCATTGCTTTTCGAAAATTTTGTCGGGCGTGGAATTGTCGGACGGCTCCAGATCGAAGCGTTGTTCCGCCGCGGCCCAGTCCAACGACAGCAAGGGGCGTCCCCCGCCGCGCTTCTGCGACCGGCTCTTTTTCCATTCATTCGCAAGGAAATGGTTCATCGCGCCCAAAAGGAAGGAGCGGAACCTTCCCAAATGGGGATCGGCGACGGCCAACGATTGGCGTTCGAGCAATTGCGCGAAGAATTGCTGGGTAAGGTCCTGGGCGTCTTCGGGTGAATGACCGCGGCGGCGCACGTAGGCGTAGAGCGGAAACCAATAAGTGCGGCAAAGTTTTTCCAGCGCCGCGCTGGCGTGGGTGGTATCGCCGTGTCCTGCCGCCAGCACCACCGACCAGCGAGTGGTGGTAAAGACAGTCGGCGGTTGGGCAGCGCCGGGAGTTGAAGGCGGATTCGACGGAGCAGTTTGGGTTGAAGTGCTCACTGGGGGGATGAGCTTAACTGAACGGGGTAAAAGGGCAAGAGAGGCAATCCGGGAGACGAGAAGAACCTGTAACCGCTGTTGAATTCTTCGGTTCTGCGATTACCACGTCGGCGCAAGTTTTCGAAGGGTGAGATAAACTGCAAATGCAAGGGCGAAGCCGATGAACCAGGCGTAATTGTAAAGTTGTGCGAGAGAAGCCGGAACGTCCGCGGCATTCACAAGGCCCACGTTCACCAGGAACCCCGGCAGGCTCGGCAACACGCCGATGATAAATGATACAAGCGCGACCATGCTGAATCCGCCCAAGAAACGATATTCACCGCTGGTTTTGTAAAGCGCCGCGACATCAAGCTGCCGGCGGCGATAAACAAAGTAGTCGGCAATCAGGATTCCGCCAATGGGACCGAGCAACGCGCTGTAAGCGATGAGCCAGGTGAAAATATAACCATTCGGATCGGCAACCAGCTTCCAGGGCATCATCACAATGCCGACGACACCGGTAATGAGACCGCCGAGGCGGAAGGAAATGTTCCTCGGCGCCAGGTGCGCGAAATCGTTTGAAGGCGAAACGACGTTCGCCGCGATATTCGTCGCGAGCGTGGCGATGCAGAGGGCGAGCATGGCAATAATGAGCACGACGGGATTGCTGAATTTTGTGAGGACGTCCACCGGATTCCAGATGGGCGCGCCATAAATGACGGTCGTCGCGGAGGTGACCGCGACGCCGATAAAAGAATAAAGCGCCATGGTCAGCGGCAGGCCGAGGGCCTGTCCAACGACTTGGTCGCGCTGCGATTTGGCGTAGCGGGAGAAATCAGGAATGTTCAGCGAGAGCGTCGCCCAAAAGCCGACCATGCCGGTGAGGGCGGGAAAGAAGTAACTCCAGAATTTCCCGGCTTGGGGTTGTCCGGGATCGAATTGCGATTTCTGCGACAACATTTCGCCCCAACCGCCCGCGGCATGATAGGCCCATGCCAAGAGCAACAAGCCGAGCGCGAGGAGCAGCGGGGCCTTGATATTCATCAGCCAACGGATGGTCTCAATGCCGCGATAGACGACGGCCATGTTGACGCCCCAGAAAAACAGGAAGCACAAAAATTGTCCACTGGTGATGCCCGCCCAGTTTGCGGGTGTGGCCGGGTTCAAATGAAAGAGGGTGGCGCAGATTTTGTAAATTGCCTCGCCCCCGATCCATGTTTGGATGCCGAACCAACCGCAGGCGACCAGGGCGCGGAGAATGGCGGGGACATTCGCGCCGTGAGTGCCAAAGGCCGCGCGGCAATAGACGGGAAACGGGATGCCGTAGCGCGTGCCGACGTGGGCATTGAGAACCAAGGGGATGAGCACGATGAGGTTGCCGAGAAAGATAGTGAGGATGGCCTGCCACCAATTCATGCCGCCCCCGATGAGCGATGACGCGAGCATATAGGTCGGGATGCATGCGGACATGGAAATCCACAACGCCGCAAAACTCAACAGGCCCCATTTGCGCCGCGATGGCGCGACCGGCGCAAGGTCAAGGTTGAACAACCGGCTCTGCGCGATGTCGGCTTCAACATCGGGCGCGTTAGCCGCCAGGCCGGAGGAAGTCGCCATAGTCAGGAAATTAAAGTGAGCATCAAAAATGACTGGGCCGGCGCTGGAGGAATTTTCCGTGGCCGTGCTTGCCAACGAATCTGCCATTGCGCACGGCGACCTGGCCGCGCACCGTGACCACATCGGGCCGCCCTTCAATTTTCCATCCTTCAAAGACGTTGTAATCCACGTTCATCTGCTGCCTCTTCGCGGAAATTTTCCCGCGATAATCGGGATCATAGACCACCAGGTCGGCGTCCGCGCCGGGCTGGAGGGTCCCTTTGCGGGGAAACAGGTCGAACAGTTTTGCGACCTGCGTGCTGGCGGCGTTCACGAACGTGTGCAGGTCAATCTTCCCGGTTTTGACTCCATACGTATAAAGCACATTGATGCGGTCTTCGAGCGACGGGATGCCGTTGGGGATTTTGGTGAAATCATTTTTGCCCATCGGCTTCTGGACCTTGAAATCAAACGGCGCGTGATCGGTGGCAACGGTTTGCACCAGGCCGTCGCGCAGCCCGTTCCAAAGGACCTCCTGGTTCCGCTTGTCGCGGAGCGGCGGCGACATGACGTATTTGGCGCCTTCAAATCCCGGTTTCTCCGCGTCCGTTTTATCGAGGGTGAGATATTGAATGAGGGTTTCGACGTTGACGCGCACGCCGCGCATCCGGGCGGCAATGGCCTGGTCGAGCGCTTCCTTGCAGCTCAAATGCACGATATACGTCGCCGCGCCGGTGAGTTCGGCAAAGGTCATCAGATGATGCACACCTTCGGCCTCGACCAGCGGCGGCCGGCTGTTGTAGTGCTGGGCGGGGTCGGTCCTGCCGGCGGCGAGCAATTCCTTGCAACGTTCGGTGACGAGCGTCTCGTTCTCGCAATGCGCCGTCACAATAACGCCAAGCTCCCTGGCGAGCTTGAGCACCCGATACAGTTCCGTGTCGTCCACACCGAAGGCGCCCTTGTAAGCGAGAAAAATTTTGAAAGAGGCAACGCCGCGGCTGACGATTTCGCGAAGCTGTTTTTCCGTCTTGTCGTCGAATTTTGTGACGCCCATGTGGAACGTGAAATCACAGGCGGACTTGCCGATAGCGTGTTTCAGCCACAACTCGAAGCTTTCCAACGCGTCGTCCTTCCGGCTGGGACAGCACATCTCGATAAGCGTCGTGGTGCCGCCGACCAACGCCGCGCGGCTGCCGGTGACGTAATTGTCCTTGGCGAACGTACCCATGAACGGCAGATAGATATGGACGTGCGGATCAATGAAGCCGGGGAAAACATATTTGCCCCGGGCGTCAATGACTTCCGCGCCCCGCGGTGGTTTGAGGCCGCGGTCAATTCGCACGATGGTTTCGCCTTCGCAAAAGATGTCCGCCGTGTAGCGTTGGCAGGCCGTGACGATTTCGCCGTTTTTGATCAATAGGCTCATAATTTTGTGAATTCAGGGTTGCCTCATTTCTCCCGATGCCAGATGTCGCCTTCGCCGTAACTGAACCAGCGGCTGGTGGTGACTTTTTGTTGCGTGAAAAACTGGACGCCTTCGACGCCTTGCATGTGCAGATCGCCGAAAAACGATTCGTTCCAACCATTGAACGGAAACCAAGCCATTGAAGCCGGCACGCCGATGTTGATGCCCACCATGCCGCAATTGATGCGATGCTTGAACTCGCGCGCGGCCTTGCCGGAACGCGTAAAAATGGAAGCGCCGTTGCCATAAGCGGATTTGTTGGCCAGTTCGATGGCAGCATTGAGATCATCGAGGCGCATGACGTTCAGCACCGGGCCGAAAATCTCTTCCCTGGCCACCTTCATGCCGCCGTTGACTTCGTCCAGAATGGTTGCGCCGACAAAGAATCCGCCAGGCGCGTCCTTGATTTTAACGCCCCGGCCATCGGCGGGAATTTTCGCGCCTTCCCTGACGCCCGCTTCAATGAGTTCCAAAACGCGTTCGCGATGTTGTGACGTAATCAGCGGGCCCATGTCCGGCTGGGTTTCGCGGTCGGTGGGGCCGACCCTGATTTTGCGGGTGGCTTCGATCAACACGGGCAGGACGGTCTTTTGGGCTGCACCAACGATCACCGCCGTGGATCCCGCCATACAGCGCTCGCCCGCGCAACCGAATGCGCCTTCAATAATTCCGCGCACCGAATTGTCAACATCCGCATCCGGCATAATGACGAAATAATTTTTGGCGCCGCCGTTGGATTGAACGCGCTTGCCGTGCTTTGTTCCAATTTCGTAAATATATCGGGCGACGGGCGTCGAGCCGACAAACGAGATTGCCTTGACCGTGGGATGGATCAGGAGCGCGTCAACCGCTTCGCGTCCGCCGTGAACGAGATTGAGCACGCCTTTGGGCAAACCGGCCTTTTCGAGCAGTTTTGCGATTTCGATCGCGGTGAGCGGGACTTTCTCGCTCGGCTTGAGGACGAAAGTGTTGCCGCACGCGATGGCGATGGGATACATCCACAGCGGCACCATCGCCGGAAAATTGAACGGCGTAATGCCGGCGCAAACGCCGAGGGGCTGCCGGATGGCGTCACAGTCAATGCCCCGCGCGACGTTCTCCAAAATCTGGCCCATCATGAGCGAGGGGACGCCAAGGGTAAACTCCATGGCCTCGATACCGCGCTTCACGTCACCGCGCGATTCGGCCAGCGTTTTTCCGTGCTCGCGAGTGTTGCTGCGAACCAGGTCCTCAAAGTTTTCCTCGAGCAACGTCTTGAACCGCGCCAGCACGCGGGCGCGTTCGACGGGCGGCGTTTCCATCCAATCGGGAAACGCGGCTTGCGCGGCCTCGACGGCGGCGTGGACTTCGGCAACACCACCGGCGGGGCATTCGGCAATCACTTCGCCGGTGGAGGGATTGAAGACGGGCGTGCCGGGAAGCTTCGGCTGAAGCCAGTTGCCGCCGATAAAGAATGGGCAAGGTTCCATATTATTAAAAAACACCAAGCAACAACATCCAAACTCCAGAAAAGCGCCAAACATCAGTGTCCAAGCACCAAATATCGAACACCGCGCCTGCGCGAAATTGAAGTTTGGCGCCTGGAGCTTCTCTGTATCCTGGTGCTTTTCATCGGTTATTTCCGATATATGCTGGCGAAAATCAAATGCAATTCCTTGGCTTCGCGATAAAGCGCCCGGGCTTCCTCTGGCAATTTGGGTTCGGACGCAGCGATCATCCTTAGAAAGAATTTTGCTTCTTTTGCCTCTTTGACACAGCGGCCAATGGTATTCCTAAAATCCTTCTTTGAGACCCTTTCGTTTGCTTCGCAATAATTCGCACCGACACTTGTGCTGCATCCGGCGAGCTGGTCAATCAACCGGTCATTTTCCGGCGCCCGCGGAACTTTTTTGCAAAAGTGGATGATCGCCTCGCCGAATTTGGCGGTTCGCTCCTCTAGATCGAAAGCATGGCGTGCCAGGCTTTCGCCGGGCGTCGCGCCGCTCAACGCCCATGCTTCCGATTTTAGTGCCGGATATTTCATAAAAAGCTCCCAGCATTAACATCCATTTGCATCGCTCATTGCTTGATTTGGTCCTTGGGGTTTGAAGTTTCTCTGGAGCTTGAAACTTGGAATTTGGCGTTTCTTTTCATCGCGCGAGCGCATCGGACTGTTTCACGAAATCATTTCCGCTCCATTCGGCGTCGCTCTTGACGACTTTCGCGGCTTTTTGCGCGGCCTTGCGGTCGGCCTGGCGCCTGACCAGGTCGGCATGCGTGGTGAAATAATCGAGGCTCCTGCCCTTGAAATCGGCGAGTGTTTCAAATTTGTGTTTCTCCATGAACGCCAGCAGTTGCTCGCACATGGGCTTGACGAGTTCATAGCCGTACTTCATCACGCCGGTGCAAACCTGGACCGTGTCGGCGCCCAGCAATATAAATTCCGCCGCGTCGTTTCCGGATTCGATGCCGCCGATGGCCGAGAGCGAGCGTCCGGAGAATTCCTTGCGGATCAACTGCGCCACTTCCATGACCATGCGCAGCGCGATGGGCTTGACGGCGCGCGACGAATAACCGCCGGGCGTGGTGTAGCCTTCCACGCTGGGTTCGGGCCGAAGCGTTTCGAGATTCACGCCAATGACGCTGCGGATGGTGTTGATGGCGCTGATGCCAGTGGCGCCAGCCTGAAGCGCGGCGCGGCTGGGGTCTTCGATGTGCGTGATGTTCGGCGTCATCTTCGCCCAGACGGGTTTTTTGGCCGCGCTCATCACCCAGCCGACGACCTCACGGACAATCTCCGGGTTCTCGCCCATGGCCGCGCCCATTTTGCGTTCCGGCAAACCGTGCGGGCAGGAAAAATTCACTTCAAATCCGTCCACGCCGCACGCCTGGCAGCGCTCGACGATTTCGACCCACGCGTCCTTGCGATATTCCTCCATGATGGACGCGATGAGCACGCGGTCGGGAAAGCGGTCCTTGCACTTCTTGAATTCCTCCTCCCAAATTTTGAACGGGCGGTCGCTGATGAGTTCGATGTTTTCCCAGCCGATGATTTCGCCGCCGTCGCCCGAATGCAACTTGGCGTAACGGGGCGTGACGTTGACGACCTTCGAGGCGTCGAGGCTGACGGTCTTGGCGATGACCGCGCCCCAGCCCTCGGTGAACGCCTTGGCGATGACATTCAGATTTGTTCCGGGCGGCCCCGAGCCGATGACGAACGGGTTCGGCAGTTTCAGTCCGTCCACAATTGTAGTTAGCGTTGGCATGACCATTAAACATTTTTCTCCGCAATGCCCTTAATTGAGTTTATACTGGCTTTGCCGAAATTTGTCACAATAATTTTGCGTTTAGACAACATATCGGACGATGAACCTCGCTCAATCCCAAACGGACCGTCGCCGAGTTGAAAGAACTTCGCGCGCTGACCGGCGATGAAAACGGCGCGCAGCGGGTCGCATTCACGCCAAACGTGGCTGACGGCGCGGGAGTGGCTGCGAAAAAAAGTCGAAGGGCTGCCGGTGGAAATCCACAACGATGCCGCCGGCAACATCTGGTTCACGCTGCGCCGGTGATTCGGCCAAATGCCTGCTCATCGGCGGGCATATTGATTCCGTGCCGAACGGCGGCTGGCTGGATGGCTGCCTCAATGTGCTGGCCGGAGTGGAGATTTTGCGCCGCATCAATTCCCAATACCGCGGCAAGCCGCCGGTGACCCTCCGCCTGGTGGACTGGGCGGACGAAGAAGGCGCGCGGTTCGGCAAAAGCCTGTTCGGCTCGTCCGCCTGTTCGGGCAATCTCGATATGGACGAAGCGCGCGGCCTGGTGGACAAACAGGGAATCAAACTTCCCGAGGCGCTGAAAAACGCGGGCATTGAATTTGAGCGGGTGAAGGAGAGTCGGAAAGGAACTCCGCGACGCAGCCGCATATCTGGAGCTTCATATCGAGCAAGGGCCGGTGTTGCTCGATTTGGATCTGCCGCTCGGAGCCGTGCTGGGCACTTTTGGCGTGGAACGTCATGCCATCACGTTTCACGGGCAGGCCGCGCATTCCGGAAGCACGCCGATGGACCGGCGCAAGGACGCTTTTCTCGCCGCGGCAAAAATGAGCCTGGAGATTTACAAAATCGCCGCGCGGAGTGGCAACGGGGTTTGCACGATTGGCTCATGCACCACGAAGCCCGGCATCGTCACCAGCGTCGTGGAAGAATGCCGCATCACGCTGGACCAACGCCATCTGGATTCCGCCGCGCTGGCAAAAATGTTGAATGAAGCGAAAACCGCCGGCGAGCAATTTGCCAGGGAAGGAAACGTGAAGGTTTCATGGGAGCGGCTCTGGCAAATTCCGCCTCATCCATTCAACGGCGATCTCATTGGCTTGTGCGACGAGGCGATTCGCGAAACGTGCGGAAAATCGCATCGGCTGCCGAGCGGCCCGTTGCATGACGCCGCCGAAGTGGCCGCGGCGGGGGTGCCCACGGTGATGATGTTTGTCCAAAGCCTGCACGGCATCAGCCACAACAAAATTGAAGACACCCGGGAGGACCATCTCGAACTCTGTGTGACCGCATTCGATAAACTCGCCGGGAAAACGATTGAGTGGATTCAGACATCAGGGTGTTAGCCATAAAAGGTATCCATGTCTCGTTCGCGATTTGTCATGTTGCTGCTGGGGCTGGGCACGCTGGCAATTTATCTGCCCGTGTCGCATTACGGCTTCTCGATCTACGACGACCCCGACTATATTACCGACAATCGCCACGTCCAGGACGGGCTGACCTGGAGCGGAATCAAGTGGGCCTTCACGACCTGGCAGGCAGCCAATTGGCACCCGCTGACGTGGCTTTCATTGATGGCTGGATGCCAGTTATTCGGCCTCGACGCTGGAATTCAACACGACATCAACGTCCTGTTTCACACGGCAAACACCATTTTGCTTCTTGCGTTGCTGTTGCGCCTGACCAGCGCCTTTTGGCCGAGCGTGATTGTTGCGGCGCTATTTGCCTGGCACCCCATGCACGTGGAGTCCGTGGCGTGGATTTCCGAAAGGAAGGACGTCTTGAGCACATTCTTCGCCCTGCTGACATTGCTGGAATATGCGCGATATGCTGACGCTCGCCTCACCCCGGCCCCCTCGGAGAGGGGACAGCCAGCGGACGCGAAAAGTCGTTCGAAAGCCAAGCGGGCGCCGGCTTTATTCCATGCGGCGGCGTTGTTTTTCTTCGCCCTGACTCTGATGTCCAAGCCGATGTTTGTGACGTTGCCGTTTGTGATGTTGCTGCTGGATTTTTGGCCGCTGGGACGGTTCAACCGTTCGACCCTGCCCCGACTGATTTTCGAAAAATGGCCGTTTTTTCTCCTGAGCATCGCGTCCTGCGTTGTCACGTTTCTATCGCAAAGTCACGGGGGCGCGGTCCGCTCGCTGGCCTGGGTGCCGCTGGAACTGCGATTGGAAAATGCGCCGGTGGCCTGCGCCGATTACCTGCTGAAACTGTTTTGGCCGGCGCATTTGGCGGTTTTTTATCCACTACCCCAAACCATTCCAGGAGTGACTGTCGCCGCGGCCGTGGCCGTGTTGATCCTGATTTCCGCGGCCGCCTGGCTGGCGCGAAAAAAACTCCCATATTTTCCCGTCGGCTGGCTTTGGTTTCTCGGCACCCTGGTTCCGGTCATTGGTCTGGTTCAGGTTGGCAACGCGGCGATCGCCGACCGTTATGCCTATTTTCCCTCGATCGGAATTTTTCTGATAGTCGCGCTCGGGATTTGGGACGCCACCCGGCGACTTCATTTCGGGAATCAAGCCGCGGCGACGGGCGCGATCGTGGCCCTGGCGATTTGCCTGGCGCTGACCCATCGGCAAATAAATTTTTGGCGCGATGACATTGCCCTGTTTTCCCATGCGCTCGAGGTGACTCCGGACAATGTGACCGCGCGGCTTAATCTCGGTCTGGCGCTGGAAAAGGCAGGGCGCAAACCGGAGGCCATGGAGGAGTATCGCCGCGCGTTGAAATTGGACTCTCAAAACGTCGAGGCGCACACGAATCTGGGCAACCTATTGGATGACGCCGGCCATCCCCAAGAGGCGCTTGGCGAATATCAGGCCGCGCTGCGGCTGGACCCTGATTCCGCGGTCACCCATGACGACCTCGGCAACCTGCTCGTGCGGATGGGAAATTATGACGAGGCAATGGAGCAATATGCGGACGCGGCAAAATTGGCCCCCACGGATTGGCATACACCCTATCTCATGGGCAAGGCCTTGCTCAAACAAGGTCAGGACGCAAAGGCAATTCCCTTTCTTCAGCAGGCCCTTGAATTGGCGCCGGACAATTCCCACCTGCTGAATTTCTTCGCGGAAGTTCTCGCTTCGGACGAAAATTCCAGCGTTCGCAACAGCCAATTGGCGCTGGCGCTTGCGAAAAAAGCAAATGATCTGTCCGGTGGAATCCAGCCGGACGTGCTGCAAACGCTGGCGATGGCTGAGGCGGAGGCGGGGCAATTCGATGCGGCGCAACAGACGTCCAAAGACGCCAGAACGATCGCGCAGGCCCTCGGATTGACGAACCAAGTGGAAGAAATTGGCCGGCAATTGCAGCTTTACCAGGACCATGAGCCGTTCCGGCAATCTTTCACCAATGCGCCGGCGGAAAATTTGCCGAAAGAATAAACTTCGCTTCGTGCGGTCAAATCAATAAAAAGAACCGATGTCTCGACCGCGCTTAATCGCCTTGCTGCTCGCGCTGGGCACGCTGCTGGTTTATTTGCCGGTGACCCGCCATCAATTCGTCAATTATGATGATGGCGGTTACGTCACGGAAAATCCGACCGTCAAGGCCGGCCTGACGTGGCACGGGGTCAAATGGGCGTTCACGACATGGGTGGTCGGCAATTGGCATCCCGTGACCATGCTGTCTCACATGCTCGATTGCCAATTGTTCGGGCTGAATTCCGGCTTGCAGCATTACGAAAATGCCCTGTTCCACGCCGCCAATACCGTGCTGCTGTTTTGGCTTCTGCTTCGGCTGACTCAACGGCGCCCTGAAAAAGACCTTTCGCCGCCATCCAATGCCCTTTGGCCCAGCGCATTTATGGCTGCGCTGTTTGCCTGGCACCCGCTCCACGTGGAATCGGTGGCATGGCTTGCGGAACGGAAGGATGTTTTGAGCACATTTTTTGAATTACTGGCATTGACGTGCTACGCGCGCTGCGTGACGAGTGACAAGCAGTCCTCCATCCTCCATTTTCCGGCCTACTGGTTCGCGCTGGTTTTTTTCCTGCTGGGCCTGATGAGTAAGCCGATGCTTGTCACGATGCCATTTGTAATGCTGCTGCTTGATTTCTGGCCGTTGGGACGGTTCAACCGGTTAGGAGCCAGCGGACCCGAACAAATTCACGGAAGCCTGTCCGTTGGCAGCAGTAATTCGACGGACAAAACTTTTCACGGGAAAACCCTGCTGCGCCTGACGCTTGAAAAATGGCCATTCTTTCTCCTGACGGTGATTTTTTGCGGCATCACCTTTTGGTCGCAACATGGCACCGGCGCAGTGAACTCCGCCACAGATTTCCCGCTGTTTCCGCGCATTGAAAACGCATTGATTTCGTACGGCCGCTATCTTCTGAAGATGATTTGGCCGGTGAATCTGGCCGTCATTTATCCCCTCTTCAAAATTCATGGCGCCACGACCCTGCTGGCAATCGCGATGGCCATTGCGTTGCTGGCGGTTTCGTGGTTCGCCTGGAAAGAACAAGAACGGTTCCCCTATTTGTTGACCGGATGGTTTTGGTATCTGGGCACGCTGGTTCCGGTCATCGGCCTGGTCCATGTTGGCGGCGCGTCCATGGCCGATCGTTATTCTTATTTCCCGCTCGTCGGCATTTTCATCATCATCGCCTTCGGCGCGCGGGACCTGATGACACGATGGCATATCGGGGCCATCGTGCCGGCGGCGGGCGCGATGCTTGTCCTGGCCGCGTGCATCACTCTCACTGAACGGCAACTGACGTATTGGCAAAACAGCATCACGCTTTTCGAACATGCCATCGCCGTCACCCAAGACAATGACATAGCCCATTCCAATCTGGGCCTGGCGCTCGAAAAGGAAGGCGACCCAAAGCAGGCATTGGCGCAATTTAAGGAGGCCTTGCGCATCTCGCCAGACAGCGCGGCGATGCACAATAACATCGCGGATTTATATTATGACATGGGCCGGACCAACGAAGCGCTGGAAGAATATAACAAAGCGCTCCAATTGGACCCGCGCGCGGGGTTCGCCTGGATCAATATCGGTAATGTAGATGCGGCGCTTGGCCATTTGCGCGAAGCGATGACGAATTACGAGCAGGCGGCGCGACTCGATTCAAGCGACCCGGAAATTCCGTTTCTCATTGGCAAAACTCTGCTGGCCGAAGGGCGCGATGGCGAAGTCATTCCATATTTTCAGAAGATATGGCGGCTCGACCCGGATAATTTCCAGACGCTGACCTATATGGCGCGGGTGCTTGCGTCGGACGAAAATCCAAAGGCCCGGAATGGCCAGGTGGCGTTGGCGATGGCCGCCAAGGCCAATGACCTTACCAGCGGCATTCAACCGGCCATACTCGACACCCTGGCGATGGCCTATGCGGAAATCGGGCAATTCGACGAGGCGCAAATCGCCGAGAAAGACGCCATCAAACTGGCGGCCGCGCCAGAACTAAAAGGGGATTTGCCGGGGATGAATGATCGGCTGAAGCTCTATGAAAATCACCAGCCGTTTCGGCAGTCATTTGCCGAATCGGCGGCGTCCAATCACTCGCGCAATAGCGCTCCGATGATCCTGGTCATGCCCGGAAATTGAGAATTGCGGGCAAGATCGAATCGGGGCAGCAAGACGATACGTTCCAACGGGAAAAATTCCGCCAGCAATTTTCGATTCGTCGCCGCTGACGAATCCGGCTTCCGCGCTGCCATCAAAACCACTTTGGCGCGGGACCGGAAATTTTTCGGCAGGGACTCGATGGTCAACAAGACGTGGTTGACGACGCCGAGCTGGTTTGGGGCAACGACGATGGGCGTGGCGCGAAGGGCAAAAATCAGATCACGGGAACAAAACACGTCTCCGTGACCACACTGGTTTGTTAGTTTCCGACGACCCTCACCCGGCGCAACGTCCGGTTTTTCCGTCCGTCCGCCGAGCGGACTCAACAGGCCGCCTGCGCCTTCAACGATCAAAGCCTCGAATCGCTTTTGCATCGCCCGGAGCCGTGCGAGGACATGGGGCAATTCAATTTTTTTATGCTCCCGCCGGGCGGCGAGAAGCGGCGCAAGTGGCGCGCGAAAATACCAGGGGTTGATTTCGTCCAGCGTCAGCGCGCCGTTCATTGCCGAAAAAATCTTTCGCGCATCGTCCCGTCCGCCGGAGCAGATGGGTTTGAGCGCGGCCGCGTTGACGCCGCGGTCACGCAAGGATTTCAGGAACAAACAGGCTAAAACGGTTTTGCCAACGCCGGTGTCCGTGCCGGTGATGAAATAAATCCGTTTCAACTGTTGGGTTGCGGCACGATCAAATAGGCAACGGCGCCGTTTCCCATGATCGGCTGATAATAAACGCCATCAGCCAGGTAATACGTCGTTCCATTAATGATGACGGGGACGGCATCTGGCGGAAGCAAAGAAACGATGGCCCCGATCGGCGCGGCCACAACGATAAAGCTGCCATCCGGTTGTTGAAGGTAAAAGGCGCCCGCCGCATAATAGTAAACCGTGTCGCCCACCGCGACGGTTTCCGTGTCTGGCGGCAATTCGGGGAGGTCCGCGTCCACCGGCGGAGCGATCACCACATAACCGGCAGGCCCGGTATCATAAAAAACACCTCCGAAATAAAAATAATCATGTCCCCGGATGCCAATGCGGCGCCAGCCATCGGGCAATCTGCCCGTCGTCATGCCTGGACGGAATCCGGACCAGTAAGCGGACTGGCTGCGTTCGCGCGCAATGTCCATGCGCTGACGGTCGGCCTGGTCGGCGCGCGCCGCCTCGACCGCAGCCGGGGCGGTCCGGGCGGTGGGACGCGGTTGTTGCACCGGCGCCGGACGATTTTCAGGGCGCATCACCTGGCCAGGAGCCGGACGATTTTCAGGGCGGGCTTCGGGACGCATCGCCTGCGACGGCGCTTGATGAATCTGCGGTGAACGGTTCATCTGCACTTGCGGGCGCGGTTGTTGCACTGGCGCCGGACGATTTTCAGGGCGGACTTCGGGACGCATCGGCTGGGACGGCGCTTGCACTTGCGGGCGCGGAGCGGGAGCGCTGCTGTGATTGCTGGCGCGAATGCTGCCCCAGCCGGCATAAAGGTTGGAACCAAAAGCGCCCGCCAGCAACAAGGTGAAGGCCAGACGCAGACAAGGATGAAATTTCATAAACAAAGTTACTTCGCTTGATTGCGATTGGGTTCAACCTGGCGCATTTCGATTTTTGACGCTCCCACCGGCGGCAAAAAGACAAAGTCGGAATCGGCGATGGGGTCGGTGAGGTCCCAATGCGTGATAAACGCGGTGAATTCGGGCTGGCCCGGCTCGTTTTTGTAGGTGATGACGAATTTACGGATCAACGGTTGAGGCCCATCTTCAATCCAGATTTGCCAATCCACGTTATCCTGGGTGAAGGCCAGATGATGACAGAGCACGTCCAGCACCGGGGAGATTCCGTAATACCGGGCGGTCTGGATTTTGGCGGTGGCGTTCTCGTAAGGGTTGCTCACGGCCAGATCAATCAGCGGCAAATCCACCCCGTAATTGTCGCGCGCCGCATCCACGGCGGCATCCAGAGTCGGCGGCATGGAAGCGGCGCCATACCAGTTATGTTTGCGGTCCAGAATCGTCAGGCTCTTGCCGTCATACCAGAAGCCCCGGGCGGCAAAGGGCGACGCCAGCTCCAGCCGCAAGCCGCGGGGCCTCTTGACATCCATTTGCACGGAGCGGCTGAACTGAATTCTTTGGCCGGCGTCATTGACATGCTCGCGCCAAATTTCGCCGCGAAAGCTGAAGGCGGGTCTTTGGGCGAGGAAACCGCAGGCCGAACGCAAGATCGCTTCAGCCTGCGGCGAAATCGCCTCGGTTGCAGACGGCGTGGCGATGGTGCCTTGAGGTGATGGATTAGCCGCCTCCTGCGCAGTGGCACAACCGGCGCACAAGAACAAAAGCCCGCTACCGACGCAGAGTAAAATTTTCATGCAATTTCCTTACACAAGCCTCGATTGCTATTTCACCGAACAATAGGCGTTTTCGGGCGTATTGCAAGCCCAACCAAAGCAGCCCAACCAGAGTGACGGGCCTGTCTGCGGTTTTCCCCATCGGCATTTTGTTTTAATTGCGCTCCGCACTCCGAACTTGTTTGGTTCCCCATTCCGCTTTTCCCGCTTTCAAATCATGTTCCTGGGCAACATGACGTCTTCCCGCTTCTGTGGTTAAATCGCCTGATGCAAAATTTGCAATCGCCAGACACGATGAAACGCCGACCGGCAAACGCCTCCCCTTATCGCCACTCCGCACCCCGAAATTTGTTTGGTTCCGTACTCCGCACTCCGCCTTCCGCGTTTGGCATTTTGCCCGCCCAACTCCCTCATTTTACTTATACTTTTTCTATCGTTTCCCCTTGTTTTCCGCACTTTTACTCATCTTTACTCATGGAAAACGAAGACTTTTATTTCAGGCCCCGGCCCAGTCCTTCATTGTCAACGGTGACAACGGCATCCGCCCGGCGCCGACCCCTGCCGTCGGAATTTTCAGCCCGACCGTGATGTTAAAACCGTTGACTGAGTCGGCGGGGATTGGCTATCTTGCGCGGCTCGTTTAACGAACATTTATCGTGAATATCTCCGTTGAAAATCTGGCGCCGTGCAAGAAATTGCTGCGGGTGGAAGTGGACGCAAAAACCGTGGATGACACCTTCGAATCCGTCGCGAAGGATTTTCAAAAGCAGGCGGCGCTGCCCGGATTTCGGCCCGGCAAAGCGCCTCGCGCCCTCATCCTGAAAAAATACGAGGTGGAAATCAAGGACGAGGCCAAACGCAAACTCATTGGCGAGAACTATCGCAAAGCGATCGAAGAAAAGAAATTGCACGCGCTCGGCTACCCGGACATCGAGGAAATCCAGTTTGCGCGCGGGCAAAATCTCCAATTTGCGGCGACAATCGAGACCGCGCCGGAATTTCAATTGCCCGACTACAAGGGCCTGCCGGTGAAGCGGGAGGACAAATCCGTGACCGACGAGGACGTGGACCGGGCCTTGAAATTGCTGGCGCAGCAGCACGTGAAATTTGAAACCGTCGCGCGCGAGTTGAGGATGGGCGACATTGCGGTGGTCAATTACAAGGGCGCCTGCGACGGAAAGCCGATTACCAACACCGCGCCGACCGCCACGGGATTGACGGAAAAGAAAAATTTCTGGCTGGACATCGAGCCGAACGCGTTCATCGCGGGGTTTGCCGAGCAAATGAGCGGGGCCAAAGCCGGCGAGAAACGGAAGGTGACCGTGGATTTCCCCGCCGATTTTGTGACGAAGGAACTCCAGAATAAAAAGGGGGAATTCGAGGTGGAAATTCTCGAAGTGAAGGAAAAAGTCGCTCCGGCGGTGGATGATGAGTTGGCCAAAAAATACGGCGCGGAGAATCTGGAAAAGCTGCGCGCCGGCGTGCGCGCGGACCTGGAAAACGAATTGAAATACACACAGGGCCGCGCGATTCGCGGACAGATTGTGCGCCAATTGCTTGACCGGGTGAATTTCGACCTGCCGGAGACGGCGGTGGCGCAGGAGACGCGCAACGTGGTTTATGACATCGTGCGGGAAAATTCGCAACGCGGGGTTACGCGGGAGACGATTGAAAAACAAAAAGACGAAATCTACACGATGGCGGGGCGAAACGCGCAGGAACGCGTGAAGCTGGCGTTTTTGGTGCAACGCATCGCCGATCAGGAGAAAATCTCCGTTTCGCAGGAGGAGATTTTGAAACGGGCGCAATCACTGGCGGCGATGTACCAGATATCGCTGGATAAATTCATCAAGGATTTGCAAAAGCGCGACGGCGTGCATGAGCTTTACGACCAGGTTGCCCACGAGAAGGTGCTGGAGTTTCTGGAAAACAATGCCAAGGTGGAAACCGTGCCGGCGGCAAAGTAGATTCAGCGGGTTCATGCCGCAAATAACCAGTTGGTTACCTGGTGAAATTATCCGGCGTCTGTGTTTGACGTATGGCGTCAAAAACCGCAGAATCACACGGCACAATGAAAAGCCTCGGAATCGTTTCATTTTTTTTCTCGGCGATATTCACAATCGCGGCGCAGACCAATTCCGCGTCCACCGCAACGACCATGGCCAACACGGCGGCGCGGGCGATGTCCTTGCAGGATTGCATCCAGGAGGCGTTGGCGCACAACCTCGACGTCCAAATCTACCGTTACGCCCCGCAAGTTGACCTTTACAATTTGCGGGGCGTTTACGGCGGTTACGACCTCACTTGGAACATCTCCGGCGAACACTCCTACAATTCCACTGCCAGCACTTTCGTCGGGACCAATCTGGAGCCTGGTTACGTCGAGAAGTCGGGTTCCTTCAACTCCAGCCTTGGCGGCACGCTTCCGTGGGGATTGCAATATGACTTTAGCGGAAACATCGCCCAGCAAAAACAAGGTGAACCGGGATTGCCTCTCGGCGAGGTAAGTCCGGGCTCAATTCAAGTAAGCTTGACACAGCCTCTCTTGAAGAATTTCTGGATTGACAGCACGCGCCTCGCCATTCACCTGGCCAAAGACACGCTTCAATCCGACGAACAAAACGTTCGTCTGCATGTCATCAATGACGTTACGTCGGTGGCGAATGGGTATTATGAATTGATCTACGCGTTTGAGAACGTGCAGGTGCAGCAGGAGGCGCTGGAATTGTCCCAAACACAACTGGACCAGGACCAGCAACGCGTGGAAATCGGCAGCCTGGCCCCGTTAAGCGTGCAACAGGACCAGTCTCAAGTCGCCCAAAATCAAGCCAATTTGATCCAGGCACAGGAGACCCTTTCCGTTGACCAAAACACCCTCAAAAGCCTCATTGCCGATACCAATTACATCCAATGGCACAACGTGGATATTCATCCAACCGAAACTCTGGTCGCCAAAATGCAGGAATTTGACCTGCAAGACAGTTGGAACAAGGGGATGACGGAGCGTCCGGACCTCCTCATCGCGCGATTGGCGGCCGCCAGCCAGGGCGTTCAGTTGAAGTACGATCGCAACCAGCTCTTTCCGTCGTTGGATTTGACGGGAAGCTACGGCTTCAACGGTTCCGGCCCCCAATACAGCGATTCATTCGGCGGCATCCAGCAGGGGAACGCGCCTTTTTACACCTATGGCGCGTCGCTCTCAATGCCGCTCGGCAATATCAGCGCCCGCAATGCGTACAAATCCGCCAAGGTCACGCTCCAGCAATACCTCCTCCAACTCAAGCAGGATGAATTGACCGCGATGGTGTCAATTGACAACGCGGTCAAGATGGCGGAATCCGATTATGAAAGCGTGAATGCCACCAAGGAAGCGCGTATCTATGCCGAAGCGGCGCTGGATGCCGAGCAAAAGACCTACGCGGTCGGGAAGGCCACGACGTTTGAAGTATTGACCTATCAAAATAATCTGACGCTGGCGCGCTCAGAAGAAATCCGCTCGCTGGCCAATTACGAAGAGGCCCTTGCCACCCTCGCCCAGCAGGAAGGCGGCACGATGGAAAAATACGGGATTGATATCGAATTGGGGCAGTGAATTTCACCAAAAATTCCAGGCGCCGCGCCAGACAATCCAGACACCCAGCAGAAAATTCGTGATCGCGTGCGCCGTCATGGCGTCGCCCAGACGATTTTTCCGTAGAACCAGCCACTGATACGCCATGCCGCATAAAATCCCGGCGAGCCATTCGGCGTGCGCCATGCCAAAGACAATCGCCGTCGCAAAGAACGGGAAGGGCAAAAAACGGTTCAGCGGCACCGACAAAAAGTCCTGGCGGGCGAGATAGCGATAACAAAACGAGCGATAAAACACCTCTTCGAGCGGCGGCACTACAAACGTCATACCGAGGATGTGAACGGCGATGAAAAATCGCGCCATCGGTGAATTCCCGAAAATGGCCAGCGGATTTCCCATGCCGGCGGACTTAAAAAAATGCGGATAAATGGGGTCCAACGCCACCCAGACGACGCAGATTAATATGCCGACCAAGAGGGCTTCCCAGGAAACATTCCAGCGCATCTCGGAAACGAACGGGTACATCTCCCAAATGAGCCAGGCGCCTACAAGAGTCTTCGCCAGATAAAACCAATCCACCGAGGCCGGGCCGAATTTACCCTGGCACAAGGTCAGAGCCAGGAAGATGATAAACGGGGCCACGCGCGCCAGCGTCGGATTGCCAAAAAATGGTTTCAGGAGTCTCACACTGGATTATTCGCCGATGCCCAGTTGTTTCAACGAGCCATCGGGCCGTTCAAACGTGACGTTGAATTTTGTGATTCGCTTCACTTGATAGCGGCCCACCCGGTCACCAACGTTGACGATTTTGCCATTGACGATGGCTACCGGATGGGGAGGGGTAAAAATGATTCCCTGGACCCTGGGCAAATATTCAAACGTGCCAGACGTCCCGGCGGCCGCAGTTGCGCCGGCCGCAACGTTTGACGCCGACACGGGGGCGGCGGCAGGAACGGGAGAAGGGGCTGAAGCTGGAGCCGGTTCGGGGGGTCGGGACGGGGCAGCCACAACGGCCGCGACCGATGGCGCAACCTGCTTCGATGATTTATGACCAAAGAGCGCCGAAAAGATCAACAAAGATGCGGCGGCCAAAAGCACCACAATCGCCGTCGGCAATGCCCACCCCCTCCCGCCATCCGATGGATCGGCCGCGGGAAATAAAGGGGGCGCCGGCGGCGGAGGATCGCCCTGCGATTCGTGCGCGCGTTTGAGCGCATCATTGATCAAGCTCATGATTCAACGACTATTCAAAAATTCATAGATGGATTTTCCCCTCAAGCTCGCGAATGGCGCGCCCCACCATGCGATGGGTGATGCGGTCGCTGTGTTCCACAAATCCGGCCAGGAGCGCCTTGTCACAAACGGCATTGACCATGCGTGGGATGCCGCGGCTGTATCCAAAAACGCGCCAAAGGGCCGGCTGCGTGAAGAAAGGAATACCGTGGGCGCCGGCGAGTTGCAGCCGGTGCTGAATATAGTGGCTCACCTCGATCCGGGTGAGCGGGGTCAGATGATAACGCACGGTGATGCGCTGGCGCAACTGGCGCAGGCGGGGGCTGTTCAGGCGGTCGCGCAACTCCGGCTGGCCGAGGAGGATGATTTGCAGCAACTTGCGGTCATCGGTTTCGATGTTCGAAAGCAAGCGCACTTGTTCCAGCAGTTCCTCGGTAAGATTTTGCGCTTCATCAATGATGAGGACGGTTTCTTTGCCAGCTTCGACCTGATGGATCAAGAATTCGCTGATGGCGGCCACCGTATCCAGACGGTCCAAAGTTTTGACCCGCAGGCCGAATTCGGTGGCGATGGCTTTGATCAGTTCATTCGGATTCAGAATTGGATTCAAGATGAGGGCGGTGGAAAATTTGCCGTCGAGTTGCTCGAGGAGCGCGCGGCAGAGGGTGGTCTTGCCCGCGCCCACCTCACCGGTAAGCTGCACGAAACCCTTGCGCTCGCGAATGCCGTAGAGCAGATGGTTTAACGCCTCGCGATGCTTGCCGCTGTGAAATAAAAAACGCGGGTTCGGCGTGAGGTCGAATGGCGCCAGCTTCAAGCCGTAGTATTCAAGATACACACGAGGCTTTTACCAAATATTGCCGCCGGATGCCAACCAAAGGTTTGAGGCCGGAGCGAGATGAAACGCGATGATTGGAAGATGGGAGCCGGATCATTCGCGAGGGCGCAGAAGCAACAAAGTGGCGGCGCCCAACGCGGCAAAGACCAAAACCGACGGACCCGTGGTTGCGGCAAGCATTCCTTGGGCGAGGCCGCCGGCGACATGCCCATGATTGAAACAACCGGCGGCGTTTTGGGCACGCCCGGAAAGTTCCACCGCCGCCAGCGCCGCAACAATCAAGGTGCGTTTTTTCATGATGGTTCGGCGGCAAATCCTGGTTGGATGCGCTAATTCCTGGGAGTGAAAAAGGCAAAGCCGAGTTCGCGGTCAAACGTGTAATTGTAACCGAATTCCCCGGCCAGGGACCTGCACTCCTGATTGTGCATCGCAAGGTCCCAGTCCGTGAGGATGAAACGCATTCCTTCGTGGAAACGGACCCGCGCATTTTTCTGCCAGTCCGGTTTTTTTGTGCTCACATCGCGTTTCATGGCTTGCCTCCTGATTTTATCGTTGATGGTGTGGGGTCGGCATTTGAAAATCCATGTGGAATTGGCGTCATTGATTATTCCAAAACGCGGACGAACCCGGGCAATTCAATGTTGTCAAAGGCGCGGCGCCATTTTCCGTCGCGGTCGCGATAGGCCATGCATTTGAAGCCAAAAACCTGAACTGTAAAAAATTCGACGACAAACGGGGAGAGGCTGCCCGCCTCTTCGAGCATAGGACCAGACGAGCGCGCGGAAGTCACCGGCTGATTCTTCATTCAAGTATGTCGTTTGCTGATATGACTTTAGCTGCGCGAAAGATACTGCGGAACCGGCAAGTCCGACAACTGCCCTTTGGGGCAGACGCAATTCAAGAATCAGTCTGACTTGGGGGTACGCGGCATTTTGAAAAGCCGCGCCTCATTGACCAACTGCGTAAGTTCCGCCACGGATTGGACCTGGAGTTTTCGGGTGAGGCTGGTGCGGTGCAATTTCACGGTGCGCAAATTGATGTCGAGGTCGGCGGCGGTTTCCTTGTTCATTTTTCCCCGCACGACAAACTCCAACACCTGCAGTTCCCGCGCGCTGAGTTTTCCGAAGCGTTCGCGCAAATCCCTGAGTCGTTCACGTTGTTGGCGCTCGCGCGCATCGCGTTCCAAGGCGCGCTCAACGGCGGCCAGCAACTCCTCCTTCGGCGCGCGTTTCATCAAAAAATCCTCTGCTCCGCTTCGCATTGCCCGTACGCTCGTCGGAACGTCCCCCTGGCCGGTCAGAAAAATAACCGGCATCGGATTTTCGGTCTTTCCCAAGGCAGCCTGCAGTTCCAATCCATCCAAGCCGGGCATCTGCAAGTCCGCCACGACGCATCCGGACATTTCCCGAGCGAGCTGATCGAGGAATTCCCGCGCTGAGCCGAAAGTTTTTACGGCATAGCCGACGGCGGAGAGCAGCCGCGACAGAGATTTTAAGAAGGAAACGTCGTCGTCCACGATAAAGACCGTGCGCGGATTGCCGAAGGGCTTATCGTTCATGGTCTTAATTTAAATTTCAAGGCGCGGTTGGCAAGTCGCCATTATTGTTCTGTTCCAAGAGCGGGAGGGTAAAAACGAATGTGGTTCCCGTCGTGGCGTTGCTTTCCGTCCAAATCTTGCCGCCATGCGCCTCGATGATGGTCCCGGAAATGGCCAGTCCCATGCCCATGCCGTCGGGCTTGGTGGTAAAGAACGGCTCAAAGATATGGGCGGCATGCTCGGGCGCAATGCCTGTGCCGCGATCACTGACCGCCACCCGCAGATTTCCGTCCCCGGTTTCGACTACGCGCACCGTCAGCAGCCGCCTCTCCCTGGGCTTGGCGACCATGGCATCCATACCGTTCAAGATGAGATTCAGCAACACTTGTTGCAAATGCACGCGGTCTCCGATGACCGGGGGCAGGCGCGCGGGAAGTTCCAGGGTCAATTTCACCTCGCGGGCCGCGGCATCCGCTCGCGCGAGGGCCACCGTATCTTCCACGACTTCCCGCATATCCAAACGGCTCGACACCAACTGCCGCCGCTTGAGCAGGCTCCGCAGCCGGTCAATGACGGCTCCCGCCCGTTGGTCGTCTTTTCGAATATCGGCCAGAATTGCCCGGACCTCGGTGAGGTTTGGTTGAGGATTTTGCAGAAAAATTTCGGCCGCCTCGGTATTTCGCAAAATGGCGCCGAGGGGCTGATTTAATTCATGGGCCAGGGCGGACGTCAATTGTCCCATGGTAGAAACCCTCGCGACGTGCGCCAGTTCTGTTCGCTGGCGTTGAATTTCCGCTTCAGCGAGACGGCGCTGTGTCCGTTGTAATAACAGGCCAACAATTGTAAGCGCCTGCGCCAAAAGGCCGGCTCCCACAAGGAAAATGAGAGCTTTGTGGTTTTCCCATAGCGACTGCGGCCGGTAGAGGACCACGCAATCGTCCGGCAAGCGGGAGGGTTTGATATTCCAACGTTCGAGTACGCGCCAATCGGCCATGGGCGTACCGTTTGACCGCACGATGATGGGAATTTGATTTACCGGGGTCCCATTAAGCGCGAGCAATGCCAGCTTACCCGCGGTGGCGCCAAGATTTTCAAGATCAATGACATTGCCCCCCAGGGCCCCACTGCCGATCGAGCCAGCTCCCAGCACATAGACCGGCACACTCGCGTCAGGAGCCAGAACCTTTGCAATTTGGGAAGTGTAGAAAGTCTGGCCCGTGACGTCACGTTGCACCGGCCCGAGTAATAGCACCGTACCGGCAGGCAACGTCCTGGCAGCTCGAAATACTTCCGCGACAGGGCGGTTCGTCCAGAACTCAAAATCCACGCCATCCACGGACCGCGCGGTTTCCGCAATCTGCCCCATGGTAGCCTGGTCAGCCGCCGAGATTCCGCCAATGACCACGATCCGGCGCGTTTCCGGTTGCAAATGAAGGATGAATTTTATGGTGCCCTGCACGTCGAAACGTTGGAAGATGCCCGTGAACGGAGCGTTGCTTGAGATTTCCGGGACATTCATGTCGTTGGCCACCACGAAAACCGACGGCAAGTTGGCGCCCAAAGCACCGGGCAATTCCCGCGCCAGGGTGAAGTTGCGCGCGGCAAACGTCATGACCAGGTCAAGATTCCCCGCATATTTGTCTTTCAGATAATCTCTGAAAACGTCGTAATGGTTCTGATTGGGGAACCGGCCTGCATCCAGATTTTCGGTGAAAAATTCAATCCGGTTGGTGCTCTCCTTAAGCATCTCCTCGCGCACTCCCTGTTCCATCAGGACATTCCCCGGCAAGTCACGCGTTTCGCTGAAAATCATCAAGACGCGCTTTGCCGGTAAATTCAGATTGCTATTGGTGCTCTGCGCGGGGCCGTCTTCCGCCAAAAAAAGCATGGCGCTCAAGACCCATGCCGCCCGGAAAACGATTGCTGGCCGGTGGTTGAGGTGTCGAAAAAAATGCTTTAAAGCGATCAAGGTGTTAAAATTTCGTGTCCCGCCTGGACCAACGCCGCGGCCTCTCGCGCTGTTCCAATGGTGACGCGCAAACAGGTTTTAACTTCCGGAAAATCAAACCAACGGACCAGAATCTTTCTGGCGCGTAATTTTTGCTGCCACTCTTTGGCGGAAAATTTTGGCGGCTGCGCCAAGATAAAATTTGTCTGGCTGGAAAAAACGACGAAGCCGAGACGGGTCAGCGCTTCAGAAAGCCATTGCCGCGTGGAAATGATTCTTTTGAAATTTGCGCGATAATAATTCAAATCGTCGAGGGTGGCTTCCGCGGCAATCTGGCCCAATCCGTTGACGTTGTAACTGTCGCGGATTTTGTGCAGCGCGGAAATAAGCTCCGCATTTCCGACAAAATATCCGACACGCTGAAAACAAAGCGAATAAGCCTTGGAAAAAGTCCTGGCGACGATGACATGCGGAAATTTCAGCGCCAACGCCATCGCATTCTCTCCGGCAAAATCCACATAGGCCTCGTCCAGGATGACAACGCCGCGTTGCGCCTGGCAGAGTTTTTCCAAATCGGAAGTTTTATAACCGCGCCCGCTCGGCGCATTGGGCGTGGTGACAAACGTCAGGGCGGCGTCAAAATTCCAGGTTTTCCCCCGCCTCAATTCGGCGACGGCTGGCAAATCAAAAGCCGGTTTTAACGGCACCGGATTTGTTTGCGCGCCATGAATGTCCGCCAGCACCGGATAGAGGGAATAACTTGGGGTAAAGAATTGCACGATTGTCTTCACGAGCCGCCGGCCACGGGTTTTGGGCCGGGAAACGGGTTCCACGAATCCTCGCACCGCCAAGGCCAGCAATTCGTCGGAGCCGTTGCCGACGATAATATTTTCCGGCCCGCAGCGGTGCAGTTTTGCGAGCCTTTCACGCAAGGGCTGCGCGGTTGGATTTGGGTACAGCCGCAGCCGTCCATCCGCAGCCTGTTTTATGGCGCGCAAAACTTTTGGCGATGGCGGAAATGGATTTTCGTTGGTGTTGAGTTTGATGAGGCCCTTGATGTTGGGCTGTTCGCCATAAACGTAAGGCTGTAACTCATACACCAGCGGACGAATCAGGTTTTTAGGATTCATTTCGCAATCCGAACTTCGGCGCTTCGCCCATGTGCGCCAAGGCCCTCCAGCTCCGCGAATTTTTTCACTGCTGGCAACGCCTTCTTAAGTGACGCGCGGCCATATTCAACGAGACTGGTGCGGCGCTGGAATTGGTCAACGGTCAATCCCGCAAACGATGCCCCCGCGCCGCCGGTCGGCAGCGTGTGGCTCGGACCGGCGACGTAATCACCGAGGACTGTTGGCGATAGCGCGCCGAGAAAAATTGCGCCGGCGGTCAGAATTTGCCCGGAAACGTTTCGCGGCGCGCGGGTCATTACTTCGCAATGCTCCGGCGCCAGTTGGTTCGCCAGCGCAATTCCGTCGTCCAATGTTTTCACCTGAATGAGGCAGCCGTTGTTTTGCAAGGCGCGCTCGATAAAATCACGCCGGGCGAGTTTTGGCAACTGCCGAACGATTTCACGCTGGACCGCGCGCAAAACCTTCGATGATGTCGTCACCAGCCAGACCCGTTCATGACCCGAGCCGTGTTCGGCCTGAGCAAGCAAATCGGCGGCGGCGAATTTGGGATTGGCGGTTTCATCCGCCAACACCAGCACTTCGCTCGGTCCCGGGAGCAGGTCAATCGCCACGCGGCCCACTAGCAATCGCTTGGCCGCGACCACGTAGGCGTTCCCCGGCCCAAAAATCTTTTGCACGCGCCGGATGCTGTTGGTCCCAAAAGCCATTGCCGCAATCGCCTGCGCCCCGCCCACACGATAGATTTCCGTGGCCCCGGCTGTTTTCGCTGCGAACAACAAGGCGGAGTTGATTCCGCCATCGCGCCCACACGGCGTGGTGATGGCGATTTCCCGGCAGCCGGCCACCCTGGCCAGCGTGATGGTCATCAGCGCAGTGGATACCAGCGGCGCCGTCCCGCCGGGGATATAGATCCCAACGCGCTGGAAAGGATCGAATTTTTCACCTACGGTCGCGCGATGCGAATTTTTCATCTGCCAATTTTTGCGCAGCGATTGTTTGGCAAAGTCGGCGATGTTTTTCTCCGCCTCGGCCACGGCCCGGCGCAAGGAATCGTCGGCCTTGAGGGAAGCCGTCAACAATTCGGCACGGGTGACGGCGAGTTGGCTGGCCGAAAGTTTCGCGCCGTCGAATTTCTCAGTGAATTCCAAGAGCGCGTCGTCGCCGCGGGTGAAGACAGCCTGCACGATATTGCGGGTTTGCCGCTCAATTTCTTCGTTGAAAAGGCTGCTGGCGGCGGTGATTTGGCGAATTTGGGAGGTAAAATCCTGGTCAGTATAACGGACGATTTTCACACGACAGCCTATAAAAAACCGACGGGAAAGTCAAAACGAGCCGTCACACGCGGGAAAATACCAAACAATAATGACGATTTAATCGCTAATCCACCTTGAATCCCAATTCCCGGAACCGCTGCAATTTGTAGAGCAAGGACCGGCGGCTCACGCCCAAGGCCCTGGCGGTTTCTGTTCGATTGAAATTATGCTGCTGCAATGCCTGCATAATGGCCTGCCGCTCGATTTCCTCCAGCCGTGCCGAATCAAAGGCGCCCGGCGCTGGCGGGGTTTTACCGCCCGCCTCGCGCACACGCGTGGGCAGATGCTCCGGCAAAATTAATTCGCTGCGTGAGAGCAAGACGGCGCGTTCCATCGCGTTGCGCAACTCCCTCACGTTGCCCGGCCAGGGATAATTTTCAAGGCACGCGGCAACCGTTTCCGAGAAACGCCCGCGCCCTTTGGCAAATTCCTCGATGAACCGGCCGGCCAGCGGCAAAATGTCCTCGCGCCGCTCGCGCAGCGGCGGAATATTCAGTTCTACCACGTTCAGCCGATAAAATAAATCCTCGCGAAAGCGGCCGCTCTTGACCTCGTCCTCGAGGATTCGATTGGTCGCGGCAAGCAATCGCGCATTCGTTTGAATCTCGCGGTTCGAGCCGATGCGTTGGAAACGTCCACCCTGGGTCACGCGCAATAATTTTGCCTGGAGGGCCGGGGACATTTCCGAAACTTCATCCAGGAAAATTGTGCCCGCAGCCGCTTCTTCAAAACGTCCGATGCGGCGCTCATGCGCGCCGGTAAAGGCGCCGCGTTCGTGTCCGAACAATTCGCTTTCCAAAAGCGTTTCGGGAATGGCGGCGCAATTGACTTTGATCAGCGGGCCGGCGGCGCGGGCGCTCCAGGCATGGAGGACATCAGCCAGGACTTCCTTGCCTACGCCGCTTTCGCCAGTTATGAGCACGCGGGTTTCCGACGGCGCAATCAGCGAGGCATCGCGCAACACCGCGAGCATGAGCGGACTGCGCGCCACCAGATGCTCCGGCAGATCCAACGTTTCGATGCCAGCCGGGCTGAATTCAGAAATGCCGAGGGCTTGGCGGACGGTGGCCAGTAATTCGTCCAAATCAATCGGCTTGGCGAGATAATTCACGGCGCCATCACGCATGGCGGCGACGGCGTCGCGGATGTCGGTGAAAGCGGTCACCAGGAGCACGGGGAGGGCGGCGTGTTCCTTGCGCGCCAGCCGGAGGGTATCCAGGCCGGAAAGTCCCGGCATTCGCACGTCCGAAATCATCAAATCAAATTTTCCGCCGCGCAACAATTCGAGGGCCTGTTCGCCGGACTCCGCGGTGACGGTTTCAAAATTCTGGCTGCGGAGGAAGGAGTCAAGAAGGCTGCGCTGGCCGGGATCGTCGTCCACGATCAAGACGCGCTGCATTTTTTTCCCATTGGATGGGGTATCCAGAGCCATGTCGCAATTTAGCGAAGGGCGTGGGAGGCCAAAAGAATAAAACAGCCGGAGGAGACAAGCGTAACGGCAGCGTCTCTGCAAAGCCATCGGTGGAATTCATTCATAAAGGCCCGCCAAAGGCAAAAGCGGACAAGAATTTTAGGGCAGCAAAGCCAGCCGGAAAGCGCCGTTGGACAGGCGCGCTTTACCGGCCGAAACGGGAGCCGTTTTGTGGCATAAAGTGGCCACCTGGGCGCGTCTCAAATTTATTTTTGTTCGCCTGCCAATGGTCAACAAGATAAGATTCACGCCCAAATGTCAATTCAACGCGTTGTCAGCCGAGTCGCCGCAGTGGTTTTGGCTTGTTTTATTAACCATGGAACCGCCACCTATGGAGCTGGCACAGATTTCAATGCCGATACCCGCGCGGCCATCGTCGAGTTGCAGCATTACTATGACCGACGCGGCCTCTGGCACACCGTCGGCTGGTGGAACGCCGCCAATTGTGTGGACGCCCTGGAAAACGACGTTGCAGCCAATAATGGCACCAATTACCTCGAAACAATTCATTATACCTTCCAGCGCAATTCAGGCGGCAATTTTATCACAGGCGCCTACGATGATGAAGGATGGTGGGCCGAGGCCTGGATTGGCGCCTACGATTTGACTGGCAACGTCGCCTATCTAAACATGGCCAAAACCATTTTTGCCGATCTCACTAACGCCTGGGACGGCCATTGTGGCGGCGGCCTCTGGTGGAGTTCGGACCGCACTTACAAAAACGCGATTCCCAATGAATTGTTTCTGCTCCTAGCCGCCCGGCTTCATCAGAGGACGCCCGGTGACGGTGGACCGGGCAGTTATTACAACTGGGCGACAAACGAGTGGAGCTGGTTCAAGAACAGCGGCATGGTCAACAACCAAAACCTCGTCAACGACGGCCTCACCGGCGATTGCCAGAATAACGGCCAGACGACCTGGACCTACAACCAAGGCGTGGTCATCGGCGGCCTTACGGAATTATACAAAATTACCGGCGACACAAATTGTCTGGCTGAGGCCGAAACCATTGCGAACGCCGCCATCGCCAACCTGACCTCCGCTAACGGGGTGCTCGAAGAACCGGGCGGTGGCGACGGCCCCGACGCTCCTGAATTCAAGGGGATTTTCGCCCGCAATCTGGCCTGCCTCTATGACGAGGACCGCCAGCCGGGATACTACAATTTTCTGCTGATGAACGCCCGGTCCATCTGGTTCAACGACCGAAACGATTCCGACCAACTGGGGCTGCAGTGGACTGGACCGTTTGATTCCGCCGATGCCGGGCGTCAAACTTCAGCCATCATGCCGTTGAGCGTTTTGGCTGAACCTGTCACTTCCCTGCTGCCGTTCGCCAGAGGCGCCGGGGATCCGGCCTTCAATCATTCCGTCGGCACGGCGGCCGGAGCGCTTGCGTGGTCATGCGGCCCCTCCACGCCGGCTGGGATGATGCAATACGGCCCCTATCTCACGTCATTGGCGGCTGGCGAGCACACGGTCCATTTTCGGCTGGCCGTAAATGCGTTAAACACTTTCGCTTCCAATCTCCTCTCGCTGACCGTCGCGCAAAATGGGACCCCGCTGACCCGTGCGAACGTTCCATGGAACGCGTTTACCCGCGCAAACCAGCCGCAGGACTTCGCTCTGGGCTTCACAAACACGGAGGGTGCCTTGGAGTTCCTCGTTCATTGGAATCAGACGGTCGGCGCACCCACCTTGAAACTAAGCGACGTGACGATTGACGGCGGGCATAATTGGGTGGCGGCCAATCTGGGCCACGACATCGGACGGCTGGACGGCCAGAACGCCTGGGAAGCGGACCCAATTCGGGACCGCGCTTCCGGCTATCTGACCCGAGGGCCGGGAACGGACGAACTTGGAAGCGGTGAATGCTCCGCAAGCTTTGAATTAAAGGTGGATAATTTTAACTGGGACAAATCGGAATTTGCCGTGCTTTCCGTTGTTGAAAGCGCCACGGGCAAGGCCATCGCCTCACGGAGCGTGAGGCGGAATGAATTTCCCAATACGCGCTATCAAACGTTCACCCTGGACTTTAAGGCAGACGCCGGAAAACGTTACGATTTTCGAACTTGGTGGCATTATTCGCCCCAAGCGCCGCGGTTGACCCAGCGCAGCGTCGTCGTGGAATTGAAGCAGCCTTCAGACCGCAGCCCCGCGATTTCATTCCGGCCCGGGGCGTAAAGCGCCACGGCCTCTGCGCCATTGGCGGCGAGCCTGTCAACGGCCTTCCGCCGCCATCATCGTCGAGCCATGCGAATCGAGCGTCCCGCCACCCTCAAGCTTCCCATGTGGATTGAATACAGTCACATGAAAGCTCCTGAACACATTTGTCCCGTCGTAATCTCCACTAATGTCCCAGTCCAATCGGCCCGTCGCGTCGTTCCATTTGAAAGTGGTGCGGCGAGTTTGTCCGCTTAAATAATTGGTGGTCTCTCCGTCGTCTTCCACGAGCGTAAATGTCGCATCGCGTCCGGGATAGATTTGTAAATCCAACGGGCCGCCTGGGAGCTGGCTGGTATGTAGTATCGGCGGAGCCAGCGGGAGGATCGTCCCCGCGCGGACATAAAGGGGAATCTCGTCCAGCCCAACAGTCACTTCAATGGTTCGTTTCCCTTTCAACGGGACGTTGGATTCAAAAGGATACCAATCATCCTGCGGCAAATAGATCAACCGCCTGCCATCCGGCGTCAGAATTGGCGCGGCCAACAACGATGGTCCCATCAGCCATTCGTCGGACATGTTGGCAACCTTCGAATCGTCGGGAAATTCCATCTTGAGAGGGCGCATGAGCGGAACGCCGGCCTCAAAGGTTTCATGTGCCAGGCTGTAGTAATAGGGAATGAGACGGTAACGCAGATCAATGGCTTTCCGAATGGCATTTAAGGCGTCGTCGCCAAAGAGCCACGGAAAATGCGGCGTGGCACTTATGACCGAGTGGGTGCGCATGACAGGGAAAAAAACGCCGGCCTCGATCCAGCGTGACAACAGTTCCGGCGTGGGAGTGCTTGAAAAACCGCCAATGTCACAGGCGCCGTAGGGGAGGCCGGCAAGGCTCCAGTTCAACAGACTCGGCGGCGTGGCGGCCAGAGATTTCCAGGAACTTTTAATATCGCCCGTCCATGCGGCAGCGCCGAGCCGTTGCAATCCCGGCGAAAACGCGCGGTTCAGCGTCCACAATCGCTTGCCAGGCTCGTATCGGCCAAACGCTTCCTTCTCGGCCGAGTTCCAATAAAAATAAAGCGTGAAACGGCTTTCGCCTTCGTCGTTCCACCACCCATCCACTCGGTCTTCAAGCAATGGCGCCGACTGTTCGACATACCATTCGCGAAATCCCGGGTCGTCAAATCTCACTTCGCGGGCAGTCACATGGTTGGTGTCAGCTGCGGGAAAGGCATTCCATCCTTTGGCCCGCATCATGGCCAGAACGTCTGAATTGCCCATGCGCGGTTTGCGAATGCCGACGAAATGGACGCCTTCTTGTTGATACATTTTGATTTGTTTGGCAGGATTCGGAAACAGATTGGTGTTCCATCCGAAATCCTCGAACCCGGGCAATCCGTTGGCTGGTAGCGCATAGTCGGGTTCTTTAGTGTACCATTCAAAATCATAGATGAAGGCGTCCACGGGAATTTTCAAATCGTTGAATTTTTTCAGCGTATCTTCTATATACGCACGGTTGGTCCACCCCCAACGGCCTTGAAGATAACCAAATGCCCAAACTGGCGGGACCGGGGCATAGCCGGTCAACCGCGCATAATCCCTGGCCGCGTCCTTTAAAGTCGCCGCCGCGTGAGATAAAGGTCCGCGGTGCTTCCGGGGAAAATCCAGGTCACATATTTTCCGTTGGCCGCGGCCAACCAACGCGCGGGACGATTATCATCCGCCGTCACCGCGAGAACAGAATAACCGGCCTCAGACCAGTAATAGGGAATCGTCGCCCGGCCGTTGCCAAGTCCCGTGGTGGCTTCGGACTGCTGCAGCGAGTTCGTGCCGTTGCCGCAGCCGTAAACGCAGATCGGCCTTTTTTCCCAACCGAGGATTAATTGGAGCGACGAATTTTTAGTTGCAGTTTGGAACCTGCCGATTTTGCGGCGCGGGATCAAAATTTTGCCCGTCGCATCTTCCAGCGCCCATTCGCCATTCTTTGGATTCATCAGCAATTCGCCTGCCGTTGTCCGAATGCCCCACATTCCGTGTTCCCCGACTTCCTGCCACGGCACCGCGTTGTCGAAATCGGTTTCGGCCAAAAAAGTGGACGGGGCGGCCTGCGGAGGGCCATTGAGAGAGACACTCAAGCGAAACGTATTTGTGTTGGCAGCGGCCAACTCGACTTGAACGGGATTCAGATGAATCAGCAAGCCATCGGATGTTTTTTCAACGTTGATTGGCGCACCGACGGCCATGCCGGCGGCGGCCAGCAGACAAATTGCAGGCAATTTTTTGGATTTCATTCAGCCCTTGATATTATAGCGGTCACGCCGAAACCCCAACTCATGCCGCCGTTTCCAAAGTTCCTGCGGCTTGAATATCCCTAGCGGCGTAATGATCCCCGTTATCAGACCTGGCGGCGTCACGTCAAACCCCGGATTGCACGCGCCACTTGTGGCATTGGCCACGCGCACATAAACCGGTTCCAAAGATTTCCGCCGACCGCTCGGCGTGCTTCCCTGTTCTCTCTTCTCCCTTCCTTCAGGAACCCCCCAAGCCCCGAGCACTTCACTTTCCGCGCGCTCTTCAATCGGAATGTCAAAGCCGCGTTTCAAATTCCAATCAATCGTCGAAAGCGGAATCGCCACATAAAATGGAATCCGATGCCGTGCGGCCAAAACCGCTTTGGTGTAGGTGCCGATCTTATTGGTCACTTCGCCGGTCCGGCCAAGCGTGCGATCACTGCCGACAATCACCAGGTCAATTTTTCCGCGTTGCATCAAATGGCCGGCGGCATTGTCGGCGATGATTTGATGGGGAATTTTTTGCTGCGCCAATTCCCACGCCGTCAGCGTGGCGCCTTGCGAGCGGGGACGGGTTTCGTCGCACCAGACGTGGATTTTTTTTCCAGCCGCCTGGGCGGCATACATAGGCGCGGTCGCCGTGCCGATGTCCACGAAGGCCAGCCAGCCGGCGTTGCAATGGGTCAAAATTCGCGCGCCCGAACGTATCAATTTCCCGCCGTGCCTGCCAATGGCTTCGCAATGGCGCACGTCTTGATTGGCAAATTCTTCGGCCGCGGCGAGCGCGAGCGCTTGCTGTTCAACAACGGTTTGGCCCCGCGCCATTTCGCGCCGGACGTCATTCATCGCATTGACAGGGTCCACGGCGGTGGGTCGCGCCGATTTCAAGACCTGGAAAACGGTTTCGACGTGGGCGGAGAATTTGTTCAGATCATCTTCTCGAAACGCGCGCGCGCCCTGGGCGAGGCCGTAAGCGGCCGTGGCGCCGATGGCGCCCGCGCCGCGGACCACCATCTCGCAAATCGCCGCAGCCGTTTCGCGAAAGTCCCGCGCGGCCACAATCTTGAATTCATGCGGCAGCAGGCGTTGCTCGATGAGGCGGACGGAGTTTTGGGCGGCTTCGAAGGTGACGGTGCGGAAATGGCGTGAGCGGCCGCGAAGAATGACGTTCATGCCGATTCAACCGCGCCAATCAACGCACCTTGATTTTCATCCCGCGGATTTTCTTCTGAATTTCGCGGTAAGCCGGTTGCTGGCGGAATTTTTTCAGGTCGGGGTCGCGAGCCAGCCAGGTGAAGTCCGAATAGCCCAGTTGCAGCGCTTTTTCCAGCGCCAGCGCGGCGCGATCGAACTGGTCGGTCAGGCTATAGCTGCACGCGAGATTGTAAAAGACGAGGGGGCTTTGAGGTTCGAGCCGCGCCAGGCGTTCATCCACCTGCAGGCCGTCGCTGTAGCGCCCCCGTTGCGTGTAATGGTCGCCGAGGAGTTGCAGCGCATCCACGTAATTGGGGTCGCGGCGGACGACGCCTTCCATGAATTCGATTTTGGTATCGAGCTCCGCGCTGATTAATACGGTTCTGCTTTTTTTCCGGTCGGTTCTTTGCCTGCATACGACTGCAAGTAATCTTTGCATGTTGTGGCGGCATGTCAAGAGGAGGAGTGTGAAAAACTTTTTGTGGCGTCCGGCGGCGGTTTCACGCAAAATCAGATGATTGGCAGGTCCCATCGTCAAACCGCTCAACGGTTCGGCGATTTGACACTTTAAATTCAACACACATGAAATGCTTCGTCACCGGGGCGTCGGGCTTTATCGGCTCGAATCTTGTCCACGAACTGCTCGCGCGCAAACATCACGTCAAGGCGCTGGTGCGCCCGGACAGCGACCTGCGCGGAATTGCGGGGACGAACGTGGAACTGACCAAAGGCGACGTGAGCGACCGCGCCTTTCTCCGGCGCGAAATGGACGGCTGCGACTGGTGCTTTCACTGCGCGGCCAGCTATCATCTGTGGCTGCCCGATTACAAGCCGATGTATCTCGTCAATGTCGAAGGCACCTACAATGTCATGGAAGCGGCCGGCCACACCAGCATCCATCGGATCATCTATACCAGCACCGTCGGTTGCATCGGCCTGCCCAAGGAAGGCAACGGCGAAGTGATTCCCTCCACGGAAAATGATACGATTGCGCAGGAGGATTTGACGAACGATTACAAGCGCTCGAAATGGGAGGCGGAACTGGTGGCCGTCAAATTCGCGCGCCAAGGACTGCCAGTCGTCATCGTCAACCCCAGCGCCCCGGTCGGTCCCCGTGACGTGAAGCCCACGCCCACGGGCCAAATCATTGTGGCGTATCTGAACCATGAGATGCCGGCGTATCTGGAAACCGGGTTGAACTGGGTCCACGTCCGGGACGTGGCCGTGGGACATATTCTTGCCGCCGAGAACGGGAGAATCGGGCAGCGCTACATTTTGGGAAACAAGGAGGGAAATTGGACCATGGAAGAGACACTGCAGATGTTGGAAGAGATCACCGGCATAACCGCCCCCAAGGTAAAGATACCGCATTGGTTTGCCATGGCTGCGGCGCATATTGACGAAGGCACGTCATTCTTTACCCGAAAGCCACCCAAGGCCCCGCTGGCCGGAGTGCGGATGGCCAAATATAAAATGTGGTTTAACCCCAAGAAAGCCATTCAGGAACTCGGCCTGCCGCAGACCCCGCCCAAGCAGGCCTTCGCCGACGCCGTGGAATGGTTTCGCGCGAACGGGTATGTGAAGAAATGACTTCTGATTTGGACAACGTTGTGCGATTTTCATGCGCCGTAGCGTGCCGAACACGCCCTGCGCCGCCAAAAGACATTGAAAACGGATTCGACGACGCTAAAAAGGAACCGCTCGCGACAATTCAGCGAGGCGGAAGTCTGGCGGCCGATTGGCTCCGGCTGGCGCCCGCTCTGGGCGGGTTTTCAGGAGAATGGTTTCAGCGTCGAATGGCACGATTTTGAATGCAACGTTCCGCTGAATCTGACGGACAGTTTTCATCCGGACAGCGTCGAAATCTGTTTGAACCTGCTAGGCGAGGCGGAATTTGTGGTGGCCGGAAGCAAGCAGGCGCTGCCGCCATCGAGCGCGGCGTTTTATTTCCCAGGGCGGAAAGCATTGAACGGTCAACGCCTGCCGCATCAACGACATCAATTCGTCACCGTCGAAATTTCGCGTGACTTTCTAAAACGCCGGGTGGACGGCCCCGGTTTGCATCCGCAAATCCAGGCGGTCCTCGCGAATCCGGGCACCGGCGTCATCTCCGAAACGCGCAAGCTCACCGCGGAACAACGATGCTTGATTCGCGTCTTGCGAAATTCACCCGCTCCTGCCGCCGGGCGGGGCGTCTGGTTTGAAGGCAAGGTCCTTGAATTGATGTCGGAATTTTTCTTTGTGCCCGCTGCGGACGAGTTTTTTTGTGAACGGCAACGGCGCGTGCAGAGGGAGCGTGTTCAAAGAGTGATTGAATTGTTGCGTGGCAACCTGGCAGAGGCGCCGAATTTGTTGGAATTGGGAAAGCGCGTGGGTTGCAGTCCATTTTATCTGAGCCGGACATTTTCCCAGGAACAGGGCATGACGATTCCCCAATACCTTCGCCAGATGCGGATGGAACGCGCTGCCGAGCTGCTTCGTTCGGGCAAATTCAACGTGACGGAAGCGGCGCTGGAAGTGGGATATTCGAGCCTGAGCCATTTCAGCCAGGCATTCTGCGAGGCGATGGGTTGCTGCCCGAATCTGTATCCGCTGCTTAAACGCTAATCATTAGCTAACCAGATATTGCTTTTGCGATAGCAATATAGGGTCAAAAAATGGCAAGGCGCCGTTAGCGGCGCAAAACGGTTTCTGCGAGGATATTCCGCGTGACGAGGATGAATTCAAAGCGCGGATTTACATTGATCGAATTGCTGGTGGTCGTTGCGATCATCGCCATTCTGGCGGCGATGCTGTTGCCGGCACTGGCCAGCGCGGAACAAAAGGCTTACCGCACTGCGTGCCTGGGCAACCTGCGCCAATGGGGTTTGGCCCTGACGATGTATCTGGATGACAATCGCCAGATTTTTCCATTTGCGAAAATTCCCAATGGCACGCCCGGCGCCCCGGCAGGTTACAATGAAGATGATCCCACGTGGAGCGCCCTGATTGCCTTCCACGCCGCCAGCCAAGGCGATAGCGCCTGGTATAATGCGCTCCCGTCGTATATCGGGGGACAGCCGCTTTGGCAAATTGCCGGCGCCCCGGCCAATTTCGTGAATGCCCGAAAAATTTTCGATTGTGCCACGGCGGCGAAGTTGCCTTCCGATTTCGCGTCCGACCCCGACCGCATTGTTTTCAATTACGGCATGAATTACAAAGGCAGCACCGGATTGACGGGGATTGGATACGGCGCCAATTTTTCCGCCACGATGGTATTGAATCCGTCGGCTTTTGTATTTCTTTCCGACGTGCGGGCGCACGCGGGCGAAACCCCGTATTACGGCTCGAACCCGGCCAATGAGGTCGGCTGTTCGCATTGCTGGGCGGGCCAGATCTCCTCGCGGCACGACGCCGGCGCGGACCTGAACTTTGCCGACGGCCACGTGGGCTACTACAAATATGCCTACGTCTGTTCGAATGCGGTGACCAAGGTTGCCGACCCCGGGCGCAGTGACATCAACTGGACTTACAACGGGCAGCCGGTGCAATAAATTAACGGGTCCGCGAGCCGGAATTGCGATTCCATTGAAATCAATGCGTGGATTCACCAACTCAAGCGGCAATCACTTGCCCGGCACCAACGGAACCGCGGATTCGCTTGATCGGAAATCAAATTGATAGCGCGCAAACACAGTTGACATTGCCGATGCCGTGATACATATTTGTCTCACGATTAAAACAGCAACCGTCAGAGATTTGCGGAACCGCTTCCCGCGCGTGGCCGCGTGGATTAACAATGGCGAGCCGGTGGAGATTACCAAATCCGGCAAGCCGTTCGCCCGCCTTGTGCCTGCCGCGTCGGAAAAGCCGCACAAGCTCGTCAAGCCCGACATCATGGCGCGGTTGAAGGAAACTTGGGGCGACCGCGTTTTCTCCGCCAAAGAAGTCGCCGAAATGCGCGCGGCGGAATTGGAAGGCGAAGAAGGATGATTGCCTTCCCGGACACCTCGTTTCTCTGCGCGTTTTACCGGCGGCAGGACAATTCACCCGCGGCGGCGGCGCACTTCAAGACCATGCCAGAACCGTTGCGCGTCTCCGGTTTGCTGCTTTACGAATTTCGCCAGAGCGTGCGCTTTCAAGTCTGGCTGCACGGGCGGGACAAAGACAAAGGCTATCCGCAAGCCGACTGCGACCGCGCGCTGGCGGATTTGCAAACCGACTTGGACACCGGCGCGGTGGTGGTGGTCACGGCGGACTGGCCGGACGTTCATCGGCTGGCCGAAACGCTTTCCAAACGCCGCACGATGGCGGGCGGACATCGGGCGTTTGACGTGCTCCACGTCGCCACGGCGCTGCACTTGGACGCGCGGGAATTTCTGACGTTTGACGCCAATCAGCGAAAACTCGCCGCCGCCGAGAAATTGAAGGTCAAACCCTGACCATGCTGCCGTAAAAAATCCCGTCTCACGGGGTAAAGTAAAGCGCTAGAAATGAAAAACATTCCCCCGAACGTATGGCAGGCAAATTTGACTGAAGACAATTGAAATTTTCTTCAGATCGAGAAAATCACATTCAAAGAAGAGGAATGGGAGCCGTGTCTTCGCTCGCGAAAAGGTCCAAGTTGCCGCCGGCTAACGTCTGGCGCCAAAATGTCCACGGATGTTTTTAAAACTCCAAAAAACTCACGAAAGCATTGATTTTATTGAATAAAAGTGAAATTGGTAGCGCGCACGGGAATCGAACCCGTCTTTCAGCCTTGAGAGGGCCGTGTCCTAACCGATAGACGAGCACGCCAAGCCGCCTCTATTTACCATGATGCCGTCCGAAAACGAAGCATTTTTGGGGCAGACAAGGCGCGGCGAAGGACGCAAAGATTTCAACAACAATTCATTTTTTCTTCGGCTCAAAATCAAACCACGCCAGATTCATGTTGCCCTGGCTGACGATGCGCACGGTCAAAACGCTTTTGCCTTTTGGTAATTTCACCTCCGCAATATTGGTCATAATGTTCCGATGATGCCATTGCCGCCAGGCGACAGGATCTTTGCCGTTGCGCGTGGAAATGATGTTGATGTCCGGCGCGAGCGGTTTGCCGTTGCGTTCCAATGAAATTTTTCCGCCGCGATTGGACGTGTATAAAAGGGAAACGGTGTAAATGCCCGCGCGCCCGACTTCGACTGTGAGATTGAACCATTCGCCAGGCTCAGTCCAGCCGACGTAAAGTTGATTTTCCGGCGGCTGCACCAAATCGTAAGGATTGTTGTCAATTGCGTCGTGAAATTTCGTGTAAGACGTGCTCACGCCCTCGTTCATGCGAAATTCGTTCAGGTAAGTACCGTCGGCGGGATTTAATTGCCCGCTGCCATGGTTCACCACGTCGAAATCGTGATACGCAACGCCTTCGCCGCCGAGGTCGTAGTAAGCGCATTGCACGCGTCCGGGAATTTTTTGCGGCCCGCCATGATACCGGCTGTCATGAAACGCCTGGCCGGGATAATTTCTAAACTGATTCGTCGCGCATCCGCAAATGCTGAAAAGCGCAAGGGCAAAAATGAAAGGACGGATGGTTTTCATGCGCTGGTTCGATTTTAAAATTGAGGAGTTGAATTGTAAAACATTTTTGCACAGACTTCCGAATCCATGAAAAGAAGTTCTACGCCCGGCTTTTGCCGTCAATATTTTCTCGTACTTTCGATTTTGATTTTTGGCGCGGCGACAATTTCTGTTTGCGCAAAATCTTTTTACACGGGGAAATTGGATGATCCGCGCGCCGTTTACATTTCGCCATCCGGCAATGACGACACGGTCGCAATTCAAAATGCCATCAATAAAGTCCAGGACACCACCCGGCAGGGAATCGTCCTGCTGGCGCCGGGAAATTATCACGTCAGCAGTACGATTTACATCTGGCCCGGTATTCGGCTGATTGGCTGGGGCGCGGCACGTCCAAAAATCATTTTGCCGTCAAATGCTCCGGGCTTTGGCAATCCATCGCGGGAAAAAATCATATTTTATTTTGCAGGCCGCCGTCCGCGAAACGACGGCGATCCAATTGAAGACGCGAACCCGGGAACATTTTATTCCGCGCTGGCAAATTTTGACATGGAAATTCAAAACGGAAATTACGGCGCGGTGGGCGCGCGCGCGCATTACGCCCAGCATTGCTTTCTCGCGCACATGGATTTTCAGCTCGGCGATGCGCTCGCCGGAATTCATGAAGGCGGCAACGTCGTCGAGGACGTTCATTTTTTCGGCGGCACGCACGCGATTTGGACTACCAAACCGTCGCCCGGCTGGCAATTCACGCTCGTGGATTGTTCATTTGAAGGCCAGCGCGAATCCGCAATTTTTGAGCATGAGGCCGGGCTGACTCTCGTTCGCCCGCAATTTCGGAATGTTCCGACTGCCGTGGAAATTGAAACCAATTGGGCGGACGAGCTTTGGGTCAAGGATGGCCGGCTCGAAAATATTTCCGGACCGGCGTTTAGTTTTGGAATGGAAAAAAGCCCGCGCAACGAAATCAATTTGGAAGGAATTGTTTGCAGCAATGCGCCGGTATTTGCCGCGCTGATTGACAGCGGCAGGAATTTTAAAGCGCCCGCGGAGATTTATTGTGTCAAAAAATTTTCGCACGGGTTGGATATCGCCGACATCGGCGCAAAGCCGGAAATCGAAAATCATTTTGACGCCGCGCCGTTGACAGAAATGCCGCCGCCGGTTGCATCAGATATCGCCGCGCTGCCGCCCGGTGAAACCTGGGTGAACGTCCACGACCTTGGCGCGAAAGGCGACGGCCATACCGACGACACGGTGGCGCTGCAAAATGCGATTGCGACCCACCGCGCGATTTATTTCCCGTCGGGCTTCTACGTCGTCCGCGACACATTGAAATTAAAACCGGACACCGATTTGATTGGGCTGCATCCGGGCGCGACCCAGATCATTTTGCCGGACAACGCGCCAGCATTTCAAGGAGCGGGCGCGCCGAAAGCGTTGCTCGAAATGCCGAAAGCTGGCAGCAACATCGTCATCGGCATCGGGCTTTACACCAGCGGAAATAATCCGCGCGCGGTTGCGGCGCTTTGGAAAGCCGGCGCAAACTCAATGATGAATGACGTGCGCATTCTCGGCGGCCACGGCACGCCGCTACCGAACGGCTCGCGCGAAAGTCCTTACAACGAAAATCATTCGGGCGACCCAAATCCGAACCGCCATTGGAACAGCCAATTTCCCAGCCTCTGGGTCACTGACGGCGGCGGTGGGACTTTTTTGGATATTTGGACGCCGTCCACCTTTGCGCGGGCCGGCATGGAGATATCCGACACCAGGACCGAAGGCCGCGCGTATCAAATCTCCATCGAACACCATGTCCATAACGAACTCATCGTCCGCAACGCGGCGCATTGGAAGATCTACGCGCTGCAAACCGAGGAAGAACGCGGCGAAAGTGGATTCTGTCTGCCGATTGAAATTGATTCGTCGCGCGATATCACCTTCGCCAATTTTCACAGCTATCGCGTCATCAGTTCCTATCAGCCGTTTCCGTGGGCGGTGAAAATTTCCGATTCACGCGACATTCGTTTTCGAAATTTTCACTGCGACAGCAACAGCAAGGTCAGCTTCGACTCATCCATATTTGATCAAGGCAACGGCGTTGAACTTCGCCAGCACGAATTTGCGTCGCTGGACGTTTCGGGAAAAATTTCCCGCCGCCAATCGCCGGAAGCCTCGCCGGTGGTCGCGGCGGGCGCGAAAATTGAAAAAATCGCCGGCGGCTTTTTCAATATTTCCGGCGGCGCGATTGACCCCCACGGCAATTTTTACTTTGTGGATTCGCATCTTCGACGGATTTTTCTCTGGGATGCGGGGGCGCGGCGGCTTTCGACCAACGACGTTTCGTTCCAACCCGTCAACCTGGCGGTGGACAGCGCCGGCGATTTAATGGTGATTTCTTATGACGACGCGGTTTACGCAATTGATTCAAGCAACAAAGATTTCGAACTGAAGGCGCAGCCGCTCGCGGAGACGACGGGGAAAGTATTATTTTTGCCGGTCAGCGACTGGACTCTCAATCGCGATTCGCTTTCGCATCCAACGGCGCAATTTATTTCGCCGGACGGCACGGCGATATTGCCCGTCGGCGATAGTTTTCTCGACGGCGAAACGAGTTGGGGAGTAAAAAGCAGCCCGCAAATCCGCGCGTTCGGATTGGGCAAAGCGGCTCCAGGGAAACCGTTTTACGTCACCGACGAATCGAATTTGCGGACTTGGAAAGCCGGGGTGAATCCCGACGGCAGCCTGACCCATTTTCAATTGTTCGCTGAAAACGGCGGCGAGAGCGTGACGACCGACTCGCGCGGAAATGTTTATCTCGCCGCGGGCCAGATTTATGTCTATGACCTGGTGGGAGATTTAATTGACACGATTGAAACTCCGCAAAGGCCGATACAAATCGTTTTTGGCGGGAGCGACGGCAAAACGCTCTTTATAACTGCGCGCGATTCACTCTATTCGGTGCAGATGAAATTTACCGGCGAATGAAATTTTGTTCTATTACACCAAGGGAACAAAGGTTTTTTAGAGCGCGGGGTAAAATGCGGAACCGCAAGGGATTTTGACCGCCGATTTCGCAGATGGACGCGGATGAAAAGCGTCAAAAATCATAACCGCGAAATACGCGAACAGGACAAAGCAGGACATAAAAACCGCGGCCTATTTGTGCCATCTCAAAGGAAACTTCACGTCATCCAACGGCGAAGGCGCGGCACAAAAACCGTCTCGATGGTTTGCGGACAATGAGCGCGTTCCACTTCCAACCTGCACCGCCATGCGGGTTCTGCCACCAGCAAGAGAGCGTCAAAATGAGGGACGATGCGGATTTCATGGCGAGCCAACTGGTCGGCGCGGCGGCGGGCGTGCTCGGCGCGCGCAACGGCCAGTCGGTCGTCGTTCTTTAATTTGGCATTTTCGCTGGAAGTGTGGCGGGCGCGTGATGCCAGCTCGCGCGCGTAGTTTTCAAAATAATCGTCAATGCGGTCCAGTTCCCGCCGCAAACTGTTCTCCTGCCTGGCTCGAATGGTGGACAGTTCACTGGCCAAGTCCAGTTCCAGCGCCCCCTGGAGCAGCTCACCCCACCGCGCCAGATCGGCTTCGGGCCAGACGGCGGCCGATTCTGGTTCCGGATGGACAAAGACAAACTCCCGGGCCAAGTGTTCGTCCGATTGGCCCTCCGGCAGGGACACCGCCAGACGGCGCAACGACCGATGCTGGTCTATGGCCTGGATTTCGCAGCGCGCCAGCGCCACGAGAGAAAAATGAAAGTCGGCGGCGAACGGCGATGCCAGCCGCCAGCGGGTTGTGTCGGGAAACTCGCCGCGCCAGAGTTTTTCTGTGAGCGCGGTCTCCGGCGGACGCGCTTGAGTTCCATCCTGTAACACAAGCCGTTCCAGCGGTGGCGGTGATGGCCGCAACGCCTCGGCCAGGCGGAACGTGAGGGGGCTGCCGGGAAAAATTTCGCGCGCCGCATCCCGCGCGCCGCTGGTGTCGGCAGGCGCGAAATGCAACTCGGCTTCGTGGAGCGCGCCATGGGTTTGCCACAACGCCGCAGCCCGGCCTTCGGCCACCACCTCCAGGCGGTCATGCCAGGTGCGTTCGCACAAGGCGTCCAGCGACGTCAGGCCTTCCTCGTAAAAGTCCAGCGCCGCGGCGGGAGCATAGGCGATTCGGTCCAGTTTCATGCTGATTCGTAGTCCTTGGCAAAAAGCGTTTCATCCAGTTCTTTCACCTCGGCGTATTGATCGCGGGCGGCGGCCAACTCATCGCCGAGGCCAGCCAGTGCTTCGGCCACACGACCATCGCTTGTGCGCCAACGGCGCAGGACTTCATCGGCAAACTCGTCGCTGCCGAACTGCTCGCCCAACACCAGGCCGGTCTCGCCCACCACAAGCTCGAAGAGGTTCAATTTCTCCTGCAAAATCCGGAGGAGGTACTCCTGCAAAGTGCCGGCCTGGACAAAGTTGTAAATCTGCACTTGATGTAGCTGGCCCAACCGGTGCAACCGGCCGATCCGCTGTTCGATCTCCATCGGGTTCCACGGCAGGTCAAAATTCGCGAGCCGATGGCAGAATTGCAGGTTGCGCCCCTCGGTGCCGCTGTGAGTCAACAGCAGCGCGCCGCCCAGTTTGCGAAAGGCCTCCATAATCGGTTGGCGCTCCGGCGGCGGGGTCCGGCCATTGACGACAAACGTTTCCACGCCCGCGCCGCGCAGATAATCCGCCAGCGCCGATTGCGTTTCGAGAAATTGCGTGAAGACCACCGCGCCGCCTTCGCCCCGGGTCAGGGGCGCGACCAACTCGCATTTTCGCCGCCAACTGTTTTCCAGGGGCGCTTGTTGCCGCCACGTTTGGGCCTGTTGGGTGTCGGGAAACTTTTCCAGCGCCGCGCGCCATGCGGCCGGGCTGCTGCCGGCGGCCTGCAACAGCAGCCGGCCCCATAGGCTCGCCTGGCTGGGATCGAGCCGAACCAGACTGCAGCGAAAGTCCGCCTCCCAACTTTGCCAGAAGGCCCTCTCGGTTTGGTCCGGATTGAACAACACCGTTTCGGCCCGCCGCGACGGAAGGTGAACGCCGGCGTTGGCGCGAGTGTTGCGAATCATCACCTGGCCCAGGAGCCGTCGCAATTCCTCCGGCTCGCGCGGCTGGCGCGGGCGCTTGGGATCCACAAAGCGGGCGCGAAATTCCTTCGGCGTGGGCAAATCCACCGCAACCCCCGTGCGTCTCAAGCCGCAAATTTCCAACGAGTCATCGGATCGTGTGGCTGTCGGCAGGGACCGTCTGGCGCTGCCGCCGGTGCCGGTGCGGTTTGAAATGCCGCCGCTGGAGTTTCAGGAGACAGCCTTTCCGCTGGCCGATTTGCGGCCTTACGCGTTGCGCGAGCGGGCGGCGCTGTGGTGGGTCTCCAACCAATCGGACAATTTGTTATGCCTGCCCCACTGCCGGATTGAACATTTGGAATATCAGTTGCGGACGGCCCTGCGCGTGCTGGGACCATTACGCGGCCGGGCATTGTTGTCGGACGAAGTGGGCTTGGGCAAAACGATCGAGGCCGGGCTGATCATCAAGGAATTGCTCACCCGCGGAATGGTGAAGAGGTTTCTGGTGTTGACGGTGCCGTCGCTGGTCCCCCGCCCGCGAAATAAACTCCAAATTTGGTTGATTATCAACCGTTTTATGGTTGATTTATAGCCATGATTCATCGCCACATAACTGAACGCCTACAGCAGGCGTTGGCGGATACGCCGGTGGTTCTGGTCAACGGCGCGAGACAGACTGGCAAAAGCACGCTGGCGCAATCGCCGGAATTGACGTCGCCAGGCCGCCAGTATTTGACATTCGACGACCCCGGCGCATTAGCAGCAGCCAAGCGCGACCCGAACGGTTTTATTGCCGGTTTGAACGTCCAGGTCACGCTTGATGAAGTCCAACACGTTCCTGAACTTTTTCCCGCCCTCAAAATGGCGGTGGATCGAAACCGTGCGCCGGGGAAATTTTTGCTCACGGGTTCGGCCAATGTCATGCTGTTGCCAAAATTATCCGAATCGTTGGCTGGCCGGATGGAAATTCTGACGCTTTGGCCTTTTTCACAAGGTGAAATTGCCGGTGTTCGCGAAGATTTTGTTGACCAATTATTTTCAAGGCAAATTGTCTGGCCAACCCGGAAAAATGTCCGACGAGACGAATTGTTTGAAAAAGTTCTTGCCGGCGGGTATCCGCAGGTGATTGCTCGCAACTCCGCGGCTCGCCGCAAAGCATGGCTTCAATCTTATTTGATGACCATTCTTCAGCGCGACATTCGAGAATTGGCTAATATCTCGGATTTGACCGCCGTGCCACGCTTGCTCTCGGTCGCCGCGGCACGCGCCGGAGGTTTGCTGAATTTCGCCGACCTATCGCGGACCTTGGCATTGCCACAAACGACTTTGAAGCGTTATTTTGCTCTGCTCGAAGCGACTTTCCTCGTTCAACTGCTGCGGCCCTGGTCGGGCAATTTGGGCCAGCGTGTTATCCAAACCCCGAAAATTTATCTGAATGACACCGGTCTTCTCGCACACTTGCTGGATTTGACATTGAATCGTTTGGAAGTGGACGCGGGATTGGCCGGTGGCGTGCTGGAAAATTTCGTGTTGATGGAATTGCGCAAGCAAGCCACATGGACTGAACATCAGCCGCAATTCTTCTATTGGCGCACCGTGACAGGACAGGAAGTGGACATCGTGCTGGAAAACAGCGCAGGACGACTTGTCGGCGTGGAAGTGAAAGCCAGCGCCACGCTGGGCACAAACGACGTGCGAGGATTGCAGGCTCTGGCAAACACTGTTGGCAAGCGCTGGATTCGCGGTGTGGTGCTTTACACTGGAACGGATGTAATTCCTTTTGGCGGGAATCTGCATGGCGTGCCCCTGTCCCTGCTCTGGTCGTAGCAGCAAGGGCATTAATCGGCTGCTTGCGTCCGTCCTGAACTTTTGTCACAGTCAAAAAGTCAATTCATCGAGCCGGTGTGGCGAAATGGCAGACGCACAGGACTTAAAATCCTGGGACCTTAAAAAGTCGTGTGGGTTCGAGTCCCGCCACCGGCACCAAGTTGAAATTGCCAGAGTTCTACAACTGAAAGGAATCCAAAGGCGTTGGCCAATTTTTGTTTTTCCCAACCCGTGGCGAGATTTCGCTTCAGTATGTTGCTGATCTTCAACACTTTATTTTTGTTGCAATTTTAATAAGTTTCGTTTAAAAATACAACAGGTTGTGGCGTTAGATCTCGGAGGGACAATTAGTGGTAGTTTGATTGTTGCCCTAATTAACCTTGAAATTCAGATTTCGGTCCGGTGAATCCTTCAGCAAAGGATTCTTAATTTCATTCGTAACCGTCATGTTTCTAACATGCCGGGCGGCTACTTTTGTCTGGAATGGCGGCGGGACTAACGCCAATTGGAGCACGGCGGGCAATTGGATCGGCGGCGTGGCTCCAACGAACAACGGCACGGCAGCCATTGTTTTGGCCGGAACCACCCAACTCTCGCCTTATGTGGATGTCCCCTGGAGCATCAGTTCGCTGACGTTCAGCACGAACGGCGGCGCGTTCACGTTAAGCGGGAATACGCTGACGATTGGCGGAGGAGGAATTTACAACAGCAATATGAATTCCCAAGTGATCAGTAATGCCATCACTTTGGGAGGGGCGCAAACCTGGAACGCGGCTTCGAATAGTCTGGTCTTCACAGGCAACATCACTAACGGCGGGTATTTGCTGACCGTCAGCGGTTTGTCCAACACGTTGATCAGCGGTGCCATTAGCGGCGCGGGCGGGCTGACAAAAACCGGAGCTGGCTCCGTCACCTTGATGGCGTCAAATAGTTACTCGGGCGTGACGACGGTGAGCGCGGGGGTGATGAACATCCAAAACTCCGGGGCGCTGGGCAGTGGCGCCGGCGGCACGGTGGTGGCCGGCGGCGCGGCATTGCAATTGCAAGGCGGAATCAGCGTGACGGGCGAGACGTTGAGCCTGATCGGCAGCGGCATCAGCGCCAGCGGCGCATTGCGAAACACCAGCGGCAGCAATTCCTGGAGCGGCGGGGCGATAACGCTCACGGGGGCCTCCACATTTGGTGCCGATGCCGGCACGCTTTACATCGGCGCCAACATCGCCAACGGGACCTATGCGAGCACGTTCACGAATAATGGGACGATCCTATTGGCCGGCGCTCTCGGCAGCGGCACTGGGGCGGTGACGAAAACGGGGACGGGAACATTGGTTATCGCCGGTGCAAACACCTACACCGGCACGACCACCGTCAGCGGGGGGACATTGCAATTTGGCGCGGGCGGAAACTTGTCATCCGCTTCCGCCGTCAAGGTCAACGCCGGCGGCGTATTGGATTTGAACAGTTTAAACGAATCCGTTCTCTCGCTCGCGGGCGCGGGCAGCGTGACTTTGGAAAGCGGCACCTTGACCGTCAACAACACGGCGGCGGCGACTTTTTCCGGCGTGATGAGCGGCACGGGCGGATTGGTCAAGGCCAGTGGCTCGGGGGTCTTTACGTTGAGCGGCGCGAACACCTACAGCGGCGGCACCACCGTCAATGTCGGCTCAATCAGCATTTCCAAGGACAGTGATTTGGGGAGCGCCAACGGCGCGCTCACGTTGAATGGCGGCGAGCTAACCGTGAGCGCCACTTTCACATCCGCGCGCCCTTATATCTTTGGCCCGAACAACGGTGAATTGAACACAGGCGGCAAAACTCTCACTCTCGATGGAGTCCTCAGCGGACCGGGGGCTTTGACTAAAATCGGAAGCGGAACATTGACTTTGACCAACGCCAACAGTTACCAGGGCGGAACGACCAACGGCGCGGGGACCATTTCAATCAATTCCGATTCCGCGCTTGGTAATCCGTCCGGGCCGTTCACTTACTCGACAACCGCGACTTTGACCACAACAGCTTCATTCACTTCGTCGCGCAATTTCAACCTGGCCTCAGGCACGGCCACTTTCAGCGCGGGCACGGGTTTCACCAATACCCTCAACGGCGTCATCAGCGGCGCGGGTGCGTTGACTCAGAGCGGCGCGGGCGTTCTGGTTTTGGATGGCAACAACACTTTTACCAACATATTGACCATCAGTAAGGGCACGGTGAGAATGGGAGGCAACGGCGTTATTTCCGGCCTGGTGCCAGTGAACATCACCGCCGCCGCGGCGACGCTAGATTTAAACAATTTCAACGAGACCATTGGCTCGCTGGCCTCGACAGCGGCGGGCAAAGTGACGCTCGGCGCCGGTATTCTGACGGCGGGCGGCAACAGCCGTTCCACGACCAATTCCAGTGTCATCAGCGGGACCGGCGGCTTCACGTTTGCCGGGACGGGCAAAATGATTTTGAGCGGCGCGAACACTTATACCGGCACGACGACCGTCGGCGCCGGCACGCTGCAATTGGGTGGAAATTCACGCTTGGCCGCCACCTCGCCGCTGGTCGTCAGCAACGGCGCCACATTCAACATGACCAATTACAGCCAGACCGTCGCCTCGCTCGCGGGCGGGGGCAACGTGACGCTAGGCAGCGGCAGCTCACCGCCGGCAATACCACGACGACGACTTTTTCCGGCAACATTGCCGGCTGGGCGCCTTCAAGAAAGTGGGAACAGGCACCCAGATTTTCAGCGGCATAAATTCATACAGCGGCGGACGACCCTCAGCGTCGGCAATTTGCAGGTGAACGGCAGCGATGCCAACAGCGCCGTGACGATTGCCTCGGCGGCGACGTTGTCCGGCGACGGCACGGTGGGAACGGTGACGATGAATTCCGGCGCCACGAATTCACCGGGGGCGGGCGGGGCGGGCACGTTGAGCAGCGGTTCGGAGACATGGGCCGGCGGCGGAAATTATGTTTGGAGCATGAATGACGCCCTCGGAACGGCAGGCGGAAGCGATGGCTGGGATTTGCTGAACATTGCCGGAACGCTGACCATCACCGCCAACCCGGGCAACCCGTTCAACATTGAGATTGAGTCATTGACCCCGACCAACACCATCGGTCAAGCGACGAATTTCAACAACACGGTCACTTACATCTGGACGATTGCCAGCGCGAGCGGCGGCATCGGCGGCTTCAACGCGGCAAACTTCAACCTCGTCACCAACGGTTTCCAAAATCCGCTCGGCGCGGGGACGTTCACGTTCAGCCAGTCCGGCAACAACCTGAATTTAATTTTCACGACGGCACCGCAGGCGGCGGTGCAGAATGTGCAGAGCGGCACATTGACCAGCACCGGCAACGGCACAAACACCGTCACGCTGGGTTCGGGGGTAAATCCAACAAACGCCTTTCTCATTTTTAACACGAGTCACAACAGCCCCGTGCGGGCGGCTCGATGATTCGCGGATTCATCACGTCCTCCAACTCCGTGGAATTTGTCCGGGACACGACTGAAACTTCGACGATGAACATCCAGTGGTATGTGGTCGAGTATTCGGCGGGCGTCAGGGTGCAGAGCGGCCAGGTCGCCCAAACCAACACTGTCATCAACGTTCCGTTGTTGCCGCTTTCGGCGACGAACCAGGCCTTTGTGCTTTGGTCAAAAACACCCGACCCGGCGGAGACAGCGTTCACGGACTGCGATCCGGTCGTCGGCCAAATTACGAGCATCAGCAATCTCCAGTTCCGCGTCACCACCGCGCCGTCATCGGCGCCGGTGATTGCGTGGCAGGTGGTTGAGTTTCAAAATCCGGCGAGCATCAATGTCCAGAGCGGTTCGGTCACGGACATGACCGGCACGAATCTAGTGGCGACCGCGACGCTGGCCACGACGGTGAGCACCAACAGCACGTTTATTTTGGCGGGCTATCGCACGTCGGGTTCGGGCACAAGCATCGGCGCGCGGCTGTTGCGGGCGCAATTGACTTCCGCTAACACCATCACTTTTGACCGCGGCATTTCCGGCGCGCCGGACGATGTTTCGGAAATTTTCTGGCAGGCCATTCAGCTTAATGATGGTTCGAGCGTGCAAAGCGGATCGGCGGATTTTCCCAGCGGCCTCGCGGAAACCAACGCGATCCTCACAAGCCTCAATACCAATTTCGCGGCGGCATTTGCGTCAGTGCAGCCGGTGGGCGGACAAAATACCGGACGCTTGTCCTCCACTGGAAGTGTTTTGGGCGTTGGGTCGGCGACGCTGGCATTGACGTCCACCACTCAACTTACCCTGGGGCGCCAGGCCACGACCGATCCATCCGATATTGGCTGGCAGGTCGTGGGGTTTGGTCCCGGCAATTTGCTCGTGCCGGCGACGGGCGGCTCCGCGATTTCCGCCGATACCACAGGGGGGACCTATACGAGTCTGGCGGGACCGACTTACTCCGAAATCGAAAGCGGGGACGTCGGCGCCGGAACCATCATCCTGAATGCGCCGGGAGGTTTCGTTTTTAATACGAACGGGCCATTGCCGACGGTACTCATCGCGCGGGTGGGCGGCAGCGGCGCAAATTCGCTGAACATCAACGGTGTCGCCAGTGGCGCCACGATGGCGATGACGACGGTCCAAACGAACGTTCTGACTTTTACCATCACTTCCGCCAGCAGCGATGGCGTGACGTGTTCGCTGAGCTGGCAAAATATCAGCGTCCAGCCGGCGGCGGGCACGCCACTCGCCAGCGGCAGCATTACTTCTTCGGGAACGTCAATCCTTCAAGGCGTCACGACGAACTCGACGAGTTGGGGAATTTGAACGAGGTCACCGGGGCGGCCGCCGGCCTGGCAATGGTCACCGCGCCTTCTCCGACGGCAACGGCCGGCGTTGATTTTTCGCAACAGCCCGTGATTCAAATTCAGGATCAATTTGGCAATCTGGAAACCTCGGATAATTCCGATGTCGTCACCGTCACCGACGACGGCACGGGATTCTTGCAGGGCACGACGAATATCACGGCGGCTGGAGGAGTGGCGACGTTCATTGACTTGAACTATCAGATTGCTTCAACGATCACCCTGGGATTCGCCGCGAACGGTTTGACCGGGGCCACTTCCGGAAGTATCGTCGTCAGCCCGGCAGCGGCGAGCCAGTTGGTGATTCAGACACAACCTTCCGCGACGGCCACGGCGGGGGCATCGTTCATGCAACAGCCGGTGATTCAAATCCAGGACGCATTCGGCAATTTGGAAGCTTCGAATAATTCGGACGTTGTCACGGCTTCGCTGGAACAGGGGTCGGATGTTTTATATGGCACACTCACGGCTAACGTCGTCAACGGCGTCGCCACATTTGCGAACTTGAGTTATGACGTTGCCGAACCCATCACGATTGAATTCACCGACGGCAGTCTCAACCCGGCGACGTGCAACGGCATCACGGTGAACCCGGCAGCGGCGAGCCAGTTGGTGATTCAAACGCAGCCCTCGCCGATTGCGACGGCCGTCGTGCCGTTTGCGCAACAGCCGGTGATTCAATTTCAGGACGCGTATGGAAACGTGTGCGTCGCAAACGATTCAACGGTAGTCACCGCCACGCGCGACCCGGAAAGCGGCTCTGGAAATTTGCAGGGCACGGTGAACGTCACCGCCACCGCCGGTGTGGTGAGCTACGCGAATCTTGCCCAAAAGGCGGCCGGGACCATCAGCATTGATTTCAACAGCGGCTCGCTGACTGGCGCGACTTCGGGTGACATTTTTGTAAATCAGGCCGCTGCCACGCAACTGGCGTTTTCCACGCAGCCCGGCTCGGCAACCGTTGGCTCGATTTTCGGTTTACAGCCCGCGTTGGTCACGCAGGATGCATACGGCAACAATTCCCTTGCCGGTCCGGTTTAGTCTGCCGTGACCCTTGCGATTACTTCGGGAACGGGCGTGCTACAAGGCACGACGAATCTCGACATCGGAACGATTGCGGGAAATGGCGCGATTGCATTTACCGACTTGCGAATTGATTCGGCGGGCAACAGCGTCGACGGCAAGCGCCGAGGCGCTGGCGAGCGCCGTTAGCACCCCTTTTAATGTCACGCAAGGGAACACCTCGGTGAAGCTGACTTCGTCGGAAAACCCGTCCGGATTCAAGGACAGCATCGCATTACGGCAAGCCTTCCTCGGACGCAACCGGCGACGTGATTTTTGAAACCAACGAGGTTGCGTTGAGCACCAATGCGGTCACCGGCGGAGCGGACCAGCACGGATGTGAGCACTTTGCCGCGCGGGACGAATCTGGTCACTGCCATTTACGGCGGCGACGGCAATTATCTGCCCAGCACCAACACATTGGAACAGGTCGTGACCAACCA
>CAVWKA010000035.1:0-6635 GCA_963755515.1 uncultured Verrucomicrobiae bacterium | reverse complement strand
TTCCTCCTTGACTACGCTTGCTTCGCCAAAAAACGGCGATTAAGGGTTCACGCGGGAGTGTCGAAACGCTCTTTTTTGTGTCCGAAACGACGCCAATTCAGGGCGCTAAACGCGCCATAATTGTTGCGGTCAATCATCAATTTCAAGGGTGGACGCCCTACTCCTAAGGCTTTTAGGCATTTTTCGTCTTGCGAACGACAATTCTGACGGCAAATTTCGTGACACATCAACCGCAAATTTGGTGTCTTACGAACGGCAATTTTCCGACTCGCCAACGTCTTGCCGACGACAATGCTTGTCTTACCAATAACAAACTGGCGACCAGTAATTGGCCTGGCAACCGAATGGCGGTTCAATGACCCTTGACGCTGCGGTGCCTGCTCGCGAATGACAGTTCATGCGCTCGGCTTTCAAATGCGAGGCTCGAATTCGATCTCGAAATCGGTCCAACCGTCATTAAATGTTTGTATGTTTCGTATTGACACTGTGAATCTGATGTGTTATGTAGTGTTTGTGAAAACCGAACTGGAGCGACTGGAGCACGAAATCCAAGAGAATTACGCCACCAATATGGCCGCAATCGAGAAGCTCAAAAAGTGGATTCCTATTGCGGAGGCTACGGACGAAAAGATAGCCAGCCTTATCGCCGTAAACAACCCATCCCGGAGCATTTTTGAATCTATCGAAGAATTAATAAGGAAGTCGCCCAACGATTTTGACGTTCCCACGATCGCATTTCGTTATTCTCGACTAACGGGCAAATCACGATGGAGCACCAATATTCGGAGGATAATCTCCCAGGTAATTGTCAGGTTGCGAAATCACGGGGAAATTTTGGTAGTCGCAGAAGGAAAGGGCCGCCGAAGTGGAACCTACCGAATTGTAAGCGCGAAACAAAACGGGACCCTATTGCCAGCGGCGTCGGCCTCGACACAGCGCCCTCAGTGAGATCACGCTGCAAAGTTTTATAACGCCGCGGAGCGTTTCCCTCAGGAAATTTGTCGTCACGAATCAGAATAACCGCCGCGCCCGTTTCCGCTTGCGAGGTTTTTTGCCATCCAGCACCACGCGGCCATATTCCGCTACACGCGCCTTGCTGGTTTGAACGCCCTGGCTCTTCAAAAGCAGCGCAATCGTGTTGTAGGATGCCTGCAAGGAACGCCATTCCACAATTTTATCGTGAAATGGCTTGAGATGATAAAACACAACACGGCGGTGATTGGGCTGAAAGTTTTTGATTGCCTCATTCAATGCCGCGCGGATGCGTTCAACTTCAGATTCGGTTTGTATTTCCATAGGTCTTGTTTGTGTTGATGATAGGAGTTGCGGGGCGTTCCCGTCTGATAGTTGGAAATGAATTTCCCACCCGGTTGCTGTTCTCGTATTCCTCCAGCGGCGGCAGGACGACCTGCGCTTTTTTCGCATATGCACGATGAACTGCCTTGCTGTTGTGGCCGAGGGCTTCCTGGGCAAATCGTTCGGGATAACCAGCGCATTTCGCGCGTTCTGCCCAAGCATAACGATACGAATGCAACGAAATACCGGTAATTTTCATGCGACGGCAGGCCCGCTGGAAAAGTGCTGCGCGATGCTTCTCGTCCATTGCCGCAAGCCGGGGAAACAACAGGCCCTGTCCTGGCAAATCTCGCAGCACTTCTGCCAGGGCATTTCCGAAACGGATAATTTGCGCCGTGCCGGTTTTGGCTCGGAAGAAACTCACCACCTGGCTTTTCCAATCAATGTCTTCCGCTTTCAGGTGCGCGACATCACTTTGTGACCCGCCAATGTGCCAGCAACACCACAGGAAAGCCCCCATTTCTGGATTCCGTTCACGACTGAGAATCAATTCATGTTCCTCGCGTGTAACCGCCCGTTTTTCCTTGTAGTGAATTGGCGGCCATTGTCGTTTAGGAAGCACCGGCCAGGGCAGCCATCCCATGTCCATTGCAAAATTATGAAATCGCCGAAGATAATTGTTCGTTGATAGTTTCCCCTGCTCCAACACCCGCAGAAAGTGCTCGGCCCGCGTCTCAATCAGTTGCAAATCCCGAATTGAATCAAACGCCCTTTCCTTGATAGCCGTTTCGGAACGCCGTTGATTGCTGCCCCGTTTCGCTTTGGCAAATTCGTCATGACCTCGCGCCATGTCCGTTTCACGAAATTTGAATCCGCGACCGATAGATACGCGCGGGCGATTTGCAGATTGATGGCAGGTTGCTCGCAGGCTTCATTTTTGGCGTGGAAAAGCCGTTCAGCTGTCGCCCGGTCAGTGGTCCGCAAACTCTCCTGTTTGCCCGTCAGGTCGTCGTGAATGTAATACCGTCCGCTATTGCCGCGCCGGTAAAGCCGGAATCTCTGTCTCATAGCTGTTTTTCTCTTTCACAGCAATGAATTTACGACAGATGATTTCGACACCGTTAATGAGTAGTGGGCTTGTAGGTTACCAGTAGCCGCCAGTTTACGCACAGTAGTGACTTGCTGGCAAATTTGCTGGCATTCTCGGCTCCACTTTTTGCAACTCCTTGATGCCCAAGCATCAGAGAGTGGTGGCTGGGGGCGGAATCGGCCCAAGCGACTGATGTCGGTTTCTCCGCAATGGAGGCGAGGTTGCACTCGATGGCTTGGTCATGTTGTTTGGCGGTGGTATGGAGCGAGGCTAGGAAAAGTTTGTATAGCCAGCCGGGACAGTCAGGCCGTCCTTCGCACTGTTTGTATTCCGCCAAAGCTTCATCCATCCGGCCCAACCCCGCCAAAGCTTTGGCGCGATGTCGGGTCAATGCCGATGCCGGCACTTTGACCTTTCGGAAGCGTCCGATGACTTTAAGGATGGCCACCAGGGTAAAAACGTCGTTCCACCGGCTCCAATCGTCAGCCTTGACGAGCTTGCGGTAATATACGGACTGCAAACTCATATAAAGGATACAGGCCACCCAGGCCAGTAACACGACCAGATAGAGCAGGAACAGACCCGTTTGCTTGCGGAACCCGGAATAAATGGCCAATCCAAGAAGGGTCGCAACTAGGAGGGAATTCCCTCCGAAGCCTTTCCTTATTGCATCCCGGAAGGTCGCGGTGGGATCGTCCCGATGCTTCAACCGTTGTTCGGCGGTTGCACTAATTTCGGCGCCAAAGTCATTTTGTCGTTTGGGAAAACCGGCCCGGACGACGCTGTCAACTTCGTCCTCCTTCAATTCCAAATTGGAATAGCCTTGGGCCAGCAAAACAAACTTCGCGTCTTCCGCCGAGGCGGCTTCGATTTCCCTGATGACTTTCTTTCCTGATTTGTCAGTCGCCGACCGAACGTAGTTTGTCATGGGTGCTCCGGCAGTTGAATTTGGATGTCAGATTATCCGCTGACCATAAATCAGTTTTTACGCTAGGCAAGCCATTCCTCGCGCCCGCGGACGGGATTCGTTTTCACATCCGACGGTTTCGCCAGGCTGCGTGAATGAAATTATTGGTGGTTGAAGAGCCGTGAAAGCAGTGCGGCTGTTTTTTGCCGGTGTCCCAATTTGAGTTTGATTGTCGGTTTGGTCCCCCGATAATTCAACAAAATGATTTCTGAGTCCAATGCCGGTCCGAATTATGGAATTCTGACGCAGCGGTTCATGTCAGCCCGGCAATGGGACCGCTCGCTGGCCACGGCGTTGGAATGGCTGTCCAAAGAGCCGGAAAACTCGCTCGCGCATCGCGTCGCCGCGCAATCCTTGATAAATCTCGAGCGCACGGAGGAAGCCGGGAAGCATGTCGAAAAAGTCTTGGCGGGCAATCCCAACGACGGTTTTGCGCACCGGCTGATGTCCATGGTTTTTTTCAAGGCAGGCAAATTTCGTCGCGCTGATGAATCCATCCGTAAAGCGATCTCCCTGAATCCACGGGACCCGCATCATTGGCACCAACTCGCCCACATGAGCTATCGTCAGGGCGACTCGGCCACCGCACGATCAAGCGTTGCCATGGCCAGGGAATTGAACCCCCGCGATGCAAACATTCTCAATCTGGCAATTCTTTGCGGATCCGACAACCCGGGCGCCGCCAAAATTCAGCAGTTTAAGGAAGCGCTGGCATTGGACCCGAAGAATGCAAATATCTACAACAACATCGGCGCGCAATATCTGGACAAGTTGAAGGATTACGGCAATGCGGAGGAATATTTTCGCAGGGCCTTATTCTTTGAACCGGCGTCAAAAACATTCCGCAAAAATCTGTTCATCACGGTAAAAAAGCGGGATTTGATTTACCGCATCCTTTGCGCGCCGAAAGACTGGCTGTTAGCGGTGATTAATTTCTTCACCCGGATGCGGAAGAAAAGTATTTGGCTCTTTATCCTAATGATACCACTCTGGCTGCTGGCGTTTCGCTATATTATTGGCGGGCTGCTTCTGTGGTTTGCCTTGGTCTGGCCCCTGACCAGGGTGTATGAATATCTGACCATTGGCGACATTCGTGCCCGCGCGGGGGAACTCGGCGTCCGGCGCGGGGGCTTTCTGGGTTATCGAAAATGGCCGTTGAAGATCCGTTTGTCCATCTTCGCGTTTTTGTTGATTTCATTTTGGGGCGGCATGGCCTCCTTCTTTCTCGGCAAAAATCCGTTGGCCGGCAAAGCTGTTGGTCAGGCCATTTTGGGAACGTTGCTTTTTCTGGGCGTGCTTGCTTTTCTGGTTTATTACTTAAGGTTGAAAATAAAGCGTGGAATCAGGGCGCGGGCGGCAGGCAAACGGGCAAGACAATTGCAAGATGTTTTTAATGTCAACCGTCAGGGAGACGCCTGACCGCGTTTGCCCATCAATCAATAGGAATCACCATGAATGAACAAACCTTGAAGCTGCTTGAAAAGGCCCTGTCGGCATCGCCCGGCGACTGGGAAACACGTGCCCATCTCATTGACGAGTATCTTGCCGCCGGCCGGGCGCAGCGTGCGGCGCAATTGTTGCAAACCGCGCCGGAGATTCCCGACACCGAAGCGGACGCGCTCCGCAAAGCAAAAGTAGAGATGGAAACTGACTTGCCCGCCGCGCAATTGACGTTGGAAAACGTCCTCACCCGCAACAAAGCCTGTGCCCAAGCCTATCTTTTGTTGGCGAAAATTTTCCAGAAGCGCGGGATGCGCGAGGAGTCCCGCGCAAAATATGGCGCGGCCACCATCATTGACGCATCTCTGCACGATGCCGCCCTCGAAGCATGGATCGGGAACGGCAACACATCTTCTCCCGCTGAAAAAACAACTCCGCCGCCCGACGATAACGAAGACCCTGACTCGCCCGTTGCCGTTTCAGCCCGGGCGGCCGCCTCCCTTCCCGACATCTTGGATGAACCGGAACTGCCCAAGACCACCTTTGACGATGTTGGCGGCATGGAAGATGTCATCCAGCGCATTCGGATGAACATCATTTATCCGTTTAAGAACCCGGAAGTCTTCAAGAAATTCAAGAAGAGACCCGGCGGCGGCATCCTGATGTATGGGCCGCCCGGTTGTGGCAAAACTCACATCGCCCGCGCTACTGCCGGTGAATGTGGAGCCGCTTTCATGGCCATCTCCATCACCGACGTCCTTTCAAAATGGCTCGGAGAAAGCGAACAGCGCCTGCACCAGCTTTTTGAACTGGCGCGCCGTCGTGCGCCCGCGGTCATTTTCATTGATGAAATCGATGCCATTGGTGGCAGCCGTTCCAACGCCTCATCCACAATGGCGCCCATCGTCAATGTGCTGCTCACCGAGATGGACGGGGTGGCGGCGAAAAACGAAAATTTGATGGTGCTGGCCGCCACGAACACACCTTGGCGCGTTGACGATGCGTTGCGCCGCCCAGGACGATTCGATCGGATTTTATTTGTGCCGCCACCCGATGTTCCCGCCCGTCAGGCCATCTTGAAAATTCACTTGCGCGATCTGCCGGTGGATCAACTGGAACTTGGGAAACTCGCGCAAATGACCGACCGGTTCTCCGGGGCGGATTTGCGTGCGGCGGTTGAACGCGCTTCCGAGAAAGCCATTTACCAGGAAATGCAGACGGGCCGTCCGGCCAAATTGACGCAATCCCTGCTCGTGGAGACAATCAAGGAGATGCGTCCCTCCACCAACGAATGGCTGGAAACCGCGCGCAGCTACGCCTCTTATGCGAATCGCTCCGGCCTGTATGACGATCTCGTCGATTTTTTTGAAAAATGATTTTCAGTCCTAACGGACCTTCGTGACAACTCCCGCCGCAAACTGCGCCGCCAATCCCGCAATGCTCATGCCTCCAACTGCGACTGGTCAACCGCCCCACGAGCAGCCCGAGAGTGCGCCGTCTGCTTCAATTCGGCCCGCAGAGGAGGGGTATCCAGCACAAACCCCAGCACAAACGCCTTTTGGGCCGGGAGCATACATTCGTAAGTCATTGATCATCTGGCGCGTCCGGCAGGACTTGAACCTGCAACCTTCTGATCCGAAGTCAGAAGCTCTATCCAATTGAGCTACGGACGCCCCCGCCCATTATAAATCCTTTTTCCCGCCCGCAAAGCGGATTCGTCACGCCGGTTACCGCGCGGGTCGTGAGCGGGTCGTGAGCGGATACCCAGATACCGCGCGGATGTGTGCGCCGCCGACCATCTGAAGGTCGTGGATGGCGCAAAGCTTTAAAACACGCTCTAAA
>CAVWKA010000034.1:0-61819 GCA_963755515.1 uncultured Verrucomicrobiae bacterium | reverse complement strand
TTGAGCACGCAAAAATGTGAAGTTGACCACGCCAGAGCTGATTTCACCGGTGCTGCCAACTCCACAACTCAACATTTCTGAACCGCGCTTTGCCGCGCGATCACAACGACTCAAGCCACTGCAACAAGTCCTCGCCGACCCGCCGCCGCGGTGTTGCGCCGGGCTTGGAAACAACCGGACCAGCGGCAGCGAGTGCCGCACGCTTCGTTTCCAGATCAATCGTCAGATACTTGTGGGTGGTATTGATGCTCGCGTGTCCGAGCCAATGCGCAATCGTGCTCAGATCAACTCCAGCTTTGAGCAAGTGAACCGCCGTGCTGTGCCGCAAAACGTGCGGATGAATGCGCTTCTTTGCCAGTGTCGGGCACGATCTGGCGGCGCGTTCCGCGTGGCGCATAAGAATGAGCCGTGCGCCGAAGCGGGTGAGCCGACCACCGCGATGATTGCAAAAGAACGGCCTGGACTCATGGATCGTCAATCCGGTTTCGTGGCAAAACTGCTGGATGAGTTTTACGGTTTCAGGCCACAGGGGGCAGATGCGCTCCTTTTTTCCTTTGGCGAGGAACTTTATGGAAGCGGGCGGAATCAATCGCACGTCTATGGTGTTCAGTGAAACAACTTCCTGGACGCGCGCGCCTGTGTTGAACAGCACTGTCAGCAGCAAATAGTCACGTCGGCCCATCGGAGTGGACCGATCTACCGCCTCCAACACCCGGCGCAACTCACCGGCGTCCAGATAATCCACCGTGCGTTGCGTGGTCCGTTTGAACGGAATGCTCAATATACGTTGGGCCTGCAATAAATGTTCAGGATGCTCCCGCCCCAGATATTCGAAGAAACTATGAATGGCGGTCAGACGGACGTTGCGCGTCGCCACGCTGTTTCGTCGTTTGCTTTCCAGATGGTCGAGGAATGCCGTCACAATCTGCGAACTGAGGAGTGCGACTGTGAACTCGGTCACTTTGTATCTGGTTCCGGCGGCAAATTTGAGAAGTAACTTCAGACTGTCGCGGTAGCTGAGGATGGTTTGGGCGCTGCAAGCGCGTTGATGTGGCAAATAGTCGCCCAGGAAGCTTCTTATTGCCGCCGACAATACCTCTGAATCGGTTCGTTTCATTGAACACCTCCGGTTTGCGTGGCTCCTTTTTTAACAGAGGCGAACAAGGAATCAGCGATGTGTCGCCGGAAACAGTCACTGGCTACGACCTGTAACTGTTCGGTGAACTTGAGATAATAGTGTGTGCAGGCGGGAGTGACATGCCCCATATAGCGGGACAAGCGAGGCAATGTTGATACTGGATTTTCCCCTGCGCGATAGCTCCGTTGCAGAACCTCGACCGCAAAACTGTGGCGGAGGTCGTGAACTCGTGGTGGTCGTTGACAACGGTCGAGCACTCCAGCCTCGCGGCAAACCTGATGCCAAATAGCCCGGAATGATTGAGCGGAAAGGGACTTGTTTTGCCCGGCTTCTGAACTCCAAACCAAAGGTGATCGCGAATCAAGGGGCACTCCTTTCCTGCGGCGCTGCCGCAGATATTGGTTCAAAACATCCGCCAACGATGGCGAGAGTGGCACCAATCGGGACTTGTTGAATTTGGTGTGATCAATCCGCAGCAGCCTTTGCTCTGAATCAATATCCCCAATCCGCAATCGCAACAGTTCACCCGAGCGCAGTCCGCAGCAATAAACCAACAGGATCGCCAGCCGCATTGTATCGTGGCGCAGTGGGTTCCTTGGCTTTGGACGAATGATCCGCGTCGCTGCCACCAGACCGGCGACCTCGGACGAAGAAAGCAGGCATGGTGCTTTGGGCGCAGACAGCTTGGGAAACGTATGCGGGTGGGGAACGAAGGTTTTGGGCTGAAACCGGGTTAGATGGAGACAGAATTTTCTGACGCACATCAGGCGCGGACGAGCTTTGTCGCCCGACACACGAAGCGCCTCTCGGCTCCAAGCATTGAACATCTGCTCGGTAAAAACGCGGCCATTGGGAAATTTGCGCGCCACAACGAAATCCAGACTGCGTAGAATCCATTCCACCGCTTGGTAACCACGACCCAATGAACGATGCAGGGCCAAGTAGCTTTCGATTGATTTGCCAAGAAAACTGTGCCAGCCGCGACTGGCATCCGTGACTGTGCCTGATGCCCGCCGGTTGGATGAAGCCGTGGGCAATGCGAAATCCATGGTCATTCTCGCCGTGTCGCGTAAGTCACCGCCGCTGGCTGTTGGCACCGGCAGCGCCACCTGCCTGAGATCATCTACATCCAAACGCAAATAATGTGCGCTCGTGTCCATGTCCTGATGTCCAAGGACATCGCTGATGACTTTTAGTGATGCGCCTGCGCGAAGCAGCCGCAGGGCGCGGGCATATCGAAGACTGTGAAACCGTCGCGTGGAGAGCGACACGCCTGTGCTCCGGCTCGCTCGGCCAAGAATGGCATAGACTCCGTGCGAAGTAAGCGGCCGCACCGGTGCGAACTGGCAGAGGAATAGGTGTCGCGACGCAGTCGCCGGACGCCCTTGCTTCAAATAGCGAACCAAGGCAGCCTCGACTTCATTCGTCAGCGGCAGCCACAACGTCTGCCGCGATTTTGGCTGCGCAAACCCAATACAGCGCTTGCGCCAGTCAATATCATCCAAAGTTAATCCCGCCACTTCAGAACGGCGAAGCCCATACGTTGTCGCCAGCAGTAAAATGGTGAAATCTCTGAGTCCATGCGGTGTGGTCTGGTCGAGCCTGCGCAGCAACTGTTGAAGGACAGACCAGGGAATCAGATGCGGCGTCTGTTGATCTCGATAAATCCGAATCATGTCGAGTTGCTGATGCAATGGGCGTGAGAGACCGCCACGCGCAAACTCCCACCGGAGAAACATCCGAACCGTCGCGGCCACCGGTTTTAAGCTTTCCGGTTTACGGTTGCGCGCCATCAAACCAACAAATCGGCGGACCTGCTCCAACGTGAGCTTTTGAACGGCTGTTTTGCTTTGGTCAAAACCGATGAACCGCAGAAACTCCCGGAGATGGCGGCCGTGTCGCTGCCAAGTGCTCTCGGCCAAACCATGGTCGTCACGCAAATGTTCGATTACGCGCTGGATGACACGGTCAGAAGGCCGCAGCACTGGTTGGCATCCCGCTTTCAGGCCGTGGCGCTCATGTAGAAACCGTCCGAAGGCACAAACACCTTCAGCCACATAAGGATTGCGGATTTTGAAACATCGCGCAACTGATTGCACCTCCGCGACTGTCAAATCCCGGTGGGATCGAATGCCGCGACGCAGAAACCGAGGAACCAGTCGCTGAATGGCCTCCAAGTGGAGGCGCAGTGTTTGGTGTTTGTAACCCTTGTCCAGCGACCAGCGCGCAAAGTCTTCGATGCAATCACCGAATATTGGCAGGCGTAGGTAACGTTCGTGGGACCGGGGACGTATTAGAACGAGCGGAGATGATGTGTTCATAAGAAGCCAGATGATGCCCGTGGCTTCCGTCTTCAGAAATGTTGAGTTGTGGAGTTGGCAGCACCGGTGAAATCAGCTCTGGCGTGGTCAACTTCACATTTTTGCGTGCTCAACATTCCTTCAAAAACGAAACGCAAAATATGAACACGACAGAAAACTTCGTCTCAACGCCTCAAGTGGAGAACAACATCGTCAAGCCCATCAAATTCCCGCCGCAACCGCAGGAATGGAAAATTGTTTCATTGCGGGAATGTCCGACACCCGCCGACATCCAATTGTGTGAAACGCCGGAACAGGCAGCCGCCTATTGGAATTTGCACATCACTCAACATCCGTATTTCAATCCTGAAAGTGAATGCCTGGTGGTTTTAATCCTCAACACACGCCGTAAAATCAAAGGTCACTACTTCGTATCGGTCGGAACGATGGACACCATTTTGGTTCATCCCTGGGAAGTGTTCAGGTTGGCAATTATGGCAAGCGCACACGCCATTGTCCTCATGCACAATCATCCGAGTGGCGAGTCAACGCCGTCAGAAGCGGACATTAAAGTCACCCGTGATCTTCACCGAGCCGGGCAATTGTTGAAAATTGATTTGGTGGACCATGTGGTCATTGGCAATGGCAATCACACATCGTTACGCGCATTGGGTTGTTTTTATCAGTGAAACGTAATATTCAATTACTATTTTCGTTTAGTAGTCGTTTCATTCGTTCAAAACCATAAACCAAACGAAAGCCCGGCTGGAGAATGTCTTCGCCGGAAATCTCGTAAATGTGATTCTCGCACACGGCGGTCAAATCTCCCCAATTTGGTCGCGCGATTATTTCAGCGGGCTGCACCGGTTTCCCACACCATGAGGCGAAAATGATTTCAGGATTGGCGCGGCAAATTTGCTCCGCAGAAACAACGCGCTCCGGCGCAGCGCGTTTGGTTCGCAAGTTGGCAAAGATGTCTTCGCCGCCGGCGCGTTCAATCAGTTCGGTCACCCAGGCAATACCGGAAATGAGCGGGTCGTTCCATTCTTCAAAATAAACGCGCGGACGATGCGCGACATTTTTCTCCGGCGCGAGCCGTTCACGAAATTCATTCAACAATTTTTCGCCTTCGCGCTCACGATTCGCGACGCGCGCGAGCAATGCCAGGGTCATTTCTGTTTCCGCCAGCGTGCGCTGGTTTGTTGCGAGAACCGAAAAACCACGTTGGATGAGTGCGGCGGCAAGTTGGGTTTGCACGTCGGAAAAGGTGATGACCAAATCGGAAAATTTTTGGTGACGCGCCGCCGTTTGATTTGGCGCGATGAAATTTCATAACGCAAGCGTGGCAAACACAGATGTTGTTTTGCAACTCCGCTGGAACTTGTGCGATCAGTTCGTCAGGGATTTTTACTTTGGCGCACCAGCACGGGCCTTTGTAAGCGGCAACCGTGCAGAGTCGGCAATGATTCGGCTGCCCGCAGAGTGGGCAGCTTCCGGCATCGAATGTCTTTGGCACAACATTCATTTCAGTGACTTGCCAGTCTCGGGCGCAAAACCGACCAGCGCCATTCTGCGATACGCAGGAGGCCGAACAACACGACAGTGTAAATCAAATCGCTCGACAGCGCGTTCCAGAAAAATGGAGGACCCGGCACGCGCGGATTGACACGAAGGGACCGGCCTTCGCTCAGAGCTAGGGCCGGGCACGCGCGAATTTGACACGGGCAAAGGGCGGGGACAGACACGGATTTTTAACCGCAGAGAGCACGGCGCGGCAAAGTCGCAACACGGAACAAAAACATTTTAACCGCGGATGACGCGGGTGGCCGTTTGGCCCGTCCCGGCAGCACGGGCTACCATGCGGCCAAGTGGGCGGTTGGAGGATTCACCGAGTCGCTGGCGCAGGAAGCCGCTCCTTTCGGCGTGAAGATGTGCGCCCTCGAACCCGGCGGGATGCGGACGAATTGGGGCGTTCGCGCGAACAAAGAAACACCCGTTTTGCTCCCGGAATATGAACCGTCAGTGGGTGCGGTGGTCAAGGCTCTGGCGTCTTATTGGGGCAATGAAATCAGTGATCCCGCAAAAGTGGCGCAACTCATTCTCCGGCTAGCTGACAGCAATAATCTTCCTGCACATCTACTGATTGGCAGCGACGCAGTTGAATTTGCAGGTCAGGCCGAGACAACGCGCGCAGCCGAGGCGAAACGCTGGCGAGAGGTCAGCGTCTCGACCGACTTCAACGCATCAGGGCCTTTGCCTGCCGTAAAATTTTGAGCAGTTCAACATTCACTTCATTATAAAGTATGCCAGTCTGGCAGAACTTTCTTGATACGATTTGGCGCACGGCTTTTCGCGCTTACGCCGCCCCTCCCTTTATGTTTCGAGCATAACCAAGAGCATGATGACATTACGAAAAGCACATGAACGGGGACACGCCAATTATGGCTGGCTCGATACTTATCACACTTTCAGTTTCGGAGATGATTACAATCCGCAATGGATGGGTTTTCGCAGCTTGCGCGTGATTAACGATGACTTGGTGATGCCGGGACAAGGCTTCGGCACGCATCCGCATCGTGACATGGAAATCGTGACTTACATTTTGTGCGGCCAGTTGGAACACAAAGATTCGATGGGCAACGGTCGCGTCATTCGCAAGGGAGAATTGCAATATATGTCCGCCGGCAGCGGTGTCCAACACAGCGAGTTCAACCCGTCGAAAGACGAGGCGGTTCGTTTTCTGCAAATATGGATTTTGCCGGACTCCAAAGGTGTGAAACCACGTTACGGCGAAAAATCATTGCACGACGCGCCGACCGGAAAATTGCATCTGGTAACGAGCAAAACCGGACGCGACGGCTCGATTGCGATTCGTCAGGACGCGGATTTGTGGCTGGCGAAATTGGAAGCCGACCAGCAGGTCGCACATTCGCTGGCGAAGAGTCGTCATGCGTGGGTTCACGTCGCGGAAGGCGAGGTGGAATTGAACGGCGCGAAACTCACCGGCGGCGATGCCGCCGCGATTAATAATGAATCGGCGATTGAACTCATCGCCGCGAAACCGACACAAGTCCTTTTGTTCGACTTGAACTGAAAAAATAAGCCAACCAAAACAAAAAGAAAAAATATGAGCACAACCATCAAACCAGAAACATTGATCAATCAACTGAACTGGCGCTACGCGACCAAGCAATTCGACCCGAACCGAAAAATTAGCGCGTCCGATTGGACGACGCTCGTAGAAGCACTGCGATTGACGCCGTCCAGCGGCGGCCTGCAACCGTGGAAATTTATCATCATAACAGACCCGGCACTTCGCGCCAAACTCCGACCAGTCTCTTATGGACAGGCGCAAATCACCGACGCGTCGCACCTGGTTGTATTCGCTGCGAAAAACAATTTCAGCGAAGCCGACGTGGACGCGCATATAAGGCACATCGCGGAAGTTCGGGGCGCACCCATTGAAGCATTGGCTCCGCTGCGTGGAATGCTGGTCGGCGGAATTGTTCAAAGTCAGGATGAAGCCGCCCGCAACGCCTGGGCGCGCAACCAGGCATTCATTGCACTCGGCAATTTGCTGACGAGCGCCGCGCTGCTCGGCATTGACGCCTGCCCGATGGAAGGTTTCGACCACGCGCAATACGATGAAATCCTCGGCCTGCAAGCGAAGGGATATTCCAGCGCCGTCATCGCCACGCTCGGTTATCGTTTGCCGACGGACAAATATGCCGGCGCTCCAAAAGTTCGTTTTCCGAAGGAACAAGTTTTCATCGCCATTTGACTTAAAATCAACCAAACCAATTAACTCAAAACTAAAATGAAAATCGCAACCATCATCGCTCGAGTATTGCTCGGACTCGTGTTCTTCGTGTTCGGCTTGAACAAATTCTTAAATTTTATTCACATGCCGCCTCCATCCGGTGAAGCCGGCGCATTTTTCGGAGCGTTATATGCAACGCATTACCTTTACGTCATCGGCACATGCGAAGTCCTTGGCGGACTGCTTCTGTTACGCGGACGTTATGTGCCGCTTAGCTTGACGCTGGTCGGACCGGTGGTCGTAAATATCCTAGCGTTCCATATCTTCATGAGCCATGAAGGTTGGCCGCCTGCCGCGCTGGTTACCGTGCTATCGCTGTTTTTGCTCTGGCGCTATCGCGAAAACTTTGCCGGACTGGTGCGTGACACGGCGGCGCGCTCGAATTCGCAGACTGGACAAATCAATGCAACAACGGAAATCGCAACTAATTGACTGAAAGTTGCTCTGACTTTGAAATAAATTCACCGTCGCCATCTGCGTTGGCATCGCGCGGGCCAAAAACGGGGACCTGGCTCCTGCCGGGGAAAAGCTTTGTGCCACGATCCGAAAAGTCGCTAATGGTTAATGCCCGTCTCGTTAAATGTCTAGCAACAGAAATACATTGCATTGACGAGAACAAGGAAGGGCGGCGAGGGGCGCGGCTCCGCCGCGCTCCGACGCCTGCCCTCCGCCTTGCATACCCGTTAAGTTGTCAAGTGCCGATGCATTCATAGAAGGCTGGAAGGAGGCATTGGCTCAGATTTTCGCGGAGGTGGCGTCGGATTTCCGAAGCCGGGGGAAAGAGGTAACGCCGGTCAATTGTCCATACAGTCCGGCGACTTGTCCATTCCCAATTATGAGTGTCGTGTTATGATTCCAACATAGCAAACAAATGTCAACATCGTTTTGCATACACATTTTACGTGTGAAATTAAGGTGACTGTTGTAGTTCCAAAAGACGGCTAAAAACCAATACGAACTGAGAAAGATGAAACAACCCATGAAAAAGAAACTAATCCTGATAATCGGGGCGGCGATGTGCCTTGCGCTTGCTCCCGGCGCCTTTGCGCAATACGACGTCAATGGCGGTTCTTCGCCCACCCCCCCCAATAACTCCATTATTTATCAGCCAAACGTCAATTTGACGTCGCTCAGTCAAAACGATTTTACCGGAATTGTCGGCGGCATTTTCTTAGCCCCTTACTACTATGATGTGGGCGTGAATTATCTTGGTTACGCCGACCCCAATGATGTGCCCTTGGTTGACAGCCATACTGTTACACTTTGGGACAATAGCGGCAATGTCGTCGCTTCGGCTGTCGTGCCGGCAGGAACTCCAACTCTGTGGGCGGATGGTTATGATTGGGTGCAATTGCCTTCGACTGTGACTCTCACGTATAACAATTATTATAATATTGGTGCCACAGTAGTTGGTGGTGTGGACTCTTGGGGAGACCTGATTAGCAATACCGCGACAGATAATGGTAACAATGGGCAAATCACGTGGAATGTGGTGAATGGAACTTGGAGTGGAGATGTCTATGGTCCAGATGTCCAGGCAGGGGGCGGTTACGAATTCAGCCGCGATGGAGAATCCGATGCTAACACAAGTGACGCGGGTAATCCGAATCCGTCGTTAACCCAGGAGGGCGTGAACGATTCAATTTTTCCGGCTGCAAATCTGGGCTATGATATAACTCCCGCTCCTGAACCCGGCAGTCTGGCTTTGCTTGGCATCGGAGCGGCTTTGTTTGCTGGATTTACGCTGAAGCGAAAAGCAAATAAGTTTCCGGCTTAAGAATCGAGCGCGAAGAAAATACCGGGACCGCCAAAACAAAATTTCGTGCCGGTGAAAAAGTTGCGCCAAGGGAATTTGTTATAACCCTTTAATCCATCTACAAGTCATGATTACAAAAACAAAAATTCGCAGTTTGAATTTGGCGGGGAAAATTCAGTTTGGAGCAATGGCGGCTCTGGCAAGTTTCGCGGTTCAATCGGCACATGCCGCGTATGACTATTGGGCGGGCGACCCTGGCATTACTGCAACGACCAATTGGACCGATCAGGCGAATTGGACATTTGCCGGCCAGTCCAGCCCGCAGACCTATTATAACGAAGTGGAATTCACCGGCGTCGGCGCCAGCGCCAATAACAACGTCTCCGTCAATAACGTCCTGGATAACACCACGGGCGTGGCCCAAATGCCGATTTGGGAATTGGACTATACTCCCACCAATGGAAATTACACGACTCTTATCAGTCCCGGATTGACGATGAGTCTTGGCGCGGGTCGCGGTTTTTTGGCGGTTGGCGCGGATCAGTTGAATGGAGGAAGCCCCGCTCCAGCCAACGCAGTGGAAACAATTTCCATTACTGGCGCTGGCGGCACTTTATCCATGGTGGGCAATTTGTATGTCGGTCAAGGCTCGCCAATGCCGGGAGACACGCACAATGTAACGTTGAATTTGTCCGGGCTGGACAATTTCATTGATTACGGTCCCGGCGGAAGTGATAACAACGGGATACTGATTGCCAGCGCCGGTGTGACTGGCAACGGCGCCGATTTGACTGGCAACGCTCCGCTAAATAACGGCACCCTGTATTTAGCCAAGACCAATTCAATCACGCTGGGCGATGATTTTCAAATCTGCAATCAAACTTCCAGCAACTCCATGCCCTGCGCCGTCTATCTCGGAAACGACAATTACATCCAGACCGGGACCGGCAATCTGATCGTTGGCGGCACCGGGACCACCACAGTCGGGGCGTGGATGAAATTCAACCCGGCTTTCCTGGGCGGGTCGAGTCCTCCGACGGCCTATTTCGGAAGCACAGTCAGCGACGGCAGGATTGCTAATTTTTGGATTTGCAATGCCAACGGCGGACCCCCGGTTTCCGGCTATGCCCTGTGTGATTTCTCCGGCGGAAACGTGACGATGGAGGTGAACGCCATGCAATTGGGGCAGGGCGGCAATGCCGGCGCCAACGCCCTGGGCCTGCTCACCCTGGACAATGGCTCGGTCAACGTGAACAATGCCACCATCGGCAACCAAGAGGTCAGTAGCGGCGGCGCGGGCATCGGCGTCGTCAATCTTAACACGAACGCCACTTATGTTACGAACGGCACGTTGTTGGTCAATAACACCCTGACGCTCGGCGCGGTCTCCGGCACCCCCACATTGGGCACGGCTGGCACCATCAATATTTCCGGCGGGGCTCTCATCGCCAACACCATTACCAACGGCGGCGGCACGGCGGCCATCAATGTGACCAATGGCACCTTGGATGTCACTGGCACTGCGGGCGCCACCAACGCGCCTCTCAGCAGCCTTTCCGCCGTCAATGCGGGCATCAGTGTGGCCGTTTCGCGCACCACGCCCTCCATTGTCGTCACCGGCCTCGCCACCGGTGGTTCCACCAATATCATCAACATCAGCGCGGTGCCGTCGTCGCCCAGTTATCCGATCCAGGCCACCCTCATCAAATACTCGGGCGCCATCGGAGGCGCGGGATACGATTTCGGCCTGGGCACGCTGCCAACGCTCTGCGCCGGCTTTCTCTCCAACAACACCGCCAATGCCTCCATTGACCTTGTGTTGACCACCGGGCCTTCCAGTGAGACCTGGAGCGGCTCAGTGAACGGCAACTGGGACACCACCACGGCCAATTGGCTGGTGGGAAGCACGCACACCACTTATGCCAACGGCGTTTTCGTGCAGTTTTTCGATGGCGCCAGCGTCAGCACGGTGAACCTCACCACTTCGTTGACCCCTGGCGGTGTTACTGTCAGCAACAACATGCAGAATTATACTATCAACGGAAGTGGAGCCATCAGCGGGTCCACCTCCCTCCTGAAACAAGGCGCGGGGACCCTCGTGCTGGATAACAGCGGCCTCAACAACTTCAGCGGCGGCGTGACCATCGGCGCCGGCGCTTTGCAAGTGGGCAATAACGACGCCAACGGCAGCCTGCCTGCGGGCGGCATCACCGACAACGGCAGCCTTGTCTTCGATCAGACCGAAACCGTCACAATTAATAATTCCGTCTCCGGGACCGGTTCGTTAACGGACGAAGGCCCAGGCGCGACGCTCCAACTCAGCGGCGCCAATACATTCAGCGGCCCGGTGCTCGTGACCAACAGCGCCACCTTGCAACTCGGCGGCTCCGCGGCAGTGGGCCTTGGAACCAGCAACGTGATCGTCGCCAGTGGCAGCACCCTGGATGCTGACGGCTATACCTGCACCAAACCCATCATCGTATCCGGTGTCGGGGTGGATGGAAATGGAGCATTGGCGGACAGCGGCGGGCCACTCTACGACAATCCCGGCCCGGGATTTGCGGCCAGCATCACCCTGGCGGGCGACACGACCTTTAATCTGGCCAACCGTTGGGACCTTGGTTCCGTCAACGGCGGCACGACGTTGAGCACCGGCGGCAACGCCTACAATCTCACGTTGAATGCCTCGGGTTACTTTGAATGGCGCAACCTCAGTGTTGATCCGGCCCTGGCTAATATCAACCTGCCGACGGGCAGCCTGGGCGTGGTCGGCTCGACCACCTTCGGCAACCCAAATGACACCTTGACTTTGGGCGGTGACTCGGCGTTGGTGTTCTATGGCGGGCCCTATTCCGTGGTGAACAAAGGGGTTGATTTTCAAGACGGCGCCTACATTGATTGTTACGGTGGAAATAACATTATGAGCGGGGCCATGACCCTTGAGCCCGGTTATTGCACGTTCAACATCAGCGGCGGCACCTCGTTGACCGTCAGCAATGTGTTGAGCGGTTCGGGTGTCTTTTACCTGACCGGCGGCACGGGCACGGTGGTGATCGGCGGCAATAGCCCCTCCTTTACTGGCGGCGTCTATCTCGATACTGGCTTGTTGACCCTCAACGGTTCCATTGGCAGCGGTATTACCGCCGTTTCCGGCACGACTCTCGCCGGTTCCGGCACGGCGAATGGCCTGGCGGATGTCTCCGGCGCTTTTCTACCGGGCGGAGCGGCACAGGCCGGCACATTTACCGCCAGTTCATTGACCTTGGAAAGCCCGGCCACGTTGACCATGGACCTGTCGTCCACAACCGCAATCGGCGGAGGCACCAATGACCTCATCGTCGTCAACGGCAATTTGACTGTGAATGGCAATAATATCACCATCAATCCGTTGAATGGCACCCTGGCCAGTGGCACCTACCGGCTCTTTAACTATAGCGGCACGCTCAGCGGCTCGTTTGGGACCGCTTCCACCGGTTCTTCGTCGCGTTATAGTTTTACCATTGATACCTCCACGGCTCATGAGGTCAACCTCGTGGTTTCGGGCGCGCCGAACCTGCTGGTTTGGAACAACGGCGCGAACAACGGGTTGTGGGACGTGCAGAGTTCGTTCAATTGGTCAAACCTGACCACCCATGCCGAGGACCAGTTCTATGATGCCGATATTGTGGTTCTGGATGATACGGTGACTAACGCCGCCCATCCGACCACAAGCATCACCATCGGCTCCGGACAGGCGGTCCTCGCGGATGTGGTGACCAATAATTCCACCACGAATTACACCATCAGCGGCCAGGGCACCATCAGCGGTGGTGGAAGTTTTGTCAAGATGGGCAGCAGCACACTTACGATTAGCACGTCCAACAGCTTTACCGGCAACTTCACAATTGCCGGCGGCGCGGTGCAGATGAACGGCCAGATACAATCCGGCAGTTCGCCGGTGGGAGCGTCGAACGGCACGTTGTTTATCACCAACGGCGCGACGCTGTACGTGAATTTACAGGGAGGCTATCCGGCTGGCGCTTCCGGCTTTGGAGCGAAACCGATTGTGGTTTCGGGCGCGGGCGCAAATGGTCTGGGGGCCATCCAAAATATCGGCAACCCCCTTTATAATGATTCCAGCACACTGGGGCTTGGGTTCAACGTCACGTTGGCTGGAAACACGACCATCGGCGCAACCTCCCGTCTGGATTGGGGCTTTCCTGGTTATGGGGCTACGTTGAGCACCGGCGGGAGCAATTACGATCTCACCATTATGGAGAACCAATATTTCCAATGGACGGACCTGACGATTGACACGAACCTGGGCAATATAGACATCTACGACAGTTCCGCGAACGGCTACACATGGGCCGTCACAGGAATGGGCGGAGGTCTGGGCAATTCCACAAATATTCTCACCCTGCATTCCAATGTCACGATGCAGATTGTACATACGGAAAACGGTGTGACGGGAATCGACAGCGGTTACGCCAAAGTGATCCACGTTGTGCCGACGGCGACCTACTACAACAGTGTGTCCGGAGGGGCCGGGGATTATCGGGACAACACCTCATTCATTTTGGATGGTGGTTCGAGCTTTTACTACTTCAATGGCACCGGCGGCAGCGGTACGGGCACCGTTTTCAATGGGCCTGTCACTTTCAATGGGCTTGTGCATTTTGAGATTGGCAATAGCCCGCTCACCTTCAGCAACGTTATCAGCGGCCCGGGAGGCTTTTACATGGACATCTACGGCGGTCAACCGCCACTGGTCTTTGCCGCCGCCAATACCTACCAGGGCATCACCGACCTCCGTGCCAACATGAATCTATCGTTGATTGGCAACGGCTCCATTTCGCAGAGCACGCCCATTAGTCTGGCCTCGGGCGCGACCCTGGCCGTGACAAATCGGGTGGACGGCACGTTGACGCTGGCCAGCGGCCAAACTCTGGAAGGCAGTGGCACTGTTAACGGCATGCTCGTGGCCGGAGCAGGCAGCACCATACTGCCGGGGACAACAAGCGCTGGCAGCGCCATCGGCAGCGTCGGTGTTTCCGGCAATGCCTTGCTCGAAGGCAACACGGTCTTCGAGTTGGATGGAGCCAGTTTCGATGCCCTGACCGCGGGGGGCAACATCACTTATGGCGGCACACTGACGGTGACGAACATCTCCGCCACACCATTGGCCGCGGGCAACAGCTTTCAACTGTTTAGCGCCGCCGGATACAGCGGTGTATTCAGTTCCATTTCACCGACCACCCCCGGCCCCGGCCTGGCGTGGAACACCAACAATCTGGCGGTGAATGGCACTCTGTCCGTGGTGACCACGTCGTCGCCGCCACTCCGGGTCACAGGTATCTCGGTCAGAGGAACAACCCTCACCTTGACCGGAACGAACGGAGCCGATAATGGAACGTACGTCTTGTTGGAAAGCACCAATGCGGCCTTGCCGCTCGGACAATGGATGCCGGTCCTGACCAACACCTTCAACTCAAACGGAAGCCTTAATTTGAGCACGAATATTGTGAATTCGAATAACCTGCAGGAATTTTATATTCTGGAAACACAATAAAGCGAAGGTTGGATAACCGCCGTCGGGACCGAATCGGGTTGGCGGCAGTTTGTTACCGAACCGGAGAGAAAATATCGAAAGTGTAGTATCGTTATGGCTGAAAGAACAAGAAGACGCGCGGCATTCACCCTGATCGAATTGCTCGTGGTCATCGCGGTCATCGCCATTCTTGCGGCCTTGTTGCTGCCGGTGCTCGCCAGCGCAAAGCTCCGGGCCCAGCAAATCAATTGCATCAACAACGTGAAAGAGTTGACGACGTCCAGCATGATGTATGTCGCCGATATGAATACGTGGGTAGGCCCGCTTAGCACCGACCCCACGGAAAGCCAGGGTGATTGGATGGGAGCGATGATCAAATACTATGGGCAGACCAATATTCTGTTTTGCCCGGCGGCGCCGAACCGCGGAAGTCCCAGCAACGCGGTTAACCCGCCAGGCAAAGCGGACACCGCCTGGATCTGGACCCTTTCCTCTCCGGAATATTCCAGCAGTTACGGCATCAACAAATGGCTTGCCGCGACTCCCGGCCTGGGAAACTCCATCGCCCATCCCACCTACCTCTACGTCAAAGAAACTTCGGTGCTGAATCCCGTTTCGGTCCCCGTCTTTCTCGACGCCGCGTGGATTAATCTGGATCCGTTGGAATCGGACGCGCCCGCCCGCGATCTTTATGATCCGCTTGGCAGTGCATCGCAAGTCAGCACCTCGTCCGCCAGCGAAGGAATGCCCCGCGCCTGCATCGCGCGGCACGGCGGCCGGCCGCTGCCTCGGCGCCCACTCACATGTTGCCCGGGGAACCATTGCCGGGGGCGATTGAAATGGGGTTTGTGGATGGGCACGCCGAACAGGCGATGTTACAGAACCTTTGGTCTTATTACTGGCATCTCAACTGGCAAACGCCCGCCGTCCGGCCTCCATGACCGCAGGCGACGGTGGCCAAATTGCTTCACCGGCCAACGATGATTTTCCGCAAATCGGTTGCTCGCGCACAAAAATTCTGTGAGGATGGGAAAAATCGTTCCAAGAGTTGGAATCCATATGCGATGGCGCCATAGAGCCGAAGGATTTGTGGGACAGCGTTTGGTGGTCGTGCCGCGGCCAATCCTCACGACGGTGATGCATTATCCGTTGGTCAAGGCTTTGTTGCCGACCGACGCCGGATTTTATCCGAAGGCAAAAGGACACAAGGTCGTCCGCGAACACGGTTGCCCCGAGGCCATATTCATCTACTGTTCGGAAGGCAATGGCTGGTGCGAAATCGCCGGTCAAACGCACAAAGTTGGTCAAAATCAACTCCTTGTCGTCCCTCCCTCCACGCCGCATGTGTATGGTGCCAACAAGGAGAATCCCTGGACCATCTATTGGTTCCACGCCATCGGGTCAAACATGCCCCTCTACCTTGAACGATTGGGTGTGTCGGCCGATAAACCCATCGTGCGCCTGGGCGGCGATGTCCAAATGCTTTCCCTTTTTGAAGACGTGTTTGAAGAGCTTGAGCAGGGGTTTACCATGCTCCACCTGCTTTATGCCGCGCACACCCTCACGCACTTGATTGGACTGATTCTGCGGCACAAAGACGAGTACGGTTACGGCACGGCCAATGTTCAAGAGCGCGTCGCCAAAAGCATCGAGTTCATGAAAAGCCATCTGCGGCAGCCGTTGAAGATCGCCACCCTCGCAGGGTTGGTCAGGCTGTCACGGTCCCACTACACGACGCTCTTCCAGCGCGTCACCGGACATGCTCCGTTGAGTTATCTCAACCATCTACGGATGCAGCACGCCGTCCAACTGCTGAACACGACCGACCTCTCCATCAAACAGATCAGCGAGCAACTGGGCTTCTGCGACCAGTTCTATTTTACCCGTGCCTTCACCAAAATGCATAACCATTCGCCGACGGAACACCGGCGCCTCTACGGCCGCCTGGTCCCCCGTGGGGGACAATCATAACCGCAAACCGCGTGGCCTTTTGTCCGTTCAATTGTCCATGCTCACCGTTTGGATGTCCATTCCCATTTTGTTCGAGGTCTGTGAAGATTAAAAGACGACCATTGAAAGACGGCTCTTCCGGCGTTTTCTATAAATGTCATGGATGGAGCGTCAGAATGTTTTTGTAGAATGCTTGCAGAGAGTGCGTGTGATCGGTCCATTTCCAACGCCGTTGAGTGAGTCCCCCCGCCGGGAGGCCGTGCCTCCCTTGCCAGGCGGCGTGCGCAGGCCTTCTTCCCGCTTAAAAATCCGGCTCGCCCTTCTTCTCGTCCAGTTCCCGGTCCTGGCCGGATTGGCGGGTGTGCCGCTATCATTGGCGCAAGTCGGAAGCCTCCTTGAGATCACCAACGGCAATGTCCGTCTCGAATACAACCTGGGCACTGGCCGGGCGAACTTCTACTGGCAAGGCTCCATGAAAATTTCCGGCTTTTATGCCGGTGTCAGGATCGGACCCTACATCACCGACACGGTCTATACCAATCGGACCTGGATCGTCGCCAGCAATAAAGTCATCGTCACTTCCACCCGCGGTGATTTGCCCCCGATGAGCCAGACGTTCATCTTCGATCAAAACGACAGCTTTTTGACCAGCGTCACCGTCTCCGCCTCGACCAATCTCGTTTCAAACTGGATGGGGCCTCTCATTGTGGACTCCTATGGCTTTGTCAATATCGGCATCACCAATGACAACCGGGCCCTCTTTGTCCCCTTCGATAATGACGGTTTTGTTTCGTACAACTCCGAACCCATGAACAGTTCGGACGTCGGCAACGAGGTCGGCGCTTTCTACGACAACGTCAGCCGGAATGGTCTTGTGGTTGGGTCCGTCACCCACAACACCTGGAAAACCGGCGTCTTTTGGTCCGGCGCCCACAACCAAATCAGCCTCTTGAATGTCTTCGGCGGTGTCACCAATTATTGGACCTGGGACGTCGTGCCTCACGGCTCGATTTCCGGCACCACGATTTCGTCCCCTGTGGTATTCGTCGGCTTCAACAATGATTGGCGCACGGCCATGGAGAACTTTGCTGACGAAAACACCCTTTTTGTTCCAGCCCTCCTCTGGACCAATGGCGTGCCCTTCGGCTGGAATAGTTGGGGCGTGACCAACTACCAAGAGCATATCACCTATAGCGCAGCCATCGCCGTGTCGGATTGCATCCATACGAACCTGCAGCCGCATGGTTTCACCAACGGCGGCACCGTTTATGTGAATCTCGATTCCTATTGGGACAACTTGACCAGCTCCCAGGTGCAGTCCTTTGTCAATCACTGCCACGCCAACGGCCAAAAGGCCGGGGTCTATTGGACGCCGTTCGCTTATTGGGGGAGCTTGTCGCAAGCCGGCAGCCAGGCAGTGCCGAATTCCGACTACACCTATAGCAACATCCTCCTCTACACCAGCAACGGCGCCGCCATCTCCCATGACGGTGGTTATGCCATTGACCCGACTCATCCGGGGACCCGGGAACTTATCCAATACGAGATCAACCAGTTCACCAATTGGGGCTTTGATTATGTGAAACTGGACTTTCTTTCCCATGGTTCGTTGGAAGGGGTGCATTACGACCCGGCGGTCACCACGGGCATCCAGGCGTATAACGAGGGCATGAAATATCTTTTGGGCCAGATCAACGGTTCCATGTTCATCAGCGAATCCATCGCCCCCATCTTTCCTTATCAATACGCCCATAGCCGGCGCATTGCCTGTGATGCCTACACGTCTCTCATCTCCAACACCGAATACACGATGAACGCCGTCTCCTACGGTTGGTGGATTGGGGGCCGCTTGTACCCGTTCAACGACCCGGACATACTGGTTTTTGACAATGGTCCGGATTTCAACGAGGACCAGAGCCGGTTGATTAATGGCGTTGCGACCGGGCTTATGCTGAACGGCAGCATTTTGACGAATGCCGCGAGCGTTGGCCTGGCGCAAACCTGTTTGACCAACGCCGCCATTAACGCAATGGCGCGCGTCGGCCAGACCTTTCGGCCCGTGGACGGCGCTTCCGGCACCGGCGCGGGAACAATTTTCGTCCGGCAAAACGGCAATACCTGGTGTCTCGCTGTCTTCAATTATACGGCCGGAGCGACAAATATGAGTGTGAACCTGAACAGCGCGGGCCTGCCACCCTATGCCTTCGTGGCCACGAATCTGTGGGACGGAAGCACCTCTGCCGTCAGCAATTCCTTCAACGTGAGCTTGAACGAGAAGCAGGCAAAATTGTTCCAACTCGGTTTGGCTGGCAGCCCTCCCCAACCGGCAATCGCCGCCCCGGTGCCCGACGGCTACGGCAACTGGGTCTTCGCCGGCAACAACGGGATTCCGGGCTGGTCTTGTGCTCTGCTCGCTTCGACCAATCCGGGCTTGCCCGCCTCACAATGGCAGGTGCTTGCCACGAACACCTTTGATGCAAACGGCAACTTGTGTTTCACCGCCCCCGCTGGTTCCAACCAATTGCAATTTTATCTTTTAAAGCTGCAATAAAATCAACCGCAGGCAGAATACAGTATGATCACCGCCTCTCCAACAGAAACGACGACGCTCAAAACGGATTATCACGCCGGTTACGTCTGGCTCATCTCCGCCGTCGCCGCCATGGGCGGGTTGCTGTTCGGATGGGATTGGGTCGTCATCGGCGGCGCCAAACCTTTTTTCCAACGCTATTTTGAACTCAGCACGGCCGCCCAGATCGGTTGGGCCAACAGTTGCGCGCTGGTCGGTTGTCTCTTTGGCGCTTTGGCCGCTGGTGCGTTGAGCGATAGATTCGGCCGCAAACGGTTGCTCATCCTCGCCGCGCTGCTGTTTGCAGTCACCTCGCTGGGAAACGCTCTGGCCCATACCTTCGCGATCTTCATCACCTGGCGCATTTTTGGCGGCGTTGCCATCGGTCTCGCCTCAAACCTTTCCCCAGTTTATATCGCCGAGATCGCCCCGGCGCATGCCCGCGGCAAACTGGTCGCCATCAACCAACTCACCGTCGTCATCGGCATTCTGCTCGCACAATATATCAACTGGTTCCTCGTGCGCGACCTGCCGCAGGGCGCCACGGACGATTTCATCCGCAATTCCTGGTTCGGCCAGCAGGGCTGGCGCTGGATGTTCGGCTTTACCGCGATCCCCGCTGCACTCTTCTTCCTCGGCATGTTCCTCATTCCCGAAAGTCCGCGCTGGCTGGCCAAAAACGGCAGCCGGGACGCGGCCTACGCCGTGTTAAAAAGTGTCAGCGGCGATGATTATGCCCGCGCCGCCATCGCCGAAATCGAATCCACCCTCGGCCGGGAGGAAGTCCATCGAGTCCATTTCGCCGATTTGTTCGACCCGCGCCTGTTTAAAGCGGTGCTCCTGGGCGTCATTCTCGCCGTGTTTCAACAGTGGTGCGGCATCAACGTCATTTTCAATTACGCCGAGGAAATCTTCCGCGCGGCCGGCTATGACATCTCCTCGGTCCTCAAGAACATCGCCTGGACTGGTTCGGTGAACCTTGTGTTCACCCTTGTCGCGCTGGGCATTGTGGACCGCGGTGGACGGCGGCCTTTGCTGCTGTTCGGTTCCGCGGCGCTGGCAATCATCTATTTCGCCCTCGGCTTTTGCTATTGCAGCGGCGTCAAGGGGTTGCCCATGCTGCTCCTCGTGCTCGCCGCCATCGCCTGTTACGCCATGTCGCTCGCGCCGGTCATGTGGGTGGTCATCTCCGAAATTTTTCCAAACCGCATCCGAGGGGCGGCGATGGCCGTGGCCGTTTCATCCCTGTGGATCGCCTGTTTCCTGCTGACTTACACGTTTCCCATGTTGAACGCGAAGCTTGGCTCGGCGGGAACCTTCTGGCTTTACGCCGGGATTTGCGTGGCCGGGATTTCTGTTTATCAACTTCAAACTGCCGGAAACAAAAGGCAAAACGCTGGAACAAATCGAACGTGAACTGGTGGACTGATTTTTGAGTATGAATCGAACGAACATTGTTGAATTGGAGAAAGCCATCCCCAGCCGGGCCACCGCCTCGCGGGCCGACGCCGTCCGGGTGTCCGAGGAAATGGTGGACATCCCCACGTACTTGCCCCCGCCTCCGAACAAAAATCCCATGTTCCTCGAAAAACGGGTTTACCAGGGAAGCAGTGGCAAAGTTTATCCCCTGCCTTTTACCGATCGCATCGCGGAAAAACCGGTCCGCCGTAAATGGAAAGCCATTTGGATCGAAAATGAATTCGTCCGCGCCATGATTTTGCCCGAGATCGGCGGCCGCATCCACGTGTTTCAGGACAAAACCAACGGCTACGACCTGATTTACCACCAGTCCGTAATCAAACCCGCCCTCGTCGGCTTGGCGGGGCCCTGGATCTCCGGTGGCATCGAGTTCAATTGGCCGCAGCATCACCGTCCGGCCACCTTCCTGCCCGTGGATTTTGAGATCGAAGAGCGCGCGGACGGTTCCAAAACCATCTGGTGCAGCGACCACGATCCCATGTGCCGCATGAAAGGGATGCATGGCGTCTGCCTGCATCCCGGCCGAAGCGTCATGGAACTCAAAGTGCGTGCATACAACCGCACTCCCTTCGTCCAAACGTTCTTGTGGTGGGCAAACGTCGCTACCCGCGTCCATGAACAGTACCAAAGCTTCTTCCCGGCGGACGTCTTTTACGTGGCCGACCATGCGCGCCGTTCCATGAGTGAGTATCCTCTCGCCCGCGGGGTCTATTACGGTGTCAACTATGGCGGCCGCGGATGCAAGGGGGTGCCTACCGGCGAGGTTCCCTCGCAATTCGTCCCACCTCATTGCCGCGCTCCGAAAGATCGCGACCCACAATTGCCCGATTATGCCCCGAACGATTTGTCCTTCTATGCGAACATTCCCGTGCCCACGTCTTACATGTGCGTCGGCAGCGAGGAGGATTTCTTCGGCGGCTACGATTACAAAGCCCGGGCCGGCATCGTCCATTACGCGAACCACCATATTTCCCCGGGCAAAAAGCAGTGGACCTGGGGGAACCACGAGTTCGGCTACGCTTGGGACCGCAATCTTACCGATCCCGACGCATGGCGAATATCCGCCTTATATCGAGATCATGGCTGGCGTTTACACCGATAACCAGCCCGACTTTAGCTTCCTCCAGCCTGGCGAAACCAAAACCTGGAGCCAATATTGGTATCCCATCCGGGAAATCGGCCCCGCCCACCGCGCGAACCTTGAAGCAGCCCTCAGTGTCCAGTTTGCCAAAGGCGCGTTAATACTCGGAATAGCGGTAACCGCAAATCAACCCCGCGCCGCCATCGTGGTGGAAGCGAAAGGGAAACCATTGGCTCGTTTCAAGCAGGATTTGTCTCCAAGTGGCCCTTGGATCAACCAAGTCAAGTTGCCTGGAAATGTCGCCGAGGGTGACATGGTGGTCCGTGTTCAAACCGATGCCGGACACGAGTTGATTTCCTTCGACCTGAAACCGCATTCAAAGGGTCCACCGCCTCAGGTCGCCACCGAAGCGCCCGCGCCCGAAGACATCAAGAGCAATGATGAGTTGTTCATCACTGGTTTGCATCTCTACCAGTACCGCCATGCCAGCCGTTCACCGGTGATTTATTGGCGGGAAGCGCTCCGGCGCGACCCGTTGGATTCGCGCTGCAACAATGCGCTGGGTCTTTGGCATTTGCATCGCGGTGAATTGGCCGAAGCCGAAGCCTGTTTCCGCCGGGCGATTGAGCGCCTCACGCGCCGGAACTCCAATCCTTATGACGGCGAAGCATTTTACAACCTCGGACTGTGCTTGCGGTATCTGGGCCGGGACTCGGACGCCTACGCTTTCTTTTACAAGGCCACCTGGAACCAGGCATGGGCCGGGGCCGGGTATCATGCGCTGGCCGAATTGGACTGCGCAAAACGGGCCTGGTCCGCTGCCCTGGAACATCTCGACCATTCCCTGCGCTTCGATGTCGAGAACCTACGCGCGCGGAACTTGAAGACGATGGTCCTGCGAAAATTAAATTGCCCGGATGAGGCCGATGAGCTTTTGCGCAACACGTTGAAATTAGACCCGCTGGATTGGTGGGCGAAACATTTCAACGGAGAAAAGCTTCATTGCGATTTACAGACGAAGTTGGACCTGGCCCACGATTTCGCCCGCGCAGGATGCTTTGACGAGGCGATTAATCTTTTGAAGACCGAACCAGTCCGTGCGGGTGACTTGCCGGATCAAAGTATGGGGGTTCTCCCGATGGTCTATTATACCCTCGGCTGGCTTTGCTGGAGAAAAGGCGATGCCAAAGCATCCCTCGGCTTTTTCCGGCAGGGTGAAGCCCAATCGCCTGATTATTGTTTCCCGGCGCGCCTGGAAGAAATCTTTGTGTTGGCCGCTGCCATGGAGTCGAACCCCGCTGACGTCCGGGCGCCGTACTATTTGGGCAATTTATTCTATGACCGCAGACGATACGATGAGGCGATCCGACTCTGGGAAAGGTCGGCGAAGCGCGGCCCAGCATTCTCCATTGTCTGGCGCAACCTGGGCATCGGCTATTACAATTTCCAAAAGAAACCGGCGAAAGCCCGCGCCGCCTATGACAGAGCGTTCCGGGCCAACTCATCCGACGCCCGGTTGTTGTACGAGCGCGACCAGTTGTGGAAACGGCTCGGAATACAGCCCGCGAAACGCCTGCGCGAACTCGAAAAGTATCGTGCCCTTGTCGGGCAGCGTGACGACTTGAGTGTCGAACTTTGCGTGTTGTACAACCAGACCGGCCGTTACGCCGAAGCCGCCCGGTTTATTGCCGCCCGCCGCTTTCAACCCTGGGAAGGCGGCGAAGGCGCGCCACTTCAGCAACACGTCCGCGCCCACCTTGGACTGGGACGTGCCGCGCTGGCCGGTGGGGACCCCGCCGCCGCCAGAAAATTTTTTGAGTTGGCCCTGGCTTCCCCGCGCAACCTCGGCGAAGCCAAACACCTGCTCGCCAACCAAAGTGACATCCATTACTGGCTGGGTTGCGCCCTGGACAGGCTGGGCGATCGAACCGGCGCGCGCGAACATTGGCTCGCCGCCGCCAATTTCAAAGGAGATTTCCAGGAAATGAGCGTATGCGCCTTTTCTGAGATGACTTATTACTCCGCCCGGTCAATGGAAATGCTTGGAAAATGTGCCGGGGCCAAAAAGATTTTCCGCGCCTTGCTGGCCTATGCCCGGAAGCTCCAGCGTTTGCCGGCCAAAATTGATTATTTTGCGACTTCGTTGCCGGCGATGTTGTTGTTTGACGATGACCTGCAGCGCCGGCAGGAAACGCAGGCGCTCTTTTTGCAGGCGCAGGCCCGCTTTGGTTTGGGGCAGACCCAAAAGGCCAAATCCCTGTTGCAACAGGTCTTGCGGCGGGACCCCGCCCATCCCCTGGCGGCGGATTTTCTGAAAATTTAAGCAGCGCAGTCTATTTTATGAACGGATTGATCAATTATCTTACGGTCAGGCGGGTACAGGCTTTTGAAGTGTATTCTCTGTCCAACGATGAAATTGAATTGGGAGTGGTACCAGAATTGGGGGCGAAGATCATTTCCCTAAAGAACGTAAAGACCGGGAGGGAATGGTTGTGGCACCCGACCGGCGGCCTGAAACTCTTTCACAACCGGATGGGTGATGATTTTTGCCGCAGCCCGCTAGTTGGGGTTGATGAATGCCTGCCGACCATCGCCCCTTGTCGCTGGCTCGGACGGGAGTTGCCGGACCATGGCGAGCTTTGGAGCCAGCCATGGTCGTTGGATCCTCTGGCACTGGCGGACGGAATTTTGAAAACAACGATCCAGTTAAAGATCTCCCCGTTCAAGTTGGAACGGACAATCGAATTGCGGGACAGCGAAGTCCATATCCGTTACCAGTTGAGCAATCTAGGCGGCGCTGAGGAGCATTTCCTGTGGGCGCTCCATCCGCTCCTGCGATTGGAGGCCGGAGACCATCTGGAACTACCTTGCTCAACCCGCGCGCTGCTCGATGGTGAAACCTGGGTGGATGCCATCAGCTCCACCATCCCTCCTCAAAGCTACGCCAAAGGCTTTGCCGGACCCGTCCATGAAGGTTCCGCCGCGATCAACAATACCAAAACCGGCGAGCGCCTGGAATTTGTGTGGGACCCACGGGAGAACAACGTGCTTGGACTGTGGCTCACGCGCGGAGGCTGGCATGGGCATCACCATTTCGCATTGGAACCGATGAACGCCGGCCATGACTCGCTGGCGCTGGCGGCGGAAAGGAAAAATGCCGGCACAATTGCTGGCCATAGTTCCGCCCGTTGGCGATTATGCCTGCGTGTTTCCTGAAAAGCCGCTTGTTTAAAATTATGAGACATTCACTGGCCCATCTGCTCATCGCCGCAACTTTGGTCTGCGTCCACCCGTTATTTGCCCAGACATTCAGATTAAAGACCGCAAACCTTGCAATCACTTTTCAAGTTGGCAGTGACGGAAGGCTTTATCAGCAGCCAATCGGCGTGACCGATACGGCGGCAAAACTTCCGCGGGACGACGAATTTTATCCGCAGGCGGGCGACGGGTACGTCTGGGAACCGGCCTTGCAAGTGGTCCACGCCGATGGCAACACCTCGACCGACTTGCTTTTTGTAAGGCGTGACCCAAACCAACGAAACCGCCGGACATTGCCTTGACCCGCGTCAGTCTTGCGCGATCCGGCTTATCCGTTTGAAGTCACGCTCTGTTTTCGCGACCCATCGCGACGAGGACGTCATCGAGGAATGGACGGAAATCGCCCATCATGAACCCGGCGCCGTCGTCCTGCAACGCATGGCTTCGACCTCGTTGTTGCTCTGGCAACCGAATGTTTACCTGACGCACTTCTTTGGCGATTGGGCCAAGGAAATGTTGAATCCCATCACCGAGCAGATTACTCCGGGCACAAAAGTTTTGGATTCCAAACTCGGCGTGCGCGCGGATCAATTTCAAAATCCATCGTTTTTTCTTTCGCTGAACGGCCAAGCCGACCGAAACCAACGGAGCAGTCCTGGCCGGTTCGCTCGCATGGTCGGGCAGTTTTCAATGCGCGTTTGACGACAACGGCGAAGGCATCCGCGCGTTGTGCGGCGTGAATCCGTTCGCTTCGGCGTATCATTTGAATCCGGGCGAAACCTTTACCACGCCGACGATGATCTGGGTCTGGAGCGCGAATGGCCTTGGGCGAGATGAGCCGGAAATTGCACCGCTGGGCGCGCGATTTCGGGATGCGCGACGGCCACAAAACCCGCGCGGTGCTGTTGAACAACTGGGAAGCGACGGGCTTTGATTTTGATTTCAACCGCATCGTCAGCCTTTTTGATCCGGCCAAGGAACTCGGCGTGGAATTGTTTTTGTTGGATGACGGCTGGTTCGGAAACAAATATCCGCGCGTGAACGACGCACGCCGGTCTGGGCGATTGGCAGCCGAATCGCTCGCGCCTGCCAGATGGGCTCGCGCCGCTGGCGGCGGCAGCGGTCAAACGACGGCTTGCGTTTCGGCATCTGGATGGAACCGGAAATGGTCAATCCGAACAGCGAATTATTCCATGAACATCCCGACTGGGTCATTCGCCAGCCGAAACGCGAACTGGAATTGCAGCGCAACCAGCTGGTGCTCGATCTGACGCGGCCCGCCGTGCAGGCAATTCGAGTGGAACACCATCCAAAGCATTCTTGGCGTGCCGGACATCACTTACGCGAAATGGGATTGCAACCGTTACCTCACGCAGCCCGGTTCTTCCTATCTTGCCGCCGGATCGGCAGTCGCGATCTTTGGATTGATTACGTCCACGCGCTCTACGCGCTGATGGACAAAACGGCGAAAACTTTTCCCGACACGGAATTGATGCTCTGTTCCGGCGGCGGCGGGCGCGTGGATTACGGCGCGTTGAAATATTTTCACGAATTCTGGCCGAGCGACAACACCGACCCGGTGGCGCGCGTGCCGATGCAATGGGATTATTCCTATTTTTTCCCGCCGATGGCCATTGCCAGCCATGTCACGCATTGGGGCAACCGGCCGATGCACTTCGCCTGCAGCGTGGCGATGAGCGCGCGCTTCGGCATGGACCTGGATCTGACCAAACTGTCGGCGCAGGACAAAGCCATTTGCGCCGGCGCCATCAGCGCCTACAAACAAATCCGCGATGTGACGGCGTTCGGCGATTTGTATCGGCTGGAAGACCCGCACGAATAATTATCGCGGCGCGCTGAATTTTGTTTCCCCTGACCGTTCGCGCGCCGTTGTGTTTGTGTTTCAACTGAAAGACGGTCGGAAATGTCCGGTGCATCCGCAGGGACTTGACCCGGCAAAGCATTACACGATCCACGAATTGAATCCCGCGCCCGGCCGCGCGGCGCATGGAGCAGGAAGGCAAAACGCTCACCGGTGAAGAACTGATGCGCGATGGCATTATGCCTTCATGCGCACAAGGCGCTCGAAGCCTCCGTCATCGAACTTCGGTTCATAATTTCAAACCGCAAATTTTTGAACTGCAAAATGGAAACATTAAATAAAATTCCGAACCAGCGGCGAAATTTTTAATCACAACAGATGACGGCGACCGCACGCGACGTTTGCCTGGGAGCCACTTGTTTCCCTTTGCCGGGCGCGCGGCGCTTTCCACGCCCCGCCGTTTGAGCCTCAACGGCGATTGGCAGGTAACGCAAGCGGGTAAAGATGACTGGATTTCCGCGCACGGTGCCGGGTTGTGTGCACACGGATCTGCTGGCGGCGGGAAAAATTCCCGATCCGTTCTATCGCGATAATGAAAAAGCCGTCCAATGGGTTGGCGAAAGCGATTGGATTTACAAACGCACGTTCGACGTGCCGGAAGAAGTTTTGAAAAATGACCGCGTGTTGCTGCGTTGCGAAGGCTTGGACACGCTGGCCACGATCAAAATCAACGGTCAGGAAAGTCGGCCGCGCCGACAACATGTTTCGGCTTTGGGAATTTGATGTAAAACCGTTTTTGCGATCCGGCTGCAAACGCAATCGAGATTACTTTTGAATCACCTTTCACTTACTTCAAACAAATGGAAAGCGATCAAACTCCCGCAAAATGGATCAAAGGCCGCGCATGGGTGCGCAAGGAGCCTTGCAGCTTTGGCTGGGATTGGGGGCCGGATTTGCCGAGTTGCGGCATTTGGAAAAACATCACGCTGGAAACCTTCAACGATGGCCGCATCGCCGACGTGTTGATGCGGCAAACATCTCACGGCAAGCACGAAGCAACGTTGGATGTTGAAGTGGATGTGGAATTGGTAGGTGATGTCACCGATTTTCAAGCCGTGCTGACGGTTCTCGATAATGGCAAAATCCATCACCAAAAAAACCGTTGGACTTTCTAATGGCCAAGGACGCGGCCAGTTGGAATCCACACATCCCAAACTTTGGTGGCCGGCAGGCATGGGCGAACAGCCGTTGTATGAAGTGCATGTGGAATTGCTGAATGCGGATGGCAAAACCGTGGATACCAAAAGCCAGCGCATCGGTTTGCGGAACGCTGAAAGCGGTTCTGCCACAAGGCGACATGCCCGCTGCATTTTGAGGTCAACGGCGTTCCGTTCTTTGCCAAAGGCGCTAACTGGATTCCCTGCGATTCATTCACCAGCCGCGTAACGCCGGAGATTTTGCGCCGCTTACGTTGCTGATGCGGCGGCGGTCAACATCAACACGCTGCGTTTCTGGGGTGGCGGTTATTACGAAGATGATGCGCTGTTTGATGCCTGCGATGAAATGGGCATTTGTGTCTGGCTCGATTTCAAATTTGCCTGCGCCGCGTATCCGGCGTTTGACCGGGAATTCATGGAAAATGTGCGGCATGAAGCGCGCGATAATTTGCTTCGGCTGCGGCATCATCCGTGCATCGCCGTCTGGTGCGGCAACAACGAAATCAGTTTGTCGTGGTGGAAAGGGCCGAAGTGGGGACCGAACCGGATGAGCACGGCGGATTACGACGAATTGTTCAAGGATTTGATTGCGGAACAGGTTCGCCAATTTGCGCCACAGGCCAACTATGTTTCCGGCAGCCCGGACTGCGGCGACACGCATTACTGGGAGGTTTGGCACGGGCCAAAAACGTTTGACGCCTACCGCACGCAAAGCGGTTTCATGAGCGAGTTTGGTTTTCAATCGTTTCCCGAGCCGAAAACGATTCGCGCCTTCACCAATGAAGAGATCGCGAGTCAGTGGTGATCGCCGGTGATGAACTGGCATCAGCGCGACGGCAGCGGCAGGGGCAACATGAAATCATCCACGACATGATTCTCCACTATTTCCGTCCGCCGAAGGATTTTGAGACGACGCTTTGGTTGAGCCAGATTTTGCAGGGTTACGGCATCAAGATCGGCGCGGAATATTGGCGGCAGACCATGCCCAAATCCATGGGCTGCGTTTTCTGGCAATACAACGACATCTGGCCGGGCATGAGCTGGTCGTCGGTGGATTATTTCGGTCGCTGGAAAGCGCTGCATTATCTGGCGCGAAAATTTTATGCGCCGATCCTTGTTTCCGGGCTGGAAAACATGAAGGATGGAACGATTGATATTTTTGTCACGAGCGATTTGCTCGAAGCGCATCACGGCAAACTGACCTGGAATGTGACGGATTTGAACGGCAAATCGCTGGCGCGGGAATCCAGGGGCGTGAAAATTCCGGCGCGCAAGAGTGAAAAGGTCAAAACGCTCAACCTTCAGGAACAAATTCAAAAACTTGGCGCGAACGATTTTTACACTTGGCTGAAGCTGGAAGTGGACGGCAAAACGGTCTCGGATAATCTGGTTTTGCTGGCGTTGCCCAAGGAACTGAAACTTGCCCGATCCTGAACTGGCGGCTTCGGTCGGAGAATCGGGCGATGGATTTTTGGTGACGATCAAATCCGGAAAATCCCGCACTTTGGGTTTGGCTGAATTTGGAAAATGCGGACGCTAAATATTCCAATAATTTTTTTCACCTCATGCCGGATTCCCCGCAAACCATTCTAGTTCAGCCCAAACAACGTTGAGCAAGGATGATTTCATGAAGGAACTGCAAGGTCCGCAGCCTCTTCGATACTTATTTGCCGGCATGATCTAAAATTGTCAATGAAGAATAAAGCCGGGATTTTGAAATCGGCAAAAATTCAATTTATATTTTTGCCGGTTGCCTTGCTCGCTCTGTACCCATGGCGTCTTTGGCGGCAAGCTTGACCGGAGACCAATTGCTGGGCGCTTACCTCGCCGGATGGTCAATGTGCCATTTCCATTTCACTCGGCAACGGGGGAAACTGAATTACCATGTTTCGCACCTGGGGAAGACGGTGATCCAGGAATCGCCGCTCGGCTTGCGCCGCGACGATCAGAATTTTGAACATGCGCTTGCTTTTGATCACGCGGGGAAAATTGAGAGGCGTCGCGAAAAATACGAATTGTTTGCCGGCGTTCAACCGCGAGTAAATCATCCTTTGAATTTTCGCAGCATCGTCGTTTCGCAACACCAACAATTTCCCTGTTGAAATTGAACTTGCCGCCAGCGATGAAGGCGTCGCCTTCCGTTATCGTTTCACGCAAAATTCGAGCGATGTTCGCGTCGTCGAATCCGAATTGACCGGCTTTGCACTGCCGCTCAACGCGACCGGCTGGATGCAACCGTATCATGCTGCCGGACCTTACACGCCGGCTTATGAAGATTTTTATTTTCATGTTTCACCGGGTGATCCGCCGCCGGATTCGCGCGCCAAGGCAGTCGGCTGGGCTTTTCCAGCGCTGTTCCAAGTTCCCGGCGCTGCGACCTGGGTGTCTGCATAACCGAAGCGGGAACTGACGAATCCTATTGCGCGTGCCATCTGGATCCAGACTGCGCCGGCGGAGTTTATCGCATTGCCTTTCCCATAGGCCGATGAAACGACGCAGGGTTACACGAACAAATTCGGCCCTGAACCGCGATTCACCTTGCCGTGGACAATGCCGTGGCGCGTGATGGTTTTGGGCAAATCCGCCGGCGATATATCCACCTCGACCCTTGTCACGGACCTTTCCGCCGCCGTCGCGGATTGCGGACACGTCATGGATCAAACCCGGCCGCGCGTCCTGGGCCTGGTGGTCGTATCCCAACGGGCCGGACACGACTAATTTGTTCAATGAGTTCACCGACTTCGCCGCCAAAATGGGATGGGAATATACTTTGTTCGACGCGGGTTGGTGGAAGGCCGGGTTGAAGCCAATTGCCAGCATACGCACTGAGCAAAGGTGTGATGCCATTGGCGTGGAACTATGCCGGTGATTTTTATGACCCGAAAAAACGAGAAGAAAAGTTGGACGAAATGGCTGCCGCCGGTGTTCGTCGGCGTGAAGGTGGATTTCTGGTGTTCGGACCGGCAGGAAGCAATCGCCGCGCAGCAGGCGTTGATGCGTGATGCCGCCGCGCGCAAAATGGTTGTAAATCTGCATGGCTGCACGATTCCGCGCGGTTGGCAACGAACGTGGCCGAACCTTTTGTCAACGGAAGCGGTGCTGGGCAACGAAAATTATTTTTACGACGCCACGTTACACGGAAAAGGCGGCGGAACTGGACACCGTTCTGCCCTTCACCCGCAATGCCGTCGGTCCGATGGACGTGACGCCGGTTGCCTGCTCGCCCAAAAAATACGACCGGACAACCACGGCCGCGCATCGAATTGGCGACTGCATTGATTTTTACCTCCGGCATCATTCATTACGCCGACAAGCCGGAATTTTTTGAATCGCTGCCGCCGCAGGCGTTGCAAGTCTTCCGCGATGCTCCCGCGCGCTGGGATGAAACCAAATGCCTGATTGGCGAGCCGGGAAAAATTGCCGTTTTTGCGCGACGTTCCGGCAAAAGCTGGTTCATTGCGGGCATCAACGGAACGGATGGCGCCTTGCCGGTAAATTTGAATTTGTCCGCATTCAAGAAGTTTCCACATCGGCTGGTAATTGCCGAAGGCGAGAATGCCAACATGCAAGTGACTGTCGTACCTTTGGGAGATTCTGATCAATGGCGGCATCAAATTCCGCCGCGTGGCGGATTCATTTTGCGGTTGGATAAATGATTTTATGAAAATAAAAACTGTCGCATCATTTTCAATTTTAACTCTCGCGCACTGGCGGCCAAATGTCTTTCGCCGCCGGAAATGATATTCGCGCCGGAAACAACGATCTGGTTCGACGCCCCGGCAACAAATTTCACGGAATCGTCGCCGCTGGGCAATGGGCGGCTGGGCGCGATGATGTTCGGCGGCGTGGACGAAGAGCGAATTGTGCTCAACGAAAGTTCCGTCTGGTCCGGCTCGCGGCAGGACGCCGACCGACCGGACGCATATAAATATTTGCCCGAAATCCGGCAATTGCTGCTGGAGGGGAAAAATGTCGAAGCCGAGGCGCTGGTCAATGCGCATCTTTACCTGCAAGGGTCCCGGGTTCAGGCGGCGGCTCAATATGGCTGCTATCAGGTGCTCGGCAATTTGCATTTGTCATTTTTGTCAGACGACACAAATGCGCCGGTCACAAATTATCGGCGCGAACTGGATCTCAACGACGCGGTGGCGACTGTGCAATTCAATCGCGGCGGCGTTGAGATTCAACCGCGAAATGTTTTCCAGCGCGCCGGACCAGGTGATGGTTTTGCGTTTGACGGCGGATCAGGCCGAAACAAATTTCCTTCGAGACGCAGCTTGACCGGCCGGAGCGATTTGAAACGATCGCCGGCGATGGAACAATGGATTGCTGATGACCGGCCAATTGGACAACGGCACGGACGGCAAAGGTGTTCGATACGCCGCGCGCGTTCGCGTTTTGAATCGCGGCGGCGAAGTTTCCGTTCAGGGAAATGTTTTGAGTGTGAGCAACGCGAATGAAGTCGTTTTGCTGATATGCCGCCGGAACGGATTATCAGGGCTTCGGCGGCCGGCAAACCAAAGACCCGTTGGCGGCGACGCTGAATGATTTGAATCTGGCCGCGAAAAAATCCTACAAGTCGTTGCGCAAAGCGCACGTTGCCGATTATCAAAAATATTTCCAGCGCGTTTCGCTTCATCTCTCGAACCCACCTGATGCGCAGCGGCCGGAACAACCGACGCCGAACGAATCAATGCGGCGAAAGAACGGCCGGGCGATCCAAGTCTGGCGGCGCTGTATTTTAATTTTGGCCGTTACCTGTTGATTTCCTCGTCGCGCCCGGGCGGATTGCCGCCGAATCTTCAAGGCATCTGGGCCGGAGGAAATTCACACGCCATGGAATGGCGACTGGCATCTGGACGTGAATGTGGAGATGAATTACTGGCCGGCGGAAGTTTGCAATCTTTCGGATTTGACGCAGCCGCTGTTCGCGCTGATTGCCTCGTTGCAAGAGCCGGGCGCGAAAACCGCGCATGATTATTACGACGCGAGCGGCTGGGTGGCGCACGTCATCACGAATCCGTGGGGCTTCACCTCGCCGGGAGAAGGCGCATCGTGGGGCGCGTTCAGCGGCGGCTCGGCGTGGCTGTGCCAGCATTTGTGGGATCATTATCTGTTCACGCCGGGACAAGGAATTTTTTGCAATGGGCATATCCGATCATGAAAGGCTCGGCGCAATTTTATTCCGACATGCTGATTGAAGAACCGAAACATCACTGGCTCGTCATCGCGCCGGCCAATTCGCCGGAAAATCATTTTCAAATGCCCAATGGCCAGCAGGCGGCGCATTTGCATGGGGCCAACCATCATGCAGCAACTCGTACGGTATTTGTTTGGCGCGTGCATTCGAATCGTCAAAAATTCTTGGCGTGGACGAGGATTTCCGAAATGAATTGATTGCAAAACGCGCGACCGGCTCGCGCCGACGCAAATCGGCCCGGACGGGCGAATCATGGAATGGTTGGAACCTATACCAGGAACCGGACCCGCAACATCGCCATGTTTCGCATCTTTGGGGTTTGTATCCGGGCGATGAAATTTCGCCTTACACCACGCCGGAACTGGCCGCAGGCCGCCCGCAAAAGTTTGGAAGTGCGCGGTGACGACGGCGTGGGCTGGTCGCTGGCCTACAAAGCCGCGTTGTGGGCGCGGCTGGGCGACGGCAACCATGCCTGGACGCTCGTGCAAAAGGCTCTGAGTCCCGCGTCTATGGCATGGACATTCGGTACGACGGCGGCGGCGGAGTTTATCCCAATCTGTTTGACGCCTGTCCGCCGTTTCAAATTGACGGAAATTTTGGAACCACAGCGGCCATCGCCGAAATGCTGCTGCAAAGTCAGGACGGGTTGATTCGTTTGCTGCCCGCTTTGCCGGACGCGTGGAAAAACGGCAACGTCACCGGCTTGTGTGCCCGCGGTGGTTTCAAAGTGGACATGACCTGGAAAGATGGAAAATTAGCTTCAGCAACTGTTCATTCGGATGACGGCGAGCCTTGTCAGGTCAATTACAGCGGGAAAATTGTAGAATTGAAAATCAAAAAGGGGGAAGAAGCCAGATTGCCTTTTTGATGAGGTGGTATTCGCGATTGCCCCGTTGTGATGGAGCCGATTTCAGGTGGATTTCCCAGGTATTTCGCCGGATGTTCAATCTTCTTCGCTGAATGAAATTGGAAGCGGCGCGATTTCTCATAGTGTAACCTGATGACAGAATCGCCAAAACGACAAATTGTTTGATGTTCATATTTAAGAGAGCTTTGCGAAATGAGGTTGGCGCGGAGAATTCTGCGGCGAGCGCCTTTACGCTGATTGAATTGCTGGTTGTCATCGCGGTGATCGCCATTCTGGCGGCGCTCTTGTTGCCGGTGCTTGCGAAAGCCAAATTAAAAGGCACCGAGGCCTACTGTCTGAATAACCAGAAACAACTGGCGCTGGCGTTCACAATGTATGCGAATGACAATAACCAGAAGCTTGTAAGTTATAATCCGCCTTCGACAGTTAATGACGCCGACGGTTTTTGGGGATTGGACGGGGCGGCCCCTGGAGACTGGACATCACAAGGATTTGCCTTGCAGGATGTGCGGAACTGTCTGGTGACAAATAATATGCTCTATCAGTATGCCCCAAATGTGGGAACGTATCACTGTCCCGGCGATGTGCGCTTCAATTTGCCCATTGGCACCGGCAATCACGTTGACTGGGCCTATGACAGCTATGCAATCACGGAAAACGTGGAGGCTGTTCCAGATTTTACCGAAAGTTATTCAGTAATGACACAAATAAAGAGAACTTCCGACTGCATAACTTTCGCGGAGCAATCCGACACCCGGGGATATAATGTGTCAACATTTGCGATGAGCGTCAATGGTCCGCTTCCGCCAATAACTTTTAACTTTGTAGATGTGTTTGCCACCTATCACGGGAATGTGGGCACGTTTGCTTTTGCCGACGGCCATTCGGAGGCGAAAACATGGCGTGATCCTGGGATTTTGGCCACAGGAATAGCCACACTTGGAGCCGGCTCCAGTGTCTATGATTATCAGCTATCACCATATAAACCCAATCCCACCAGCCAGGATGCAGCCTGGCTTATCCAACACTGTGTCGCGCCGAATAATCCCTAGCCGCCGGTTAACTCCAAGATCAAGCCAAAAAAAACCCGCAATAAAAAATCAACCATGAAAACAATCCTTCTTTATACCACAATTATCGGCATGCTTGCCGCCGTTGCACAGGCGCAAGATGAAACGGTTGCCTGGCAAACACCTGTTGCCATCTCCGGGGCGTCCGATGTGAGCACCCAGGGAACTTTCTTTGGATCGTGGGCGCCTTATGATGGCGACGCAAACACCCTGCCGGTTAACGGGGTGGTTTTTGAGGGAAATTCCAGCCTGCCGGGTTTTAGCGCCACCTTTCCACAAAACGACCAATCGGGATACAATGCCTACAACAGTCCGGGGACTCCGAACGCCAACTACAACACCCTCTTGCAGACAGCGGCTTATGCGGGCAGCGGCAACGGGACGATAGTAATCACCTGGGGTGACACGCCGGGGCACACGTATCTGATCCAAGCGTGGGCGAATGATGGACGCGGCAACGGCCGGACTGAAACGTTTACCGGTGGGGCCAACACATCCGCCAGTTTGGATTTTGGCGATGCGCCGGGAGAATACATTACCGGCACCTATGTGGCGGATGGTTCCGGTTCGGAGACGATTACATTGACCGGAAGTTCACCCAGTCAGGGCAACGATCCGCAGATCAACCTTTTGCAGATTCGCAATATCACGGCGACGACGGTTACGAATTACCAGAGTTCCGTGCTTGCTGATAATCCCATGGGGTATTGGCCGCTGGATTTGACCGATCCAAATGCCGCCGACGGCATTGCCACTGATTTGTCAGGCAACACCAACAATGGAACTTACGAAAATATTACTTTATCGGGCAACCTCGTTGCCGGTCCGGCGCCGTATATCACAAACGCAGTCAATTTTAATGGAAGTGGATATGTTTATTTGGGCGATGGGAACAATCCGACCAATCTGAATTTTACCGGTCCGACCACCCTGGAGGCCTGGGTGCAACTGGCCAGTTTAACACCATCAAGCCTTGGAGATATTATTGCCAAGGGTTATGATGCCAATAACAACTATCAGGAAATCGCTTTGCGGCAAGATACCTCTGGCAACCCTTATTATGGATATTTCGGCACGGGCGGACTCAGCGGCGGCCAGCAAAATACAGATTGGGTATATTTGGTATTGGCCAATGACGGCAGCAACGATTATCTTTATATCAACGGGGTGCTGGTCGCGAGCGCACCGGATACAACGGGGTCAATTTCTTTCTCCAATCCCAATATAGTTCCATGGGCGATTGGAAATGGAACCTTGGATGGCAATGGCCGGGTTTTCTTCGGGAACATTTGCCAGGTGGCAATTTATAATTACGGCCTGACAGCAGCCCAGGTAATGGCACATTACTACGAAGCGGAATTGAATGCTTCTCCAGCGACTTCCAGGCCGATTATTGTCAGTCAGCCGCAGCCGCAAGCAGGCTTTATTGGCGGCCCGGCGACATTCAGTGTGAGCGTGTTAAGCGGCTTGCCCACGACGAACCAGTGGTTCGAAGGGAACACTCCTTTGGCCGGTCAGACCAATTCGACCCTGACGTTGACCAATTTACAGCTTAGCGAAGCGGGCAGCTACAGTGTCGTGGTTGGCAACGCGAATGGGACGACAAACAGCGTTGCGGCCATCCTTACAGTTGCGTCGCCAGCCACCTTGCTTTGGGGTACTAATGACAACAACGGGACGTGGGACGTGGACACTTCTGCGAATTGGATTAATTTGTCCAACGATACTCAGACGGTATTCGCGCAGGGCGATGCCGTATTGTTTAACGACACGGTTGGGGAACCAACGAGTGTAACGGTGAGCGGGACAGTGGATCCCAGCCTTATCATGGTCAACTCCTCCACCAATGATTTCAATATCAGTTCAGGTACGATCAGCGGGGCGGGCAGTTTGGTCAAGGAAGGAACGAGCACGTTGACCCTCACAAGCGCGGGCAATTTTACCGGCTCGGCGACGATCAGCGGGGGAGTTTTATATGCAGGCAATAATTCTTTTGGCTCAGTTTCTTCGATCGCCATCACCAACAATTCCACGTTGGACATCGGCGGCGGGGCACTGGGGGGATACAAGCCGGTGACCGTGTCGGGCACGGGATATAACGGCGAGGGGGCCATTTTTAACAGTTATGAAGATTATCCGGTCAATCAGTTGGACATCACGCTGGCTGGCGACACGACGTTTGGCTGCACCGCTCGTTGGGACCTGGGTTCCGGATCACAAATCGCTGGGCCATATTATTTGACGATCGACTGGAATGACACCAGCAACCCCTATGGCGAATGGACGACTGTGACCATTGGCAGCACTGTTGCCGGTATCACCATTGCCCCCGGGAGCAAACTCGGGACGCATAACATGGATTCCAGCTTCCAAAATCCGTCCACGGTTGTTACCCTGAGTACAAACTCCCAATTGATCTTCTGGAACGGTGGTTGGAATGGCAGCATCCATGTTGACAACGGAGCGCAGGTATATCTTTGGAGCGGCCCATCAACCATTGATGGCAGCAACATTATTCTTGAAAGCAACGCACAGTGGGAAACCTATAGCGGTTCGGGCGACGAGCCGATTGACAGTGCTGTCACCTTGAATGGCGTGGCCCATTTTCTACTAGGAGATTACAACAGAATCTACACCAATGTATTCAGTGGAATCGGCGGTTTTGTCATGGATGGATGGAACCATTCGATGGAGTTGTCGGCCTCCAATACTTACAGCGGCCCGACGATTATCGGCAGTGATGGGAACGCGCCGGACGTGGCCTTGACGGGCAACGGTTCGATTTCGCGAAGCTCGCTGATTTTCTTTGGCGGCAGCAATCCCGATGTGTTGCATATTGACGTGAGCGGACGCACCGACGATACGTTGACGCTGGCAGGCGGCCAGACGCTGGCAGGGGTGGGCGGCATCAACGGCAACCTGGTGGTTTCTTCTGATGCGACCGTGTCTCCATCGGGCACCAACATCACCATCGGCATTGACACGACCAGCACCAATGCGGTGGGCGCCCTTGCCGCCAGCGGCAACGTGACGCTGGATGGCACGACGGTCCTGAAGCTGGACGGTTCGGGATCGAACGACATGGTTCAAGCCGGCGGGAACATGGTTTACGGCGGCACTTTGAACCTGGTGAACATCAGCGGCTCGCCGCTGGCGGCGGGGAACAGCTTCCAGATATTCAGCGCGGCGAATTACTCCGGTTCCTTTGGCAATATCACACCGTCAACACCGGGTCCGGGCCTGGCATGGAACACCAGCAATTTGGCCGTCAATGGCACTTTGACCGTGGCAAGCATGCCATCGCAGCCCAGGATTACGAGCGTCGCTTTAAGCGGAACAACGTTGACGATTACAGCAACCAATGGTCCGGTGAACACCGCCTATGTCTTGCTGGAAAGCACCAATGTGGCGCTAGCCTTGACTAACTGGACACCCGTATTGACCAACTCCTTTAACGGGAGCGGTGATATCAATTTGTCCACTAATGTGATTAATTCAAGCAATCCCCAGGAATATTATATTCTGCAAACACAGTAAAATTGGAATGCCGCAGCCAGGGAGAATAAAAGGCCGCCGGGCATAAATGTTTGCCCGGCGGCTGCTTTATATAAACAAATGAAAATCACAGAGACAGAACGGCCGGTTAAAGCGCCGACGTTCACAATTCCGCCTCCAGTTCTCCCCTGACATGCGACTACAAAGACGGGTCATTGCCGGACTATTTCTGGTATCTGCTTTATCAAATTCTGCAGAAGCCGCGCCTTTGTTTGAGCAAACGGGCAACACACTGGTGATGTCGAATGCAAACGTGACGCTCGATTATAATTTAGGCGCCGGCACGGCAAATTTTTACTGGGAAAACTCGGAGAAAATCTCCGGCTTTTACAGTGCCGTCAGCAACAACAGCAGCTATGTGGCAAGCACGAATTATTCAACCCGCAATTGGGCGACAGTGAACGGGGCGGAGGTGGTGGTTAGGAACACGGGGGGCGGCCTGCCGGCGATGCTGCAATATTTCACTTTGGACCAAACTGACAGCTTTCTGACGAGCGTTTCGCTTTCGGCGTCAACCAACCTGCAATCGAATTGGATGGCTCCCGTGGTGGAAAGCACGAGTGGCGGTGTAAATATCGGCATTACCAATGATAATCGCGCGCTGTTTGTCCCATTCGACAACGATCATTTCGTCTCTTACAATTCCGAATCCATGAATGGCTCCGATACGGGAAATGAAGTTGGGGCATTTTATGACAACGTCAGCCGGAACGGATTGGTGGTCGGTTCAGTGACACATGATACGTGGAAAACGGGAGTGTATTGGTCTGGATCGAATAATAAACTGAACCAGTTGAATGTTTTCGGCGGTTTGAGTGACCATTGGACCTGGGATGTGATGCCGCACGGCCCGGTGGCTGGCAATACCATTTCATCACCGACGATTTTTGTCGGTTTTAACGATGATTGGCGGACAGCGATGGAGAATTTTGCCGATGAGAATTCGCTGTTTGTTCCCAAACTCGCATGGACGAACGGCGTGCCGTTTGGCTGGAACAGTTGGGGGGTCACGAATTATCAGAACAATATCACCTATTCGGCGGCCATTGCCGTTTCAGATTCCATTCGCACTAATCTGCAAAATTATGGCTTTACCAACGGCGGCACGGTTTACGTGAACCTCGATTCCTTTTGGAACAATTTGAATAATTTCCAATTAGAGTCCTTTGTGAACCATTGTCATGCCGACGGCCAAAAAGCGGGGGTTTATTGGACCCCATTTGCCTATTGGGGAACGTTATCCCAGGCCAGCAATTCAGCCGTGCCGAATTCCAGTTATATGTATAGCGACATTTTGCTGCGGACCACCAACGGAAGCGCCATTTCCAATGACGGCGGCTACGCCATTGACCCGACTCATCCCGGGACAAAAGCAATGATTCAATATCAAATCAATATTTTCACCAACGACGGCTTTGATTACGTCAAATTCGATTTTCTTTCACACGGGTCACTTGAAGGGGTGCATTACGACCCGGCTGCGACAACAGGCATAGAGGCATTCAACGAGGGGATGCAATACCTGCTCAACGAAATCGACGGTAAAATGTTTATCAGCGAATCCATCGCGCCGATTTTTCCATATCAATACGGAAACAGCCGCCGAATCGCTTGTGATGCCGAACCGTCTGAAATCGGAAACACGGAGTACACGATGAACGCCGTGTCCTGCGGTTGGTGGATTAGTAGCCGGTTGTATCAATTCAATGACCCCGACGATCTTGTGTTTGACAACGGTCCAGACACCAACGAAGTCCAAAGCCGGCTGATTAATGGCGCCATTACGGGGCTTTTTTTGAACGGGAGCATTTTGACGAACGCCGCGAGTGTCAGCCTGGCCCAGATGTGTCTAACGAACGCGGCCATTGACGCCGTGGCCCGCGTCGGAACGACATTCAGGCCAGTGGATGGGGCGACCGGTACCAGCGCCGGGAGCTTATTTGTGCGGCAGGATGGCCCAAACTTTTGGGACATTGCGGTGTTCAATTATACCAGCAGTGCGGTGAACGAAACAGTAAATCTCAGCAGCGCCGGCCTGCCGGCGGGAACTTATGTTGCCACCGATTTGTGGAGTGGCGCCACAGCATCCGTCACCGGCTCGTTCAATGTCTCTTTGAATGAAAAGCAGGCAAAGTTGTTTCAGTTGGCCGCGCGGATGGTTGCCAATGTAACCTGGCAAGCTCCCATGGGCATTTCGGGAGCTTCCGACGTGAGCACGCAGGGAACATATTTCGGTTCGTGGGCGCCCTACGATAGCAGCGCAAACACCCTGCCGGTTAACGGAGTGACTTTTCAGGGATACAGCGATTTGCCCGACTTTAGCGATACTGGTTTTAATGCCGGCTATGAAAGCTTCCCCAATCCGGAAACGGGGAATACGAACTACAACGCTCTTTTGGAGAACGGAGCGTATGAGTACCCCGGTCCCGCCTGCACTTTTAGCTGGGACGGCATGACGCCGGGGCATACCTATTTGGTTGAATTCTGGGTAAATGGCAATGACCCGTCGCGCACGGAAACCCTCTCTGGCGGCACCAACGCTTCTGCCGCGATAAACTATGAGCCGGGACAGTATATTATCGGAACTTTTGTGGCGAATGGTTCCGGCTCTGAGACGATTACATTGAACGGAGAACCTGCTGATAATTATCCCCAAGTCAACCTTTTACAGGTTCGCGATATTACCGTTACGGCGTCCGGGCCGGTGATTGGAAGCCCCAGGATTTCTGGAACCAACCTGACTTTCAGTGGCGTGGGCGGAATGGCGGATGGCACTTATAATGTGTTAACAAGCACCAACTTGGCCACGCCATTAACGAGCTGGACTTCTGTCGCCACTGATTTCTATGACGCGAGCGGCAACTTCAACGTGACCAATGCACTTACACACAACAACTCCGGCCAATTTTACATCATCAAACAGCCATGAATGCAATAATATCAAAAAATAAATTCATGAAATTCCTTTTTCTTTTCTTGTTCGCTGCCTGTTTGGCATTCCAGGAAAATGGAAGGTGCTCTGGTTATCCACCTTCGGCGCGGGAATCCATTGAGTGGTGCGACATCTGGATTTCGCACGCGGATGAAACCAACCTTCCGCGGGCATTGCTTATTGGCGATTCCGTTACCCGTGCCTACTATCCTGAAGTTGAAAAACGTCTCGCGGGCAAGGCCTACGTTGGCAGGCTTAGCAGCTCGGCTTTCCTTTCTGATCCGGTTTTGCTCGAACAAATTAAAATGGTTTTGAGCCAGTATAAATTTGATGTCATTCTCTTCAACAACGGGATGCATGGCTGGCAGCATAGCGAAAAGGAATATGAAGCGGCATTTCCGAAATACGTAGAAACGATTCAAAAATATGCGCCGAACGCCAAATTGATTTGGGCCGATACAACGCCGTTGAAAGTGTCTCCGAATTTACCGGCCGACAATCAGACACAGGCAACTGATGAGCGCATTGCCGCGCGCAATGCCATCGCGGTGAAATTCGTGCAAGCGCAAGGAATCCCGGTGGACGATTTGAACACGCCCATGCTTGGACATCCTGAATTTCACAGTGATAATGTCCATTTCAACGATCAAGGAATTGCTTTGCAAGCCGCGCAGGTCGCTGCCCAAATTGAAAAGCAGATAAGCCCTAACGGGGCGAATTAAACTTCGTTGGCCACCGGATTTTGCAGCGCGCCGATCTTTTCGATTTCGATTGTCACCGTATCTCCGGCTTTCAGCCAGCGCGGCGGCTTTTGCGCCATGCCCACGCCGTGGGGCGTGCCGGTCAAAATCACCGTGCCGGGCAACAAAGTCGTGCTGCCGCTCAAAAATTCGATCAACGCCGGCACGTCGAAAATCATGTCGTTTGTGTTCCAATTCTGCATGATTTGACCGTTCAAAACAGTTCGGATTTTCAACGCGTTCGGGTTGGGAATCTCGTCGCGCGTGACCAAACAGGGGCCGAGCGGGCTGAAGGTGTCGAAGGTCTTGCCGCGTGACCACTGACCGCCGCCGCGCTTGATTTGCCAGTCTCGCGCGCTGACATCATTGGCACAAGTGTAGCCCAGCACGAAATCCAGAGCATTGGCCCGACTTGCATTTTTGCACGCGCGGCCAATGACCACCGCCAGCTCACACTCATAATCCACCTCGTCGCTTTTCAAATGCGTCGGGAGCAGAATCGGTTCACCGGGATGTTGCAGGGTGTTGACGCCTTTGAAGAACATGACTGGGAACTTCCGGAAATTTCGCACCAGTTTCCTCGGCGTGCTTGCGGTAATTCAAACCGATACAAATGATGCTGCTTGGTTGAATCGGCGCGAGCAACTTTGTGACTTCGAGACTTGATCGGTGGTGACTTTGGGTGAATCATAAATATTGCCGATGAGTTTCAAAGCCGAGCCGTCGGCTTGTTGCGCGGCGCAGCCGATAGCACCCTCCTTGTCCTGGTAGCGAATGATTTTCATAAATTATTTCCCCGCACTCCAGCCGCCGTCAATCATCAACGCGCTGCCGGTGACCATGGCGCTTTCGTCCGCAGCGAGATACAGCGCGGCGGCGGCGACTTCTTCCGGTTTGGCCATGCGGCCGTTCAATTGCGTCGAAGCCATGTCTCGATAGGCCGCCTGCGGATCGGGATATTCCTTGAGACGCGCGAGAACAAACGGCGTTTCGACGCGGCCGGGGCAAATGCAATTGAACCGCACGCCGGTATGCGAATGGTCAAGCGCCAGCGCCTTCGTCAAACCAACGACGGCAAATTTTGTTGTCGTGTAAGCGAGCCGTTCGCGGACGGCGACGATGCCGGCGATGGAAGCCATGTTGATGACGCTGCCGGATTTTCGTTCGAGCATCGCGGGCGCGAATGCCTTGCAACAATTGAAAATGCCGCGCACGTTTACTGCATAGAGTTTGTCCAGGTCCGCGGCGGTCGTATTGAGCAGGGTGCCGACGTGGCCAATGCCGGCGACATTGGCCAGAATATCCAGCGTGCCGACGGTTTGCGCCGCCTGCGCACTGGCGGTTTCGCTGGTAACATCGAGCGCAAGAAATTTCCCGCCGATGCGTTCCGCCTGTGCGCATCCGTCGGGTTCATTGCGGTCGGCGATCCAGACCATCGCTCCGGCTTGAACAAACGTTTCCGCGATGGCCGCGCCGATGCCGGAAGCCGCGCCGGTGACCAGCGCCGTTTTGTTTTTGAGACTAAACACGATAAATCCTTTCTGCGTTGGTTTGGAATAATTTGGTTTGCCCGGCCGGTCCTGGCAAATGAGAAATAATTCCGCACCGTTTTCAGCCAACGTTCATAGCTTGTCGCCAAAGTCGCCACCGGCCAATCGCTGCCGAAAAGAATCCGATCGAGACCGAAGCATTCCAAGGTTGTTTCAAAATAAAGTATCAAATCGGCGGGTTGCCAGATTTTCCAATCGGCTTCCGTCGTCAGGCCGGAAATTTTGCAAACCACATTTGGCAAGGCCGCCAGGGCTTTCAAATCCGTCGCCCACGGCTCAAAGTTTCTGCCACGAACGTCCGGTTTGCCGAAATGATCCAAAACGAAATTTACTTCGGGAACACGGCGCGCGAGTTCGGCGACACCTTGCAATTGTTCATGGCGAATGCAAACGTCGAACGTGAAATCAAATTCTGCAAGCAATCTGACACCGCTGACAAATTCCGGCCGCAGGCAAAACTCCAAATCGCGTTCGCCCTGCAAATTCCGGCGTACTCCTTTCACCAGCGGATTGAGGGCGAGCTTTTCCAAATCATGGCGGAGAGTTTCGCCTTTTTCCAAAGACGCATGGGCAATAATCCCCCTCAAACGCGGTTCGTTTTTTGCCAAACTAGAAATCCAATCAAGCTCGGCAAAATTTTGCGCAGGCTCGCAACCAGATTCGACAAATATCATTTTATTTACGCCGGTCGTTCCGCCCGCATGGGAATAATCCGCCGGAAGAAACGCGTGGTTCAAGGCTGGCAAATTGTCGAGCCAGGCATAGCGGAGCTGCGCTGGATTCCACAAATGGACGTGCGAATCCACGATGGAAAACACCCTCATATTCAAGCCGGTTTCAAATCGCAGCTTGCGCCGATTTCCTGCGGGGTTTGGTAAACGCCGTTTTCGACGTTGCAGGGATGGAGGAAGTGTTCACGCAAGTGGGGAATGTATTCGAGAAAAATGACTTCATGTCCCATGGCGATATGGTTAAACAAAGCCAGATGCTGATGCAGTTGCCCCATGTCGCCGACGTGCGGCACGGCGGGGACGCCAAAGCCGCGGCAAAGCAAGCTGACGGCGAGAAACTCGCTCACGCCCGCGACACGCACGGCGTCCACTTGAATGAACCCGGCGCATCCGGCCTGCAAATAGTTTTTGAAAACGACGCGGTTTGGAACGTGTTCGCCGAGCGCGAGCTGTGTCGGCGCAATCGCTTCAGCCAAAGTCTTATGGCCGAGCACGTCGTCGGGATGCGTGGGCTCTTCAATCCAAAATGGATTGATGACACGCAGCCGCTGGCAGATGTCGAGCGCTTGCGGCAAGGTCCATTGCTGGTTGGCGTCCACCATCACGCGCGCGTTGTGTCCGGCCACCTCGCGGACAATCTTCGCGCGGCGTAAATCGCGTTCGGGATCGCGCGAGCCGACTTTTAATTTCATGGCGGTAAAACCGGCAGCGACGGCGCGTTTGCAATTTTCGCGGACTTGCCCGTCATCATAATTGAACCAGCCGACGGAAGTGTCGTAACCGGGATAGCCGGTTTTCAAAATGCTGTCGCGCGACGAACGTGTGGGTTGATGTTCGCTGGAGAATTTTTAACGCGAGTGACGCGGTGAGTTCGTCTTCGAGGTAAGAAAGGTCGAGCGTGGCGACGATTTGTTCCGGCGAAAGGTCGAGGAGCAATTTCCAGAGCGGTACGCCCGCGGGTTTTAGCCCATAAATCCCAGCAGGCATTCGTGACGGAGGCGAGGGCGAGTTGCACGACGCCTTTATGCGGGCCGAGCCAGCGAAACTGTTGTTCGTCGGCCATGGCGCGCTGCAGCGCACCGAAATCGGCCATGATTTCTTCGATTGATTTTCCGATGAGTCCGTTGCGCGTAAAATCTCGCCGCTTCGCAGACGAGTTGGTTCCCTTCGCCGAGGGTGAACGCCAGACCGACGCCGGTCCGGCCTTTATCATCGTGCAATAGTGTGACGGCATAGGAATAAACCGGGTCGCGATGAATCGCATCGCTGCCATGACCGTGGCCGATGGGAAAACGCGCGTCGCGGGTGGAAATCTGCCGAATCATAAGTCAAAGCGCGCGGCGATAACCGAGTTCAGCGCCACCGCTGACGTGCATGATGTGGCCGGTGATGAAACGCGCCTTGTCTGAAATGCAGGAATACACATGCATCTGCAATGGCATCCCCGCCCGGGCAATAACCCAGCGGATGAATCTCATTCAGATACAACTTTGTCGAATCCGGATCGGGTTGTTCCGAACACCATTGATGAAGCATCGGCGTCCATGCGCCGGCGGGGCAAACGGCGTTCACGCGAATGCCGTGCTTGGCGTAATCGAGGGCCATGGATTTTGTCAAGGCGTTCAAGCCGCCCTTGGTGGCGGTATAGGCGGCGTGAATTTCCTGGCCGATGACGCCGACCAGGCTGGACGTGTTAAGAATGCAGCCCTTGCTGGCGGCCAGAGCGGCAAACGCGTGGCGCGTGGTGTGAAGAACACTTTTCAGATTTACTTCAAACAAAGCGTCCCATTCGGCGTCGGTGGTTTCATGAACCGATTTTGACGGGTGGGAAATGCCAGCATTGTTGTGAACTGCGTCCAATTTTCCATAGCGCGACAAACTTTTTTCAATCGCGGCTTTCACTTCGTCGTCACGACTTACATCGCAGACGATGCCCAGATGGTCCGCGCCAAGTTCGGCGGCAACTTTTTCAACGCCTTCACCGATCGAGAGCGACAATGACAACCTTGGCGCCTTCCGCGGCGTAGGCTTTCGCGCAATCGTTTCCAATACCGCACGAACCGCCAGTTAGAAAAATAATTTTGTCCTTGAGCAATAAAGTCATGGTAAAAAATAAACCTCCTTTGTGTCCGACCAGATTTTGCCTTTCGCGGCCGCATCCGGCAACGGTGATTGGCAGGGGTCGGTTTCCTTCCACCAGCGCTGGGTCTCCGGGTCGGCCGCCATCCGTTTCATATCGGCGTCAAAATTCGTGCCCGTGTATTCGAGATAGGCGAAGAGATAAAGCTGACCGTCAATGGTGCATTCATGGATGGAGAAATTCCGGATTTGACACTCTTTGATCATTTTATTCACGCCCGGCCAGACATGGGCGTGAAGATATTCATAGCGCGCCGCCCTGTCCGGTTTGAGTCCCGTGACCCAGGCAAAGCGTTGCGGTGGTTTCTGCGTCGCGCAGCCGGCGATCAAGCCGGCCAGGAAAGGAAAAAAACGATGTATGAAAATGTGTGCTTTCATAATTCAGCGAAAGACCAAATAGAGTGCGACGAACACCAGCAAGATGACAGCGCTCAAAACACGATAATCGGCGAGGCCGCGTCCGCCGGCAGGGTTGCGCAAGGGTTCACGCCAGTTCTCCCAGACAAGCAATCTGGCTTGAGCCTTGAGCGGTTCGGGGAATAAAAACGTCGTGACCACCATGATGACGACGCAGGCAACGAACAGCCAAAACGCGATGAGCATGAAATCGCCGCGATAGATATTGTTCCAATCCAGATAAAACACCACGGCGCCGAGGACGATGCCCGCGATGAGCGTGATGAAGGCGGATTTGCCCGAGGCGCGTTTCCAAAAAACGCCGAGCAAAAAAACGGCGGTGATCGGAGGCGCGACGTAGGAAATCAGCTTGTTGATGCCCTGAAAAATGGTCGTGTAATGGCCAAACAACGGCGAGGCCACAATGGCAAGGAGGGTGCCGAGGACGGTTGTGATTTTGCCGATGCGTGACCAGCTTGTGGTCGCCAAGGTCAGGTTTGTAGCGCTTGAACAAATCATAGGCGACGAGCGTGGCGGAGGAATTGAGCGCGGCGGAACAGGTTTGCATGGCGGCGGCGAGCATGGCGGCGGCGACAAGCCCTTTCAAACCGACCGGCAGCAGGTGAGTGAGCATGAACGTGTAAGTGTCGGCGGCGGTTTGCGGCGCCGCGCCGTTGAAGAAATGTTTTTGCACCAGCGCCAACGCAAATCACGCCGGGCAGCACGAAGAGAAACACCGGCAGGATCTTCAAGAACGCGCAAAACAACGGACCCAGCCGCGCGTTTTTTTCGTCCTTCGCCGCGAGCACGCGCTGGACGATGGTCTGGTCGCAGCACCAATACCAGATGCCCAGGACCGGGTAGCCGAGCAAAATGGAATACCACGGCAGGCCGCTGGGATCCTGGCCGCCGCGCGCCATGTTCAGAAAATTTCCCGTGCCCCACGTGACCTTGCTGCCGGCCACAGCGGCCAGCGGATGCGGATTTGACGCCAGGGTGTGCGCGAGTTCCGTCCAGCCACCGATTTTCAAATAACCGGTCACGGTGATGACCACAGCGCCGACCAGCAGCAAAACGGTCTGGACGCTTTCCGTCCACACCACGGCGAGCAAACCACCGAGCATGGTGTAAATTCCCGTCAACAACCCCAGAATGATGATGAAGAACATCAAGGCGTCCATGCCGAGAATTTTTGCATCGGGAGCGAGACCGAGGATCCCGCGCAACACCCATGCCGCCGTGTAAAGCGCCACGCCCATGTGAATGACGATGGCGGAAAAGAGCGAGACGACGGACAAAACGTCGCGGCAACCGCGGTTGAAACGGCGTTCCAGAAAGTCCGGCAGCGTGGCAACCCGCGAACGCAGGTAGAGCGGCGCGAAGAAAAGCGAGAGCAAGAATCAGCGTGAATCCGGCCATCCACTCGAAGTTGCCGAACACCAGGCCGTACTTGTAGGCCGCTTCCGCCAGGCTGACGAGATGGACGGTGGAAATGTTCGCGGCGAACATCGCCAGACCGATGACCGGCCACGCCAGCGTGTTGCCCGCCAGAAAATAATGTCCGCCTTCGCCGCCGCGCTCGCTTTTGCGCCGCAAAAAGCCCGCCGCGACGCCCAGACCGACCACGGCCGCCAAATACACGGCAATGATGGTCCAATCGAGAGGGTCCATCGGATTGTTCATACGCATTATTCCGATAATTCGATTTCGTTGATCGTCGGGCCTTCGCTGGCGTCGAGAATGTTCAGGCGGAATTCCTGTGCCGTCACCGGGTCAAAATGTTTCTGGAAATTATCGCCCAGGGATGTGCCGCTGAATATCGTTTTCCAATCGCCGCCGTCACGATACTGAAACTCAAATTTCTGCACGCGGTTGGGATAAGCTTCGGAAATACGAATCTGATCGGCTGTCCGCGGCTTCATGAAATGGACGGCAATCCACGCCTGTTTCGTTCCGTTATCAGTGGCCCAGCGGGTTTGCTGATCGCCATCAAATGCAAACTGCGGGCCGTAATCCATCTCGTCGTTTTGAAACACGTTGGACGCGGTGGCCTTAAAAGTTGCCGGCAGGTCCATCGCCGGCAAACCCATTGCCGAACCGTCGAGTTCTAGTTTAACGACTGTATCACTGGCATCGCGCTGGCCGGGAGGAACGGTGAGAACCAAGTCTCCATCTTGATTCGTGAATTTGACTTTGTCGCCGTTCAGCAATGATGCGGATTTAATTTTGCGCGCGATGTCCGGCAACTCAATCGTGTCACTCGTGCCATTAAGAATGTGGACATAAATAATGTTTCCCTTGCGTGTGCTGGCGATGGCCTTTGGTGGGTTTCCAGGGACCGCCCCGCGTGCCGTAGATGCTTTCACCGTTTTTGTCCAGCCAGGCGCCGACCTGCTTCAGCACGGCAACCTGACGCGGCTCAATGCGGCCATCGGGCATCGGACCGACATCCAGCAGTAGATTGCCGTCGCCGCCGGCGCATTGCGCCAGGACATGAATCACTTCGCCAGCCGATTTGATTTTATCTTCCGGTTTCCACGACCATTGCGTGCCGAGCGTCATGCAGGTTTCCCATGGAGTTTTGTCGTCATAAGCCCCGATGCGCTGCTCCGGCGTATAAAAATCCTCGTTGGGATGGAGCTGTCCCTGATGCAGCCATTGCTCGATACGGTGCTCATCTCCAGACGGTTGTTGATGATAATTTGCGGCTGCAGTTTGCTCAACCAAGCGCGTATGTCTTGTCAGGCTCCCACATAGCGGGCCGGCCGTCACTATCAAACCAGAGCACGGCAATTCGAACCATAGTTGGAAAGCAGTTCGCGCAATTCCGCTTGGAATTTTCTGACAAACCGATCATTGTTCGCGGAGCGGCAATCGGGATCGCGCCAGTCCATTGCCGAAAAATACCAGCCGATTTTCATGCCCTGCTGATGCGCAGCCTTAGCCAGTTCGGCGCAGACGTCACGATGAAACGGCGTCGCGCCAATATTGTAGCCATCCACTTTTGAATGCCAAAGCAAAAACCCGTCAGCGTGTTTGGCTGTGAGCACCATGTATTTCATGCCGGCGGCCCGGGCGATCTGAACCCATTGGGTGGCGTTAAAATTTGTCGGATCGAAATTTTTATAAAGGTTATCATAAACTGCGACGGGTATCGGGCCGTTGTTGGGACAATTGGTGTTGGAATTGGCGCGGGACCAACTGATTTCCTGTCCCGTGAGGCTGACGGGACCCCAATGAATGAACATTCCGAACCGGGCGTTCTGCCACCACGCCAGCCGGGCGTCATAGTGTGCGGGGGTTTCACCTGGCCTGGCCGCATGCGCAACGATTGTTGCCAGGCAAATGCCGGTCAGTAGTATCATTGACGATTTTCCCATATTTTCCGGAATAATGACGCCACGATTGAATAATTGCTATTGTTCTCATCCATCAATTTGCCAAGGCAGGGCAATGAAATCTTGCAAAATCGTTCGGCGAAGAGTATTGAACATGATATGATCACACGGCCAATCTACCGAATGGGCTACAAACATTATGGGATTGACGATTGCGAGCCACAAAAGGAGGCCGTGCGCGAAGGCAAAATCGAATTTCACGCGCTGACCAAAGGGCATTATCCGGGCACTTTAATGCCTAAAGACGAATTGCCCGGGCTTAACAGCATCGGCTTCTGGGATGCGAATACGTCGCAGGACTGGGGGCTGAATCCTCATCGGAACGAAGGAATCAAAATTGTTTTTTTTGAGACTGGAACCTGCGACATGGTCATGGGAGAGAAGACGTTTCATTTACATGCGGGCAATTTTATCATTACACGTCCGTGGGAGCTTCATAAATTTGGCGCACCCAACATTGGACGGGGACGGCTGCACTGGATGATTCTCGATGTTGGAGTCAGGCGGCCGCATCAGAATTGGAGTTGGCCGAAATGGATCGTGATGACCCGGGAAGACACAGCCGACCTTACTGAAAGATGGCGACACATTAAAAATCCTGTTTGGACCGCCACACCATTGATCGCGCAATCGTTCCGGGAGCTGGCCCGGAGCATCACCGTATGGGGACAACCTCACACCGTTTCGCGCATGGCCGTCCATTTGAACCAGTTGTTAATCGGCGTCCTTGATGCCCTGACGGAACAGCAGACGCATGAAAATGGACAGTTGACCTCGCGCAAGCAGGTGGTGGAAATGTTTTTGCGCGATCTCAACGCTGGGAGCATTGATCTTGGCGAGCAATGGACATTGGATCGCATGGCAGATCATTGCAAGATGGGGGTAACGGCGTTTTCGAAATACTGCCGCGAACTGGTGAACATCGGGCCGATGGAATATTTGAACCAGTGCCGGCTTGAACGGGCCGCCCGGCAATTACGCGCACACCCCGAGCTTTCAATAACCGAAATCGCTTTTGCCAACGGTTTTAACTCAAGCCAGTATTTTGCGACACGTTTCCGGCGCCGCTATAAGGTTTCCCCCAGTCACTTTTTAGAAAACCTTCCGGCAGGGTAATGATGGAACGGCCCCGTCAGCTTTCACACAGATCAGCCGTGCATTTTCTTTACCGGCCTTTCTTGCTCTCTTGCATGATAGAAAGAAAACAGTGGACACTCTTCGTGCTGTTATTGGCGTGGAGCCGTATCGCAAATGCCGGCCAACGAAGCCCGGATCAGGTATTACTGATCTTCAATGCCAACAGCCCGGTATCCAAGGCGATTGCAAATGATTATGCGAGCAAACGTCATGTAACAAATATGCTCTCCATCCGTTGCAAGGATTCCGCCATAAGCACAGAAAATGAAAGCATTTCATGGGGTGGTTACCAGCAATCCATCGAAACCCCTGTTCGTGAATACCTGGCGGTTCACACGAACATTGACTTTATAGTACTAACCAAGGGCGTGCCCATCCGCATCACAGGAGCCCCGATGGGTAGCAGCGATCAAATTAACGGCTTCAATTATTCCGGACAGGGCGCTTATTTCGATCCGAGCCACAACTATTGGAACCCTGTTAAACTCGAAGGCACGACATTTGGCGTTCGCTTGTCTGATGGAACCACCGCCAGCCCGGTTACGCTGACTGATGCCAGCGCCGACAACTATGATGGCGAACAAGGCGAGCGGAACACCCCTGCCGGATTGGAGTCTCCCTATGCCCTTGAAAAGAACGATTCCGTGGCGACAGATATATTGAACAATGTCCCTCCCGGCGCTTATTGTCTTTATCTTTACGGCAAAAACGATGATGTGGATTACGCCGACCGCGGCACTTTCTTTACGGTGTCAGTTGGCGATACATCTTACGGCACTCAGCGCACTGTCAATACCGTGACAACTTCCTTTACGGAGGGCGACGATTACATCGTATTTACAAATATAACTGTGAGGCAAGCCGGTTCCATCACTTTCACCTACACAGCGAACGTGGCGGCCACGCGCGTTCATAACCCGCAAAGCGAAGGCGATTTCAACGGCCTTCAGCTCGTTTCATTTGATGGAAAAGTGGTCAACTTTGATGTGGCGGTGCTCAAACGCTTGATCCAAATCGTCGTGCGGGACGCCCTTCGGCTGATAGCACCTTGGCGGCACTGGATTATACGAATCTTCCCGGAGCTTTGATTATCAACATCACCGGATCGGGTGCCACCGGTTTCGCTTTTTCGAGTCGCTACTGGAATGCCACGGAACCTTTTTCCCACACAAAATTTGGTGGTTACCTTGTTACCCGATTGGATGCTTATACGGAGGCGGGCGCGGAAGCGCTTGTGACGAAAGCCTTGGAAGCCGAACGAGGTTTGACCAATGGGAAAGTGCTCTTTGATGTCCAACCGATTTTTGGTTTAGGCGACAAGGCATCTCAGCCGTCGCCTATTACCGGAACGGTTATTCCGCGAGAATCACCTTGGAATGAATTCAACGCGGACATGAGGCACGCCCACGACGTCATGGTGCAGCGCGGCATCCCGGACGAATTGGACTTAAGTGAAAAATTCGTTGGTCAACAAACCAATTTGCTGGGTTATTTTTCGTGGGGAAGCAACGATGCCAGATATTCCAACCGGGCTTATCAAACTCTCCTTTTTTCGCCCGGTTCAATAAGCGACACCGCCGTGTCAACTTCCGCCCGGACTTTTTTACCAACTCAAGGCGGACAATCATTGCTCGTTGATTTGATCGCTCACGGGCTGACCTGCGGAAAGGGATACGTGGACGAACCGCTCCTGCAAGCGATCGCTTCACCGACCATTGCGATGGATCGCTACACTTCAGGATACACGATGGCGGAAAGTGTTTATGCCGCCTCCCATTTTGTCGGTTGGGAGGATATAATTGTCGGCGATCCACTTTGCTGTCCCTACGCCAAATCTAATTAGCCGCTTATCATCATCTCTTCTGCAAGGCGACAACATCAGCGACAAGCGCGCCAATGTCGGCTTCAGTCGTCTGCCACGAGCACGCAGACGTTCCAGATTTTCCGGCGGTGTATTCAGGGCCGTATATTTATGCAAATGTGTCCGCGGCCGCGACATCCTCATTGTTGACCATGGGTAGACCAATCTTTACAAACAAATCACCGTCAGTTTTTTGGGTCCGTGCGCTCCGAGCACGAGGATGCGTTCAATGTCCCCGGTGCGACTTGGTCCGGTAATGAATGAAATCATGCTTGGACAGCTTGCGCCGTATTTTTGTTTGACGAGGGCGAACGCCGCGGGCAAGTCAGCAACCATTTGTTCGCGGCGCGCGATGACCAGATGATGGGGCGGCAGGCATGACAAAGCCCGGCCGCCGGCGCTGCGACTGGTGACGAGCACGGTGCCGGTTTGGGCGATGAGCGCGTCACACTCCGAGATGCCCACATCGCACATTTCCAGTTCCTTCTTGTCGTAACCATCGTCGGTGAGAATCGCCAATAATCCGAGTGAGGCGGCCAGGGGTTGAACGAGCGGGCCACGGTGGGCTGCCACCCGTCGCCACTTCTCAGCATCGCGTAATCTCTGGACCTCCAGCGTGAGTTCATCCATGTCTTTGACCCGCTTGAATGTGGCGCGCAAGTCCGCGGCATTTCGTGCGAACAGGGCAAATTGTTCATCGCTTGCCGCATGGACGGACGGCAACACGCCGCGATGTTCATTGATTGTCGGCAAGCCGGTTTCATTGCGGGGCTGGGGTTCAACCCTCAATGCCTCACGAATACGGACGAATATTTTCTCGCGCTCGGTCATTTTCGACGCTCCTTCCACCATTCACGAAAACTTTGTTTTGGGATGGGCGGCAAGTCACGTGTTCTGGTCCACGCCTGCGCCGGGTCCAGCGCGCTTCCGTTCACCAAGCCCCGGAGTTTCATGCCCACGCGATTCAATTTCGTGATGAGCGGCCATAGGGCGGGCCTTCCGGCAAGCACGGCGAAAAGTCTGAATGCAAATTGCTGAAGGAAATCCGGTTTGCCCGTCTTTGGCTGTGCGGCGTTGCGCCGGTTTTGCAGCAGGTGGTGGTGCAAATCAATTTTCACCGGACATGTTTCGGTGCAGGCGCCGCATAAAGACGACGCGTCGGAAAGATGTTTCCATTCCTGCAAGCCGCGCAGATGCGGAGTGATGACCGAACCGATCGGGCCGCCATAGACGGTGCCGTAGGCAGGCCCGCCGACACTGCGAAAGACCGGGCAAACATTCAGACAGGCACCGCAGCGGATACAGCCGAGGGCATCGCGTTGCTCGGAATCGGCGAGGAGGACGGTGCGCTGGTTGTCCAGAAGCACGACGTGATATTCGCCGGGGCCATCGGCTTCGCCGGGCTGGCGCGGCCCGCCATACATCGTGTTGTAACAGGTTAGCGCCTGGCCGGTGCCCATCACGGCAAGCATCGGCAGGAACAACGCCAGATCTTCGAGCCGTGGCAGGATTTTTTCGATGCCCACCAGAGTGATCATCACCCTCGGTAACGCCGTGGTGAGCCGCGCGTTACCCTCATTTTCGGTGATGGAAATCATCCCCGTCTCGGCGATGGCAAAATTAGCGCCGGTGATGCCGACGTCCGCTTGGAGATATTTTTTCCGCAATGCGCGCCGCGCAACCATCGTCAGGGCTTCGGGATCGTCGGACGGCGCGTCGTCTAGTTTGCGTTGGAACAAGTCCTTGATCTGGCTGCGCGTGAGATGCATTGCCGGAAACACCAGGTGATAGGGTGCTTCGCGGCGAAGCTGGACGATATACTCCCCAAGGTCGGACTCGACGACTTCGTAGCCCGAGCGTTCCATCGCCTCGTTGAGTCCAATTTCCTCGGACGTCATCGTCTTGGATTTCACGACGACCCTTGCATTTTTTTCGCGGAGAATTTTGAGGATGAGATCGCGGGCCTGATTGGCGTCACTGGCCCAATGAAGTTGGGCGCCGCGCGCTTCGAGTCTTTGCGCGAACTCTTCGAGGTATTGGTCGAGGTGATTGACCGCCTCAAACTTCGTGCGGGCGGCGAGGTTCCTTGCGCCTTGCCAGTCCTGAAACCACAGTTTGCGCTGGTCGCGGGCGGCTTCGTATTTGCCCATGGCCGTCTGGACGATGTTGCGATGTTGCAAGTCCGGCGCGACCCGGCCGGCGGCGATTTTGAATTGGGCCGCGGGGCTGGTCATGATTGCCCGGCATCTCCAAAGGTTGGGGAATTGCCCGTTTCCATTTTTATGGGCTTTGCGCGAGAATTTCGGCGAGGTGAATCGTTTTGACCTGCTGCCGCTGCCTATCGGCCAGACCTTGAATTTGCATGAGGCAACTGGAATCGCACGAGACGATGTATTCAGCTTTTGTCTCCAGGGCGCTGGCGCATTTCACTTCGCCCATGGCAGTAGAGATCGTCTGGGAACTTTGCCGAAAAAGTTCCGCCGAAGCCGCAACAGGTTTCCGCCGCGCCCATTTCCACGAGTTCAAGTCCCTCGACTTTGGCGAGCAATTCCCGGGGTGGACGCTTGTTATTCAATTCGCGCAAACCGTGGCAGCCGTCGTGAAACGTGACTTTGTGTGGAAACCTGGCGCCCAGGTCGGTGATGCCGAGTTTGTTCACCAGGAATGAGGAAAATTCAAAACACCTGGGGGCGAGTTCACGCGCCAGCGCCTCGAATTTTGTGCCGGCGAAAAGTTCCGCATAGAAAATCTTGATCATCGCGCCGCATGAGCCGCTGGCAATAACAACCACCTCCGCGCCCTTCAGCGATTCGAGCATTTGCGCGGCGATGCCGCGGCTTTGGTCCCAGTAGCCGGAATTAAACGCCGGCTGACCACAGCATGCCGGCCCCTCGGGCACGATCACCTGGTGCCCCAGCTTCTCGAAGATGTTGACCATGCTGATGCCGACTTGCGGATACATCAAATCCACGAAGCACGGGACAAACAGGGTTATTTTCATTTTGGCCGGCCAATTTAGCGGATGTGTTGCGAAACCAGAAGGAAATATGCGTGATTCAAGACCCGCCCATGCACCAGACGTCAAAATTATTTGAGGAATTGTTCCGACCAACATTATATTTAATTTGAGCTATTTACTGGCTGCGGTTCCTGTTTCGTGGTTTCGGTAACGACAATTTAGCGGACAACCGGCTGGCCGTCGGCGATCAAAGAACGCTGGCGAAACCGCCCAGCGTCTGTTGATCAACACCAGCTTTGCGGCAGAGCGGGGAATGGATTTTGCCACAGCTATGATTGTTCATGGCTGCGTTCGTTACTCGTTGGCGCGTTCAACGCCGTTTTTATTGGCGCTGATGGTGAATCTTTCACCGCGAAATGAACACATTGAGTAACTTGCCGGTAAACGGTCTGGGCGTCTGCGGGTCGGCCAGAATGGTTTTGCCTTCGAGCGAGGGCGCGAAACCGAAAAAGGTGTTGATGACAACATCCGCAAAGGCGACGCCGCTGATGCATTCCTTCATGCATCCTTCGCGCTCGGCAATTCGCACCGGAGCATCAAATTGTTCGCGTTGCGGTCCGTAAAATTCATGCGCTTGGGCGAATGGCCCTTCCTTCGTGACCTCGGCCGTGCGGCAGTAGAAATCAAACGCATCGTTCGGAAATCCCAGTCGCCACATCGTGCCAACCGTCAGTGCCGGCCAACCGTCATACGCACCCATCGGCCCGTGGTCTGGACGGTCGGAAACGGCGGCGGCGGCGTCTTTAAGGCTCATCGCGCGCATCCAGTCGCGCATGAAAAGCTCGCGTTTGACGAAATCCGTCATTTCACGGCGCATATCAGGCGTAAGGTCGTTGGCGAGCGCATCGCCGACATAGATGTAATCAACGCAATGCCGCAGTTCGACACGCTTGCCGTCGTTGTGCAGACCGTACCAAACGCCATCGCCGGATTTGTAAAGCGACAGCACGGCGGGCAAAAGTCTTTCCGCGTCATCGCGCAGTTCCTTGGCGCCGTCGGCATTGCCTTTCAGTTCTTGAAGGGCGGCGTCCTGGCGCATCATCCAGACATCTTGCGCGTTGCAGGAGGCGACGCGGCCGATATAGGCCGGCGCACATTCAAGCAGGTTCTGGTTTTCTCCGTAGTCCGCCAGCGGACTGTCGGGGTGGACGAGCGTTTCCCAATCCGTGGCCATTTCGTCCATGCGCTGAAGCACGGTTTTGCCATCCTCCAATTTTTCATCGAGAAAAGCCGTATCCCCGGTGACGCGAAGATAATCCAGGGTGGTTTTGAAAATGTTGCAGGCATTGAAGGCATAGCCGGTGATGTGGTCGTGAAATTTTGCATCGAAGCCGTTGGTCTCCGTGAGATAAATGACTTGTCCGCTGCGCGGATTTTGCACCAGCCACCGGTGCAAAGCGGCCTTCATGCCGACGGGTTCAAGCAGCGCCCAGACCGTGCTTTGCATTGAGGCGTCCCAATAAAATTGCGTGCCCGGCGCTCGCTCGCCGCTGGTGATGAAGGAGCGCGGAGACACCGGAAACTGGGTACGCTCCAATTCGAGCATGGTGAGGATGCCCATATAATAATTTCGCTTCAGCGCGGCGTTGTCCGTGACAAGCACCGGCAAGCTGCCGGAGAAATGGTGATTACCCGGCGTGAATGCGTCGGACCAGCGTTGCTCCCAACATTGCTTGAAGCCATCGAATTCTTTAGAAAAATTCCGGCTCCAGCGCGTCACATCTGCCTGGACTTTTGGCGCATCTGCTTCGTGCCCGTCGCCCGCGACAAATTCGATTTCATTCGTGCCTCCCGCCGACAGCGGCATGTTCCAGAACCAGTGAATGATTCCGTTGTCATTTGTCACTGCGTCGGGTTTTGTCGCGGGACAGATGACCGTTACGAAGCCCGGCCGCTGGCTGGTATTGAACACGGATATTCCATCGGCCTGCAAAATTCCTGAAACTGACAGCGTGAGTTCAATATTTGTTTTGGACGTCGCCGCATTGGCAATTTGGACGCGGACGAGGACGGCTCGCTGCTCGTTGATCATTCGTGTGTCAGTTTGCACTGCAAAACCCGCGCAATTGATGTTGCGGCGCAAGGCGCGATATGCACACCAGCGACATTCCGTCGCCGGATATTCTATGCCTGCAATTGTCAGCGTGACCAGTGGATAGCCAGCGTGCCACACTCCATCTCCCCCTCCCCATAACCAATCTCCAGGATTGCAGAAGAACGACGTCAGGTCCCGGTTGATTATCAACATATCATGAAAATTATTCACGTCCGGCGGATTGGCCACATCTTTCATCGGTAGCCAGTCACCGGCCATCTCATCGAGCGATGGTACGCTGGCCGGCGTTTGCGCCAATATGGGAATGGTTAGAAAGACCAAGACCATTGCCAGTCTGAAGATGGATGATTGATTCGAATTCACACCAAAAGCAATACACTTCGACATTTAATTGCAGCGATTATATTACAAATCAAAGTCAAAACCATCTGAAACAACAAAGGGAAGAGAAGAGCCTTGGCGCGAATTGACGCGAAGGGACCGGCCTTCGCTCAGAGCTACGGCCCGGCACGCGCGAATTTGACACGGGCAAAGGCCCGGACAGGCACGGATCTTTAACCGCAGATACTGCTGATGGACACGGATGTAAAAGGCTGAAGGCTGAAGGATTAAACTTTAACTGAGGGAAAACGATCACAACGATGAGCAAGGTGCTTTACTTATCCAAGCCGGCCCCCTCACCTCAATCCTCGCCCCCGATGGCCACGGGCGGGTGTTCGTCCGGGTGTGTCCAATGGGCACGGGCATAGTTGCAATAAAGATTCATCTGCCCGATGTCGCTGTGAACGAGCGCGCCGATTTTCAGGTCAATGATGACGAGGCAACGCAGACGCCGGTGAAAGAGCAGCAAATCCACGCGAAACCATTCGTGGCCGATCCGCAATCGCCACTGCCGCCCGACAAACGTAAAGTCGTTGCCCAACTCCAACAGAAACTTTTCCAGATGCAAAATGAGCGCCTCTTCCAAATCGCTCTCGGAGTATTCATCTTTGAGTCCAAGGAATTCCAAAAGGAACGGATTCCGAATTTCATCGTCGGCGGTCACTGTGTCTTCGGGCAACTGACGTTGCCCTTTGACGAGCATACCGGCTTTGTTCCGCGATAATGCGATGCGCTCGTAGAATTGCGAGTTCATTTGCCGTTCCAGTTGTTTCACCGTCCAGCCTCCGCGCACCGCTTCTGTGTGGTAAAACTCAACGGCATACGCCGACCGCAGCCGCAACAGCCGCGTATAATGCGACCAACTGATGAACCCGTTCGCCAAACACGACGAGCAGCAATCCGTGTATGAACGAGAAATCCACGCCATTATCATCTCAATTACCAGCCCGGCTCATGCCGGAGAAAGTGGCTGATATACTTGGCTTTTCACCCTGCGAAATCTCCCTGCTTATGAAGATTGGCTTGCTCAAACCACTGGGCAAACCCGCACCCAACGCACACAAGTATTTCTGCGCAACCGAAATTATTGAATTGGCGCACGACCGCGAGTGGCTCGACAAGGCCACCCGCGCCGTCGGCAAACATTGGCGGGAGAAGAATCGACGGGAAAAAGGCAAAAGCTTGTTGCATCACCGCCATGAGGGTGAAGATGGATCTGTCGTGCAAAAATTCGGCGGCAACCGTTCACCCCTTGGAAACAATCGCCTCGTTTATTGCCATGACGACACGGTCGGCGAGAATCTTATCCTTGGTCGCCATTGCACAGATTTCACCGGAAGCCGATGAAAGCAGCACGACATGCTGCGTTCTTTGGAGAAACCACCACATGGCACCAATGATTGTGGTTGTCAACACGCAGAAGACGCCAAAAATTATGAGGAACATTGGCCATTTCCGGTCCGGCTTCAACTCGACGTAACGAACTGAAGTCACGGCGCTGAGTACATACGTTTGGTTCCCAAAAACCGCTCGTGCTGAAGTGATTTTGATTTCGCCTTGCTCGAAGAAAAATTGTTCTGTCATAAAAAATCTTTCTGCTATTGGGTGAATTTTTCGTTGTTGCGGCTACTGATTCACTGCTGCGGGCTAGGGCATGATTCTCTTTTCGTATTCCTCCAGGCTGGGCACCCTCACCTTCGCATGTTTGGCATACGCCCGGTGGACCGCTATCGATTTATGCCCCAAGGCCTCCTGTGCGAAGCGTTCGGGGTATCCTGCTTCTCTTGCCCGCTCGGCCCATGCATAGCGATAACAGTGCAGTGAGACACCGTTCACTCCCACCAGTGCACATCGTCGAATGAATGCCTTTGCCCGGTCGGTTTCCTTCATCGCCGCGATGCGAGGGAAAATAAATCCTTCACCGGGGAGATCGTTGAGAATGCCGGCAATCTCCGGTCCAAAATGGATTTGCACCACGGAACCGGTTTTCATGCGGCAAAAGCCAACGACTTGCATTTCCCAATCCACGTCCTCTCCGCGCAAAACGGCAATGTCCGACTGGGAACCGCCGAGATGCCAGAGCAGGCTGTAATACGCGCGCCATTCTGAATTGCGCTCACCCGCCAGAATTTTCTCATGCTCTTCGCGGGTGATGCCTCTTTTCTCCCGGAATTCGATTTTCGGCCAGCGCCGCTGCGGGATGATCGTCTTCGGAAGCCAATCCATGCCGAGGGCAAAATTGTGCAGCCGCCGGAGGAAAATGTTGGTCGAAACCGTTCCTTTTGAAAGGACGTCCAGGAAATGCTCCGGCTGCGTTTCAATCAGCTTCATGCCGCGAATCGAATCAAAGGGCGTTTCCTTCATGGCACGTTCCCAGCGGAGCAGCGTGTTGTCCCTCTTGGTTTGCGCGACCGCGTCCATGACGTTTTGCCACGTCCGGTTGACGCAATTGGGGTCGCTGGCCATCAGGTAGGCGCGGGCGATCTGGAGGTTGATGGCCGGCTGGCGGAGCGCCTCGTTTTTGGCATGGCAGATCCGGCGCGCGGTTTCCGCATCCCGCGTTTTCAGGCTGTTCTGTTTCTTCAGCAACCGGTCTTCCAAAAAGAAGATTCCGCTGTTCCGTCGAAACACCAAATACCTTTTTTTCATCTCGAATCCTTACCGTTAGTTGAGGATACCGAGAGGAGGATAAACCGCGTAAGCGGATACTGGGCTTCTGCGCGCATCGTGCGCCCAGAAAGTGAACCTCCAGTAAATTTACTGGAGATTTTACTGGAGGTTGCGTCAGTCTCCTTCGCAAGTCCTTAATGCACCGGCATTAAGGACTGGAGCCAATGGCCGGGATTGAACCGGCGACCGACGGTTT
>CAVWKA010000033.1:0-19337 GCA_963755515.1 uncultured Verrucomicrobiae bacterium | reverse complement strand
CCGGTGTGGCGAAATGGCAGACGCACAGGACTTAAAATCCTGGGACCTGTAAAAAGTCGTGCGGGTTCGAGTCCCGCCACCGGCACCAAGTTGAAATTGCCAGAGTTCTACAACTGAAAGGAATCCAAAGGCGTTGGCCAATTTTTGTTTTTCCCAACCCGTGGCGAGATCTTCGCTTCAGTATGTTGCTGATCTTCAACACTTTATTTTTGTTGCAATTTTAATAAGTTTCGTTTAAAAATACAACAGGTTGTGGCGTTAGATCTCGGAGGGACAATTAGTGGTAGTTTGATTGTTGCCCTAATTAACCTTGAAATTCAGATTTCGGTCCGGTGAATCCTTCAGCAAAGGATTCTTAATTTCATTCGTAACCGTCATGTTTCTAACATGCCGGGCGGCTACTTTTGTCTGGAATGGCGGCGGGACTAACGCCAATTGGAGCACGGCGGGCAATTGGATCGGCGGCGTGGCTCCAACGAACAACGGCACGGCAGCCATTGTTTTGGCCGGAACCACCCAACTCTCGCCTTATGTGGATGTCCCCTGGAGCATCAGTTCGCTGACGTTCAGCACGAACGGCGGCGCGTTCACGTTAAGCGGGAATACGCTGACGATTGGCGGAGGAGGAATTTACAACAGCAATATGAATTCCCAAGTGATCAGTAATGCCATCACTTTGGGAGGGGCGCAAACCTGGAACGCGGCTTCGAATAGTCTGGTCTTCGCCGGCAACATCACTAACGGCGGGTATTTGCTGACCGTCAGCGGTTTGTCCAACACGTTGATCAGCGGTGCCATTAGCGGCGCGGGCGGGCTGACAAAAACCGGAGCTGGCTCCGTCACCTTGATGGCGTCAAATAGTTACTCGGGCGTGACGACGGTGAGCGCGGGGGTGATGAACATCCAAAACTCCGGGGCGCTGGGCAGTGGCGCCGGCGGCACGGTGGTGGCCGGCGGCGCGGCATTGCAATTGCAAGGCGGAATCAGCGTGACGGGCGAGACGTTGAGCCTGATCGGCAGCGGCATCAGCGCCAGCGGCGCATTGCGAAACACCAGCGGCAGCAATTCCTGGAGCGGCGGGGCGATAACGCTCACGGGGGCCTCCACATTTGGTGCCGATGCCGGCACGCTTTACATCGGCGCCAACATCGCCAACGGGACCTATGCGAGCACGTTCACGAATAATGGGACGATCCTATTGGCCGGCGCTCTCGGCAGCGGCACTGGGGCGGTGACGAAAACGGGGACGGGAACATTGGTTATCGCCGGTGCAAACACCTACACCGGCACGACCACCGTCAGCGGGGGGACATTGCAATTTGGCGCGGGCGGAAACTTGTCATCCGCTTCCGCCGTCAAGGTCAACGCCGGCGGCGTATTGGATTTGAACAGTTTAAACGAATCCGTTCTCTCGCTCGCGGGCGCGGGCAGCGTGACTTTGGAAAGCGGCACCTTGACCGTCAACAACACGGCGGCGGCGACTTTTTCCGGCGTGATGAGCGGCACGGGCGGATTGGTCAAGGCCAGTGGCTCGGGGGTCTTTACGTTGAGCGGCGCGAACACCTACAGCGGCGGCACCACCGTCAATGTCGGCTCAATCAGCATTTCCAAGGACAGTGATTTGGGGAGCGCCAACGGCGCGCTCACGTTGAATGGCGGCGAGCTAACCGTGAGCGCCACTTTCACATCCGCGCGCCCTTATATCTTTGGCCCGAACAACGGTGAATTGAACACAGGCGGCAAAACTCTCACTCTCGATGGAGTCCTCAGCGGACCGGGGGCTTTGACTAAAATCGGAAGCGGAACATTGACTTTGACCAACGCCAACAGTTACCAGGGCGGAACGACCAACGGCGCGGGGACCATTTCAATCAATTCCGATTCCGCGCTTGGTAATCCGTCCGGGCCGTTCACTTACTCGACAACCGCGACTTTGACCACAACAGCTTCATTCACTTCGTCGCGCAATTTCAACCTGGCCTCAGGCACGGCCACTTTCAGCGCGGGCACGGGTTTCACCAATACCCTCAACGGCGTCATCAGCGGTGCGGTGCGTCTACTTAGAGCGGCGCGGGCGTTCTGGTTTTGGATGGCAACAACACTTTTACCAACATATTGACCATCAGGTAAGGGCACGGTGAGCAACGGGAGGGGATGGTGTTATTTCCGGCCTGGTGCCAGTGAACCCCACCGCCGCCGCGGCGACGCTAGATTTAAACAATTTCAACGAGACCATCTGCCTCGGCTCGCTCGACAGCGGCTCCCCAGCGACGCCCGGTGTCGGTATTCCTATGCGCCCCGGTAACAGCCGTTCCACGACCAATTCCAGTGTCATCAGCGGGACCGGCGGCTTCACGTTTGCCGGCAGCGGCAGAGGAATTCAGTGAACAGGTCAGTACCGGGACGACCACTCGTCGGCGCTGGCAGTGTTGCAGGTTGGTGGAAATTCACGCTTGGCCGCCACCTCTGCCGCTGGTCGTCAGCAACGGCCTGCCCGACATTCAACATGACCAATTACAGCCAGACCGTCGCCTCGCTCGCGGGCGGGTCAACGTGACGCTAGGCAGCGGCACGCTCACCGCCGGCATTTGTTACGACTTTTTCTGGCAACATTGCCGGTCTGGGCGCCTTCAAGAAAGTGGGAACAGGCACCCAGATTTTCAGCGGCATAAATTCATACAGCGGCGCGACGACCCTCAGCGTCGGCAATTTGCAGGTGAACGGCAGCGATGCCAACAGCGCCGTGACGATTGCCTCGGCGGCGACGTTGTCCGGCGACGGCACGGTGGGAACGGTGACGATGAATTCCGGCGCCACGAATTCACCGTGGTGTAGTTGAGCAGCGGTTCGGAGACATGGTGGCGGTGGTTTTATGTTTGGAGCATGAATGACGCCCTCGGAACGGCAGGCGGAAGCGATGGCTGGGATTTGCTGAACATTGCCGGAGCGCTGAACATCACCGTCGACCCGGGTAACCCGTTCAACATTCAGATTGAGTCATTGACCCCGACCGACACCGTCGGTCAAGCGAAGAATTATTCGACGATATGGTCTCTTACATCTGGATTATTGCCAGCGCGAGCGGCGGCATCGGGGGCCTCAAGCGGCAAACTTCAACCTCGTCACCAACGGTTTCCAAAATCCGCTCGGCGCGGGGACGTTCACGTTGAACCAGTCCGGCAACAACCTGAATTTAATTTTCACGACGGCACCGCAGGCGGCGGTGCAGAATGTGCAGAGCGGCACATTGACCAGCACCGGCAACGGCACAAACACCGTCACGCTGGGTTCGGGGGTAAATCCAACAAACGCCTTTCTCATTTTTAACACGAGTCACAACAGCCCCGTGCCGGGCGGCTCGATGATTCGCGGATTCATCACGTCCTCCAACTCCGTGGAATTTGTCCGGGACACGACTGAAACTTCGACGATGAACATCCAGTGGTATGTGGTCGAGTATTCGGCGGGCGTCAGGGTGCAGAGCGGCCAGGTCGCCCAAACCAACACTGTCATCAACGTTCCGTTGTTGCCGCTTTCGGCGACGAACCAGGCCTTTGTGCTTTGGTCAAAAACACCCGACCCGGCGGAGACAGCGTTCACGGACTGCGATCCGGTCGTCGGCCAAATTACGAGCATCAGCAATCTCCAGTTCCGCGTCACCACCGCGCCGTCATCGGCGCCGGTGATTGCGTGGCAGGTGGTTGAGTTTCAAAATCCGGCGAGCATCAATGTCCAGAGCGGTTCGGTCACGGACATGACCGGCACGAATCTAGTGGCGACCGCGACGCTGGCCACGACGGTGAGCACCAACAGCACGTTTATTTTGGCGGGCTATCGCACGTCGGGTTCGGGCACAAGCATTGGCGCGCGGCTGTTGCGGGCGCAATTGACTTCCGCTAACACCATCACTTTTGACCGCGGCATTTCCGGCGCGCCGGACGATGTTTCGGAAATTTTCTGGCAGGCCATTCAGCTTAATGATGGTTCGAGCGTGCAAAGCGGATCGGCGGATTTTCCCAGCGGCCTCGCGGAAACCAACGCGATCCTCACAAGCCTCAATACCAATTTCGCGGCGGCATTTGCGTCAGTGCAGCCGGTGGGCGGACAAAATACCGGACGCTCGTCCTCCACTGGAAGTGTTTTGGGCGTTGGGTCGGCGACGCTGGCATTGACGTCCACCACTCAACTTACCCTGGGGCGCCAGGCCACGACCGATCCATCCGATATTGGCTGGCAGGTCGTGGGGTTTGGTCCCGGCAATTTGCTCGTGCCGGCGACGGGCGGCTCCGCGATTTCCGCCGATACCACAGGGGGGACCTATACGAGTCTGGCGGGACCGACTTACTCCGAAATCGAAAGCGGGGACGTCGGCGCCGGAACCATCATCCTGAATGCGCCGGGAGGTTTCGTTTTTAATACGAACGGGCCATTGCCGACGGTACTCATCGCGCGGGTGGGCGGCAGCGGCGCAAATTCGCTGAACATCAACGGTGTCGCCAGTGGCACCACGATGGCGATGACGACGGTCCAAACGAACGTTCTGACTTTTACCATCACTTCCGCCAGCAGCGATGGCGTGACGTGTTCGCTGAGCTGGCAAAATATCAGCGTCCAGCCGGCGGCGGGCACGCCACTCGCCAGCGGCAGCATTACTTCTTCGGGAACGTCAATCCTTCAAGGCGTCACGACGAACTCGACGAGTTGGGGATATTTGAACGAGGTCACCGGGGCGGCCGCCGGCCTGGCAATGGTCACCGCGCCTTCTCCGACGGCAACGGCCGGCGTTGATTTTTCGCAACAGCCCGTGATTCAAATTCAGGATCAATTTGGCAATTTGGAAACCTCGGATAATTCCGATGTCGTCACCGTCACCGACGACGGCACGGGATTCTTGCAGGGCACGACGAATATCACGGCGGCTGGAGGAGTGGCGACGTTCATTGACTTGAACTATCAGATTGCTTCGACGATCACCCTGGGATTCGCCGCGAACGGTTTGACCGGGGCCACTTCCGGAAGTATCGTCGTCAGCCCGGCAGCGGCGAGCCAGTTGGTGATTCAGACACAACCTTCCGCGACGGCCACGGCGGGGGCATCGTTCATGCAACAGCCGGTGATTCAAATCCAGGACGCATTCGGCAATTTGGAAGCTTCGAATAATTCGGACGTTGTCACGGCTTCGCTGGAACAGGGGTCGGATGTTTTATATGGCACACTCACGGCTAACGTCGTCAACGGCGTCGCCACATTTGCGAACTTGAGTTATGACGTTGCCGAACCCATCACGATTGAATTCACCGACGGCAGTCTCAACCCGGCGACGTGCAACGGCATCACGGTGAACCCGGCAGCGGCGAGCCAGTTGGTGATTCAAACGCAGCCCTCGCCGATTGCGACGGCCGGCGTGCCGTTTGCGCAACAGCCGGTGATTCAAATTCAGGACGCGTATGGGAACGTGTGCGTCGCAAACGATTCAACGGTAGTCACCGCCACGCGCGACCCGGAAAGCGGCTCTGGAAATTTGCAGGGCACGGTGAACGTCACCGCCACCGCCGGTGTGGTGAGCTACGCGAATCTTGCCCAAAAGGCGGCCGGGACCATCAGCATTGATTTCAACAGCGGCTCGCTGACTGGCGCGACTTCGGGTGACATTTTTGTAAATCCGTCCGCTGCCACGCAACTGGCGTTTTCCACGCAGCCCGGCTCGGCAACCGTTGGCTCGATTTTCGGGTTACAGCCCGCGTTGGTCACGCAGGATGCATACGGCAACAATTCCCTTGCCGGTCTGGGTTCAAGTGTGCCGGTGACCCTTGCGATTACTTCGGGAACGGGCGTGCTACAAGGCACGACGAATCTCGACATCGGAACGAGTGCGGGAAATGGCGCGATTGCATTTACCAACTTGCGAATTGATTCGGCGGGCAACAAACAGTTGACGGCAAGCGCCGAGGCGCTGGCGAGCGCCGTTAGCACCCTTTTTAATGTCGCGCAAGGGAGCACTTCGGTGACGCTGACTTCGTCGGAAAACCCGTCCGGATTCAAGGACAGCATCGCATTTACGGCAAGCCTTCCCTCGGACGCAACCGGCGACGTGATTTTTGAAACCAACGAGGTTGCGTTGAGCACCAATGCGGTCACCGGCGGCAGCGCGACCAGCACGGACGTGAGCACTCTGCCGCGCGGGACGAATCTGGTCACTGCCATTTACGGCGGCGACGGCAATTATCTGCCCAGCACCAACACATTGGAACAGGTCGTGACCAACCATCCGCCGGAGACCAGCCCATCCACGTATTCGCGCCAGGCGGGTTATCCGCTTCAGATAACGATTGCGGGATATTTGGCGACCAACTGGAGTGATGTGGATGGGGATACGGTGGTGCTGATGGGTCCCATCAGCAGTACGAACGACGCGGCGGTGAGCTACGACACAAATTACGTTTATTATATGGACACGAATAACGTGGCCGACCTGATCAATTACAGCATTACCGACGAGCATGGGGGGACGAACACGGGCGTCATCTACATCGTGATCGTTGCCTCGACGAACCTGAACATCCTAAAAGCCGTGGTGAACACCAACAGGAGCGTAACGTTGAAATCAGTGGGAATACCCTATGACACGTATCAGGTGCAGGAGTTGACGAACCTGGCACCGCCCCAGGAGTGGCTGACCATCGGGAGCAGCGTTGCCGGGACGAACGGAGTCTGGCAGTTTACTGACACCAACACGGCAACCGGCAAACAGAGGTATTACCGGACGCTGCATTGAGCTGCCGGATCCATTTACTCCCAGAGACAAATCTTGTTCACAAAATCGGCCGAGCCATCGCGCAGCCAGCCATCGAGCTGCGCCTGGTCCTTGAGTTGCTGGCCGCGCAGGCGCGGCACGATGGCAAAGCGGGTCTTCACCTCCGGCAGCGCGGTCATGTCCACCCACAATTTCTCGAACTGGCTCACGGGGAAGACGTCTTCCTGCCCGTGGCCCCAGCGTTTTTTAACATCCTTGATGGTAATGTAGGTTGGCATTCGCGCGGCGACGGTTCTGACGGCGGCGGCCACCTTTTCGGCGTTGGCCAGATCGGGACGGCTCAGGCCGAAAACGTCGAGCAAGCGGTCAATGCGAATCCAGCAAGTATTGGAATTATAAAAGCGCAGTTGAAATTCATCCTCCTCGCGCGGCAGGGCCAGGCCCTCGACGAGGCGCACCTGGCCGTTGACGCGCGCCAGGCCGCCGCCGCGGTCCTCCAGACGGCGGGGGATGACTTCAAAGGTGAGACAAGCGTCCTGGGCGAGATGCAGGCCGAACATCGCGGGATCAGCATCGGCGCCGAGCGTGTCAATATTGTGCAGCATCAGGTGTTGCAACTGCGGGCGGGCGGCAAGGAGTTGGGCGAGCACGCCGTTGCGTAAGAGGTTCGGCACCTCGAACCAATGGCCGACGGGATGCAGGCATTGCGCGGGTAAATTGTCCGTATAATCGCCGCCCTCGCCAGTCGTGCGCGCCCAATTGAGCAGCGCGGCGCGCAGGCTGTCGCGGAGTTTCTGCGCCTGCTCGTCCAGCCGTTGCTGCGGCATTTCCTCCCACAAAAAACGCAGGTCGCGCACCATTGGTGTCAGCCGCAGACCAATGGAGCGTCCGGGCGATAAAAGCAGCGGCCCGGGATAATGATAAAAGTTTTTCCAACGCAAAAATTCCTCCGTTGGCGTGTGCGACAGGTAGCTGGTCGTGAAAATATGGGGCAATGCCTGGCCGGCGAGCCGGCCCATGCGGCGGCTTTTGGCCAGATGCGTCTCGATGAACGTGCGGTGCGCGCCATTGAACTTGCAGAATGGATGGAGCGCCTTTACCACGCCCGCGCCCTGGGTCCAGCGGCTGCCCGCGCCGGCGGCCAGAGTGACCACGGCGAGTTCGCCGCGGGCAATCGCCGCAAGGCCGGCTTCCCGCCATTCCGGCGGCAGTGGGACGGTGGCGTTCACCACATCGCTGTCCCGCACGTCCTTGATGTCAGCGCTGGCGGGAAGGCGGTTTTGCGCCAATCCGATACGGCCGTTTTTCAAATCGTCACGAATCTGCTCATGTTGCAAGCGGTCAAAGCCATTTTGTTCAAGCAACTCCGCGAGGCTCAACTGGCGGCCGCCCTCGGTTTTCAACCGGGGCAGCAGACGATCAAACAAGGTTTGCATCATGCCGGACCATTCCGGCTGCGTGCGGCAGACGGCGCTGAACTTGTCAAGTTCGGCGCGCTGCGGCGCGGTCAATGATTGGGGGTTGCGCAGCCAGCGGGGGACGTGCAGCGCGTAATAGCCGCGCGGCAGCAATGCCTCGCCGCCCCGGAGCCAGTCCGCCCAGGTGCCGCGCTCGTTGATGGCGAAGTCATAGACAACCGGCTCCATTGCAAACGGCAGGGCATGCTGCAGATCACGCCGCGTTTGCGACATGATTTCCTCCAGCCGATGCTGCGCTTGCGCCTTGCGCCGCGGGTCGAAAATAAAACCCATGCCGCCGCCGGACATGCCCCCAAGCATCCAAAAACCCCAGAAATCCGCGCCAAACTCCGCGCGCACGGTGGCGATGATCGTTTCGGTGAAGGCGTTGCTCGCCCACGGAATGATGGTTTGAATCGGCTCGCGGAAGTTGCGCGTAGTCAGGGCGCCCAGCCCCGGCACATCAGCGGCACGCAAGGCGGAAACGATTTCGTCGAGCAAACCGATGGCCTGCCGGCGTCCTGCCCATTCCGCAGCGGATCGCAACAGGTATTTTTCGGTGACCATCTCCAGGATGGGGCCGACATTTTGCGCCATGCCACCGTGGACGAGCACCAGGCTTTCCTGCAACCGTTCGCGAGTCGCGCCCGAAACCTCCTGCTCGTCGAGGACACGATGCGCCGGCATGAGGCGGCCGCGGCTGACGCCAAATTCGGGGTCGCCATCCGTCGCGGAAACGCCGCAAATCAATTTAAGACCCGGCCAAACGCCGCCGGAGTCCTGCCAGCCGCCGCCGGAGCCGCCGAGCCATTCACCGAGCAGGGCGCGGGCGAGCACCAGACGGCGCTCTTCCTCGGCGAGCGCGCCGGTGAGCGACCGGGCCTGGCCGGTCGCGCGCATGCAAACGGAAATCAGCGAGGCAAGCAGATTGGTTGAAACCGCAAGTCGCGAACCTTTGGGAATGTCGTTGACGTGGCTGACAAGTTCGAGGCCGCGCCCGGGGCCGACAAAGGACGCCAGCAAATCGGCGAGATTCTGGCCTGAACCTTCAATGCCCGGCGGCACGATGCCGGCGGCAATCACGGCGGCCTTCAACAGGCCGAGGTAATCGCGGGCGAAATCAAAAATTTCAGCGAGGTTGCCAATGTCCGCGCTGGCGCCGAGGTCCACGCTGCTCAGGCGCAGAATAGGCTCGTCAATGACGCGCAGATACGCCTCGACCGGCGGGCGGGGCCAGCGGTCGCGCCCGTGAACGCCGAGGTCAATGGAGACATTGAGCACGCGCGCCCCTTCGGGATAATCCATGCCCAGGAAAAAGATGTCGCTCCAGCCGGAATGGCTCAAGTCCATACGCACCGGTGTGCGCTCGCGCAATATCGGATACGTGCCGTCATCGGCGCGTTGCAACAGTTCCGGCCGCACCCGCAGGGGATGATCCATGGGATGGCCCATGCGGAACATCCATTGGTTGCCTCGCACCAAACGGACGCTGCGGCGCACCTGGTCGGCGAGCGTCTGGAAGCCGAGGCGCTGATACGCCGTGGCGAGCGCGCTGGAAATCGCGTCGCCCGGGCCGGAATTTTTTTGCGCGTTGAGAAATTGTTCCAGGGCCTCCTCGAACCGGCGTTGCAACAGATGCTCAAATCCTTTGAATGGTATCAGGCCATCCGAACGGGCCGGCAATTTACCCGGCAGGTGAAAACGGTGAATCGCGTAGAGAAAGAACAGCGCGCGGACGCGTTCGTAAAGATTCTGGTGGCGGCGGCGAAAGGTGTCGAGTTCCGCGCAGGCCGCCAGCAACTCGTCCGCCGAGGCGCGGGCGCAGAAAACATCGAGCGATTGGTCGCGGATTTTCGGATCCGGCGACGTGATGATATTGAGGAGCGGGGTGGCCATGCTCGTGTCAGCGAGGTTCCTGGGCGAGGAGTTCAACGATTCCGGCGAGCACTTCGGCGCGCGCGGAACTGCTCAGAGCCAGCGCCAGTTGCGCGGTGAGGAGGCCGTATTTGAGACCAATATCAAAACGCCGTCCCTGGATTTCGTAGGCGAGGTAACGCTCGCGCGTCGCCAATCCGGCCAGGGTTTCGCTCAGGCTGCCGGTTCCGCCGTGGGAGACGGCCGCCCCGAGCAACTCCATCGCCCCGGGTGTGAGCACGTGCATCCCGAAAAAACAAAGATAGTTTCCCGCGCGCAAACCGGGGACGATGAGCCGTTGCTCCGCCACCGTCGGCGTCGGCTTTTCCAAAACTTCGGAGACGAGATACAGACCCTTGCGATTCTCCGCGAGCCGCCCGCCGGCCACGCCATAATACGGCAGTTTGCTTTCATGCGTCGGATGCACGGCGGAAACAGCGCACGCCTCAGCGGCGGCTACTTCGACGAGCTGGCGCGCGCAACTGTGGTCCTCCCGGCTTAAGTAGAGGTGGTCGCCGACGAGCAGCAAAAACGGCTCGTCGCCAGTGAATTGATGCGCGCTCCAGACCGCATGGCCGTATCCGAGGGATTTCCCCTGCTCCACAAATTGGAGCCGCTTGCCGTGCGCCCCGGCGGCGGCGCGGTACGTGTCGGCGTCGCCGGGAAACACGACCACGCAGATTTCCTCCGCTCCCGAGTTCAGCGCCTCCTCCACGATGATCGCCAGCGCGGTCTTGGTCTTGCCGTCGCGGTCCACCAGCGTTTGCAGCGGCAGCGTCCGTTGGTTCGGCCCGGCGGCGGTGATGACGGCTTTGCGAATATTCATAAGTTTGGTGACGTTTCAGGATAAAGCGAAAATTTTGCCGTGCGGCTTATGTTATAGAAAATGGCCCGTATGAATCAATCGTTGGTTTCAATCGTTTTTCAGGCGGTCTCGGCCAAAAATGATTGTCACCTCTCTGCCTGGTTTTGAGACCTATAGCCCCCCTGCAAATGGCTGCTCTCATTCCACAGCCGGATGGCTGGACGCGAAAGATCATTTTCATAGCCAAGCGCGCTGAGGCTCGCCGTGTTGAGGAGAAAATATTTTCCCGCGAGAGGTTCAAGGCCAAGCCAGCGGACCGCCAGCATCCGCAGAAAATGTCCGCTGGAAAAAATCAGGACGTCCTCGTTGACGGCTCTCAGGCGATTGACGACGGTATCCGCGCGCGCGGCGATTTGGCCGGGTGATTCACCGCCGGGACACCCATCGCGGAAAAGCGACCAATCGGGCCGGCGTTTATGGATTTCCGCACTGGTCAATCCTTCGTATTGACCGTAATCCCATTCGACCAGATTGGCGTCCGTTTGCGCCACGGCGCCGAAACCAGCCAAAGCGCAGGTGCGGGCCGCGCGTTGCAGTGGACTGGTGAAGACTTTGGTGAATTTTATTGTTCGCAATCGTTCGCCGAGAAGGCGCGCGTTCTGCTCGCCGCGTTCCGTCAACGGCAAGTCCGTGCGTCCGGTGTGCTGGCCGCTGACGCTCCACGCCGTTTCACCGTGCCGCGCGAGATAAATGGCGGGAAGAGATGAATTCAACCTCATTTTTCCTTTCCGTGCAGAAGTATAATTGAATCGGCAGGATTGTCACCCGAAACCGGCGGTTCGGAACTTATTCCCAGAGCGCGGGTCTGTGCCTCGCCGCAATGTTCGATTTTCAGATCCAATAGTTTGCGCTAAACCTCTACTGCTAAGAATGTTGCTGCTGGTCACAGACCCCCCCTTCGTTACCATTTCAAATCCTGCAACCGGCGGGACACCTCTTCGGCGTTGGCGCGGCTGTTGAAGGCGCTGACGCGGAAATAGCCCTCGCCCCGCGAGCCGAAGCCGGCCCCGGGCGTGATGACGACATTGGCCTCGTTCAAGATTTTGTCGAACGCCTGCCAACTGGTGACGCCTCTGGGCGCGCGCACCCATAGGTAAGGAGCATTGACGCCGCCGAACACCTTCAGCCCGGCTTTTTTTGCGCCGTGGCGCAATACCTCCGCATTGCCAAGGTAATGGGTGATGAGCGCCCGCGCTTGGGCCTGACCTTCCGGCGAATACAGGGCCTCCGCGCCCCGCTGCACAATGTAACTGACGCCGTTGAATTTTGTCGTCATCCGCCGCAGCCACAGCGGATGGAGCGGTTTGAATTCGCCCGTTTTTGTCTGTGCGTTCAGCGATTTGGGCACGACGGTGAAGGCGCAGCGCACGCCGGTGAACCCGCCGCTTTTCGAGCAACTGCGGAATTCGATGGCGCGCTCGCGCGCGCCGGGAATTTCAAAAATCGAATGCGGGATGCCCGGCTCGGTGATGTACGCCTCGTAGGCCGCGTCAAACAAAATGAGCGCCTTGTGTTCCAACGCATATTTGACCCATGCCTCCAGTTGTTCGCGCGTGGCTGCCGCGCCCGTGGGGTTGTTCGGCGAGCAAAGATAAATGACGTCCGCGTGTTTTTTCGGAGGCTTGGGAATAAAGCCGTTGCCGGGCTTGCACGGTAAATAGACCAGTTTGGCGTAAGCGCCGGCCTCATTCGCTTCGCCGGTATGGCCGGCCATGACGTTGGTATCCACATAGACCGGGTACACCGGGTCGCTGACGGCAATTTTGTTTTTCCCGCCAAGAATATCGAGGATGTTGCCCGTATCGCATTTCGTGCCGTCGCTGACAAAAATCTCGTCGTCGGCAACGTCGCAGCCGCGGGCGCGAAAGTCGTTTTGCGCGATGGCGGCGCGCAGCCAGTCGTATCCCTGCTCCGGGCCATAGCCGCGAAAGGTTTCGCGCACCGCCATTTCATCCACCGCTTTGTGCATGGCGGCGATGGCGGCGGGCGGCAGCGGCTCAGTAACGTCGCCGATGCCGCAACGGATAAGCCGGTTGGCCGCTTCGGGATTTGCCTCGCAAAAAGCCTTCACGCGCCGGCCAATTTCAGGGAAAAGGTATCCGGCTTTCAGCTTGAGGTAACTGTCATTAAGAAATGCCATGTTCCAACCATAGATAAACATGGATTAACCCGGATGTAAAATAAAACGGATTCATCCAGGAAATGGACGACTTTGGAAGTCGGCGCCACGCCGCCAAGAAACCAAGAGGCGGCTCCTAAAGCAAAAATCCCGCGAGCGATGCGGTCATGTAGGCGGCGAGCAAACCGCCCAGCATGGCGCGGAATCCGACTTTGGCCATTTCACTGCGGCGTTCCGGGGCCAGCGAGCCGATGCCGCCGACCTGAATGGCGATGCTCGAAAAATTTGCGAAGCCGCACAGCGCGTACGTCGCAATGGTGAAACTGCGCGGATCGAGCGCGGCAACCTTGGCAGGGGATGTCAAATCGAGGTAGGCGACAAATTCATTGAGCACAACGCGTTCGCCCAAAATTTGCCCGACGTTCAGGCAATCCTTCCACGGCACGCCCATCAAAAATGCAAACGGCGCGTTGACCCAGCCGAACACGTTTTGCAACGTCGCCGGATTTTCGATGCCCAAATGTTTCTGCGGATAAGTGATGAGAAAATTTGCCAGTGCAATCATGGCGATGAACGCGATCAACATGGCGATGACGTTCAAGGCGAGTTGGAAACCATCGCTGGCGCCCCGGCAGATGGCCTCAATGGAATTGACCGTGGTGCGCGGAACGGTCGCGGGCATGGACGCGGCGGTTTCGCTTGTTTGTGTCTCGGGCAGGAGAATTTTGGCAATCATCAGCGCGGCAGGACAATTGAGAACGGACGCGGTCAACAGATGCCCGGCCGTATGCGGATACCCGGCGCGAATTCCCATGGCCGCGTAAACCGCCGCCACGCCGCCCGCGATATGCGCCATGCCGCAGACCATGATGGTCATGATTTCACTCCGGGTCATCCGCGGGATGTAAGGGCGGATCATCAGCGGCGCTTCGGTCTGCCCCATGAAAATGTTCGCGCAGGCAGACAGCGTCTCGCTGCCGCTCGTGCGCATGATCTTGCGCATCACCCACGCGGCGGCATGAACCACTTTTTGCAAAATGCCCCAATGATAAAGCAACGATGAAATGCTCGCGACAATGATGATCGTTCCCATGACGAGGACAGCGAAGATCACGTCATTGTCCGCGCCGAACGTTTTTGAGAGCAACTGTTCATCGGCCAGCGGGCCGAAGACGAATTGGCTGCCGTCATTGGCAAATTGCAGAAGCTTGACGACAACTTTTTCGGCGAAACTGAACAGGTCGGCGCCCCACGGTGTTTTCAAGATCAAAAGCGCCAGAGTGAATTGAAGACCCAGCCCCCAGACGACCGTGCGCCAGGGGAATAATTTTCGATTATACGAAACAGCCCAGGCGGCGGCGATCATCGTCAGCCAACCGAGAAAGCTGATGAGTTTTAGTTCCATTATTTCCGGCAAATTTGCTGGCAGGCCTGCTTGTAAATGTGCGGATGCAGCACGCCAACGAACGGCAGATTGCGATAACGTTCGGCAAAATCAAGCCCGTAACCGACCACAAAATAATCGGCAATCTCGAAGCCGACATAGTCGGCCCGGATCTTTTCGACGCGCCGCGACGGTTTATCGAGCAAAACGCAGATTTTAATCCGCCGCGGTTTGAGCGCGCGGATTTTCGGCAGCACGCGGCTCATCGTTTTGCCGGTGTCCAGAATGTCGTCAATGAGCAACAAATCGCGGCCCCGGACATCCAGTCGGAGTTCCTTGGTGAAGACCAAATCGCCGGATTCTGTGCCGAGGCCGTAACTGGAGACGCCCATGAAATCCAGGCGCAAAGGAAGGTTCAAATGCCGGATCAAATCGGCAAGAAACATGACCGTGCCACTGAGCAGCGACACGACGACCAGCTCGCGCCCGCGGAAGTCGCGCTCAATCTCGCGCGCCAGGATTTCTATCCGCCGCGAAATTTGCTCCTCGGTGATGAGGACACGCTCGACTTCCTTCCGCCATTCGCCGCCACTGTGCTTCAACACGGCGCGCCGGGCATGCACCCGGCGTTTTGAATTTTGGGTTTTGGGTTTGGGCACAAATTTTGAGCGTCTCATTGGTCCGGGGCTGAATTGCCGGTGATTTTGAAAACCGGGATCTCAAAGGTCGCGTGAAAATTCGCCGAAGGGATTTTCATCTCCAGCCGCCAGAAAACCGTTTCGTTTCCGCGTTGAGAACACGGTGGCGCGTTGGGCGGCAGATTGAAAAAAACCGGAACATTCCCCGCGATCGAATTCGGTTCCGTCGGTAGTTGGGCCGCTTGTTCGCCTTCCCAGAGAATTTTTTCGTCGGCGCGGCGGTGCTGGGCGGAGCCAGTCGTGCTCCTTCGGACGCAGAACAGCTGGACCCGTAATTTCTGTTTTGGCGGCAGGGGCAACGTCGCGCGAATCGCGCCCTGGAGCGTGCCGCCGGGCGGCGCGGGGACCTGCGCCATTTCAAAAAAGCATTCGCCGAAGCGCCGGTGGGCGTAAATTTTTCGAAGCACGGACGTCAAAAAGGCGATTCCAACCCCGGGAAATAACAAGGCCACCAAGTCGCTGTAATTTTTGGTGCGCAAGGCAATGGGAACAACGAGAATGGCAATCAGCCCGCCCAGGACGCAAAGCGCAATCCCCATAATCAGGTAGGATTTTGCATCCGGGATTCCGGCGGATGCTATGCGTCCCGCGGCCCAATCCGGGCGCTTGAGCCAGGGTTTTTCCGGGTCTTCGGCGAGCGAGGCCTTGAGCTGCGCGGCCAACGAAGTTTTTTTGGCGGCGACGCCAAAAATGAGCGTCACAAATCCCGCGGCGACAACGATGACGCTCACCAGCTTGATGGCCGAATTCCGGGTCAATCCTCCGAGCACTCCGTCATGCAACAGCATGATAAACGCAATCAGGCCCATTGCCGCAAAGGGCAGCGACATTAAGGCGGCTTTCATCCGCGCCGATTTTGGGTCCGCGGACGTTTGGCTATTGGTGGTTTTGAACCAGCTCATCCGAATTATATGTGCTCGTTGTCGCTTTCGTCCTCGCGTGTGCGCGCGTTCCTGCGTTTGAAGTTTGCTTCGCTTTTTGCAATCGGCGGCGCATGCCTCGCCCACGCTTACGCCCCGCAAAATACTGGAGATGGCCGTCGGAAGCGAGCACACATATTTCCCAGACGCTTTCCTTTTATTAAAACCGCCGCTTTAACCTCGTGCCAATCACAAATCGTAAACCGTAAATCATAAATCGCAATCGCTGCCCCATCTCCTACCTTTACACCAGCCGCGCGAAAGCCTATACAAATCCCATGCCAACGCTTCTTGCCAGCGGCGGGCCGGTGATCTGGCTGATTTTAATCGCCGCGGCCATTGCCATTGTTGTATTCGTCGAGCGCGCGCTGCATTGCCATCGCGCGCAAATCAATTCCATTGAGTTTCTCAACGGAGTGCGCAATGTGCTCAAGCGCGACAATGTGGTTGAGGCGATTTCGATATGTGATGCAACGCCGGGACCGGTGGCGCGCCTGGTGAAAACAGCCATCCTTAATCGTGACAAGGGGCGCGAGCGTGTTCGCGAGGCCGTTGAGGAGGCCGGCCTCACGAAGTGCCGCTGCTTGAAGAGCGGTTGAATTTGCTCGCGACCATCGCGCAAATCGCGCCGCTGTTGGGTTTGCTCGGCACGGTGATCGGATTCATCCAGATTTTCACGCAATTGCAGGCGGACGGCCTGTATGCGCATTTTAGCAGCCTGGCCGGCGGAATGTGGGAGGCGCTCATCTGCGCGGCAACGGGCATTGCCGTCGCGATTCCGGCCCATGCCGGTTACAATTATCTCATCAGCCGCGTCAACAAAATCGTCCTCGACATGGAGCGCGCGGCGGCGGAAATCGTCAACATCGTCACGGAGAAAGAGACCTCATGAAATTCCCGCGCAACACGCGTCTGCTCCGCAGCCCGTTTGAGGTGGCGCCTTTCGCGGCGGTTTTTTTCCTGTTCGCCATGTTCCTTCTTTTTGCCGCTCTAATGCCCACACCGGGCATCCCGCTGCAACTGCCGGTCGCTGGCGACCCGCCCGGCACGGACAAGCCGACCGTGGCCGTGGCGATTGATTCGGCCGGGAGGTTTGAATTGCGAACCAGATGGTCGGCGAAGCCCAGTTGAAGTTGAGCCTCGCCAACGCCGCGAGGCGGGCCGGCCCTTCGCTCACCCTCGTCATTGACGCCAGAGTAACCCCGGTTACCTACGAACAACTGGTGCATTTGACCCTGCTCGCCCGCGCGGCGGGAATTCGAAGCCCGCGCCCCCGGCCACCCTGCCGCCGCCGGATGCATCCGGCCAGCCATGAACGCCTCCGCCACGCCACCGGATGCGGTCCATCAACCGACGCCGGAACCGGGATATGGTCGCGCCCCCGTTTGCTACGGGTGATCTTCCTCGTTTTTGTCGCGCACGTCGCCCTGATTTTTATTTTCGGCGACCGAAAGCCGATTGTTCCGCGTCCCGTCAAAAAGGTTCCGCAGCTTCACTTGGCCGATGGAATGAATGGAATTGGCCATAAAAGCGATTTTTTCGCCCTGACCGACCCGACTCTTTTTGCCCTGCCGCATACGGATGCGGAAACGCCTCCGCTGCGAATTACGAATCCGGCGCCATCCTGGTTGCCGCTTCCGGAGGAGGAAATGGCCATCCGGCTGGTTGGAAGCGGGAGCACCTGGATCCCCGACCATGCGCCTGCCAATCCGGCGGCCGCGCTTCCCCGTGATGTTTTCAAACCACCGCCAAAGTTCAACGTGCCGGACCAGTCGTTTCAACCCGTATTCGCGCAGACTTCCTCCTTGCGCCCCGGCAGCGGGCTGGCAGAAAGAGGCTGGATGGCGCCGCCGGAATTGCCGTCCTGGCCGGATGATGACGTGCTGCAAGCGACCATCGTGCAGGCGCTCGTGGACCCGGAAGGTGACGTTGTCTCGGGCGTGCTGGTGCGCGGCAGCGGGTTGGACGCCGCCGACCAGCGGGCGCTCGATATTGCGAGCGGGTTGCATTTCGCGCCCGCGCCAGGTTCAACCCTGGGTGAACTGATCTTCAACTGGCGGACGATTCCCCTGCCGTCCACGAATTCGGCGGCCATTTTACAATGAACGTTCCTTCGCTCATCACGATTTATGTGACGCTGACCCTGAGCGGATTGCTGGCGCTTTGGGCCTTGTCCGAACTGCGCCGCCGCCGTTTCGGTCCGACTCACAGCCAGGACCGTGTCTTCCGTTGCAAAAACTGCGGTTACGTTTATACCGACGACCCGGACGTGGACCGCTCGCGCTGTTCGCAATGCGGAAAGTTGAACGAACCGATTGCGTTTTAAGTGAGTAAACATGAGTAAACCTGAATAAAACAAGGGGAAAATGAGAGTAAATTTGACAGTAAATTTTACGCGAATTTGCGCGAACTGACGCGAATTTGACAAAAAAAGGAAAAAGGAGCGGGACGAACGACGAGGGGAGTTAACCGGGAGACGATTCATCGAGTCTGGCGATTGCAAATTTCGCATGAGGCGATTTAAGCACGGAAGCGGGAACGGGTCATGTTGCCCAGGAACGTGATTTTTGAGGGAAAAAATTGGGATTAACCGCAGATGAACGCAGATGGGATTTAAAGACCGAAAATCATAATGCGAAACACGCGAAACAAACACAAAGACGGAAAGCGGAAACTGACAGGGGTTTTTTTACCGCAGATACCGCTGATGGACGCAAATAAAGCAAGCTGGGAGCGGAGGAGACAAACCGCGAAATACGCCAAATACACGAAAAACAAAAAAACAACCGCAGCCACCTTCGCCACGGAGGCCAAGGAGAGCGCAGAGAACACAAAGCCGAAAAATCTTTGACGCGAATTGGCGCGAAGGGACGCGAATTTGACAGGCAAAGGCACGGACAGGCACGGATCTTTGACCGAAAATCTTCAGCCGCAAAAATGCGCAAAAGGCCCAAAAAAAACATTAACCGCGGATGGGATTCAGAGGCCGAAAATCATAACGGCGAAATATGCGGAATGCGAAAACGGCGCTTTGCTCAACTTCGCCTCGTGTCGTCAAAGTCCCCCAATACATTTGACAGAAACAACCTCGGCCTCAATCCTGATTCAACATAGCTGGAATCGTCGCATCCCTCACCGAAAGCGAACCGGATATTGTGAAGTGAAACAGCTTCCGAACAATATCCCTGGTTGACCGGGACACCAGCACGAGGCGGGCACTTAAAGG
>CAVWKA010000032.1:0-29446 GCA_963755515.1 uncultured Verrucomicrobiae bacterium | reverse complement strand
GAATGAAACACGGCAGACTTGCTCAAATACAGCGGCTTGTGAATCGGAATATGCCGCTCCTACGGAGCTTGGAACTCTCAGTGGTTTACATATATATGTCGCGCCTACGGCGCTAAAGGCAACGTTATCGCATGTCATTGCGTACCAAAGTTTTGTATGCTAACTAAGCGCCATTCTGGGTTGACCCCTCCTTTACCCCTTTACCCTTTACGCGCCTTTGCTTTAAAAATTACTCCAGCCCGCAATTTTTCCGCGCCCGCTTCAAAACCTCATCCGCCAGCTCCCGCGCCTTCGCTGCGCCATCGGCGAGGACCTGGTGAACATAATCACGGTTGGCCGCCAACTCGGCGCGTTTTTTCCGCGCGTCGGCAAAATAACTCCAATAATTCTCGAACAGCGCCTTCTTCAAATCGCCGTAGCCCAGTCCGCCAGCGCGGAGTTTGTTTTCAAATTCCTTGCCGACATTCTCCGGCGCGACCAGCTTCAAGAGTTGGATCGCCAGGTTTTTGTCGGCGTCCGGTTTCGGCTCCTGCGGCGCGCGCGAGTCCATCACGATGCCCATGATTTTTTTCCGCAGCGATTTCTCGTCGCCGAAAATTTCAATCGTGTTGCCGTAGCTTTTCGACATTTTATCGCCGTCCGTGCCAGGCACAACCGCTGTGCTTTCGCGAATCTGCTCCCTGGGGACGACGAATGTGTCGCCGTAAGTGTTGTTGAATTTAATTGCGATATTGCGTGTGATTTCGACGTGTTGTTTCTGGTCCTTGCCGACGGGAACGATATTGGAGTCATAAATCAAAATATCGGCGGCCATCAACACCGGGTAAGCGAAAATCCCGTGATTCGGCGTGATTCCGTGCGCCAATTTATCTTTGTAACTGTGGCAATTTTCCAGCATCGCCATTGGCGTCAATGTAGTCAGCAACCACGCCAGCTCGGTCACTTCCGGGACGTCCGATTGCTTGAAGAATACCGACTTCTTTGGGTCCAAACCGCACGCCAGAAAATCCAGCGCCACGTCCATCGTGTTCATGCGCCGTTCGTTTGCGTTGAAGAGCGAGGTCATGGAATGGTAATCAGCGATGAAATAAAACGCCTCGCCCTTGTCTTGAAGCTCGATGGCGGGGCGCATCATCCCGAAGTAATTTCCGAGATGCAACGCGCCCGAAGGCTGAATGCCTGACAAAATTCGCATGGGAAAAGTTTAGCCGGAACGAACGCAAAGAACACAAAGAAATCCAATCCTTCCAAACATCACGGTTTCCGCCCGGCCAGACCTCCCGCCTTCACTTCCCACCGCTGCAAATCCCCGCCGAGTTCCTGCGGCCAATTTTCCTCCGTGGCGGTCATAAAAACCTGGCCGCTGGTTTTGCGCGCGTGCTGAAGCAACGGCAGAAACCCGCTGCGGCGCTTGAGATCAAGCTCGCCCATCACGTCGTCAATCAAAAGCACGGGCGCGCTGCCATGGACGCCTCCGAGAAATTCCGCCTGCGCCATTTTGAGGGCAATGGCAAGGGTGCGTTTTTGTCCTTCGCTGCCGAATTGCGCCGCCGATTTTTCGTTGAGCAACAATTGCAAATCGTCGCGATGCGGGCCAATCAGCGTGGCGCGGAAGGTCCTTTCCCGCGCGCGCGACCGGGCCAATTCGACGGCGAAATCGCCTTCGACCGCGGGCCGGTATTCAATCCGCAAATCTTCCGCGTCATTCGAAATGCGGCGATACGCCAGCCGCGCCAGTGGTGAAAACTTCGGGATCAACTCGCGGCGCAGATGGATGATTTGGCCGCCGAGATTAACCAGTTCCCTGGAAAAGCTGTCGAGCGTCGCTTCGTCCGCAGAATGGGCTTTGAGCAGGGCGTTTCGGGCGCGAACGGCGCGCAAATAACGCTGGAGCAATGGCAAATAAACCGGGCTGGTCTGCGCGAGCAGCAAATCCAGAAAACGCCGCCGCGATCGCGCCGCCCCTTTGACCAGTTGCAAATCCTCGGTGCAAAAGACGACGGCGCGCAGCACCCCGAAATAATCCAGGAGTTTCTTTACCGGCTGGTGATCGAGCGAAAGATTCCGTTCGCGCGCGGACCAGAAAATTTTGATTTCATGCTCGCCGGCGCCGACGACTTTTCCCCCGACAAAATAGCCGGAACGTCCATGCCGGAGCATTTGCGCGCTGCCAACGCCACGGAAAGAGCGCAACGTGGCCATGAGATAAATGGCTTCCAGAACATTCGTCTTGCCTTGGGCATTGTCGCCCAAGAGCAGATGAAAACCGGGCGCGAAATCCGCGTCCAGCCGGGGGTAATTGCGAAAATCCCGCAGGCGTAAATGGGCCAGATGCACGCGAGGAAAATAGTTTAGAATCCAGCGTCGGCGAAGCGCTAATTTGAGGTTTGGCTGGCCAACGCATCCCGAAACCTGCGTGAACCGGGCAGCCACAAAAGGCCCAGCATTGAAATTTTTTCGATTCTCCATCAAAATGGCGCGAATGAGAATCCTTGCCCTTGATTTCGGAAGCAAACGGATTGGCGTGGCGGTCAGCGACGAAACCAAAACCATCGCCCAACCGCTCGAATTCATTCCCGCCGAGCCTTTCGCGGATTTTTTAGTCCGATTAAAAGAAATTCTCGCCGAAAAGGAAGTGGATGTTGTCCTGCTCGGCTTGCCGCGCAATATGGACGGCAGCTATGGTCCCGCCGCGCAAAAGGTGCAGGCCTTCGCCACCGCATTAAGGACCGCCATCACCGTCCCGATTAAACTTTGGGACGAACGGCTCACGACGTCGCAGGCAGATAGAATCCTTATCCAGGGAAACGTCCGTCGCGAAAAGCGAAAGGAAAAAGTGGACAAATTGGCCGCGGCAATTTTGCTGCAAAGTTATCTGGACGGTGGCAAATGACCAGCGCCATCAAAATCAAACTCGTCGTCGCCTATGACGGCACCAACTACGAGGGTTGGCAGGCGCAGAAAACCGGCACCGGCGTTCAGCAAATCGTCGAGGAAGCACTTGCGAAAATATTTCCACGCGCGCCACGGCTGCACAGTTCCAGCCGCACGGACACCGGCGTTCATGCGCTCGGGATGGCCGCCCATTTTGAGATTCCGCGCGGCGAGTTCAAAATGCCGATTCGTAAACTCGCGCTGGCTCTGAATGCCTGGCTTCCCGAAGACGTGCGCGTCTTGTCGGCGGCGATGGCGTCAGGGACTTTTCACGCCCGCTTCAACGCCAGCGGCAAGGAATATCGGTATTACGTCTGGAACCATCCGGCGATGAATCCCCTGCTTCGCCGCTTCGCCTGGCACGTTCCCCGCAAGCTCAATCTTCGGGTGATGCGCGCGGCTGCGAAATTATTCATCGGCAAGCACGACTTCCGATCGTTCGCCGCCAATTCGGGCTACCAAAAGGAATCCACCATGCGAATGCTAACGCGCTGCGATTTAAAAAGGTCCGGGCCGTTGCTCACGTTCACCATTGAAGGAGATGGGTTTCTCTACAAAATGTGCCGCGGTATCGTTGGAACCATCACCCAGGCCGGACTCAACAAGTTTCCTCCGGAACACGTCAAATCCATGCTTGCCAAAAAGGACCGGCGTGTGGCTGGGATGACCGCCCCCGCGCACGGGTTGGTGTTATGGAAGGTCTTCTATGAACGTCGTTCTCGTTGAACCGGAAATCCCGCCAAATACAGGCAACGTGGCGCGACTATGTGCCGCGACCAAATCCATGCTCCATCTGGTTGAACCGTTCGGTTTCAAGTTGGACGATGCGCAATTGAAGCGCGCCGGGATGGATTATTGGCAGCACGTCGAATGGCATCGGTGGAAAAACTGGACGGCGTTCATGGAACAAGCGCCGTCAAACCGGCGGCTTTGGTTCATCGAATCCGGCGGGCCGCTAATTTACAGCGAGGCCAGGTTTCTGCCGGGCGATTTTCTGGTGTTTGGCCGCGAAACGGCGGGATTGCCGAAAGCATTATTGGAACAAAATCGCGAACACTGGTTGCGCATCCCCATGTTCAATCCGAAATCACGCTCCCTGAACCTCTCGAACTGCGTCGCCCTGGTGCTGTTCGAAGCGTTGCGGCAGCAGAATTTCCCGGGTGAGATCAACAGCCCAACGGTGTGAACCTTCGCAGCCCATGGTCGACGTCCCCCGGTTCGAACGTTAAGATTTCTCTTTGCCCTGAAAGGGCAATTCAAAAGCCACTCACCGCGGAATATGGCCGCGACCTCGTGACACATGGCACCGTCGGTGCGGCATGTGTGTAGAATCGAAACAAAATAAATCCATAGGCCCGTTCATTCCGGGCCGGCCGTCCAACGGTCATACCTCCAAAAGTAATAAATCAATACTCCGTTAACGCCAACCAGCAAACCCAACACTAAATAAATATTCCAGCGCTCACGTTTGTGCAACAATCGCATTTCTCGTTGCCAATTTGCTTCCGTGGCAGGCGTCTGATGCTTGATGTTGGCGAAGAAAGCAGCCACCCTTTCGGGCCGACGATAGCTCACGTCCCACGCCTCGCCATGCGGCCACGGATTGCAAAATTTCGAAAGCCAGAAAAACTCAAGAATCAACGCCACAACTATTATTGCGATTTTGGAGTTTCTCATCATTGGCGGCTACGTCGATTCATGTTTTCCCCATCTGCCCACGCGTCACGCCCAGTTGATTGCGTAGCTTTAATTGCTTCCACAATTCCGCGCCGGAGATTTCCTCGCGCAAGAGCCCTTGATATTTCGAAATAGTTTGTGTCATCTGTTCCGGCGTTTCATTCAGAAATTCCAGACGGAACCGGCGCGCGCCCAATTCAATCATTCGCCCGACAAATTCCGCGCCGGTCTGGGTTTGAGAATTGAACACGGTATTGCGGCAGCCGGCATCCGCCTTCAGGACATGCTCCGCGCCGGCGCGGTCGCGCAGCTTCACATCATGATAATCGCAAGGCCGGCCGCAATTCGTAAAGTCGGTTCCGTCGGAAAGAAAGGCGCAGAAAACGCAATGCTCCATGTGAAACATCGGCATGTGCTGGTGAATCGTCACCTCAAACCACTCGGGAGGCGCGGCTTGGAGGAGTGCCTCCAGTTGCTGCAGGTTCAAATCATAGGAGACGGCGACACGCTCAAGGCCGAATTTATTCTTGAAATAATCGGCTGCCAGCAAGTTGGCCACGTTGAGCGAATAATCGCCGCGCTTGCGGCAGTCGGCAAAAAATTTCAGGTGATCGTAATTGCGAATGAGATAACCGTCGGCATCGCAGGAGCGGACCAGTTTAAGAATCCAATCCTCGCCCTCCTTGAAGATGCGGGGCGGCGCCAAAAAGATCTCGGGCCCTCCGTCGGCGGCACGCACCAGGGTCACCGCGTCGCGATATTTTTTTGGGTCCTCAAATTCACAATAAATGGTGGCGATGCCGCAACGCATCGCCGTTTCGAGCTGCGCCAGATTGCGCACGAGAACCAAAATCTCAGCCGTTGAACCGTTGGCGTCCGCCCGCTGTTTTCTCTCCGCTCCCATTCTGATGGGAAGAGAGAGGCTTGGGGTGCCGTGAGGGTCCGCGGGCGGCGAGTTAAAATTGCCTTTATCATTGGCATCCTGATTCAATCTCCATCTCCTCGGTTTTGCACGTTGTTTTTCTAATTCAGCGACCGCCTCGCGGCGCAGCCGGTTTAATTCGCTGACGGGCAGAAGCACCGCCCCTTCGAGACGATTTTCCAATTCATCCAATCTGAACGGTGTGCCGCCCAGCCTCCCCAATTGCTCGCGCAACCGCACTGTCGTCAGCGGCTCTGATTTGGCCAACAGCAGTGGCATGGTTGAATCAGCGCGGGCGACGTGTCCCAGTTCATCCCGCGTAATCAGGGTCAGCGGCTTTCCGGCGTGGCCGTGAACTTCCATCCGGACCGGTTGTTGAAATTTTGGCTTATCACCGGCAAAGCTCTGGCGCAACCGCCGGTCCAGTTCGGGGTCGTTGGTCTTCCAAAGTTTGTCGCCGACATGAACGCGATTAAAATCAATGTCTCCGCGGCCAAAACTCAGCCAAACCTCGTCATCCCGCGTCGTCATTTGGTAAATTCGCCCCCCCTCCTCGCCGGACTCGGGGTTACCGGCGTCGAAAACCACGCCATCGCCGGGTTTGAGCGGCGCTTTCAGACGGATCGAAACGCGCTGGCGCTGGACCTTCGCAACTTCGCCAAGGAAAACGCCGCGTTTTTTTCCGAAGCGGCCATGCACTAATGCCTGATTATTGACGCCGCGAAACCATCCGGTATAAAGCCCGCGCGAAAAAGCCATCTCCATTTCATAGCGAGTGTCGGCTTCAACTTTTACCTTCTCACTTCTCCCTTCCTCCGTCTCACTTTCCAGGGCTTTCCGGTAAAGACGAGTAATGCTGGCGACATATTCCGGCGTCTTGAGGCGGCCTTCGATTTTCAATGATGCCACGCCCGCGCGAATCAAATCCGGCAATACATCCATTCCACTTAAATCCTGCGGGCTTAATAGATACTTCCGGTCCCCGAGCGGAACAGGCTTGCCGTCGGAAATTAACTGGTAAGGCAGGCGGCAGGCTTGGGCGCACTCGCCGCGATTTGCCGACCGACCGCCAAGCGCTTCACTCGTCAGGCATTGGCCGGAATAGGCGACACAAAGAGCTCCGTGGACAAAGACCTCCAGCGGCAGCCGGGGCGTAATGAGGGCCTGGATTTTTTCAATTTCCTTAATGGCACATTCGCGCGCCAGCACCACCAGGCTGCAGCCCAACTCACGAGCAAAGTCCACGCCGTCTGCACTCGTGATTGTCATCTGCGTCGAGGCATGGATCGGAAAATCCGGCGACAGCGCCCGGATTAAACGGCAGATGCCCACGTCCTGGACGATGGCCGCATCCGCACCACTGACAATGATGGAACGAAGATAGTTTCTTGCTTCGGCCATTTCATTCTCAAATACGAGCGTATTGAACGTCACGTAGCCGCGCACGCCGCGACGATGCAGAAACTCCATCAGTTTCGGCAAATCGGCCAGGGTAAAATTGTTCGCGCGCATCCGCGCATTGAATTTTTCGAGGCCGAAATAAATCGCATCCGCGCCATTCTCGACGGCGGCTCGGGCGCAATCCCAATCCCCGGCTGGCGCGAGCAATTCCGGCAAGGGCGCCGGTCGTTTCCGCGCGCGATCAATCGGCGCCTTTTCAAAGCTTGGAATCATTGGCAAGAGAATAACTCGTGGAGGTGCCGAAATCTATTTTTTACTCGCAGTGGCTTAATTCTTTACACTCGCGATGCGTCCCAAATCCCCCATTCGTTCAAATCCATTTCCGTTGAATTTCCAGCTTGCCTTCTCTCGCACCGGGACGCAGGGTTTGGAGCAATCAGCGATATGCACGCAGCCATCGAACTCGCAGCATTTTGGGCAGTTGCTTTTTCAACCCTCAGCGTGGCGGTCGTGTTATTGAAAATTTACGGCGACGTGATTGAGAGTGATATGGAGTTGCTCAGTATTGGCAAGGAAGCCACCGTCAGCGGGCTGGCGTCGCTCATTGAGGCAGTTGGAGTCTGGTTGATAGTTCTATTCATTCCTGCGATGTACCGCGGCATGGGACTGCGGGCGATGATCGTTCCGCTCATCATCGTGGCATTGATTTACAAGATAGCGCATCTTGAAAGTTGGAGTATTCTGGAGATTGGGTTGCTCCTGGCTTTCCAGTTCGCCGTCGGTTATTTCGGAGCCGCATTGATATCGGGACATTTTGGGGCGGCGTTCATGGTCGTGGTCGTAATTGGCATTATGCTGGCCGTCATCGCCTCTTTTGCGAAGAATTTATGACGCTTCTGCTGACCGTTCGTTTTTCCGGGGAAGGAGGTCCTTGCATTGACTGGATTCTTAGCCAGTCGGTTCCGACAAATAGCAGCATGAAGCCACACTTTCAATGATGCGACGAACGATGGCACCCGTTAAGGACACCATTTTTATTTGCGGGTAATTCACTCCCGGCAAACAAACGTCATAATGGAATGAGCTGGGCTGGCATTATTCGCCATTTTGCCTTTAATCCACAAATTGAAGGGTTGCGCCTTGTCGGACAGGTTCAGAACCACCACCGCAATCTTGCCGTCCGGATTCAGAAAAGCGGTCGTCTGCAAACGGTCAATCGAGGATGAACTGATGATTCGCTTTGCCCCTGGACGGATGAATTTTGAAAACTGGCCAATGTAATAATAGGAATTCATGTAGGTCAATTGCCCGGTCCGGGTGTCCGCATGGATGGGCGCAAAACAATAATTCCCGACGTGGTTCGGCCCGCCCTTTTCATCCAGCAAGACGTTCCAATCCGTCCAGCCTTCCGCCCCATTGTTAAAATCATTGACCATCGAACGGCCATAGGTTTCCCCGTCTGTCCAGTCCATGATGTTGGTGACGTTGAACGGTCCGATGCACCCTTCTGTGAACAACAGATGCGTCGCGGGGTATGCTTCCTTGACGCGTTTGACGTTCTCAAAATCGTCGCTCACATACCAATGGTAGCCTACCCCCCAGACATATTTCGCCGCCGCCGGGTCGTCCAGGATTGTAGAAGCGTATTCATACATCAGGCTGCGGTTGTGGTCCCAGATAATGATCTTTTGGCGCTTCAATCCGGCTTTTCGCATCGCCGGACCCAGGTAATTTTTCACAAAATCGCGCTCCTCCGCAGCAGTGAAATTGCAGGATTCCCACGGCTGAATGGCCATTGGCTCGTTTTGCACGGTCACGCCCCAGATAGGTACGCCTTGTTCCTGGTAAGCCTGGATGAATTTGCAGAAATAACGCGCCCAAGATTCGTCATATTGCGGCAAGAGCCTTCCGCCGTGGAGCATGTCATCATTGTCCTTCATCCACGCGGGCGGACTCCACGGGCTGGCAAACAGGGTGAAATTGTTTTTGCCCGCCACAGCCAGCGCCGCCTTAATGAACGGAATGCGATACCGAAGGTCATGCGATATGCTGAAGCTTGACAGGTTCACATCCCCGTTCGTCACATACGTATAGCTCTCGCTCGAAAAATCGCAACTATGGATGGAGGTGCGCCCGAGAGTGTATCCAATGCCGTTTTTGGGATCGAAATAGGCGGTAAGGATTTCCTGCTGCTTGTCCGGCGGCAGTTTGTAATACGTTTCCGCCGACGCATCGGTCAGGGCGCCGCCGATGCCGACAATGGTTTGAAACGTTTTCGAGGGATCCACGAAGATGTATTCCTGCTTTTCCGTGATGGGCGGACTGTTGGACAGTTCCTCCTCGCCTGCCGGCGCCAGACGTTGTCCCGTGTCTCGGGCAGTGACATAAACCTCGACGTTTTGGCCAAAGGAGGACGGGCCGGCCAATCCCATCAGCGAAAGGATGCCAATGATTATTTTTTTCATCAATTAAAGGGTCGGTATGGGTGAAATCTCGCTCCGACTTTATCCGACGCCACGCTGGACTGCAACCAACAATTGATGATATATTTTAAAAGTCGTGATGGAACATATTACACGCTTCGGTGATTTTCGTGTGGCGTGACCAGAACCCTCCAGAAAACGCCGAACCGATCCTCCACGATGCCGAACCGGGCCGAGAAAAATGTCCCGGCCATCGGCATCTCCCCTCTCCTGATCCCCGTCGCGTCTCCCTCTTTTCAGCCGAACAATTAAAAAGCCCGCTCAAATGAGCGGGCTGTGATTTTAAATTCCATTTCAAGTTTTCTTTTCTTCCGGCCTGGTTTCAGCGGCGGCATCTGGCGCCTCCTCGGGCGCTGCGGGAGTTTCCGAAATAAAATCAACCCATTCCAAAATCGCCCTTTGAGCGGAATCGCCAATGCGCTGATTCATCTTGACGATGCGCGTATAGCCGCCGTTACGGTCCTTGAAGGCCGGGGCGATTTCCTTGAACAGGACTTTGGCCGCGTCTTCCTGGTGCAGACGCGCAACGGCCAGCCGGCGATGGTGGATGGAGCCTTTCTTGCCCAGCGTCACCATTTTCTCGGCAACCACGCGTGCAGCCTTGGCCTTCGCCACGGTGGTGGTCACCCGCTTGTGCTTGATAAGGCTGCAAACGAGATTGGCGAGCATCGCGTTGCGATGTTCGGAAGTGCGGCCTAGTTTGGCCGTGCGTTTCAGATGTCGCATAAATTATTCCGTCTTGGGTTCTTCCTTCGGCGCTTCCAGCAGGCCTGGCTCGAAATTCATTCCGAGCGAGAGGCCCAGCGCCTGGAGCTTGTCTTTGATTTCGTTCAACGATTTCTTTCCGAAATTGCGATATTTGAGCATTTCCTGCTCCGTTTTCATCGCCAACTGGCCCACCGTCGTAATGTTCGCGTTGTTCAGGCAATTGGCCGCGCGGACGCTCAACTCGATCTCGTTGACGCTCATGTTGAGCAACTTCTTCATCTTCGTCTTTTCCTCGTCCTGCTTGTCAGCAGCCTCCTCGAACTCAACCGCGTTCTTGTCGTAAAGCGCAAAGACGTCCAGATGCTTCTGCAAAACCACCGACGCCTGCGTGAGCGCGTCGTCGGGCGTGATCCGGCCATCAGTCCAGATTTCCAGGATCAACTTGTCGTAATCGGTGCGGTTGCCCACGCGCGCGGCTTCCACGGCGTAACGCACGCGGGTCACCGGAGAGAATATTGAATCAATGGCGATGACGCCGATGGCCTGGCCGGGCTTCTTGTTCTCATCGCCTGGACAAAAGCCGCGGCCGATTTTAATGGTCAATTCCATCTCGAACTTCTTTTTCTTGTCGAGCGTGCAGATATGCTGGTCGGTGTTGACCAGTTCTACATTCTGGTTCAGCTGGATGTCGGCGGCGGTGACCGGCCCCTCCTTGTTGACGGACAGCAGGAGAACCTGCTCGTCGCGGGTGTGCGCCTTGAATTTGATCTTTTTTAAATTCAAAACAATGTCCGTCACATCTTCGACCACGCCGTCAATCGTGGTAAATTCGTGCATCGCTCCATCCACTTTGATCGAGGTGATGGCCGCGCCTTCGAGCGACGAAAGGAGCACCCGGCGAAGGGAGTTTCCAATCGTATGGCCGTAGCCGGTTTCAAACGGGTCGGCGACGAATTTTGCGTAGGTTGGCGTGGCACTTGCGTCGTCTTTCTGCAAGCGTTTCGGCATTTCAAAACGTCCTAATCGAACTGGCATATTTTTCCTTTCACAATTTTAATCTGGCGCTTTCAATTCAATTTATTCCCGCAATCGAAAGCGCCCGTATAATTGTTCATTGTTGACTGTTAGCGGGAATAAAATTCGACCACCGCCTGTTCGTTGGCAATGGGCTGGATTTCGTCGCGCGCGGGGATGCGCATCACCGTGCCCTTGAATTCTTCCTTGTTCAGAAGCATCCAGTCGGGCACCGAACGGCTTGTCGCCATCTCCAGGTTTTTGGTCGCGAGCTGGCGCGACACGTTGTTATGTTTCACTTCCACGACGTTGTTCACCTTCAAAGCGAATGAGGGGATGTTGACTTTGCGGCCATTCACCAAAACGTGGCCGTGGGCCACCATTTGGCGTGCCGCCGCGCGGGTGTTCGCAAAACCGAGGTGATAAACCACATTGTCCAGACGCGTCTCCAAAATTTGCAGCATTTGTTCGCCGGTAACGCCGCGGCGTTTCAACGCCTTCTCATAAACGCCACGAAACTGGCGCTCGAGCAAACCATAATAATACTTAAGCTTTTGTTTTTCAATCAGACCCAGGCCGTAGTCGGTGTGTTTGCGGCGGGACTTCGGACCGTGAACGCCGGGACCGTAACTGCGGCGCTCAAGATATTTCGTCGGGCCAAAAATCGGAATGCCGAAACGGCGGCTGATACGAACGCGGGGACCTGTATAACGAGCCATAAATTATATATGAGATTTGAGATTGAATTAAACGCGGCGCTTTTTGCGCGGCCGGCAGCCGTTATGCGGAACGGGCGTGACGTCCTTGATCGAAGAAATCTCAAGACCGATGGCCTGGAGTGCGCGAATCGCCGATTCGCGGCCGGAGCCGGGGCCTTTGACGCGGATTTCGACCTCTTTCATGCCGTGGGCCATTGCCTGGCGCGCGGCATCCTGCGCCACCTGTTGCGCCGCGTAAGCGGTGCTTTTGCGCGAGCCTTTAAAACCAACGCGCCCGGCGCTCGACCATCCGATGATATTTCCGTGCATGTCGGTAATGCTGACCAACGTATTATTGAAGGTGGCCAAAATATTCGCCACCCCTGTGACAATATTTTTCGCGTGCTTGGCCTTGATGATTTTTTTGGCGGCGGCGTCTTCGCCCAAAAGCTCCGCAGCGGTTGGCGCGGCGCCGACAACAGGAGCGGCGCCGGGGGCGACAGCGGCAGCGGCGCCTTCGGCGCCCGCCGGAGCAGCGCCGGCGGCAGGCGCTTTCTCCTTCTTCTTCTGCTCCCCGCCCTTCTTTTCGGGCTTTTCGGCCTTTACAGCTTTCTCAACCGATTCTGGCTTTTCTTCTTTCGCCGGTTTCTTTTTTTGTTCGTCAGCCATATTTTACAATTTCCAAATTATTCTTATTAGTGGATGCCGGTCTTGGCGTTTGGATTGCGTTGCACGCCCACGGTCTTGCGCGGTCCTTTACGCGTGCGCGCATTGGTTTGGGTCCGCTGGCCGCGCACGGGCAATCCGCGCAGGTGCCGGATGCCGCGATAGCATTTAATGCCTTGCAGTCGCTTGAGGTCCATGCCGATTTCGCGGCGCAGATCGCCTTCGATGATGTACTTGCCCTCCTGAATGGCGTGGACGATTTGCGCAAGTTGTTGCTCGGTCAAATCCTTGGCGCGAATCGCCGGATCAATGTTCGCGCGTTCGAGGATTTCCTTTGAGTTGACGGGGCCGATGCCGTAGATGTAGCGAAGCGCAATGTCAATGCGCTTGTTCGGCGGAACTTCAACACCAATGATACGTGCCATAAATCTTAACCTTGCCGTTGTTTGTGACGTTTATTCGAGCAAATCACGCGGATAACGCCCCGGCGGCGCACCACTTTGCAGTGCTCGCACATTTTCTTTACTGATGCTCGGACTTTCATGTTAAATTTTTGTTTCCACTAAAATTCGCCCCACGCTCAAATCATAAGGCGTTAATTGCAATTTCACTTCGTCACCGGCTTTTAATCCGGCAAAATTTATTCTGGCTCTTCCCGCGACGAACGCCGTCAATCGGTGTCCGTTGGCCAGTTCCGCGCGATAGGTGCCGTTTGGCAAAACCTCGATCACGCGACCCTCAACTTTGAAAGCTTCGCCGCCGGCCATGTCAAAATCTCCGGTTCGCCGTCCGTCACCAGCACAGTATGCTCAAAATGAGCAGATAATGAACCATCTTGCGTCACCACTGTCCAGCCATCTTTTAAGATTTTTACGCCAGGTTGGCCGGCGTTCACCATCGGCTCGATGGCAATGGTCAGGCCTGCGCGCAGGCGGTCGTTCATCTTTCGGTCCACAAAATTCGGCACCTGCGGCTCTTCGTGCATCACACGACCAACCCCATGACCCACAAATTCGCGCACCACACTGAAACCGTTGCCTTCCACAAAGTCCTGAACCGCTCGCGAAATGTCCGTCACGTGATTTTCCGGCCTGGCCGCGGCGATCCCCAGATACAGGGCCTGCTCGGTGACATCCAGCAACCGCTGGGCCGGCACCCCGCAACCGCCAACCGCGAACGTCCGCGCGTTATCCCCGATAAATCCCTTGTAACTGACGCCCACATCCACACTGATAATGTCGCCAAAACGCAATTCCCGTCCGCCGCCCATGCCATGGACAACTTCTTCGTTGACCGACAGGCAGACATGTCGCGGAAACTTGCGATAACCCAAAAACGCGCTCTTGCCGCCACGCCGTTTGATTTGTTCCGCCGCGAATTCATCCACCTGCAACGTCGTCAGCCCCGGTCGGATGAATGCGCCGATTTCTTCCAACACTTCCGCCGCCACCGCGCATGACAAGCGCATCAATTTCAGCTCGTCCGCGGTCTTGATTTTAATTCCGGCCACAAAATCAGAACCGTCCGCGCAAACGGCCTTTCTTAAGGAATCCGTCGTAATGGCGCATCATCAAATGCGATTCGACCTGCCGCATGGTATCGAGCAGAACGCCGACGGTGATCAATATGCTGGTACCGCCGAAAAAGCTGGCGACGTTCTGGTTAATCTGCAATTGCCGTCCCAGGAGCATCGGGATGGTGGCGATAATGGCCAAAAAAATCGCGCCGGCGAGCGTAATGCGGCTCATGGCCTTGTGCAAATATTCGCTGGTTTGCTGGCCCGGGCGCACGCCCGGAATGTACCCGCCGTTCTTCTTCAAATCATCGGCGATTTGAATCTCGTTGAATTGCGTGGCCACCCAAAAATAGGAGAAGAAGATCACCATCAAAGCATAAATGCCCAGATAGACCGGCGAACCGTAACCCATTTGAATCGCCATCCATTGGACTTTGTCTTTGATAAACGGCTGCTGCGTGTGTTCCGTCAAATAAGTGAAAATTGGCTGGGGAATCATCAGGATGGATGAGGCGAAAATAATCGGCATCACGCCGGAATAATTGACGCGCAACGGCATGTAATTTGTTCCCCCTTGATACATCTTCTGGCCAATCATGCGGCTGGCATATTGCACGGGAATTTTCCGTTGCGCTTGCGTCACAGCAATCACGCCGCCAATTACGATGATGGATAGAATCAACAGCAGCAATCCGGTCCCCATCAGTGAATTTGGGTGCCCGGGGACAAAAAACATATCGTCAAATCCTTGCGCCGCCACCGGGATGCGCGCGACGATGCCAATGGTGATGATGAGGGAAACGCCATTCCCCACTCCGCGCTCGGTGATTTGCTCGCCCAGCCACATCAACAACATCGTGCCCGTGGTCATCACCAGCACGGCTAGAAAGTAATAGAAATATATGTTGTCAAGCAGCACCAATTGGCCCTGGAGACCCGGGAAAACCCTTGCGGGATTTGCATAACTGCTTGCGAAATAGGCCCCCTGCCCCAGGCAAATCAGCACCGTAAGATAGCGGCCATATTGAATGATTTTGGCGCGACCACCCTCTTCGCGCGCCAATTTGCTCAGACGCGGAACAACGGCCGACATCAATTGCAAAATAATCGTCGCGCTGATGTAAGGCATGATGCCAAGTGCGCCAATCCCGCAATTTCCAAAGGCGCCGCCGGCAAACGTGTTATACATGCCCACCAACCCGCCGAACCCCTGCTCATGCTCTGCGAAATACGCCGAAAGCTTCGCGCCATCCACGCCGGGGATGACGATGAAAGACATAAGGCGCGCAATCGCGAGCAAGCCAAACGTGAACAAAATGCGCGACTTCAGCTCCGGAATTTTGAAGCAGTTGGCAAAGGTGTTGAAGATGTTACGGAACATGATGCTTCCCGCCTAAGCTTTGGCGGGTCCGGCCGGCTTGCGCGCGATGACTTCGCACGTGCCGCCTTTGGCTTCAATTTTCGCCCGTGCCGACGCACTGAACGCGCTGGCGCTCACCGCAAGTTTTTTGGATAGCTCGCCTTCGCCAAGGATTTTAACTCCGTCAGCGCGTCCATTGGCCAGACCGACCGAGCGCAACGCGACTTCATCCACCTTTGCGCCATCATCGAATTTGTTCAGGTCGCCGACGTTGACGGCAACATAGCGGGTGGTAAACCGCGCATTAACGAAACCGCGCTTGGGAATGCGGCGAATCAGCGGCATCTGGCCGCCTTCGAATCCTATGCGAATGCTGCTTCCCGAACGCGCGGTCTGCCCTTTGCCGCCGCGGCCTGACGTTTTACCGTGACCACTGGATTCACCCTGGCCGAGCCGCTTGCGGCGGTGCCGGGCACCGGGACGAGGTTTCAAGTTGTGTAATCGCATAAAAATCCGGTCAAGCCGCCGGCGCCGCTTCCGGCGCCTTCGGCGTTTCAATCTTCTTTATCTCCAAACCGCGGGCCTTGTAAATAGCTTCCCGGGTGCGCAGGCTCAACAGCGCCTTCAACGTGGCCTTGACCACATTCGCGGCGTTTTTTGACCCGAGCGATTTGCTCAAAATATCGCGCACGCCCGCAGATTCCAAAACGGCGCGCACGGTCTTGCCGGCGATAATCCCCGTTCCGGGAGAAGCGGGCCGGAGCAAAATCTTCGCCCCTCCGTATTCGGAAAAAACTTCATGTGGAATCGTCGCGTCTTTCAGGGAGACGGAAAGCATCTGGTTCCGCGCCAGTTCGCCGCCGCGGCGAATGGCGTCCGCCACTTCACCGGCTTTGCCAAGGGCATAACCGACACGGCCTTTCTTGTCGCCGACCACGACCAGCGCCGAGAAATTGAACCGGCGACCGCCTTTGACGACTTTTGCCGAGCGGTTGATATAGACGACCTTTTCCGCGAGCTCTTCTCCCGCGCCTTCAAAGGCATTTTCCGGCACCTCGCCACCCGGTTTGCGCCGGCGGCGCGGGCCGCGTTGTTCTTCGCCTTCTATTTTTTCGTTTTCAGCCACAGTAATAATTGGGTTGCTGGTTAAAATTTCAGTCCGGCCTCGCGCGCCGCGTCCGCCAGCGCCTTCACCTTGCCGTGATACAATTTGCCGCCGCGGTCAAACACAACTTGTTTGATGCCCTTGTCCAGGGCGCCTTTTGCCGCAAGCGCGCCAATTGCCTTCGCCCCGTTCACATTCGCCGACAACTCCTTCACCGGGGACGACTTTCCAACGGTCGAAATCGCCGCCAGCGTCTTGCCGGCCTCGTCGTCAATGAACTGTACGTGGATATTTTCGCCGCTAAAGCAAACCGCCATGCGTGGGCGTTCTTTCGTGCCGGTGACTTTTTTCCGGATGCGCCAGCGCCGCAGTTGCTGCAATTGATGTTTTTTTTCAGTTCTCATTTTTCGCATCCACGGATTTGGCCGTGGACATTCAATTATTGGACCGTCTTGCCTTCCTTGCGCTGGACGTGTTCGCCCACATAACGCACGCCCTTGCCCTTATATGGCTCCGGCGGATAGAAACCGCGAATTTCCGACGCGACCTGGCCAACGACTTTTTTATCCGGCCCTTCAATGGTCAGCTTGGTATTTTCCTCGACCGTCACTTTGATCTGGTCGGGAATGTTGTAATTGATGGGATGTGAGAACCCGAGGGCAAGGTTTACGACCTTCCCCTGGACGGCGGCCTTAAAGCCGACGCCTTGAATTTCGAGCTTCTGGACGAAACCTTCGCTGACACCCTTGACCATGTTATTGACCAGCGCGCGGCTGGTGCCATGCAACGATTTGGCCTGGGCGTCATCGCCCTCGCGGCTGACTACGATTTTGCCGTCGGCCACCTTCAGGCTGGTGCGGCGGGGCAGCTCCCAATCGAGCTTGCCTTTGGGGCCTTCGACGACGATTTTTTGCCCTTTTACCTCCACCTTCACTTTGGGCGGAATGGCAATTGGTTGTTTTCCAATTCGCGACATAAAATTTTACCAGATGTAGCAGAGCAATTCTCCGCCGAGATTCTTTTTGCGCGCCTGCACGTCAGTCATCACGCCTTCCGACGTCGAAATGACGGCGACACCAAGGCCGCCGCGCACGCGCGGAATTTCCGTTGAGCCGACGTATTTGCGCAGGCCCGGTTTGCTGACGCGTTTCAAGCCTTCGATGACGTTCTTTTTGCCGTTGTATTTCAAACGGATCTTGATTTTTTTGATGGTGTTGCCTTCCACGGCCACATCGCTGATGTAACCTTCGGTCTTTAAAATGTTCGCTACATTTTCCTTGATGCGCGAATGCGGCAGTTCCACCACCGGCAACAAGGCGCGTCCGCCGTTGCGAATGCGTGTCAACATGTCTGAAATCGGGTCGCTCATAAAATTTTACCAACTGGCCTTGACCACGCCGGGAATCAATCCATTCAACGCTGCTTCCCGAAACGTGAGCCGCGAGACGCCGAATTTGCGAAGGAAACCATGGCGGCGGCCGCTCATGGCACAACGGTTCACCAACCGCGTGGGGCTGGCGTCACGCGGCAGTTTCGCCAGGCCGGCGTAATCGCGCTTCGCTTTCAGTTCAGCGCGCGCCGCGGCGAATTTCTTCACCGTTGCCGCCTTCCGCTTGTTGCGCTCTCTCCATGATTTCTTGGCCATATCTTGATTTTCTTTAACTTATTTTTCCGCGAACGGGAATCCCATCAATTTTAACAAATCCAGCGCCTCGTCATTCGTCGGCGCGCTGGTGACGATCGTCACATCCATCCCCTGCGTCCGCTTGATTTTATCCAGTTCGATTTCCGGAAAAATCGTCTGGTCGGCGATGCCGAAAGTGTAATTGCCCCGGCCGTCGAACTTGCGCGGCGACAAACCGCGAAAGTCACGGATGCGCGGCAACGCCGCGGCAATCAAACGGTCAAAAAATTCATACATCGCGTCTTTGCGCAAGGTCACCCGGCAGCCAATCGGCTGGAACTCGCGCAACTTGAAGTTCGCGATGCTGTGCCGCGATTTGCTGATGGCCGCCTTGCGGCCGGTGATCATGGATAAATCCTTGGCCGCGTCCTCGACCGCCCCTTTTTCCAGGGACGCGCTCACCCCCATATTCACGACGATTTTTTCGATCTTCGGAATCTGATGGACGTTCCGGTATTTGTGCTTTTCCTTCAGCACCGGCGCAACTTCGTTTTTATATTTTTCGTAAAGTCTGGCTTTCATTTTTTCAGGCCACGGATTTGCGCCGTGGCAGATTTTTATGTCGTCGGGGTCTGATGTGTTTCGTGCTCAATCCGTTTCACATTGGAAAGGTGAACGGTCCCTTCGCGCTCGACAATCGCGCCGTTGGGATGCTGCTGGCTTTTCCGCGTATGGCGCTTGATCAACTGCACGCCTTCGACAATCAGGCGCTGGGTCTTTGGAAACACGGCGATGACCCGGCCGTGCTTGCCCTTTTCTCTTCCGGCCAGCACGAGCACTTCATCGCCTTTCTTGACGTGACGTTTCATAAAATTTTCAGATGACTTCCGGCGCGAGCGAGATGATTTTCATGAACTTCTTTTCGCGCAACTCGCGCGCCACCGGCCCGAAAATACGCGTGCCTTTCGGGTTCAGTTCCTTGTCAATGATCACGCAGGCATTGCGGTCAAAACGCAAATAGGAGCCGTCGCTGCGGCGGATGATGTGTCGGGTGCGCACGATCACCGCGTCATGCACCTCGCCCTTTTTGACGGTGCCGTCCGGCGCGGCGTCCTTGATATGGACTTTGATGACGTCGCCGATGCCGGCATAAATCTGGTTGCGGCCCAACACACCGATCGCCCAGGCGATTTTTGCGCCCGTGTTGTCCGCGACATCCAAACTGGAACGAACTTGCAACATAAAATAATCAGGCCGCCACCGATGTTTCCTCCACTGCCGCGCGCTCGACCACTTCGATGAGCTTCCAGCGCTTCAATTTCGACAACGGCCGCGTTTCCTCGATGCGGACGGTGTCGCCGATTTTCGCCTCGGCCTTTTCATCGTGCGCGTAAAATTTCTTATAAGCGGTGATGATTTTCTTGAATTGCGGGTGCGAAAAACGGCGTTCAACGCGCACCACAATTGTCTTGGCCATCTTGTTCGAGATCACTTCGCCGACGCGCTCTTTGCGCTTGCCGCGCGCCGGCCGCGTTTCCAGCGAGCCTGCCACTGCATTTTTTGTTTCTTCAGCCATACTCAATTATTTTGCCGTTTTGTTTCGTAATTCGGAGATTCGGGTTTCAATCCGGGCCACGTCCTTGCGCAAATCGCGCAAGCGGGACGACTTCTCAAGCTGCGCGCCCGCTTGGAGGCGGCGCAGGTTGAAGATTTCATGCCGCATGTCACGGCCCTTGGCCGACAATTCCACCAGCGTCATGTCTTTTAATTCCGAAAATTTCATAATCAGCTTCAACTTGCGGCCAGGTGATGCCGCGAAATAAATTTTGTTTTGATGGGCAATTTGGTCGCCGCCAAACGCAGCGATTCCCGCGCTTCGGCTTCCGTCACGCCGTCCACTTCAAACAGCATGTTGGCCGGGCGGATCACCGCCACCCAGGATTCCAGCGGCGCCTTACCCTTGCCCATGCGCGTTTCCAGCGGCTTCTTCGTGAACGATTTTTGCGGGAAAATGCGGATCCACATCTTGCCTTTGCGCTTCATGTTGCGCGCGATTGCGACGCGGGCCGCCTCCACCTGTTTGGTGTCCATCCAGCACCGCTCCAAGGCCATCAATCCGTATTCACCGAAGGCGACGGTGTTGCCGCGGCGCGCCGTGCCTTTGCGGCTGCCACGGTGCATCTTGCGATATTTAACTCTTGCCGGTTGTAATGGCATAAAATAATTCAGCTTGCCGCTGCGCCGGTTTCCCCAGCCTGCTGCTGGTCTTTCTTCTGCGGCTTGTTTTCGCCCCGGCAAATCCAGCATTTAATGCCGAGCTTGCCATAGACCGTCAACGCTTCGGCGAATCCATAATCAATGTTAGCGCGCAACGTATGCAACGGCACGCGGCCCCAGTGATACTGCTCCACGCGCGCCAACTCCGCGCCGCCCAAACGACCCGCCGCGCGCACTTTGATTCCTTCCGCGCCGAAATCCTTTGCCGTCTGCAACGCCTTTTTCATGGCGCGCCGGAATGAAACGCGGCGTTCGAGTTGCAGCGCGATGTTTTCCGCCACAAGCTGCGCGTCCAATTCGGGGGTCTTTACCTCGACGATGTCAACATACACTTCCTTGCCCGTCTTGCGGCTCAATTCTTCCTTGAGCTTGTCAATCTCCGCGCCTTTGCGCCCGATAACGACTCCCGGACGCGCCGTCAAAATCGTCACGCGGCAGCGGTTCGTGGCGCGCTCGATCAAAATTCTCGGCACCGAGGCCGTTTCCAGTTTCTTCTTCAGCAATTCGCGGATCTCGCGGTCTTCGTTCAGCAATTGGCCGAATTCTTTTTTTCCGGCATACCACTTCGAGCGCCAGTCTTTGTTGACGGCGACGCGGAGACCGATTGGATTTGTTTTTTGGCCCATAGTTTATTCGTCGGACAAGGTAATTTTAATATGACAACGGCGTTTGATGATTGGACCAGCGGAACCGCGCGCCTTGGGAGTGAAACGTTTGATGCTGGTGGCCGTGCCGGCGACGGCTTCGACGATGCGCAAAGTTTCCGGCTTCAGCTTGTTGTTGTTCTCGGCGTTGGCGATGGCCGATTGCAACGTCTTGGAAACCGCGCGTGCGCCTTTGCGCGGCACCACGGCCAGCACCGCCTGCGCCTCCAGCGCGGGCATCCCCTGGATTTGCCGCACCACCTCCCGCATCTTCTGCGCGGACATCGGTATGTTTTTGGTAATGGCGAAAACTTCCATATTATTTGGCCTCCGCCTTTGCCGTGTGAGCGCCGTGTTTCTTGAACACGCGCGTGGTTGAAAATTCCCCGAGCCGATGACCGACCATATTTTCCGTGACGAAGACCGCATTGAAGATTTTTCCGTTGTGAACATTGAAGGTGAGACCGACGAAATCCGGCGTAATCATGGAACGGCGCGACCAGGTTTTGATCGGCGTCTTGGATTTCGCGTCCTTCGCCTTCTGGATTTGTTCCTGAAGCGGGAAATCAACGAACGGGCCTTTTTTGATGGAGCGTCCCATAATTATTTGACTTTGATAGGTAATCCGTTGCGGCGGACAACGATGAAACGGTTTGAATATTTGTATTTGTGGCGCGTCTTGCCGCCCTTGGCAATCTTGCCCCACGGCGACGTCAACTGCTGCCAGCCTCCACCGGATTTTGATTTGCCGGCGCCGCCGCCGTTCGGATGGTCCACCGGATTGCGCGACACGCCGCGGTTAATCGGCCGAATGCCGCGATGCCGTGAACGTCCCGCCTTTCCTAAAACTATATTTTCGTGCTCGGTGTTGCCGACCTGGCCGACGGTGGCATAACACTCTTCATTCACCCGGCGGATTTCGCCCGAAGGCAACCGGATTTGCGCGTACCCCTGGTCACGCGACATCAATGTGGCCGCGCCGCCAGCTGAACGGACCATTTGTCCGCCGCGACCTGGGGTCAATTCGATGTTATGAATGGCGATGCCGACGGGAATGGACTTGAGGGGAAGCGCATTGCCAATTTCGGGGGCAGCGGACGGACCGCTGGAAATTTTGCCGCCAACCTGAATGCCAACCGGGGCGATGATATAACGCTTTTCGCCATCGGTATATTGCAACAGCGCCAGGCGGGCCGAGCGCATCGGATCATATTCAATCGCCGCGACGGTGGCTTCGACTCCGTGTTTATTGCGCTTGAAATCCACCAGGCGGATTTTTTGCTTATGACCGCCGCCAATACCGCGCGCGGTAACGCGACCGTAAACATTGCGGCCTCCGGTTTTCTTGCGAATCTCGACGAGCGATTTCTCGGGCGTCGTTTTCGTAATGTCGCTATAGTCCGCGATCGTGACGTATCGCGTGGACGGCGTTAGCGGTCTAAATGTTTTAACTGGCATAAAAGCAAACGTTTTTTACAGCAACTTAGAAGTCAGCAGGCCATCATTCCTGTTCCTGTGCGAAACCAGTTATCGGTCTGCGAACAATGCTGTCCCCGTACCTTTTGGGCGACGAGGAGCGGTTAAAATATCATGCAACGATTTGGATGCAAGGGTTTTTTTAAAGAATTTTTGAAGCGGACGCCGTCGTTGAAAAGCCGTGACGCGGAAGCGGCCACCTGCCCCTGAATTCGGCGCTCACTTTTTGGGTCGGGCCAATTTTTTGGCTGATGAAATCAAAAACCCTAAAAGAAGCTGAATTAGCTGAAATGCAGGGGTTTTATGCTTGTAAGATGCTCTGCATATGGCACTTACGAAGTTTTCATGGTTTTCGATCGGGTTGAGCGCGGCGCGAGAGGAAGAGAGGGAAAACGTCAGAGCGGACTCACGTCCGCTGCCACGGGGTTCGTGGGGAGCTTCGACTTCCAGAATGGGCGCGCATCAGGGCCGTGAACCTGAGGCATCTTTGAGCATTCTTGTTTACTTCCGTGCGCGCCCCCTCACCTCAATCCTCTCCCCCGATGGTCCGTCTTCGCTTCGCTTCGACGCGACACGGGCGAGGAAGTTTGAACGGACGCGCTATCTGGTGAGGCAACGACTATGCGCATTCGGGTTTACTTGACCATGCGCGCCCCCTCACCTCAATCCTCTCCCCCGATGGGGAGAGGAAGTTTGGACGGACGCGCTATCTGGTGAGGCAACGACTATGCGCATTCGGGTTTACTTCCGTGCGTGCCCCCTCACCTCAATCCTCTCCCCCGAGGGGGAGAGGAAGTAATGTTTAGGACAGCCGGTTCATTGCAAGGCCCACAGCTACTGAGAAACGAGGCGGAAAAAGGCGGTGCCATCGGCCGGCGGAAGGGCAAGTTGTTCCTGCAGGTTGCATAGATGCAGCGATGGCAAATTGGTTAAAAGTGTCCAATTGGCCAAATCAGGACTTTCTTCCATGACCATATTTGTTGAAGGGATGATCCAGGAAAAATTGAGATTACCATTTGCAGGAAACAGGTTAATCCAGGGCGATGGAGGCGTTTTTGACATCCAGATTCCGCCCGGCGCGGCCGCGGCAACCAAGGTACTTCCGTCAGCAGAACATGCAAGAGCCGTCCACTTTTGCGGGGGCACATTGTTTGATACCCACGTGAAGCCACCGTTGGTGGAGGTGAGGATTGGGAAGGCGCCGGGAGATCCCGAACCTGCCGCCACCAACAGCGAACCATTTGCCGAGCAGGCGAACAAACCACCCAGAGGACCTTGGTTCGTTGATGACCATGTCGCGCCCCAATTTGTTGACACATAGAAATCGCTTGACCATGCAAACAACCTGGTTCCATCGCCGCTGCCAATGAGGCCGTCGTCGTCCGGGGAATTAAGCGGCGCGGCAGGTTGCCAAGTTAATCCTTCGTTGGTGGAGACGACGAATATTGGCTGCTGATCCGTTCCCCGCATCTGAACGGCCATCTGGATTCCGTCCGCTGAACAGGAGACCGCCATCCCGTATCCCGTGATGTTAGTGGGAGAAAACCACGCACCTCCAGAGTTTGTCGAAATAATAAATTGGCCGATCAAGCCGCCTGCGGCCAACAATACCGATCCATCTGCCGAGGACGCGATGGACAGCCACCTGTTTGCCGGGACGTTTGCCTGATTCCACGTGGTTCCCGCGTTAGTAGAAGTATAGATGCTGTCGTCGAGATTCACAGCGGCCAACTTTGCGCCGTCGGCGGAAGAGGCGATGTGGAGCCAATCGCCTGATGACACGGTTTGGGACCAACTCGCGCCTGAGTTGGTCGAAATATAAATGCCCGCCCCGGAAGCGTAGCCGACGGTTGCGGCCAATTTTGTCCCATCCGCCGATACGGCGGCGCCGTCCCAATAATAACCAGAGTTTGTGCTGATTTGCGTCCAGGTTTGACCTTGACTGGAGGCTGAAACGATGTACAAGGTGCATAGAATAGCGCAAACGTTTTTCATAGCCTGAAATTTCTCCCATTTGGTTTCATTAAAGACTGGCATGGGCTATTTTCGTGATTTTCTTCCTGGTCCACAGGTTTGCAAGCCCTTTTTTCACAGCCATCGGCGCATCCTGTGCGCCCATCACCGGTGAGGCCGCGGAGAACACAGCGGATTGATAACCGCGAACTGCCTGGCAAACAAATTGAAATGAGCATAGCACTGTCAATAGTGAGCCGAATAGACACGGATAGACACAGCGCGACGGAGCCGCAACCAAAGATGACTTTAACCACGGATGGGCACGGATGGGCACGGATTTTTAACGCAAAGGCGCCAAGACGCAGAGTTGAACCACGAAACACTCAAAACACGCGGACTGCACAAAAGCAAAAAGACGCCAAAGAATTTAACCACGGATGAACACTGATGGACACGGATTAAAAGCTTATGTTTTACCGCAGATAACGCAGATGAACGCTGATAAAAAAAGCTGAAGGCTTCCGCCGTCGCCGCTGAGGCTGTGGCGGACAGTGAAGGCTAAAACTTGACACAAAAAAACGAAGAAAACGAAGACCGGATTTAACCGCGAATGGACACGAATGGAGGACGAAGGATGAAGGGAAATTTAACAACAACGAAGAAGGCAAAACTTCAAAGGGAAAAGGCACGTTCTCACGCAACGGTCGCAGCCGCCGTCGGCCAGGCTATGGCGGGCCAAGAAGGACGCGAAGGGAAAGGCTAAAGGCTGAAGGATATTGTGAAGTGAAACAACTTCGGAACGATATCCCTGATTGACCGGGACGCCAGCACGAGGGGGGCAAGCTGGTGCGATGTTGAGTTTGAAGCAGGCAAGCTTTGCTTCGCATCGAGAAGCGTTCGTCTTGTCCGCCATAGCCTCGCGGAAGTCGAGAAGGGGTTCCAACGTCCATATATCATTGGCATCTCGCGTGCTGTGGTTGCCGTGCAGAGTTCAATCGCATCGCATGAAATACCGAAATACTAGGAACCGACCCGCTGACGTCGTGATGGATCGCTCCCGGATAATCAATTCGCAATTGACGTGGCATGAGCACCATTCCCCCATTTTTCCCTAAATTTGCAAAGGCGAAAACAAACCAAACTAAGGCCTGACCCGAATGGCGCTTAGATAAGGTCACGATTTTTGCGATACTTGCTGCGGTGCTGCATTTCTTTCATTAGGTGGCGAGGACGATTTAACTTCTGGTAAGGCTTGGGACGGCGCTTGACGGCGCGTGGCTCTCGGCGGCCAGGTCGCTCCGGGACTTGATCGCTGGCGATCAGTTCCAAGAGCCTGCCAATCAGCTGGTTCTTTTTCTTGCGGGACCGCGCCTGTGCGATCGCGGCACTAAACTGCCGCAGGGCATCGACGGTGCCTTTGAAGCTGAGGCGCTGGATCTCGACATTGTAAGTTTGGGCCGCGTCGGCCATGAGACAACGGATTAAATTGTAGGCAATGAAGAACATTTCCAGTTCCTTATGAATCATCTCTGGACTTTGGCAGCGTAAAGTTTCCATCCCCATCGAGGTCTTGATATCACGAAACCACAGTTCAATGCGCCAGCGACGCGCATACAGTTGGGCCAGTTCTGCGGCCGGGTAGAGTTTCGGATCCAGCAACGTGGTGATGAGGGTCACCGATTGGGTCCGGTAGCCGGGGATCTCCAAGGTGAATCGGACCATCCGGACGGCCAGGGTTTGCGGCAGGCATTGCCAGAGGCGCTTGGGAATAAAGCGGGGTTTCTGCCAGTTGTCGGGCTTGGGCCAGACCAGCAGGCGGTCGTCTTTGCCCAAGCGCTTGCCTTTGCGGAAATCCCCGGGGCGGGCGTGATGCAGGCGGAAGAGGCTGTGGACCCGGCGTTGCCAGAGCAGCGCCATCAGCGCGTAGGTGCTGAAGCCGCGATCGGCCAGGACGAATCCCCTGGCCGGAAGGTGTCGAGCAATCGCTGGAGCAGGCCCAGTTCGTGTTGGTGCTTATTGCCTTTGGCATAGTCGAGCAAGGCTCCGGTGGCCAAACTGAACACGCCGACCAGCTTCAGGAGGGGAAATCCGCACCCCGGCTTCTGGCCTCCGGGCTGGGGATAGGCGCGCTGATTCTTTTCGGTATCGGGCATACTCACGCCGGTGCCATCAATGACTTTGACGCAGAACTCCTTCCAAAGTTCGGCGCCACGTTCGGCGCGCGCGGCCAGGGCGCGACGCAAACGCGAGCAGCTCCATTGGCAGCCGCAGCCGCGCTTGGCAATAGGCACTGGTGCCCGGCCTGGAAGCATCCGCTGGGCAGTCCAGGGCGCGCAAAGCCAGGATTTGACAGACGATTTCCCGACAGGCGCAGGCGGGTTTGAGGACCTGAAACAAGAACCCGAAAAGGGTGCGACGCACCGTATAGACGCGTTCGCGGCTGTTGGGCCCCTCGTCGGTCTGGGAGAGCAGTCCGGCCGGCAAGAGCGGAGCCAGCAGCAAGTCCAGTTGCAGGAGGCTGTGCTGCCGGAGTTGTTGGGCGTGCCGGCCGAGGTTGGCGAAGCGGGCGCGCCAGGCGGGAAACAATGGAGTGCTAGGCATGACAAGTATATATACTTGTCAATGGCTTGACGTCAATGTTAAAATGCCGTCATGAAGCCTGTTCCGGCAGTTCCGCCCCAATGGCTCCAGCAGTACGCCGCACTCCGGCGGACGCTGGCGCGCCTCGGTTATATCAGCGATGGCTCGGTCTTGGATCGCGCCACCCTCACCCCCCCACGCACGGGTTACCAGTGGACGCGCAAAGTGGGACGGAAGACCGTAACCGTGGCCCTGTCGGCGGACCAATTTGAAGAAATGAAACAGGCCGTACAAAACGGGCGTCGCTTGCGTAAGACCATCCACGACATGGAGGTTCTATCTCGCCAGATATTATTCGCAACAACGCCTGACACGCAACGCCTCAAGCCGTTAAAGACAAGAGACTTACGCATTATCTAAGCGCCATTCGGGTCAGTCCTCACTTTTGACAATTTTAGGCTCATTTCAATTTGTTTGCCAGGCAGTTGGAGACATTCGTCCAGCTTCCCATCTGTAATCGTTGCGCAATCCATTTCAACGTCATAATGCTTTCCCGCCTCAACCGCAAGGCGATCTTCACCTTCTCCGGATCACTCTTGCGCCGCCCGGACAAGCTGCTTTCGTTCCACCGGCGGCGCTTCAATTCCTCCCCCCCCATCCGCTCCGCCTTCTCCTCATCCGATTCCTGCCGCTCGCTCCATGATGACCCTCCCCAACCCGTTCAGCCATTTGCCCCAGCAATTCCTTTCGGAATCCCTGGCCCCCAAAACACCAGCCCCGCCGCAACCGTTTGTATGGTTCAGGCCCCTTCTCCGCGTGGCAGCGCTCTTCCATTTGCCGCCCAAACTCGCGCCGCCCTTCCTTGCTGTCACGCGGAATCCCATGCTCCCCCAACAACCGCCCGGTTCGCAACCAGCCGGGTCGTTTGCCCGGCGAGGCCAAATACAACGGATAACTGCTCCACCGATAGGAACGCAGGGGTTGTCCCGCCGCCAACAGCTTCGCCCGAACTGGATTCAAATGCACGTAGTCACAGGCCGTCTTGAGATAAGGAAGTGGAAATAAATAACATTTACAACTTCGTAGAGTGATGCTATTCTTTCTTCCATGGTATTGCTGCAAGCAGTGCGGCGGAAATTGCAGAGTCTCTGGCCGCATCTTAATGAACGATCGCGACGGATGCTGGCCGCCGCCGAAGCCGCGCAACTGGGCTACGGCGGGGTGTCTTTGGTCAGCCGTGCCTGCGGATTGTCGCGTGTCACCATCATGAAAGGCATTCAAGAATTGGATGCGCCCGCCTTGCCGCTGGAGTGCATCCGCCACGTGGGCGGCGGACGGCATTCGCTGGTCCAGCACGATCCCCAATTGCCCACGCTGCTGGAATCCTTGGTGGAACCGTTGACGCGGGGTGATCCGGAATCGCCGTTGCGTTGGACCTGTAAGAGCACACGGACATTGGCGGACGAACTGGCCGGACGAGGACACCGCATTAGCCACGCAAAGGCGGGGCAATTGCTTCGACAGATGGATTACAGTCTGCAGAGCAACCGGAAGACCGAGGAGGGGGATCAGCATCCGCACCGCGACGCTCAGTTTCGACACATCAACCGGCAGGTACAACTGGCCATGCGGCGCGGCCATCCGGTGATTTCGGTGGACACCAAGAAGAAGGAGTTGGTCGGAAACTTGGAAAACAAAGGCCGGCAATGGCGTCGCCAAGGATCTGCGGAAAAGGTTCAGGATCATGATTTTCCAGATCCGACGGTGCCGCGTGCCTACCCTTACGGCATCTACGACCTGACCCAGAACAGGGGTTTTGTCAATGTTGGAACCGATCACGATACGGCCCGCTTTGCCGTCGCCTCGATCCGTGGTTGGTGGTGCCACGAAGGTCGGCGATTGTATCCGCAAACTACCCGCCTGCTGATTACGGCCGATGCCGGGGGTAGTAATGGCTATCGCCTGCGGCTTTGGAAATGGGAATTGCAGCAATTGGCCAACCAGACAGGCTTGGAGATTGCGGTCTGTCATTTTCCGCCTGGCACCAGTAAATGGAATAAAGTCGAGCATCGCCTGTTCTCGTTTATTTCGTCCAACTGGCGCGGCGAACCCCTGCGCGACTACGAAACGGTGGTTGGCTTGATTGCCTGCACCACCACCGCCAAAGGACTCAAGGTCAACTGCCGGCTGGACCGCCGCCGCTACCAGCCAGGAAAAAAAGTCACGCCCGAGCAAATGGCGAGCATCCATTTAAAGCCGGAGCGCTTTCATGGGGAATGGAATTACATCATATATCCCGCTCACAAGTTGTAAATGTTATTTATTTCCACAGCCTAACCGTCCCCGCTCCCGTCCACCACCAGGGCCTTGTACCAACCGCTGAACAAGTGTCCGAATTCCTTGTG
>CAVWKA010000031.1:0-9157 GCA_963755515.1 uncultured Verrucomicrobiae bacterium | reverse complement strand
TGATGACAATTGGCATGAGTTCACCCAAGCCTTCCCTCGACGACCTGAGAATCGAGCGCCGCCCCGAACGGGCGCCCCGGTCCAGATCCTGGCTCGTGGTTGCGGCGATCATCCTCCTGATATTGGGTGCGGTCATCTGGTGGCATTCGCGGTCCGACGCCATGGAAGTTCAAACGGCCGTGGCGCGCGACGCCAACAGCGGGGGCGACCGGACGGTCTTGAACGCTTCGGGATACGTCACCGCGCGGCGGGAAGCGACGGTTTCCTGCAAGGTTGCCGGCAAGGTCACGGAGGTGCTGATCGAGGAAGGCATGAAAGTCACGAACGGACAGGTCCTGGCGCGGCTGGATGATTCCAACGTCAAAGCCAGCCTCGACGTGGCCGCGGCCCAATTGGCGTCCGCCAAAGCCGCGCTCGCCGAAACGGAGGCGCAACTCAAGGACGCGGACTTGGAAGATCAACGCACGGTGGAACTGGCCAAGGAGCACATCGCCTCGCAGTCCGACCTGGATTTGGCCGAGTCCAATGCCAAGGCGTTGCAAGCCCATCTGGCGCAGCAACAACTGGACGTGATCGTCGCGGACCGCACGGTGACTGAATGGCAGCAACAGATGGACGACATGATCCTCCGCGCGCCATTCGACGGCGTCATCACCACGAAGGACGCGCAGCCGGGCGAGATGATGGGCGGCGGTTTCATGCGCACTGGCATCGGCACTGTGGTGGACATGAAATCACTGGAGATTGAAATAGACGTGAATGAAAACTACATCAACCGCGTGCAACCCGGCCAGGCGGTGGATGCCACACTGGATGCCTATCCGGACTGGAAAATTCCCTGCAAGGTTATCGCCATCATCCCGACCGCCGACCGCGACAAATCCACCATCAAAGTGCGAGTCGGATTTGACCAACTGGACCCGCGCATCCTGCCCGACATGTCGGTCAAGGTGGCGTTTCGCGACACCGGCGGAACGGCGGCGGCCCGCATGGTGATTGTTCCCAAGAGCGCCGTCCTCAACCGGGACGGGCAGGACGTGGTGTTCGTCGTCAGGGACGGCCGGGTGGAGCAGCGCGCGGTCACCGTGAGCGACACGGAAAACGACAATTCGATACTGAGCGCGGGCGTTTCCGACGGCGAGAAAGTGGTCGTGTCTGCGCCGGACAATTTGCTGGACGGCGCGAGTGTGAAGGAAAAAGATTTATGAGCGACAATCCATCCGGCGACGGGGCGTTGGTGCGCGTTGAAAACGTGGAAAAGATCTTTCATCGCGGCGCGGAAGACATTCACGTGCTGGCGGACGCCAACGTGCGGGTGAAAGCCGGTGAATTTCTCGCCCTCATGGGGCCGTCCGGTTCGGGCAAGAGCACGTTGTTGAACCTGATCGGGGGGCTGGACCGCCCCAGCCGGGGAGCGGTGATTGTGGGCGGCGAGCGGATTGACCAGTTGCCCGGCCGGCGTTTGGCCGCCTGGCGCGCGCGGCATGTTGGGTTTGTGTTCCAACTCTACAATTTGCTGCCGGTGCTGACGGCCGAGCGGAACGTGGAATTGCCGCTGCTGCTCACCCACCTGGGCGGAGCGGAGCGGAAACAGCACGTGGAAACCGCGCTGGCGGTGGTCGGGTTGCCGCACCGCGCCAAACACTATCCGCGCACGCTCTCGGGCGGCGAGCAGCAGCGCGTCGGCATCGCCCGCGGCATCGTCACCGACCCCACCCTGCTGCTGTGCGACGAACCGACCGGCGATCTCGACCGCAAGGCCGGCGACGAAATCCTGGATCTGCTCCAAGCGCTGAACCGCGAACACGGCAAGACCATCATCATGGTTACGCACGATCCTCACGCGGCGGCGCGCGCCGCGCGGACGATTTATTTGGACAAAGGCCAATTGGCCGACGAACCATTGAAATGAAACACCTGCATCTGGTTTGGAGCAATTTGCGACGGAAGAAGCTCCGCACGGCGCTGACGGTGCTGTCCATTGTGGTGGCGTTCATGCTATTTGGGATTCTGTCGGCGATCCAACAGGCATTGGTGGGCGGCGTGGCGCTGGCCGGCGCCGACCGGTTGATTGTCCGCCAGAAGGTGTCCATCATCAATTTCCTGCCCATCAGTTACGAGGCGCGGATTGAGCGGATTCCGGGTGTGGATTTCGCCACGCACCAGACCTGGTTCGGCGGCATCTACCAGGACCCGAAGAATTTTTTCATGCAAAATCCCGTCGAACCGGAGAAGTTTCTGCGGATGCACCCGGAATTCATCCTGCCGGCGGATGAGTCGAACGCCTGGGTGACAACGCGGACCGGCGCGATTGTCGGCCGGCGCACGGCCAACCGGTTCGGCTGGAAAATCGGAGACCAGATACCACTGCAATCGACCATCTGGACGCTGCCCAACGGCAGCCGTACCTGGACGTTCAACATCGTCGGCATCTTTGACGGCAAGGACAAAGGCACCGACACCACGCCGTTATTTTTCCGGTACGATTATTTCGACGAATCGCGGCAGGATTGGGGCAAGGGACAAGTGGGCTGGTACACCATCCGCATCAAAGACCCCTCGCAAGCGGCGGAGGTGGCCAAGCGGGTGGATGCGGAGTTTGCCAATTCGCCGACGGAAACCAAGACCGAGCCCGAAGGCGCGTTCATCCAGGGCTGGGCCAGCCAGATCGGCAACATTGTTTTCATCGTCGCGGCGATTTTGAGCGCGGTGTTTTTCACCATTTTGCTGGTGACTGGCAACACCATGGCGCAGGCGGTGCGCGAGCGAACCGGTGAACTGGGCGTGCTCAAGGCCATTGGTTTCACCGACGGACAGGTTGTCGCGCTGGTGCTTGCCGAATCGTGCCTGCTCAGCCTGATTGGCGGGACCCTTGGCCTGGCATTGGCGCGCGTCATCACCCCGGCGCTCGCCCAAAACCTCGCCGGCCTTTTACCGATGTTCTATCTGCCAACGAGCGCTCTTTTTATTGGATTCGGCATCAGTGCCGCGCTGGGAATCGTTACGGGAACCGTTCCCGCGCTCCAGGCGATGCGCCTGCGCACCGCCGATGCCTTAAGACGAATGTGACTTCAAACTTTTAATCCAAACACTGACTCATGGCCGGCCCGATCAACTGGTTTTCACAAATTGGCTCCATCACCAAATATGGGCTGTTGAGCCTGCCGCAACGCCGCGGCTCGGCCGCCGCCACCGTTATTGGCATCGCTGGAGTCGTAACCGTCCTGGTCGGCGTGCTGTCCATCGCCGCGGGCTTTCGGCAGGCCATGTTGCTCTCCGCTTTTCCCGACGGCGCCATTGTCATGCGCAGTGGCGCTGACAGCGAAATGGTAAGTGGATTGGGCGTCTCCGACACCCGGGTCATTGCCGACGCGCCCGGCGTGGCGCATGACGCCCAAGGGCCGCTCGCCTCCCCGGAGTTATTTGTGATCATCGACCTTCCCAAACGGACGACGGGCACGGACGCCAACGTACCGTTGCGCGGCGTGGAGCCGCCCGCCCTGCTGGTGCATGACAACCTGAAAATCGTCCAGGGCCGGATGTTTGATTGGGGGAAAGACGAGGTCATTGTGGGCCGCGGCGCGGCGATGGAATTTGCCGGGCTGAACGTCGGTTCGGCGATTCAAGTGGGCCGGTATCAATGGCCGGTCGTCGGCATGTTTTCGGCCGGCGGGGGGGCGGCGGAATCGGAGATTTGGACTGATGCCAAGGTGTTGCAGGATGCCTATAACCGTGGCGATTCCTTTCAATCGGTTTCCGTGCGCTTGAATTCGCCGGCCTCCTTCCAGCAATTCAATGATTTCCTTACGTCCAATCCGCAGGTCAACGTGGAAGCCATCCGGCAATCCGATTATTACGCGCAACAATCCGAGACTCTCACGCGGTTGATCACCACGCTCGGCTTTCTGATCGCCTTCTTGATGGCCATCGGCGCGGTGTTCGGAGCATTAAACACGATGTATAGCGCGGTGGCGGCGCGGACGCGGGAAATCGGCACGTTGCGGGCGCTCGGCTTCGGCGGCGGCGCCGTGGTCGTCTCGGTCTTGCTCGAATCCTTGGTGCTGGCCGTGGCCGGTGGCGTCATCGGTGGCGCGTTGGCCTACCTGGCTTTCAACAATTTTCACACTTCGACGATGAACTTCCAAAGTTTCGGCCAGATCACCTTCGCCTTCAGGGTGACGCCGCAATTGCTGGCGCGGGGGATAGCCTGGGCGGCGGTCATTGGCCTGATTGGCGGCTCGTTTCCGGCGATTCGGGCCGCCCGCCTGCCGATTGCCTCCGCGCTGCGCGAACTGTGAGCGTCGCCGGAAACGAAAAGGGCGAATGGAAAATCCATTCGCCTTTGGCAATTTTGAATTTGATCAGTACCGATAATGATCGGCTTTGTAAGGCCCCTCCACCGGCACGCCGATGTAATCGGCCTGCTTTTTCGTGAGTTTGGTCAGTTTCACGCCAATCTTTTCGAGGTGCAGGCGGGCGACTTCCTCATCCAATTTTTTGCTCAAGCGATAGACGCCGACCTTGTAATGGTCCTTGTTCTTCCACAAATCCAATTGTGCGAGGACCTGGTTGGTGAATGAGTTCGACATGACAAAGCTGGGATGGCCTTCGGCGCAACCGAGGTTGACGAGGCGGCCTTCGGCGAGCAGGTAAATGCTCTTGTCCCCAGGCAAATCGAAGCGGTCAACCTGCGGTTTGATGTTCACTTTTTTGACGCCTTTGGCGCCGGCCAACCGGTCAACCTGGATTTCATTGTCGAAGTGGCCGATGTTGCAGACGATGGCCTGGTCTTTCATCTTCAAGATATGTTCCAGCGTGATGACGTCGCAATTGCCGGTGGTCGTCACATAAATGTCCGCTTCACCGAGCGTCTCCTCGATGGTCGTCACTTTGAAACCTTCCATCGCCGCCTGCAACGCGTTGATGGGGTCAATTTCGGTGACGATGACGCGCGCGCCGAAGCCGCGCAACGAATGCGACGAGCCTTTGCCGACATCGCCGTAGCCGCAGACGCACGCCGTTTTGCCGGCAATCATCACGCCGAGGGCGCGCTTAAGGCCGTCGGCGAGGGATTCGCGGCAACCATAGAGATTGTCGAATTTTGATTTGGTGACCGAATCGTTGACGTTGATGGCCGGAACCAACAGCTTGCCGGCTTCGAGCATTTGATAGAGGCGATGGACGCCAGTGGTGGTTTCCTCGGAAACGCCCTTCCAATCCTTGATTGTCCGGGTGAACCAGCCCGGGCGTTCGGCGGCGCATTTTTTCAGCAAATTTTTTACGACCGAGACTTCGTGGTTGTCGCTCGGGCTGTTGACCCAATCGTCGCCCTGTTCCATTTCATAACCTTTGTGCAGGAGGAGAGTGGCGTCGCCGCCATCGTCCACGATGAGTTCGGGTCCCTTGCCGCCGGGATGCGTGAGCATATTGAGGGTGAAATCCCAGTATTCCTCGAGTGATTCGCCTTTGAAGGCGAAGACGGGCACGCCGGCCCTGGCAATTGCGGCGGCGGCATGGTCTTGCGTTGAAAAGATATTGCAACTGGCCCAACGCACGGAGGCGCCCAATTCGACGAGGGTCTCGATGAGGACGGCGGTTTCGATGGTCATGTGCAACGAACCGGAGATGCGCACGCCTTTGAGGGGTTTCGAGGCGCCGTATTTCCCGCGGCACGCCATCAGGCCGGGCATTTCCTGCTCGGCCACTTCAATTTCGCGCCGGCCCAAATCGGCCAGGGAAATGTCGCGGACATAGAAATCGTTCTTTGCGCCATTGCCATTAGTTTTGACGACGGCGCGGCGCGGGGGAGAAAGTTTGATCGCGGGCATAGTTAAGTTTTGATCTGGTTTTGGTTTTCGGTTGGTTTTACAGGCTGGCCCGGGCAATTGCCGCGGCGCGGGAGGTGCTGATGACGGCGGCCGTCCCCGATTTTGCCGGGCGGATGGCTTTCTTCAGCGCTTCGATTTTGTCGGTGGTTTCCCAGGTAATATCGGGATCCGTTTTGCCGAAGTGGCCGTAATTGGTGGTTTTGGCATAAATCGGACGCAGGAGGTTTAATTGTTTGATGATGTCCGCCGGCTTGAAGCTGAACACTTCAGCAACGGCGCGTTCGAGCTGTTCATCGCTCACGACGCCGGTGCCAAAAGTATTCACACAAACCGAGACCGGGTCGGGATAGCCGATGGCGTAGGCAAACTGGATTTCGGCGCTGGTGGCGAGTCCCGCCGCGACGATGTTTTTGGCCACGTAACGGCCCATGTAGGCCGCGCTGCGGTCCACTTTGCTCGGGTCCTTGCCGCTGAACGCGCCGCCGCCGTGACGTCCCATGCCGCCGTAAGTGTCCACAATGATTTTGCGTCCGGTCAAACCGGTGTCGCCTTGCGGCCCCCCCACCACGAAACGCCCGGTTGGGTTGATGAGGTATTGGGTGTTTTTGGTAAGCATTTCACGCGGCAGGGTCTTCTTGATGACTTCCTCGATGCAAAACTCCTTGATGGTTTTGTGTTTCGCGTCATGCGCATGCTGGGTGGAGATGACGACGTTTGTAATTTCGACCGGCTGATCGTTGACATAACGGACGGAAACCTGCGACTTGGCATCGGGGCGGAGCCACTTCACCCTGCCGCTCTTGCGGACTTTGGTCAGCGCCCGTCCAAGTAAATGCGCATACATGATGGGCGCGGGCATGAGTTCGGGGGTTTCATTGCAGGCGTAGCCGAACATCAGGCCCTGGTCGCCAGCGCCTTGTTCGGCGGTTTCCTTGCCTTCGGCCCGGCGCGCATCCACGCCCTGGGCAATGTCCAGCGATTGCGAGGTGATGGCGTTCAAAATCAAGACCTTATCCGCGTGAAACACATCGTCGTCATGCGTGTAGCCGATATCGCGGATGGCGTCGCGCGCAATGGCGTTGAAATCCAATTTGGCCTTGGTGGTGATTTCGCCGCCGACGACGACGAGGTTGCACTTGGCGTAGGTTTCGCAGGCGACGCGGCTGAATTTGTCCTGCGCCAGGCAGGCGTCCAGGATATAATCGGAAATCGTGTCACAGACCTTGTCCGGATGGCCTTCGCCGACGGATTCGGAAGAGAAGATAAAGTTTTTGCTCATATATTTAACGTATTGACGTATCAGGATTTGATGATATATCATTTTCCATGCGCGTCAAATGAATTTGCAAAAAAAATTGCGACCCGATGGCGGCTTGAAATGGCCGGCGGATTCCGGCAGATTTTAACCATGCAAAAAGCCGCGCGAAAAATGCCGCCGGTACGGAGCCATCAATGGATTGATTTTGTGGACCTTATGGCGCATCGAGCCATGGCGCGAAAAATTCGCCGCCAACCCAAATTGTTCAAGCGTGCCCGCCGCAACATTGCTCGTTGGGAAAGGCGCAATCGGGGTTGTCCCGAAGCGTTGCGTGAATGGAAGCGAATCTTGCGTGACAAAGACATGCCAACCGTGTTGCGCATGATCACCCGCGCGGACGAGGAAGGGAATCGCCTGCGACAGTCGTCGCCGTTTTGCGGAATTCTTACTGAGAAGGAACGCGAAGCAATTTGGGCGCAATATGACCAAGGCTAAACTCGAGATCATGCTGCGCGAGGCCGGAAAAATCGCGCGCGAGCGGGATTTCTTTCTTTTTGGCAGTCAATCACTTCGCGGCTTATGCCCGCGATATCCGAAAGAATTTCCCAAAACATTAGAAGCCGATCTTTATCCACGACGCCATCCGCAGGCCTGGGGGCTTCTTCACAAACAATTGGGACGCGGTTCAAAATTCTTCCACCGACATGGCGTTTTTCTGGACTGCGTTGACCCTGGCGTCGCCACCTTGCCCGACGGTTGGATGAAGCGGTTGATTCCGTTCCGAACGCCGCGGACCGGGGGCGTGACAGCGTGGTGCTTGGAGCCAAATGATTTATTTGCCAGCAAATTGGCCGCGTGGCGTGACAAGGATCGGGAATTTTTAGCGGTGATGTTGCGGCGCAAATTCGCCAGGCCCGAAACGGTCCGAAGGCGGATTGAGAAATTGCCCGTTTCAAGTTCCCGTCGTCTCGAACTTATTAGAGCGATGAATAAACTTGTCGTCGAATCTCAAACTAAAAAAACCCGACGAAAGGAAAATTAGCCATGCCATCCATGCTGAAATCACTGCGGGCGTTGTCGGACCCCACCCGTCTGCGGATTGTGGCGCTGGTGGAAAAGGACGAATTATCCGTCGCCGAGCTTCAGGAAATCACGCGACTGGGGCAGTCCCGCATCTCGACCCACCTGGGGTTGCTGGCGGACTGCGAACTGGTGCAATCGCGGCGTGAAGGGAAGAGGACTTTTTACAAATTGATCGGGAGCGACGACGGCAAGGCGCGTGAATTCATTCAACTCGCCATTCGGGGAGCTGAAGAGCTTCCGGAGCATCCGGGCGACCAAATCAACCTCAAACGGGTGCTGGCCCGGCGGCGCGAGCACGCGCAGGTTTATTTCAACCAGATTGCCGGACGTTTCGACCGTGTTTATGGCCCCGGGCGCTCGTGGCAGGCTTTTGGGCATCTGCTGTTGCGGATTCTGCCGCCGCTCGTGGTCGCCGATCTGGGAGCGGGTGAAGGGTTGCTGAGCGAGTTGCTGGCCCGCCGCTGCAAAAAGGTCATTGCCGTGGACAATTCGGAAAAAATCGTGGCATTCGGCAAGTCGAAGGCGAAGAAAAACGGCATGAAAAACCTGGAATTTCGCCTGGGCGACTTGCAAAGTCCGCCGATTGAACCGGGCAGCGTGGACCTGGTCGTTTTGAGCCAGGCGTTGCACCATGCGGAAATTCCGGCGGCGGCGATTTCGGCGGCGCACAAAATTTTGAAAGACCGCGGGCAGATCATGATTTTGGATTTGCTGGAACATCATTTCAAGAAGGCCCGCGAGCTGTATGGCGACCGGTGGCTGGGCTTTGCCGAGAGCGACTTGAATCGTTGGCTGGAGGAAGCCGGATTCAAGAAAATAGAAATCAGCGTGGTGGCGCGGGAGGAACAGCCGCCGCATTTTCAGACCATTTTGGCGGGCGGGGAGAGGGCGTAAGATATACTTTGGGCGAGATCATTCCCAAACTTGCTGAACGGCGGCGGCTTGTTAGTCTTCCGACACAAGACGCTGCATGAAAAAAGATAAATCG
>CAVWKA010000030.1:0-32280 GCA_963755515.1 uncultured Verrucomicrobiae bacterium | reverse complement strand
CGAACGCGGATGGCTCCAGTCCCGAAGGCCCTTTGATCGCCGCCGGCAATACACTTTACGGCACAGCGCTGTTTGGCGGCACGAATGGTTGGGGCACGATTTACACGATCACCACCAACGGCACCAATTTTCGGTCCTCTATACTTTTCCGGATTCACCGGCAGGCCGGCCACGAACGAGACGGGAAACAATCCGGAGGCGGGCCTGCTTTTGTCGGGCGGCACGCTTATGGCCTGAACAGCAACGGCGGGACGAACCGGGTGGGCACACTTTTTTCGATCAACACCAACGGCAATAATTACACGGTGGTTTTTAATTTCGCCAAGACCAGCAGCTAGGCACCAACGCCTACGGCTCGAACCCCGCGAACACTTTGATCCAGGCGGGAGATACCCTTTACGCACCGGCTGGTTTTGGGGGGCCGGATGGGGTTGGGACGGTATTTTCTTATGACACCAACGATTCCGTTTTTGAGGTCCTGCACACGTTAGCGGCATCCCGGACGGGTCGAATCCATTCGGGCCGGTAACGGCGTCTGGCGACACACTTTATGGAACCGCGGCAGGCGGCGGCACCGATGATTGGGGGTGCATCTATTCGCTGCCGATCACTGGCGGAGCGACGGCACTATTGCATAGTCTCCACGGGCCTCGTCCACGCCTTTCACGAACACGGATGGAACCTATCCGCACGGCGCGTTGGCGTTGGCGAGTGGCTGGCTATACGGCACAGCCAATGCAGGCGGGGCTTATGGGAATGGGGATGTCTTTTATGTCAGCGCGGCACCGGGAATTTCGGCGTGTTGCATCATTTCAGCACATTGAACACGAACCTTGCGGGGGAAGAGACCAATTGGGATGGGGCCGGTCCCGCTGCCGGAGTGACGGTCAACGGCAACACGCTCTACGGCGTGGCGCTGGGGGGTGGCACCAACGGCGATGGGGTGGTTTTCAGCCTGACGCTGCCGGTGCTGACGATATCCAGTTTCAACCTGGCCGGATCAAACCTGGTCCTCAATGCAGCGGGCGGGTTGGGAGGCGCCACCTGCACGGTGTTGACGAGCACCAATCTGACACAGCCGTTGAACCAGTGGGAGGCCATCGCGAGCGATTCGCTGACGAACACCGGGAATTTCACGATGACCGCGACGAATGCGGTGAGTGTTGTGCATGGGAAGCAGTTTTATGTTCTGCAGGAGGAGTAGGCGGAATGCGCGAGCACGGCGGGTGAAGACGGAACAAAGAATGAAAGAACCAGAACGCAAAGGCCCAGCAGCCTGTGTGAGCCGGCTCGCGTCCCCCTCGAAAGTTCGATCGGGAGCATTTTCAGGAAAGTTGTAGTCATTCGGTTGAGGAAAAGAAGCAGCGGATCTTTTGGGTTTTGGCTTCATTTTTGCCCAGTGACAAGGCAACTGGATGGTCTCACCCCTCACCCCGGCCCTCTCCCTGAACGCGGGGAACCCACACCTCACCCTGACCCTCTCCCCTCCCATCCGATGGGAGCGGAGAGGGGACAGCAGGCGGATGCCAATTGTCGTTTGGACGCGCCAGCCATCTGCGGGGGGTTCAAGGGTTCAATGCGCGAATTTTTTCGGGAAAATCTCTCCGGTTAAGGGGAGAAGGAACGAAATTGTCTGGCTGCCGAACGGCTACAGTTTTTCTTCAAACGCGGCCGCCTGAAGGCGGAAATCCGAACTTCAACCAGGACAAAAGACAATTCGAATTTGGAATAAAAAAGGCGGGCCGGTTGCGGCCCGCCTTTTGAATTTACTTTTCGGAAGGTTATTCCGATTTGACGGCTTCGTCGGCGGCATCGAAGGCGTGCTGCAACGCCACCAGGTCTTCGCCCGGTTTGAGGGCGTCGAGCATCTTCTGCTCTTCCTTCAATTGCTCGTCGGAGTAATTGGCGGCCTTGATGGAGAGGCCGATGCGCCGTTCACCCTTGTCAATCTTGATGACGCGGGCGCTGACGTCCTGGCCCACCTTGAGGACGTTCTTGATTTTATCCACGCGCTCCTCGCTGATTTGCGAGATATGGACCAGCCCGTCAATTTCATGCTGCAATCCGACAAACGCGCCGAAGCTGGCGAGCTTGGTGACCTTACCGGTGACGAGGTCGCCGACTTTGTAAAGCGTCTCGATGCTTTCCCACGGGTCAACGCCGAGTTGCTTAATGCCCAGGGCGATGCGCTGGTTGGCGCGGTCCACTTCCAGAACGGTGGCCTCGACTTCGTCGCCTTTCTTCAGCATTTCGCTCGGATGATTGATCTTGCGCGTCCAGGACATATCGGAGACGTGAATCATGCCGTCAATTCCTTCCTCCAATTCGACAAAGGCGCCGTAGCTGGTGAGGTTGCGGACCTTGCCTTTGACGCGGGTGCCGACGCGTATATTTTTCGGTGACGGTGTCCCAGGGATTGGATTCGAGCTGGCGGATGCCGAGGGAAATTTTCTGTTCTTCGCGGTTGATGCCGAGGACGACGGCCTCGATTTCCTGGTCCTGCTTCAAAACATCGCTGGGTTTGGCGACGCGCTTGGTCCAGGAAAGTTCGGTGACGTGAATGAGACCTTCGACGCCCGGCTCGAGTTGCACAAACGCGCCGTAAGGGCACGAGGCTGACGACCTTGCCCTTGACCTTGGCGCTGACGGGATACTTGGTTTCGATGTTGTCCCACGGATTGGCCATTTTCTGTTTCAATCCGAGGCTGACGCGTTCTTTTTCCTTATTGACGTCGAGCACGACCACGTCCAATTCCTGGCCGACTTTCAGAAGTTCCGACGGGTGGCCGATGCGGCCCCAGCTCATGTCGGTGATATGGAGGAGGCCGTCAATGCCGTTCAAATCAATGAAGGCGCCGAAATCGGTGATATTCTTGACGGTGCCTTTGCGGATGTCGCCGGGCATCATTTCGGAGAGGAGGGCGGCGCGTTTTTCGTTGCGTTCGGCTTCGATCAATTCGCGGCGGGAGAGGACGATGTTCTGGCGTTCCTGATTAATTTTAACGACCTTGAACTCGTAGCTATTGCCGACGAAACTGGAGAGGTTTTTGGGGGTGACGACGTCAATTTGGGAGGCGGGCAAGAACGCTTCGACGCCGACATTGACGACCAAGCCGCCTTTGACGATGGACTTGACCTTGCCGGTAATTCGGCCGCCTTCGTTGCAAATGGTGAGAATTTTATCCCAGTTTTTCTTGAACTCGGCCTTTTCGTGGGAGAGGACGACGGTGCCTTCCTTGTTTTCGAGCTTTTCGACGAGGACATCAATTTCGTCGCCGACTTTGACGGCTTTGATGTCCTGGAATTCGATGGCGGGGATGACGCCTTCACTTTTGTAGCCGATGTCCACCAAGACTTCCTTGGGGCGGACTTCGATGATTTTGCCTTTGACGATTTCGCCCTGGGTGACGAGGGACTTGCCGCTCTGCTTGAGGGCTTCTTCCATGGTTAGCATAGAGACTCTTGAACTTGCGGGAGACTTTGTCCGATGCCGGACTGAAGGCTCCATTGCCTAAACCAAAAGCATCCGTGGCAACGGAGGTTAAAGGTCAGGTTATTTGGTTAACTGTTTTTTCTCAGCCTTAATGAACATCCGCACACGCGGCGTTCAGGCGAGTCAAAAGATACGGGAAACGCGAAGAATGGCAAGGGGGAAATCGCCCATTATTGGGTGTCCAAGTTTTGGGTTGGGAGAATCGCGGGATAGGACAGCCCTGACAGACGGTTATTTCAACATGGATTTCGCCGCGAACGGATTTTGTGACAATTTTTTTTGTGGTCCTATGCAAAGCCTCAAGCGCCATAGGCGCGCCAAGTATGCGGACAAAACGCATAAAATTCCCAGTCCCATCGGGGGCGAAAGATGTGTGGCGATAACCCAAAGGCCCCCCCCGGCCCCGTTCGAGGGGGCATATTCCGGTTGAACGACCGGCACGGTATCGTCCTCGGATGAAGTTGGGGCAGGGGGGAGAGTGGCCTCTTGTGGGCTGGGAATGATACACCCGCGCTCCAATCCAAGTTGGGTCACGTCTGGGGATTCCTGATGGGGCATCGGTGTCATTCCTTGTTTTGTCAATATATCGGCTGTTTTCATCGCCTTTTGTGTCAAATTATTGCGTTTCGGTCTTGCATCTTCGCATTTTGTCCGGCTCTGTTGCGCTCAAGATTTAGACAGAGGCAAAGAAACAAGACACGCGAAAGACACTGGATTCGCCCCCGATGCCGTCCGGGCATCTGCTAAAAATGAGGGCCGGGAGGCCGCCGGCGTTACGACCTTGCTGCCCGAGCGTTCGCTTTCGCACCCCGCAATCAACATTCCCACCAGCAAAAGCACGCAACCTATGATAACGGCCATCACCGTCTTTCTGAACCGCTCCCGGCGACGCCGTTCGGCGTCCATTTGAAAGCAGGATGGCACTTGAAAAATATTTACTGTATTCATTGCTTCTTGTTAACGAAGACAGGAGAAGCAGGGCTGATGCCAACTTTATTGGTAGTGTCTTAGTTTGCTGGGTTATCGTGACATTCCGGCGCTTTATATAGTATTCTCCCGACAACTCTCATCCGACCCAGGGTGTTGATTTTCCACCATACCCTCACCCTGCCCTCTCCCGCGCTCTGGCTGGCGAGGGAACTTCCCGCACCCCGCGGGGAGAAGGAAGTGCGCCGAACAGTCCGCCCAATTTAGGACACTGCCACTTCATTGCGTGGTTTGACGTTGATGCCCACCGGCCTTATTTTGACGGCTCATGTTCAAGCTTGTTGCGCCATACGAACCCGCGGGGGACCAACCGCAAGCCATTGCGAAGCTGACCGAGGGAATTTTGTCCGGCGCACCCCATCAGGTGCTGCTGGGCGTCACCGGTTCGGGCAAGACCTTTGCCATCGCCAACGTCATCAAAAACGTGGATAAACCGACGCTGGTGATTTCCCACAACAAGACCCTTGCGGCACAGCTTTACGCCGAATTTAAGAGCTTTTTCCCGCATAACGCCGTCGAATACTTTGTGAGCTACTTTGATTATTACCAGCCCGAGGCCTACATTCCGCGCACCGACACGTTTATCGAGAAGGATTCCAGCCGGAATGAGGAAATCGAACGGCTGCGCCTCTCGGCGATGAGCTCCCTGTTCTCGCGCCGCGACGTGATTGTCGTCGCGAGCGTCTCGTGCATTTACGGGATTGGCAGCAAGGAAGACTATGAGGAGATGATTATTCCCATTCGGGCGGGAGCGAATCTCTCTCGCGAACAATTTTTGTCACGCCTGGTCAGTTTGCAATATGACCGAAATGACATTGCCTTTGAGCGCGGAAATTTCCGCGTCCGCGGCGATACGGTCGAGGTGCGGCCCGCCGGGCGCGAAGACGGCCTGCGGGTGGAATTTTTTGGCGATGAAATCGAGCGGATCAGCCGGTTCGAACCCCTGACGGGCGACAAAGTGGAATTGCTGGATGCGGTGGTTGTTTTTCCGGCGAAGCAATTTGTCACCACCGATGAAAAGATGCGGCGGGCGCTGCTGACGATTCGCGAGGAGCTCGGTGAGCGCATCGGCTGGTTTGAAAGAAACGGCAAATTACTGGAGGCGCAGCGCATCAAGCAGCGGACGGAATTCGACTTGGAAATGATGCAAGAGATGGGCATTTGCTCGGGCATCGAGAATTATTCGCGGCACATTTCCGGGCGTCCTCCCGGCTCGCGTCCGAACACCTTGTTCGATTTTTTCCCCGATGATTATCTTCTGGTGATTGACGAGTCGCACGCGACCGTCCCACAAATCGGGGCGATGTATGAGGGGGACCGTTCGCGCAAGACGGTGCTGGTGGAGCACGGATTCCGTCTGCCCAGCGCCTTGGACAACCGGCCGTTGAACTTTCTGGAATTCCAGGCGATGCAGAGCCAGACGATTTACGCGAGCGCCACGCCCGCCCAACGGGAAATCACCTGGGCGACACAAAGTTTTCGGACGGCGGCGGTCCCAACCGCGGCGCGTGTGGAGGGCAGGGGAGGGAGCGGCATGATTGCCCCTCCCGCAGCGGGCCCGGAGGCGGGTCGCGGGGAAAAGCCAGATAAACGCGCCTCCTCTCCTCCACTTCATGGAGGCGAGGGAGTGAGGGCCACCGGCGAACGTCCCGGCATCGTCGAACTGGTCGTGCGTCCGACCGGTCTGGTGGACCCGAAAGTCACCGTCAAACCACTGAAGGGCCAGATTGACGATTTGATCGAGGAATGCCGCAACCGCGCTGAGAAAAAGGAGCGCGTCCTCGTGACCACCCTGACCAAGCGCACGGCGGAAGAGCTGACGGATTATCTTCGCGGGATCGGCGTCAACGTCCAATATCTTCACAGCGAAATTGGCGCGATCGAACGCGTTGAAATATTGCGCGCGTTGCGCCACGGCGAATTTGACGTGCTGGTGGGGATCAATTTGCTTCGGGAAGGGCTGGATTTGCCCGAAGTATCGCTGGTGGCGATATTGGATGCGGACAAGGAAGGCTTTCTGCGCAGCGAAACCAGTTTGATTCAGACGGCGGGCCGGGCGGCGCGCCATTTGCACGGTGAAGTCATTCTCTATGCCGACGTGCTGACGGACAGCATCAAGAGATTTCTGGCCGTCACGGAATATCGGCGGCAGAAGCAACTGGAGTACAACCGGGAGCACAACATCACGCCGCGCGGCGTGAGCCGCGCGGTGGAGGAAAGTCTGGCGACGTACGAATCCACGCGGGAGGAGGCGCATGGGATATTGCGCGAGGGCGGGGGGGACATTGATTTGACTTCGACGGTGCAGGAATTGGAAGGGGAGATGCTGAAGGCCGCGGAGGATTTGCAATTCGAGAAAGCCGCGCTCCTGCGGGACCAGATCAAAGAGCTGAAGCGGATGATCAATGGGGAAAAGCCGGAGGGGAAGGCCCGGGCGGTCAGTTATTCCAGAACCAAGAAGGCGAGGCGATAGGCGGGTGGAGTGCCCGTTCGCGGTCTGATTCGGCGGCTGCGCCGGAGGTTAGGTTGCAGTCAAAGGAACCCAGAAGGAAATGACGCGGCTACAGTTTTTCTTCAAAGGCTCTATTTCCCGCGTTTCGAGAGGATGTCTTTCTCGTATTGCTTCACTTCGGCCAGCCAGTTTTCGCCGACCGGGACATTTTTTGATTCGCAATAAAAATCCCAGACCGCGCCGAGGGGCAGAGATTTGAGTTCCTCCTGCAATGCGAGCCGTGTGGTGAAATCGCCCGCGGCTTCGGCGGCGCGGAGTTTCGCGGTGGGTTCCAACAGGGCGATGAGCAGGGCGCGAGCCATGTTGCGCGCCCCAATCGTCCACGCCGCCACCCGATTGATGCTCGCGTCAAAATAATCGAGTCCGATATGGACGCGGTGAGTGAAGCCGTTGGCGACAATTTCCCGCGCGATAGCCAGCAGGTCATCGTTCAAGATCACGACGTGGTCGCTGTCCCATCGCACGCCGCGGCTGACGTGCAGCAGGATTTCCGGCAAAAATTGGAGCGCGCAGGTGATTTTATCCGAGATGCTCTCGGTGGGATGATAATGGCCCGCATCGAGGGTCAGCAATTTTTGGCGGCTGACGGCGTAGCCGAAATAAAACTCATGCGATCCGACGACGTAACTTTCGCTGCCGATGCCAAAAAGCTTTGGCTCGACGGCATCGAGATTCAGCCTGGGCGGAATTGGTTTTTTGAAGATGGCATCGAGCGATTCGGCCAGACGCGCGCGGGGCGACTGGCGGTCCGCGGGCGTATCTTTCATTCCGTCGGGAATCCAGATATTGGTGACGCAGGCATTTCCCAAGGCCCTGCCCATGGCCGCGCCGATTTCGCGCGAGCGGATGCAATGCTCGATCCAAAACTGCCGGACGGCCTTGTCGCGATGCGAGAGTGTGAAGCCGTCGGCGGCTTTTGGATGCGAAAAGCAGGTTGGATTGAAGTCCAGGCCAATGCCACTTTTCTTTGCCCAGGCAATCCAGTTTTTGTAATGATCGGGCATGATTTCGTCGCGGTCCACTTTTTTGCCGCCGAATTCGCCATAGAAGGCGTGCAGATTCAAACGATGTTTTCCGGGAATCAGCGAAAATGCCTTTTCCAAGTCGCCTCGCAATTCATCCGGGGTGCGGGCTTTGCCCGGGTAGTTTCCGGTGGCGACGAGTCCGCCGCCGAGGGCGCAGCCAAAGTTTTCGAAACCGCCGACGTCATCGCCCTGCCAGCAATGAAGGGAAACAGGAATGGTTGCCAGGAGGTCGAGGGCGCGGGGCGCATCCACGCCAAGCTGGGCGTATCGTTCGCAGGCGAGGGTGTATGATTTTTGGATGTTCATTGAAATTCCGATGCTACCAAAATCAACCGAAAACGGGAGGCAAAAGTGAATGTGAAAATCTGTCGTCAAAATATATGACGAAATCAAAATTGACGGGGCTTGATCTTATTTCTACAGTCCGAGGCATCCGCAAATACATCCATGTAGTTTTTTACCAAGATCATCACAAATATTATGTCACGAACTCTAAATCCTTACGTCGTGCTGTTGACCCTGATTGCCACGCTGGGCGGTTTGCTTTTCGGATATGACACGGCAGTCATCTCGGGAGCCGTTGGAAGCCTGAAGGCTTATTTCATCGAGCCGCGGCATCTTACCGATCCCAATGCGGCCAATTCACTGTGGGGCATCGTCAATTCCAGCGCTCTCATCGGCTGTATCATCGGAGGGGTCATCGGTGGATGGGTGAGCACGCGCATTGGGCGCAAGCGCGGGCTGGTCATTGCGGCCGTTCTCTTTTTGGTCTCCGCGCTCGGCGCTGCCGCGCCGGAATTCCCGTTCGCCCCGATTGGGCATGGCGGGCCGGGATACATGTGGAACTTCGTCTTTTACCGCATCCTGAGCGGCGTGGGCGTTGGTCTGGCTTCGATGCTCTCACCGATGTATATTGCCGAAATTGCGCCGGCTAAAATCCGCGGCAACCTGGTGGCTTGGAACCAATTCGCCATCATTTTCGGGATGCTGGTGATTTATTTTGTGAACTACGGTATTTCGCGCGCGGGCAGCGGGGATGCCTGGCTGAACACCATTGGCTGGCGCTACATGTTCCTTTCCGGCGCGATACCTTCAATTGCCTTCCTCTTCCTGCTGCTTTTTGTGCCCGAAACGCCGCGTTACCTGATGCTGAGGGGCAATGAGCCGGGGGCGCGCGCCGTTCTGGCGAAATTGACGACGCCGGAGGAAGGCGAACAGGAAATCGCGGAAATCCGCGCTTCGTTGGCCGAACATCATTCCGGACGCATCTTCTCGTTTGGCATGCTCCTCATCTTCATCGGCATCATGCTTTCTGTGTTTCAGCAGTTTGTCGGGATCAACGTGGTCCTCTATTATGCGCCTGAAATTTTCAAGAACGTGGGTTTTGATACGAACGCCTCGCTTTTCCAGACGATCATTGTGGGCGCGGTCAACCTTGTTTTTACCGTCGTGGCCATCGTCACGGTGGACAAATTGGGGCGCAAACCGCTTCAGATCATCGGCGCCCTGGTGATGGCGGTGGCCATGATTGCCTTGGGCTTTACATTTGCGCACGAGGTCAAAGGGGTGCTGGCCTTGCTTTGCATGCTGCTCTATATCGCTGGATTCGCCGTGTCCTGGGGACCGGTGGTTTGGGTGTTATTGAGCGAAATTTTTCCGAATCAAGTGCGCGGTAAAGCCATGGCGGTGGCCGTTGCCGCCCAGTGGATAGCCAATTTCCTGGTCAGTTGGACCTTTCCCATCCTCAACGACAATCCTTATCTGGTGAACAGTTTCCACCACGGCTTCGCGTATTGGATCTACGGGGTGATGAGCATCCTGGCGGCGCTTTTTATGTGGAAGTGGGTCCCGGAAACCAAGGGGCGCACTCTCGAACAGATGGAAGCCCTCTGGCTTACGCGGGCGAAAATTCCGTCACAAATTAAAACGGCTGCGGCGCCGGAGGTTCCGCGGCTTTAGCCGGCCGATTCAGTTGGGGAAAAGCAATTGAGACACGGCGAGTTTGGCGAACCGGCCGCCAACACCAACCGTAAGCTGTCCGCAACCCTGGCGGGTTACGAGACCGGTCCGTTGCGTCATTGGCCGTTTTTGGGGCGGAATTTGATGGTGTAGGTAAGCCCCAACACCAGTAACAGCGCGCCCCACCAGACACCCGCGTGGTATTGGGCCAGTTCCACTTGGTGCTGCGGCGGATTGAACAATTCGTAAATCCCCGTCCCGCATATCAATACGCCATAAACCGTCAGCAGGAGGCCGATAAAAAACCAGATGGGAATGAAATGTTTGTGCATAAATTTTACCAGAAAATAATGTTAAGGGCAATAAAGACAATGAACACCACGGCGCCCCAAAAGAGGGGCTTTTTGTGCCAGGGAATCCCGTGTTCGGTCGGGATGTCCGTGCAACCGCGCACCAAACCGACGAGTTCGGAATCCGGTTTTGGCTTGGTGACCAGACTGACCAGCACCGTTACGATGACCGTCACCACAAACGACCAGAGCGCCTGAAACATGTCTTGAGCCAGGGGCTTGGCGTCATGCGAAAGGGCCACAATGGCCAGCGCCGAAGGGACGACCTTCACCCAGGCCCAAAGGCCAATGCTCGTCAAGGTGCCAATCAGCAGTCCCCAGAATCCGCCGTGTCCGGTCGTTCGTTTCCAAAACATGCCCAGTAGGACAGTGCCCAGCATTGGGGCGACGAAGAAACTGAACAGTGCCTGCACGTAGTCCATGATGCTGCTGAACTGCATCACCAGGTAGGCCGTGCCGATGCTGATCACCACGCCCCAAAACGTCCACCATCGGCCCACACTGACGTAATGCTCGTCGCTTGCCTGCTTCCGGATCAGCGGCTTATAAATGTCATACGTCCACACGGTGGCGAACGCGCTGACATTGCCCGCCATGCCGGACATGAACCCGGCCACGAGCGCGGTAATGCCCAATCCCAACAGGCCGGGCCCGAGGTAGCGCCCCATCATCAGGGGCAGGACCTCATTGTAACTGTTGCCGCCCGTGGCGATCGCTTGTCCTTCGGGCAAGAGTTTCGCCGGCAACAATGCCAGTCCCAGCAGTCCCGGCAGGATGACGATAAAGGGGATCATCATCTTGAAAGCGGCGCCGATGATGGGGGCCGATTGGGCCGAACGCAGGTCTTTGGCCGTCAACACGCGCTGCACGACCAAAAAGTTCGTCATCCAATAGCCCGGCGAGATGACCATGCCCAAGCCAAAGACGATGCCAATCCAGTTGATGCCCATCGGATTGGTGTTGAAATGGCCCAATCCGGCCCACAGATGGGTATAGTCCTGGCCGGGAAAATTTTGGTGAATTTTGGCGATCATGCCGTTCCAACCGCCGGCCTGAATGAGTCCGAGGATCGGGATCAGCAATGCGCCGAGCCAGATCAGCATGAACTGCAGAACTTCGTTGAAAATGGCCGAGAGCAAACCGCCCAAGATGACGTAAGCGGCCACGGTGAAAGAGGACACCAAGATGCTGAAGTTAATGTTCCAACCGAGAACGACTTTCATCACCAGCGCCATGGCATACATGTTGATGCCGCTCGTCAGCACCGTCATAAACGCAAAAGTGATTCCGGAGAGCAGGCGGGTGGCATTGTTAAACCGCAACTGCAAATAACCCGGCACCGAATGCGTCTTGCAGATATAATAAAACGGCATCATTACCAACCCAAGAAACAGCATCGCCGGGATTGCGCCGATCCAATACCAATGGGTGGCCAAAATGCCGTATTGATAAGCGGCCGCCGCCCAGCCCATGAGTTCCAGCGAACCCAGGTTGGCGGCCAAAAAACTCAAGCCGGCGATCCAAGCGGTCATTTCCCGCCCGGCCATGAAGAAGCCTTCGCCGGTCTTGGTGAATTTTTTGAGATACCATCCGATACCCAGCACCAGCGCGAAATAAACGGCAATCACGATCATGTCCACCGGACTGAGGGCGACCAGTGTGGCCTTGCCCGGCATGGCGTCTGCGAGTAATAGGGTGTCCATAGGGTTTACGTGTTTTCGGGCTGGTTATTCCACGCTGAATTTATATTCAATGGTATTGCGATAAATGTCTCCGGGCTTGAGTTCCGTTGAAGGAAAATTCGGTTTGTTCGGCGAATCCGGATAGTGCTGCGGCTCCATGGCGAAGGCGCCGCGGTGCTCATAGACTTTGCCGTCTTTGCCGACGATGGTGCCGTTGAGGAAGTTACCGGCGTAAAACTGCAAGCCGGGCTGGTCGCTCCAAACTTCCATCACGCGGCCGGTGGCCGGATCCTCCACCCGCGCCATCAGGCCAAACTCACCCAGCGGTTTGTTGATGACCCAGTTGTGGTCGTACCCGGGGCCATATTGGAGCACGGGATCGGGATCGTTGATGCGCGCTCCGATGGGCGTTGGCGTGCGAAAATCAAACGGCGTGCCCGCAACATCCTCAAAGGCGCCTGTGGGGATCAACTTGCTGTCCACGGGCGTTATCTGGTTGGCATTGATATAAAGAATTTCGCCAAGAATGGTCCCGTTTCCCTGTCCCGCCAGATTGAAATAGGAATGATGTGTCAGGTTCACCACCGTCGGCTTGTCGGTTGTCGCCCGATATTGCAATTTCAATCCATTGTCCTCCGTGACCGTATAAGTCGCGGTGACATTTAGATTGCCGGGAAACCCCTGGTCCCCATCCGGGCTCAAGTAATTCAACACCAACCGCGGACCATCAGGCCCAACGTCGGCCCTGACAACCTTCCAGACGACTTTATCGAATCCTTTAATTCCGCCATGGAGGGTGTTGCCGTGATCGTTCTTGGGCAACGTATAGGTTTGACCTTCGAGGGTGAACTGGCCGCCGCCGATGCGGTTGCCGTATCGGCCAATGAGGGCGCCGAAATACGGGCAGTTGGCCAGGTAATTGGTGTTGTCGTAGCCGTCCAGGCTGTCGAAGCCGAGGACCACGTCGCCCAGATTTCCATTTTTATCCGGAACTTTCAGGGAGGTGACAATGCCGCCGTAGGTCATGATAGTTGCCTGCATTCCGCGGCTGTTGCGCAAGGTGTAGATATCCACGGGCGTGCCGTCGGGCAAGGCGCCAAAGGACGCTTTGCTGATGCTCCCGTTCGGGTTTGCGGATTGGGTTGAGGCGCAGCCAACAAGGCTGATCATCGCGAGTCCTGCCGATGCCTGTAGTATGAGGCGCATGGTTTTAGTCATAGTGTGCGTGCTTGGTTTTGGCCATAATAGGCTTTTGGTCCGTGTTTGCGAAGAAAATGTTTGTCCAGCAAATCTGATTGCATGGGCATGGTTTTTGGGGCGATGCGCAAGGTTTCCGAGGCCAGGCGGGCGATGAATTCCAGCACACTGGCGTTGTGAACGGCGTCGTGGACATCCGTTCCCCAAGTGAACGGCCCGTGGGCGGCGACCAGGACCGCGGGATACTGCAGCGGATTTTTTTTCCGGAAGGTTTCGACGATGACTTTGCCCGTGTTCGCCTCGTAATCGCTTTTGATTTCGTCTGGCGTCAGGCGTCGGGTACAGGGCACGTCGCCATGCCAGTAGTCGGCCTGGGTGGTGCCAAAGGATGGAATTTTCTTTTGCGCCTGCGCCCAAGCGGTCGCGTAAAGGCTATGCGTATGAACGAGGCCGCCAATTTTTTGGAATGCCCGGTAGAGGACCAAATGCGTGGGGGTATCGGAACTTGGCTTTAATTTTCCTTCGACCACATTCCCGTCGGCCAGGGACACGACCACCATGTGCTGCGGTTTCATGCCGTGGTAAGGGACGCCGGAAGGCTTGATGACCATGAGGCCGCGCTGGCGATCAAGGCCGCTGGCATTGCCCCAGGTCTGAATCACGAGGCCTTCCGCGACCAAATCCAGATTGGCCTTGCATACGTCCTGTTTGAGTTGCTCGAGCATGTCAACTGGCCCGAATCTGCTGGCGGATGCGGATTAATTCTTTCATGACGCCGTAAAGGTTTCCATTCCAATTTTTCGTGCCAAAGGCATCGTGGAGTTCCTTGTAAAGGGGATAAAGCTGGCGATAAACCGCGTGCGCCTTGGGATTGGGCCGGTAAATCCGCGGCTTCAAACCGGCCATCGCTTTTTGAGCGCCGTCAAAATTTTTGTGCGCGCCGCACGCCACCGCGCCGGCGATTGCGGCGCCCAGCGCGCAGGTCTGCGCCGAACGCGAGACCTTCATCGGACGCCCGGTGACGTCGGCGTAAATCTGCATGGTGATTGCGCTTTTTTCGGCGATGCCGCCGCAGTTGACCACCTGGGAAATTTTCACGCCGTATTCCTCGAAACGATTGATGATGGTGAGCGCCCCGTAGGCGGTGGCTTCGATCAAGGCCCGATAAATTTCCACTGGCGAGGTGTACAACGTCTGACCCACCAGCAAGCCGGTGAGCCGCTGGTCCACCAGGATCGTGCGGTTGCCGTTGTTCCAATCGAGAGCCAACAGGCCGGATTCGCCGGCCCGCAGGCTCATGGCTTCCGCGTCGAGGACTTTGTGCGAAAGCTTGCTGCCGTGCGGCTGGATGTAATCCACCCACCAGTTGAAAATGTCACCGACGGCCGATTGCCCGGCTTCGAGTCCGAAATAACCCGGCAGGACGCTGCCATCCACGATGCCGCACAATCCGGGGACGTCCGCGAGTTTTTTATCATTGGGCGAAATGGCAATGTCGCAGGTGCTGGTGCCGATGATTTTTACGAGCGTTCCCGGCGCCACGCCACAGCCAATCGCTCCCAAATGCGCGTCGAAGGCGCCGACGGCGACGGGGATGCCCTTCATCAGGCCCGTCTTCCTGGCCCAGCCGGCGGTCAGGCCGCCAACCGGGTGATTCACGGCATGGATGCGCGGCGTCAGGCGTTCGCGGAGTTGCGCGAGGCCGGGATGAAGCGCCGACAAAAATTTCCCGTCGGGGTAGCCACCCCATTTGGCGTTCCACATCGCCTTGTGGCCGGCCGCGCAAATGCCGGCGATGAATCGGTCCGGAGATTCGGTCCCGGTGAGGGCGGCGGGGACGTAATCGGCCAGTTCCATCCATGAGTTCGCGGCGGCAAAAACCTCGGGGGCGGTCCGCAGACAATGAAAAATTTTGCTCCAGAACCATTCGCTGGAATAGGTGCCGCCGCACTTGGCCAGGTATTCCGGGCGCATCTTCCCGGCCATGGCGGTGATTTCGGCGGCTTCGGCGACGCCGGTATGGTCCTTCCACAACCAGGCCATGGCCGCGGGGTTGGCGGCGAATTTTTTCTGGAACGCGAGCGGCTGGCCGTGGGCATCCACCGGCAACGGCGTGCTGCCCGTGGTGTCCACCCCGATGCCGACGATTTGCGCCGGCTGGAAACCGCGCACGGTTCGCTTGGCGGCGGCCAGCGCCTTTTTGATGGCGGCTTCGGCGCCTTTGATGTAATCGGACGGATGTTGGCGGGCCAGGTTGGGGTCGCGCGAGAGAATCACGCCAGCGACGCCGTGCTGATAGCCCCAGACGGCGGCGGCGATTTCCGCGCCGTTGGCCACGTTGACAATCAGCGCCCGGACCGAGTTGGTGCCGTAATCAAGTCCGATGGTATATTGCGGATTCATCATCGAAATTCTAATTCCTTTGTTCCAAAGCCACCTGCATTTCTTGCGCGGCCTGGGCCTGCGCGCCGGCCGGATTCACGAGCCAATCCACGGGGTTGACGACGGTCCAATAGACCGAATAACGCTGGTCGTTCATCTTGTAGAAGGGAATCAATGTCACCTCGTTCGGCTTTCCCAGCTCTTCCGTCTGGAAGGTCAATGGGTCGCCGGTGGGCCGGATATGTTTGAGGAGGGTGTCTGCGTCACTGACAAAGACCGGCGCGGGCGGATCCGGAAGCTTATTGTAGGCGGTTTGGTTATTGGCGAAATGGTCAGGCATTCCGTTCGTGCCCAACTCGCCGGCGAGGACAATGGGGCCATAGAGCACCGCAATGATATTGGTCGTTCCGGGCAACGGTTCGGCGCGCAGCTTCATCTGGAAGCGGACTTCGACGCTGTCGCCGTCGCGCCATTTGCGATTTAGCGTGACATAGTGTCCGGGCGTGCCGGAGATTTTCTGATTCTTGCCGTTCACCTGAACGGACAGTTCGTCCGACCAGGCGGGCCAGCGAATTTTCAACGCCAGCGGGACCCTATGCCGGCATTTGAATTCCAATTTTGTCTGGTTGCCCGCGGGAAATTGGGTTTCCTGCCGTACCATCAGGCCTTTTTCCGGCCAGGAAAGTTCGGACGGGATGAACAAGTTCAAGTACAGCGATTGGTGGTCATGAAAATAGATGGTGTCGCCGTATTTCGCATGGTTTTCCATACCGGTACCCACGCAGCACCAAAAGGAATCTGTCGGCGTCGAAAACGTCTTGAAATGCCCCGGCTTGAGCGACATCAAATAGACAAACATTCCCGTTTCCGGGTCTTGCGAGGCGAGAATGTCGTTGTAAAGCGCGCGCTCATAGAAATCCATTTCGGTGGCGTCCGGCGACCATTCGAACAGGTGCCGCGTAAGCTTCAGCATATTATACGTGCAACACGACTCGGCCGTGGCGGGGGAAAGGTGCCGGGCGAAATTATTCACGGGAAAGAAATGTTCGTTGTCGCCGTTTCCGCCGATGACAAAGGAACGGTGCAGCGCCACGCGGTCCCAGAAAAATTTCGCCGTATTCCCGTAGCGATCATCGCCGGTCAATTCATACAGGCGCGCCAGGCCGATGATTTTGGGAATATTTGTATTGGAATGTTTGCCGGTCAGGTCGTCCTGTCCATTGGCCAGCGGATCCAGCGTTGCGTGATCGTAAAATTTTTCGGCCAACTGAAGATAGCGGGGATTGCCGGTGATGCCGTAGAGATTGGCCAGCGCTTCGTTCATGCCGCCATATTCGCAAACCAACATTTTCTGCCATTGGGCATCGGTGAGGTTGGCGGTGGTGGCATCCACCCAGTTGGCGAGGTTTGTGGCGACGACCAGCGCCTGGGCGTTGGTGCAAAGCTGGCTTGCATCAATCAGTCCAGCCAGTTCCTTATGGATGGTGTACCACGGCGACCACCCGCCATTAAGTCCAAAGCCGGCCGTGTTAATTTCGCCGCGGGCGACTTTGCCAAAAATGTCCTTTCCGCCGGGAATGGCGGCGAGATAGCCGTTGCCGTTCGCCTGCTGGCATTGGGCAAGTTCGCCGACGATGTAATCCACCCGGTCCAGAAAACGGGTGTCGCCGGTGGATTGATACATGAGCGAACAGGCGGAAAGGTAGTGTCCCAGCGTGTGCCCGGCCAATCCTGTGGATTCCCAACCTCCATAGACCGGCGCTTTCGGTTGCAGCCCCGCTTCCTTGCGATACCAGCTCAACAACCGGTCCGGTTCCAGGCTCAACAGGTATTTCCCATCCAAATCCATCGCCTGCTTGAATGGACTGTCCAGCAACCGCACCTGCGAGAGCGGAAACGGTTCTGCTTGAGGAGGGGGGCAGTCTTAACATCACTGCGCGCCATCGCCGCGACCGACAGCGCGGCGAATCCGAGCAAGCATTTTTTGATGATTTGCATAGTGAGCCTTCGTGATGGCTATTGCGGGTGATAATAAATGTCCCAGCCCAGATATTTTCCGAGCGCTTCCTTGACGCCATCGGCAATCGGTGTGGGATTCACCGCCACGTGATGCTCGAAACCGTTTTCACAGATGAAACGCAGGAGTTTTTGGAATTTTGGAATCTTCACCACTCCAAAACCGCCGAACGTCTTGAGGGGATCATCCGTTAATTCCCCCTGTCCGACGTAGGCGATGATTTTGCCCGCGAAATCATCCGTGCTGCAGCGCAAGTAGGTGAAAGCGCCGCCTTTGACGCGTCCCACTACCGTGCCATAAGTATTTTCCTTGCCGACGGTCCCGGCGATGATTTCCTGGTAGTCCATCACCGGCGCGCCCTCGCCTTTGTCCACAAAAATGTCTTTCGGCAAATTGCTGCAATGGAAAATCACGCCCTTGTCGGGGTCTTCCCCGTAATTATTGTTCCAATCCACCAGGGCGCTGGGTTTGCCGCTCGCCTGGGCCATCGCGTACATCGCGACGGTTCCCATGATGTCCACCTCGCAGGCGCTGCTCATCAACATATTGCTCATCATGCTCATCAAGGTGCAGGGCACCACCCCGAAAAACTCCTCCATCGCCGTCCAACATTGGATCGCGGTGGCGTTTAGCCGCGTCGCTTTCATCCAATTGTCCACCGCCACGCCGAACTTCGCCATCTTGAGCAAGGCGGCCGGCGGAATTGCCCTGGCCACCACATACTTCTGGATCGCCTGCAATTTTGCATCCACCACTGCGTCCGTGTCCTTCATTTTATTGACCCATCCGAACAGTTCAAAGAGATCGAGGGTTTCAATGCTGATGCCGGATTTTTCCAGCAACTTCTCCGAATATCGGACGGTGTTGAAGGCCGTGGGCCGCGCTCCAAGGGCCCCGATCCGCAAATGCCGCAGCGCCTTCACGGTCCGGCAGGTCACCGCGAAATCCTCCAAGTCCTGGAGAAAACTTTTGTCATCCGGTGCGCAGGTATGCAGGCGCGTCAGCGTGAACGGGATGCCGTATTGGTGGAGATTGTTGCAAACCGACATCTTGCCGCAAAACGAATCACGGCGGTGCGCGATGGTCATCGTTTTCGGATCATCATTAAAGGCGTGTACCAAGACTGGGACACGCAATCCGGACCAGCGCAGGGCGTTGGCGACGCCGCGCTCATCGCCGAAGTTCGGCAGGGTCACGAGGACGCCGTCAATTTTGCCGGCCTCTCGTTTGAACAACTCGGCGCATTTCTGCGAATCGTCCATCGTCTCGACCGCGCCGAATTTAGTGGCCTGGGTATCCAGGAGAACGGCCCCAACGCCGAGTTTTTCGAGCGTTTGGAGGATTTGTTTGCGTCCGGAATCGCACAATTGAGCGGGAAAGAAGCCGCGATTGCCAACGATGACGGCGAGGGTGATTTTTTGCGTGTTCATTTTGTTCGAATATTTGATTAATGACAGGTCGTGGGAAATTTTGATTTGGCATTCAGCCTTTGGCATTTTCCGGAACAATCAGCCGTTCAAGCCCCGCGGCAACCAGCCCGATATTTCGCCGGCGTGGGGCGGTGCGGACCTGGACGTCGCCGAACCGGCCCCAAAGAACGCCTTTGACAATGGCGTCCGAAAGGCGTGAAAAGACAATTGGGGGCAATTCGGCCATGGTACCGGTGATGACGACGGTGCGAACACCCAAAACGTTCAACGCGCCTGCGATGACGGCCGCCGCGGCATCGAGGGTGCGGGCCAGCCAGGGCGAAATGCCTTTGGCGGCGATGGATTCTGAAAATGCCTTCCAAGTTCGCGGCGATTTTGGGCTGGCGGCGGCGAAACTTTTCAACAAACCGCGGTATGAAGTCAAGGTTTCCAGGCAACCGACGGCGCCGCAACCGCAGCGGCGATCATTGCCGACGACAGGCGTGTGCCCGAGTTCGCCGCTGATGGGCAAGGGGTGTGAATAAAGCTTTCCGCCAATCATTATCGCGCCGCCGACGCCCTCGGCAAAATCGGCCAACAGGAAATTTCCCTCATCCGGTTCGACGGCGTACTGACCCAAAGCCAGGGCGCGTTCCTCCTGAATGAGGACCACCGGGGCGGTCCAAATCTGTTGAATGAGGGAAACCATGGCGGCTTTTTCAGTCCAATGGAGATTGGGAGAATAGAGGATGCGTCCGTCGCGCTCATCTACCAGTCCGGGAACGCTGGCCAGGATTCCCCAGAACGACTTTTGCGGGATATGCCGGGCGGATTGGCGGAGTTCATGGAGCCAACCCTTGGCATCACCGGGGGTTTTGAATTTAACCGCGCATTCCTCGTGCCCGGTTGCGCCGAGCGACAAAAGAGTCAGGCGCGTTGTTTCCACTCCGAGTTGAAGTCCGAGAAAGCGCGGGGCGGACCGGTTCAATCGGAGCATCCTGGCGGGCCGGCCCAAACGCGAACCCAATCCATACATGGCTGGCAAGTCTCCGTTTTCTCGCTTTCCGGCCAACACTTTTCCAACTTCGGCTTCTTCAAACACCCCGAGATTCAAAAGTTCATCCGCGATTTTTCCGACGGTGGGCTGGCTGAGTCCCAGGGACTTGGCGAGGTCCGCCCGCGAGGCGGTTCCCGCGCGGCGCAAATGTTCCAGCAAGGCGCGTTTGTTGTGCCTGCCCATTTGAGACGGGACCAAAATCATGGATACTTAATTAAGCTAAGAAATTAACCATCCGTCAAGCATTTTACCCAAAATTCCTGTCTTTCCGCTTCGAATTAGATTTGCGCGGGCGACCTGATGAATTCTGCTTTGAAACGCGCCAAAAATCATGTTCAATACCGGCGTTTGAACAGGAATCAAACACATAAAATATTCAGATGAATCATGTTGCGCCGCAAATCCTGCTCGTGGGCACCGACCCCAAATTTTTGGGAACGCTCGCGCTTGCCATTCAGCAGGAGAGTGCCAACTCCGCTTTCGCCCATGGGGAAGCGGAGGCGCGCCGTCGGCTTCACGATTGGCCGGTGGACCTGATTCTGCTCGACGCTGGCCATGTAGAATTCCTTCAGGAATTGAAAAATGACCCGCTGACCCATCTGGTGCCGGTCATTCCGTTTGTGGCGGAAGACGATTCCGCGGGAAGATTGCGCGCTTTTGAATTGGGAGCGCACGATTGCATCAGCAAGCCTTTCAATACCGCTGAAATGCGCGCGCGCATCCACGCGGCGCTCCAGGTCAAACGGCAATGGGACGCCTTTGCGGAAAAGCAACGGGAGTTAAATGAAGCGCGCCTGGCGGCCGAATCCGGGGGCCGCGCCAAGTCTGACTTTCTGGCGGCCATGAGCCACGAAATCCGCACGCCGATGAACGGCGTCATCGCCATGGTCGGCCTCCTGATGGAATCACCGCTTACGCCGGAACAGCGGAGCTATCTCGACACGATCCACACCAGCAGCGAATCGCTCCTGACGATCATCAATGACATTTTGGATTTCTCAAAGATTGAGGCGGGCAAGATGGAGTTGGATTCGCGTCCCTTTGATTTGCGCGCCCGGATGGAAGAAACCCTGGATTTGCTGGCCGCCAGGGCGTCGGAAAAGAATCTCGATTTGGTCTGCCAGGTGGACCCGGCGATTCCGGCGACTGTCGAAGGCGATTCCCTGCGACTGCGGCAGGTGCTGGTGAACCTGTTGAGCAACGGCATCAAATTCACGGAAAAAGGCGAGGTCTTAGCGGAGGTCAAATTACTTTCGACCTCGCCGCTGGGCACGCCGGGCCATTCGCAACTTCATTTGCATTTCACCATTTGCGACAGCGGCATCGGCATTAAGCCGGAGAAATTGGTCAATTTGTTCAAGCCGTTCACGCAGGCGGAGAAATTCACCGCGCGTCACTACGGCGGCACCGGCCTGGGATTGGCGATCAGCAAACGTCTGGTGGAAATGATGGGCGGTAAAATGTGGGCGGAAAGCGAGCCGGGCGTCGGTTCCACTTTCCATTTCACTTGCAACGTCCAGGCCGAGGCAACCGGCGAGGCTGAGATCAACCGTCGCCAGCTCAAGCTGGCGGATTTGCGCATACTGATCGTGGATGACAATTCGACCGTGGCACGCGTGTTAGCCGCACAATTGTCACGGTGGGGCATGCTTCCGCAGATCGCCGGGAGCGCGGCGGAGGCCATCCAAAGATTCTGCGCGGGAGATCCGTTCGACCTGGTGTTGGTGGACTTGCAACTGCCCGAGATGGATGGGGTGGCGCTCTCGCGCGAAATCCGCAAGCTGCCCAGCGCGGCGATGTTGCCGATGGTTTTCATGACGCCGCTGGGCGTCCATCCCGAAGGCCGCGACACGGCGATCGCCTTCGGCCACGCGGTGAACAAACCGGTCAAGCCCACGCAATTGCTGGCAGGGATCGAGAATGCCTTGTTCAGCAGGAAAAAAATGGACGAGGGTCCGTCCGCGCCGCCGCAACCGGCGCAATCGTTGGCTGAGCGATTTCCATTGAATATTCTCCTGGTGGATGACAATTCGATCAACCAAAAGGTCGCCGCGCGCATCGTCCAGCAACTCGGTTACCAGCCTGAGAAGGCGTTCAACGGACGCCAGGCGCTTGAAGCCCTGGACAAACTGCGTTACGATTTGGTCTTTATGGACTTGATGATGCCCGAAATGGACGGCTTGGAAGCGACTCGAATCATTCGCCAACGGCAGAAAGACCCGGCGTATCCGATGTATCAATCGCGCATCCTGATCATCGCGATGACCGCGCATGCGATGCAATCAGACCGCGAAAAATGTCTGGAGGCCGGCATGGATGATTACCTGGCAAAGCCGATCCGGCCGGGCGACGTTCGCGGCGTTATTGAGAAATGGGCGCCGCGAATCCGCGAGGCGCAGGCGACGGGCAGTTCAACTGAAGCGAAGCCGGAGGCGTCCGGGGTGGCCCAGGGCGGGCCCGCTTCGGTCGAAGAGCCGGCGGTGGACGTGGCGCGTTTCAACGACATGAGCGGCGGCGACTCCGTGATGGCGCGGGAATTGATTGACATGTTCAACAAGCAGACTGCCGACCAATTGAGACAAATCGAAGAAGCCACGCGCGCCCGGGACGCGGCGACGGTGGGCCACGTCGCCCACAGTTGCAAGGGCGCGAGCGCGACCCTGGGGATGAAGCGGCTGGCGGCGGTGATGCTTAAACTGGAAAAACTCGGAAAATCCGGCGCCCTCGATGGCGCGGAACAATATCACTTGGACGCGCGGCGCGAATTCCAGGAAGTGCAAAATTTTTTGTCGGCGAACTTTAATTCGACCACGCCGGCAACAGCAGCCCAGTCATGAAAAAAATTCTGATAATCGAAGACAACCAAATTGTCGCCAACGTCTATCGCAACAAATTGCTGGTGGAAGGCTATGAAACCGAAATTGCGCTTGACGGCGAAACCGGCTTGAAGATGTTGCGGATGCTCAAGCCCGACGCCCTCATTCTGGACCTGATGCTGCCCAAAATGTCGGGCGTGGACGTCATCAAGGAAATCCGGGGTGAACCGGAATTTGCGAAGCTGCCGATCATAGTTTTTTCAAACACCTATTTGACGAACCTGATCCAGGAAGCCTGGAAAGCCGGCGCGAACAAATGCCTTTCCAAGGCGAGTTGTTCGCCCAAGGAAGTCCTTGAGCTTATACGCGCGACGGTGGGCGACAGCGGGACGATGCGGGGCAAACCGGCCGAATCGGAGCCGGAACGGAAGGCGGAGCGCCTCGCCGCCGGCGGTCCGCAGGACGCCGTGTTTCAGGCCGATCTGAGAAAATCATTTGTTGAGAGTTTGCCCGCCACGCTGGCGACACTCCGGGCGGGGTTGCAAAACCTGATCAAGGCCGACGGTGAGATGGCGCAACTCAAGCAAATTTACGAGTTATACCGGCGGCTGCACGCGCTGACCGGGAACGCGGGGATTGCCGGCCTGAACCAGGTTTCCAAAATGTCCGACGCCCTGGAAGCGCTTCTCAAAGAACTTTACGAAAAGCCGAAAAGCATCAACAGCTCGACGTTGCGCACGGTGGCGGCGGGGGTGGATTTCCTCGGTTTTCTGTTCGAGCGCGGGATCGCGCCCGACAAACAGGAAATTCCGCCGGCGCAGATTCTCGTGGTGGACGATGAACCGATTTCGCGGCGCGCGATCGTTTATGCGTTAGAGAAGGCGCATTTGCAGGCGGTCAACGCCGAGGACGCCCAAAGCGCGCTCCAGTTGCTCCAGGACAAGCAATTCGATCTGGTTTTTCTGGACGTGGACATGCCGGCGATGAACGGTTACGAGCTTTGCGCCAAATTGCGCGCCATGCCGCAATACAAAAAGACGCCCGTGGTATTTGTCACCGCGTTGAGCGACTTCGACAGCCGCACCAGTTCGATGATGGCCGGCGGAAACGATTTCATCGCCAAGCCGTTTCTGTTCATCGAGCTGACCGTCAAGTCGCTCGTTCATATTTTGCGCGCAAAGCTGGCTCCGGCAAAGCGGTAGTGTGGAAGCATTGACAGCGCGGCGATTTTTTGCGGAAATAAGCCGAACCAGGGCCATGTTGACGCAAAAAGAAATCATTTCCACCGATTCGTTGTCGCACGAAAACCGCAAATTTCCGCCGGCGGCGGAAGTCCGCCAACGCGCCCTGATCAACGCCGGACAATTCCACGCGCTTTACCAACGCTCGGTCCATGAGCCTGAGAAATTCTGGCTGGAACAGGCGCGAACGCTGGAATGGTTCAAGCCGCCGAAACATGCTTTGAAATTTGAGTGGAACACCGACGCCCGCAAAATCGAGCACACGTGGTTTGCGGACGGCCAGTTGAACGTGTCGGTGAATTGCCTGGACCGGCATTTGAAGACCCGTGGCGCTCAAGCGGCCATCCTCTGGCAGGGGGAACCGGAGGACGACGTGCGCCGCATCAGTTATGCGGAATTGCATGCCGAAGTCTGCAAGTTTGCCAACGTGTTGAAATCGCTTGGCGTTCACAAGGGCGACCGTGTTGCCATTTACATGCCAATGATTCCCGAAGCTGCGGTGGCCATGCTCGGTTGCGCGCGCATCGGCGCGATTCATTCGGTGGTGTTCGGCGGATTCAGTTCCGATTCGCTGGCCGGGCGCATCGCCGATTCCGAGTGCAAATTGCTGGTGACGGCGAATGTTTCATTGCGCGCCGGAAAATCCCTCCCGCTGAAATCGCTGGCTGACGCCGCGCTGGAACACGCGCAAAGCATCCGCAAAGTCGTCGTCGTCAAACGCAATCATGAACCGTGCAATCTCACGCCCGGCCGAGATGTCTGGTATCATGAAGTGATGGCGAATGCTTCCGGCGATTGCCCGCCCGAGAGGATGAATGCCGAGGATTATCTCTTCATTCTTTATACGTCCGGTTCGACGGGCAAACCCAAAGGCGTCGTTCACAGCAGCGCCGGCTATCTTCTGTGGAGCGCGCTGACCCACCAATACGTCTTCGATATCCACGACGGCGACATTTATTTCTGCACTGCGGACGTTGGCTGGGTAACGGGGCATAGCTACGTTGTCTATGGGCCCCTTTGCAACGGGGGCACCACCCTGATGTTCGAGGGGGTGCCAACGTTCCCGGACGCGGGACGTTTTTGGAAGATGGTTGAGAAATTCAAGGTGAATTCGTTTTATACCGCGCCGACGGCGATCCGCGCCCTCATCCGCCTGGGCGATCAGTGGCCGGCCAAATATGATTTAAGCTCGCTGCGCGTGCTGGGCACGGTTGGCGAGCCGATCAATCCCGAGGCGTGGATGTGGTATTACAAACACATCGGCCATGAACGCTGTCCCATCGTGGATACCTGGTGGCAAACGGAGACCGGTGGACATCTCATCACGCCCTTGCCCGGCGTGAACACCCTGAAACCCGGCAGCGCGAACCGCCCATTCTTTGGCGTCGAGCCGGTCGTTCTCCGCGACGACGGCGCCAAGTGCGCGCCAAACGAAGGCGGCAAGCTTTGCATCAAGAAACCCTGGCCCGGCATCATGCGCACCACCTGGGGCGACCATGACCGGTTCATCAACACGTATTTTTGCACCTTCAAAGACATGTATTTTACGGGCGACGGCGCCCGTGTGGACGACGACGGCGACTATTGGCTGCTGGGCCGCGTGGACGACGTGGTCAACGTCTCCGGCCATCGCATTGGCACGGCGGAAGTCGAAAGCGCGCTCGTGAGCCATCCCAAGGTGGCGGAGGCCGCGGTGGCGCCGATGCCGCATGAAATCAAGGGCCAGGCGCTCTACGCGTTCGTGACGTTGAAAGACGGCATCGCTGACAGTGAAGACTTGAAAAAGGAATTGGCCGCGCACGTGCGCAAGGAAATTGGGGCGATTGCCGTCCCGGACAAGATTCAGTTTGCGCCCGGCCTGCCCAAGACACGTTCTGGAAAAATCATGCGGCGCATCCTGCGGAAGATTGCGGAAGATCACGTTGACCAGATCGGTGACATAACGACCCTGGCCGAGCCTGCCGTGGTGGAAGCGCTGGTTAAGGGCAAGCAATAGTCATATGTCCGATTGCGCGGCCCAATACTTTTTCCAAATCAAGACAAACGCCGTGGCAAAATCACCCGGCTTTTCGGTTGTCCATCGCGAAACTTTTTCCGGCGTGAACCAATCACCTGTCTCAATCTCCTCCGGCTGCAAACGAAACGGGCCCTCGTCCTGGCAGCGATAAACCCAGACAAATTCCGCGTCGGTTGCCGCGCAGGCGTCAATCTTGAAAAGCTTCTCCAGTTGGGATTTATTTTTAAGTCCCAATTCCTCGTGCAATTCGCGGACGGCGGCCTGGTCGTAGGTCTCGCCTGAATCCACGTGGCCCGAGCAGGAGGAATCCCAAACACCCGGCTGCCGGTCCTTATTCATCGAACGCTTTTGCAGAAAAATTTCGCCGCGCGAATTAAATACAAACACATGGGCCGCCCGATGCAACAATCCCCGCGCATGCACTTCGCTTCGTGGTTTCGCGTCAATCACCTCGTCCCGCTCGTTGACGACGTCGAAAATATCCTCCGGCAAAATCTCCAAGGTGAGGGAGTAGTCCGTGCAGCCTACTGCCCGCCAAAATGCGACGCCTGCATCATTTTTGACCAAGACTTCCACCGTCAGCCGTGTTCCCTTCGGCCAGATTTTTGAACGCAGAAGGTCCATCGCCTTTCGGCCAATCCCCTGCCCGGCGCCGGGTTCTGACGACGAAAAGCTGCCGCAAATAGACTTCCTTCGGCTGCTCCCGGTATAAAGCGTAAGCCGCGACTTCTCCGCCGTCTTCAAAGATGACCGCCGCATATTCCGAAGTCAGCCAATTTTTCATGCGTTGCTCCAATTCCGGAACAGTCATTTTGTTCCGATGCCCTTCATCGCGAATGAGCTGATGATTCAACTCCGCAAGCAATGCGCAATCATCCATCGTGGCGAAACGAACCTTCATGGTGTCGAATTCATTTCAAAAACTGTGCGAGCCTGACGAATTGTTCCAGGCTTATCTTTTCGGCGCGTTCCTGCGGCGAGATCTTTAATTCCGCAAACGCTCTCGTCAAACTTTCCTCCGGCCAATCGGCTTTCAACAATTTTATCATCATTTTTCGCCGCTGTGAAAATGCCCGCTTCACGATGCCGGTGAAGTTCGCGCGCCGTGCGTCCGGCAACAGTGGCGGCGCACGCCGCTCCAATACCACGCAGGCCGAATCCACGTCCGGTTCCGGAAAAAAACAGCCTCGCGGAATTTTGAAATAATCGCGCGGCTCAAAATCCCGTTGTACGAGCAAGGTCAAAATGCCGTAATCGTCATCGTCGGTCCCGGCCATGAGCCGTCGCGCGACCTCCCATTGCAGCGTCACCACGATTTTTTTCGGGGCGCGCGCGCCACATGCCAGCTCGACTAGGATCGGCGATGCCAGGGAATACGGCAGATTGGCGACGAGCTTCCATCCGCGCCAATCCCGTTTGTCTTCTTGCAAAAATTCCAACGCATCGGCGTGAAGCAATTCGAAAGCCGGGTTCCTGGTTCCGGGTTCCGCGCCGAATCGCTCGCGCAAAAGCTCCACGAGCCGCAAGTCCTTCTCGATCGCCAACACCCGGCCGGCATTTTGCAACAGCAGTTCAGTCAGCGGACCCAACCCCGGTCCAATCTCCAAAACTTTGTCATCTTTCGAGAGGCGCGCCGCGGCGACGATCCGTTGCAATTGGTTCCGGTCATGCAAAAAATTCTGTCCCAGGGATTTGGTGAGCTGGATGGCGCGGTTCGCCAAGATTTCTTTCATGTCTGAAAGCTTCACGACAAAAATTTAACCATAGACAACTGGCGATGAACACCCTGTTGTTTCCATTTTCCTTCGGCTTTTGCGCGGGGAGTTCGTAATTGATGGCGGTTGATCTCCCGCTGGAGCCAAGCGCGGTTGCTCTCAGGTGCCCAAAAACCATCGCATCCCGGCGACGAGGTTTCCCCGCGGCGTTTCCACCACCAGATGAAAGTGATTGCTCATCAGGCGCCATCCGCTCCGCCTTCTCCTCACCCGATTCCTGCCGCCCGGCCCCATAATGACTCTCCCCAGATCGCGCCCTCATATTCCAAACGTAACTGGCGAGCCATCGGCCAATTGATTCAAAACACCCGCCAAGTGTCAAAGGTGAGGACCCGTTCCCCGCCAAGCGCTAGAACCAGATGGGTGACTGAACGGATCGCCTCCGGTGAGGCGAAATCGAGCGAAGAAATAACAGGATCGAATCAATGTCTTCGACGCCGACGCTCCATGCGCCCGAAAGACCCGAAGAAAAAACGGGAACGGACACGTTTTTGCCGTTGACACCCGCCTTAATGGGTGACCCGTTCACGTAACAACTTGCCATCAACAGCAAACCGAGAATATACGCCCATAATGGCATTCCTCTTATGATTTTCGTATTAACGATTTCAATCCGTAAACGGGGCCGTCCGAATTACGGCATGTCCGCGTCTGGTTTTACCGCCCACATAGCGTTCGTGTGTAATGAAAGTTGACGCCATTGTCCGTTGATGACGATGCCAATCTTTTCCTCTTGCTCGACACCCGTATGCCAAGCTTGATTATACAAGACCTCGTGTTTGGAAAGCTCGCCGTTTGTGTTAAAGAAATTCCGTATTATGAAGGTTTCTCTGCCGAGACTCCACCACCACACCGAACTCTTGCCTGGACCATGAAAGCCAACGTCATAGGCGGGTGGCCTCCCTTTCCATAAATGCAAGTTAAATATGTTTGTGCCATTGAAAAAGTAACAAATTTCATGAGAGTTATCACCAAAAGTCCAAATCAATCCATAATGGTTTGTCTGTTTTTGCATCCATAATGCTAACACCGGACATATCATTTGTATGCAACACCACCACTTTGAACTGCTTGGCAGCGGCACTGCGGTCAGTGTTTTGATACAAATTCCACGACATCCAAGCCGAGAGTAACCAGCAGCAGTAAAATAAGGGTGACCGCCCATTTTGGAATTTTTTGGACTCCTTTCATAGAGCACGCTCCACAAAACTCATAGTTGCTTTAATTGCTTTAATCGAAAGCACATATCCATTAATCAGCGTTCCATTGTTGATTTGTCGGCCATTGATTATTATAAAGTTGGTTTTCTATATTTTGTCCGTTTTGAATATCTGGGCATGCCTTATAGATTCCGTGAGTTGCTCTCAGTGCATCGAACGAATCACCTATCCATTCGAGCCTGTCATCGGCGGCCTTGAATATCTCTTCGAACCATTCCCCAGTCATTCCCCAGTCCCTCCATGGGTATACCAGTGCCATAGATTCTTACCGCCACCACCTGCACCACCAGTAACTTGAGAGGCCAGAATGACTGGACATGTTCCATACGGATCAAGCCAATTAATTGGATTATTAAGAACATAATCATAGAGATTAAGTCCTCCTGCTTCGGCAACGAGGTCGCGGCTTAACCATCTGCCGAGATCGGCGTTATACGCCCTGTAAAGGGTCAAATCAAACCCGCTTGGTTGATGGAAATACATCCCCGCATAGCCAAAATCCGAAAGCATTGTACCAGAGATCAAAGTTTGTCGCCCATACGGGTCATAACTGTATCTCGCTTCAATAGTTCCCGCGCTGTTGACCATTTCCCGAATTGAACCCAGATGATCCCGCGTAAAATAATAATTGGTTCCTGAAATTTGCTCGCCCTCGTTGAAAAATCGTTTCGTCACCGTTAAACCAGTATTGTTCCTTTGCTCGCAGAGCGTAGTTTTATCCCATACATATTTGTTGGTTACATAAGCAATGCCATTAGTTTCTTCAATAATCTGCACGCGTCTTCCCAATCCATCGTACGTGAACAAACTCTGATTGGTCGGCCCGGTGATGCTCACCAGCCGGTTCGCCGCATCCCACTGATAGGAATTCGTGCTCGTCGCCGTGACGACGTTTGTCATGTTGCCGTTTGCGTCATACGAAATCGTCTCCGCCACGCCATTATTCGTAACCACCACTTGATAAGTATTCGTTGCCGAATTGCCGTCGTAATCCCTGGCGGTAATCGGCACCGTATTCGTGCCGGAACTGACCCCGGTATAGGCGGTGAAATTGGTCGCTTGGTGGCTCACTGTTGCCGCAACGCCGGCAACGGTCACGGTCGCCTGCTTGCTTAAATTGCCGGCGAATTGCATTTGTCCTGTTGACACCGTTCGGCTCGTCATCTGGTTGTCATTGTTGTAACTGCTCTGGCTGATGCCCACCGGCCCGCTGCTGCCGGAGCTGATTTGCTCCGTCGTCCGGTTCCCGGCGGCGTCATATCCATAAGCATACTGGTTCAAAATCGCGCCCGCAACTGTATTGCTGCGTAAAGGGGTCAGTTAATGATATTGTCATATTTTCAACATGGCTTGATCATTTGATTGCGGGCGTTTGGTTTTTGCGCCCTGTCCCAGTAGCCAGGCTAGATATCCGCGACCGCCCATGTTCAGCCGCTCCGCAATCCATGCCAGCGGCATCGTCGTGTTTGCCCGCAAGGCGCGCGCCAACTTCACCTTCCCCGGTTCGCCCTTGCGCCGCCCCCTCAAATCGGCCTCGCTCCACCTTAAACGCTGGAGTCCCTCCTTCACCATCCGCTCCGCCCGGGCCTGCGCCGCCTCCTGCATCGCCTCGCCGAAATGGCTCGGACCGGCCGGCGTGCTCACCTGCTCCAGCAACTCCCGCCGAAACTCCTCCCGCCCCAGGCACCAGCCCCGCTTCATCGGCTTGAATTCCTCCCTGCCGTTCTCGCCCCGCCGCCACTCCATCCGCTCCGCAAACTCACGCCTCCCCGCAATGCTGTCCCTGGGAACGCCCCACTCCCCCAGCAGCCGGTCCACCCGCAGCCAGGACGGTCGGCGCGAGGGCCCACTCAGATACCACCGATAGCTGCTCCAGGCAAATGCCTCCAAAGCTTGATCCGCCTTCATCAATTTGGCCCGCACCGGGTTCAAATGCACGTAGTCACAGGCCGTCTTGAGATAACCGTCCCCGCTCCCGTCCACCACCAGGGCCTTGTACCGACCGCTGAACAAGTGTCCGAATTCCTTGTGCCGCCGGTTGTACCGGCTGGTATAAGTGCCCAGCAACCACTTCATTCCGAGCACCAAATTGGGCTGGGGGGTTTCCACCACCAAGTGAAAGTGGTTGCTCATCAGGCAATAGGCATGCACCTGCCAGCCGGTCTTCTGGCACGCCTCCGCGAGGGTCTCCAAAAACCTCCGCCGATCCGCCTCGTCGGCAAAGATGGCCTCGCGCCGGTCACCGCGATTCATCACATGATAAATCGCCCCGGGATATTGAATGCGCAGTTTCCGAGCCACGCCCAGATCCTATCCCGCCCCTCCCCAATCCGTCAATAAAATAATACAATATCATTAACTGACCCCTTCAGGATCAACTGGATCGCGCCGGCCTGGGTCATAACACTTTCACCCCGGAAGCGCTGGCGCTCATCGTCCGCTCCGGCGAAGGTCTCCTGCGCCGCACCCGCAACCTCTGCCTGGGTTCACTCATCGAGGCCGTCCGCGACCAGACCCGCTTCGTGGATCTCAAGCAGGTCAACCACGTCCTCATCCAACCCCACTGGCGAAAAGATTATGACAACCCCCTCCCCGAATCGCACTCGGTGGTCGCGTGAGCAAATCCGCGCCGCCCGGCTCGCCCCGCTGGTTCCGTTGCTCGAAAAGCGCGGTCTCCAACTCGTGGAGCGGGAGGCGGGCAATTTTAGCTTGCCCGCCTATCCTGGTCTCATCGTCAAGGACAGTTACTGGCGCTGGCCCCAACGCAATCTGGCCGGCAACGCCATTGACTTCCACGTCCAGGTCCTCGGCCTGTCTTTCCATGATGCCATGCGCCACATCACCGGCACTTGATAACACCGCTGGCGTCGTCACCTTACGATGTCAGTCCGGCCAAAAGCCGCTGCAACGGCAAAAATCGGCCCTTACGATGCCAGTGTGGGAATCCAGCCGGAAGCCGCCGCTTGCGATGTCAGTGTGGTGAAAAAATCCCGGAACGCCTGAAAATCCGAAAATGAACCAGCCGGATCACAACCTTACGATCAGAGCGTGGCTATTCGGCCACAAATTACGATGTCAGTGTGGAAAAAGTTCCAAAAAACCTACGACCCCAATTTGGCCGTTTTTACGATGTCAAAAAAG
>CAVWKA010000029.1:0-74454 GCA_963755515.1 uncultured Verrucomicrobiae bacterium | reverse complement strand
TTGCTTCAGTGCGACGTGAAAGTTGCTCAAGTAATCGTTCGATATGGATAACACCATAAGCCGAACCTGCGGTTCGTCCGCAGGAGCCTAGCGGCACCGGCACAACTGGCAACGGTTGTGTCGGGAGCTGCCGTGACAACACATCTCCGCCCAACGGGGCGAGGCGACAACCGTGAGGAAGTCGCCGCGACTGCCAGCGTCAAAGGTGGTCGGAGGGTCAGGCTGAAGGCCAAGTCCAACACAAGTAAACTGTCGAAAGCACCGTGAAACGCAACAAGCCAAAAACGCTGACAGGCTCAAGCCAAAAGGCAAAGCAGTCGGTTGCCTCACTTGGAGCTGGGGGCGCACGGACATCCAAAACTGCCGGTGTAATGACAGGGGCTAACGTCTTCGTTGTTACTTGAGCGAAACATGGTAAACCCGACACCCCGCCTCGTTGGGGCAGGTGTGGCCGCAAAGCGCGCTGTTGAGGTGTCGGGTAGAGGATGCTGGAAGAAGCAAACGCCGTCCTGTAATGGGACGGATAGACGTTGCAACATTACGCTGCCGCGCAAGCGGGCCGACTTCCAGCGGGTAGTTCGTTACGAAACAGCAGGCAGAACCTGCGCAGGAGGAAATCGCAAATGAACATGGAGCCATCCATGTGTGCATCCCCGGCCCGCGCCGCCCTGGGACCAGATCGACTGGCCGCAGTGTGAACGCCAGGTGAGCAGGCTGCAAGCACGTATCGTCAAGGCGACACGGGAGGGCCGCTGGGGCAAGGTGAAAGCCTTGCAACGGCTGCTGACCCACTCGTTTACCGGCAAAGCCTTGGCCGTAAAACGAGTGACGGAAAATAAAGGCAAGCGAACTCCCGGAGTGGATGGAGTCATCTGGAACACTCCGGGAGCCAGATATGAAGCCATCGGTTCACTACGACGACGCGGGTATCAACCTCAACCGCTGCGGCGCGTTCACATCCCGAAATCCAACGGCAAGATGAGGCCGCTGGGTATCCCGACGATGAAAGACCGCGCGATGCAGGCTCTGCATCTGCTCGCGTTGGAACCTGTCGCCGAGACGCTGGGGGACCCAGACTCCTACGGTTTTCGGACGGCACGCAGCACGGCGGACGCCATTGAGCAATGTTTCAGTGTGCTCAGTCGCAGAACCACGCGACGTGGGTTTTCGAAGGCGACATTCGGGGCTGCTTCGATTATCTCAGCCACGAGTGGATGCTGGATCACATCCCCACCGACACGGAGGTGCTGCGGAGATGGTTGAGCGCCGGCTATGTCGAGAACCGAACCGTGTTCCCCACCGAGGCAGGCACGCCGCAAGGCGGCATCATCTCGCCAACGCTGGCGAACATGACCCTTGACGGATTGGAGCAACTCCTGAAAGTCGCCTTTCCCAGGCGGCGCGACGGGGCCAGGAATACCGGCTCAAGGTTAACCTCATTCGTTATGCGGATGACTTCATCATCACCGGCCCGGCCAAGGACGTGCTGGAAAATGAAGTCCGTCCATTGGTCGAACAGTTTCTGCGCGACCGGGGTTTGCAGCTCTCGCCAGAAAAAACCTGCATCAGTCCATCGAAGAAGGGTTCGACTTCCTCGGACAAAACCTCCGCAAGTATGGGGGCAAGCTGCTCATTAAGCCGTCGAAGAAGAACACGCATGTCTTCTTGGAGAAAGTCCGAACGATCATCCAGCAGAACCGGACGGCGACACAGGAAAGGCTGATTCGTCAACTCAACCCCGTCATCCGGGGCTGGGCGAACTATCACCAATCCATCGTGGCGGCGGACACGTTCAGCAAGGTGGATCATGTGTTATGGCAAAGTCTCTGGCGCTGGGCCAAACGCCGACATCCGCAGAAGCCGAGTCAATGGGTGATGCGCAAATACTGGCACACCATTGGCCAGCGAAGCTGGATGTTTGCGGTGGACACCGGCGACCGAACCCCGACCGGCCAAATCGTTTGGTTGAAGCTGCATCATGCAGCCGCGACCAAAATCCGACGACATCCGCAAATCAAAGGCACGGCAAACCCGTTCGATTTGCGCTGGCGTCGGTATTTTGAAGACCGTGCGTTTCTCAAACGATTCGGTATTCATCGGGCGGAAGCTGGGATTAGACCGTCGTGAACACCGGCTCTGCTCACGCAGAGCTTTAGAACGGCTTGAGCCGGATGAGGCGAAAGTCTCACGTCCGGTTCTGAGGGGAGGGAGCGGCAGCAATGCCGCTCTCTTACCCGACCTTCACGGGTTAACAGTCGGCCCCGTTCCCTTTGCGACCACGCCCGTTCCGTTTAGCAAAGAGCGCGCTCGTCACGAGCGGCATCGTGTGGCATCGAATAATCGGCGTGCTTCCGCCTGCAATTCGCCAACGGTCGTTTCGCTTCCGGCTTCGTTCATGCGTCTCTCTGCCGCACTCCACTTCTCCGTTTGTCGAATCGCAGGCCGAAGCAAAATGCGCCACTCTGTATTTTATGCAGATTTACAAAATGAACAGAATTTTTCTGTTCGCGGTAAGCAATTTGTTTAAAAGGGGTCATAAAAGGGGTCAGTTAATGATATTGTCATATTTTCAACATGGTGCGCGTTTTTTCGCCCTGTCCCAGTAGCCAGGCTAGATATCCGCGACCACCCATGTTCAGCCGCTCCGCAATCCATGCCATCGGCATCGTCGTGTTTGCCCGCAAGGCGCGCGCCAACTTCACCTTCCCCGGTTCGCCCTTGCGCCGCCCCCTCAAATCGACCTCGCTCCACCTTAAACGCTGGAGTCCCTCCTTCACCATCCGCTCCGCCCGGGCCTGCGCCGCCTCCTGCATCGCCTCGCCGAAATGGCTCGGACCGGCCGGCGTGCTCACCTGCTCCAGCAACTCCCGCCGAAACTCCTCCCGCCCCAGGCACCAGCCCCGCTTCATCGGCTTGAATTCCTCCCTGCCGTTCTCCCCCCGCCGCCACTCCATCCGCTCCGCAAACTCACGCCTCCCCGCAATGCTGTCCCTGGGAACGCCCCACTCCCCCAGCAGCCGGTCCACCCGCAGCCAGGACGGGCGGCGCGAGGGCCCACTCAGATACCACCGATAGCTGCTCCAGGCAAATGCCTCCAAAGCTTGATCCGCCTTCATCAATTTGGCCCGCACCGGGTTCAAATGCACGTAGTCACAGGCCGTCTTGAGATAACCGTCCCCGCTCCCGTCCACCACCAGGGCCTTGTACCGACCGCTGAACAAGTGTCCGAATTCCTTGTGCCGCCGGTTGTACCGGCTGGTATAAGTGCCCAGCAACCACTTCATTCCGAGCACCAGATTGGGCTGGGGGGTTTCCACCACCAAGTGAAAGTGGTTGCTCATCAGGCAATACGCATGCACCTGCCAGCCGGTCTTCTGGCACGCCTCCGCGAGGGTCTCCAAAAACCTCCGCCGATCCGCCTCGTCGGCAAAGATGGCCTCGCGCCGGTCACCGCGATTCATCACATGATAAATCGCCCCGGGATATTGAATGCGCAGTTTCCGAGCCACGCCCAGATCCTATCCCGCCCCCTCCCCAATCCGTCAATAAAATAATACAATATCATTAACTGACCCCTTCACGAACAAATTTGTCAGCGCCTCGCCGTGCCGTTGAATCAAGACATCCAGAAAATGCAAGATTGGATTCATAACGCCTCCTTACGCGGTGACGGCTTGCGCCGCTGGTTCGCTGTTTCGGTTTGCAATAATGGCCTTTTGTTGCCGCTCGTATTCGCTCAAGGCGGGCATTTCAACCGGAGCGTTTCGGGAATACGCTCGCGTCATCGCTTTGCTGTTGTGGCCGATGTTCACCTGGGCAAACCGTTCGGGATAGCCCGCCGTCTTTGCTCGCTCCGCCCATGCATAGCGGTAGCTGTGCAATGAGACGCCTTTGATGCCAAGTCCGGTGCAACGTTGTTTGAACTCCGTGGCACGGTCGCCCGCCTGCACACTCGCCAGATATTATTCCGCCGCCGGCGCAAGTAAGGCATGAAGAGTGAACTTGAAAATTACAAATTATTTACGAATCAAACTTTCCTTCTGGAATTTCGATAATTCCGGTTCGACTGTTTCGGGCAACTCCAAGCGAAATTTTGCTACATCATCGCTGATTTCAAAAATGTAAGAATTGCGAAAAAGTCCCCGACGTTTGTGAATGCGTTTTACGCTCGCCCAAGGCAGAAGAAATGGCGGATGTCCGGGACGGGCAAAAAACACCTTGTAAAAATATAAGCCATCATCAGCAAAAATCACCCTTTGGCCACGAGGACGCAAAGCAAAAAATGCGTTGCCGGCGGGGCGAGTGCGGGGCGGATAGCGTTTGACGAACAGATTCCAGTCGTCAGGAATGGTTGCAACCATAAGATTAACGAGGGTAATGACGAAAGCAACACCGCAAAAAACCAAAAAACAGCCAATCAAAAGGTCTGACAACCGCGGCAGGTATTTTCCGTGGGTTCCCCAAATGGGAACAATGACAAGTCCAATGAAAAAAAAGGCCCAAGCCAAATATTTTGTCCAACGATGAAGGGCCTGATTCAAGGGTATCGTCAGGCAAGTGACCAGGCAAGTAGTAAAGCAAAAGATTGACCCGGACAAAAACCAGGCGACCAAACCATGAAAGTGTTCAACGCGCCATTGGTACCATGTTACGGGAAGAACGAGGACGAGGTCGTCTCTTTGCAGACTGTAGCCGAGCCAAACAATGACGATTGCGAGAATTAGTCCGCTGCCAATTTTGACGTTGGCTCCCGAAATTGTCCCATTTGGTTTCTTGCCCACAACCGGCATGGGTGATTTTCGTGATTTTCTTCCTGCTCCACCGGTTTGCAAGAACTTTTTTCCAGTCCGTTCCCGTTATTCTCTGGCACATGGCTGGTTCGATGCCTCTTTTGGCTCCCAACACCCATTTTCTCCCGGATGCGAAGACACCTCTTCCGTGGTTTCCAGTATTTTCATCAATGCCCGTTTCGCAAGGCGCGACGAACGGCCTTGCTGTCGTGTCCCAAAGCCTCCTGCGCGAACCGTTCGGGATAGCGGACGGTCTTGGCACGTTCCGCCCAGGCATAGCGGTAGCTGTGAAGTGAGACGCCCTCGATGCCGAGTCCACGGCAGCGCTGCTTGAATTCGGTTGCCCGGTCATTGGCACGCACCCGCGCCAAATAGGGAAACGGCGATCCCTCACCGGGCAAATCCCTCAACATGTTCAGAGCGTCTTGGCCCAGATGAAGAATCACCGGAACACCGGTCTTTTTCCGGGTGAAGCTGATCGTCCGGTTTTCCCAATCCACATCCTCGGCCGAAGCCTTGCCAAAAGCCAAAAATTCTCGCGGCTCAGCGCCCGGGCCGCGTGAACGCGAAACTACAAACGGCGGTCCGCGGGGAGGGGAGCACGGTCGGGGATAAAGTTTGTCTTGGATTTAATCATATGCCTCTCCCCCGATGGTCCGTCTTCGCTTCGCTTCGACGCGACACGGGCGAGGAAGTTTGGGCGGACGCGCGATTCGGGGAGGCAACAACGATGCACATTCTGGTTTACTTCCGTGCGCGCCCCCTCACCTCAATCCTCTCCCCCGAGGGGGAGAGGAAGTTTGGGCGGACGCGCAATTTGGTGAGGCAACGACGATGAGCATTCTGGGTTATTTCCGTGCGCGCCCCCTCACCTCAATCCTCTCCCCCGAGGGGGAGAGGAAGTTTGGACGGACGCGCAATTTGGTGAGGCAACGACGATGAGCATTCTGGGTTATTTCCGTGCGCGCCCCCTCACCTCAATCCTCTCCCCCGAGGGGGAGAGGAAGTTTGGGAGGACGCGCAATCTGGTGAGGCAACGACGATGAGCATTCTGGTTTTCTTTCGTGCGTGCCCCCTCACCTCAATCCTCTCCCCCGAGGGGGAGAGGAAGTTTGGACGGACGCGCAATTTGGTGAGGCAACGACGATGAGCATTCTGGTTTTCTTCCGTGCGTGCCCCCTCACCTCAATCCTCTCCCCCGAGGGGGAGAGGAAGTTTGAACGGACGCGCGATTCGGAGAGGCAACAACGATGAGCATTCTGGTTTTCTTCCGTGCGTGCCCCCTCACCTCAATCCTCTCCCCCGAGGGGGAGAGGAAGTTTGGGAGGACGCGCAATTTGGTGAGGCAACGACGATGAGCATTCTGGTTTTCTTCCGTGCGTGCCCCCTCACCTCAATCCTCTCCCCCGAGGGGGAGAGGAAGTTTGAACGGACGCGCGATTCGGAGAGGCAACAACGATGAGCATTCTGGTTTTCTTCCGTGCGTGCCCCCTCACCTCAATCCTCTCCCCCGAGGGGGAGAGGAAGTTTGAACGGACGCGCGATTCGGAGAGGCAACAACGATGAGCATTCTGGTTTACTTCCGTGCGCGCCCCCTCACCTCAATCCTCTCCCCCGAGGGGGAGAGGAAGCTTGAACGGACGCGCGATTCGGAGAGGCAACAACGATGCACATTCTGGTTTACTTCCGTGCGCGCCCCCTCACCTCAATCCTCTCCCCCGATGGTCCGTCTTCGCTTCGCTTCGACCTGACACGGGCGAGGAAGGGCTTTAGTTGGGGGTGGGCCGATGATAAATGCACCAGCCATAGCTGCCGAGGTCGAAGGAAGGCGGATTGACGTCAACCGGGGCGGGGTTGTCAGTGATTTTTACGGGTTGAAAGCCCGTGGCATCAGGCAGGGTAAGCGACCCTGTGGCGGGACTGCTCGACAGGTTGATCAGAACCAGAAACTCATCCTTCGCATCCCGCCGCAGGATGGAAACAACTTGCGTCGGGGCCGTGTTCTCCAGCCAGTCCACGTCTCCGTTGGCAAAGGCGGGGTTCTGCTCGCGCAGATTGATCAACTCCCGGTAAATGGCGCGCAAGGGGGGACGCCCGCCGGACTGCCAAAACACCGGCATTTTTTCGAACAAGGCCGGGTCGGCGGACTCGGTGGCATCGCCTGCTTCCATCCCGTTGTAAAAGAGGGGGACGCCGTCAAGGGTCATCATGAACACCTGTGCCGCGAGGGCGCCAGTCATGCCATAACGCGCCACGGCCCGGGTTTCTTCGTGATTGTCGGTGAAGCGGAGGTGCAAGGCGCCCTGGGGAAACTGCTGATTCTCGTGCTCCCATTGGTCCTTCATATAATCGGCAGGGATACCGCTGCACATGACCTTGTTCAACATGCCGATCATGCCCCATGAGGAATCCACGTCGAAGGCTTTGGCCAACAGTTCGGGGTTGTTGCCGGCGTCGGCGAACATGATGAGCTGGGGATTGACTTGCTCAAGCGCCGCCCGGGCCTCTTCCCAAAAATCGAGGGGCACATTCGGGGCGACGTCACAACGGAACCCGTCCACGCCATAGTCAGTCATCCAGTACTTCATCATGTCAATCATGTAACGGCGCACGTCCGGATTGGCATAATTCAACCCGGCGACATCCGTCCAGGCCGGGTCGGGCGGGATGATGGCACCGTTGGGGCCGTGCAAATAAAATTCCGGATGAGCCATGAGGACGCTGTCCCAGGAGGTTTGGCCGGCGACAATGTCCATGACCACCTTCATGCGGCGCTTGTGGGCCTGGGTGACGAGTTGCTTGAAGTCGTTGGTGGTGCCATAGTCCGGGTTGATGGCGTAAAAGTCGCGCACCGAGAAGGGGCTTCCCATGGAGCCTTTCTTCATCTTTTCGCCGATGGGGTGGATGGGCATGAGCCAGAGAACGTTCACGCCGAGGGTCTGCAATTCATCCAGGCTAGCGGTGACGCCGCTGAGGTTGCCTTCCGAAGAGAAGTCGCGGGGAAAGATTTCATAGACAACGGCACTTCGGAGCCAGTCGGGTGATACGCGGGCGGTCAGATTGGTCGGGTCGGCGGAAACGACGGTTGAATTAAGAGCCATCCAACCCACGAGAGCGGTGGCGAGCAGGCATGGTAGTTTTTGCTGAATGATGTTCATGGCGTCTGAGACATTGAGTTGATTAAGATTTCCACATGGCACTTGTCCACGACGGGCGTGGGGTGTTTTGGGTGATTTTCGGCCTGCTCCGAAGATTTGCAAGGTTTTTCGGGAGAGCGATTGAACCACGGAGTCACGCGGATTCGTTGGCCGCAGAAGACACAGAAACACAAGGAATTTAACCGCGGATAACGCAGATGGGCGCAGATGACGCAAGACGGGGCGGGTTTTTTAGCCGCAAAAATGCGCAAAGGGCACAAAAGAAAAACGGGGCCGGGACGATTTTGAACAACAAAGAAACGAAGCGGACAAAGGGGAGAGAAAAAGATGATTTAACCGCGGACGGGATTCAGGGACCGAAAATCTCATAACCGCGAACCACACGAAACAAAACCGCAGCCACCTTCGCCACCGAGGCTACGGTGGCCAGGGATGACGCGGATAATCGCAGATGGGATTCAAAGACAGAAAAAATAACCGGGAAATGCACGAAATAAAATTTTAACCACGGATGAACACCGATGGACACGGATAGACACGGATTTTAACGCAAAGGCGCCAAGACGCAGAGTTGAACCACGAAATACACGACACAAAATTAATCGCAGAGAACGTGAAGAACACAAAGACGGGAAAGACTTGACCGCGAATTGACGCGAATTGGCGCGAATTCGACAAAACATTAACCGCGTATGGAATTGAGAGACCGAAAATCATAACGGCGAAATATACGGAATGCGAAAACGGCGCCGGTAAATTTGGACACACGACGACGTCAACCATCCGCCGCACCGTCGGCGGCAGGCGAAAAGAAAATAATAAGTAATGATCAAGAACTGACACGCGCCTTAATGGGCGACCCCTGCACGAAGATGGGAAAGCGGCAGAGGACTGCCGCAGTCCAAGACGCTGGCGCGTTGGAGGAATGGCCCGCAAAGAAATGCAAATGACGAAAACGACCAAAATGACCAAAGGGGCGGCTTCAACGGGGCCGCGCGCGGAAATCTCAAATGGAACGGATAGGACGGGAATTTGACACAGGCGAGGCCCGGACAGACACGGATTCTTGACCGCAAAGAGCACAGCCGCCATCGCCCAGGCTATGGCGGGCCAAGAAGGCCGCAAAGGGAAAAGGCCAAAGGCTGAATCGTCGAAGCGGGACGGGTCTTTTGGCCACGAAAGAACACGCGCAGAACAAGAGCGGGGGCGGGATGGCTTTGAACAACAAAGGAACGAACCGAACAACGGGGAGAGAGAAAAACGAGCCGTGAATGCGAAATACGAAACAAATTTTTTAGCCGCAAAAATGCGCAAAACGCGCAGAATAATCAGAGACTCCTCACGTCGTCTCCTACGATGACTGGCTACGTCCTGTTTGCCAGGAATCACTCCTGCCCGCCGTGTTGGCGCAGTAATTTCTCCAAATGGGAAAAGCATCCGGCGACGCCCGGGAGGCTATGCCGGACAGGGAAAGCGGGAAAACGATGGAACTCAATCTCACGCAACGCAAAGGCCGCAGCGCGGCGAAGCCCCAACACGAGACAAAAAACATTTTGACCACGGATGGCACGGATGGCACGGATGGGAGGAAACAAGGCTTCCACCGTCGCCCAGGCTATGGTGGACAGGGAAGGCTATAGGATGAAGAATGAAGAGTGACCAGTCTTCGCTGCGCTTCGCCGGGCAAGAGGCAGCCCAAACATCCCGGAAAAGAAAATAAAAAAAACTTTCCACCTTAACCGTTTCTTAAGGTTGACTCGCGTAAATTGCCCGTATGAAAAATAAAACACGCCGCTGGATGCTCGTGGATGATGCCATTCGCGACGACGCGCCGTCTCATCGAAGACATGGGCATCGAACAAATTTCACACCCTGAATAACACGAAAGAAAGCACATATGAAAACGACAACCAAAATGACCCTGGCGCTGCTGGCGCTCGGAGTTTCCACCCTGGCAGTCTGCGCCCAAGACGGTTCGCCACCGTTCGGCCCACCGGGACCGGGACCGGGCGGACACCGCCCCCCGCCCCTGCCGCTGGTCCTGGCGTTGGATACCAATCATGACGGCATCATTGATTCCAATGAGATCGCCAACGCGTCGGCGGAATTGCTGACCTTGGACAAGAACCACGACGGACAGTTGACTTCCGATGAGTACCTGCCGCCCCTGCCTCCGGATGCGCCCACGAATGCCTGGCGGCCGCCAACGCCGCCAATTGTGAAGGCGCTGGATGTCAATGGCGACGGCGTCATTGATTCAAATGAAATCGCCAATGCCCCGGCCGAACTACTGACATTGGACAAAAATCACGTCGGATATTTGACGCCCGATGAATATCTGGGGCCTCGTCCGCACCGCCATCATGGTCCGCCCAACGGTGGCCCAAATTCCTTCGGCGATCAACAAGGTCCGCCCGACAACGGCCAAGGCCCGCCGGATAACGGGCAGGGGCCACCGGACAATGGCCAAGGTCCCCCCAGCGGACCCGACGGCGGGGACGCGGGATCGAATTGACAGTTTCTGTTCGTGTGAACAGAAGCGGCGGGCCGTTGCGAAACTGGGTGTGAGCACGGCCCGCCACCTTAACTCACCTTAGCCGCAACCATGCAGTTGGATCAGGCGCTCCTGCTTGATCTTCTTACGCAAGGCTCTCGTCGTTCGCCGCTTACAGATCGCTGGCGGATCTGCTCGCGGCTCACTCCTCGCCTTGCGCAAGAATCTGCGGCGCAGGCGCATCCTTCCCAACTACATAGTTACGGCTTAGATCTCTCTCCGCCCCGGAGCCGTCGCGCCCTGAACGCCTCCATCTTTTTCCCGAAGAAAACTCCAGGCGACAAACGAGGTCATCAACGAAATGCCGCCGCAAATCAAATAGGGCAGCGCTTCATGGACAAAAAATAATCCGCCGGCGAAAAGCGGACTAAGAATCCGCGCCAACGCCCCAAAACTCTGCGCCACACCGAGGTTTGCCCCCTGCTCATGCGGCGAAGAATTGAGCGAAATCATTCCGAAAACCGGCGGACGATTTAATCCCGAGCCAATGGCCAGCAACGCCAGGACAATCAGAATCTCGGGCAGCGATTTGGCAAACGGCAAACCCGCCAGCCCGGCCGCAAAAACGATCAGGCTGAAAAATATCAGATTCGGTTCGCCGAATTTTTTCACGAGCCGGCCAATGCCGCCTTGCACCAAAACGGCGACGGTGCCGGCGTAGGTGAACAGCAACGAGGTTAACTTCAGGGATTTGGCGCCAGGGTAACGGTGATGCAATATCAACGGGAAGGTCGCTTCAAAGCAGGTGAAGCAGAACGTGGCGAGAAAAAAGACGGCAATGAGCATGCCCAGCTTGGGTTGCGCCAGGGTATGTCCCCATTGTGTAAATTTGGGCCGCGGCGCCACGTGCTCGGAACTGGGCTTGCGGCTCTCGCCCAGGATAAACCAGCCCAGGATGAAATTCGCCGCGCAAAAACATGCCGCCACCCATCCCGGGGCCTGCTTGCTGTCAAAAATTATCAGCGAGAGCGCCCCCAATGCCGGCCCAACAATAAAACCCAGGCCAAATGCAATGCCAATCAACGCCATCCGCGCCGAACGCTTTTCCGGCGGAGAAACATCCGCGATATAGGCGGAGGCCACGGACAAATTGGCGCCGCAAATGCCCGCGAAAACGCGTGAGATGAGCAGCCAGACCAACCCCGTTGTCCCCGCCATCGAGGACGCGATGGCAAATAGCGCATACGAGCCGGACGCGCCTAGATTGCTGATAAGCATCACCGGCCGGCGGCCAATGCGGTCCGACAACCGGCCCCAGGCCGGCGCGAATAGAAATTGCATCAGTGAAAACGAAGCAATGATTCCACCAATAAGGACGCCCTCCGCGCTGAAATTGGCCCGAAAGTTATCTTCGGCAAAATTCGGCAGCAAAGGCAACACGATACCAAAGCCAATCAGGTCAATGAAGACCGACAAAAAAATAACGAGCAACGACGGTTTACGATTCATCTGCCGGGTGAATTTTAGCCGCGACCGGATGAATTACAATTTTTTTAATGGACCGGATGAAAATCTCTTCCTATGACGCAACCAACGCTCCGGCTGGCGGCAATTTTTGTTTCAGCTCAAGCACCGGCCCAAACAAATCGCCGAACTTTTCCACCCGGTTCAACACCTTCCCGCTATCAAAGGCCAGTCGCCCGGCGTTCTTTTCCTTTTTTGCCGCCACAATCTCGTCCCACGTGACCGGAGTTGACACCGTGGGGCGCTCCCGGGCGCGCAACGAATACACACAAATGGTGGTCTTGTGCGAATCGTTCTGGCTCCAATCCACAAACACTTTTCCTTTGCGCAAAGCCTTTTGCATCTTCGAAACGACGGTGCCGGGCGATTCGCGCGTCAGCTTTTCGGCGACCGCCCGCCCGAAGGCTTTCGTTTTTTCATAAGCCGCGACCGGGTTCAGCGGCACATAGACCTGAAGGCCTTTTGAGCCGGAGGTCTTCGGAAAACATTTGAGATGCAGCGCGTCGAAGATGTCCTTAATGGCCAGCGCCACGTCGCAACAGGAAATGATGTCAGCGGGCGCGCCCGGGTCCAGGTCAAAGGCCAGGGCGGTCGGCCGTTCAATTTTTGGGGCGCGATGGAGGAACGTATGCAGCTCAAGGTCGGCTAGGTTGGCCGCCCAAACGAGCGACGGCAAATTATTCACGACACAATAGCAGATTTCCCCGCCTTCCCTGCGCGGCACGCGCGCGACCTTGACCCATTTCGGACGATGCTCCGGGCATTGCTTTTCATAAAAGAAAAATCCGCCGACGCCTTCAGGATACCGTTTGAGTGTCAGCGGGCGGTCTTTCAAATGAGGCAACAAAACCCTGGAGATATTGATGTAATAATCAATGACGTGTCCCTTGGTAAAACCGGTCTTTGGATACAAAACTTTTTCCAGATTCGAAACTTTGACCGGGGTGCTCCCGATCTGGAGTTGCTGCGTCTTGGCCATTGATCATTTTCTCCTTTTCTGGCCGGAATCTGCAACAACTTCGCGGAATTTGCAAAAGGTTATGAAAAAAACAATGAGCCGGGTGGCGACCCTCAAAAATCCCATTCCCTCAATCGCCAATCGGCGCCCGGCAATCCTCAATACACCTTCCGCAGATTGGACGGCAGAATCCCCAATTCATCCCGGTATTTCGCCACCGTCCGGCGCGCGATCGTAATTCCCTTGGCACACAGCATCTTGACCACTTCCTGGTCGGACAACGGATGCGTCGCGTCCTCCGTTTTGAAAATTTCCGCTATCATGTCCTTCACACTGGCATTCGAGACGCCGTCGCCGTCGGCCGTTTGCAGGCCGGCGGTGAAGAAGAATTTCATTTCAAAGACGCCCTGCGGCGTCTGCATGTATTTGCCCGAAACCGCGCGGCTCACCGTCGTTTCATGCACCCCCACGACGCCGGCAATTTGCGCCATCGTCATCGGCTTCAAATGCGCCACTCCGTTCTCCATGAATTCCCGCTGCCGTTTCACAATCTCCCGCGCGATGTTCAGGATCGTCTGCTGCCGCTGATGCAAACTCTTGATTAGAAATTTGCCGGCCCGAATTTTCTCGCGAATGTAATTCTTGACCTCGCTATTGTTGTCGCCCGACGACATCAAATCCTTGTAAATGTTGCTGATGCGCAAATGCGGAATCTGTTCATCGTTGGTGGTGACAGTGAAATCGTCGCCGTTTTTTTGCACAAAAACCTCCGGCAATACGTAATGGTCGTTGTCCGGCAGAAAGGCCCGCCCCGGCCTCGGCTCCAAACGCGCAATTTTCCCCAGCGATTCCTGCACCTCTTCAATCGTCCGGTTCGTCCCGCGCGCAATTTCCGGAATCCGGCGCTTCCCCAGTGCCTCCATAAAATCTTGAATGATGCGATATTCCAGGGAGTCCTGCCGCCCCGCCCGCTCCAATTGAAGCAAAAGGCATTCGCGCAAATCCATCGCCCCCACACCCGGCGGGTCGAAGGTGCGGATGACTTTCAGCACCCCGGATATTTTATCGGGCGGCATATTGTTCGCCGATGAAATCTCCTCGACGGTGGCCTTGAGATACCCGTAATCGTCAATGTTGCCGATGATCAACTCGGCGATGGCGCGCTGCTCGTCGCTCAAATCAATTTCCCGCACCTGCTCCATCAAAAATTCCGCCAGGGATGTTTCCACCGTCAGCGAATCGAACATGAACTGCCGCTTCTCTTCATCCTCCGTGGATTGCCGGATGGGAATGTTGGTCTGCGAAAAATGATCCCGCCATTCCTGGTCCAATTGCACCAGCTTGTCGAACTCCGCCTGAAAATCGTCCACCGGCTCGGTGGCGGTTTTTTCCATCGCAGTGTCAAAGGCGGCGTCCTCCGCCGATGCCGCTGTTTCCTCGGCAGGCTCGGACCCGGCTTCGGCGCCGGCGGGCAATTCGGCGTCGTCGGCCGTGGGGTCCGTTTCATCGGCAGGCGATTTTTCACGCAGCTCCGTTTCGGTGGACGCCACCTCTTCGAGAACCGGATTTTGTTCCAGTTCGTGCTCCACCAGCGCCTTGAGTTCCAGAGTCGGCGCCTGCAGCAACGCCAGCGACTGTTGCAATTGCGGCGCCAGCACCAGCGATTGCGTCAGCCGCTGCGAAAGTTGAAGGCCTTGAGCCATGCGAACTCATTGTAATTCAATTTGACCGAAAGACAAGGTTTTCGGCATGAATTTCGCTACAGCGCCCTTTTAAAGGAATAACTCGCTTTTTATGCCCGCAGATTGCATCTTGAATCAAGATGAAATTGATTCTTTCCACACATAATGTGACGCTGACAAAAACCATCGAGGACCGCGTTGTGAAACGATTGGAACAACTGGATCATCTCGATGCGCGCGCCGTGGACGCCCGGGTTGTTCTCGAGCACAATCATCAGCGCGCTCCGGAGAAGAAATTCTGCTGCTCGATGCAACTGGCCATGCGCGGTCCGGACCTGTTTGCCGAAGCCCGCGACCGCGACCTCTATGCGGCGATTGACGTCGTGGCAAAAAAGATCGAGCAACAAATCCGCAAACGCCACAGTAAAATCAAGGCCCGCAAACACAAGGACGCCGCCAAATTAAAGCAGGCCAAGCGCGAAGCCGCCGCCTGATGATCCTCCGCGCCCGTACTGTCCTGCCGGTCGCCGCCCCGCCGATTTCCAACGGCGCCGTGGCCGTCTCGGGAAATCTAATTGACGCCGTCGGCTCCTGGCCGGAAATAAAATCGAAGTTTTCCGGCGATGAACTTTGTGACCTGGGTGACGTTGTTTTGTTGCCGGGCCTCGTCAACGCCCATTGCCATCTCGACTATACCGACATGGCCGGGTTTTGGCCGCCGCCAAGAAAATTCACCGATTGGATTCCGCGGATGCTCGCGGCCAAGGCGGAGTGGAGTTACACCGATTACGCCAGCTCGTGGGTGCAGGGCGCCAAAATGCTCCTCCAATCGGGCGTGACGACGGTCGCCGACATCGAATGCGCTCCCGAATTGCTCCCGGAAGTCTGGGATTCCACCCCATTGCGAATCATTTCATTCCTTGAAATGACCGGGGTTCGCTCAAAACGCGACCCGGCAAAAATTCTGGATGACGCCATCCGAAAGAGCGACTCGCTGGCGCATCCGCGCTGCGCGGTCGCGCTTTCGCCGCACGCGCCCTACTCTACTTCATTGGAATTGCTCCGTCTTTGCGCCCGGGCTGCTGGCGACAAAAAGCTCCGCCTCACCACCCATGTTTCTGAATCTGACCTGGAATATGAGATGTTTGCGCATGCCCGCGGCGAAATGTTTGATTGGCTGAAGAAAAATGGCCGCGACAATTCCGATTGCGGCTTGGGATCGCCCGTGCAGCACCTCGAACAGGCGGGCGTTCTCGGCAAAAATTTTCTGGCCGCCCACGCGAACTACCTCGATAAAGACGATATCCGCTTGCTTGCCCGGCGAAAGGTCAGCGTCGTTCATTGCCCGCGCAGCCATGCCTATTTCCAACACCACCCGTTCCCCCTCGAAAAATTGCAAGCCGCCAGAGTCAACCTCTGCCTCGGTACCGACAGTCTGGCCACCGTCACCCGGGCCGGCAAAGAGAAACTCTCCCTTGATCTGTTTGAGGAAATGCGGCAAATGGCGCGCGCCTATCCGGAACTGCCGCCCCAAACGATTCTGGAAATGGCCACCGTCAACGGGGCGCTGGCCCTGGGCCGCGCCGGCCAAATCGGCGAGCTGTCGCCCGGCGCCTTCGCGGATTGCATCGCCATTCCCTTTGCGGGAAAAATACAAGACATTTACGAAGCGGTCGCGCATCATCCGTCAACCGTTTCCGCCGGCATGATTGACGGACAATGGACCATCGCCCCGTGAACGATTTCGTCCCGGAATTGGAACAAAGGCTGGACACGCTGCGCGAACAAAACCTGTTCCGCGAACTGCGGCGTGTGGATTCTCCCCAATCCACCCAAATTCAAATCGGGGGCAAGACTTTTTTGAATTTTTCCTCCAACGATTACCTCGGCCTCGCCAATCACCCGGCTTTGAAAGCCGCCGCCGTCCGCGCCCTCGGGAAATTCGGCGTCGGCAGCGGCGCCTCCCGCCTGGTTTGCGGCTCGCTGGCCCCCTTCCACGAATTGGAGGAATCGCTCGCTTGTTTCAAGAAGACCCAGGCCGCCTTGACCTTCTCATCCGGCTATGCCACCGCCATCGGGACGCTCGGCGCCCTCCTCGGACGCGACGACACCGTCATTCTGGATAAACTCGTTCACGCCTGCATTATTGACGCCGCCAAATTGAGCGGCGCGAAAATTCGAGTCATCGCCCACAACGATTTGACCGACCTTGAAGACAAGTTGACCTGGGCCAAATCACAATCCGGAAAACAAAAATCGCGCACCCTCATCGTGACAGAGACGATTTTTTCCATGGACGGCGACGCCGCTCCCCTGCGCGAAATCGTCGAGCTTAAGAATAAATTCGGAGCCTGGCTCATGGTGGATGAGGCGCACGCCACCGGAGTGGCGGGGAACGAAGGTCGTGGTCTGGCGGACGAAGCCGGGGTCGCGGGGCAAATCGAAATCCAAATGGGGACCCTGGGAAAGGCGCTCGGCGCCAGCGGCGGTTACATTTGCGGCGCGCGGCCGCTCGTTGATCTTCTCGTCAACCGCGCGCGAAGTTTTATCTTTTCGACCGCGCCGGTCCCGGCTTCCGCCGCCGCCGCGACCGCTGCCATCCAATTGGTTCAATCCACTGAGGGCGGGCAACGCCGAACCGCCTTGCGTCACCGCCTCGAACAATTCAACCCCAATTCCCATGCTCAAACTCCAAAACCACGCGGCGCCATTATCCCCATTATTCTTGGAGATGAAGACAAAGCGTTGGCCGCTTCCGCGATGCTGCGCGAACAGGGCATTTTCATTCCGGCCATCCGTTTTCCGACGGTCGCCCGCGGAAAGGCCCGGCTGCGGCTGACCATGAACGCGGCCCATTCGAGCCGGCGACGTATCCACCCTTGTTGACGCGTTAAACGCTCTGACATGAATCACCTCGCGCAACTCGATCAAACATTCGTCTGGCATCCGTTCACGCAAATGCGCGATTGGGGCGGACGCGAGCCGATTGTCATCGAATCCGGCAAGGGCGCGGTGTTGCGCGATGTTTATGGAAAAAAATATCTTGACGCCAATTCGTCCATTTGGACCAACCTGCACGGGCACAACCATGCGAAGATCAACTCGGCCATCTCGCGCCAGTTGCGCAAAATCGCACATTCCTCCGCGCTGGGCCTTGCCAACGAACCAGCCAGCCTGCTTGCAGAAAAGCTCGTCGCCGCCGCCAATCCCAAACACAACGCCCAAGGCGTCAAACTCAACAAGGTTTTTTTCAGCGACGATGGTTCGACCGCCCTCGAAGTGGCGCTCAAACTCGCCTACGAATTTTTCCGGCGGACGAAGAAGAATAAGAAGCCAAAATTTCTCTCCCTCACCGGCGGTTATCACGGTGACACCGTTGGCGCCGTCTCGCTCGGCCACATTGACCTGTTCCACCGGGCGTTTTCCGGCCTGCTGTTTCAATCGGATCAGGCAATGGCTCCCTATTGCTATCGTTGCCCGTTTAACCGCGCCAAACCGGAACGCGATGACGCGCGCAATTATCGCAAGTGTCATTGGGAATGCGTCGGCAAGGTGGAACAAAAATTCTCCGCGCAAAAACGGAAGGGAGATCCCTACGCCGCCTTTGTCGTCGAGCCGCTGATTCAAGGCGCCGCCGGGATGATTCCACAACCGCGCGGTTGGCTGAAACAAGCGGCGGAGATTGCCGGCGGCCACGGCGCCCTGCTCATCGCCGATGAGGTGATGACGGGTTTCGGCCGCACCGGCGCTTCGTCGCCGTCTCTTTTCGCTTCTCACCAGGAGAACGTCCAACCTGATTTTCTTTGCCTCGCCAAAGGCCTGACCGGCGGCTACCTGCCCATGGCTGCGACTGTGACCATGCAAAAGGTCTATGACGTCTTCCTCGGGGAATATCACGAATTCAAGACCTTTTTTCACGGACACAGCTACAGCGCCAATCAACTTGGAGCCGCCGCCGCCCTGGCCAGCCTCGATCTATTGCAGAACAAACAGGCCATCCGGGCGCGGCAGGAACTGGAAGTACAATTGCGCGACCACCTGAAATCCCTGTGGTCCCTTCCGAACGTCGGCGACATCCGCCAAGTGGGATTGGTTGCCGGCATTGAACTCGTTCGCAACTGGCGCACGCGCGAGCCGTTTGACTTGCGCGAGCGCGCGGGCATCCGCGTTTGCGAGAATCTGGCCGCCCGCGGCGTGCTCACCCGCCCCATCGGCAATGTCATTGTCCTTATGCCACCGTATTGCACCACCCCGGCCCAGTTGGAAAGGATGGTCTCCGCCCTGCGCGCCGCCATCGGCGAGATTTTATAAAAACGCAATCTGCCTGCGGTAATGATTAGGGATTCCGTGAACTATCAAATTGAACTTGAAATAATGCAAAGAGGCAGGAGAATAACAAAAAGCCCGTGCCGGTCGTGAGCAAGAGCCAAATAAGGAATTCCGGCGAATGAAGCATTCCCGGCGCGGGTCAGTATGAGAAGGATAATATTCGTCATTCTTTTTTTGCCTCTGGTGGCGTCCGCGCAATCTGACATTGCGGTCCTTTACGATTTCACCAACGGCGTCTCCACCAGCGGCGATGGCCCGGACGGCACTTTGATTTGCTCCAGCAATGTGTTCTATGGCACGACTTATGGAGGCGGCAGCAATAACTTGGGCGTCATTTTCACAATGAATAGCGATGGCACGGGCTACACCAACCTTCATTCATTTGCCGCATTTTCAAATGGCACGAACGCAGACGGCGCGGAACCGGCCGCCCCTCTGTTATTGTTGGGAAATTCATTATTTGGAACGGCTGAAGCCGGCGGACTATATGGGTTTGGAACGGTCTTTAGCATCAACACGGACGGCACGGACTTCACCAATCTGCACAGCTTCAGTTCCGCGCCCGAAGATCCTGCGCTCAGCTATGCACGCACCAATTATGACGGCGCCAACCCCGTCGCCGGCCTGGCGTTCACCAACGGAATGTTGTACGGCACCGCTTACGAAGGAGGCACGAACGGCGACGGGACAATTTTTGAACTCAGTACCAATGGCGAAAATTTTGCCACGCTCAGGACTTTCAGCGGCGCCCCTGATGGAGAGACGCCGGATTGCGGCCTGACGTTGTTCAACGGACTCATGTACGGCGCGACGGCCAAAGGGGGAACCCACGGCGACGGCTGCATTTTCCGCCTTAACATGGACGGCTCCGGATACACCAACATCTATAACTTCACCGCCGGGAATTACGACCCAAATTCGGGATATTACACGAATTTTGACGGCGATGGCCCCAGGGGCGTATTGCTGCTCCTCAACGGCTCGCTGTTTGGAACTGCCGGGATTGGAGGCAGCAACGATTTTGGAACAGTTTTCAAGCTCTCCACCAACGGCTCGAATTTCACTGTCTTGCATACGTTCACGGGCTTGGACGGGAAAGAACCTTATGCGGGGCTGGTCAACCTGGGTTCGACCCTCTATGGAGCAACCAGCGTCGGTGGCGCCGGCGCCACGAACGGAAACGATGGCGGGACGGTTTTTCAAATTAATTCCGCCGGCTTTTCCACTCTGCAAAATTTCAGCGATCGTCAGGATGGTTCAACTTTATACGGAGGCGTTGTCCTTTCGAGCAACACACTCTACGGCGCCGCTTATAGCGGAGGGGCGGAAGAAAATGGTGATATTTACGCGATCCCCCTTTCCAGTCCGTCGCCGTCTCCCGTGCCGTTGGTCATCGCCTTGGCCGGGACCAATATCGTCTTAACCTGGACCAATCCCGCTTTCGCGCTGGAGGCTGCCCCCACCGTCACGTCTGCTTTCACCAACGTGCCTGGCGCTTCCAGCCCTTACACAAATTTCCCGGGTGGAGCGCAGGCTTTCTTCCAGCTTGTCGCGCCTTGAGCGGACAAATCATAAACGCGCGTCAAACTCAATTCACTTGATTTTTTCCCATTTGCAGCGCAATTTGTCCTCCGTCAAGTGAACATTGCAAAACGAAAGGATTAATTATGCCATTTGTATTACCTCCGCTCCCCTACCCGTCCGATTCCCTGGAACCGAACATTGACAAGGCCACGATGGAAATTCATCACGGTGGCCATCACAAAGCCTACGTGGACAACTTGAACAAGGCCGTCGCCGGAACGCCGCTCGAAAACAAATCGCTCGACGATCTCATCGGCGGCCTCGCGTCCGTGCCCGACAATATCCGGGGTCCCGTGCGCAACAACGGTGGCGGCCACTGGAACCATTCGTTTTTTTGGAAAATATTGTCCGGCAAAGGCGGTGGCGCTCCTTCCGGCAAGCTCGGCGACGCCATCACCTCCACCTTCGGCAGTTTCGACGCTTTCAAGGAAAAATTCGAGGCCGCCGGCCTGGGACGTTTCGGCAGTGGCTGGGCGTGGCTGGTTTCCAACGGCGGAAAACTGGAGATTTGCTCAACCGCCAACCAGGACAATCCGCTCATGGGCAAGGCCATCGCCGGTTGCGAAGGCAAGCCCGTCTTTGGCGTGGATGTTTGGGAACATGCCTATTATCTCAAACACCAGAACAAACGCGCCGCCTATCTCAAAACCATTTGGAATGTGATAGACTGGAACGCCGTGGCGAAAAATCTTTAGAGCCTGTTTTAAAAACAAATCGGGAAAGGGATTGCGAGCGTGGCGGCCTGGATGGCGAGGCGCGACGAGCGGGAATGTTCGAGAGAACTCTGTGACCGGAGCGCAACGAAACCAGCCGCCCCGCCCGCAACGACGCCTCGTGAATCGCCCCAACCACGATATTTACGCTCAGGGCGATACGCGTCGCGACTATGGCGAAACGCGCCTGCTCCTCCGGCGCGTTCTCACTTCCAAATCATGTCCGCCACCGTCTTCCCGGCCGGTATGAATGGCAACACATGTTCGGAATACGGCGTCACCACGTCCAAAACGTAGGGCGTTTTGGCATCCAGCATCCGCTGAATCGCGGGACGCAAGTCTTTCTTGAACATCACGCGCTCGCAGGGAACGCCGAATGAATTGCAGACCCGCGGATAATCGGGATAAATCTCGGCCCGTTCCATCGGATCGCCCAGATACGTATGCCCGCGATTGCCCGCATAAAAATTGTCCTCCCATTGCACCACCATGCCGAGATGCTGGTTGTTCAGGATGATGGCTTTGGCGGCGATCTTTTCCACATGCGCCGTCGCCAGTTCCTGAATGTTCATCAGGAACGAACCGTCCCCGTCAATATCAATCACTTCCTTGTCCGGATGCGCCACTTTGATGCCGAGCGCGGCGGGGAAGCCAAAGCCCATTGAACCCAGGCCGCCGCTGGTGATGAATTGGCGCGGCCACGAGTACTTATACCATTGGCCGGCCCACATCTGGTGCTGGCCCACCCCGGTGGTGATGATGGCCTCGCCTTTTGTCAATTCATAGAGCGCCTCCACGACCATCTGCTGGAGAATCACCTGGTCTTCATGTCCCTGCATGTGGTCTTTCATGTGGTCGCTCCCGGCAATCTCGCTCGTGATCCGATAGGCAAACGGCGCCTTTTCCTTCCATTCCGCTATTTGCGCCAGCCAGGCATCATGCTTCTTGACGCTGGCGCGCGCGGCGACCATTTTGTTCAATCGCATGAGGGCGTCCTTGATGTCGCCGGTCACAGGCAGATGCGCCTTCTTGTTCTTGTTCAATTCCGACGCGTCAATGTCAATGTGGACAATCGTGCCGTGCTTGCAAAATTCGTCGAACTTGCCGGTGACGCGATCATCGAACCGCACTCCCAGCGCGAGCAGCAAATCCGCGCCGTCCTTGAGTTTCACCATCGGGTCATTGAATGTTTTGCGATGGGCGTATTCCCCATTGACCGCCCAGTTGGCAAACGCCGCCCCGTGCATCCCCAGCCAGCGCAACGAGAGCGAATGCGTTTCCGGAAACGCGCCGATTCCCATCAGCGTCGTCGTCACGGGAATATTTGTCGCCTCCGCAAATTTCTTCAATTCTTCCGACGCCCCGCTGGATATAATTCCGCCGCCGCAATAAATCACCGGGCGCTCCGCCTTTTCGATCAGGCCCATGATTTCGTTGAGCGCCAGGTCGTCCGCGCGCAGATCAGGCTGCGTGTAACCCGGCAATCCCTTTTTGATTTCGTCGAGCGTCGGCCAGACTGGCTGGGTCCTGGCCTGTTGTATGTTTTTCGGCACGTCTATCACCACCGGCCCGGGCCGCCCGGTCTGCGATATGTAAAAGGCTTCCTTGACGATCCGCGGGATGTCATTCACGTCCGTGACGAGATAGCTGTGCTTCACAATTGGCAGGGTGACGCCGATAATGTCCGTTTCCTGGAATGCGCCCCGGCCAATCATATTGGTGGTCACCTGGCCGGTGATGGCGATGAGCGGGCAGGAATCCATATACGCGTCCGCAATGGCGGTCACCAGGTTGGTCGCGCCCGGTCCGCTGGTACCCATGCATACCCCCGCCTTGCCGGTAGCGCGCGCGTAACCTTCAGCCGCAAATGACCCGCCCTGTTCGTGCCGCGGGAGGATCGTGCGGATTTTCGATTTCGTGAGCGACTGGTGGATTTCCATGCTCGCGCCGCCGGGATACGCGAAAATCACTTCCACCCCTTCACGTTCCAACGCTGCCACCAGAATATCGCGCCCGAACATCGCCGGGCCGACTTCCGCGCGCCGGGCGCTCGAGGTTTTGGGTTGCCGCACTGACGTCATTTTCGTCGCGGATTTGGGAGTTGCAGTTATTTTGCTCATACTGTTTTGTGTTGATGCGGCTGTTGGCGCGGATTAAAACAAAAACCCGCGACCTTTACGAGCCGCGGGTCTTGTTAAATTTTACCAATTTCAACAAGCGCCAACGGCGTCGGCGTTTACTACGACGACTGCCAGATTAACGGCTTGTGAAACATTTCTCAGCATTTCGCAGTCAGTGTAACGCTGCTCTTGGCCAAGTCAAGCCTTATTTTCAGCCATTTTTCGACAACTTTTTTTCCTCTTCTTCGGCGATATATTTTCGCGTCGCGGCCGGCAATTCATGCCAGATTTTTATCGAAATCAGGGTGCCAATGATGGCAAACGGCAGGACAAAAACCGGCATCCAGATCCAATGGGTGACGCCGTTGTGTGACGCCAGCAGAAAACCCAGGCTGACGGATTGAATGGTGCTGCCAAGATAGGCGAACCCGTTGACGATGCCCATGCACGTGGCGGTGGCCTTGCGCCCGCCAAAATCCGTGGCCGCCGTGCCCGACATCAATGAGGTGATGCCGATGGACACCATGACGATGAAGACGGCAGCCCAACCGACGATGAGCGGTTGCGAATACAAGAAGATCGCCATGACCACGGCAAGCAAAAACGCGAAGCTGCACAGCATCGCCGTGGGCGGCCCGCGGCGGGAATGAAACAGCTTGTCGGAGATCAGTCCGCCGGAAAAGCCGCCGACAATGCCAAAGATCGCCGTGTACCAGCCCCAATGTTGCGAGATGAATTCCGCGCCGGTCTGTTTTATCTCATTTCCAAAGATTGGATACCATTCCGTCATGCTGTAGCGAAAGACGCCGCCAGTCAGCTCCGCGCAGGCAATCAACAGCATCAACGGGCTTGTGAAAACTTTCTTCAAGAGATCCAGGACACTGAGCTGAATGTGCATCTGGCCGGACGACGCGTCGTGGGTGTCAAACTCCGGAAGGCCCGCCTCCTCCGGCGAATCCTTGATGAGCCACAAATCCAGGAGGGTCCAGAAAACTAAAATTGCTGCCGGAACATAAAACACCGCCCAGGTGGCATCCACCGTGTGGCCGGCGGGCACAAAAAAGTTATGAAGCGGGCCTGAGCCATTGGCCTTGGTCTGGTCAATGATTGAACCGCCCCAATCGAATGCGAAATAAACTCCAATGGAAATGAGCGACCCAAAAATCGCGCCAAAGACCCCGCGCTCGCGCACGTGGAACCAATAGGCCTTGACCTTGATAATGGACATGGCGCCGAAGCTTTGAAAATACATGTTCAGTCCATAGAGGAGCGAATAAGCGGCAAGAAGATTGACTTTCGAATGCTTGGCGACGATCAACCAGGTGAGAAGGCCCAAGGCGGCGTTGGCGAACGTTGCGCCGATGGCGGAAACAATCATGCCGGTTTTTCCGCCGAGCTTTTTGTCAATCAGCGGTCCATTGACCAGAAACGAGAGGGTATAGACGAGTGTGCCGGCGCCAAAAATGAGTCCGAGGTCTTCCTTGGACATGAGGGCGCCGAGGGCATTTTTGGCAACGATGATGTTGTAGCGTCCCATGCACAAAAAGGCATAGGTCATTCCCAGGGGAAACCAATTGATGAATCGGCGCGTCAAAAACCAGCCGCCATGTTTCAAGGGATTGTTGAGAAAATAGGCCACAATGACGACCGCCAGACAAAGGGCAATCGTAACAGGATAAAAATACTCAGAATTCATTCTGCCGCCTTAAAGCAAAGCAGAGTTGCGGCGGAGAGAAAAGCAGAAACGGAAACAAACCCCGAATGAACGCGAATTTTACTTTTCGCCAAGCAACTCATCCAGCTTGGGCTCCATGGCCGCAGCCCAAATTTCGAAGCCCCGTTCATTCGGGTGGAGATAATCCGGCATCACGGATTTTGAGATGGACCCGTCCTTTTCAATGAATAACGCGCCGATGTCCATATAGAATATGTGGCTTTCGTCATCGAGTTTTGCCAGGGCCTCGTTGACCTGTAGAATTTTTCCGCGCTGTTCGCTGAATGTCCTGCCCCTGGGGAAAATGGCGAGCAGCAGGATTTTCGTATTCGGTTGGCGCTCGCGAATTTGTTGGACCACTGCCGTAACGCCTTCAAGGATCTGCCCCTCGGTGAACTGGTTGGTTTTCGAATTATTGGTCCCAATCATGACGACGGCGACCTTGGCCTTGATGCCATCCAGTTGGCCGTGTTCAAACCTCCAGAGAACGTGCTGCGTTTGGTCGCCGCTGACTCCCATATTGATGGCCTTGAGCTTGCCGTAATATTGATTCCAAACGTTTGAGCCGGCTCTTTCCCAAAATTGCGTGATCGAATCGCCGATGAATTCAAGATCGTATTCGCCGGGATTTTCCCGGGCGCGTTCGAGCACGAACGTTTGCCGCGCCAGCGCCGAGCCGGTGCGCGAAACCGGAATCACGGCGGGGTTCGGGGGTTCCGTCGTGGGCGCATCGGTTTGGGCGCGCAATGATTGTTGAAAAAGAAGCAATGCCAGAAAAGGCGGAACCAAAACGTGATTTAAAACTTTCACACCGAAGAGATACCAACCGTAGCGCCGGCGCGCCAATAAAAAAGCCGCGGACGGAATCCGCGGCTTCGCCTGATCGATCTCAAAATTACTCAGCTTTCGACTTTTTCTCCGCTTTTTGCTTTGCGGGTTTCTCGCCTCGGTCGGTCCTTTCACCCTTGTCGGCTTTCTCCGGGCGCGTTTTCCTTTCTTCCGGCGCGGCTTCGGCTTTTTCACCTTCGGGCCGGCGGCCAAATCCCCGTTTTTCGGTCCTGGGCCTTCTCCCCTCGTCGGGTTTGGCCTCGGCGGGCGCCGCAGCCGGGACCGTGACGGGGGTCAGGCTTTCGACGCGGACTTTGAGCGTGCCTTTGACCTCCGCATGCAAATGGAGTTCGATTTCGTGCTCGCCAACCATCTTGAGGGGATGTTCCAAATGGATTTTCTTTTTGTCGAGGGTAATGTCGAATTGGTGCTTTAATTCATCGGCGATCATTCCCGCGGTCACCGCCCCGAACATCTTGCCATCTTCGCCGGCCTTGACTTTGATGACACAAATCAGCTTTTGAACGCCTTTGGCAAGCTCACTCATGGCGTTGAACTCATGCGCCTCGCGTTCCGCGCGGCGTTTTTTCAGCGCCTCAATCTGCCTTTTGTTCGCAGCCGTCAGCGGAATCGCGAATCGCTGGGGAAAAAGATAATTGCGAGCGTATCCGGCGGCGACGCGCACCTGGTCGGACTCGCCACCGAGGCCAACAATGTTGTGAGTGAGAATAACTTCGGTCTTTGCCATGGGTAATATTAAATTAACGGTTGATGGTTGAGCCTTGCAACAAAAGTAAAATATCAATCAAAAAGGAACGTCGTCGCTTTCCGGTGGCGCGTCGGCCTCTGGCGGTTCAACGGCGGGAGCGGCGCCGGCGGCGGCGGCGGCACGGGTTCGGGGAGCCTCGCCATCGCCGCGGCCGCCTCCGGAATCCAGGAATTGGAAGCTTTCCAACACGACGCCGAGCTTGCTCTTTTTCTGGCCGGATTGTTTGTCCTCCCAGGTATCATACCGCAAGCGGCCTTCGATGAGAATGGGCCGGCCTTTTTTCAAGTATTGGCCGATCGTCTCGGCGGTCTTGCCGAAAGCATCCACGTCCACATAGGTCACTTCCTCTTTCATCTCGCCAGTTTCGCTCTTCCATTTGCGGTTGCAGGCGATGCCCAGCCGCGCGATGGCGGTGCCCTTGGGCGTGTAGCGCAACTCCGGGTCGCGCGTGAGATTTCCCGCAAGGATCACTTTGTTAAAACTGGCCATAGACTTTCCTGGGTTGAGGGTTTGAACTGAAATTGCGCGCCCGATTATTTCGCGGATAATTTCCCGGCCTTTGGCTCAGGCGAGTTGGTGAACATCACGCGAAACACCTCTTCGTTCAGCGCCAGCTTGTGGCGCAATTGGGTGATGATGGCCGGTGAGCCCGAAAAAATCACATTGGCGTAAAAACCGGCGTTGTATTTTTTGTCGGTCACTCGCGCAAAATGTTTCCGGTCCATTTTTTGCACCGTCTCGACCTTGCCGCCCGGCAGCGGCAATCTCCGCGGAAATCTTGTCGAGGGCGTCCTTCACGCCGTCTTCGCGTCCCGCGGTATTTAAGACAAACAAACCTTCGTATCGTTTCACTTTTTCTTTGTTTCTAGTTGCGGAGCAAAAGCTCCGTTTAATTGCATTGCTTTTTCAACACCCGCGTCCAGCCAGGTCTCAACCTGTCTGGCCGCGCGTTCCAAAACTTTCTCCATCAATTCGCTCTCGGCCGAATCCAATCGGCCGAGGACGTGATTCGTAATCTCGCGCAAATTGTCTTTGCGTCCAATTCCAATCTTCAACCGGGCGAAACTCGCGCGATGCCAGATGCTGCTCGATGGACTCCAGTCCATGATGGCCGCCACTGCTGCCGCCTGGCCTCAGGCGGACGGTCCCCACGGGCAAATCCGCATCGTCCGCCGCCACCAAAATCCGCTCAAGCGGCAGGCGATAAAAGGCGCCCAGCGCCCCCACCGTCTCGCCGCTCAAATTCATAAAGGTCTGCGGCTCGCAAAGTAAAATCCGTTTGCCCTCGCGGGTGATCCTGGCCATGCGGGCGCGAAATCTTTTTTCGTTTGCCCAGCCGCATTTCCAATCCGCCGCCAGCCGTTCCACAAGCGAAAAACCGGCATTGTGACGCGTGTTTGCGTACTCGGCGCCCGGATTTCCCAGACCCACGATGAGAAAAACATTTTCCATGCGCGGGGAAAGCGGCGTTTCGCCGCAAAAATTACTTCTTTTTCTCTGCGGCAGGCTTGGCTTCCGGTTTGGCCTCGGCCTTCTTCTCGCCTCTTTCGGGGGCCTTGGCTTCGCCCTTGGCCGGGGCTTTTTCCCCGGGCTTGGCGGCCGGCGACTCCCCTTCTTCGCCTTCTTCTTTCTTTTCCTTGGTCATTTCCACGTCGCCGGCGGCTTTGACCTCGGCTGTAACAACTTCTTCCTCCGCGCGCGGCTGGGCCACCGACACGACGGGAATTTTTTTGTCACCCAAAATTTCGACGCCTTCGGGCGCTTTCACTTCCCCGATGTGGATGGATTTTCCGATTTCCAGCGCTGTGACGTCTATGCTGATTTGCTCCGGCAAATCCTTTGGCAGGCAGCGGACCCTCAATTTGAACAGGACGTGCTCAAGCACACCGCCGCCGTTTTTGACGCCGGCGGCTTCGCCCACCGTCTCGACCGGCACCTGGACCGTCACCCTTTCGGTCTCGGAAATCTCATGGAAATCCACGTGCAAGACCTTTCCATCAATGGGGTGATGCTGGATTTCCTGGACCAATGCCAACCGCTTGGCGCGGGCGTCGTTTTCGACGGATAAATCCACGAGCAAATTCTCCGAAACGGAATGGCCGATGAGATCGCCGATTTCGCGGGCGTTGACCTCGAGGTTTTGCGGTTTGGCTTGCCGGCCATAAATGACCGCGGGCACGCGGCCATTGGCGCGCAATTGTTTTACCTGGCCGCGGCGCGTCAGCGAGCGCGGATATGCCTTCAGCGGAACTGATTTCATGTTATTAAATTAGTCGCGGGGACGCTAACTGGTGCGCCCGCCTTTAAACTCAAATAGCGAATTCACCGACGAATTACTATGAATCCGTTTGATCGCTTCGCCCAATAATCCCGCCACCGACAGCGTGGTAATCTTCACACCGTCAATTGGCGGGCGTTGGACTGTATCAGTTGTTATCAATTCGTCAATCTCAGATTTTCGTAATCTTGCAATGCCCGTTTCCCCCAAAATGGCATGGGAAACACAGGCCAGAACTTGTTTCGCGCCCTTTTTCTTCAATAAGCACGCCGCCTCGGTCAAGGTCCCCGCCGTCTCTGTCAAATCATCAACCAAAAGCACATTTTTTCCCTTGATATCGCCAATCACCGCCATGCTTTCCACTTCCGTGGCGTTCTTGCGCCTTTTGGCCACGATCGCCAACCCGGCTTCGAGCACCTGGGCATACGCGTGCGCCATCTTCAACCCGCCGACGTCCGGGCTGACGACAACCAGATTTTTCAGGTTCTTCCGCCGCAAATAATCATACATGACCGGCGCCGCGTAGAGATGATCCACGGGGATGTCAAAAAAGCCCTGAATTTGCTGCGCGTGCAAATCAATCGTCAGCACACGGTTCGCCCCCGCCGCAACCAGGAGATTGGCGATGAGCTTGGCGGTGATGGGCACGCGAGGCTGGTCCTTGCGGTCCTGGCGCGCGTAACCGTAAAATGGAAGCACCGCGGTAATCCGCTTGGCGCTCGCGCGACGCAAGGCGTCAATCATGATGAACAACTCCATCAAATTATGATTCGTTGGCGGCGACGTCGGCTGGATGATGAAAACCTCCTCGCCGCGCACGTTTTCCTCAATTTTGACGAAGGTCTCGCCGTCGGGGAAGGGTTTGATCGTGCATTTACCCAGTTCAACGCCGATGGATTTGCAGATGGCGTTGGCCAAAGGTTCGTTTGCAGTGCCGCTGAAAATTTTCACTATGTTAAATTATGGTAAAAAAGAAAACCGCCGCAATCGGCGGAGAATTATCAGTGACTTTAACAAGCCGCGAGGCGGGCGCAAGGAAAAAGGAAAGGCCAAGCGAATAGCGGAAGACGATTATGATTGGAACCTCCAAAATGGTCAAAGTGCCGCCGCTAACCGCGAGCGGAGCGCGCGCTTCAGCCCGCTTCAACTTGAATTTGCATGACGACATTGAAGCGGCGTGAACGCCGCGCGCCAGAATTTGGAGCGCGACCTTCAGGTCGCTTCAATGGACAAATCGGCGAGCGCGTCGGAAAATTTCCGCGCGCGCCGCGGTGCGTGAGGTGAAGCGGCATAAATGCCGCGCTCCATTGCGCCAGGAGTCGCGCGCCGTTTCCTCACCCGTTTCGACGGCATGGCTCCGGCTGGAGCGGATCAACTGAAACTGTGGCCATTTCTCACCGCTCGAACGACATCCTCCATTTCAATCCCAATTCCATCGGCGTCTTCTCCGTCCCATTCGTTCCATCATGTCCCTTCAGGTTCATGACCGGCCAAACGGATTCCCTTTCGAAGCGGCTGTGGACACCGGCGGCAGGAAAATCAGGGCGGCAGCGATATAGATCCAGCCGAGGACAAAATGGCCGGCAAAAATAAACGTCAGCGAAACCAGACGCAGCAGCCCAAAATTATAAAGCCAGATTCCGGCAATCATCAGCAATGCCCCGGGCAGGAGCGCGGCGGCGGACAGTTTCCAGCACCCGCACAGGTTTAAATCGCGATTGGCAAAAAAGACGGCGACCCAGACTGGTGGAAAATAGACGGTGGCGAGAATCGCCCAAATCAACAGCAGGGCCGCGAAGGCCGTCACGCCCGAGAGAAACAGAATTTCAGCGGCCCAGGCATTCCACAGCGGCTCCAGATCCAGACGGTTGAAGGGCGCCGGCCACTCAGGATAGAAAAATTCCGAATATCCTGGAAGAATGGAGTAAATCCGAAGGGAATCGCGCCCGAACTCAACCTGTACGTCGGCAGTGGACCGCACGGCGCCGCTGTGGCCCAGATCAATGTCTAGCGCCAACAGCCTGCCTTCGGCGAGCATTTGCGGCGAATGGCCCTGCCAGTCCAATCTGCCTGCCGAGATTTTGCCGCCGTCGGGCAGATTGACAATCGCATCATGAATCACGGAATAGCAGTTGTCATCGAGAAAACAAACAAGGGACACGGCGGCGAGGAGGGCGATGGCGGTCTGCGCGAGGAGCAACCAGCCGGTTTTCGCGCGGGCGAATGCAGCCACGCCGCGCGGCGTAAACGGCTCGGCGAAAGCAGGCGTAAAGGCATTCATCCCGCGACAGGTTGCCTGAATCCGTGGGCAATATCAGGCTTTGTTTTCCGGCGGCGGCGGAGGGCTTTGACTTTGTGGCGGCGCCTGGATGACGGGAATCGGGTAGCGCAGTTTCATGACGTCGTCCACAATGACTTCGACGAAATAATTTCCCGGCGTTTTGAATTCGACGTTCCCGAAAACGAGGACGCTGGTTGAATGCAGCGACGGGTCCTTCAATTCAAACTTCATTTCACCTTTGCGCAAGACGGTCATCTGGTCCGGCGCAATGAGCTTGACGTTCTCGAGAAACTGGCCGACGCCGGCGGTCCAGCGATTGAAGACGCAAAGGCGGCCGGCGACGATGGGCAATTGCTGGACGCGAATGAAATTGACGACGCCGATGATAAAAAAATTGCCGTTGGCTTCCTGCCGCACTTCTTCACAGAGCAAAGAGGCCTGAAGATCAGGGAGAATTCGGGTTGCATTCATTTTTGATTAAAATTCCTTTTGAGCGGCAGCCACCGTGTTGGACATCAGCATCGCAATCGTCATGGGACCCACGCCGCCAGGGTTGGGAGTGATTTTTCCGGCGACTTCCTTGACGGCGGCAAAATCCACGTCGCCTACGATCTTTCCTTCCACGCGATTGACGCCGACGTCAATCACCGTGGCGCCGGGTTTAACCATGTCGGCCTTCACAAAATTCGCCACCCCCATCGCCGCGATCAAAATATCGGCTCGACAGCAATGGGATTGGATGTCGCGCGTGGCGGAATGGCAAATGGTGACGGTGGCATTGGCGCTTTTGCCCTTCTGGCAAAGCATGGCGGCCATGGGTTTTCCGACAATGTTGCCGCGTCCCAGGATGACGACTTCGGCGCCATCGGTTTTGACGTTTGAGCGGGCAAGCAATTGGACGATTCCCGCCGGCGTACAGGGACGAAAGCCGGTCGGGTCGCCGAGCATGAGTTTGCCCACGTTGACTGGATGAAATCCGTCCACGTCTTTTTGCGGCGACACGGCGGAATAGATTCTGGCCTCGGAAATATGCCTGGGAAGGGGCGCCTGCACCAAGATGCCATGGAGACGCGAATTTTCATTCAATGTGCCGATGAGCGCGAGCAATTCAGCCTCGGAAGCCAGTTCCGGCAACACGTGCATTTCGGAAAAAATTCCCAGTTCGGCACAGGCCTTTTCCTTCCGGCCGACATACACTTTGGAGGCCGCGTCTTCCCCCACGCGGACAAAGGCGAGGCCGGGCGTTACGCCGTTTTTTTTCAATTCAGCCACCCGCCCGGCCTGCTCGCAAAGAATTTGTCCCGCGATGGCGCGACCATCAATGATGATGTTCCTGCTGTTGTCTTGGGCTGTAATAAATGTTGTTGGGGAGGGCATTGGTGTCAACGACGATGATTTGCTGGACGGTCAGGACCGGCGTCGCCCACCGTTGAGCAAGGTCTTCCTCTCCGCTGACAATGATTCGCATCCCGACATAACGGCCCAAATCGAGATTGGTCGTCGTGGAGTAAAGAAAATCAATATTTTCATCGGTGGCCGTCGAATACAATTCATACGTCGTGGGCGCGATGATGCTGCCAACGTGGCGGACAACCCCTTCATGGCTGACCACTCTCGGAACGTTCGGATTAAACGTCGGCTCCGGCATCGTTTCAGGCGCCGGCGCGGCTTCGGGGGTTGTTGTGGCCACCTGATTGGTCGGCTCAGTCACCATGGGAGTGGTTTCAGGCGTCGTCGTGGGCGTCGGCTGTACCTCCGTCGGTGTCGGCGTTGGCGCGGTTTCAGCGGTTTCGACCGCTGGCGCCACTGGCGCAAGATACATCGCCGCAACGAACGCGTATGAATTCGTCGGCGGCTCGATTTTCATCCAATGGCCACGGGTTTCGATCTGGCTGACGGTATCGCCGCGTTGAAGATCGCCGACGACGCTGTAATTCTCTCCCGGTCCGGCGCGGAGATTCAATTTGGCAATCGTCACCGTGTCATTCGCGTCAATGTATTTGTCGCTCACCCAGACGCTGGCATTGGTCGGATATGAAATTTTCACCCATTGCGCCGGCTCGTCCGGCGTATGTCTCGCAAGGTTGATCTGTTCAAGTACGTTCACCATGTCCCCTTTGGACAGATGGGCGATGACTTCGCCCTTAAGCCCGGCCTGGCCGCGAACGTTGATGTTGCCAGCGGCGACTTCCGCCGGTCCCGGCTGCAGCGTGACCGTCGGCTCGTTAATTTTATGGTGATGGACGATGTGTTTTCTCCTGGGTTTGACCATCGGGGCCGCATTGGTTTCCACGGGCGCGGTTTCAGGCGGCGGCGCCATCGCGGGCGCCGTTTCCGTGGCCGGGGAAGCGGCCGGCGCCGGAATCGCCGGCAGCGTGTTTGTATTGTCCTGGGCGACGGCGCTCGTCGCCAGCATCGCCGCCATAACGGTCCAACTTATTGTTTTCATGATTCTGAAAGTAAAGTTCTTATTTCTATCTGTGTCAATGTTCGCCATCGCCCAGGCTTGAGTTCGCCCAATTTAATTTTTCCAATTTGTATCCGCTGCAATTTTTTGACCGTCAAGTTTTGCGACTCAAATAGCCGCCGAACTTCGCGGTTCCTGCCTTCGGCCAGTTCCAACTCGACCACGCTGCGAGCGCGGCTCGCCAGAATTGTTCTCGCCGAGAGGGCCTGTAATTTCTCGCCGCCATCAAAAATGCCGCGGATAAACCGGTGGAGCATTTCTGGTGCCACCTCGCCTCCCACCGTTGCCACGTATTTTTTGCGGACACCGTAACGCGGATGGGTGAGGCGCAAGGCGAATTGTCCATCATTCGTCAAAAAAATCAACCCTTCACTGTTGAAATCGAGACGGCCGACGGTGCTCACAATTTGCCATTCAATTGGCAAAAAATCATAAACCGTCGGCCGACCCAGTTCATCGGCCCGCGAACACGCGCAGCCCGGCGGCTTGTGCAGTGCGAGATAAATCTTCTTTCTGGCGCGGACCGGCTTGCCATCCACAAAAACTTTGTCATGGAGCGGGTCCACTTTGCTGCCCAACAGGCGGACCACCAGTCCATTGACCGCCACGCGGCCCTCCAGAATATACTGTTCGCCCGCGCGCCGCGAAGCCACACCGGCTTCGGCCAGAAATTTTTGGAGACGAACGCTCAAGGGTTATCCGGAAAGCGGAAAATCCGCACTTCACACTTCGTATTGATTAGACATCCGGCTTGGTTTTACGCAAACCGGTAATGCGGTTACCATCCTTCCATTGGCCGCGTTTCTTGAGGAGTTCCACGCGCTCGAAGCGCTTGAGAACATTGCGTTTGCCGCCCAAGGTGGCCGCCGCGCGCAGACTGCGATGCTGTGACATAATGTTTTTTCGTTAAATGTTCAAAAAATGAAGGCGCAGAGTAACAGTTTTCGGAGCGATTGCAAACGGTTTGTTCCGACCGGTTAATTTGCCGCCTTCGCTTCGCCAGCGTCCTTTTCCGCGTCGCCTTTGTGGAATTTGACGCTGACGATCTTGCTCACGCCGTGCTCTTCCATCGTCACACCATAAAGCACGTCGGCCATGGCAATGGTGCGTTTGTTATGGGTGATGATGACGAATTGCGATTTCGCCAGGAAGCGCTGGAGGATTTTCACGAAACGGACCACGTTGGCCTCGTCAAGCGGAGCGTCCAATTCGTCCAGGATGCAAAACGGACTGGGCTTGACCTGATAGATGGAAAACAGGAGCGAAACGGCCGTCATTGTTTGCTCACCGCCGGAGAGGAGGGAAATGCTCTGCAATTGTTTGCCCGGCGGTCGCGCCACAATATCAATGCCGCTTTCCAAAACATCGTTCTGATCCAGGAGGATCAGGTCCGCTTTGCCGCCTCCAAAGACCTCGACAAACATGGTGCGGAAATTCTCGCGAATTTTCTCGAAGGTTTCCTGGAACATCTGCCGCGTCTGCGTGTTGATGCGGTTGATGACTTCGAGCAATTGCGTTTTGGCGTTGACCAAGTCGTCGTGTTGCTTCGTCAGAAATTGATGGCGGTGCTCGGTTTCTTCATACTCCTCGATCGCCACCAGATTGACCGGCCCGATCTCATCCAGGCGCTTTTGCAACGCTTCAATTTGTTGGGCGACGGCATTCCAATCTGTGGCAGCCCCGCTCGCGGCCATTTCCTCCGGGGTGAGCGTCTGCACTTTCGCCGGGCCTTCATCCGCCAGGGTGATCGTAATGCACTCGCTGCGGATGTCGTCCAGATTGACATGATATTTTTGCTGGATTCTCTCGCGCAGGTTTTGGACGGACATGGTTTTCTGCGCCAGTTCCACCTCGATGCCGCCGCGCTCGTTTTGCAAGCCGGTCAGGTGGTTGCGCTGCGAGCGCAGCCCTTCCTCGCGCGAAGCGACGCCGGCTTCCTGCGAATTTCTTTGGCCGAGCCACTCGGCCGCCTGGGCGTTGACCTGCTCGCGTTCGCGCGAAATTCTTTCGATTTGCGCCCGGGAATCGATGATTTCCAATTCGGCCTGCTGGCGGCGGGCGACGACGGTTGAAATTTCGGCGCGCCGTTGATCGGCGACCTGCGTCAATTCCTCAAGCCGCCGGGCGAGGGCCTGCTGCTGCTGGCGGAACGAGGCCAGCAATTGCTCCTCGGCGGCGAGCGCAACCTTGCATTCGGTGAGGGCGGCGGTGGCAGCGTCGCGTTGCTGCCGTGAATTCTCCAAATCCGCGGCGAGCGCCGCAACGTTCTCCTGCTCGTTTCGCTCGCGAGCCTCCTGTTCGCCCAACTCCGCGGCAAGGAGCTGTCGCTTTTGCATCCCTTCCCGTCCCTGCGCGGCCAGACTCTGGACCTCGAAAACCACGGTTTCGATCTTTTGATTCAGCAGCCTTGAAGAATTTTGCAGCGCGTTGGATTCGCCTTCGCGCGTGGCGATAGCGACTTCCTGCTCGCGCAATTCGGTTTGGGCCTGTTGGAGGCCGGCCTGCAATTCGGTTTGTTCTGCCAAAAGCGCCCCGCGTTTGCGGCTGGCCTCGGCAATCCGATCCTGGATTTCCGCCAACTCATTTTGCAGTTCCGTGATTTGATTCTTGCGGCCCAGAATCGAAGCGGGGGCCTTGGGATTGCCGTTCCCGTTCAGGTAACCGCCAGTATAGATGCCATGCCGGCTCAACACGTCGCCGTTGAGGGTCACGAAGTCGCAACCGGCGTGGCCGTTCTGGATTTGCGCCGTGGCTGTGGGCAAATCGGACGCAATGAATGTGCGGCCCAGCAGCGATTTCAAAAGTTTGTCCACTGAGGGATCGGCCTCGACAACGTTGAGCGCGGGCACAATCTCTCCGCGTCCAAGGTTTTTTTCGGCGGACGAATTACTGCCAGGCGCCAGGTCGCCCTGAAAAACAAGTTGATTGTCGTCCTGGTGCTGGATGGCGAGGGCGGCCACGCTGGCGCGGCCCACCTTGTTGGCGCTCAATTCAGCAAGAATTTCCTGGGCGGATTCGGGTTGCTCGGTGAGGACGAGTTGCAAATGGTGTCCAAGCGCGTTTTCGACCGCGATGACAAATTTCTCCGGCACGCGGATGCGGTCGGCGAGCGAGCCGATGACAGACCGGGACTGCCGCAAGGCGGCAACGGCGCCGGCATCGAAGCCTTCGCGTGAATGTTCGAGCTGTTCGATGACGGTAAGGCGCGAGCGTTTCTCGGCCTGATGCTGCAAGAGAAGGTCCTGTTCGGTGGACGAGGCCTGCAACTCATTTTGCAACTCGCGCAAGCGATTCTGGCGCTGCTCGACGGAACCGCGCGTGATTTGGGCGTTGAGTCTTCCGGTCTCAACGCTGGCAGTAAATTCGACCAGGCGGGCATCCAATCGGGCTCGTTCTTCTTCAAGCTGGACCTTTTCGGCGGAAAGCTTTTCAAGGCGGACAACGTTTCCCTGCTTTTGCAAATCGAGTGCGGTGACTTCGTTGCGCAGGCGGGACAGCTCCTGGGCGGCGGCGAAAGCGCCGGACTGCGCTGCGCGCAGTTGCTCTTGGAGGCGTTTCAAATCGGCTTCGACCTGGCCGAGGACGAATTGTTTGCTCTCAAGGGCCAGCCGATGTTCCGCGAGGGCGGCTTGGGATGTGGACAAGCGGTGCCGGACGGTGGCGGACTCTTCCTGGGCCGCGCGCGAACGTTCCTCAGCCTGCGCAATCTCGCCGAGCGCCGAGGCATTTTGCGCCTCAAGTTCGCGCAATCGCTCTTCGTCGAATTGAATCCGGCTTTCGTGCCGCTCGATCTCGGCCTTCAGTTCCATTCCGCGCCGTTGTTGCGCCGAAACTTCATGTTCCAATTCGGTCAGGCGCTCGCGCCATTGGCGGATTTCATCCTCGCCGCGCAAGACCTCCGCGGCGCCCGTCTCGATCTCGCTGCGCAGCTTTTCCGCATCGGAATTTTTCCCGGCGATTTCCATTTGGAGCACATCAAATTGGTGACGGGCCAGTTGGGTTTCGACGTGCTGAAGCTCAAGAGAATATCTGTTTGTAACGGCGGGCCTTGCCGGCCTGGCGTTGAAGCGAGCCAATTTGCCGTTTGACTTCCCGGATCAAGTCGGCAATGCGCAGCAGGTTTTGCTCGGTGTATTCCAGTTTGCGGAGCGACTCTTTCTTCTGCGATTTGAATTTCGTAATGCCAGCTGCCTCCTCGAAGATGACCCGGCGGTCTTCGGGTTTGCTGGAAAGAATCTGGGTGATATGGCCCTGGGCGAGGATGCTGTAGCTGGCTCGTCCCACGCCCGTCCCCATGAACAGTTGCTGAATGTCCTTCAGCCGGCAAGGGGTCTTGTTGAGGAAATATTCGCTTGCCCCATCACGAAAAATCCGGCGGGTGAGGGTGACTTCGTCATAGGCGACTTCCACGCCAGCGGCGCGCAAGCTTTCTTCACCGACCCCCCCGAGGGTCAGCGAAACCTCGCCCATGCCCATGGGTTTCCGGGCATCGGTTCCATTGAAGATGACGTCGGCCATTTCCCCGCCCCGGAGGGCCTTGGCCGATTGCTCGCCGAGCACCCAGCGAACAGCATCGGAGACGTTGGATTTGCCACAGCCATTGGGGCCGACGATGGCCGTGACACCGGGTTGGAAGTTCAGTGCGGTCTTGTCCGCAAAGGACTTAAACCCAAAAACAGTCAGATTCTTCAGATACATGCTTTCGATCGCGAATAGGCAACCATAAATGCCTGACCAAGTAAAGCAAAAACCACAACATAATGCGGTTTTCGCCGTCGCCAGCACAACTAATGGTGAGGAACCGCAATTTGGCGTGTGCCGGCAACTGCTTACTTTTTAGCTACCAAATCGTAGCTTTTATACGCTTCCATCGGAGATTAGTCAACAGAAAAGTGCTTTCAAACCGGGCAGGCACGCGCCTCGCGTGCCGTTTTACGCGCCCTTGCCTGATACATCGTTGCGCTTTAAGCAGTCCCCTATTGTCAAATCTGGACGCTACCACGGAAAACGACCGTTACGCGGGGGGCGACGCTCCTTTGTTCTTGGGGAATTTCGCCGAAATCACCGCCCCAACGCCCTTATCGCTGATAATTGACAACGTGCCGCCGTGCAATTCCACCAGGCGTTTGGCGATGGTCAACCCCAACCCCAATCCCTGCTGTTCATTGAGCTTGCGATCAAACTGCATGTAGGCGCCAATGCGCGTGGTTTGCTCCGGCGTAAATCCCTTGCCCCGGTCGCTCACCGATAACGTCACCGCATTGAAGCTTTCCGAGAGCGCGAGGCGAACCGGCATGCCCAATCCGGAAAATTTGAAGGCATTCTGCGTCAATTCGTCCACAACCTTGGCGATATATTCCTCGGACATGGGAACCGAATGATCCGCCAATTCAAGCGATAAATCAGATAGCCGCCCGGCGTGGTCCGCTTGCATCGTCGCACGTTTTTTAATTAGTTCGACCGGATGCTGGGTGGAGCCGACGCGCAAAGCATTGACGTTCTTGGGATCGGCCGCGATTAATTCCAACTGCGCGTAAATCAAAAAATTTTCGATGAGCCGCTCAAGCCGTTCACTGGATTTGTGGATTTCCTGCCCCATCTCCGCAATCTCCAGCGGTTTGAGTGTGCCTGCCGAGTTGGCAAGCAATTCAGCGTTGGACAGGATCCCATTGAGGGGCGTGCGCATTTCGTGCGGCATCATCAGGCTGATGTTGTCGCGTAAATGGGCAAGTTTGCGCTCAGCTTCGTCACGGATGGTCTGCGCTTTTTTGAGGCGGGCATCCACCGCGGCATACAGGGCTTCGGTGGTAAAGGGCTTGGGCAGGTAATCGTCGGCGCCCAACTCCATGCCGTGCCTCATGCTGGCGCTGTCGGCCAGTCCCGTCATGAGAATGAATGGAATGGCGGCGGTGGGTGCTTCGGCGCGCAGGGCGGAAAGGGTAAGGTAACCGTCCACTTTGCCCATGTTGATGTCGCACAGGATGAGATCGGGCAATTCTTTTCTGGCCATTTCAATTCCATCCGTGCCATTGGGCGCCTCAATCACCTCGAAGCCTTTCTGACGGAGGGCAAGCTGGATCATTTCACGCAGCCACTCTTCGTCGTCAATCACGAGAATTTTTTTCATTCGGAAAATCCACTAAATACAGCACCTATCGTACCCCGCCACCAGGCGAAATGTTTTTTCCTGACCGCTAAACAGACGCAAAATTACTTCCGCTCTTCCATCGGCACGTAATGATTGAGTGTTGGCCCGGTGTAAATCTGCCGCGGACGGCTGATGCGGCTCTTGGCGTCTTCCATGATTTCCTTGTAGTTGGCGATCCACCCCGGCATCCGGCCAATGGCGAAGATGACCGGAAACATCTCCAGCGGGATCCCAATGGCGCGCATGATGATGCCGCTGTAAAAATCAACGTTGGGATACAGCTTGCGCTCGATAAAATAAGAATCCTTAAGAGCCGCCTCCTCCAAATGCTTTGCAATGTCCAATAACGGGTCATTGATGCGCATTTTGGCGAGAACTTCGTCGCATGATTTTTTGATGATCTTCGCGCGGGGATCGTAGTTTTTATAGACACGATGGCCGAAGCCCATCAATTTTTTGCCGCTGTTCTTGTCCTTGGCGGCGGTGATGAATTTGGAGCCGTCGTCGCCGGTGCGATGGATTTCCTCGAGCATTTCCAGGACCGCCTGGTTGGCGCCGCCATGAAGCGGCCCCCACAGCGCGCAGACGCCCGCCGAACAACTCGCAAAAAGATTGGCCTGGCTCGAGGCCACCATCCGCACCGTGGACGTCGAGCAGTTTTGCTCGTGGTCGGCGTGCAGCAGAAATATCAAATCCAGCGCCCGCACGACTTCCAATTTGATTTCGTAATCCTCATAAGGCGACGAAAACATCATGTGCAAAAAATTGGCCGTATATTTATACGCTTTCTTTGGATAAATCAGCGGCAAGCCCCGGGATTTGCGATACGAATAGGCGGCAATGGTGCGCACTTGCGACATCAACTTGGCCGCGTAATTTTCAAACTGGCTGTTTACGTGTCCCCAATGCCAGTGCATCAGTCCCTCGTCAAAACAACTGGCCGCGTTGATCATGGCCGAGAGAATCGCCATCGGATGGGAAGCCATGGGGAAGCTCTCGAAATGATACTTCATGTCCTCGTGCAGGAATTGGTGCTCGGTGAACAAATCGGAAAACCTCCGGAGCTGTGCCCGGTTGGGCAGCGTGCCGTAGATGATCAAATATGCGGCCTCGACGAACGAAGATTTCTCCGCCATTTCCTCGATCGGAATGCCGCGATATTGCAGAATTCCCTTTTCGCCGTCAATAAAGGTGATCTTGCTGATACACGAACCGGTGTTGCCGTAGCTTTCGTCCAGGGTGATGTAGCCGCTGTTGCCGCGCAGCGATGAGATGTCCACTGCCTTCTCGCCTTCACTGCCTTCAATGGTTGGCAACGGGTAGCTTTTTCCGTCCAGTTCCAGTTTTGCCTCTTTGCTCATTTTTTTGTCTTCGTCTTCGTTTTGAAGAATTTGCCGATGAACCAGGAGAATGGCAAGCCGGATTCTTAAAAAATGAAGAGTCAAAAATGAAGAAACGGACGCCACGCCCTGGAGCTGTTGGAGTGTGGGTCCCCCGGAACCGCGCGTCTGCCGCGCCAAAGCTTCCCCGCAATCGAGAGGCAAACAAAATTCTTTTGCCCTGCGCCGCAATCGGTATTTTCTCCCCATGCCGCCGGACAAAAATGCCAGGGCCAATATTTTTTTGCAACGGGCGTTTATCGCGTGCGTCGTCTGTCTGGCGGTTTTTCAGTTCTCAGAAAACACGGCCGATCCCGACTTGTGGGGGCATGTCATCTACGGCGACCATTTCCTCAAAACCGGAAGCTTGATGCGCGCCGACCCCTATTCCTGGACGGCCGCAGGCCATGAATGGATAAACCACGAAATCCTGGCGGAGGTTGTCATGGCCCTGTCATTCCGCGCGCTGGGCGGATCGGGCCTGCTGTTGCTGACCCTCTTCGTCGGCCTGCTGACATTTTTTATCGCCATCTCCCTGTCTGTCCGAAATGGCAGTTCAAAAACAAGGATGGCGGCCTGGGCTTTCGGTGCGCTGGCCGTCGTGGAAATTTCCTTTGGCTTCGCCGCCCGCCCGCAAATTTTCACCGCCCTGGCGCTGGTGTCCGAACTTTGGGTTCTCCGGCAGATTCATCGCGGAAACTGGAAATGGGCATTTGCCCTGCCGCCGTTGTTCGCACTGTGGATTAACACCCACGGCGGCGTCATCGCCGGCCTGATTTTACTCTTCGCCGCCGCCTGCGCCACCACTCTTCAGAGCATCTTTCTGAAGTATCAAAATCGAGACGGTATCCGCCTGGAGATACCATCGTCGCCGAAAATTATCGTGTCCCTCTGGCTCGCCGCCTTTCTCTCCGGCGCGGCTTTGTTCGTAAATCCGTATGGCGTTGAACTGATTCGATGGCTGGCAGCCAGCATCTCCTGGTTGCGCCCGCAAATTGCCGAATGGAACCCAGTCACCCTCGGGTGGGACCATGCGGCATTCTTCTTCTGCGTCGCCCTGGCGGCGGCTTCATTCTTATTTTCAAGACGACAAGCGCAGCTTTGGGAAATCGCCGTCCTTGTAATATTGGCGGCAACGGGGTTTCGCGCGGTCCGTAACACCCCCCTCTTCTGTATCGCGGCTCTCGCGTTGGTCCCCCCGCACCTGGCCGATGCCCTCGAGCGGTTTCAGCATCATTTTTCGAGACTGACTTCGATTTTCCGCCAACCGCCCGCGCGGGGAGTCCTGGCCGGCCTGTTTTCCCTGCTCGCCGGTGCGATTCTTTTGGCGACATTTTTTCTCCACAAAGAGCGCGCCTGGACAATGGAAGTCCCGCGCGCTCAATATCCGACCGCCGCGATCCAATTCATTCAACGGCACGATCTGCGCGGTAATCTGCTGGTGTTTTTCGATTGGGGCGAATTGTGCCTTTGGGAGTTGCCGAACAGCCGGGTGTCCATTGATGGCCGACTGGATACGTGCTACCCGGCTGACGTCATTGCCGCCCACTGGCAATTCTACGACGCGGAGCCGTTCGACACGAACGTGCTGGACATTGCCCGCGCAGATTTCGCGTTGTTGCCCTCGCATCTCGCCGGTTCGCTGGCCCTCGCGAAACATGATGGCTGGCAACCGGTATATTTTGACAACCTCGCCGTCGTCCTGGTCAGGCGGGCGAGCCAATTTCCGAAGCTTTCCGGCCTCAAATTGCCTGTTGAAGGCGGACCCGAGGCCACCCATGGACGAGCTACTTTTCCTAATCATCTGCCAGCGCGCTGAGGCAGCACTGCCGGGCGTCTGCGATTCGTTTCTCTCCTCCCTCAATCCTCTTTGGTTGCGGTGTTAGCCGGGCCTTTTGCGCATTTTTGCGGTTAAAAGTTCAGGTCATTTCCGCGATAATTCGAGAAAATTCGCCACGATCTGCCGGCCGATTTTCCGTGAGAATACTTTCTGGATGGAATTGCACACCCCAGATGGGCAATGTTTTGTGGCGTACTCCCATTATTTCACCCTCCTCCGTTTCCGCGGTCACTTCCAGAATGTCCGGCATCGTGTCCCGTTTGATGACCAGCGAATGGTATCGGGTGGCGGCAAACGGATTTGGCATTCCGGCAAACAAATCCTTCCCATTATGCCTAATCAGGGAAGTCTTTCCATGCATCATCCGGTAATTCACGACGACCTCCCCGCCAAACGTATGGCCGATGCACTGGTGCCCCAGGCAAACACCGAAAATCGGCACGCCTTCCAGGGAAAAAGCGCGGATGACGTCGTTGGACAAGCCCGCCTCGCGGGGAGAGCAAGGCCCGGGCGAAACCAGAATCCGCTCGGGTTTGAGCGAGCGGATTTCATCGAGCGAAACTTCGTCGTTGCGCTTGACGGTGACCTCCGCGCCCAGTTCCCCGAGATATTGCACCAGGTTGTAGGTGAACGAATCGTAGTTGTCCAAAACCAAAATCATTTGTTTTTATTGGCCGATTTCTTCCAGCGTTTGCACGATGACAGTTTCCGGCACGCGCTGGTTCCAAACCACCTTACCAATTCTCTTGGCGAGGACAAATTTGATTTCGCCGCCGCTGACCTTCTTATCGAGGCGCATGGCGTTGGAAACTCTCTGGCGCTGGGTTGCTTTCAAACGAATGCGCGTCGGCAGGGCCGCCCGCTGGAACAAACCAAAAATTCGCTCCGCATCCCGTTTCGGCAAACCCGAGCATTTTTGCGACAATTTGGCCGCGGCGACCTGTCCAATGGATATGGCCTCACCGTGCAAAAATTTCCCGTAACCGGCGCCGTTTTCAATTGCATGACCGATGGTGTGGCCAAAATTTAAAATGGAGCGCAGCCCGCCATCCATTTCATCGTGGCTCACCACGTCCGCCTTAATCTGGCAGCAGCGCGCGACAATGGGCGCCAGCGTCCCGACGTCGCGCCTTAAAATTTTCGGAACACAATTTTCCAGTAATGCGAACAGTTTGGCATCGGCAATGATGCCATATTTGATGATCTCGGCCAGGCCGGCCCGGAACTCACGCTCCGGCAGCGTTTTCAGTGTGTCCAAATCGCAAAGCACGAGCCGCGGCTGGTGAAAGGCGCCGATGAGATTTTTTCCGGCGCGCAAATTGACGCCGGTCTTGCCGCCGACGGAACTGTCCACCTGCGCAAGCAGCGTGGTCGGCGCCTGCACAAAAGGTATGCCGCGCAAATAAGTTGCCGCGACAAATCCTGCCAGGTCGCCCACCACGCCGCCGCCCAGCGCCACAATGAATGATTTTCGTTCAAGCCGTTGCGCCGCCAGGTGATTGTAGCAGCTCTGCGCCGTTCGCAGACTTTTCGCCGCTTCGCCAACCGGGACCGTGATTAAAGCTGGAAAAAATCCAGCCTTTGCAAGGGCGTCAAAAACCGTTTTTGAATAAAATTTCCCGGCGTTTTTATCCGTAATTATCGCGCACCGCTTGCCCAATCCAAGCCGCCGGGATTCCGCCCCGATGCCGGCCAGCAAACCGCCGCCGATTTTGATGGCGTAACTGCGGCTCCCAAGCTTGACGGAAACGGCGTGCATCACGGAGATAATAAGCATAAAAACGAAAAGCGAAAAGCGGAAACCGCGAACGGGCGCAACTCCCTGGCCTGATCCTCCATCATGCCCCGAAAATCATTCTCTTGGGCAACATGGCCTCTTTCTCCCCGCCGCTTTCGATCCTCTTGAATTCATTTTTATTCGCCCCTTCCCGCCTTTCTGCTAATTTGAAAAGCGCATGGCGTTTGAATTTACATTTCTGGGCACCGGCACTTCGCAGGGCGTGCCCGTCATCGGCAAGCAATATCCCCCGGAGTTTCTGGCCAACGCGAAAAACTGGCGCACCCGCCCCTCCATTTACGTCGCCACCGATAAAATCAGACTCGTCGTGGACACCACGCCCGAGTTCCGCGTGCAATGCCTGCGCGAAAATATTATGTGGCTGGACGCCGTCATCCTCACCCACGCGCACGCGGATCATATCATGGGACTGGACGATTGCCGCCGCTTCTGCGATTTGCGGGGCGGACCGTTGCCGGTCTATGCCAGCGCGGAAACCATGGAAAATATCAAGCGCGTCTATATCTACGCCTTTGACGGACGACCGATTTGGAAGGGTTATTTTCATCCTGAACCACGCCTGGTCGAAGGACCGTTCACGCTGGGCGATCTGGACATCGTTCCCCTGCTCTTGCCGCATGGTTCCATGACGACAACCGGCTACCTGTTTTCGCAAAACGGAAAAAAACGGCTGGCCTATTTGAGCGATTGCAAGGAAATCCCCGCCGACGCGCTGGAAAAAGTCCGGGGCGCGGAAATCGTGGTCCTCGACGCGCTGCGTCCGAAGCCGCATCCCACCCATATGAACCTCGATGAGGCGCTCACGGCGGCGCGGCGCATCGGCGCGGAACGCACCTACTTCACGCACCTGACGCACGATTACGATCACGATAAGGCGCAGGCGGATTTGCCGGCAGGAATTTGGTTCGCGTTCGATGGATTGAAAATAAGGAGCAATGACTGATGAATCGGCGGAACAAAAATATTCAATGTTCAGTCCCGCATCGCGGGACCGAACTCTCAACGGCCCGTCGCCTCACCCTGCCTCTCTCCCCTCTCATCAGAATGGGAACGGAGAGGGAACAGCGGGCGCCTGCCAACCGAAGTCCGATCGTGGGCCGGGATGCCGCAGGTTCAAAGGGTTTTCATCTTTGTCCGCTGTCACAATTTTTCAGAAGTCTCGTTCCGCTTTTCATCTGCCTCATCTCCGCCAACTATTGCTTTGCCGATGATGACGCCACGAATTTTGTTCCGTCCAATCCGCCGGCGATGACTCCAATTGCCGGTCATCACACCCCGGCGTATCGCGCGGCCAAATGGTTTAGGCACGGCGCCAATCTCGGCAATTATTTGGAGGTGCCCCCCGGAGAAGGATGGAGCACGACGGTTTCGGCAAGCGATTTTGTGGAAATAGCCGCCCAGGGATTCGACCACGTGCGCGTGCCGGTCGGCTGGCAGCATTACGCCGGGCCGGCGCCGGATTTTAAATTGTCGCCGGCGATTTTTTCACGCGTGGATTTCGTTGTCACGAACGCGTTGGATAACCGCCTCGCCGTCATCATCAACATCCATCACTTTAACGAGATGGACGAAAATCCGACCGATGCCACGCCGGAGTTCCTGGCCATCTGGCGGCAAATTGCCGCGCACTATCAAAAATTTCCGCCCCGACTCGCGTTTGAATTGGACAATGAACCGCACCAAAATGCCACGACCGCGCTGATGAATCCCATCTATGCCCTGACCATCGCGGAAATTCGCCGGAACAATCCGCGCCGGACCATTTTCGTGGAACCTGGCAACTGGGGCAACATTGACGAACTCAAAAATCTTGTCCTGCCTCCCGACAAAAACGTCATCGTTTCGGTGCATTGCTACGATCCGTTTTACTTCACACACCAGGGCGCCACTTGGGCGGGGCCGGATACCAAGGTCATCGGCATCCATTTTCCCGGCCCGCCGTCCACGCCGCTGACACCCGATCCGTCATTGAGTATAAATCCCTGGGTAAAACGCTGGATTGAACGTTACAACACCCTGCCGCCCGACCAGAATCCCAGCGGCCCGATTGCGTTTGACGGAAAATTAAAATACGCCCGGGCGTGGTCGGATTATTATGCCCGCCCGATCCATTTGGGTGAATTCGGCTGCTTCACGACTGCCGATCAGGAATCGCGCGCGAATTTTTACGAGGCGTTCCGGAGGGCCTGCGAGCGGCAAAACATCGGCTGGGCGATTTGGGATTGGAATGCCACCTTCAGGTATTGGGACGAACGGGATGGCCGGCCTTTGCCGGGAATGCACGAAGCGCTCTTTGGGAAGTGAGCTTGTAGAAGGCGACGCAAGGAGTCTCTCATTGAATAAATCTTTTTTATGACAATTCGGGCGGTTGCTTGTCAAAGGCATGGTGGATGAAAAAAATCCTGCTCCAACTGGCGATTCTTTTCTCTGTCCTCGCGCCAATTTTGGCCTGCGCGGACGGAAGGGAAGTTGTCGTCGTCTATAACAAGAAAATGCCGGGGTCGAAGGCGGTGGCGGAGTATTACGCCCGGCTGCGCCAGGTTCCAGAAAGACAAATTTTCGGTTTTGCGCTCACCACCAATGAACTGATGTCGCGCGCCGAGTTTCGCAATGCCCTGCAACTGCCGCTCGCCCACGACCTTGAGGTGAACGGCCTCTGGAAACTGGCCCGGACGATGATTCCGGCGACGAATGGCGAACCCAAACGCGCCCTTCGGAAGGTCGTTGCTTCCAAAATCCGCTATGCCGTCCTCTGCTACGGCGTTCCGCTGAAAATCGCCTCCGATCCAAATTTGCACGAGGCGGCCGCGCAAAAATTGTTGCCCGAACTTCGCCGGGATGACGCCTCGGTGGATTCGGAACTGGCGTGGTTGCCGTTGATTGACGCGAACCCACCGCTGATCGGCCCAATGCCCAACTGGACTTATGGCGTCACCAACACCGCAATGCTGAATCCGACGAATGGAATTCTGATGGTGGCCCGGTTGGACGGTCCCAGCCCCGACATCGCGCGGGGCCTGGTGGACAAGGCGCTTCAGGCTGAACGCGATGGCCTTTGGGGTCGCGGCTATTTCGATGCCCGCGGTCTCCCCAAAACCAACGCCTTTTACCTCGGGGATGAATGGATTCTTACCGCCGCGGAAATTTGCCGCGGAATGGGATTCGATACATTTGTAGATGACCGGCCGGATACGTTTCCCGCCGATTTCCCGATGAGTCAGATTGCGTTTTATTGCGGCTGGTATGCCGGTAATGTCTGCGGGCCGTTCGCGCAACCCAAAGTCGAATTTATGCCCGGCGCATTCGCCTATCATCTGCACTCGTTCAGCGCCGCAACCATCCGCGATGCCAACCAGTGCTGGGTCGGCCCGTTGCTGGCCAAAGGGGCCACCTGCACCATGGGTTGCGTCAATGAGCCATACCTGGGCTTGACGCCAAATATCGCGGTCTTTATGTCGCGCTTCACCGAAAACCGATTTACCTTCGGCGAAGCAGCCTGGGCTGCACAACCGGCCTTGTCCTGGCAGACGACCGTGGTCGGCGACCCTTTGTATCGTCCTTTTGGGAAGTCGGACGAACAGTTGCTTCAGGAACTGGAGGCACGCCATAGTCCACTCGTTCAATGGGCGATTCTACGCAGCGTCAATCTGGCCTTTCTGCGCGGACGGCTTCCGGGACAACTGGCCGACATCCTGGAAAATCTTCCAGAAACCGCCCGCAGCGCCGTGCTCACCGAAAAACTGGCCGACTATTATTCCGCCCAAGGCCGAAGCGATGCCGCGATTGCCACCTACGAAAATGCCCTGCAATTGAATCCGTCGCCCGAACAGCGCATCCAATTACGCCTCACCCTGGGCAAATTACTTCAAATTAAAGGCTCCGATGCCCAAGCCCGGCTTGACTATCAACAGCTCCTGGATGAATCTCCGGACTATCCCGGCAAGGCGACCATCCAGAGCGAAATCGCTTCGCTGCCTTCGGCCGAGGCGAACTTACCGAAATAATTCATGCCCGCCTTTTTTGACACCCACGCGCACTTGGATTATCCGGATTACGCCAATGACCTCGCCGACGTTATCGGGCGCGCCGGGGCGGCGGGAATTGTGAAAATTATTTCCATGGGCACGGACTTGGATAGCAGCCGGCGCGCGATTCAACTGGCGGAAAGATTCCCGAATGTATTCGCCGCGGTCGGCTGGCATCCGGCCAACGCGGAGCAGGCACCGCCCGACATTCGCGACTCGCTCCGTGAATTAGCCGGCCATCCAAAAGTCGTCGCGCTGGGCGAAATTGGCCTGGATTATCATCATTTGCCCGGCGAAAAAAAGGAATCCGCCGGGGAGGAAGATGCGCGTTACAAAAGAAAGCAGGCGGACATTTTCGGACAACAACTTGAAGTAGCCGCCGGGTTTGGGCTGAACTGTGTCATCCACCAACGCGACGCCTTTGAGGACACCGTGGCGCAATTCGAGCCGTTTGCGGGGAAAGTCCGCGGCGTTTTTCATTGTTTCGGCGAAACTGCCGCGCGGATGAGACAGATCCTGGATATTGGCTCGCTCGTAAGCTTCACCGGCATTGTCACCTTCAAAAACGGCCGGAATGTCCGGGACACGCTGGCCGCGACGCCGCTGGATAAATTCATGCTTGAAACCGACTGCCCGTATCTCGCGCCGGTGCCCTATCGCGGGAAACGTTGCGAGCCGGCCTATGTCAAAGAGATTTCTGAAACCGCCGCACAGGTGAAACATTGTTCGGTTGAAGAATTGAGCGCGGCCACCTGCCGGACGGCTGCGGAATTCTTTCGCAAGCTTGGGTAGCCTGGCCTGGGGATTCGTTCTTGCGAATGGGTTGCGCTGAACGCGCCACCTCTTCAACTGCGACAGACTTTCGGCGGTCTTGAAATCTTGGGCGAACCATGATGAACTCAGTTCATGGCCGCCGGTCAACTCTGGCTCTTCGCCGCCCCGAAGCCGCTCGTCGAGCGGTTTGGCGACGACTTCTTCCGGGCGCTCCCTTCTCGACCCGGAGTTTACCTCATGTGCGGTGATGGCGAGGGCGTGTTGTATGTGGGCAAGGCGCGGAATCTCAAAAAGCGCCTGTCCAGCTACCGGATCGCCAACCCGGACTGCCTCCCGCGCCGGATTTTCCGGCTCCTGCATCGGGTGACGCGGATTGAATGGGATGAATGCCGGACGGAAGAAGCCGCGCGGCACCGCGAGGAATTGCTGATCTGTGTGCTTGCGCCAAGATTCAACACGGCAGGCAAGGTATGGCCGCGTCGCCGGTCCGACGACGCGGCTCGTAAAGACAGCGGGAAAAATGGACGCGGCCGCCTGAACACCGTGCCGTATCCGTGAACGCTGCTTCGCAATGCTTTATTCTCTTATGCCAACCGGCGTCACTTCGCTGACACGGCAGCGCCTGATGTCACCGGAGCTTGAGGCGCGGGCGCCGATGCGGCGGTCACCGGCTTCTCCGCCGGTTTATTTGAAGTTTCGCAACTCGGGCAACTGCTCTTTGATGTCTTGGATGCATTTTTATTATGTTTCATATTTTCTATGTATTTTGTTTGGTGGTTTTGGAAGAAAAATCTGGATCGTTCCGGCACTGTCACTCTTTAACGGGATGACCTCGTGGCAATCGAACAACCAAAACCGGACACGGCGCCTGACGGATGACTTTTTCTGTGGTGCCGCCCAGAACGACATGAGCCAGGCCGCTCCGTCCATGCGTCGCAATCACAATCAGATCGCTTCGTTTTGCCGCTGCTGTTTCGATGATCATTTGGGAGGCAACCCCTTCCTTGACGATGGATTGATGCCGCGACGCATGCTTTGATTTCTCGGTTTCCCACGCGCGGGCAATGGCTTGTTCTGCCCTCAAAATATTGGGCGCCACCGGCCCCGGATAAAACTCATCCGGAGCGATGACCGGCGATTCCAGAACATGCAACAGGGTAATCCTGGCGCCGATTTGCCCGGCTAACGCCAGCGCATATCGCAGGGCGTAATTTGAGTGTTCCGAAAAATCTGTCGGCACAAGAATTTCCCGGATCGGCAACGCCATCGCCATCGAGTCCTGTTCATCCGGATTATTTCGTGAATGGCGTCTCACAGAGGCTCCGCGTGGCTGCCAACATGTTTCTCGTGGCGTTGGGTTCATAATTCTGTCCATTGAATTCTCATAATTCCCGGCCGGGCCCCCTCAAATGCGGTGCCGATCTTTCGGCTCGTAGGCATCTGAAAAATTGTCGTCAAACAAACGTTGAATGGCCGCCATGCCCTCGTCGGCCTGCGGACCCGATACGACAAATGTCAGCCGTGTCCCGTAGCCCGCCGCAAGACTCAACAGGCCCAAAACACTCCGTCCGTTCACCACGACGCCGCTGACTTCCACACTCACCTGACAATTGAATTCCTCCAATGTCCGGACCAATAAGGCTGCTGGACGGCAATGAAGTCCAAAATGGCTGAGTAGAACCAGGCTTCGCTTGATCTCACGGCTGGCAGGCGGACCCGAAGGGCGCGGGCGTTTCATCAGCGCGGGAGCCATTGTGTGAGACGCTTCGTTCATGGTCTTGTCTCCGAGGCGGCGTTTTGCGGCGGGGCGGCCTTCTGACTCGCCGGTAGGGTGACGTGTTCCCGTTCAGTTTGGGCAAGGATATTAAAATAATTCGTAAAAATATTCAGGACGACATTGGCCAGCACTTCAATGATTTCTCCCCCTGAAAATCCGGCGTTCCTTATCAAGGAAAAATCCTCATCGCTCACGTCGCCGCGTTGGAGCACGAGAGCTTGAACGAATCGAAGCATGGCTTCCGTTTTTGGGTCGCTGGCCGAGGCTTTCTGTGCCGACCTGATCTCCTCGTCGCTCAGACCGGTTTCTTTGGCGCTAATCTCATGGGTTGCCAGACAATGATTGGATCCGTTGATTTCCGCAACGGCGAGCGCAATCTGCTCGCGTTGGGCTCGTGAAAGCGCGCCGTTTTCCAGGGCATTCTCCGCCCGGGAATAGGCGACAAAAGCGGCTTGGGATTGAGCCAGGAGTCTTAAAAAGAGCATTTCTCCATCGTCTGCCGGCCTTCCAACGGTTCGCTGCAATTCCTCCGCCGATTGTCCGCTTTCTATGGGAGTTAATCGCCACATGATTTGTTTTTGGTTTGGCGCTGGATTTAATGAGTCGCCAACGCCCTTCAAGCAGACGATATGCCAGCCAGCGGAATTGCCCTTTGGCGCCCTGAAGTAATCGAAAATAGTGTTGAAATTGAACGGGATCCGGCGATTGGACGCCGCCTTTAAACGTTGCGAAGATTCGCAAGTTGCGGAAGGGCGTCATTCCCCTGCGAATATTCGTCTGAAATTTTCGTCATTACGGCTTCGCCGGCGGTTTTTTTAATCCAAATTTCTTCGCGCGCGAAATCAAGGTCGTCGGCTTGACGCCCAGCACCTCGGCCGCTCCGCCTGGCCCGTGGATTTTCCACCTGGCCTTCTCGAGCGCCGCCAGCATGTTTTGGCGTTCCCGCTGTTGAATCTCGATGTCTGTCAGGATGCAGCCATTCGATTGGCTGGAAACTGCGGGAAGCGCCGGCGGCGATGATTTTTCCTCGGCCTTCGAATCAAAATCGAGGACGCCGTTCTGGGCGAGAATCAAAGCGCGCTCAATGGTGTTTTGCAGTTCACGAATGTTGCCCGGCCAGTCGTAGGTCTGCAGTTGCACAAGGTGCGCGTGGGTCAGCCGGCCGCAAGGCAAATTCAAGCGGCGCGCCGCCTGATCAAGAAAGTGGGCGGCCAGAAGCGGAATATCGTCCTTGCGCTTCCTCAAGGGCGCCACCTCGATTGGGAAGACGTTCAGCCGATAATAAAGGTCCTGCCGGAAACGCCCCAATTCCACTTCCGTCTTCAGATCGCGATTGGTCGCCGCGATAATTCGAACGTCCACCGTCCGCGTCTTTTCCTCTCCCACACGCTCATATTGTTTTTCCTGCAACACCCGCAAAAACTTCCCTTGCAATTCCGGGGGGATTTCCCCTACTTCATCCAGGAACAACGTGCCCCCGTCGGCCGCTTCAAAACGACCCGCCCGATCCCTCAATGCGCCTGTGAACGCGCCGCGAACGTGTCCGAAAAATTCGCTCTCATACAGTTCTTTGGGAATGGAAGCGCAATTGACGCGGATCAATGGGCGCTGGTTTCGCCTGCTTTGCTTGTGAATCTCCCGCGCCACCAACTCCTTGCCGGTACCGGACTCGCCCAGGATTAAAACGGTGGCATCTGTCCGCGCAACCTTTTCCACCTGCCGCAGCAGACCTTTCAACGCCTGGCTTTGTCCCACGATGTCGCCAAAAGCCTTCGCTTCCAGCACTTCTTCCCGCAGATACGTATTTTCCAATTCAAGCTGGTGTTTCAACCGTTCATTTTCCTCGAAGGCGCGAGTATTGATAATGGCCGTCGCAATGTGATCGGCAAAAATGCGCACCCAGGTTGGCCCCTGCGCTGGCGTCGGAATGCGGCTGAATAACGCCACAACACCAAGGATTTCCGAGTTAAAAATGATCGGTTGGGCGTCTAATCCAAGGATTTCGGCCTTTGCCGCCCATTCCTTGTCACCAATGCCGCTGGCGTTCTCTGCCGAATCGCGGCTGACAAACGCTTGGCCTGATGTCGCCACCCGGCCAATCTCCCCAAACCCAACCGGAACCCGGCCATGGTTTTTCGTGAGATCCTCGGAACGTGGGTCTGATGTCTTGGATGCATTAGAGGCACTCGCCACGAGGTGCAGGCATCGGTTTCGGTCTGGACATTGTGCCTGCCGGGGACATGATGGACACAAATCACCTTTATCCAGGAGCCAAAGGGCTGCGAGGGCGACGTGAGGGCGTTCGGCCATCCGCTGAACAATGGTATGGAACAACTGGTCCGTGGAACGCTCCCGGGCAACCTCCAGGAGAAGTTTCGCCAGTGACTCAAACTCCGGCTTGTAATTGGGCGACAATCGCATCTTGAGAAGAAAGCCGTCTGACCGACCGCCTTCCTCACCCCTAAAATAGAACAGCCCATCCCTCACTGCTTAACCGTTTTTGTCCAGCTCCTACCGGTTATTGACCTGCTTGCTTCGGCCAGAATTTGGCAATGAGGCAGCGCAGTTGAGACGCCATGCGGCTGACCCGGCCTCGACACCAAACCAAATCCAGAAATTCGTTGCGCTCTTCCGCGATCAGTGGAATGGATTCATCGTCCCGGTCGGGAGACAGATAGTATCCGAGTGACCGTCGGACGACTTTCCAATCCGACTGGGCCGCTGGTTCAAAGGAAAGATTCGGCCTTTTTGATTTTATCCCCAACCGGTATTTAATCAAAAAACACACTCCATTTTCGGAAGAACGAATCTTCCTGAATGAACAGGCAGCTCCCGGCGCCCGGCCTGTTTGTTGAATCGCGTTCATTTCTCCAACCCATCGCCTTTCATTTTGGATCCACGGCCTGTGTCGGCGGGTTTGTTCCCTCAACCTGCGTCTGATCGGCGACTGGCGCTGAAGGCTTTGCAGGAATTCTAATTATTTGCCCCACGTAAAGCCGGTCATTGGCCAGGCGATTGTATTCCCGAACGGCCTTGGCATTGGTTCCGAACATATTCGCAATTTTCGCCAGCGTGTCGCCTGATTTGACGGTGTACTTGTCGCCGCCATTTGGGCTTTCAATCGGGATCGAGGCCATGGTGTCTGCGTCCGAGGTGATGTCTGGCGGCGTTAAAATCCGGACTTTTTGGCCGATCTGCAACCGCGACGGGTTAACGCCGGGGTTCGCCTCAACGATTCCCTTGACCGAAATATGAAACCTTTTCGCAAGCGCGCTGAAGGTATCGCCTTTGACAAGCGTATATTGAGTGGTGCGGATAGGCGGCGCCACCGGAGCGCTCGTTTCAGGCGCCTGCACGACGACCGCGTTGCTGGCAACAACCGCGCTATTTGTTGAAACCGCCGGACTGTTCGTCGCCGGGCCATTGGTTGCCGGCCCGGAAGAAGTGCCGTTGGTCGCGAGTAATTCCTGCGATGAGGTGGATTGTTCCTGGCGGCATCCCTGGGCCAGCAACGCCAGCAACGCCGCGACGTTGAGCGCCACCACCGTAAAGACCACCGTTCTCACGCGCCGGCGCAGTTTCATCTGTCGTTTCGAAAGGCTCTGTATGTCTTGTAAATTTGCGGTATTCATTGGATCAAATTAGGGGCGCGTGATGCGCGCGCCCCTTTTTCCCGGTTCCTCCGACCCATGGCATCAGCGGAAAGTGCTTGGTGTTTATTCTACAACGCGGCAGTTGCCTGTCCGCCATTACGTTCTATTACATAATTCATGCCAACCGCGGTTGAATGGATTTGCAACGAATTGGCGCGAAACCGGGCTGCGAGGATTCGCAAGTTACAAAATTTCGAAATCGAATTGCGAGTTTCCGGAGAGCGGACAGACAAATTGAGCGGAGTGTACGGTAAGAGTTGAGAGTATTTGAGAGGAATTTGAGTCGAGCGTTGAGAACGGGTGACTGGCATGAAAAATGTGTTCAAAAACATTCGAAGAATCGAATTTATGAGAAAAACTTTTGAAACAATGAATGAAATGGAAGTGGCCGCCTTCGTTGCAGCGGCGGCCTTCGTCGCGCTGTTTTTGATGCTGGGCGATGCCTTGTGGAAAAGCATCGGCGTCCGGCCACCGCAAAATTCCAAATCGAACGATACGGTGGCTTGCGGCGATGCTTGATTTCAGGAGGATTGCGTCCAAAAATCAACACGGGCTGTTGGCGCAATCATTCAAGCTGAATAATTTACCGTCACGGCGCCTGCGACAAAACCCTGTATGAATGTGTTAAACTCTGAAAATCCGTTCAAGGTGGCGCCTCGTTATTCAACCAGCAAGGTGGCAACAATAATATGGAACATGTCGCGTTAGATACCTCACTGGGAAGGCTCCTGGAATGGTGCGGCACGCGGAAGGCCACCGATTTCCACGCCCAGGCGGCCCGCCGATATTCCTTCCGGGTTGATGGCGAGCTGCGGAGAATTCCCGCGGAAATATTTCCGGTTCCGAGTAATGATGATATTCTTCACATGCTGCAGCGGGCATTCTCAACTTCCATTTACGAACGCATTAACAAGCAACACGAGATGGATTTAAGTTTTCTATGCGGCCAGGTCCGTTACCGGGCCAACTTTAGCAAACAGCAGGGAACACAATCATTTTCCTTTCGTGTTGTGCCGCAGCGTATTCCTAAATTGGAGGACCTTCAATTGCCGGCGACGGTCGCCGGCCTGATTGAGGAACCGCGCGGGCTGGTTTTGGTAACCGGCGCGGCGGGCCAGGGCAAAAGCACGACCGCCTGCGCCATGCTTCAACATGTCAACGACACCGCGCCATTGCGCGTCATAACGATTGAGGACCCCATCGAGTACCTGTTCGAGGAGCGACGATGTCAATTTGAACAACGCGAAGTGGGCGTGGATACAGAGTCGTTTGCATCGGGGATTCGCAATGCGGTACGCCAGGACCCTGAAATAATATTTATCGGAGAAATCCGCGACCGCGACAGCAGCCAGGCAGCGATGCAGGCGGCTGAAACGGGTCACCTGGTGCTGGCCACGTTGCACGCGGATTCCGTGGCCCAGGCAATTGATCGCATTCGCGAATTTTATTCCGCCCCGGAGCAACCCAACGCCAGCACGTTATTGTCGCGAACGCTCAACGCCATTATTTGTCAGCGGTTGATTCCCAGCACGTTTAATCAGCGGATCCCGTGCTTGGAAATCATGAAGCGAAACCTGGGCGTTCAAGAAGCCGTCGCGCAGAACCATCTTCACCTGTTGGGCGGTTATATCGAATCCTCGCTTCACGAGGGAATGCACAGCTTTGACCAATATCTTCTCCAACTCTACAACAGCCGCAGGATCACACTGGAAACGGCCAGGCATTACGCGGTCAATTGGAACAAGGTGGAAATGGAGAGCCGGGGATTTGTGCCGGCAATGCCTGGGATTTTGAAGCCGGATCCCGATGTATGACATCAGCGGGCGCATTCGGACTCAATTGTTGGAGTGACTCCTGCCAATGGTTTTATGATGTCTTGAATCCCGACCGGATAAATTCGAGATGGGCAATCGGCCGAAAGGCCGGTGCCAGTTGACTGCCGTATAACCCGCATTCCATTTGGGACCCCAATTATTTCGAGGACGGTCGCCTTTACCGTATCGCGCGTTGTTCATCGTTCAGCTCCAAATCTCCAGTAGCATGGCGCAGGCCTTAAATCATTCGCCGGATTCCCAGGAATATCGTCATGGAGGAATCTTCACGGTCACAATTTCGTATATTCAATTGCGAACTTTCGGCACTTGCGAACCGTCGCAACCCGTTCGTCGTGACGTTTTGCGGGAATCTCCATGTTTCGCTCGTGGTCCACTATTGGCACGTCTTTTGCGGCTGAATCCCCGGGGCAAATCAATAATTTGCCGGATTGTTATGGACATTCTGAATAGTGGATTGCTCGATTCCCTTAACTGACGCTATCAACCCGGGCGGCGGCAAATCCTGCCGTCGCCAACAATAAATTAAATTATGAACATTGTAGCTCAAGACCGGTCACGCGAATGCTCCGCAGCGTCCCACGTTGCCGAAACGACGGCCTGGTCCCCCACGGTTTCCGGGCTTGGCGCTTGCTGGGCGCGGAACATTCTGGTGCTCGTCAACGCTGGAATTAAATGCGATGCGGCGCTCAAGTATGCCCGTTGGTTCGCCGACCGGTCCGACGGTAAAGTCATCGTCTTATTTGTGACGCCATCGGCCAGTCCGTCCGCCAACCCTGACAAATTGCGGGAGGCCGTCATTGACGTTGCCGGCATCAGCCCCGATCAAATCGCTTCCATCTTTATCCGGCAAAAGGCGGCAACCTGCTCGCAAATCAAGCATACCGCCCGCCGCGAAGCCGCGGATTTGATGATTATTCCCGCTGGATTCCGACGGGCCGCGACCTATTTCTGGGCGGCCGACCCGCTCGAAACACTCATTCGTCATGCGCCCTGTCCCGTTCTCGTTGTCGGCAACGATGAATCCCGGACCGTTCCGGACAAAGGAGAAAGGCAATTATGTTAGAGGAGAAAATTCTGGCACTCGTTGCGGCTGACTGTCGCAATCTCTATCAAGCTGGCTGCGACGCCCTCAGTCAAGGTGACCTTGACGGCGCCATCAGCTTTTTTACCAATCGCTGGATAACGAGCCGGGCTTCGTTCTTTGTCGGGAAGCGTTGCGGCGGGCACAATTGGCCCGGGCGCGTAACCGAAACGGCTTTTTTGAACGTGCCTGGGACGAAGTGTGCGAGTTCCCAGAGTTGGCGGAAGCCGAAACTTATTTGCACACCCAGCCGCTGAAAGCCATTGACGCCGCGGAACAGGTGCTCAACAATGTTCCAAACAACATTCTTGCCCATAAGATTCTCGCGCAGGCCGCCCTGTAACTCAACATGCCTCGTACCGCATTGCTGTCATTAAATTTCATCTATCCGCGTATCCGCGAAAGCCTCAATATCGCGCTTGAACTGGCCTCCGCCCTCGGAAAGACAGGACATGTTCGGGAGGCAATCTCCATCTGCGGCCGATTACTGAAGGAAAATCCAGGAAGCAAGCGCGTCACCCGGCTCCTGGGGTATTTTAGCAGACTTGCTGCCGACGAATATCCGAATTCGGCAAGAGTAAACCACGGACCTGCGCCTCAAATGCACAGATATTAGCGCTCCGCATTGTGAATTGAAAACCGCCATCCGGCGGCGTGGCAGATTGGTCCCCGTCTTCCGGGATTTGCCTCAGCCTGATTCCATAAATTATTTCACGGCAAAGTCGTGAGAGGATTTTCACAATCCAATGTCGCAATTGGATTTTGATTTGTTCTCACAACGGCGCCCTGCCGTTCAAATCCGCTTCCCTCCACCGGCCGCACCACCAATACCGGACATGGGGCATGACGAATCACCGCTTCCGCCTTGCTTCCGTGGAGAACCCGTTCAATTCCGCGGTAACCATGAGTGGTGATGACAATTAGGACCCGTTGAACTGTTGCGCGCTTCTTCAACAATTTTGAGCGCCGTATCCCCGGTTCCAAATCGAATGGCCTGTTCGTAGAGACGTCAGATGGAATTGTTGTGGCAATTTGATTCAAGGATTGGCGCGCTGCATTGATCATTTCGTCCGGGTCGAATGGCGTATGGATTGAGCTGGAGGCCGGGAATTGCGCCACGTTCAACAGAACAATTTTGGCATGGTACCGTCCAGCCAGCGATATGGCATATTTCAGGGCGGGCTTTGAATGCCCCGTAAGGTCTGTCGGCACAAGAATTTCATGGATAATGCTCTCTTCCTCGGCCGGAAAAGCTTTACTGTCGGACGGGACACCACCGGATGTCAAATTTGAATTCACGGCGCCTTTTTGCTTTCGCCCTCTCCCGGCTCAGTTTTTCCTTCCCAGGTCGCTGGCAATGTTAGTGAACGTGTCCATGCCCATTTTTTCTGTACCGATCGTTGCGAGTGCCGTGGCCCCGCCAATCAGGATGGTGCCCTGCCCAATCATGAAAACGCCCCAACCGGACGGGATCACAAACCAGCCAGACATCGCCAGGTCCCAAATAGACATATTGGTCGCCAACGACGCCGACGTATTCATAACCATCCCAGACATACATGTCCGGAACCAATACGGGTTCCGCTTCGACTGGGGCTGGAGCTACCATCACCGGCGCCTGGGCAATTACGAATGGTTGTACTCCTGACTGCTCCATTTGGATAAACAACACAGCCTGTTGCAACGAAACTCGCTGCCGCCGCCGCTATTGATAGGAGACATGCCCGCAAAACTTTAGCTTTCATTGTTCTTTCCTTATTTTGAATTATTAGTAACCACTATACTCCAAGCATGGGTTATACCGGAACATTGCAGCTGCCAAACCGTTGAAACTAAATGCAGTCTAAATGCGAACGTTGAACAGTAATCCGCCAAATACGTAATTTTGTCTTTAAGGGTCATAACTTACGTTCTCGGAATTGGTCGCCATTATCGGAAGCAAAAGAACATAATCATCCCGGCGATTTCGCGGTTGGCTTGGCGAAGCGCTCCACGTACGGGGCCATGGCGGGTCGGTCTGCAACCGGGCGCCACCGGCGATACGGGCCAGCCCGAAGCCCCGCCCCTGGGCGACGTAGCCCTCGGCCAGGGCGTGAGCACCTCTTCGACCCGCTCGACGGGCTCCTCGAGTAATTCGGCCAAAAGCCCGGGCAACACCGGCTCCACCGCCACGAACAAGACGGCTTCTATCGCTCGACCGAGCTCGTCACTCTCCATGCGTCATCCTTCGTAGTCGTCGATCTCGAAGCCGGCCATTTCGCCCAGGCCCCGCCCGCTGGTCACGCCGGCGAGCACCGCGTCGGCTTCCAGCCAGTCGATCTGCAGGTCACCGAACGTCCGGCCCTGGCCCAGGGTGACGCGCCCCATTTTGCACAGCTCCAACAGGGCCAAGAAGCGCACGATGACCTCGATGCGGGTGGTGCAGGCCCCCGACCAGGGAGCGGAACGACGTGGCCCGCTCCGCCCGGGGGACGGCGATGAGCGCGGTGACCGCCTCGGCCACCGACACCGTGTCGACGGTGACGTGGGAGAGGTCGACCCGGGGGGCCGGGCGCTCGGCCGCCCCGCGCAGGTAGGCCTGCGCCAGTTCCTCCGGCGTCACCCCGGCCAGCAGGTCGGGGGCGTGGACGGCGAAGTCGTCGGGCAGGCCGACTTCGCGGGGGACGGAACGGGCCGCCTGCTCCGCCATGGCCACGAAGACGTCCGCCGCGGCGGCGTAGGCCCGGCACTCGAGGAGGCGGGCCAACAGGAGGTCACGCTCCTCCCACCCGATCATCTCGTCGTCGTCGTCCGCGCTCTCGCGCCCCGGGCAGCAGCTTCTGGGACTTGAGCTCGATCAGAATGGCGGCCACCAGCAAGAACTCGGAGAGCTGGTTGAAGTCGATCTGGTCGCGCTGCTCGGTCAGGACCCGGACGAACCCGTCGACGATGGGGAGGAGGGGGATGTCGAGCACGTCCACCTCGTGGGAGGAGACCAGGTGCAAGAGGAGGTCGATCGGGCCCTCGAAGGTGGGTGTGGACACCGCGAACGTCACACCCCGACGATACCGAACCTCCCCCACCCGGCCGCGCACCCCCCAAAGTCCCAGCGCATGCGGTCAGGGGCGCCACGGCGCTGGACGTACCATGGCGACCCATGAAACGGGTCCTCTCCGGCATCGCCCCCTCGGGCGACTTCACCCTGGGCAACTACCTGGGGGCGCTCCGGCACTGGGTGACGTTCCAGGACGACAGCGACGCCTTCTACTGCGTGGTCGACCTGCACGCCCTCACCAACGAGATCGACCCGGAGGTGCTCCGGCGCAACACGCTCGACGCCGCGCTCAACCTCCTCGCCGTCGGGCTCGACCCGCAACGCAGCGCGATCTTCGTCCAGAGCCACGTCCCCGAGCACACCCGACTGACCTGGCTGCTCGAGTGCACGGCCACCATGGGCGAGCTGCGCCGGATGACCCAGTTCAAGGAGAAGAGCGAGGGCAACGAATCGGTCCGCGCCGGGCTCTTCACCTATCCCGTCCTCATGGCGGCCGACATCCTGCTCTACGCCGCCGACGCGGTCCCGGTGGGCGACGACCAGCGCCAGCACCTGGAGCTGGCCCGCGAGCTGGCGGTGCGCTTCAACCATCGCTACGGCGAGACCTTCACGGTTCCCGAGGCGGCCATCCCCGGGGCGGCGGCACGGGTGATGGACCTCCAGCACCCCGAGCGCAAGATGTCCAAATCGGTCGAGTCGCCGCTCGGCACCATCGGCCTGCTCGACTCGGCCGAGGAGATCACCCGCAAGGTGAAAAAGGCCGTCACCGACACCGACGGCGAGGTCCGCTACGACCGGGTCGCCAAGCCCGGCGTGGCCAACCTGCTCGAGCTCCTGGCCGGCGCCACCGGGCGCACCCCCCGGGAGGTGGCCACGGGCTACACGCGCTACGGCGACCTCAAGACGCGACGTGGCCGAAGCCCTGGGCGAGCTGCTCCGTCCCGTGCGCGAGCGGCGGGCGGCGCTGGAGGAGGACCCCGCCTATGTGGAGTCGGTGCTCGCCGAAGGGGCCGCCACCGCGCATGCGGTCGCGGCGCGCACCTACGCCGCCGCCGCCGACGCCATGGGCCTGCTGCCGGCCCCGGCTTCACGCGGAGCTTCTGAATTTCACCACTGATGACTTGATCCGCTTCGCGTCCCGGCGAGGATTGCCGACAGCTCCAGGACAGAGCTGAAAGGCAAGTGTGTACACCACCGAATATCCGAGCCTTCTCCTACGGGCGTCGGTCCTGACCGAGCGGCCCTCCCGTCCCGAAGAACTCCCCGCCACTGCCGTCCCACACCAAACCACGGACCGCACCGGAGCGGCCCCGAGACGTCTGGGGACACTGCTGGGACGGTCACCCTTGCGACCACCCGGACCACGAGGCCAGCGGCGGCCCCATCCACCTGATGCACTGACCCCGGGGCCCCGCCCGTGACACCGGGCATTGCCTCATGGCGTCGGCCCGGTGACCTGGGTTAAACATGCGCCTGTGAGGGTCACAGTCGGTGGCACTGCGGTGGCCGATCGCGGGGGGACGGACCAGCCCACCGACGAGGGCGGGAGCGCGCCGAAATGCCGCGTCCCGAGAGCGCGGTGGCCCGCCCGGCCACCACGGTGGAGCCCGCTGCGCCTCCCCCTCCTGATCCTGTTCGTGGGGGGCCTGATCCACCGGCGCTGCTCACCTGGGCGGCGGCAAGTGCCAACGTGGGGAACGAGCACCGCCTTCTCAAACTCCAGGTTCGCCAAGCCGCCACCGCACTGGGCTCGGCCATCCCGAGTCTCGAGACTCCGCTCACCGCCGCCTTCGATGTGGCTGCCGCCACCCATGACCCCCAGCAGTTCGAGCAGTTCATCGCGCCCGATGTCGGGCCTGCCGGGCCCTTCGTCTCCGCCTCTTTGTGGCGGATCGCACCGGGCCCGCCGGCGCCCCTCGTCGTGGTGGGCGCCAACACCCCTGTTGGCGACCCACGGCCTGGCGGCGTCGCTGTTCCGCCGGGTGCACGCCGGCGGCGAGCTCAGCGTCACCGAGATCCTGCACGGGGCCCAGCCCCGACTGGGCTACGCCGAGATACCGCCGGGACAGGGCACCACGGAGGCGGTCTACGCCGAGATCCCGTCTGCCGGCAGGCCAAAAGGCCAGCGACGCCGGTGGGGCCGCCTTCTCCGACCTCGACTTCGCCCTCTACCTGGGGCACACCACTGACGCCGGCACCCTCATCGAGAGGACGGGCACGCTGCACGGGTACCGCGCCGCGACCACCCTCCCCCTCGGTGACACCGTGCTCACCCTGATCGGCACCGAGACCGAACCCGCTGGCCGGTGGGCTGTCCGCCGCCCTCCCGTGGATCGCGGCCATCCTGGGCGCGGTGCTCACCGCCGCGGCGGCGCTGACGGCCGAAAATCTGGTCCGGCGCCGGGGCCTGGCCGAGGTTCTGGCCGCGAACACCGCCGACCTCTACGTCGAGCAGCGCACCATCGCCGAGACGCTCCAGCACTCGCTCCTGCCACGTCAGATCCCCGCTCTCCCGGGCCTGGTCGTCGCCGTGCGCTATGCCCCCGGCGTGGGCGGCATTGAGGTAGGGGGCGACTGGTACGACGTCATACCCACCGGCGACGGGCGGGCGCTCTTCGTGGTGGGCGATGTCTCGGGGCGTGGCCTCAGCGCCGCCACCACCATGGCCTACCTGCGCCATGCCATCCGGGCCTATGCGGCGCAGGGGGGCGGCCCCGCCGTCATCCTGGCCAAACTGGGCGAGCTCATCGGCCAGCCTGAGGACGGCTACTTCGCCACCGTGCTCTGCGGTCTCGCTCGACGTCGACCGACCATCGCCTCACCGTGGCCAGCGCCGGCCACTTCGCCCCGCTGGTGATCGACGGGGGCACGGCCCGTTACGTCGACATGGAAGTCGGCCCCCCGATCGGGGTCCTGCCCCGGAGCGAACCGGCCGAGGTGACCGTCACGGTGCCGCCGGGTGCCGCCGTCGTGGCCTTCACCGACGGGTTGGTCGAACGCCGCGGTGAGCATCTCGATGTCGGCCTGGCCCGGCTGGCCGAGGCGGCGGCGGGCCACCGGGGATCCATCGACGATCTGCTGGGCCGGCTCCTGGTCGACCTGGCGCCGGCTGGCTCTGATGACGACATCGCGATCTTGGGGGTGCAATGGCAAGCGTGAACGAGGGGTCACAGGCGGAGATCGCCTTGTCCGAGACCGAGCCGGGCTACGTGACGGCACGTATTTCGGGAGAGCTCGACATCGTCAGCGTGGAGCGTCTCACGGGTCCGCTCGATGATCTGGTGGCTCGCACGCCGACGCCGCCTCGACCTCGACCTGTCCGGGTTGGCCTTCATGGACAGCTCCGGTCTCGCCCTGCTCCTCCGGGTGGCCAACCGCCTCGGTCCGCTCCGGGTCTTCGGCGCCAGCCCCTTGATCCGGCGGGTCATCGAGGCCACCGGCCTGACGGGGATCCTCTTGGTCCAGGACGGGGCGCCATGACCGTCAAGCGGTCCCGCCGCTTTCCCGAGACGACGGCCTCCGTCTCGCCCGCCCGCCAGTTCGTGGCCGAATCCGCTGTCCGCGGTGGAACCCGAAGTCGCGGAGCTGGCGGCATTGCTGGTGTCCGAGCTCGCCACCAACGCCGTCGTCCACGCCACGAGCGAATTCCGCGGTGACCGTGCTCTACCCGACACCTTCGGGGCGGGTGCGGGTCGAGGTGGTCGACGGCGTGCCCGGGATGGCCCGTGCCACTCCGGCCGCCGCCCACGGCCCCCCACGGTCGGGGCCTCCTCCTCGTTGCCACCCTCGCCGAGAGTGGGGGGTCGAAGAGGCCGACACCACGGTCGGCAAGACCGTCTGGTTCGAATTGGCGCCTGCCACGTCGGCCGGCGCCACGGCCGCTCTCCGCCTGCCGGCGCCGACGTCAGGCGCCGACTCGCCCGGCTCTTCCGGCGCCGCGCCGGGGGCGGGGCGGGGCTCGTCCTTCTTCGTGCCGTGTCGCCGGCCGACGATCGGGCGTTCGCCTGAGTTACACGAAGTGGATGCCGGCGTGGAGCACGCCGAGCCACCAGTCGTAGAGGTGCAGGATCAGCCAGGTGAGGGGCCCCACGTGCCCGTTGCCGCTGAGGTAGAAGTTCAGCATGACCAGGCCCACGACGATCATCCCCGTGTAGGGCCGGATGCGCAGGTAGCCGGGCCAGTAGCGGGCGGGCAGCGCCCGCTCGAATACGACGGAGCCGTCCAGAGGCGGGATGGGGATCAGGTTGAACGCCATCAGGCCGATGTTGGCCACGCTGAAGAACAAGACCACCCGCGACAGCACGGACGGGTCATCGACGCGTGACGCAGCGTTGAAGGTGGTCCGGAAGACAGCGACGAACACGAAGGCCCCGATGAGGGCCAGGACCAGGTTGGTGAGCGGTCCGGCCAGCGACACCAGCACGGCCTGATTGCGCGGGCTGCGCAGCCGGGCGGTGTTCACCGGCACCGGCTTGGCCCAGCCGAACACCCCGAACCCCGCCAGCGCCATGACCGCGGGCACGATCAGGGTGCCGACCGGGTCGACGTGGACCAGCGGGTTCAGCGAGAGGCGACCGGCCCGGGCCGCCGTGTCGTCGCCGAAGGCCCGGGCCACCCATCCGTGCGAGATCTCGTGGAGGATCACCGACGGCACCACCACGAAGAAGAAGATGATCTCGTCGGTGGTGATGTTGTGGTGCAGGACCAGCGCGATGACCACCACGACCCCGGCCACGACCCACAGCGCCCGCTTGGTGTTGCGGTCCATGGGGCGACGACCGGAGGATCCCCCTCCGGGTGGGCTCACCTACTGCTTGGCGGCATCGACGATGCAGAAGCGCGCCGCCGGCATGGCCTCCAGTCGGGCCGCGCCGATCGGCTTCCCGCACACCTCGCAGACGCCGTAGCTGCCGGCGCGGAGCCGCTCCAGGGCGGCATCGACCTCGTCCAGCGACTCCCGGAGCTCGGTGGCCAGCCGCTCCGCCTCACCCCGCTCGGCCGTCACCTGGCTGGAGTCGGCGAAGTTGGAGTCGTAGCTGAGGCCTGTATCACCCTCGTTCGCGAACCCCAGTTCCTTCAGCTGCGCCTTGAGCTCAGCCTGCTCGGCGCGGAGAAGGGCGGCGTAGTCGACCTCCGCTGATTCCGCGGTAGGGGCCTCGTTCGGCATGGCGTCATGCTACGTCCTTGTTGGTCGCCGCAGTACCCGCGCGGGGGTGGGCGTCCTCGTAGGCACGGCGCAGATGCTCTGGCGACACCTTTGTGTAGCGCTGGGTGGTCGCCATGGAGGCGTGACCGAGGAGCTCTTGGACGACACGGATGTCGGCCCCCCGGGCCAGCATGTGGGTGGCGCAGGAGTGGCGCAGGACGTGGGGGCTGACCCGGTCCGCCAATCCGACCCGGCCGGCGTACTTCTTGACCACGCCGAACGCCCCCACCCGGGTGAGCCGGCCCCCGCGGGCGTTGAGGAAGACGGCGTCGGCGTCGCTGCGGACCTTCCACTTCTTCGGCTCGAGATGGGGCCGCCCCTCGCCGGACAACCACTGCTGGAGCGCGGCCCGCGCCAGCCGCCCCAGGGGCACCACCCGCTCCTTGCTCCCCTTGCCCAGGACCCGGATGAGGGGGATGCCGCCGAGGTCGACCGCCTCGGCCACGTCGCCGAGGTTGAGCCCGACGACCTCGCTGACCCGTGCCCCGGTCCCGTACAGCAGCTCGAGCAGGGCCCGGTCGCGCAGCATGGCCGGCCCGGTGCCGACGACGGCGCCGAGCAGGCGGCCCGTCTCGTCCTCGCTGAGGGCCTTGGGCAACAGGTCGGCCACGGCCACGCCGGGTATGTCCGCCGTGGGGTCGATCGCCGCCTCCCCCTCCTCGACCAAGAAGCGATGGAAGCCCCGCAGCGTCGAAAGGGACCGGGCCACGGTGGCCCCGCTCCGGGTGCGGCGCAGCGAGGCCACGTAGGCGGCCACGACCGTCGGGCGTGGCCGTCGTCGATCACGGCGCCCGAACTGTCGTTTCGCCACGAAGGCCTGGTAGGAGGCCAGGTCCCGGCGGTACGAGGCCAGCGTGCGCGGGGAGCGCCCCCGCTCCACGTCGAGCCAGGAGAGGTACTCCTCCGCATTGCGGGGCAGTGCGCGGGGTCACGGGGCCGCCGGGGTCACGGGCGGTGCGGCGGTGCGATCGAGACGGGCCCGGGCCAGGAGCAGGCCCAGCACGGTGGTCTCGTCGACCAGGGTGCCGTCGGCCACCAACGATTCGACGTCGTCGAGGGCGATCGTCTCGATCGTCATGAACCCCTCCTCGATCCCGCTCGGCTGGGCCGGACACGGTGACAGGCCGGTGGCCAAGAAGATCGTCGTGTACTGGTCGCTGATGCCGGGGGTGTTGAAGGTGCCGATCAGGACCTCCAACGAGCGCGCCCGCAGGCCGGCCTCCTCCTCCAGCTCCCGCCGCGCCGTCGCCTGGAGCGCTTCGCCCTCGACGTCGCAGGTGCCCGCCGGCGCCTCGAGCACCATGCGGTCCACGGCGGCCCGGTACTGGCGGACCAGCGTCACCCGGCGGTCGGCGTCGACGGGAACGATGGCCACCGCCCCGGGGTGGTGGATGATGGAGCGCTCGAAGGGTTCGCCGTCGGGGTCCAACAGGGCGGCCTGGCCCACCGAGAACACGTGCGTCCTCAGCACCTCGACCTCGGCGACCCGCTGGAACGAGGGGTTGGGCGGGGGCACCGGGTCCTAGGGCACGCGGTCGAGGTCGAGCAGGTGCGGCTCGCGCCCCTCGGCGCGGTCCAGCGCCGCCGCCACCAACTCCCGGAACAGGGGGTGGGCGCGGTCGGGCCGGCTCTTGAACTCCGGATGGGCCTGGGTGCCGACCCAGAACGGGTGCTCGCTCAGTTCGACGAACTCGACCAGCCGGCCGTCGGGCGAGCTGCCCGAACACACCAGGCCGACGGCCTCGAGTCGGGCCCGGTACTTGTTGTTGAACTCGAACCGGTGGCGGTGGCGCTCGGTGACGCCCAGCGTCCCGTAGGCCTGCGCCACCTTGGAGCCCGGGAGGAGCGCGGCCTGATAGGAGCCGAGCCGCATGGTGCCGCCCTTGTCGGTCACGTGGGCCTGGTCGGGCATGAGGTCGATGACCGGGTCCGGGGTCAACGAGTCGAACTCGCGGGAGTTGGCCCGGTCCAACTTGGCCCAGTCCCGGGCCACGGCGATGACCATCACCTGCAGCCCCAGGCACAGTCCCAGGCAGGGGATGGCGTTGTCGCGGGCGTAGGCGGCGGCCGCCACCATGCCCTCGACCCCGCGGACACCGAAGCCGCCCGGGATGACGATGCCGTCCAGCGTGCGCAGGCGGTCGGAACCGAGGAGGTCGGGCACCTTCTCGGCGTCGATCCAGTCCAGCTCCACCTCGGTCCCGTAGTGGAACCCGGCCGAGCGGAGCGCCTCGACCACCGACATGTAGGCGTCGGGCATGCTCACGTACTTGCCCACGATGCCGACCCTGACCCGGCGCGAGAGCGACTCGACCCGGCGGACCAGCTCTTCCCACTGGCTCAGGTTGATCGGGTGCGACGCCTCGTCGATGCCGAGCGTGCGGCAGACGAAACCGTCGAGACCCTGGTCGTGCAGGACGAGCGGGATCTCGTAGATGCTCGGCGCGTCGACGGCGGAGACCACCGCCTCCATGGACACGTCGCAGAGATTCGAGATCTTGCGCTTGAGGTTCTCGGAGATGGGCTTGTCGCTGCGGCAGACGATCACGTCGGGCTGGATACCTCGGCTGCGCAACTCGGTCACCGAGTGCTGGGTCGGCTTGGTCTTCTGCTCGCCGGTGACCAGGTAGGGCACCAGGGTCAGGTGCATGTAGCAGACGTTCTCCCGCCCGACGTCCCGGCGGAACTGGCGAATGGCCTCGATGAACGGGACGATCTCGATGTCGCCGACCGTGCCCCCGATCTCCACGATGACGATGTCGACGTCGTCGTCGCCCAGCAGGCGCACCCAGTCCTTGATCTCGTCGGTGACGTGCGGGATGACCTGGACGGTACGTCCGAGGAAGTCGCCCCGCCGCTCCTTCTCGATCACCGAGCGGTAGATCCAGCCCGTCGTGGTGTTGGAGCGCTGGTGCAGGTTCTCGTCGATGAAGCGCTCGTAGTGCCCCAGGTCGAGGTCCGTCTCGCCGCCGTCCTCGGTGACGAAGACCTCGCCGTGCTCCCCGGGGTTCATGGTGCCGGGGTCGACGTTGATGTAGGGGTCGAGCTTGCACATGGTGACCCGAAGGCCACGGCATTTGAGGAGTCGACCGAGCGAGGAGGCGGTGAGGCCCTTGCCGAGCGAGCTCGAGACGCCTCCGGTGACGAAGATGAACTTGCTCACGCCGCCCGCGGGACGCCCAACGTCGCGGCGAGTGTGATCGATCGGTGCACCCCTTTACAGTAATGGACGGCACCCGCCGATGTGGCGGACCGTGCCCCTGCGACCCCGTGTCCAGGGGGGAGCGGCGACGGGCCCGGTCTAGTGTCAGCACCGTGGCGGCGCCGGGGCAGGCAGGGCGGTCGCAGGCCGGGCGGTCGCAGGCCGGGCAGTTGCGGGCCGGCCAGCTCGGGACGGTGGACCTGACCGTGTCCACCGTGGCCAACATCGGCCCCGGAATCGACTTCTACTTCGCCTTCGGTGTCATCGTGGTCACCGCCGGTGTCGCCGCTCCCCTAACGATTCTCGCCGCCGGGTTGGCAGTCGCCCTCCTGGCCACCACGGTGGCCGAGTTCACCCGGGCCGAGCCGTCGGCCGGCAGCTTCATCACCTATGTCGAGACGGCACTGGGCCCACGGGCCGGCGTGGTCACCGCCCTGCTGGTCGCCGTGGGCTACACCGTCGCCATGACGGGCGTGTTCACCATGTCCGGCGGGCTGCTGGCCATGACGTTGGCGCACTACACATCGGTGGACCTGCCGTGGGGACCGCTGACCGTGGTGCTGACCGTCGCGGCCATCTGGTTGACGGCCCGCGGCGTCAAGCTGTCCACCTCGGCCGTGGGCATCGCGCTCGTGGCCCAACTCGCCATCATGGTGGCGGTCTGTGTCGTCGTCCTGGTCGACGGGCGGGCCCACCTCTCGGGCGTCCCGTTCTCCTGGTCGCATCTCACCGGCGGGCTCGCCGGTCTGTCCACCGGATTCCCGCTGGCCTTGTACATGTTCATCGGGTGGGAGAACGGGCCGGCGCTGGCGGAGGAGACCCGCGACCCGACGCGGACAGTGCCCCGGGCCCTGTACCTCTCCATCGGCATCGGCGCGGTGCTCTTCGTCTTCTTCGCCTACGCCACGCTGACCGGCTCCCACTACGACGTGGCGTCGATCGGGCCGTCGTCGGTGCCGTTCCTGACCGTGGCAGACCACGCGCTCGGGGGCTGGGCGGTCCTGGCCTGGGTGGCCGGGATCGTCTCGGTGCTCTCCGCGCTGGTGGCCGGGACGTCGTCCCAGGCGCGGATGCTCTTCGACGGGGGCCGCACCGGGCTGCTCCCGGCGCGGCTGGGACGCCTCCGGCCTCGCACGGACACACCGGTCAACGCACTGGTCTTCATGGCCGTCGTCGGGCTCGGCATCATCGGGATCTGGTGGGTCACCCATCTCCTCACCGGGCACTCGCGGGGGATGAACCCGGTCGGGCTCTATGCCGAGTCCTCCACCATGGGCACCATCGTGATCCTGCTCGTCTACCTGCTGACCAACATTGCGCTGCCGGTGTTCATCTGGCGGCGCCATCGCGCCCTGTTCTCCCCCCTTCGCCACGTGGTGGTGCCGATTCTGGGCTCGGCGGTCCTGGTCGTCCCCTTCGTGGAGCTCTGCCAACCCGGACAGCCGTCCCCCTACGGCATGTTCCCCTTCATCGCCCTCGGCGTGGTCGGCGCTCGCCGTGGCCATTGCGGGGCTGGTCCTGCACCGCCATCCGTCCGCCGGATCGAGCGAGGCGGCACCGCCGGTCGCCTGAAACCCGACCGGCCGCCTGAAACCCGACCGGTCGCCGAGACCGGGCCCGAACCTCAGACCCCCAACAGCTCGCGGGCGTGGGCCCGGGCGGCGTCGCTGTCGGGATGCCCCGACAGCATGCGGGAGAGCTCGACCACCCGCTCCTCGCCCTCCACCGGTCGGGCCGAGGTGAGCGTGCGCCCGTCCACCTCGTCCTTGTGCACCGCGATCTGCCGGTCGGCCTTCGCCGCCACCTGGGCCAGATGCGTCACCACCAGCACCTGACGGGTCCGGGAGACCTCGTGCAGGGCCGAGCCCAGCGAGAGTGCGGCCGCGCCGCCCACCCCGGCGTCCACCTCGTCGAAGACCATGGTCTGCGGCCCGCCCATTCCCACCAGGCGCACCGCCAGCATGGCCCGGGCCAGCTCGCCGCCCGAGGCCGCCTTGGCCAGCGGCAGGACCGCCTCGCCGACGTTGGCCCCCAGGGCGATCTCGACCGGCTCGCCCGTCCCTTCGGGCGCCACGCGGATCTCCACCCGCGCCCCGGCCATGGCCAGGTCGGCCAGGCGCTCCCCCACCAGCGCCCCGAACTTCTTGGCGGCCCGGGCCCGCACCGCCCGCACCTTGGCCTCCGCCGCCACCAGCTCCCCGGCCAGCTCGGCCCGGGTGGCCTCGAGCGCGGCGGCCCTGGCCTCGGCGTTCTCCAGCTCGTCGAGTCGGGTGGCCGCCTCATCGGCGAAGGCCATGACCGCCGTCAGGTCGGCGCCGTACTTGCGGCGCAGGTCGGCCAGCAGGCGCCGGCGCTCCTGTACGGCGACGAGACGTTCGGGATCGTCCTCCCACCCCTCCACCACGTCGCGCAGGCCCCGGGCCACGTCGGAGAGATCGATGGCCGACGCCGCAATCCGCTCCCGGTAGTCGTCGAAGACCTCCCGCCCGGCCAGCGCCCCCGCCGCCTCGGCCAGGCGGGCCAGGACCCCGCCGTCGCCGTCGCCCGACGGCGGACTCGAGGAGTTCCCCGGCGAGTGTGGCAGCCTCCCGGTGGGCCGCGGCATCGGCCAGGCGGGTCTCCTGCTGGCGCAGCAGGTCGTCCTCCCCGGGGTCCGACAGATGGGCCCCGGCGATCTCCGCCACCTGGTACCGCAGCACGTCGGCCTCCCGCGCCCGTGCCTGCACGTCCCCCCCGAGCGCGGCCAGCGACGCCGCGATCTCCCGCAGCCGGGCCCGCAGGGCGAGCACCGTCTCCGTGTCGGTTCCGGCGTAGGCGTCCAGCACGGCCCGTTGCTGTGCCGGGGTGACGAGCGACTGGTGGGCGTGCTGGCCGTGGATCTCGACCAGGGCCGAGGCCGTCTCGGCCAGGGCGCTCACCGGGGACATGCGCCCGTCGACCCACGCCCGCGAACGGCCGTCCGCCGGCACGGCGCGGGCGATGATGACCTCGCGTTCACCCTCGGGCGCCTCGACCACGAAGCGTGCCTCGACCAGGGCCTCGGTGGCCCCCGCCCGGACGATGGCCGGATTGGCCCGGCCCCCCAGCACGAGCTGGAGCGCCTCGACCACGAGCGTCTTGCCCGCGCCGGTCTCGCCGGTCAGGACCGTCATGCCCGCGCCGAAGGTCAGCGACAGGTCCTCGATGACGCCGAGGTCGCGCACCCGCAACTCGGTCAGCACTGCGTCGACTCGTCACACCGCCGCCTACTGCTCGCGATCGGCCAGCAGCCGGAACCGCAGCAGCGCGCCGAAGCCGTGGGGGTCGTTGCGCACCACCCGCACCGGCCGGGTGGGGACGCGGCACGTGACCGTCGACCCCGGGTCGAGGCGACCGAGGTCCTGGCCGTCGATGACCAGGGCGGCCACCCGGTCGGGCGCGATCCGCACCGTCACGTGCTGGGTGTCGCTCAGCACCAGGCTGCGGTCGAGCGAGAGGTGCGGGGCCACCGGCGTCACCACCATGGCCCGCAGGCCGGGAGAGAGGATCGGCCCCCGGGCCGAGAGGTTGTACGCCGTGCTCCCGGTCGGGGTGGCGATGATGACGCCGTCGGCCGAGTAGGTGAACACGTCCTCGCCGTCGATGGACGTGGCGAGGCGGACGGTGTGGCCGAAGTCGATCTTTTCGAGGACGACCTCGTTGAGGGCCAGGTACGGCGTGGCGGCATCGCCCTTGGAACGGTCGGTGACCGTGACCTCCAGCGCGCAGCGGGCCTCGATGACGGCCTCGCCGGCGAAGACCCGGGCCAGCGCCTCCCGCATCTGGTCCGGCATCAGATCGGGCAGGTAGCCCAGCCGGCCGAAGTTCACCCCGAGCACCGGCACGTCCTCGGTCCAGGCCAGGCGGACCACCCGCAGGAACGTGCCGTCGCCGCCCAGGCTCACGGCGACCGTGGTCCCGGCGAGGTCGACCTCGTCGAGGTGCAACTCCCGGCCCGCCTCGGTGACCCGGTTGGGCGCCGTGAACTCGAGGATGCGGGCCACGTCGCCGCGCCCGGTGAGCCAGTCCGCCGTATCGAGGGCGAGCTCCCGCGCGTCGGGGCGCTCGGGATGCACGAGGAAGGTGGCCGTCGACATGGTCAGTGCGGTTGGTCTACACCCTCGCCGGGTGAGGTCGCGGCGGGAGGCCGCCTCATCGACGGTGTCATCGAGGAGGCGGCCGACATCATCAACCTGGTCGCGCCGCGGCGCCCTTGCGGGCGTGCACCAGGAACTCGACGTTGCCGGCCGGGCCGGTCAGCGGGGAAACCATCGCCCCCATGATGCCGGTTCCGGCGTCACAGAGTGCGGAGGTGACCCCTTCGAGGGTGCTCCGCCACACCGCGGGGTCCCGCACCACGCCCCTGCCCCGGGCCACGACGACCCGGCCCGCCTCGAACTGGGGCTTGACCAGGAGGACCAGATCGGCCCCGGCGGCGCCGATCGGCCCGCAGAGCGCCGGCACCACCGTGACCAGGGAGATGAACGACAGGTCGGCCACAATGAGCGAGCAGGGCTCGAACTCCGGGTCTCGCTCCCGCACGCACCTCGGGGGTCAGGGTGCGCACGTTGACCTTCTCGAGCACGGTCACCCGCGGGTCGGTGCGCAGCCGCTGGTCCAGCTGCCCATGGCCGACATCGACGGCGTAGACGTGGGCGGCGCCCCGCTGGAGGAGGCAGTCGGTGAAGCCACCGGTCGAGGCGCCCGCATCGAGGGCGCGCCGGCCCCCGGGGGCGACCGCAAAGCGCGTGCAGGGCGGCATCGAGCTTCTGCCCACCCCGGCTGACGAACGGTTGGGGCGGGCCTTGCAGCGACGATGGGCTCGTCGGGCGCCACCTGGCGCGCCGCCTTGTCGGCCTGCGTCCCTTCGACCAGGACGACGGCCGGCGGCGATCGCCACCTGGGCCTCGTGACGGTTGGCGACCAGGCCCCGCCGTACGAGCTCGGTGTCGAGCCGCCGGCGCGACCCTGCGCTCAGCTGACCGTTCCGGGGGT